>NC_008228.1:2593502-3890253 GCF_000014225.1 Paraglaciecola sp. T6c
TGAATTTTTGCCCTTATGTCGTCAATGGCTAAAATAAGAAAAACAAATGATATGCATCAATTTAGGGCAAGTTATGTGCGCTAAAATAGAGATGCATATTTAAAATGCGCGTTTTAGTCTCTAGAAAGGATTGTCATAACGAGCTATTTGAAGATGATAGTGGTTTAGGATGTGCTATTAAATAACATGCTATTCCGCTGCGGTAATAATGCGCGATGATGAAGTTCAATAGTTTAGTCGAACACTATAAGAGTTTAAGAATTTTAGGCTTATTTCGTAGTTTTATTACAAATTATTATAAAATTACGGCTAATTGGTGTATAAATGCACAAAATCTGTTCTTTAATTACGTTTGAGAGGAAATTATGGCTTTTAAGAAACAATATTTAAAATCGAAACCCGTTTGTAAGGTCACATTTAAAATCAGCAAGGAAGAGGCTAAAGCAGCAGATTCTGTCAGTATCGTGGGTGACTTCAATGATTGGGATAAGAAAGCTACTGTGATGAAGAAGCTTAAGAATGGTAGCTTTTCTGCAGCCATGGACTTACCCGTTGAGAAAGAATATCAGTTTCGTTACTTGTTAGACGGTAAAGCGTATGAGAATGACTGGCAGGCTGATGCTTATGCCATGTCTCCGATGTCTAATGAAGAAAACTCGGTTATCAAGCTTTAAAATGGATTGGGTGCTCTGCATTTTGAATGATTTGCATAGCCCCCAATTTTAAAGACTTAGTCGAGTGTTGTAAAAGATACGCCTGGGTAGGTTGTACCACTCCATTCCACGTCTTGCTGATTAAAGTTCAGCACAAGGGTTGTTTCACCACGTCGACTCAATCTCATGCCTTTAGGCAATGTGAAGGTTTCAATACCTACTTCACCTAATGCCGAATTGAGAACACTCTTTATTAAAGCCCCTGATAAAGCGCCAATAACGCTCACATTATCTTTTTTGGTCACCGCAGCAAGTCCTGCCATGGGACCGTTTACATACGTGTGTGTGGCATCCGCATCGGTTAATTCATAGCTCTCACACCAAAGTTTTGCAAAAAATTCCGTACTCGTTTCACTCTGTTCAATTGATTGGGAAAGCGTTGGGCGCAATGAATCAAAATTTGCTAATTTGATACCTACCAAATCTTCTATTAATTGAAATTGTCCTTTATCTGCTACTCGGCCTGTATCATTACGAAATGCAGTGCGTGGTCCAAAAATAATAGGGCAATTTTTAGCACTCTGGCTCAAATAAGACGCTATTTTTGATGTCATGATAGTCAGCGCAGGCGCAACAACTAAAGCATACTCCTTGTCCGCAAGTTGTTCGGGATGAATAATGTCTACGTCTACCCCTAACTCACGAAGTGCGCTGTAAAACATCATAAACTGATGCCAATAATTTAGATCTTTATTGTGGGGTTGAAGATTGTAAGCCCACAGGCTGTTGTAATCATGAAGCACAGCAACTCGAACGTTCACTTTTTCCAGTGCAAACTGAGCAGTATCGAAGTCGTTAACTTCTTGGTACCCCCGGTCAGCCCGCCCATCTTGTTGTAATAAACCTGAATGCATAATTTCTTGTGCCATATGGCTTGCGCGCCATCTAAAATAGGTCACTGAACTCGCACCATGGGCCCAGGCTTGGGCTGTCCAAAGCTGCACTGCCCCTTTAGCCGGCAACGGATTATACTGCGCCCAGTTGGCATGACCGCACTGTTGCTCCATCACCCAGAAATCCTTGCCGCCTTTAATTCCGCGATAGAGATCATGATTAAAGCTCACTAGATCAGGGTGACCGGTCCGAGCAAACTCCGACTTTGTTTGTTCAGTTTCCCACGTGGCAAAAAATTCTAACATGCCGATCGGGTAACTATCCCAAGCGACAAAATCCAAATTTTTGGCGACTTTGTATAAATCGAACTCTTGAGCGAAAATGACAAAATTGTGAGTCAAAAAGCGATGAGGAGAAAGTGCTCTAAGTACATCGATTTGAACTTGTTGAAATTCTTCAATCATATCAGAGCAAAAGCGTTGATAATCCAACGCTTGTGACGGATTTGGTTGACGTACAGCAGTCAAATTAGGCGGACAAATCTGTTGCCACTGTGAGTAGTCTTGGCTCCAAAATGCACAACCCCATGCCTCATTCAATGCATCTAAGGTTTCATATCGAGCTTCAAGCCATTTTGGGAAACGCTCAGCACTCGCACCACCGTAAGATACTGCTGTCCCTTCGTGGCCAAGTTCATTGTCAGTTTGCCAACCAATCACATCAGTGTGCTGACCATAACGCTGAGCCATAAGGGTTGTAATACGTTTACATTCTTGGCGATAAATATCACAGGCATGGTCATAATGGCGACGAGAGCCAAACTTCATGGTTTGGCCTTGCGCATCAACAGCTAGCATTTCAGGATACTTCTGAACTAACCATGCAGGGGGAGTTGCAGTTGGCGTGCACATAACAATTTTCAGGCCCTGTGAAACATAAGTCTCAATCGCATCATCAAGCCATTGCCAATCAAATATGCCGTCGCTAGGTTCAATTTTAGCCCACGAAAACTCTGCTAGACGTACATATTGCAAGCCCATAGCCTTTTGTTGTTCTGCATGGGTTTTCCATTCACTAGCCGGAACGTGCTCCGGATAGTCGCACACTCCTAGTGCAAGAACGTTGTTTGATGTTGCGACCATAGTGACGCCTCCATAATTTTATTTGTATGATAAATATGATGTGAGGAAATTAAACACTTATCGTACTCAACGCAAAGAATTTTTTGTCTTGTACCTTTGTTCGATGATTAATTAACCTAACGCCTAAATGCTTGCTCATGTTTAGAGCAAACTCAAGTATTCAGGTATTCAGGTATTCAGGTATTCAGGATAATGAATGTAAGCGAGCTTATTGCTATTTAATAAGCATGGCCTTTAGTGGTCATTCTACGAAGGACGCAAAGCAGTAATGTAACGAAGACATCCACGAACAGCAGATAAAAAAATGCCGCTTATATAAAGCGGCATTCGAATGACAAAAGGTATTGCCTACAACGCTGCTTCTAGTTCCGGAAGAACGTCAAACAAATCTCCGACTAAACCGTAATCAGCCACCTGGAATATTGGTGCTTCTTCGTCTTTATTAATAGCAACGATGACTTTAGAGTCTTTCATACCGGCTAAATGCTGGATTGCACCGGATATGCCAACAGCGATATAAAGCTGGGGCGCGACAATTTTACCCGTTTGACCAACTTGCATATCGTTTGGCACAAACCCAGCATCAACCGCAGCTCGTGACGCGCCCATAGCTGCACCAAGCTTATCTGCTATGCCATCAAGCAATTTGAAGTTATCACCGTTTTGCATACCACGCCCGCCCGAGATAACAACGTCAGCAGCTGTGAGCTCTGGACGCTCAGATTTGGTTAATTCAGCACTAACAAATGAAGAAATGCTTGATGACTTCACTAAGTCTATAGCTTCTATCGGTGCAGAATTGCCCGTAGCATTTGCATCAAATGTTGAAGTACGCACTGTTAGCACTTTTATGTTATCACTTGATTGCACTGTCGCGATCGCATTACCCGCATAGATAGGACGTACAAACGTATCACTACTTTGTACACCAATAACATCTGATAATTGTGCTACGTCGAGTAAGGCGGCAACACGAGGCATAAAGTTTTTGCCCGTTGTGGTCGCGGCACAAACAATGTGGCTGTAGTCTTTACCCATTTCGGCAACCAAGTCAGCGACATTTTCTGCTAGTTGATGCTCATAGGCGGCGTTGTCTGCTAGTAGTACTTTGCTGATGCCATCTACTTCACTTGCTTGATTAGCCACATCAGCACAGTTAGACCCAACAACCAAAAGATGGAGTTCATCTCCCATCTTGCTCGCAGCATTGGCAAGTTTGAGTGTTTCAGACTTCAACTGGCTGTTGTCGTGCTCAGCATAAATAAGAATTGCCATTAGATCACCTTCGCTTCGTTTTTCAATTTATCAACCAATTCAGCTACATCAGCTACTTTCACGCCACCAGAACGTTGTGCAGGTGGCTCCACTTTGAGCACCTTCACATTCGAGCTTAATTCAACGCCGAAATCAGCGGCTACTTTTACTTCAAGGGGTTTACGCTTGGCTTTCATAATATTAGGCAAAGACGCGTAGCGCGGTTCATTTAAGCGCAAATCAGTGGTAACAACCGCTGGTAAGTTAAGCTCTACTGTCTGTAGACCGCCGTCAATTTCGCGGGTTACTTTCACCTTACCTGCATCGATATTCACTTCTGATGCAAACGTGCCCTGAGGCATACCAGTAAGCGCTGCTAACATCTGACCTGTTTGGTTATTATCTGAGTCAATAGACTGCTTACCTAGAATAACTAAGTCAGGGGCCTCTTCTTCAACCACCTTCTTAAGTAGTTTTGCTATTTGCAATGAATCCAAATACTCGTTGGTATCAATTTGCAGACCGCGATCGGCACCGAGCGCAAGAGCGGTTCTAATTTGTTCTTGGCAAGACTTATCACCGATGGAAACAACCACTATTTCAGTTGCAACACCTTTTTCTTTCAGTCTGACTGCTTCTTCAACCGCGATTTCACAGAATGGGTTGATGGACATTTTGGCGTTGGTTAAATCAACTGCACTGTGATCGGCTTTAACTCGCACTTTCACGTTGTAATCGATTGCGCGTTTTACCGGCACTAATATTTTCATTTTCACCTCATTTGACAGGCGTTTAAGCAACAAAAATGTAATTAACATTACATTTACGGAATACATTCAATTTACGTTCTGTTGACGTACACGTCAACCCGCCCCTTTGTCGAACAAATGATCTAAAGCAATATATCCCCCTTTTGAAAGACAATGAGGATGATTTAGCCAACACTTAGATTGTAAAATAGGCAGTTGAAAGATTGGTTTTGAAGTAAAAGGGTTTCTATGGCATTCAGTATTTGTAGTCTGTGGCCCGAGCCGTAACGCCGCATAAACGTGGCTTATAGAAAATATATATACAAATAAGTTGCGCTTTGTCGGCGCTATACGTAAAACATCTGCCAACTAAATTGTAAAATTTGTGTGACGAGTAAACACAAACGCATTTTTTTAATTAATACATATTTATAAAGAAGGAGATACTGGTGGAACGAGAATCGATGGAGTTTGATGTTGTGATAGTCGGTGCTGGTCCAGCTGGGCTCTCTACCGCATGTAAATTGATGCAATTGGCACAGGAAAAAGACCAAGAACTTATGGTCTGTGTTGTTGAAAAAGGCTCTGAAGTGGGCGCGCACATATTATCTGGTGCAGTATTTGAAACACGTGCCATGGATGAGTTGTTTCCAGATTGGCAATCAATGGGGGCGCCTATTACGACCCCGGTCAAAGAAGATCATATTTATTATTTACGCAGCGAAGAAAAGGCCACTAAATTACCCAATATCATGACGCCGAAAACCATGCACAACGAAGGCAATTATATTGTCAGTATGGGTAATGTCACTCGCTGGTTAGCTGAGCAAGCAGAGTCCCTTGGCGTTGAAGTGTTTCCGGGATTCGCAGCAGCAGAAGTTATCTACAATGATGATGGCAGTGTTGGTGGGGTGCTAACCGGTGATATGGGCATAGGGCATAATGGTGAGCATAAAGATGGTTATATGCCTGGTATGGAACTTCGTGCCAAATACACAGTGTTCGCAGAAGGCTGCCGTGGTCATCTAGGCAAAGAACTCATCGCGAAATTTGAACTGGATAAAGGTAAGTCCCCACAGCATTATGCTATTGGTTTTAAAGAAATTTGGGATATTGAACCAAGTAAGCATCAAGAAGGCTTAGTTGTTCACAGTGCGGGTTGGCCGTTAACCGAAGCGTCAGGCGGTTCTTATTTATATCATGTTGAAAATAACCAAGTATTTGTCGGATTAATCGTTGACCTCAACTATAGCAATACGCACTTGAGCCCGTTCGATGAATTCCAGCGCATGAAGCACCACCCCGTATTTAAACAATACTTAGAAGGTGGCAAACGCGTGAGCTATGGCGCAAGGGCCATTGCCAAGGGCGGGTATAATTCATTACCTAAAATGTCCTTGCCTGGTGCCTTACTGGTAGGTTGCGATGCGGGTACGTTGAATTTTGCAAAGATTAAAGGCAATCACACGGCCATGAAATCCGGCATGTTGGCTGCTGAAACATTGATTAATGCATTAGGACCTGAAGACGCTGGCGGTAAGGATTTAGTCGATTACAGTAAACGGTTCGAGGACTCATGGGTCTACGATGAGCTATTCAGGTCGCGTAATTTTGGTGCTGCGCTACATAAATTTGGCACGTTTGGCGGCGGTGCTTATAACACCCTTGAGCAGAATATCTTTAATGGCAACATGTTCTTTAATTTGTCTGATAACGAGAAAGATCATGAACAACTTAAGCAGGCCAAAGACTGCCAGAAAATAGATTATCCAAAATATGACAGTGTGCTGAGTTTCGATAAGTTGTCCTCTGTATTTTTGTCAAACACCAATCATGAAGAGGATCAACCTTGTCATCTTAAATTAAAGGATAATACTGTTCCAATTACGGTGAATTTACCTTTGTATGATGAACCCGCTCAGCGTTACTGCCCGGCCGGGGTATATGAAATCATAGATAATGAGCAAGGTGAAAAAGCATTGCAGATTAATGCCCAGAACTGCGTACATTGTAAAACCTGCGATATAAAAGACCCTACACAGAATATCCAATGGGTAGTACCAGAGGGTGCAGGCGGTCCTAATTACCCAAATATGTAATTAGTTTTAATGAATCTAAAAGGCGAATTTTATTTCGCCTTTTTTTCTTTTCAATTTTAAAACATTCGAATATTTAAGTTTTAAAACTATGAAAAATCATAAATTCCGATAAACTTATTGCTAACTATCACGTAAAAATATATGTTCAAACAAAATATACATTTAAATAAGAAGGGTAATTATGAGTGATTTTATTAGCATTTTGACTCATGGACGTCGATTACAAGGAGCGGTAAAGGAATTATCGGTAGAAGAATTAGAAACAGTCGCAGATAAACTCAATTCGATTATTGATAACCGTAAAGCGAAAGAATTAGAGCAGCAAGAAGCGGCCAAAGAGAAAAACGAAAAGCTAAATGAGATCCTAGCGCAATTAGAAGCAGCAGGACTTGATGTCAACGATTTACAAAAAGCTGAACCCGCGAAAAAATCAACTAAAGTGGGCAAAAAACGTCCAGTAAAATATATTTTAAAAGACAGCGCAGGTAATGAGCATAAATGGACTGGTATTGGTCGTATGCCTAAAGTTTTCAAAGCTGAACTTGATAACGGTAAATCACTAGATTCTTATCTACTAGACTAAGTGAATGAGTGGTCATTGAATTTTGGCCGCTCTCCCCTCTTCTCTTCGCAGTACCACTAACCTTATTGATGAATAGGGGTCATTATTTCTATTTTAAATATTAACCACAGAATCGACCACGGTGAAAAAAATCAGCCTTGGTTATTATTAATACATGGTCTATTCGGCAGTTTAGATAACCTCGCTATGTTGCGCCGTAAATTAAGCCAAGATTTCAATATTCTATCTATTGATTTGCCGGATCATGGAAAGTCAGAGCACTCTGCGCAGTTTAGTTTTACTGGTTACGCGGATTCTATTATTGCTCTTTTAGCTCAGTTAAACATTTCACGTGTAAATGCAGTGGGACACTCTTTAGGTGGAAAAGTCGCTATGCAAATGGCGCTGACTTATCCAGAAATTATTTCGACACTTACGGTGCTTGACATAGCACCAGTCGCGTATGAGCCAAGACACAGTAACGTTTTTAAATCTTTACTAAATGTAAAGCTTGAAAGCATTCAAGACCGCAAAGACGCTGATAAAATGATGAGCAAATTTGTCAATGAGGCTTCTGTTAGGCAGTTTTTATTAAAAAGCTTATACCAAGATACCAAAACACACTTTTGGCATTGGCGCTTTAATTTACCTCTATTGCATAGAGACTATTCATTGTTATCACAAGCGATTAGCAGTGACAGTCAATACACCAAACCCGTTTTATTTCTTAAAGGTGAACTGTCTGATTACTTAGTCGCAGAATACACCAAACAAACAACGGATTTATTCCCCAAAAGCCGCGTTAAAGTCGTTTCAGGGACTGGTCATTGGTTGCACGCTGAAAAACCGGCAGAGTGTGCGGATCATATACTCACATTTTTACGAAATTAGTTTTTTTCAAGACTGCCTCAATATGCTAAAGTAGCGCCGCAATGAAATGTAGCGAGTTCCCATGTTAAGCGAAAATTATGAACAAATTGAAGCCATCGCCTTAGATTTGGCGTTGGTTGGTTTATTCTTACTCATGGGCTTTGCGGTACATGATGTTTTGAAGAAGAATAACGTACCTATGATAGGTAGAGTTGTTGTTTATTTAGTCTTGTTTTTAGGTGCCGCAGGCTTTTTGTTTAAGGGCGTCGTGCAATTTTTCTGGCAAGCGAATTAATGGCTCTGGTGAATGACCAGACATGTATAACTAGATTTTGAGGTATTCAATACGATGGCGAGCGTAGGCCTATTTTTTGGTAGTGACACAGGTAACACTGAACATATTGCCAAGATGATTCAAAAAGAATTGGGCAAAGGCCTAATCGACGTACACGATATTGCCAAAAGCAGTAAAGAGGATATTGCCGAGTTTGATTTACTCATGTTTGGTATTCCTACTTGGTATTACGGCGAAGCGCAATGTGATTGGGATGACTTCTTCCCAGAGTTAGAAGAAATCGATTTCGCCGATAAACTGGTCGCGATTTTTGGTTGTGGCGACCAAGAGGATTACGCTGAGTACTTCTTAGACGCTATGGGTATGGTCAGGGATATCGTTGAAGCTAAAGGCGCTATTTTGATTGGTCAGTGGCCTACCGAGGGATACGATTTTGAAGCATCAAAAGGCATGGCTGATGATGACCACTTTGTCGGCCTTGGTATTGATGAAGATAGACAACCTGAATTGACCGAAAGCCGAGTAAAGGCTTGGTGCAAACAAATACACGAAGAAATGTGCTTAGCTGAACTGCAATAAATTCGGTAGTAACACCCTTCGTTATGAAAGGAGCGTGAGCTCCTTTTTTATGATTAAAGAGAAATCAAAACGTATTTTGGGGTCGGTTTTGAATATTAAATTAAGTAAAACGCCCTTTAATTGAACTGTTGAATTCGTAAGCGATGATATGACTGGATAACCGACGCTATAATCGGTACAGTTTATGATTACGTTGTTTACATCAAATGCTAAGTTGGATCTATGGACCAAAATAAAGAACTCAAAAAAGCGGGATTAAAAGTTACATTACCTCGTTTAAAAATCCTCGAAATACTACAAGATCCGAACAATCAACATATCAGTGCTGAAGATGTTTACAAGATCCTAATCGAACAAGACGAAGAAATCGGTTTGGCCACGGTATATCGTGTTTTAAACCAATTTGATGATGCTGGCATTCTAAACCGTCACCATTTTGAAGGTGGTAAATCTGTTTTTGAAATCAGTCATAAGAAACACCATGACCACCTCGTATGTTTAAATTGCGGTAAGGTCATTGAGTTCGAAGATGAAGTAATTGAAAAGCGTCAAGAAGAAGTTGCTAAACGCCACAACATGACGCTTATTCATCACAGCCTTTATCTGTACGGTGAGTGTCAAGATGACTGTGGCAACGACGAGTAAATAGTCTCTGCACAATATACCCTTTGAGACGCTAATCTAATATAGATGCGTACAACAATAGCCAAGATAGATATCACCCAAAATGTATATTCTATCTTGGCTTTTTATCCCTCAGCTTTTCCTTTATTCATTTTCTCCACTGCTAACACATCACGTCTATACATATTTGCTTTTCAACGTGATGGTTTGAGTTGTGCTGGCGAGCAAGTCTCTATCCCTAGTACGAAAACAACATTAGCCATGTTGTACCCCACCCTTTGAGATTAAATGAAGCACTGTGTCTGGTGATAAATTCACAGCGTTATCATAAAATTGTATATTTTCCCCTGCGCCTCATCATACTCAAAGACAACAAAACCACAAAAGCAAAGCCAACTAACATTAACGCCACATTATTTGCGGCGTCCATTTGATTGGTTTCAATTAAATCGTAAAGCAGGATAGATAAAACACGCGTTTCACTTTCTATATTGCCGCCAATAAGCAGTACCACACCAAATTCACCCACCGTATGTGCGAACGCTAAAATACAACCTGTGGTAATACCATGTTTGCTTAAAGGTAAAATGATACGCCTGAATGTGCTGGTTTTACTCGCTCCTAAGGTATGACTGGCGTCT
Source organism: Paraglaciecola sp. T6c (assembly GCF_000014225.1). NCBI lineage: Bacteria > Pseudomonadati > Pseudomonadota > Gammaproteobacteria > Alteromonadales > Alteromonadaceae > Paraglaciecola > Paraglaciecola sp. T6c. The sequence goes on from NC_008228.1 coordinate 2,603,865, forward strand.
AAGAGGTCGCGATCCACTTTTAAAAATGCGTCTCGTATTGGTTGCACCATAAATGGCAAACTATACAAAATAGAGCCTAAGAGTAAGCCGTAAAAAGAGAAAACCAACGTTGTGTCGAATGCCGTGACCCACGCGCCTCCTAAAAGATGCTGTGGAGAAAACAACACAAGAAGATAAAAACCTAGCACAGTAGGTGGCAAAATTAACGGTAAAGTCACGCATGCTTCAATAACGGGTTTTACGGGATTATTCGATTGGCTTAACCACCATCCCAAAGGAATTGAAATAACCAGTAGCACCAAGGTCGTTGCACTCGCGAGTTTCAACGTAAGCAACGTGGCGAGCCATATCTCACTGCTTACAAAATTACTGAGCATCAGGCTTTACTCCCGAATCAGTTTGCATCTCACTACTCTGATAACCCCTTTTTGCTATAAGCCCTTGCCCTGTTGTACCGAGAATATATTGGTACAGTGCGAGGGTCTCTTTTGTTTGTTGTTCAGTGCGCCCCTGTTGCTTGATAATGACCATTTGTTGGTTTATCGGTGAGTAAAGGTGACGGGGCAGTAACCAGTACTCTTCGGTGGCACTTATAATACTCAATACTTGACTGAGCGCGACAAATCCGGCTTGAGCGGCCCCTGTTTGTATATAATGTGCCGTTTGGGAAACGTTATTCCCCATCACGATACTAGGCCTCAACTGATCATACTTTTCGAGCTTTTTTAACGCTTGCTCAGCGGCTAAACCAAAAGGTGCAAGCTTAGGGTTCGCAATAGCAAGCTTACCCGTCAACGTATCCAGTGAGCTAGGGGCAACATTTGTTTGGCCCTTGATCCATAATACAAGCTGGCCTAACGCATAATTTTTGCGTGTGTTTTTTTCCACTAACGATTTTTGTTCAAGTCGCCTCGGGCGTTCGCTATCAGCGGATAAAAATAGGTCGAAGGGCGCGCCTCTTTCTATTTGGGCGTATAAAACCCCAGTGGAAGCGCTTGAAATACTGACTTTTATGCTTGGATGTTCTAACGTAAACCGTTCAATGAGCAACGTTAGGGTCGGCTTAAAATTCGCTGCAACCGCTACTTTTACATCTGCAACTGCGCTCATACTCATACATGCAGTCATTACAAACACGAATACGCAGCTGAGCTTACTCATCGCTAGTCCATCGCTGACGTGCTGCGGTATCACTGATATTTGCCTGAACCCATTTTTCCCCTAACGCTGTCGATTCTTTTTTCCAAAAGGGAGCCTCTGTTTTCAAATAATCCATTATGAATTGCGCAGCTTCAAAGGCATCTTTACGATGCATCGATGTCACACCCACGAAAACAATCTGGTCTCCCTGAGCCAAATGCCCCACACGGTGAATAAGTATGATTTTACCAAGACCCCAACGAGCCCGAGCCTGCGATACAATCTGCTGCAAACTGATTTGGGTCATGGCCGGATAGTGTTCTAAAAACAAGTCCCCCACTGCCAGCCCTTGATTAAAATCTCGCACTAAACCACTAAAGGTCACGATAGCGCCATTGCTTAGACTGTCTTGTCTGAGTGCGTCGTAAAGTACACCATGATCGAAATCTTCTGTTTGAACCGCTATGATATCACTCACTTTCTATCCCCCCGTTACAGGCGGAAAAAACGCGACTTCATCCCCATCAACCAGTGACGTTTTTTCATTGCCAATTACCTGGTTAACAGCAACCAGAGTGGCATCAGCGGATAGATACTCGCCCCAGTGAGGGTGATGTAACACCAAAGTCTGCTTCAGGTTAGCGACATCCCCCACGGACTCGGCGACCTCTGTTGAGCCAGTTTGTACTTGATCTTTCAATTGACCGAAAAAGAGAACCTTGATCATGACGTTGCAACCTCTTTTCGTTGCCAATGACCGTTTTTGCCCCCTTGCTTTTCGAGCACTTTAATTCCGTCGATGGTCATTGATGGGTCCACCGCTTTGCACATATCAAATAAGGTCAACGCGGCGACAGAAACCGCGGTAAGAGCTTCCATCTCTACCCCTGTCTGTCCCGCTAGTTTGCACATAGCCGTAATTTCGATGCCACTGTTATCTTCAAGGTTTGTAAAGTCTATTTGCACTTTGGTTAGCATTAGCGGATGGCACAATGGAATTAAATCACTGCACTTTTTAGCGCCCTGAATACCTGCGATACGCGCAACAGCAAAGACGTCTCCTTTGGCGTGTTGCTTGTTGTTAATGAGAGACAATGTTTGTGGCGACATCAATACTCTGCCTTGAGCATAAGCAACGCGCTGCGTAACTGACTTATCGGTGACATCCACCATGTTCGCTTCGCCTTGCTGATTAACGTGGGACAACATTTTATCTTGCGCCATCCGTTACCCCCGAGTTTCACAAGGTGTTGCATTAACGTCTTTCAAATGCACGATGAAATTACAAGGCCTGTGAGTTGAGTTGAGTTGTTGCTGCAATATGCCTGTCCACGCGGTTCGACATGCTCCAGTGGAGCCAGGCATACAAAATATTGCAGTACCATTGGCCATGCCTGCTAAAGCGCGGGATTGCACTGTAGAGGTACCAATCTCCGTATAGGATATGTACCTAAATAGTTCACCAAACCCTTCAATTTCCTTATCAAATAATACCGATAAGGCTTCTGGTGTAGTATCCCTAGCCGTAAAGCCTGTGCCACCCGTGACCAGTACTACTTGTACATCAGTTGAGGCGATCCAGTTAGATACCCTCGCTCTGAGCTGGTACTTATCATCTTTTACAATACGCTTATCTACTAACCGATGTCCGTCGGCTTCTAATGCACTCACTAAGTAAGCACCGGATGTATCCGTATCTTCATCTCGCGTATCTGACACAGTCAGTACCGCAATATTGAGTGAGATAACATCTGAATTGTTCGTGTGTCCCATAAATATCCTAGATTTTTGGAGTACGTTTTGAGCAACGTACAAAATTGTTTAGTAGCGAATAGTCCGCAACTTTTACTGCACCGCTGGTTATCGTTAAGCACTGAGTCAAGGTATTTAGCCCGAAGTAAAGCTTCGATTTAATTCAAGCCACTGCTCTGGCGAGTTAATATTATCAAACTCGTTTGGATGAATATCACCAGGAATAGCTATTGCATTGGCGTGATTTTTTTCAAACATATTAAATAAAGACAATGATTTACCTTCGCGCAATACACATTCTAAAGATGTAAATAAGTCAGTTTTACATGGGATGTAAACAGGTAAATTAAACCCTGTGAAATGCACGATCACGTCGCTTTGCGTGCCCACAGATACCAATGCTTTCAATGTGTTTGGAGTGACATTTGGCATGTCTACCGGCAACACTAATAGTCCCATGGCCTGCTGCACATCATCACCACTACGTTCGGTAACTTGCCCAGGATGTCGCTCAGCGAGATAGCTCATCCCCGCGTGGACCCCCGCTAAAGGGCCACAATCTGGATATATATCATGGATCTGCTCGGGCTCTTTGCCACTCACTAATACTGTCCCTACTCCGGCATGGGTTAATAGATCTTGTGCATGACTGAGTAAGGTTTGATTTTTGTCTTTAAGCCGAAGCAGGCTTTTATCTTGCCCCATGCGCGATGACAAACCGCCCGCGAGCACCAAGCCAATGACACTCATGCTGTTGTCATCAGGCGATATCGACGTTGATGAGCTTTCGCCAACATCAATCGTCATGTTGACTTGATTAACGTACATGAAAGCGCATCAAGTGTTAGCCGCCCAGCATTGCAAGGTGCTTAGTGGCGCCAGTATAACCATCATGCAGGAAGTGAGTGGATTTTTTATCTCCTAGGAGTGTCCTTAACTCTTCTTGTAAACGCTGGGTATCATCGTCAGCAATATACTCACGTATATCAAGGCCCTGTTCACTGAACAAACACAGGTGCAGTTTACCCAAGGCTGAAATTCTAAGACGGTTACAGCTCGCGCAGAAGTCTTTGCTATAGGGCATAATAAGACCAATACGCCCCTTAAAGTCAGGGTGAGCAAACTCTTGCGCTGGCCCCGCGGCTTTATCGCGAATAATTTGCTGCCATCCCTCACTGATAAGTTGCTCTTTAATGGGCAAACCAGAGGCGTGGTTCTTATCAAAAAACAATTGATTATCACCGGTTTGCATTAATTCTATAAAGCGCAACGTAATTGGGGTTGTTTTGATCCACTTTAAGAACGCGGATAACTCATGCTGGTTAAAGTGGCGCATCAAAACAGCATTGACTTTCACTGTCACCCCAAGCTCTACGGCTCTATCAATTCCGCGCAGAATAACATCTAGTTTATCGTGGCCAGTGATAGACGCGAACATACGGGGGTCCAAGCTGTCAATACTGACATTCATTTGTGTCAGGCCAGCTTCTACCCAGCTGTCGATATGATCAGGTAATTTATAACCATTCGTCGTGATCGCGACCTGCTTGATGCCCGGGGTATTTGCGCAGGCACGAATAGCGTCTGGCAAATCTTTTCGTAGCGAAGGCTCGCCACCCGTTATACGAATTTTGCTGGTGCCTAGTTTCGCAAAGGCACCTGCAATGCGTGTAATTTCAATCAGAGACAAGAAATCCCTGTCGGTATCGCACTGATACCCATCAGGTAGACAGTACTCACAACTAAAATTACACACATCAGTAATGGACAGCCGCAGGTAATGAAACCGGCGACCAAATTTATCTTGCAACATATTCACTAACACCTTTCCAAATTGAAGTTGCCGGGCCTTATCGCCTTGGCACTTACGGGGAGGCTGTTTGATTTCTCTCACAACCCTGGCGAATGACACATTCTTGCGAACGCACTTCGCGGCCAACATACCTTGTCTTCTGATTTAGGTATGAAGGCTCGGAGTTAAACCACCTGTATATCTACTTTATTAATTTCGACCCACTATTTTTACCACACTTAGGGCGCTTAAAGCTATTAGCGCTGAGTTTAACCAGCCTAAGAGTTGTGTACAAATATGTATGTGACACTCATCACCCTGGCGCAAAGACGAAGTCTGTTTAGCGCGTGCGTTTTTTAGCGTTATATCCATACCTCACTATATTAACGCAATAGATACTCACTGCGCTTCTCACCTTTTAAAATTCATGCCCCTTAGCCCAGAAATAGCAGCCAAGCATACTCACTGATAGTGATTGGCATGTATGTTGATTGCTTAGATGTGTCATAGCATATTGAATATGGTTAATGAGCAGCAACATTGGTGCATAACAAGGGAGAGAACGTAAATATGTTAACCGAATTTACTGATAAACATCAGTTAAGTAAGGACTTTTTACACGATGCAAGAAAATGGTACATACCGCTTGCTGAAAACATCGCCAAGCACCAATCTGGTGCATGCGCGCCCTATTTTTTAGGCATCAATGGATGCCAAGGGTCTGGTAAGTCAACATTATCCGAGTTTCTGGCCAGTTACCTTACACAAGAGCATGGTTTAAAAGTGGTTGTCATGTCACTTGACGACTTTTATCTGGATCAATCCCAGCGCAATGCTATTGCCGTCAAGGTGCACCCACTATTCAAAACACGCGGTGTGCCAGGCACACACGATATAGCATTAGCGTCACAGGTGCTTTCATCGCTACACAGCGGCGTTGCCACATCAATCCCTCGGTTTAATAAAGCCGATGACAATCCCGCTCCGGTGAGTCAATGGCAACAGATTGACGGACAGGTAGATGTGGTTATTTTTGAAGGTTGGTGCTGGGGCGTTGAAGCACAGAATGAGGCACAACTTATCGCTCCCATCAATGCCCTTGAAGACGAACAAGATGAGACGGGTGTGTGGCGCCGATTCGTTAATAAACAATTGGCGCAAAACTACGTACCACTTTATGCGAACATGGATTATTGGGTGATGCTCAAGGCACCTTCTTTTGAGAGCGTCTATGCGTGGCGATTGGAACAAGAGCACAAATTACGTGCCTCCCTTTCGACCGCAGATTCTAGTACTGGAAGCAAAGTAATGAGCGATGAGCAAGTGTTAGCCTTCATACAATATTATCAACGCCTAACTGAACATGGTTTATCAACGCTGCCACAAAAATGTGACCTCGTGTTCAGTTTAAATTCAGCGCGCAGAATCACTGCACTTACACGAAGAGGTGTTCATGCTTAAACAGTTACTCGTGTTTACCGATATGGATGGCACATTGTTGGATCATAACACTTACAGTTATGCGCCAGCACTGAACATGCTGGATGTCCTTAGAAGCAAACACATTCCAGTCATCCCTACCACAAGCAAAACCAAAGCAGAATTAGACTCTCTTATGGCAGAGCTAAAACTTAATGGTCCACTTATCGTAGAAAACGGCGCTGCGGTTTTTATCCCTCAGCATTTAATGAAGACACAGCCCGAAGGTACAAAGAGCATAGAAGGCTTTTGGGTCAAAGAATTTGCTCAACCTCGCTCGCATTGGCTGGCATTAATTGCCAGTGTTGAAAGTGACTTTTCAGGAGAGTTTTTGCAGTTTTCTACCATGGGCGAGCAACAACTCATAGAGCACACCGGACTTAGCCCTAATAATGCAAAGCTGGCCAACACCCGTATGTTTAGTGAGCCCGTTAAATGGCTCGGGTCGCCAGATAGAAAGCGCGAGTTTGTCACTCAGTTGCAGCAACTGGGTGCTACCGTGTTACAAGGCGGTCGCTTTCTTGGTGTGTCAGGACTATGCGATAAAGGAATTGCCTTGCAATGGTTAGTCACGGCATTCCAACGTCATATTGGGCACAGTGCAACTTTGAGTGTCGCGTTAGGCGATAGCAACAATGATGTGGCTATGCTGGAAGCCAGTAACATTGCGGTACGTATTAAATCACCCACCCATTCGTTTCCACCACTTGAGAGAACAACAGGTGTCTACGATAGTACATTAGAAGGACCTTCAGGCTGGACTGAATGTTTATCTAAAATTCTGATCAATGAAAGTTAGTCTAAAGCTCAACTTTTATTAATTTACTTATTATTTTTATCCTAGAACCAAAGGAATCATCATGGCTGACTTTTATCAAAACGGCATTGTTACCACATTACATAACTTATCTGAAAGACCCGTTGAAGATTTAGAAAAAGAACTAGTGAGTTTTGCTAGGAGGCGTCCGATGGCGCTCATATTACCTTCATTGTTTTCTGAGCTAGAAGGAGAGGCGTTACCGCATATTGTTTCAGAGATTTCTAAAGTCCCCTACCTTTCTCAAGTCGTTATCGGCTTAGACCGAGCAGATAAAGAACAATACAAGCATGCACTGGGCTTTTTCGACAAACTTGGACAGAACCACCGTATCTTGTGGAATGACGGACCTCGTCTCAAAGCGTTGGACGAAGAGCTAGCTCAAATGGGCCTTGCGCCAAAAGAGTTAGGAAAGGGCCGTAATGTTTGGTACTGCATGGGTTACATTCTTGCCACAGGCACGGCTGAATCAGTCGCGCTACATGATTGCGATATATTAACCTATGACAGAAGCCTGCTAGCGCGATTGATTTATCCAGTAGCGAATCCACAATTTAACTATGAGTTTTGTAAAGGCTATTACGCTCGTGTTGCTAACGGCAAAATTAATGGTCGTGTATCACGATTGCTCGTCACCCCCATGCTCAGAGCGTTAAAGCGTGTGATTGGCAACACCGATTATCTCGATTTTATGGACAGCTTCCGCTACCCCCTAGCCGGCGAATTCTCCTTCAGACGCGACGTTTTAAATGATATTCGTATTCCTAGCGACTGGGGTCTTGAGATTGGTGTGTTATCAGAAATGCACAGAAACTATTCAAGCAATCGCCTGTGCCAAGCAGATATTGCCAAAACATATGATCATAAGCATCAAGATCTTTCAGCTGACAATGACGCAGGTGGTTTGTCGAAAATGTCTATCGACATTACCAAGGCCATGTTTAGAAAGCTAGCGACTCAGGGTGAAACGTTCAACATGGAAACGTTCCGTTCTATCAAAGCGACGTATTACCGAATCGCTTTAGATTTTGTCGAAACCTATCATAACGATGCCATCATGAATGGCTTGTCACTGGATATTCACAACGAAGAAAAAGCGGTTGAGTTGTTTGCCCAGAACATTATGAAGGCAGGCGAAAGTTTCTTAGATAATCCAATGGAAACCCCATTCATCCCAAGCTGGAACCGTGTGGTAAGTGCTATGCCTAATGTATTGGAGCGGCTAAAAGACGCTGTTGAACAAGATTATAACGAGTGTAAAGAATCCCTTTAGAACAACAATAATGAATGGTGAAGCAATGCAAAGTACTTATGACCAATTAGCCGAGTTAGTCGAACATCATTTGGCTGTTATTTACAATGAGGTTGAGCTGAGTGTTACCTATCAAACATTCGCCCAAGATCTGTTGACTACGATGGGGTTTGAAAAGGACGTATCAATCGCACCTCCTTTACGCCACCACAATAATTGGACGCAAGAAGATGCCGTGCTGATCACTTATGGCGATTCAATTGAATCGCCTGGGGAGAAGCCATTAACGACCCTTTACACCTTTTTAAATGAATGCTGTGCGAAGAACTTGAACAGCGTGCATATATTACCGTTTTTTCCTTACAGTTCAGATGATGGCTTTTCTGTGATCGACTATTCTAGTGTGAACGAAGCATTAGGCGATTGGGAAGACATCAAACGGATCGCGACAGACTTTAGGTTAATGTCAGATGTGGTAATTAACCATTGTTCTTCGCGAAGCGCTTGGTTTGATAACTTCATTAAGGGCGAAGGACCAGGCAGCGACTTCTTCTACACGGCAAGTCCAGATGAAGACTTATCAAATGTGGTCAGGCCTCGTACGTCTCCTCTATTACGTGAGACTGAAACAGCAAAAGGTATCGAGCATGTTTGGTGCACATTCAGTCACGATCAAGTTGATTTTGATTTTCGTAATCCCAAAGTGTTAGAAACTTTCGTTTCAATCATTCGTCAATATTTGGATAATGGCGTCAGGCTGTTCAGGCTGGATGCCGTGGCTTTTTTATGGAAAAAACTTGGCACACCTTGTATCAACTTAGAACAAACCCATGAAGTGGTAAGATTACTGCGCACACTTATTGAACATGCGCAGCCAGATGTGATTATTATCACAGAAACGAATATACCAAATAGAGAAAACTTAGCTTACCTTGGAAATGCCAATGAAGCTCATGCGATCTACAATTTCTCTTTGCCCCCATTGTTGGTAAATACTCTCATTACGGGTGATTGTCATTACCTGAAGTCATGGTTAATGAGCATGCCCCCAGCGCAAAACGGCACTACCTATTTTAATTTTATTGCATCCCATGATGGAATCGGCCTACGACCAGCTGAAGGCTTATTAGAAGACGAGGAGCTCACGGTACTCGTAAACACTATGCAGAATTTTGGCGGCAGAATTTCGTGGCGTGCTTCTGAAAATGGGCAGCAAAAAGCGTATGAAATTAATATTGCATTATATGACGCTCTTCAGGGGACAACGAAGGGAACGGATAAATGGGGCTTCCAGCGTTTTATGTGCGCCCATGCGATTATGCTTGGTTTAGAAGGGATCCCTGGGATCTATATTCACAGTTTATTGGCTACAGGTAATGATTACGAACGGGTTAAAAATACCAGTCATAACCGCGCTATAAATCGTCACAAATGGCAATATACTGAATTACAGAAGCAATTAGCATCGCCCTACTCCCAACACCAACGCGTATTGAAGGCCATGGGTGAGCTACTCACCATACGCCGCCAGCAGGTGGCATTTCACCCCAACGCTACACAATTTACCTTGCAGTTAGGAAGCAAAGTATTTGGTTTCTGGCGTCAGAGTATCGATAGAAGACAAAGCATATTTTGTATCAGTAATATTTGTGATGAGATACAAGAAATACACTTAAGTGATATTAACTTAGTAGGCACCGACGAGTGGATAGACTTAATGACGCAGCAACCCATTTATGCTGCAGACAGTTTCATTGAACTAGCACCATATCAAACGATGTGGATCAGCAATTTACCTAAACGTTAAATTGCCAAATCCTTCTTACCTTTGGCGACAAAATAAATGAGACAATGCACACAAAATGTTTCTTTATTTTGTTGCTTTTTCGCTACGCGTAACCAATTTAACTCCATTTAAACAATTGATATTTAACACTTTTTGTTTCAACCCGGAATTTGTGTAACTGTTTTAGCACTATAACATTAAATTATCATTGTCCACTTTGTATCTAGGCCGCTCCCCCCCTTATAACTCGTTGAAAATTATGCACTATTCTTAGTTGGCATGAAGCGTGTAACCGTTTAGCTGAGTTTATGAGCGAGTTCGGCATATATATAAATGCTTCTACCCGATCTGAACCACCGAGCAAGTTCGCTCTTTAAATTTGTCAGACCGGATTCAATAGAATCAGGTATCGCTACGAAAACCTAGCTAAATATTTAGCCATAAGGAATCGATAAGATGAAAAAGTTAATTGTTATTACTAGCCTACTTTTCGCCTCAAACTGTGTATTGGCACAAGACGATATAATGGACGCGTTAGACACGGATAATGACGGTCGCATTAGCCTAGAAGAAGCCTCCTCAGATGCGGCCCTGTCTTCGGTGTTTACCGAGTTAGATGTAAACAAGGATGGTTACCTTAGCGCCAGTGAGTTAGAGAACTAAACCCTTATTGCCTTGGTCGCAAGATTGTAGCCTATTAAAATCAGCGTAACGTTAAATCAATCCTAGTGCCTTACAAAGTAAACGACATTCTTAAATAACGTGGAGAAACGAATGAAAAAAATTATTATAGCGGGTGTTCTCGCCCTAACGTCAGTAGGCGCATTTGCCGCAACGGATATTTTTGCTGCTTTAGATGTAAACGAAGACAATATGTTAAGTGCAAAAGAAGCCAGTATTGATACTACTTTGGCCACTATATTCAACGAATTAGATAGCAACAAGGATGGATTTGTCTCTAAAGAGGAGTTCAGTGTGCTTCAACAGCAATAATTCTTATCGACGTTGTAATCGATAAAATGAGGTTAGAGACTCTCTATTGTCTCTAACCTTCCATTTCATAGTCTAATTTTCAAACAATCGATGATAAATCTGTGACCTACCTCCCAAGTAATTGATCACGAGACGTGCGCCACACATCTTTTAAGACATTTAACATCGCCTCAAGTAAGCAACCTTGTAGCGAGATAGATTAATTCCAACTAACAACCAATTTACCCATGGTGTCATTTCGTTCAAGGCGTTCGTGCGTCAAAGCAATATCTTTTACGTTATATTGGGTGTCGATAACAGGTCTTAAAGCACCATTGTCAAAATCAGCCAAAAATCTGTGACAAAAGTCATGTATTAAAACGCTTTTGTATTCGTCGCTCCGGCTTCGCAGTGTAGAGCCTGTGATGGTGGCGCGTTTCGCAAGCATCAGGGCCATGTCTACTTTGTCGGCATAGCGACCGGCCAACATAGCTAAGTACACTATCGTTCCATCAGCGTTGAGGATTTTTAAGTTTCGATTCAAATAATCCCCTGCAACAAAATCAATAATAACGTCGACTCCGCCTTGCTCGAAACATTCAGCAAAATTTTGAGTTTTGTAATTTATCAGTCGATCGGCGCCATACTTTTCGCATACCGCAAGTTTTTTCTCAGTTGATGCGGTAACACTGACATGACAACCATCTGCTTTTGCTAATTGAATCGCGGCAAGACCCACAGCACTCGCTCCAGCATGTATAAGAACCCGCTGCCCAGTTTTTAATCCGCCCACTTGAAACAAACTTTGGTATGCCGTTAAGAAAACCTCGGCGATACCAGCGGCACTCGGCATATCCACGTTTTTAGGCTTAGGCATTAAGTGTTCAGAATTGACCGCCACATATTGGGCATACCCGCCGCCAGCCACAAGCGCAAAGACTTCATCGCCTATTTGCCAACGGGAAGACTCGTTATCAGCAGATATACCAAGACTTACAATTTCCCCTGATACCTCAAGACCAAGAATTGGACTTTCCCCTCTTGGTGCTGGGTATTTACCTTGGCGCTGTAGTGTATCAGCGCGGTTAATACCAAAGCTGTGTACCTTTACTAACACTTGCCCCTGTTTGAGGGTAGGTTTTGTAGTATCATTAACAAAAAGCGTGTCCGTTGCCGTCCCTTCTTCATAATCGATAAATTGCATGAATTCTCCATTGAATTTTTTGTTTAATTTGTACCATTGATAATGTGATTTTGCGCCACGCTCATCTACTTTCAATTTGTATGCTGGAAACCACCACACTATGTCATCACGCGTTACACTTCACCCCGGTCGAGAAAAGTCTTTATTACGTCGTCACCCTTGGATATTTGCCAGTGCAATTGAGAGCACTAAAGGCCGAATGAATCTCGGCGATACCGTCGATGTTTATAGTCACGAAGACGTATGGCTAGGCCGCGGAGCCTACTCACCACATTCTCAGATACAAGTTAGAATATGGACGTTTACGCAAAATGAAAGTGTCGACAACGGTTTTTTTCAACGTCGTATCGCGAGAGCCCAACAATCCAGAGAAGAGCTAATTGAGCGACATGGTTTAACCGGATATCGTTTGATTGCCGCAGAATCAGATGGCCTACCAGGGGTGACCATCGATGTTTATGCCAATGTTATCGTCTGCCAACTGCTCTCAGCAGGGGCTGATAAACATAGAGAAAAAATAGTATGGGCGCTAAAAGCACAATTTCCTGAGCATGGCATATATGAGCGAAGTGATGTAGCAGTGCGCAAAAAAGAGGGATTAGAAGAAATCACCCAAGTGCTTGCTGGCGACATACCGGATGAAGTCATCATTGAAGAAAATGGTGTAAAAATCATCGTCAATGTGAAACAAGGTCATAAAACGGGTTTCTATTTAGATCAGCGCGATAACCGCGCTATCGCCGCTCAATATGCCAAAGATCGTGACGTATTAAACTGCTTTTGCTACACAGGCACATTCGGTAGTTATGCACTTGCTGCTGGTGCGTGTAGCGTTACTAGTTTAGATGTATCTGACCTTGCCCTTGAAACGGCTAAACGCAACGTGGATATTAACCAGCTAGATAGTTCAAAATGTGAGTTTATTAATCATGATGTATTTCAAGCATTACGTGATTACAAAGCACAGTCTAAACAGTTTTCCCAAATTATACTCGACCCACCCAAATTCGTAGACTCTAAGGCTTCGCTAAATAGAGCGTGTCGTGGATATAAAGATATCAACATGCTGGCAATGCAGATCATGGCCCCTGGCGGCATTCTAGCCACATTTAGCTGTTCAGGTTTAATGCCCTTCGATTTGTTTCAAAAAGTCGTAGCGGATGCTGCATTAGATGCTGGCCGAGAAGTACAAATAATCCAGCGCTTATCACAAGCGCCTGATCATCCGGTCTCAACAAACTACCCTGAGGGGTTTTACTTGAAGGGATTAATCTGCAAAGTGCTGTGAGGTACTATTGTGAGGCGTTATAGAAATACTTAACAAGCGCTACTTCTAAGGTTAGCGCTTGTTTATTTTCCTACGCTTTGCTCAGCGTCCTAGACCTTTATAACTGAGAGTAACAGCCCGTTATGTCTAAGGCTAATTCATCTCAGTAATTTCGACGCCAATTACGCAGGTGCTGTCTTCATTGCACTCAGAGCGCACCACGCGTGCTTTGGCTGACAAGGAAGGGATTTGGCTGTTTGTTGATTCAATATAAACGTCAACAGCGGTACCGATTTCTACGGATTGCTCTTCCACTTCAAATGACATGCCTGTAGCACTTATATCCTTACATACTGCGTGCAACGTACGACTCGACTCATCGTCGTTAACCACAATCTCGCAAGCTGAATTGACCATCATGCGAAAAAAATTACGTTTGTCGTTGTAGCCTAACATCAAAAATTCCGTCCTAGTTTATTGCCTACTCTGTGTTTATAGGGTGCGGATTAAGCAATGTCAACGGACTTTTCTTAATCCACTCAGTTAAATATCAAGATTGCCCCTAAATGAGCTAATTAGCGTCTAATTGGCTGATAATCCGTTTGGTTGATATCGGCATAGCTGTGCCTAATTGCTGGGCAAAGAATGACACTCTAAGCTCTTCTATCATCCAGCGAACTTCTTTTAATTCATCAGGTATAGGTACGCCGGCAGGGATTTTCTGCAACCGCTTTGTATACTCACCGTGCACTTTTTCTACGTTCAATTGATGCAAGCGGTCTTTTGTTGGGTCGATAGGTAGTTTTTCGATTCGTCTGGCGATCCCTTCAATGTAGCGTTGCCAATCGCTCAAACGTCGAGCACCGATATCACTTACAAACCCGTTGAATACTAGGCTGTCTAAATGCTGCTTTATATCCCCATAAGCATTGATCATCGCCATCGGCACATTACCCTTCATTTTCTTCTTGATTTGGTGCGCTTTGGTTAGGCCGGTTTCAACTTTCTGGGCGATGGTTAACACGCTATCATTTATTTCGCTGCGAACATGCTCGCTACAGGCGTGAAAGGCTTCTGGCGTGCGAATGTCACCGTGAAGGTCACGGTAGCTTTCTATCAGCTCGTCTGTTGCGGCCGCGATGACATCATCAATCAGGGCAGCAACCTTCCCGAATGGGTTAAAGTACAAACCGAGCTTAGCTTTATTAGGCAGTTTTTCATGCAGATATTTAATAGGTGATGGAATCGATAACAAAATTAATTGTCGTAATCCTAGCTGATGCGCTTGCTGTGCCATATGCAGCTTATCAAATAGTTTTATCGCTACCGCATTTTTTTCAGACACCAACGCAGGGTACGCTTTTACATTAAATCCACTTTGCTTGCTGACATATTCAGTGGGTAAGCGCTCAAAATCCCACTGAGTTATGCCTGACCTTTCTAATCCAGGTTTCGCCATTTTGCTCAGGCTCTGCTTTACTTTTCCCTGTAACTGGTGCTGTAACGCCTGCAGATCCCTACCTTGTTGCACGACCTTGTTATTATCGTCTAGCACTTTAAAATTAAAGCGTAGATGAAAAGGTAGGCTATCTATCTGCCATTCTTCTATTTCGACTTCTACGCCAGTCATGCGCTTTAACTTTTGGCTGATTGCACTTAGAAAAGCGATAGGTTGGCCTTTCTTATCTATCGCAGAGATATCGGACAAACAAGCATCCGCGTAGTTAGGTGCGGGTACAAAGTTTCGTCGAAGACGTTTTGGTAATGATTTAATAAGAGTGACGATAAGCTCGTGACGTAGCCCAGGCACTAACCAATCAAACCCCACAACAGACAACTGGTTTAATAGGGAAAGCGGCACCAATAAATTGACACCATCATCTATATCCGTGGGGTTGAAGTGATAATCTAGACGCAGAGTTAAATTGCCTTGCTGCCACGTTTCAGGGAAATCATATGCATGTGACTTTGTCGGTGAGTTCTTAAGCAGCATTTGCTTTGAATAGGTTAGCAAGTCGGGCTGGGTGTTTTTAGTTTTGCCCCACCATTTCTTAAAACTGGCCTCGCTGCATACATGTGTAGGAATAAGCTGAGCATAAAAATCAACCAACGCCTCTTCATCCACCAACAAGTCGCGGCGGCGTGTCTTATCCTCTAACCCTTTAATTTCATCCACTTCTAACTGGTTTTCAGTTAAAAAATCGTCATTTAACTTAGTATCTTGATTAACCAAGGCCTCTCGTATGAATATTTCACGACTGATAACTGGGTCTATTTGGCTGTAAACAACGCGACGTTTAGAAACTAAAGGTAAGCCGTACAAAGTCACACTTTCAAACGCTTGGACAACTCCTTGCTTCTTCGACCAATGTGGCTCACTGTAATTACGTTTAATTAAATGAGGCGCTAGTGACTCCAGCCATTGAGGTTCAATTTTTGCGCCCATTCGACCAAATAGTCGGGATGTATCCACAAGCTCAGCAACCATCACCCATTTAGGACTCGCTTTGGCAATTCCTGACCCAGGAAATAACATGAACTTGCCGTTACGTGCGCCAAGGTATTCCTTGTCTTTATCTTTATTGCCGATATGAGATAGCAATCCAGCAGCCATCGCTTGGTGAATAGCTTGATAATCCGCATCTGCCTGGCTGATACTAAACCCGAGCTCTGCGATAGATTTTCTCAACTGGCTTACAATGTCTTGCCACTCTCGCATACGTAAATAGTTAATGAAGTTTTGCTTGCACCACTTGCGTAATTGATTGTTGGTCAGTTCGACTTGTTTTGCTTTAAATTCTAACCAAAGCGTTAATAAGCCTAAAAAGTCAGACTCTTTATTGGCAAATGCTTGGTGTTTCTCATCAGCCGCTTGCCGTTTATCTTGTGGGCGCTCTCGCGGGTCTTGAATGCTTAAACCAGCGGTAATAATAGATACGTCTCGCATACTATTGAGTTTTTCTGCTTCGACAATCATCCGGGCATAGCGAGGATCGATGGGTAAACGCGCCATTTGCCGGCCGATGGTGGTTAAGTTTAAACGCCCCGTATTTTTCTCGACTCCACCAAGCTCTTCGAGCAGATTAAAACCATCATTGATACTGCGTGAGTCTGGCATCTGCACGAAGGGGAACTCGTCAATTTTGCCAAGGCCTAGCGCCATCATCTGTAAGATGACAGAGGCTAAATTCGTTCTTAGTATTTCAGGATCAGTAAACTCATTGCGATTGTTATAGTCATCTTCACTGTACAAACGAATACAGATACCATCTGATACGCGACCACAACGCCCTGCCCTTTGATTGGCGGAAGCTTGGGAAATGGGCTCAATTGGTAATCGCTGTACTTTACTGCGCACACTGTACCGTGAGATACGGGCCGTACCTGGGTCAATAACGTATTTAATCCCAGGCACTGTTAATGATGTTTCAGCGACGTTGGTGGCAAGCACGATGCGTCGACCCGAGTGAGATTGAAATATCTTGTTTTGTTCTGCTGCAGACAGCCTAGCGTAAAGTGGCACGACTTCAGTGTGCCGGAATTGTTGACGTGTCAGTGCATCTGCCATGTCGCGGATGTCTCTCTCACCACTCAGAAAGACTAAAATGTCTCCTTGGCTATGGTTACCCAGTTCATTCACCGCATCAATTATCGCTTGCGCTTGGTCCCTGTCGTTCTCACCGTCGTCATCTAGTAATGGTCTGTAACGCATTTCGACTGGGAAAGTTCGGCCGCTCACTTGAATAATCGGAGCATCATCAAAATGCTTTGAAAAGCGCTCAGGGTCGATCGTCGCTGAGGTGATGATCAACTTTAAATCCGGTCTTTTAGGCAGTAGTTGTTTCAGTATACCGAGGATAAAATCAATATTGAGGCTTCGCTCATGCGCCTCATCAATAATAATGGTGTCATACTGATTTAAAAATCTATCTTGTTGAATTTCTGCGAGCAAAATACCGTCTGTCATTAACTTTACATAGGTACGGTCACTCACTTGATCTGAGAAACGAATTTTAAACCCGACTTCATTTCCTAGTTCGCTATGTAGTTCTTCTGCTATGCGGTTAGCGACGCTTCTAGCGGCGAGTCTTCGTGGCTGAGTATGGCCGATTAAACCACTTACACCTCGCCCTAACTCTAAACAAATTTTCGGAATTTGAGTTGTTTTACCCGAGCCCGTTTCACCTGCAATAATCACCACTTGATTATCGCGGATCGCATCTGAAATTTTCTGTTTTTGTTCAGTAACGGGTAAGTCTGGGTATTCTACCTTCGGAAGGTTAGCTTGCCTTTGCTCTTTTAATAACACCGACCTATCAATATCTTTACTCAACTTAGCGAGGGCTTCGTTTTTCTTTTTGTTATCGAATCGTTGAATCTGTTTAAAGCGGCGTTGAAAACGAAACCGATCCGACGCCATACACACTGACGTCAGTTCGCTTAATTGGGAATAAGTTAACGGAGCGCTTTGCGTTTCTGATAAATGTGAAGACAATAAAATTTGCTCATACTAGGGACAACCACAATGGGTGTTGATCCTAGAAGAATGAGAATTTAAATACTAGTACCGATTGGGTAAAACCCTAAAAAAGCCTAACCGGCTATACGGTATCCATCTCTTAGCTGCATATCTATTGCGTTCAAAAGTTGAGAGCGATTGATTGTTCCTAATAAATAACCGTCATCGTCAACGATTGGGTAAACCTTAGGTTTAGCGACTAACATTTTCTGCGCTTGTTCAATCACAGAGACGTAAGGACGAATTGAGATAACCTCCGTTTGCATGATGTCTTTCACCCGACAAACTTGCTCTCGGTAATAACTTGATTCGATCATTCTTACCAAACAGTCTTGCTCCGATAGGAAACCAACGACTTTATTCTTTTCGTCAACAACCGGACCACCCGTTTGTCCACTTTGTAGTAAACGTTCGACGGCTTCGGCTACAGACATTTCTAGAGAAAAGGTAACAGGGCGACAATTCATATAATCGCTAACTCGTAATGATTGCATAAATACTCCAAAGGTGAGCTACCATTTGAACAACAAATTGTTAACACACTTAGAGTTAAGCACAAATTGTCGGTTTTAATAGGCTTTATAGGTAGTACTTTAGTTTGTGCGAGATAAATAAATACAATGTTCAATTAAATTACATAGTTATAAACAAAAAACGGGGTTTAATTTGAGTTTGCAACGTAATTCTGTTGAGATCCCCTGAGAATCAAAACGATAAGGAATACTGTGTCTACACCATCGATATATTGGCACGATTACGAAACATGGGGCGTTAATCCTCAAAAAGATCCTGCATGTCAGTTTGCTGGTATTCGAACCGACTTGGATCTGAACATCATTTCCCAGCCTTTGATGATTTTCAACCAAATTCCAAATGATTATTTACCTAACCCACAGGCATGTTTGATCACAGGTATAACACCACAACATAGCTTGCGTGACGGCATGGTAGAGCCCGACTTTATCCAAAAGATACATCAAGAATTTTCGGCGCCTGAAACCTGTGTTGCTGGCTACAATAATATCCGTTTTGATGACGAAGTGACACGATACACTCTGTATCGAAACTTTTACGACCCCTACGGCCGCGAATGGCGCAATGGTAATAGTCGTTGGGATATTATCGATGTTGTTAGAGCCTGTTACGCACTTCGACCTGAGGGTATAGAGTGGCCATTAAAAGACGATGGTTCTCCTAGTTTTAAATTAGAAGATTTAAGCAAAGCGAATAACATTGAGCATGCTGCAGCCCATGATGCCATGTCGGATGTACACGCCACGATTGGTATGGCAAAACTCGTCAAAACTGCGCAGCCAAAATTATACGATTATTTGTTTAATTTACGGTTTAAGAAAAACGTTATTGCCCTTTTCGATATCAATGCACATACTCCTTTGGTACATATATCCTCAAAGCTACCAGCCATAAACGGGTGTTGTACGTGGATAGCCCCTGTTGCTCAACATCCTACTAATAAAAATGCTTTTATAGTGGTAAATCTAGCGTTAGACATTCAGCCTTTAATTGATTTGTCGGTGGACGAGATTATTGAAAAGCTCTACACCCCATCCAATATGCTTGAAGAAGGTGAACAACGTTTACCAATCAAATTAATTCATGTTAACAAAAGCCCTGTAATTGCTCCGGCTAAAACGTTAGATGAATCTAACGCGGCTAGACTCGGTATTAACCGAGAAGTGTGCCTAAGCAATCTAAAAGTACTCAAACAACACCCTGAGTTGGTTGCTAAACTGATTGCGGTTCATAGCACGACTAGAGATAACAAAGAACAGGACGCTGACCATGCTCTTTATAGCGGCGCATTCTTTAGTCCAAAAGATCGGGCTTTGATGGATCAAGTGTTACACAGTAGCACTGAACAATTGGCCGACCTTACACTCCCCTTTGAAGATCCTAGATTAGACAATCTGCTGTTTTATTATAAAGGTCGAAATTTCCCCACATCGTTGAATGAGCAAGAACTGCAACGCTGGCAAAATCACCGTAAGTTCCGCTTGTTGGATGATACGTCACCGTCCAGTATTACGATGACGGATTACGTACAAACCTTAGAGTTACTCAGCGAACAGTATCAATCTAATAACGACAAATTAGCCATACTTAAAGCGTTATATACATACGCTGAACAACTTTAAGCAAGCTATTAATCACTGTATATTTCTAAATAATCATGCATTGTGGATTATGACCGATAATAAACACAGTGATGTCGAGTTTATCTAAGTATTTGAGATTGTGGGTTGTAATGATGAAGTGTTTCAATATTTATAATGTAGGTGATTAAAATGGATGGAATAACCCTAACGGTTGATGAAACAAATACGCACCTTAGTGCGCACATTAACCCACAAGAGTTGGACGGTAAAATTGATTTTAAAAGCGTGTTGCAGGTTATAAAGAAAAGCGAGTACGCCGAGTTTTATCTGAATGATGATGCTATCCAAACGTTATTAGCCGATACACAAACAGCAATTAAAACAGAAGCCAGCGGAACGCTCGTGGAGCGCGTAGGCGAACGGCAAGATAACGAGATTAGATGTAAGGTTGAAGAAGGCCAATTAAGCGCTAGTATGACGATCACAAAAGGCTACGGTGCACCTCTTTTAACCCTAACTGACTTAGTCGCACTTGCAAACAAAAGTAATATCGTACGCGGGTTGAGCACTAAACGTCTGAAGGCATTGCATCAATCTTATCTATCCTCAGCCTCGGGAGAATCTGTCAGTGCGACAATCGCCAAAGGTTTGCCGCCTAAAACAGGCCGTTCATCAAAGCTAAAACCGCTAGTACAAAATGCATTAGATCGCATATTGCGTCCTCAATCATCTCATCACGGTCGTGTTGATATGCGCAATTTAGGCGACATTATATGTGTAAAAGTCGGCACCGAATTATTGCGCAGAATGCCTCCCTCTGATGGTCGTTCAGGTTATACCGTTACGGGTGAAACTATCCGCCCTAAAGCGGGGGAATGGATAACATTCAGGCCAGGTGATGGCACCATGATAAGCGATAAGGACGAGAATCTACTTATCGCAGAAATTTCAGGCATGCCTAAATTTAAAGATCAAAAGATGTGGGTAGACGATACCTATATCTGTAAAGGCGTTAACGTCGGTACAGGCAATGTCAACTATGACGGTGCGGTTTTGGTCAATGGCGATATCACAGAAAAAATGGAAATTATTGCAACCGGCGATGTAACCGTTAACGGTTTTGTTGAGTCTGCCACTATTCGTGCTGGTGGCGATATCATAATTACCGAAGGCGCAATGGGCAAAGTGAATGATGCTGGAACCGAGTACAGTACCACGTTGCGCGCAAAAGGCAGTATTCATATTCAACATGGTCAAGGGCTGGATATAAAATGTGACGGTGGTGTAACCATTGGTCGTCAATTAGCGTTTAGTAAAGTCGTATGTCGACAGGAAATGTTTGTTGGTCCGATTGATAAACCTAATGGAAATTTATTTGCGTGTTCTATCTTCAGTCAAAACCGAGTTCAAGCAGGTACGTTTGGCGCTGTTTCTGGTAGTAATCTAACGTTAGATTTCAGCGATGGGTTTAATTCACTTCTAGCGCGTAAAGACTCGCTGGACGAATTGGTTAGGCAAATTCGCCAAAACTGTAGTCGTCACGAAGATCGCATGAAGCTTATCCACAGCAAATTTATTCCTGATGACCTGAGGGACAAAGTCAGTGCAGCTCAAGAACTATTCGAAAACGAACACCAGTTAATGCAATGGCTTGAACGTAAGGCAGTTGAGCTTGCAGCAAATAAAGACGACTACCAGCAACGGATCATGGTATCGGCAAATAAACGTATTTACCCAGGTGTTGTCGTTAAGCTAAACAACCGTACTTGGCGAGCAGACAGAGAGTATGGAAAAGCGAATGTAAGTTTTCATGGCCACCAGTGGCATTGTGAAGCGGTCACTACTTAACGAACGATGAGTTGTGCCAGTTCCACCTAGTGCGATTAACAAAAAACGGCGCTATACACGCCGTTTTTCGATAATTTTATGACTAAAACACGTTATTAGGACTGCTTCTTGGCATTTTCGATAGAGCGCTTAATAGATTCAACCTGAGCTTCACATTCACGTTTATTTTCACCTAACATATCCGCGCACTTTTGGCCCTCTCTAGGTTTTGTTTTGACTACGCCTGAAAAGATGGCAGAAGCTGCACATCCGGGTGCCCCATCGCATGTATCCGGTGCAGGAGCATGATAGCCATAGGGATACGAACAAGCGGTTAACCCGCTAATGGTCAAAAGTATCAATAGAGTTCTTATTTTCATAACGATTCCTTGTATTTTATTAGGTTTCTTAACCTTTCGGTCGCTGGTGTTCGTTAAGAGTGCTAACCATAAAAAGACTTAACTAACGATAAACAATAAAACAACATCATCTGGCGTTGAAGCTTATCAATGGCTTTTCAAACGAGTCAGTAAACTCGAAGTATCAAACCGACTCCCGCCCTGGCGTTGCACGTCAGCATAAAACTGGTCAACTAGCGCTGTCAGCGGCAGTGTGCTTCCGTTTTTTCTAGACTCATCAAGAGCAATCCCTAAATCCTTACGCATCCAATCTACTGCGAAACCAAAGTCGTACTCGCCCGCTAACATGGTTTTTGAGCGATTATCCATCTGCCATGATTGAGCTGCTCCTTGAGAGATAACATCGATGACCGACTCACAATCGAGCCCGGCATTTTGACCAAAGTGAAGCGCTTCAGCTAACCCTTGTACCACACCAGCGATACAAATTTGATTCATCATTTTTGCAAGTTGACCACTGCCTATTGAACCGAGTAATCGACTGAATTTAGCATAGGATGCAATGATAGGCTCCACTTGAGTAAAACTCGATTCGTCACCACCTAGCATGATTGTTAATTGTCCGTTTTCAGCCCCAGCTTGCCCGCCAGAAACGGGGGCATCTAAAAATGCCACCCCTTGGTGTGCCGATAATGTTGCAATTTCACGCGCCACATCCGCTGAAGCCGTTGTATGATCTACGATAATAGCCCCCTCTTTTGCGGTTGCTAAAATCCCGGTTTCTCCACAAACTACCGAACGCAAATCATCGTCATTACCAACACATATAAATATGATGTCAGCGTCTTTCGCCGCTTTGGCTGGGGTACTTTGTGATAGACCATCAAAACGCGCTAACCACTCCTGTGCTTTTGATTGAGTACGATTGTATACCGTGACTTCATAACCGGCTTTAGCAAGATGTCCAGCCATTGGAAAGCCCATTACACCGAGTCCAATAAACGCTATTTTTGTTGTCATAATGATGCTTTAAATCCTTGATAGTTTTCGTAAAAATGCCACTATATTACATCGCTTTAAAAACCGGAATTAAACCGTGAATAACATTTACCAATTTGCTGCAAAACACAACAACGGCCATGCCCTTTCAATGGATATATATCACGGTAAGGTGCTCTTGATTGTGAATACAGCAAGTAAGTGTGGATTTACGCCGCAATATGATGGATTGCAATCATTGCAGGAAACCTATGCCACGCAAGGGTTCGAGGTGCTGGGCTTTCCGTGTGATCAATTTGGGCATCAAGAGCCAGGTAATGATGAGGAAATTGAACAATTTTGTACAACTCATTTTTCTGTTTCTTTTCCGCTATTTGCCAAGGTTGAAGTGAATGGCATTAATGCACACCCCTTATTCATGTACTTAAAGAAACATGCCCCAGGTATTTTTGGATCGACCCGCATCAAATGGAATTTCACCAAATTCTTAGTCGATTCACACGGTAACGTGGTTAAGCGCTATTCGCCTAAAACCAAGCCGGAACAGATTAAAAAGGACATTGAAGCGCTATTAAGCGCATAACAGTAACTTACTCTTCAGGCGTCTCTGCGCATAAGAATGTGGAAGTATTTGCCTAACCACATATAAGGCTCTTTATCACCGAATGCCATTTCGGCTTCTTTGAGTTGTTCATAGTGACTTAGTTGCATTGTGGGGTCTTTTAAGTAGTCGTGAAAGCAGCGGATCCCCGCCGTAGATATAATCGAAACGGGCTGTTTCTGCAAAAAATCAATCACAGCTCTGGGTTGAAGCGGTTTGTTCGGACTCAGGCGTACCCGATTCTTCACCTTCATGCCTTGTTTAACGTAATCAAAATTTCCATAGAGTAAGTTGCCGAGCATTTGCGCATCTTTGTTAAAGAACGTCAGCGAAAAATAGCCGCCAATTTTCGTCATCGAAATTAGTTTTCGAACATTAACATAAGGATCATTTAACCATTCGAGTACAGCATGGCAAATGACTAAATCATATTCACAATCAGGTAAGCCTAATATATCGCTATGAATCACTGAAAGCGCGCTAGACTCACTGCATTTTTGCTTAGCGATGGCTAGTGCCTCATTTGAAATGTCACTCAAGGTTACATTCACGCCCGACTGAAGCAGTACCCGTGACATTTCACCTGTGCCACCACCGGCGTCAAGGGCGATGCTTAATGTTGAAAAATCGATATTTTTGCGTAAATGATATTGAAGTAACTCGTGGCGCAAGCGACCTTTGGTTGTTCCATAAATGTTCTTTTCAAACTTATCTGCAATGGCATCAAAATTTTGATCACGCTTTTCGCTGTGCATCCGTATTCTCGTTAAAATGTGGTCAATCTATTGGGTGCTAAGCGGGATTGGGTATATCAATAAACTCTGCGTTCAGTAGTGTTTTGGCGTCGAGATACTCAGCTATCGCCTTTGCGCCATAGCGCTCTGTGGCATGGTGCCCAGCGGCATAAAAATGAATATTCATTTCTCTGGCGCTATGGATAGTTTGCTCAGAGACTTCTCCGGTAATAAATGCATCAAAGCCCGCACGTGCTGCCGCTTCAATGTACCCTTGCCCACCGCCCGTGCACCAGGCAACACTCTTAATCAGGTCAGAGTCAGCACCTTCATGTAGCGGTACACGCCCTAATATACTGACCAACTTGTCGGATAGGGCTCGCGCCGACATAGCGGGTTCGAGCCGTCCCTGCATAACGATCCCCTCTGGAGACTCAGACAGTAACGGACTGATTTGTGCCATATTCAGCAGTTTTCCTAGTTGAGCGTTGTTGCCCAATACGTCGTGTATATCGAGAGGTAAGTGGTAGGCATATAGGTTGATATCGTTCTTAATTAACGCAGCTATGCGCTTTTTCTTCATCCCACAGATATTTGCCGCTTCACCTTTCCAAAAGAAACCATGATGTACAAAAATCGCATCGGCATTTAATTGTATTGCTTTATCAATGAGTGCTTGTGAAGCAGTCACACCACACACGACTTTTTGAATCTGCGTTTTGCCTTCGACTTGTAAACCGTTTGGACAAAAATCTTGCACTCTTTCGGGCTTTAAAAGTTCATTTAAGTAGCTAAGTAACGCCACATTAGTCATGCTCATAAATCACAAACCTATACAAAATTGCGTTCGACTATGACAGCACTCAATGACTTAGTGAATCACTGAGTGCTGTACGAATGTGGCGCATTATAGGGTAATTTTCCCAAAGAAACAGTAACCGTAACGGGCTTGAAATACGAAATAATAACAAATATACAGATCACTTTAAGGCGGCTAAAAAGCCTTTAAATTGTTCTTTTGTACGCATAACAGATGCTTTGTGCTCAACGATAGGTAATGCATAGCCTATCCGTTGGACGTCACAGTGTTTACTGGGTTCATGTATTTGCTTAGGACTTAAATGTTCAAGTTCAGGCAACCACGTTTTAATAAACTCCCCTTTAGGATCAAATCGTTCGCTTTGGGTCGTAGGGTTGAAAATTCTAAAGTACGGCGCTGCATCAGTGCCAACCGATGCGCTCCACTGCCAGCCACCATTATTCGAAGCATAATCACCGTCAATCAACTGACTCATGAAATAGTCTTCAGCCCACTTCCAAGGTAATAAAAGATGCTTACAATAAAAGCTCGCCACTATCATACGTAAACGATTATGCATCCAACCGGTTTCTCGCAACGCGATCATTGCTGCATCGACAATCGGATAACCTGTCTTGCCTGCTTTCCATGCGTCGAAATGGTGTTGGTTACTTTCCCATTTAAAGTGTTGATAATGCTTTTGAAAAGGTAACCCACGGCTGACATGGGGGAAGTGATACATTACGTAGCGATAGAAATCGCGCCAAGCAATTTCTTTTATCCAAGTGTAGGCCCCGTGTTCTAGTGACAAAGCATCATCGCCGTACTCTTGTAATACATGAAATAAACACTGCGCTGGACTCAGGGCCCCGATAGATAGATAAGGGGAGACCTTACTGGTACCGTCTACTGACGGAATATCCCGATTTTTTGGGTATACTGGGGAAAATTCGATGATAAATGCATTCAGTTTTTTAGTTATTTTAGCCGCGGTGGTTGGCCAATTGGTCGAAAACTCCTTACTGATTTCTATCTCATTTGTTTTTAATAATGAATCGATTTGGATGCTGTCGTTTGCTGATTGGCTCAGACCAGTATCACTGGCTTTATGATTATCTGGTACACCGGGTAATTGCTGTAAGGTCGTGTCTAACCAACGCTTAAAATAGGGCGTGAAAACTTTATACGGCTCATTTTTAAGGTTCATTATTTCAGTGGGTTTCACTAAACAAGTGTCGTGAAACATGGCGAGGGGGATATCAATCTTTTTAAGAATATTCTTAACAGCCAAGTCACGCTGGCGTTCATCCCATTCATATTCAGCGTTGCAATAAACATGAGTGACGCCAATTTTGGTGCAAATATCCTTGAGGCGAACGGGGATCGCTTGGTAAATACTCCCCTCAATAACCTGCAATTCTATGTTACGTTCGGCCAACTCTTTATGCAGATTTACTAAACGCTGATATATGAGGGCTACCTTGTGGCTGGACAGATTATAAGTGTCCCATTGCTCCTTGGTGGTAAAGTAAACCGCCGTCACATTATCGTGATTATCAACTGCATAATCTATCGCGCTATTCCACTTACTTCTTAAATCAGTTCTTAACCAAACTAGTGCACTCACGTCCGTCCCTTTTTAATCCAAATTAAACGATTTCTCTAACGGACATACGAAACTTGATCAAAACACGATCACTTCAAATAGCAGAATTCTATTATTGCGTAGTACTTACTATATTTTCCATCACATCATAAAAACGATTTGAGTGAAATATGCTCGTAAAAAATGCAAAAAAAAAGCCTTGTTACGGATTATCGTAACAAGGCTTTTTATAAGCTACTGTATGTTCAGAAGTTATACTTTGCTTTTACGTAGTAGAAACCGCCATTGTAATCGAAAGGTCCACTTTCATAATATTGACCACCTACTGCCGCAAACGAGCTAGCTGGAAGCTCCTGAGCATCATTATCGAACAAGTTGCTAGCACCTGCAGATAAGGTAATTTGGTCGGTTACAAAGTAACTTACTTCTGCGTCAACCGTTGCGCTGCTGCCGGCGTCCTCATTCCAGCCACCTGGTTCAGCATCATCAGCGTGAACGGCGAAGTACTCTCCAAAATAATTAACGCGAATAAAGGCACTCACTGTATCCCAGCTTTGCGATACAGTGAATGTCGCTCTATGGTGAGGAATTCCTTCTTCAAGTAATTTTACTTTGCCTACGCTCGTTGTATCAGGATTGAATTTTTCGACTTCAGTTTCATTCCAGTTGTACGCTAACGAGAACTTGGTATCACCAGATTCAAAGATTGGATGCGTGTAGTTAGCCACTAAATCCAAACCTTGGGTTTTAGTATCAAAGTCATTAGCGAAATACGTAACAGCAGAAATAAGCTCAGGATTTTGTACACCTAGTGTTCTTAGTTCTTCGTAGTCATCTGGGTTTACGTCAATTTTACTAGACTGGGCAATACGATCTTCAACGGTAATGCTGTATAAGTCAGCACTCATGAAGAAGTCCCCACTTTGATAAACCGCACCAATTGCGTAACTTTGAGAGTCTTCAGGAGACAACTCTTTACCGCCATAAAACGCTGACAATGTATCAGTCGGTGGCGCCAAGAAACTTTGAATCAAATCACCGCCAACGATAGACGTTTGTGTATTAACCACATTCGCTTGCCCTACAGTAGGAGCTCTAAACCCAGTGCTGGTTGATGCACGCAAAGAAAGCTCATCAGTGACGGAATACTGGGCCGTCAACTTATAGTTAGTGGTATCGCCAAAGGTCGTAAAGTCCTCGTAACGAACCGCAGCACCGAGCAACAAGTCTTCGGTAATATACGCTTCTACGTCAATATAGGCCGCTACACTGCGACGAGTATTAGTGCCTTGTGCTTCAGGGCCGAACCCTTTAAAACCATGAGAGCCAATGTTGAACCCTTGTGATGCATAATCACCAGCTTTCCAAGAGGCCTCTTCACCCGCAACAATTTCAAATGACTCTTCACGCCATTCAAGACCACCTGCTAAGTTAAGTGAATCAATGCTGTCAACGTCAATTTGCTTAGATAAATCTAAATTGAACATTTTCTCCAACTGGATATATTTACCCGTATCGAACTCAGTTGGGGTATCAAGACCTAGCGAAGGATTAAGAGTATTTGTTAAGTTAAACGATGATTCACTGCGACCGACAGAACCACTCAAATCGAAGAACGCGCCAGATAAGAAACCATTTTTCAATTCGCCTTCAACACCAATAACCAAAGAGGTATCAGTGATGTTTCCGCCGAACGCGGGTGTATAACCACCAGGGAAAATTTGATTCATTGAGAAGCAATTAGGATCGGCAGCCATCTGTTGATAGGCAGCGGTATCTAACACATTTCCGTCAACAACCGTTCCGTCAGCTAGCGTCACTTTAGGAATAGCAACTGTTGCACAAGTGCGCTCTGCCCCTGCGGCCTCAGCCACATCACCGACTAATAGCGTTTCGCCTTCATCATTTGAATAGACTTGACCACGGTTGTGGGGGTTTCGGTAGTAAAAGCCGCCGACAATATCACGCTCAGAATAGTTACCGAACATGTAGAATTTCTTGTCATCGCCAAGATCAAGCCCTACGTTACCAAATAGGCTAATGTCGTCGTTGATCTCAGGGTTACCCCAAATTTGTGCCGGATCACCAACAGCAGTATTACCTTGAGCAATTAGATTAGCCGCATCGGGACGCTGTACACTGCGACTGGTTGCGTCGGCGTTTTTAAGCTGAAAACTCAGGTTAGCGTAACCATCTTTAGTGAACGGTAAACCAACATTACCTTCTACAGTGGTTGTTGCGCCGTCACCTTCGTAGTACTCACCGCGTTTAACCGATAGAGAGCCACCGTCAGCGTCATCCTTTAAAACAAAGTTCATTACACCTGCTATGGCATCAGAGCCATACTGAGCAGCTGCGCCGTCGCGTAATACTTCGACCTGTTTTAACGCTGAACTAGGGATAACTGAAATATCTGGGCCTTGAGCGCCATCATTAATGCCACCACCTTGGAATGCAATAACAGACGCACGATGGCGCCGCTTACCGTTAACTAATACGAGAGTACTGTCTGAAGACAAACCACGTAGGTTAACAGGGCGAATAAGGGTTGCGGCATCAGAAATAGGCTGTGCGCGAGCAGTAAACGACGGAACCGTACTTACTAACATATCAAGCATGTCAGTGGAGGCTGACTTACCGAGCTCATCGCCGCCGATGATATCGATAGGCACTGGAGAATCTGCAACTGAACGAGGTGCTGAGCGGCTCCCTACCACCGCAATTTTTTCTACCTCCGCACTATCGTCTTTTACTTGTTGAGCATAGACAGGGCTTATTGCGGTAACCGCAACAGCTGTCGATGTAGCAATAACGTAGCGAATACTTTTCGTTAATTTGTTTAATGACGTGTTCATTTTATTTCCAACTTTATTTGTTTTTTTAATTATGCACGCCCCTGTTTTATTATTATTTTTCAGTGTGAACTGATAGGCGCTGCACGGTTAATAACTCAGTAGAAACTGTCCGGTTTGCATTGAATTACATATTATTTATAACGATAAAAAGTTGAACTTACAAACAGATTAAATGGTCCAATAGTGTTAGTCGTCACTAACAGTGATTTACACTCTAAAATATTATTTCACAGCGTAATCAAGCAGGCTTTTTGATTTTTGCGATATATTCTATAGATAAAAATTGCACAATGATTTTTCTTAAACAAAAAAATACCGGCATTAAACCGGTATTTTTAAGCAAAAATTAATCATAAGTCTAATTGCCTATTTGGCAATAACTTGGGTCTTACTCAATACCTTAATCAACGATTGCACCACGCCTTTGGTGACTGATATGCCAAATTTTTCAGCTAGATTCTTTTTGACCGAATATTTCACTGAATAAATTTTCTTAACGTTGTTCGCGTCGAGCAAAAAGTCATCAGATGTTTGTATGGTATCAACCAATCCAAGATCTAACGCTTTACTGCCGTACCAATATTCACCCGTAGCGACAGTATCAATCGCCAGCGCAGGTCTGTGCTCTTGCACAAAGCCTTTGAACATTTGATGCACGTCTTCTAATTCATCACGGAATTTTTCACGTCCTTCATCACTGTTTTCGCCAAACATGGTCAACGTGCGTTTGAATTGCCCGGCTGTGTGTTGCTCAAACTCAATATCGTTTTTCTTTAATAATTTATTAAAGTTAGGAATTTGGGCAATAACCCCAATAGAGCCAATAATGGCGAATTTTGCGGCTAATACGTTATCTGCAACACAGGCCATCATATAACCACCACTTGCCGCCACTTTATCAACAGCAACGGTTAACGGTATATCTTTGTCTTTTAGGCGTTGTAATTGCGATGCTGCAAGACCATAGCCATGCACAACCCCGCCACCGCTTTCAAGTCGAACGAGCACTTCATCTTTAGGCTTCGCAATGCAAATGATGGCGGTTACTTCTTCCCTTAAGTTATCGACTTCATGGGCATCCATCGAGCCGTTAAAGTCAATCACATAAAGATTACCCTTTTCATCATCGTCGCCTTTGTTTTTTGTCTCTTTTTTAGCGGCTTTGTCCGCTTTTTTCTGCTCTTTGTTTTTCTTCTTTAACTCGTCTTTGCTGCAAATGAGATGATTAACATTGTCTTTAATGTCATCTAAGCGCTCTGAAATTGAGTCAATTTCAAGGTTTCCCTTGGGTTGCTTCTGTTTACTGATCAACCCAACTACGCCTCCAACGACTAACAATATAGCGATTACTATGGTCACTGCTTTGGCTATAAATAAGCCGTATTCGTACAAAAATTCCAATTCTGTTTACTCCTTAATAACTGACTTAAGCGATATTGGGACTAAATCGCAAAAAAAAAGCTAGGCGAGGCCTAGCTTTTGTCTTTCAGTGAAAAATTAGTTCGCCACAACAGACTCATCTGAAATAACAATATCTTTTCCTTCTGAATCGAAGTATTTGGCTGCTTGATTCTGCATCTCTACCGTTGCAGCAACACTCGGGGTTGGCACAAACAAAGATTGGTGCGCCCCAGCCGAGAAATACACAACGCCATTTTGCGTAGTATCACTCTGTTTTGTGGCCGACACTTGCTCTAAGCCCATCACTTTAGATAAGGGAATACCGCCGGATAATGGCAATGAGGTAACAACAGGGTTAACTTGGTCTGTCAACGCCGTTGTACCATCATCATTCACTCCACCACCGACAACAAGTTGCATTAGCGTTGGTGTATTGCCCGCCATTTGTTGAGCATAATTAATGGGGTCACCGGCATCTAATATTGTCTGCGCCGCAAATACAAACTGACTGAAAGTAGCATCAATCTCTGCTTTAGGTGCATCTTCTAATGCACCATAAAATGCGGTAAAGGCAGGGCGAATAGCCGCTTCTGCGGTAAGTCCGTTGGCCGCCGCAAATTGGCCTAAAAAGGCGGCAAAGTCTTCTGATGAAGCTGCTAATAAAGAGCCTTTAATCAGTGGCCCAAAGTCAGGTGACTCAAATAAGAAATTTGCCACGCCGCCTGATGGCACGTTCAACACGGCGGTGTCTACATTATACATATCGCTAAAGGGGGCAAAATCACCCTCGAACGGCGTATTAGCGTTAGCGAGTGTGTTCATACCAGAGATAGAGCCCAAGCTTTGAGAGATGAAATGAACTTTAGATGTATCAACATCCACTATCCCTGAAGCATCATTTATGGCATTCAAAGCTAGGCGCAAACCTAGGGTATCAGTCGCGCTTTGACGTAAATTGTCACGAGCCGTAATTAAACTTGCAAGGTTCATGTAATCCGTAGGCGAATTGGTAGACGCATTTACGTTCGTTCCATCGGCTAAGGTAAAACCGCGAGCTCCGTGTAATGGGTGATCAATAGCTACCGTTGCAAAGCCCGCAAGAGAGAACGCGGCTGCGACGACCAACGCATTTTCTTTTTGACCAGTAATACCGTGCTGAACGATAATGACTGGCCAGCCACCTTCAGGTTTCGTCGGTACGTCAATTGCGCCCCCCGTTGCCGCCGATAGCATGGCAATCACTGACTCATCAGGTACGGTAAACTGCACGCCTAACGTTTCAGTACCCGCTTCGTTGAATGGTGTTGACTCATCATCATCATTCGTTCCCTGCGCCATAGGCAAAGGATTAAACTTGGTCAAATTGCGTGGGTCGTCGATACCTAAAGACGATAAATCTAAATCCCGCAACTGCCCTTGAGATGCGACTTGGCACAGCTCATCATTTGGCCCGACAGCCCCAGCTTGGATTAATGAGCCCACTGTTTCAGCGCCCATTAGTTGCATCGTAGCGCCACTGGTACACATTGCGCGCCACCAGTCACCTAACGGATTGGTGGTGCTCAAATAATAAGGTAATTTTACCTCACCTTCGATGCGAGTAGCTGCACAGAAAGGACCGGCTGTTTCAAACGTTTGCGTAGCCACCTCGTTTAAAGCAGAGCTGGTGTCCATGATATTCGTTACAAGGCCGGCACAGGTATTTAAACCCACAGCCGTTAGTTGTGCTAACTCGGCTTCAGATAGCAATGCTGGAGCCAAGACGTCAAATGCTTTTGTAATACCCTCAGCCGATACATTTAGTTGTGGTAAGTAATCACGAGCAACGGTTGCTGCGGTTGCAACGTTACCGCCTGTCGCTGCCATCGTCGCGCCAAACGCAGTGGCATAACCGGCAATTTGCAGTTTTTTAACAGAATCCATCACGGTGCCAGCAGAGACCGTAGAAAAATATGCTGCATAAGAAATCGCTTCACGCTCTATACCAGAGGGGATCACCACATCCACCAAACTATTAACTAATGTTTGTAATTGCAGCTGCTCTTCGGTGGCAAGGGGTAAGGTATTAATATCTTGACGTGCGAGCTCCCACGAACTTGAGCCTTTAACGCTCTTTCCATCAGTATCAAGCAAAGCATCAGTTACCACCAACATATGGCCTTGGCTAGATGCCAACGGCTTAAGAGGTATAACGGCAATTGAGCCTGAACCTTCATTGGTGTAGGAAGCGACAAAGTCGACCCCATACACTAGTTCTTCACCTAGTTCACAGGGTACACCTGGTGCTGCGGCTACTGCGGCTATGGCCTGACACGTTGCCGAGGTGCCTTCTAGGGCTTGGGTTGCTTTAAATAGTTTGATGGACGCGCCATTTACACTGCTTGCGTCAATATCAAGTCCAGTAGGTAGGGTTACTCTGATTGAAAATGGATTTTGTGTTGACCATCCATCTAGCGCGCTTAGTGCGTGTTCTGGGTTGCCGCCATCAAATACGGCATCGCCTTCGGTATTTAATGTAAAGTCGAAAAAGTTACCACTTGGTAACATTAACAAATCGTTGGGCAAATTAAGATCGCTGTTTGCAGGGTCAAATACTACCCGGGCGAATGGTTTTTCGACGGGGGTATTGGTCTCTATATCTGCTACGGAGTCTCCATTACAGCCTGTAAGTCCCAGCACAGCTGCGATACTCGCACTAAGCAAAAGTTTATTCATTGTATTTCCCTACCTCTTTATTATTCAATTGGCTTTGCATGTTCTCGGAATCAATTAGACCTATGCACATTTATTATCAGTATAAATAACACGTTAGACCAGTTACTCCCTGACCCATCTTATGTAGTTTGATATTGATTTGCAAAGGTTTGTTAATCACTTGTAACGTAAAACAATCTCGTCTTCCAAGACTAATTCGGTAGGATATTTTCACATCTAAATGATAAAATCAGCAAAATTTACTTGAATTAGACATATATGCTCGATTTTCAACCAATATCTGGTTTATTAGCCTCAAAAACCATTCTCGTTACGGGTGCTGGCGACGGCATAGGTAAAGAAGCAGCCCTACAATTCGCAAAGTACGGCGCTACCGTTATTCTGTTGGGCAGAACAGTGAGTAAGCTCGAAGCGGTATACGATAAAATAGTCGATAATGGAGGCCCTGAGCCGGCTATTATTCCTTTGGACTTACAGGGTGCAACGGTGCAACATTATCGCGATATGGCTAGCACCATTGATGCTCAGTTTCCTAGCCTAGATGGCGTATTGCATAATGCTAGCCTGCTAGGACACTTAGAGCCTTTGCAGCAGATAAGCGAAGAAGACTGGAATAAAGTCATGCAGGTGAATGTAAATAGCCAATTTTTTATGACACAGGCATTGATCCCAGTTTTAAAAAAATCAGACAATGCTTCGATTGTTTTTACCACCTCAAGTGTGGGGCTCAAAGGCCGTGCTTACTGGGGCAGCTATGCAATTTCTAAATTTGCGACCCAAGGGATGATGGAAGTCATTGCGGATGAAAATGAGAACACATCAATACGCGCCAATTGCATTAATCCCGGTGGAACACGCACCAATATGCGTGCTCAGGCCTTTCCTGGTGAAGATCCTGAAACCTTGAAAACGCCGGCGGACATCATGCCACTGTACTTGTATTTAATGAGTGACGAAAGCAGGCACGAGACAGGTCAAACCTTTCATGCGCAGCCTAAATAGCTAACTTTATTGTCCTCGAACTATCTCAGCAATCATAAAGAAAGCCCCTGTTAATCATCATTAACAGGGGCTTTTCTATTTCGCTCGGATAAAAGCGTCTGGCTTGGCTAATTAGTCCCCTATTTTAGCCCATGTGTCTCGCAAACCGACGGTGCGATTGAAGACCAACTTACTTGTTGTACTGTCTTTATCGAAACAAAAATACCCAGTACGCTCAAACTGAAATGCTTGAATATTTGCTTCATCAATATCAACTTTGGCCAGACTGGGTTCAACCCAACCTTGTTTGACTGTTAATGATTCAGGATTAATACACGCCACAAAATCGTCTTCGGCTGCTGGGTTAGGCACAGTAAAAAGACTGTCATACAAGCGAATTTCAGCGGCAACCGCATGAGCAGCTGACACCCAGTGGATAACCCCTTTTACTTTGCGGCCATCTGCAGGATCTTTTCCTAACGTGTCGCCATCGTATTCACAAAATATGGTGGTCACGTTCCCCTGCTCGTCTTTTTCAACACGCTGCGCTTTGATGACATAGGCATTACGTAAACGCACTTCTTTACCTAGTACCAAGCGTTTAAATTTCTTATTGGCTTCTTCTCTGAAGTCTTCAGCTTCAATATAAATTTCCCGTGCGAAGGGCACTTCGCGGCTGCCCAATTCGGGGCGGTTGGGATGATTAGGCGCCGCAAGTAATTCAACACCATCCTGTGGATAGTTTTCTATCACTATTTTAACTGGCTCGAGCACGGCCATAGCGCGCGGAGCATTTTCATTCAGTTCGTCCCGCAGAGGCGCCTCTAACATGCTCATTTCAACCATGTTATCCATTTTGGTCACGCCAATACGTTTACAAAATTCACGAATCGAAGCAGCAGTAAAGCCTCGGCGACGAAGACCCGCAATGGTAGGCATACGCGGGTCATCCCAACCACTCACAAATTCTTCATCCACTAATTGGATGAGCTTGCGCTTACTAAGCACTGTGTATTCAAGGTTGAGCCGAGAAAATTCATATTGGCGCGGTACCACATCAATAGTGACGTTTTCTAACACCCAGTCATACAATCGTCGGTTGTCTTGAAATTCCAACGTGCACAATGAATGGGTTATGCCTTCAATCGCATCAGAAATACAATGGGTAAAATCGTACATAGGATATATGCACCACTTATCGCCAGTCTGATGGTGATGCGCAAACTTAACGCGATACAACGCTGGGTCGCGCATACACATGAACGGCGATGACATATCGATTTTAGCCCGCAGCAAACACTCGCCTTCTTTATATTCTCCGTTGCGCATTTTCGCAAACTGAGCAATATTTTCCTCGATTGACGTATCACGATAAGGGCTATTGGTACCTGGAGTTGTCAAAGTACCACGCATTTCTCGTACTTGTTCTTGGTTCGAAAAGTCCACATAGGCTAAGCCTTTCTCTATTAGCTCAACGGCATAGGCGTGCAGTTGATCAAAATAGTTAGACGAGTATCGTGCTTCGCCATGCCATTCAAAACCTAGCCAGATTACGTCATTTTTAATCGCATTAACGTAATCAATGTCTTCTTTATCAGGGTTGGTGTCATCAAACCGTAAGTTGCACTGACCTTGGTAATCCTGCGCAATGCCAAAGTTTAAGCAGATAGACTTAGCATGACCTATATGCAAATAACCATTTGGCTCAGGTGGAAAACGCGTATGAATCTGCTTATGCAAACCTGATTGCAGATCTTTATCGATGATTTGACGAATGAAATTGGTCGGACGACTCTCGGTCTCGGCCATTAATACTTACCCCTAACACTTATACGTAGAAAACAGCGGATATTATACCAGTATTCAGCCCCCGAAAAGTCCTTTTATTGCCAATTTTAACGATCTATCCGTCTTATCACTTTCGACCTTTGGGCTTTTTAAATACTGCAAATCAGTTACTTAAGTTTCCGTAGCTTTAAGTGAGGCAAACGTAACATCTTTTGATAAAATGAGGGATTTCAATGGCAGGCTAGTGTATAAACCTTAATAACAAAAGGTCTATCGTACTAATTTTGTAGAATAAGGTTTGAAGTAATGAAAGCAAAAGCAACATCGTTTGATATCGCTCATCAAGCTGGTGTATCGCAGTCGACCGTTTCCCGTGCTCTTCGTGATAGTCCATTGGTCAATAAAGAAACCCGTGAAAAAGTGCAAGCTATAGCCCTAGAGCTTAATTATAAAGTCGATAAAAATGCCAGTAACTTGAGGCGCCAACACAGCAAAACCCTAGCGCTGTTATTGTTTGAAGACCCAACCTCTGATAACTCGCTAATAAACCCATTTTTTTTATCTATGCTTGGCAGCATCACACGCGCATCGGCAAAAGCTGGTTATGATTTACTTATTTCATTTCAAAATCTTAGTGATGATTGGCATGCGGAATATGAAGATTCTAATAAAGCTGATGGCATCATCTTACTAGGCTACGGTGACTACACCGAATACCGCACGAAGCTGAGCCAACTAGAGGCACAAAACACACACTTTGTACGCTGGGGAGCATTAGACGATGAACACCCCGGTGTGTCCATTGGTTGTGATAATTTTCAAGGTGGCTTTGATGTGACTCAACATTTGCTCGGCTTGGGTCGTCATCAATTCGCGTTTATCGGCGGAGCAGACACCCGCGCCCCTGAATTTTTTGCGCGCTACCAAGGTTATCACAAGGCGCTGACACTGGCAGACGTCGCTCAAAGCGCAGTGCAACAAGACGCTATTTCGACTGAAGATTCCGGGTACAGTGCGACACTTGCACTGCTTAAACGGTATCCTGATATCGATGCGATTGTATGTGCTAGCGATCTTATTGCGATCGGGGTGTTAAGAGCATTAAGAGATAGCAATATACCTATCCCTCACCAAATCGCCGTCGTAGGTTTTGACAATGTCCCTGTGGCCGGTTTTGCGACACCTGCCTTGACTACCGTCAAGCAGGACACCATTTTAGCGGGCGAGATATTAGTCGACAGCTTACTTAAATTAATTGAAGGTGAAAAAGTTGAGCATTACTTAATGCCCGTTGACTTAGTTATTCGCCAGTCAAGCGGCGCCTAGCAAACCATAGTTGCCAGCGCCGTTGAAATGGCTGCTAATACGGATCATTTAAACGCCATTAATCGCGCTAATTCCGCGTTGAGGGACTCGTTCATGACTTTTGCGTCTCTGACCCACACATGAACACTGTGACCTGGTACCTCAGCGACTAACGATTCTCCTTGCTCGATAACTTGCGTATCTTGCTTAAAGCGCATTTCAGTCCAGGTGCCTGCATCCAAATACTTAGAAATAGTAAAACGATGTGTCTCATCGCTCTTGTTCAACAATATAAGCGCCGTTTGAGCGATATCACCTTTTTGTATAACCCGATAAAACGCTGCGAAATCGCCTTTGAACTCAAGGTTGACCTGCAAACCATTTTGTAGCGCAGGCGTGCTTTTGCGCACATTAGCAATTCCAGTGAGGGCATTGTGGATTGGATGGGTTTTGGCCAAATCAATATTGGCTTGGCCAAGGTAATTACGGTTACCTTGATGCTCCGCCTTACCTCGCATAAAGCCAATTTCAGACCCTTGATAAACGACTGGGATCCCGCGACTGGTAAACAACCAATTATTCGCGTCAATAAAACCCGTATCGCTGGCGTTCATTCTTGGCATATCGTGATTGTCGTAAAACGTGGTTAACTCGTAGGGATTCGCATAGGGCCCATGAGTCAAATGTAGATAAGGCAACAAGTCGGAAAAATCACTACTTGATGATTCAAAAACATCTGTAATGGCTTTTTGGCCCGGAAAGTCTAAAACACTTATCCCGCCGTTTTTAGGCAAGGTATGTTGAGCTATAAAGTTGGCATTGTAATCATAACTTTCAGCAAACATAAAAAAATCAGGGTGCAATGCCCTAACCCGAGCAGCCATTTCCTGCCAAAAATGATGTGGCACGTGTTTTATGGTATCGATCCTAAATGCATCTGCCCCCTGCTCTATCCAATATAAATAGGCGTTAATTAAGTAGTCGCGTAATTGTGCATTATCTTCATTCAGGTTAGATAGCTGCATAATATCCGGTTCAGTGTGATAAAACTGATGCAAAGGATTATTTGGATCGAGCTTCTCCGGCGGTACGTTGTGATGATCCGCCACAAGCTGATCGTTTTCATCATACAGTTTACCAAATTTTTCTTGCTCAACCGCCATAGTAAAAGAAGGTGAGCCATGATTGGCGACCACATCAAACACCGTTTTCAAACCATGTTGTTCACGCATACTGCTGGTATATTTTTTATAATCAAGATCGCTAGAAGGATAATGTTCGTCGATTTTATAAAAATTTGAGGCCCAATAGCCGTGGTAAGCGGATTTACCACCGTCCTTAAATGCGCCTTTGAAGCCTATGGCTTCGCCGCCTGAAAATTGCTGGTCAGGGTTATCCACTACAGGTGTTAACCAAACTGCGGTAAACCCCATATCGCTGATATATCGTCCGTTATCAAGCACACCGCGTAAGTCCCCCCCCAAATAACCCACATTAGCTGTTTCACCGTTTTCACCATATAAGGGCAAATTGAAACTAGGCAGATTTCCACCTTGTTCAGAGTAGTTATTTGCCTTATCGCCATCAACAAATCTGTCTGTCATAACAAAGTACACCGCTTCTTTTACAAACGGATTATCGGTGCCATAAGACTGCTGTGTTGTGCTGTTAGCTGACTCTGTGACATGACTCTTATTGGTAGGAGCACAACCAGCCATAGCAAGCACAACTGATATGGTAAGTGTACGCATGCAATATTGCGCAGTATTGGATGAAGACGGACATGTAATTTTCATAAATAAAATGGTCTCGTATTGCTTATTGAGGAATTTTCACACGTAACGTCATCACGCCCGCTATCAACATGCTACAACCGCCTATCACAAGCGCGAATATAGGCTGATTATCGAACACCTTAGTGATCAAAAAACCTAAGATACTGGCAGCAAGGATTTGTGGAATAACAATAAAGAAATTAAAAATTCCCATGTATACCCCCATTTTGTTGCTGGGTAACACGTTGGCTAAGATGGCGTAAGGTACTGAAAGAATCGACGCCCAAGCAAATCCGACACCGACCATTGCTAAGACAAGCCAAGCAGGGTCGCGAATAAACCAAAAGGAAATAAAGCCAATGCCTCCCAACGATAGATTGATTAAATGTGCATATTGCAAATTGAGTTTACGAACGACAAAAGGAATGACAATGGCAGCGAAAATAGACACGCCATTATAGGTCGCCATCAGGATTGACACCCAATCGGCACCTTCATTGTACGCAATTGAGCTGGTATCTCGACTGGCATAATGATGAGATGTGACGGCTGAATTGGTATAAATCCACATCGCGAACAAAGGAAACCATGAGAAAAACTGCACTACTGCCAACTGACGCATGGCTTGGGGCATAGCAAATAGATCGCCAAGGACTTGCGCGAAACCATTTTTGGTGCGTTTTTGGTGCACCATAGAGGCCCCAACTAACTGACAAATGCCAAAAGCAATCAGCCCGCCGGCCAAAATATATAAATTTTTATCAAGTTGGTCGATGTTGAGGTAAATCAGTACAAGTAAGGCTAACCCAATAACACAAAAAAGACTGCCTCCCTTAATGTACTGCCCTGCTGTTCTAGTGTGCGTAATAGTGAGAGATTGTTTGTCTTTCTCCGCTTGAGCAGCATCAAACGCAGCTAATTGCTCCGGGGAGTACTCTTTGGTTGAAATGACCGTCCATAAAACCGCAAACAGGAAGATACTGCCGCCAGCATAAAACGAGAATTTAACAGAATCGGCAACGGTGCCAGGTGCAGCAATATTCGAAACATCAAACCAGTTCGTCATCATCCAAGGCAAAGCAGACGCCACCACAGCACCAACACCAATAAAGAAGGTTTGCATGGCATAGCCGCTGGCACGTTGTTTAGGGGGCAACATATCACCCACGAACGCCCGAAACGGTTCCATTGAAACATTAATTGAGGCGTCCATGATCCACAGCATACCTGCAGCAAACCACAAGGTAGGTGAATTTGGCATTATGAACAACGCACCACTTGCGGCAATAGCGCCCCAAAGAAAATACGGTCGTCTTCTGCCTAAACGATTCCAAGTATTGTCACTCAAATAGCCAATAATCGGCTGAACCACTAAGCCAGTAATAGGCGCGGCTACCCACAAGACCGCCAAATTACTGTAATCAGCACCAAGGGACTCAAATATTCGACTGACATTAGAATTTTGCAAGGCAAAACCAAATTGAATACCGAGGAAGCCAAAGCACATGTTCCAAATCTGCCAAAAGCTTAATTGTGGTTTAGTTTGCTGCATGAAGGGGTCTCTTATTTATTATTGTGTATCGACAAAGTGCTTACATTAGCTACAGCTACTGATGAAATTGATTGCTGTAGCATCTTGTACATTGACATCAGGTAGCCACGAATTTGGCGTAGTGAGGTATGTAAACAAGCACGTCAATTATATGATGAGTTAGATTATCCTTTGTAACAATATCTAAACAAGTGCTTGCATACGTATTCAGATAACAACAGGTACTGATGCAGGATTCTGAAACGTTAGTTTTGCAACGTTAATACAAGAGGGGGTTAGATGACAATGCACGGACTTGGGGAGTCATGTACCTAACCAAGGACCGAATAAGCATTATCCTTGGCCTTGTTTGATGTTAACTCAAAGTACTATTTTGTAACCCGCTTGTTTTTTAGCAAGATACATTTTCTGGTCCGCTAAATGGATCAACTGTTTAACACTGACAAATTCCGATGCTCCTGTTTCAGCGATCCCCATACTAAACGAATAAGTCGGGTAACGGGATTGAAAAGTAGCGATCAGTTTTTCACATACTTTCTGCGCTTCAAGTGCATTACACTCCAGTAACACGACACAAAACTCATCACCACCGTAACGGCATGCTATGTCTGTTTGACGCACGCACTGGCGCAGTGTTTGACCGATTTCTTTAAGCACTTCATCTCCTTTTAAGTGCCCTTCGGTGTCATTTATACGCTTGAAGTGGTCAACATCAAAATACACTAACGACAACTTTGTGTGCCGACGCTTCGCTAATGCGAGCTCTTTATCGAGCATTTCTTGCATCGCACTGATGTTGTATATTTTAGTCAGCGGGTCCAATCGCACCTGCTCCATCAAATCTTTTGTGCGCTGGGCAATTCTAGCTTCAATATTTTTGCGTAATTCGTTGTGTTCTTTTCGCAGTTCCTCGATATCAGCGTGTAAATGTGCCACGTTAATGTCAACACACAACTCAAGGTCGAACTGCAGTAATTGGCGAATGGCCAAGCTAATTGGCTCTTTTATAGAACTCAAAGTCGGTATCTTCTCAATATGTTGGAGTAATACATGGCGCAAAGTATCGATAAACTGAATGAAGGTTAACGCTGGTACACCAATATTTTTATAATGTACAATTAACACGATACGGTTACTGATGTACTGCTCGTCATACTCATTATTGACCAATAACTCCTTGATATAGGCCTTAAGAAGATATCGCAAATCTGTAGAGAGATTGAACTCATCAGTCTGCAACGCCACATCTGCCATCTCTGGGTGTGACGCATAGATCTCATCAATAATCGCAGGAAGTTGTTTTTCAAGAGGGGAAAGGCATTGATTCAACGCCTTAAGATTAATATTGGGTTGATTGACTAAAGCGGACAAACGTTCCACGGTTAAACTTGATCGAATGCGCAAAGCGTCAAACAACGCAGTGTCACTTTTCCTATTCTGAGGCACCATTACAAACCCTTTATTATGATTATTATTTTTAGGTTATTTATTGTTATCACGCCATAGCGCATTCATTGTTCTGGGTTAAAATATTAACCTAATCAAGAACTTACCAGCCTCTTATGCTTGTGCTTAGCAGCAACTGATGTAGTAACACTATAAAAGTATATCGACTAACTGAGTATGCTACTAAAGTATAATCTAGAAGAAAAAAAGCGAAACTACGCTCCTTGAATCTCACCTGCGTGGTTAATAGCAGGCAATTGTTTTTGATCTAATAGCCCACTGCGTAAGCTTTGCGGAACAGCCTTTTTGATAAACGTAGTCGCATCAACGCAAACATAGGTAATTTGTGCATTGGCGATTGCTCTACCACTACTTTGATGCACTAGGTTTACTTCGCAGGTAAAAGACGTATTCCCGACCTTCATGACACTCACAGAGGCTGCAATAACATCATCAAAGCGCGCTGAAGATTGCCAACTAATATTGAGGTTTACCACTTGGGTTTCGTACCCTTGGCTTAATAGATTATCGAAACCACCATAAAATGCTCGAAAAAATTCGGTCATTGTGATGTCAACATAGTCTGCGTAGCGTGCATTAAATACCACGCTTTGTGCATCACACTCACCGTAACGGACGCGAAAATAGTAGTTAAAATCCATATCTTTTGATCTCACTTGTTTGGGGTTACTTGGCATATGCACAGATTTTTATCTTACGTGCTTCAAGAAAAGACCACGAATTAAAACAATGAGTAACTATCTATTTAGCTGATTGATTGGAATGTCATTTGCGTTAACTTTATGCTCAAAAAAGTGCGTCAACAGCTACGCGTAACCGTGGAAACCCTTAATAAGTGTAGAGTTACTCTTTACGCGTCATAATTATTGAATGAGATGAAGTGCTCTTTTCTACCTTTTCTCCACCTTTATCTAAAGCAGTGTTCAAGTCATCATTTTTTAAGTTGCTGAGGTTTTCACTTGGATCACTTGAATTAACCACAACACGCCATTCATCTTTGATGATAGGGTCTTCTTCATCGCTGCTATGCTCCCATGGATAACGCTTCACGGCAGGTTTAGGGTCTAATCTATTCCAAAGTAGACCTGCAAAAGCACCGGCTAATCCACCAAATAAATGATACTCGAACGAGATGTC
This sequence comes from Paraglaciecola sp. T6c, assembly GCF_000014225.1. Taxonomy (NCBI): domain Bacteria; kingdom Pseudomonadati; phylum Pseudomonadota; class Gammaproteobacteria; order Alteromonadales; family Alteromonadaceae; genus Paraglaciecola; species Paraglaciecola sp. T6c. Next base: position 2,647,863 of record NC_008228.1, read on the forward strand.
AGGCTCACGGGGAAAGATGCTCATGGTCATTCCGCCATACATAAAAAATGCGATCATCATAATAGCGACCGACGATTTATCACGACGTAAAATCCCAACCACTAAAAGATAAAAAAATATGCCGTGGGTCACCCCGCTTGCGCCTAAATGATAAGCATCACGCGCGAAGAACCATACACCAACTCCTGACAGCAACCACACGCTGATAAGCACCCGAGTGCGTGTTTTAGGGTATCCATAAAAAAACGCCGTGAGTAACACTAACAAGGGTAGGCTGTTGCTAAAAATATGTTCCAACGAACCGTGAATGAGGGGCGCTGTGATGATCCCAAGGCTTCCGTTAAGTGTCTGGGGATAAACTGCAAACATGTGCATATCAATCGAGAATAGTATTTCAGCTGATTTTATACACCATAGAGTCAATACAAATGCAGTACTGGCTAAAATGCTATTGGACAAGCGCTTTGAAAAGTTCATCGTTTTAATGTGTGGTATAAAACTAAAATTAAAAGGCTCGCCCAAACTTATATTATGAATTATTTGTGTGAACAGCTTTCTCTACGGCATATCAAAATACACTGAAATCACGTGTAATGGTGCTTGCTATTAATCAATTCACGCCAATTGTCTGTTTCCTCTTTACCCTACCCGCACAGTCTCGCTATAGTGAGCGGCTAGTTAATTAATGCGGGTAACGAGTAATTTCATGACGAAAATGTACGGTATCAAGAACTGCGACACGATAAAAAAAGCACGTAAATGGCTAACTGCGAACGAAATAGAATACACATTTCATGATTATAGAGTAGACGGTATCGAGCCAAAATGGCTTGAAGAAATTGAAGCCATCGTTGGCTGGGAAACCCTACTAAACAAACGCGGTACAACGTTTAGACAATTGACTGACGAACAGAAAGAGAACCTAAATCGAGAAACTGCTTTAGCGTTAATGCATGAAGCACCGGCCATGATAAAGCGTCCATTACTTATTCATCAAGATCATCACGTAGTCGGATTTAAAGACGCCCAATACCTAGAGATATTCAAATGAGTTGTGAAGTACTTGCGTTAACAGAAGAATTAATCAATCGACAGTCAGTCACACCTGAAGATGCCGGTTGTCAGCAATTAATGGCTGAGTATCTGGCCCCGTTAGGATTTGATATTGAATCTATGGTGTTTGACGATACAACCAACATGTGGGCCCGAAAAGGCACAGGCGGACCCGTATTTTGTTTTGCTGGGCACACAGATGTTGTGCCCAGCGGCCCTGCTGAAAAGTGGACATTTCCACCCTTTACCGCCACCCAGCATGAAGGTCAGTTGTACGGCCGTGGTGCTGCGGACATGAAGGGCAGCCTAGCGGCGATGCTTGTTGCCACTAAAGCGTTTGTGACCAAGCATCCTGAACATTCAGGTTCGATCGCATTTTTAATTACCAGCGACGAAGAGGGTCCATTTATTAATGGCACTACTCGCGTAATTGATACCCTAGAAGCTCGCAATGAAAAAATGACATGGTGCCTCGTTGGCGAGCCTTCCAGTACTACGCTGATTGGTGATGTCGTTAAAAATGGTCGCCGGGGTTCACTCACCGGTGATATCACAGTGAAAGGCGTGCAGGGTCACGTTGCATACCCTCACTTAGCTAAAAATCCAATTCACTTGTCGGCACCCGCTTTTGCTGAGTTAGCGCAAACCCATTGGGACAGTGGAAATGCCTCCTTCCCTCCTACTAGCTTCCAAGTCTCTAACATCAATTCAGGCACAGGCGCCGGTAATGTTATCCCTGGTGACTTATCGGCATGTTTTAACTTTCGCTTTTCAACAGAAGTCACCGACAAGCAACTTATTGAGCGCGTAACGACGATACTCGATAAATACGATTTCGACTACCACATCGACTGGACATTCAATGGGCAACCTTTCTTGACCGATTCTGGAAAATTAGTTGAAGCCACACAAAGCGCCATAAAAGACGTAACGGGCCGGGAAACAGAACTTTCTACGGCCGGCGGCACATCCGATGGGCGCTTTATCGCTCCAACTGGTGCGCAAGTCATTGAATTGGGGCCCATCAACGCAACTATTCATAAAATTGATGAAAATGTGAATATTAACGATCTTGCACAACTTGCGAAAATATATGAAGGGATTTTGCAAAGGCTATTGGCTTGATAAATGTTGAGCATGCCTTAGGTCTTGATGCCTCACATTTGTGTGAGGCACAAGATGGCCATCGCCTTGAAGTTAACACTTTCTCTGCCTTTAGCGCCATGCAGCGAAGTGCAGCAAAAGACAACATTTACATCAATATCGCCAGCGGTTATCGCGACTTTGCCCGGCAAAAATTGATTTGGGACAATAAATGGCGGGGATTACGCCCCCTGTATTCCAAGACCGGTGAACCATTAGATGCAACCACACTGACCTCTGAACAAAAGCTACACGCCATACTCACTTGGTCAGCATTGCCAGGGGCAAGCCGTCATCATTGGGGCACCGATCTCGATGTATATGACAAGTACGCCATGGCTCGAGCCGGTCAAACCTTACAACTTATCCCGCAAGAATACAGCGAGGGTGGTCCCTGTTCAGCACTGAATAAATGGTTAGTAACGCATGCGGCTGATTTTGATTTTTACATGCCATATCAGAATTTTACCGGTGGGGTATCCGTGGAGCCTTGGCATTTAAGTTACCGTCCCGTGGCTGAAAACATGCTTAGCTTGCTGACATTACCAGCTCTTCAAGCACTGCTCGATAAACAGGATATCCAAGGCAAAGCTGAGGTGTTAAATCGATTGCCGATGATCTATCACAGGTACATACTAAACAAAGGAATATCAGATCGTGAGCATCAGGAGGTTAAATGAATATTTGGATAGTCGTTGCCATCATTGTGGTCGTATTGGGTTTTATCATTGGCAATATATTGCTATTACAACAAAGTGCAAATGAGAAACTGCCTAAACCAACGAAAGACAATAATAAAAATTTTGATGACGAAGACGATGATTGGGGTAAAAAGTGATAGCCTAAGTACGTCAGTCGTATTGGACCTTAAGCAACTTCCAACACAAGTTGCTTAAGGCCGCAGAACTAAAGGTCGCTGCAGCTCACCGCCGTGCCGCTGATGCTGACCATCAACATACTACCGCCCTTGCCTACCACTTCGTAATCAATATCAATGCCTACCACAGCATTAGCGCCCATAGAGCGCGCCTCAGCTTCAAGCTCACGAAATCCTATTTGTCGAGCGTTTGTTAGTTCATCTTCATAAGCACCGGAGCGCCCACCAACAACATCACGAATGGCGGCGAATATATCGCGAAACACATTGGCCCCCATCACAGCTTCCCCTACAACTATTCCGCAATAACGTTCGATTTTTTTGCCTTCAATACTGGGGGTGGTAGTCATAATCATTATATTGTCCCTTGTTAATCCATTTGACCTACTGAACGTTAGCAAAATTTTTTCTAATAACGTACTGAAATTACGTTCGTATTTGTAACAAATACAATCTTATTGAGGTGCACCTATCAATCAAGCGTAGTGGGGATTACGGTTAAAATCGCACGCTGGCCAATTGCCACGTTTGCGTTAGGGAAAACAACCGCTTCACCGTCAAACTCAGCGCGGTATTCATTGCCTGTTTCATGCGCCAATAAGGTGCCCTTGGGAAAGTCACTAAAGTTCGGTAAATCGTCTGAAAAGTCCAACTCAAAGTCTTCCGCATGCTTATTGATCACCTGATTTACTTGGTAAATCAACACATCTTGATCATTAAACGATTTCAGGTTCAATGGTTGACCGGAAATAAAGCGTTTCAAGGTGTCGTTAACCTGGGTGAAACGAGACATATCATTTTGACCGAACGCTTGTACCTTACCTAGTTCCACCGTAAAGGCATGAGCCCCAAATTGACGACTGGAATAATAGCTGAAAGTGGTTGTAGGGCTACCAGAGAGTAGAAAGGTATCGATGCCGCAAGCAAGCAAGAAACTAATTTGCTCTTTGTCGTGCTTCTCGCCATGTAAAAAGGGATACACAGCAAACTTTTCATTTTTCGATGGGCGGATAGCCGTATGAAGATCGTAATGATAGCGCGACTCCTCACCGTGCCCTGATCCGTAAAACTCAGCGACCGCCTCTTCTATTTCTTTCGCGCGAGCACATTCGTAGCTGTTTTGATCAACCGACTCACTTGCATGAGCATGACTGAACAAGCGATTTAGGTTTTCATCTACAAAGCGGGTGGCTCTATCCATTGCTGGCAAGTTGCCAAAAATGAACAATATCCGATGAGCAACACGTATTTTACCCGTCAAAATATCTATGACATATTGGTCGCATATTTCAATAGGGGCTGTCTCATTGCCGTGGATCCCGCTCGATAGCACAATGGCTTTGTCACTCTTTATTTTGGGTGAAAATGAAATAATACCAGGGGAGATAATACTGACCTGCGTGTGCTCATAAAGTGTGAAAGAAATAGGGTTTTGTACTAATTCGCCAGAGCAACGCGATAGCGTTAAAAACTGTCCCTGCTGTTGTAAATGACTAATGAGTTTATGCGTATTAACAGTTTGCATACGTTACCTTTGCGCTTTAATTTTGACTGGCCGACAATGATGTTTACAGTGTAAAAAATATTCTTTTGGCGTCCAAAGAAGAGTGTTATCTGGAATGCCAATGGCTAGGCACTATCAAGACGACTTAACCGTGCATGGGAATCTCCTACGATGAAGTCTTGTTGAGTTAATCCGATAAATTCCTGCAATGGCACTGCCCGTGAAAATAGAAAGCCCTGCCCCTCAGCTACACCTATTTCACGCAGCACATGTAGCTGGTGAATATTTTCGATACCCTCTGCGACTAATTCGCAATTGGCTGCGGTTGCGATCAATTTAGAGGCTTCTATTACTGCACGATTAATAGGATTTTCAGCTAATTCCATCACAAACGTTTTATCGACTTTTATAGTATCAAGTTCAATATTACGCATATACGCTAAATTCGAATAGCCCTTACCAAAATCATCAATCGCAACAGATACCCCCAGCGCTCGTATACGCGTCAACTGAGAGGTTACAACAAACGAATTTGATAACGCCACGTCTTCCGTTAGCTCAATCTCAATCTGACTTAAGTTAACCGCGTATATTAGCGCAAAGTCAGCAAGCTGGTCGACAAAGTTTGGATCGTACAACTGGGTTGGTGACATATTCACCGAAAGCTTTAGATGTATATTGGCCTTACTCAGTTCTTTTGCCCCTTTAAAGGCGGCTTCCAAAACCCAGTAGCCCATCTCGTTCATCATATTGTATGACTCAGCAGCTTCAATTAACGCGCCCGGAAACAGCACACCATCCAGCGGATGATTCCAGCGTAACAAGCATTCAGCACCAACAATTTGTAATGTGCGCAGGTTCACCTTAGGTTGGAAATATATCTCAAGTTCATCTCTTGACAAAGCGCGTTTCAAATCAGCTTTTAATGTTATCGAACGGCTATTATTTGGCTTATCGATAAGGCTCATATAACAAAAATTATCGTAGCGATTTTGTTTAGCTTGCTTTAGTGCTGCTTCAACTCGGGTAAAAAATTGACTAGCCGCGATGGCGGATTCTTCGTTAGAGACCGCACCCACGTTAAAATCAGCAATAAATGAATGATCACCTACCCCAATTGGGGTTTTAAAATGTTCAATTAAGTGAATATAAAAGCGTTGAAGTTGGACTTGGCTGAATTTACCTGGAATGACTAAACCGAAGATGTCGCCACTGATACGCCCTAAGTGAGCACCATGGCCATCAAACAAATAGCAAATTCTATTGGCAATGTTGAGCAACAACTCGTCACCTAATTCATAACCAAAGCTGCTACTGACATCTGAAAAACGTACCACATCAATCAAAAGCATCGAATGATGAGGATGGCTTTTTAGCATATCGTCTATTTGTCTTAAGAAGACGTGACGATTCGGTATTGTTCGCAATGAATCATGAACAGGCTTCATGCAAATAGATAAACCCCAAATACTTCTGACACTGTGTGTCTATTTTGATTAGGAAAAACAAGGCGCTAACCATAGTTAGCGCCTTGCATATAGGGTAATAGTCTACAGGAAAATGGCTGGGGTGAAAGCCATTAGGCTGCTAAAGTTACAATGCATAAATACTACTCAACTTTGCAAGGATTAAGCTTCCAAATGCGCTCAACATAGTCTTTGATTGAGCGGTCAGAAGTGAATTTCCCCATGTGCGCCGTATTGAGTATCGCCATTTTGGCCCATCTTTGTGGCTCTTTGTACGCATTATCAGCAAGAGATTGTGCTTCGCAATAGGACGTAAAATCAGCCAGTACCTTATAGTGATCTCCCCCTTCCAACATACTGCGTTTTAATGAAGAAAGCGCTCCGGGCTTACCTGGTGTAAAGTAATCGCTGTCTAACCAATCAAGTACTGCTTTTAACTCGCGATTATTATCATAATAATCAAACGGGTTATAGCCCTTCTTATCTAACGCTTCTACTTCGGCTACTGTCAGGCCAAAGATGAATATATTTTCATCTCCGACTTCTTCGGCTATTTCAATGTTTGCCCCGTCTAACGTCCCCACCGTGAGAGCACCATTTAAGGACAGTTTCATGTTGCCTGTACCAGAAGCTTCTTTACCTGCGGTGGATATCTGTTCCGAAATATCTGCAGCAGGGATCATCTTCTCAGCCAAACTCACGCGGTAGTTAGGCAAAAATACCACTTTCAATTTGTGATTAACCCGTGCGTCATTGTTGATTTTTTCTGCCACTTTGTTAATAGCGAAGATGATGTCTTTAGCAAGCTTGTAACCAGGTGCTGCTTTGGCACCGAACAAGAAAACGCGAGGATGCATGTCATAGTCAGGGTTCTCTAATAGACGACGATACAACGCCATGATATACAACAGGTTTAAATGTTGACGCTTATACTCGTGAAGACGTTTAATCTGTACATCAAATATCGCATCTGGGTTAATCTCAATACCTGTCAACGCCAACACTTCGTTCGCCAGTTGCACTTTATTATCACGCTTGATTTTCATGAACTGCTTTTGAAACTTAGCGTCATCGGCAAATTCGGCTAAACCTTTCAGTTTATCTAAATTTAAGGGCCAATCCTGACCAATCTTACCGTCAATTAACTGTGACAATGCAGGATTACACGCCTTCAACCAACGACGCGGTGTGATGCCGTTTGTCACATTGGTGAGTTTACCTGGCCACATATGATTAAATTCAGGGAATAAATCTTTCTTAACCAGCTCCGAATGGATTTCTGCTACCCCGTTAACGGCGAAAGAGCCAATGACTGACAAATTCCCCATGCGTACCATTTTGTCTGGCCCCTCTTCGATAATAGACAGTTTACGCTTGATCTCATTATTACCTGGCCAAACCGCTTCCACTTCGTCCATGAAGCGACGGTTAATTTCATAAATAATTTCCAAATGGCGAGGCAATATCCTTTCAAACATACGAGCAGGCCACTTTTCTAATGCTTCAGGCAACAAGGTATGGTTGGTGTAGGCAAACGTTTTACTACAGATACTCCATGCATAGTCCCAATCAAGTTCAGCACGGTCGATTAATATTCTCATCAACTCTGGGATAGCAACAGCAGGATGGGTATCGTTTAATTGGATAACCACTTGATCAGAGAAACGGCTCCAGTCATCGCCATGGGCCCGTTTATATCTGCGGATAATGTCTTTTAGGGAGCATGCACTAAAAAAGTACTGCTGGATAAGACGTAAATCTTTGCCCGCTTGGGTTTCGTCATTTGGATAAAGTACTTTTGAAATGGTTTCCGCTTGGACGTTTTCTGTTTGAGCATCCACGTAACCTCCGGCATTAAAAACATCCCAGTTGAAGTAGTCTGAGGATTGGCTTTGCCATAAGCGCAAAACGTTTACGGTTTTACCACCGTACCCCACCACTGGAATATCCCAAGGTAAACCTTTAACAATATGACCAGGATGCCACTCTTTACTAATGCGCCCATTCTCACCGTATTTAGTTTCTACGTAGCCAAATAATGGAATATCTTGTATCGATTCAGGTCGGCAAATCTCCCACGGATTGCCATAGTCTCGCCAACTGTCAGGGCGTTCAATCTGTTCACCATTTTGGATCTCTTGACGAAATAGCCCGTGCTCATAATGTAAGCCGTATCCCACAGCAGGTAAGTCTAATGTTGCCAGTGAATCGATAAAACAAGCAGCCAGGCGACCTAGACCACCATTGCCCAATGCCATATCGGGCTCTTCTTCCATAATATCGGTTAAATTCACGCCTAATTCATTTAGCGCTTTTTCAGTCTGTTCGAACAACCCCAGATTGTGTAAGTTGTTAGACGTCAAACGACCCATTAAGAACTCTGCCGAAAAGTAATGTACGGCACGGGTATCATTTAAATAATGCGATTTTTGGGTTTTACGCAGTCCTTCTAAAACGTGTTCTTGCACAGAGGCACAAGTCGCCTTCCACCAAGCGTGATTGTTTGCTTTGTTTTCATCTGTACCTAAAGAGCAGTGTAAGTGTTTTACAATCGATGCCTTGAGTTCAGCCTTATTCATCATCGTTTTGCTTGATGAAGCAACCTTCTTGGTTGCTCGTTTGGTGGTTTTGGTGGTCATTTCTCTACCTCAGTGGTATTTGTTAAAATTCAGTTAACATCCTAAGGACATAAACCGTAATTAAATTACAAAAATAAACTGAGACTAGTTTTAGCAGGAATACTCAAATAAATCTGTTAAAAATAGGTTAACAAAACAAAAAAGGCGGTTGAATACGTATTCAACCGCCTTAACTTAGAATTTACCATCACATTAAATACACTTTCTTTTTACATAGATATCACATGTGATTGCGAGAATGAAAAAATGTCGCTACTTCACGCTTACAAATATACGCGCCACCAGATTTTGTGCTTCTTTGATCAAAAGCTGTAAATGTTTTTCACCATTAAAGCTTTCTGCGTAAATTTTATAAATTTCTTCAGTGCCTGAAGGTCGTGCAGCAAACCAACCATTTTCAGTCGCCACTTTCACCCCGCCGATCGCGGCGTTATTCCCCGATGCATGGGTTTGAATGGACACAATTGGTTCACCAGCTAATTCAGTGGACGTAATTGCATTTTTGTCCGCTTTGCTTAACGCCTGTTTCTGTGCGTGAGTCGCAGCAACATCAATACGCGTATATAAAGGTGCACCGAATTTTTTGGTGAAAGCTTGGTAATGTTCACTTGGGTCTTTGCCCGTAACAGCAAGAATTTCTGCAGCCAATAAACATAAAATGATGCCGTCTTTGTCGGTTGCCCATGGCTTACCATTACGACGCAAAAAGATACCGCCGGCACTTTCCTCGCCAGCAAAACCAATTTCACTTTTCAGCAGACCTTGAACAAACCACTTAAACCCGACTGGCATTTCTGCCACGGTGAGATTGGCATCATGAGCGACGCGGTCAATCATACTGCTTGAAACCAAGGTCTTACCGACCTTTAGTCCTGTGGGCCAATCCGGACGATGAGCATAAAGATACTCAATGGCAACCGCCAGATAATGATTAGGATTCATCAAGCCATTGGTTTTTGTCACTATACCGTGACGATCGAAATCGGGATCATTACCAAACGCTAAATCAAAACGATCTTTAAGATCAATTAAGCCAGCCATTGCATAAGGTGAGGAGCAGTCCATCCGTATCTTGCCATCTTTATCTCTGCGCATAAAACCAAATTGATGATCGACTTTTCGATTTACCACTTCGATGCTCAAATCGTATCGTTTAGCAATCTTATCCCAGTAATGTAAACCTGCACCGCCTAGGGGATCTGTACCCAGAGTTAACCCTGCTTGTGCAATGGCTTTCATATCGATGACTTGATCTAACTGCTCGATATAGTTATCAGAGAAATCAACTTCTTCGACTAGGCCGGTGTCATAAGCTGCCTGATAAGACATGCGCTTCACATCCAGAAGATCGTTATGAATGAGTTCATTAGCGCGGGCTTGAATTTGATTGGTCACATCACTGTCAGCAGGACCACCATGAGGAGGGTTATATTTGAATCCCCCATCTTCGGGTGGGTTATGGGAAGGTGTAATGACCACACCGTCACTTAAACCGGACTCTTTGCCCTCATTATAATCAAGAATTGCATGGCTTATCACGGGCGTTGGCGTATAGCCTCGGTCTTGCTGAACAACCAGCTTGACCCCGTTTGCTGCGAGTACTTCTATGGCAGTGGTAAAAGCAGCTTCAGAAAGCGCATGTGTATCCATCCCCACATACATGGGACCTGTAATACTATTGGCTTGTCGATATTCTGCTAATGCCTGACTAATCGCTGCAATGTGAGTATCAGTGAAGGTGTTTTTAAACGCACTTCCGCGATGCCCTGATGTACCAAAAGTAACACCTTGACTGATGTCACTTTTATCAGGTTTATTGCTGTAATAGGCACTAATTAATTGCGCAACGTTTACAAGTTGCGCTTGTGACGCTGGTTTACCTGCTTCTGAGTGAATAGCCATGTAGATCCTTCAGTTAGTCTTCATATAATTCCGGGGCAAATAATGCGGCAAGACGTTGTCCATCGTTCGCGTTGTAGCCTAGTACTTCTGCTACTTCCTTAATTAATGACGCTTTCTTAGCCGTGTTATTGTTGGTCATAACCCAAAACGTAGATTCTCCGATCTGCTTTGGGTTTGTCACACTACTGGCTTGCAACAACGTCTCTTTGTCTTTAGCAAAGTACACGCGATTTCTGCCACTGAGTGTGAGTACTTCATCGAACTGAGCACCATGCATGCTCTCAAGTACCGATAAAATCTTTAAGAATCGCTCAACCATTTTCGGATATTCACTTAATTCGTCAGTGGTTATCTGACTAAAAACATCACCTACTGGTTTTTTCGTTGTTGCGCTTGGTTTAGCAGCCACAACCGTTTTCACTACTGTGTTTTCTGGCATAACCAACCGACGCAGAATATCTGAGGCCGTCTCACCAATGTGTTGTGTCTGAGACGCTATATATGCGTACAAATCATCTTCTATTTCAATGTTCTTCATTTATGGTCACTACTGTCTATGTTCTGTTCATTATTATACTGATCGCTTACACCTTCGCACGGTTTAATTTATATTAACGAATATATAATCGCTTTGTGCACTACTTATAAGCTTTTGTTTTATATTGCTTTAATGTTACTAACTGAAAAATGCTCACGACCTATTATGTGTTTAATCGCATGTGAACAGTTACCTCTTCACGGTCATGATAAAGGTGTTTAACTTTCAGATCATACGGCCCTGCGCGATGTTGATCAATACACTGATCGATGATTTGCAATGCTTCTTTAACGGATTCATAACGCTTTTTCATCGGCAATTTGAGATTAAATACGGTTTCTTGGCAACGCTTAGTGGCTATCCAAGTGGCCATTAGTTTCGCCACGCGCTGAGGTTGCTCAATCATGTCACACACCAACCAATACACATTGTTTTTTCTTGGCTGAAATTTGAAACCGTCTTCTGGACAATAGCGTACCTGCCCTGTCGCCATAAGTGCTTCGTCCATGGCACCGTTGTCCACTGCTTCAACAAACATGCCGCGTTTCACCAGTTGGTAAGTCCAGCCGCCTGGACAGGCACCTAAATCAACGGCATGTAAGCCACCCGATAAACGTTTTGCCTGTTCTTTTTTGGGAATAAATAATTGAAATGCTTCGTCCAGTTTCAATGTGGAGCGACTAGGCGCTTCATTGGGAAACTTCAAGCGTAAAATGCCCAACGGATAGGACGAGTTATTAGCAGGATAAGAATAACCCACAATAGCGGTGGTGCTGTCTTCAAAATACACATGGCAGACAGGTAGATTACTGCGCTCCAGCGGCGTTAAAATGCGTTTTCCCCTGAGCGCTTGGCGCAGCGGCACACTTATTTTTCGGCAAAATTTTGAAATCTCGCGCCCTTGTGTGCTGTCTGCATGTTCAACGCGTAATTCGCCACATTCAGGAAATTCAATACAACCATTTAGAATTGGGCCGATCCTATCACTGGTATCGAGTTGCTCACATCGTTCGCTAAACGCAAAGAGCTGACGGGCGAATATTAATGTAGTTAAAGGTAATGTTTTAGCTAATTTGTCTGCGTCCTCTGCTTGGTAGCATTGAAACAATACCAAGCCGCTATTTGTTTTTAGCTCTGGGTAGCCGTACACATTAAGCTCAGCACATTTTTCAACCACTTCATTGGCTAAGTCTTTCTCAAAGCCGGTACGACAATATAATGCTAATCCTGCCATTATCTATTTTAACCCTTTAACTGCTGCATAAATGAATAACGCCCACGCGATGATAAAGCACAGCCCCCCTAACGGCGTGACTGGTCCAAACCATTTAATCCCTGTGATGGCCAATAAATATAAACTACCACTGAATAACACTATGCCTGCGCTCATAAAACCCGCTGACCACACTAGCTGCGGACTCGGCATCAACTGAGCCGTAAGTACCAATAAAATAAGCCCTAGGCTATGGTACATTTGATACTGAACGCCCGTTTGAAAGACCCCAATCAGGCTCTCAGACAGTTGGTTTTTTAATCCGTGGGCGGCGAATGCCCCCAGTATAACCGCAAGCATCGCACTCGCGGTGCCTACGATGAGATAAATCTTCATTTTGCGTTCCTTATATTCGCGACGAGGTCATCTAGCACCGGCGCGTGATAAATATCTGCGATGATAACCCAGTATATTTGTTGTTGAACTTATCCGAGATCTCATTCACTGGTTACAAGCTGGCGAATAAATTCAACACCTGCGTCGACGCCAGCAATAATGTGCGCCTCTTCGGTATAACCTGAGCGCTTGCGTGGTTTCAAGCTGTGATCGCCATCAGGCAAAAAATACGTTTGAATGGTGCTAGGTAAATCATATGTTGCCATTTCTTCTTGGGTGCCAAATGTATCGCGACTTCCCTGTACCACCAAGAGTGGCTTGTTTAATATGGCTAAGTGCTCTGTTCTTAGTTTGTCCAATTTACCTGGCGGATGAAATGGGTAACCAAAACATATCCCTCCCATGGCATCTGATTCATCCAACAACATGGTCGCCACTCGTCCTCCCATTGACTTGCCGCCAATAAAAAGCGGTAAGCTAGCGTCTAACTCGGCGATAATATAGCTAAAGTATGCCTGAAGCTTAGGCATTCTATCTGGCGGCTGCCTGCGGTTTAACTCACCAGCTTTTTGCATATACTCGAAATCGAATCGAGTTACCGTGACGCCTCGCTGGGCGAACAATTCAGCAACTCGCGCCATAAACGCACTGTGCATACCTGCCCCTGCACCATGAGCAAGTATTAAATGAGCAATCGGATCCTGTGCTTTATTGGTTAAAATCATCATCTTCCTGTTCGTCTTCTACTTGGCTTTGCAGCCACTGTAAGAATGCGACTATCTTGCCAAGTTCAGCTTGAGACTGGTGACATACTGCATAGTACGCATTGGTGGCGATGAGTCTCTCATCAAAAGGACACACTAATCGACCTGATTCAATTTCAGGCCGCGCTAAAACGCTGTGCCCTAGTGCAATACCTTGCCCCAATGCGGCGGCTTGCAGTACTAACATGGAGTGACTGAATATGGCCCCTTGGTTTACGTTGATACCTGGGATGCGAAAGTGCTTGATCCAGTTTTTCCACGCTTCTCTTGATGAATCGTGTAGCAATAGGTGATGTTTCAAATCTTCTAATTTTTCAAGCGGCTTTTGACCTTGGAACAACAGCGGTGAACATACTGGCGTTAAATATTCAGTGTGCAGTTTCTGAGCATATACATTTGGCCATTTGCCACGACCATAGTAAATGGCCACATCCACATCATCTGTTAAAAAACCCTCGTCAAAATCCACCGCTTTGATCCTAATATCGATATCAGGGTTAGACTGGCTAAACTGATTCAGACGCGGAACGAGCCACTGAATGGCGAAACTTGGCGGCAGAGCGACCGTGATCGCGCCCTTTTCTCCTCGGGCGAGTAGCCGCTGAGTCGCTTCTTGTAACGCTTGAAAAATATCTTTGAGATCTAAGTAATAACTTTGACCTTCCTCAGTGAGTAACAAAGAGCGGTTTTTACGCATAAAGAGTTTCATGGATAGAAATTCTTCGAGGGATTTAATCTGATGACTGACAGCCGCTTGTGTCACAAAGAGTTCTTCAGCAGCGCGGGTAAAGCTCAAATGACGCGCTGCGGCTTCGAAGGCTTTAAGAGCGTTAAGTGGGGGCAGTCTGCGGTTCATAACATCAACAAGAATAAGATTTGAATAAAGTCTAGCATTATTAGTTTTTCTAATCCATCGCGATACTTATTGTCGTTTTTATCATCAACATAAATTGTATATTATTCGAACCGTCAAAGGTAAAAGCCCTTTTAAAACAAGGGTTAACATAATGCGTATTTATTTAACAAATAAGTAAATATGTTTACATTAAACATTAATATACTTTAGGTGATAATGATGAAAAATCGTAAAAATTTAATTTTAAGCAGTTTATTTGCATTAGTATTCAGTCAACAATCTTTCGCTCAAGAATTTGATTTAACGTCAATGTACGTAACAGAGCAAATCGAAGCGAGTTTAGAATCCATGTTAGCTGATATGAGTAATAATGACAGTTCACCAGCACTACACGTTATCGTTGCTGGCCTTGAAAAAAGTCTCAGCAATAGCCAACAAGACGTTGCACTTACAAATGACAAACGTGGCGGAAATGCGCCGCAAACCGCTACCTTGGCCGAATAGTAAAGCGTTATCCATTTAAAGCATTAACGCATTTTTATCTAGACGTTCTGAGCATACAGGTTGCGCTGTATGCTCAAAACCTCTCAGCTCAGTCGTGTTGTATCAGTTCTTATGTTGTGTAAGTAAAACGTTATGCAGGACTTAATTTGCGCTGGTGTCTAAAGGTGCGAAACCTTTTACCAAGTCATCTAACGCTAACATTTGCTGTAAATACGGTTCTAACTTGTCTAATGATAACGCACATGGACCATCACATTTCGCTTCATTTGGGTTCGGGTGTGCTTCTATAAACAACCCAGCTAATCCTAACGCCATACCACTTCTTGCCAACTGTGCTGCTTGTGCTCGTCGTCCATCAGCGGAATCCGTTCTGCCCCCAGGCTTTTGCAATGCATGCGTGGCATCAAAAATGACAGGAGCATATTGCTTCATTTCATCCATACCTAGCATATCGACAACCAGATTGTTGTAACCGAAACTAGAGCCTCGTTCGCACAAAATTATTTTGTCATTTCCGGCTTCCATAAATTTAGTAATGATATGGCGCATTTCATGTGGGGCTAAAAACTGTGGCTTTTTCACGTTGATGATGGCATTCGTTTTAGCCATAGCGACTACCAAATCTGTTTGACGTGCTAAAAATGCGGGTAATTGAATAACGTCAACCACCTCAGCGACTGGGGCTGCTTGAGCAGGTTCATGTACATCGGTTATTAGTGGCACATCAAAGGTCGCTTTGATTTCTGCAAAAATTTCTAATCCCTCATCCATACCCGGCCCGCGATATGAATTCACCGATGAGCGGTTGGCTTTATCAAACGAGGCTTTGAAAACATATGGGATCCCAAGTTTGCTGGTAATTTCTTTGTAGTGTTCAGCAATGCGCATGGCCATATCTCGGGATTCTAAAACATTCATCCCCCCAAACAGTACGAAAGGTTTGTCGTTAGCAACCTGAATGTCACCAACAGCAATATTGTGTAAATTGTTCATGAATTACGCCTTTGAAATATTCTAGGGCGCAAGAATAGCAAGGCTGTATACGCTTGGATAGAGCGTAAGTAGGGAGAACCCATCCTAATTGATATTGATACAAATAGAATACTTATTGCTGTTAACAGCTTCATTGGCTTAGGCTAAATGCATAATTATTCACTAATATATCAGCTTTGTTTCGTCGCTGATGGCCAGTAAACCACTCGATACGTAGCAATTCGTTTACAAGGCTCTAAATTCTGCCTAATTTTGTGTCATTCCAACAGGATAAAACTAGCCTAGCGTCACAATAACCCGTAAAATACGCGGTTCGATTTTGCTCCATTTTTTCGACTAACCTCCTTAGGTTGTTCCCAATCAAGAGCATTAACAGATTGCATTGCTTTTCTATGAGCAAAGATTTCACATCAAAGGTAAGTACACGGCGTTATGACTAAAAAACTTTTTATTAAAACTTGGGGCTGTCAGATGAACGAGTATGACTCGCAGAAGATGGCTGACTTATTGGATTCAACCCATGGATATCAAGTTGCTGACACCGCGGAAGAAGCCGACATCATTTTACTCAATACGTGTTCTATCCGCGAAAAAGCCCAAGAGAAAGTGTTTCATCAATTGGGACGCTGGAAAAACCTCAAACAAGATAAGCCTGAATTGATCATTGGTGTTGGTGGCTGCGTGGCATCGCAAGAAGGTCAGGTGATTCGTCAACGTGCGCCATTTGTAGATTTAGTGTTTGGTCCGCAAACGCTGCACCGTTTGCCAGAAATGATAAATCAGATCAAAGGTGGTAGCTCCTCCGTTATTGATATTAGCTTCCCTGAGATAGAAAAGTTTGACCGCTTGCCAGAACCCAAAGCGGAAGGCCCGACGGCCTTTGTTTCTATTATGGAAGGTTGCTCAAAATATTGTACTTTCTGCGTGGTACCTTATACCCGGGGCGAAGAAGTCAGTCGTCCAGTCGATGATGTATTACTTGAAGTCGCACAGCTAGCAGAACAAGGTGTACGTGAAGTCAATTTGTTAGGTCAAAACGTGAATGCGTTTCGTGGCCCACATCATGATGGCGCGATTTGTACCTTTGCTGAGTTACTAGAAATGGTTGCCTCAATCGATGGTATTGACCGTATTCGTTACACCACATCACATCCCGTTGAGTTCACTGACGATATCATTGATGCTTACGCGACCATTCCTGAATTAGTTGATCATTTACACCTGCCTGTACAGTCAGGCTCAGATCGTGTCTTGAATTTAATGAAGCGAGGCCATACTGCAATAGAGTACAAGTCGAAAATTCGTAAGCTTAGGAAGATTCGTCCTAACTTAAGTATGTCATCAGACTTTATCATCGGCTTTCCAGGTGAAACTGACGATGATTTTGAAGCGACAATGGATTTGATTCAAGCAATGGATTTCGATTTGAGCTTTAGCTTTATTTACAGTGCGCGTCCGGGTACGCCGGCAGCAGATTTACCCGACGATGTATCTGAAACAACGAAAAAAGAGCGTTTACAGCTATTGCAAAATCGCATCACCCAGCAAGCGTTGCGCATTGCTCGGAATATGATTGACAGTGAACAACGAGTATTAGTAGAAGGCCCATCTAAAAAGAATCCGATGGAGCTTTCTGGGCGTACTGAAAACAACCGAGTGGTTAACTTTGAAGGCACTCCGGATATGATTGGCGGCTTTGTAGATGTAAAAATCACAGATGTGTTTGCCAACTCATTGCGCGGAGATGTTCTACGCAAAGAAGCCGACATGAATTTACGTATCAATGTGGCGCCTCAGGCCATATTGGCCAAGCAAACAAATAAAACCGATGCCTTAGGCGTCGCTCAGTTTGTGCCAGCACATTGATAAACATTAAATAACCGAGAGATACCGATTGAGCAAACTTACCAGTAATGAAATCGTGTTAGAGCCATCTGACTTAAAACGTTTGGCCAGTTTATGTGGACCGTTTGATGACAATATTAAACAAATTGAACGCCGCCTAGGGGTAGAAATTACCTATCGCAGTAATGAATTTAAAGTAACAGGCCAACCACTACAATCCAGTGGTGCAGCCCAGTTACTTAAGCTGTTGTATATTGAAACTCAGCCTGTGCGCGGCGAAATCCCTGATTTAGAATCTGATCAGGTTCACCTCGCGATCCAAGAGGCTAAATGTCTCGAGCGCGCAGAAGCAGGCCATTACGGCAAAGAAGTACATATCAAAACCAAACGGGGTGTGATTAAACCGCGCAATCCAAACCAGTCGAAATACGTATCGGATATCTTAACCCACGATATCAGCTTTGGTATTGGACCTGCCGGAACCGGTAAAACCTATCTCGCGGTTGCCGCAGCAGTCGATGCTTTAGAGCGTCAAGAGATCCGCCGTATTCTGCTCACTCGTCCTGCGGTGGAAGCCGGCGAAAAGCTAGGCTTCTTACCTGGTGATTTATCCCAAAAAGTCGACCCTTACCTGCGCCCGCTTTATGATGCCTTGTTTGAAATGCTTGGTTTTGAAAAAGTCGAAAAATTGATTGAACGTAATGTTATTGAGGTAGCCCCCTTAGCTTATATGCGTGGGCGCACACTTAACGATGCTTTCATTATTCTAGATGAAAGCCAAAACACGACCGTAGAACAAATGAAGATGTTTTTAACGCGTATTGGTTTTAATTCTAAAGCGGTGATCACGGGGGACATTACTCAAGTCGATTTACCACGAGGAATGCGCTCAGGTCTTCGTCACGCCATCGAAGTATTAAAGGACGTTAACGATATTTCATTTAACTTCTTTAACGCCAACGATGTAGTGCGCCACCCTGTGGTTGCCCGAATCGTTATGGCCTACGAAGACTACGAAACACAGCAAGAACGTATTCGTCTTCAAAAGAAAGCAGAACATACTCAGCAACAAAGCGACAATTCATGAGTGCAATTGTTGATCTGCAAGTTGCCAGTGATGCTGCCAATTTACCCAGCGCTGATGACTTTCAGCGCTGGTTGAATGCGGTTCTTGCACATCAACAATTGTCGGAGCATGAACTTACCGTGCGGATCGTTGAGACACAAGAAAGCCAAGAACTGAATCTTACCTACAGAGGGAAAGACAAACCGACTAATGTGTTATCTTTTCCTTTTGAAGCGCCACCGGGTTTAAGCTTAAACCTATTGGGTGATTTAGTCGTTTGCGCCGATGTTGTAGCGCACGAAGCCGACGAACAACACAAAAAATTACACCATCATTGGGCGCATATGATCGTTCACGGAGCCTTGCATTTATTGGGCTTTGACCACATTAACGATGATGAAGCAAAAGAGATGGAAGCGTTAGAGGTTGATATACTTAAACAGTTTTCGATTGACGACCCTTACCAAGATCAATGATGATAGCCACTCAAACCATAATTTAACGAGATCATGAGCGAAGATAACCCCCCCTCTACTAGCGGTTCTGCCAACAAAGGTTGGTTGGATAAAATAGTCCAATCATTCACGGGAGAACCGAAAAGCAAAGACGAACTCTTCTCTGTCATCACTGATGCAGAACAACGAGAAGTCATCAATCAAGAAACTCGCGAGATGATCGAAGGCGTCATGGAAGTCAGTGAGATGCGTGTTAGAGAGATCATGATCCCTCGTGCTCAAATGACCACTATTGATATTACTGAGACTGTAGATAAATTTTTACCGATCATGCTAGATTCGGCGCACTCCCGTTTTCCTGTCATCAGCGAAGACAAAGATCATATAGAAGGGATCATCCTCGCTAAAGATTTACTAAAATACGCATTTCTTCCGGGCAAAGAGTTTGAGCTCAAGCAGGTACTTCGCCCCGCAGTGATCGTGCCTGAAAGTAAACGGGTTGATGTGCTACTGAAAGAGTTCCAACAAAAGCGCTTTCATATGGCCATTGTAGTGGATGAATACGGCGGTGTTTCAGGTTTAGTGACTATCGAGGATATTCTCGAGCTGATCGTCGGTGAAATTGAAGATGAACATGACGCTGAAGAAACCAATACCGATAATATACGTGCCTTAAACAAACACACTTATTCAGTCAAAGCGCTTACAGAATTAGAAGATTTCAACGAGTTCTTTAAAACTGATTTTGACGAAGAAGAGGCCGATACCATAGGTGGGATTGTGCTAAAAGCGTTTGGTCATATGCCCATGCGCGACGAGAAAGTCAGCATCAATGGTTTCGTTTTTACGGTTACCAACTCTGACTCCAGACGCCTTATTCAATTAAAGGTTACCCTTCCCCACAGCGAAGATTAGGTGCCATAACGCGCATGCTATACATTTTATCATTATTACTTGGAGCGAGCTTAACCCTAAGCTACGCTCCTTTCTCGTATTGGGCAGTGATGCCCATCGCCCTCACGGCATACCTATGTGTCTTATACAAAGCCCGTCCAGAGCAAGCAACCAAATTAGGCTTTAGTTTTGGTTTAGGCTGGTTTGGCGTAGGTATCAGTTGGGTACATGTGAGCATCGCCGATTTCGGTGGCTTGCCTCTGGCAGGTTCAATTGGCTTAATGGTATTACTGTGCAGTTATTTAGCCCTGTATCCCATGCTATTCAGCAAATTAGCCAAGCGATATTTTACGCCTGCAGTATGGGGCCTTGCGCTGCCTTTCGTTTGGTTGCTGTGCGAATGGGCAAGAGGCATATTTTTAACTGGTTTTCCGTGGCTTTCCATCGGCTATAGCCAGATATCAAGTCCTTTGGCAGGTTGGATCCCTGTAATAGGCGAGTTTGGTGTTGCCGCTTTACTCATGGCGCTTTGTGCTGCATCTGCTGTGTGGTTTATGAATAAGCGTTACATGGCGCCTGTCGTGTTGGCGATGTTCGTGTACCTCAGTGGCTGGACGTTGAACCAATATAATTGGGTCTCCTCTGTTGATAAGCCAGTTAAAATAGCCATGGTGCAAGGTAACATAGCCCAAGATATACGTTGGGCACCAGAGCAAGACTGGCCTACTATGCAGAAATATCTTGAGCTAACAGAAGCGCATTGGGACAACCAAGTCATTATTTGGCCTGAAGCTGCGATACCGCAACTTGAGCCGATAGCGGTGGATTACCTGATGCAACTCGATCAAGAGGCCGCAGAGCATCGCGTAGGTTTGCTTACTGGCATCGTTAACTACAATTTTGAAACGCGTCAAGCGTACAACAGCATTATTGCTGTCGGCCTCAAGGAGGCTACGGATAGCGACGGGCATTATCATTATCCTCAATCTAATCGGTTCGATAAACACCACCTATTACCCATAGGTGAATTCATTCCAATGGAAGATTGGTTGCGAGGCTTAGCGCCCATATTTGATCTACCCATGTCGTCATTCACCCGTGGCGATTATCAACAAGCGAATTTAATGGCCAATGGCTATCATTTTGCGCCTGCACTGTGTTTTGAAATCGCGTTTCCTGGGCAAATCCGACAAAATCTCTACGCCGATACTGACTTCATTATTACTGTCAGTAACGATGCATGGTTCGGTCATTCCCACGGCCCTGCGCAACATTTAGAAATTGCACAGGTCCGTGCAAAGGAATTCGGCTTGCCAGTACTACGTTCAACGAACAACGGTATTACTGCGTTTATCAACGCAAACGGCGAGGTACAAAGCCGATTACCTCAGTTCGAGACCGGCGTGTTAAATGATGAAGTACAAAAAGTCACTGGGACCACACCCTATCGTTATTCTGGTGACCTTGGGGCATGGCTGTTAAGTGTGTTTGGGGTTTTGATCGCCATTCGATTTAATCACACGGCTTAGTGAAGCGCTCAACCTTTACTAAATTGTTTCGACACGCAGCGCGTTGTATTAACGCGCTTTCGTTGGGTCACTTTCGGCCGGATGCCAAATTTATCACCTCCAACTCACCTAACGAACTACCCTAACCAATTTCTAACTTTTGCTAATGGCGTGAGTACAATGGCATTTCCTACTAGTACTAATACAAATCCAAATACCGTGTTAGCGTGCCATACGAAATCTTCGAAAACAGTACTCAAGAGCACAGCCACAATTGGAAATAAAACGATGGAATAACTGGCTTTTTCAGGACCAATGTCACGCAATAATAAAAAGTAGCACGCAAAGGCAATCACTGTGCCAAATAACGAGAGATAAAGCAGTGAGATAACGTAGCTAAGTTCTGTAGAAAAAGTAAATTGAGCGTCACTGAGCAACACCACACAAACGAGTGCCACCGCACCGTACAACATCCCCCATGCGTTACCTTGCATCACACCGACCTGATGGGATGAATTGCGCACACTGGCCATGTTCCCCAATGATGCTAAAAAGGTGCCGCCAAGTGCAAGGCCCAACCCAAGCATGGCATCACTGGTAAAATCGAGGTCTTTCATGTCTGGCCAAAACAATGCTCCTAAACCAACGACGCCAAGCAAGGCTCCAATATATATCCGATTAGCGATGCGACGGCCAAAGAACAGACGCGTATTAATTATATTCATCAGAAGCAGGGTTGAAAATGCAATAGAAGCCATGGCTGAGGTGAGGTAATTTTGCGCCCAATATAAGACTAAATAATTCAGACCAAAATTGCACAAGGCCAGCACCATAAAAAAGCCATGATCTGTCTTTGAAAACCGCATATTCATACCTTTAAACACGCAGTAGCACCACATAACAAAAGCGGCGATAGCGAAGCGATAGGCTAAAGACACCGGTGCTGGCACATCCCCAAGCTGAAACTCAATCGCCAACCAAGTCGAGCCCCAAATAAGCACGGTCAAAACATACAACATAACGCTTTTCAAAGTAGCGAGTCCTCAAATGGTGTCAGAAAATAGCTGCGCGGAAGGTAACACAGTCAACAGGATTGTATATGATAACGTAACAGAGGTAAGGGTTTGTCGATTTTTGCGGTGCTGCGCCAAACGCTTGGCGCAATCCAGTTCTTTGGAGTAAAAACCCTCGACATTTGATATCGAGAACGTCAGCTTTGTTAACAATATGCTGTATTAACCCATTAAAGGGTAAATTAAACATCCTAAAATAGACGTTCTGGTAAATATACCTACCATAAGTGCTTTTTTGCTGTAAATCTTTGTGACATAAAAGCCAATATTCTGCGACTAAATTTACATAACTTTCTACTATTATTACTAAACTAAAAGTAAATTATTCAATCTAACTTTTCACTACTAGCAATTTTTCATTATAAATCAAAGGTTAATATAAACTTCTGATAGGTCACCAACACCGATTTAGTTGGTTTGATTATTGCTTAACAACGTTAAATGCATTTTTGCTACTTTAAACCATTAACGGATAAAAGTATCAGTGCAGCAATAAGGAGCAACGGATGTTGACGACGCTAACAGATAAAAAAACTGCAGCCATACTCGCCAAGGATGGCTTTGAACAATGTGAATTAATTGAAACCCGTGACGCCCTTATTGAGGCTGGGGTTGATGTGCACATTGTCTCCCTTGAGCCTGGGACTATAATAGGCTGGAACGGCAGCAAATGGGGTATAGAAGTGGATGTAGATAAAGTCGTGTCAAAAGTGTCAGCTGATGATTATGATGCACTCATTTTACCCGGCGGATTATTTAACCCAGACGCGCTGTTGCAAGACAGAGACGCAGTAGATTTTGTAAAGGCATTCTTTGTAGATGCTAAGCTCAAGCCTGTGGTTGCCATCAATCAAGGTACGTGGATGTTGCTTGAAGCAGACGTTTTGAGAAACAGACTCGTTGCTTCATTTCCAACTGTTCTCAATCGCTTGCGAAACGCTGGTGCGAAGGTCGTTGACCGGGACCTCGTGGTCGATCAAGGTTTATATACCAGCCGAAGCTCCCACAATCTGGCTGCGCTGAACCAACAAGTTATTCAGCAGCTCACTAAGCCACGCGTTCACTAGTGTCATAACCTTGTGGATGCTATTGAGCTAGATTCAATTTGTATGACTTTATCAACTTATCATTAAACAAAAAAAGCGTGCAGTAAGCACGCTTTGTTCATTATTTTGACGATAAATTTGTAAACGATGTCACTGATTACTCAAAAGAGCAGTCTTAAATTAGACGTACTCTACCTCAATGATTTCAAATTCAATTGCACCCTTGGGCGTTTGAATGGTGACCACATCGTCTAGCTGCTTACCGATTAAACCCCGGGCGATAGGCGAACTGACTGAAATAAGGTTATTCTTAATGTCAGCTTCATCATCACCCACAATCTTATAAGTAATTTCTTCGTCACTTTGTAGATTTAATATAGTAACTGTCGTGCCAAATATGACCTTCCCAGTGTTGGTCATCTTGGTTACATCGATAATTTGTACGTTGGACAACTTACCTTCGATATCTTGAATACGCCCTTCACAGAAGCTTTGCTGCTCACGCGCAGCATGGTATTCAGCGTTTTCTTTTAAATCTCCGTGTTCACGGGCTTCCGCAATCGATTTAATAATTTCTGGTCGTTTTACTGACTTTAAATGTTGTAGCTCTTCACGCAACATTTCTGCGCCTTTAGCCGTCATAGGATATTGAGTCATTGATCAATAGCTCGCTTTATTTTTGATTGTTGTTCTACATGGATAATAAATAAGTGCTGAGCGTAATAAATCAACGCCCAGCACCGAATTAATAAACGATTAAACTAAACGTTTATGTAATTCTTGTACTGAATGCACTCTGGCACGGTCGTCAGCTTTATTTGCATTAACCGTGGCAAACGCCGCATTCATAGTGGTGGTATAAGGAATTTTATTTAGCAGCGCTTCACGACGAATATACACAGAATCATCGATTGCTTGACGTCCTTCGGTGGTATTGATGATATAACAATATTCACCGTTTTTAATCGCATCTACAATATTAGGGCGACCTTCGGATAGCTTGTTCACAATAGAGCAAGGCACATCGGCTTTATTCAGCACTTCAGCCGTTCCGCGCGTTGCTTCAAGATTAAATCCTTTTGCTACCATGGCTCGACCTAATTCGATAATACGATTTTTATCGTTAAGACGAACAGAAAGCAATGCTTTCCCTCCTGCTGGGATGGGCTCGCCAGCACCTAAATTTGCTTTAGCGTAAGCTTCCACGAAGGTATCACCTACTCCCATCACTTCGCCGGTAGAGCGCATTTCAGGGCCAAGTAAGGGGTCTACGCCTTGAAACTTAGCAAAAGGCAACACCACTTCTTTAACGCTATAAAACGGAGGAATGACTTCTTTGCTCAGACCTTGCGAAGCAAGAGACTGACCAGCCATAGCGCGAGCACCAATTTTGGCAATGGCCAAACCTGTCGCTTTAGACACAAACGGCACAGTACGAGCAGCACGAGGGTTAACTTCAATTAAGTATACCTCCCCGTCTTTGACCGCGAATTGCGTGTTCATCAAACCGACCACACCTAATTCTAATGCCATGGCTTTAACTTGCTCGCGCATGACGTTTTGAATGTCCTCGCTCAGCGAATAAGGTGGAAGCGAACATGCTGAGTCACCTGAGTGAACGCCTGCTTGTTCAATGTGCTCCATAATACCGCCAATCATGACTTCTTTACCGTCACAGATAGCGTCTACATCCACTTCAATTGCGTCATCTAAGAAACGGTCGAGTAATACAGGTGAGTCATTAGAGACTTTAACCGCATTGTTTAAGTAACGTTTCAAATCTTTTAGGTCATACACGATTTCCATCGCGCGTCCGCCAAGTACATATGAAGGGCGAACAACCAATGGGAAACCAATTTTCTCAGCCGCGAGCAAAGCTTCTTCAAGATTGCTTACCGTCGCATTCGCCGGTTGCTTGAGGTTCAACTTGTTGACCATTTTCTGGAAACGCTCACGATCTTCCGCTTTATCGATAGCGTCAGGTGAAGTACCAATGATGGGTACCCCTGCAGCTTCTAAATCACGCGCTAACTTAAGGGGGGTTTGACCACCGTATTGAACAATAACGCCAACGGGCTTCTCGATACGGACAATTTCCAGCACGTCTTCTAAGGTCACTGATTCGAAGTACAAACGGTCTGATGTATCGTAATCAGTGGAAACCGTTTCAGGGTTACAGTTAACCATGATAGTTTCGTAGCCATCTTCACGCATTGCCAAAGCAGCGTGAACACAACAATAATCAAACTCAATTCCTTGACCAATGCGGTTAGGCCCGCCACCGATAACCATAATTTTATCTTTGTCAGTGGGATTTGCTTCGCATTCTTCATCGTACGTTGAGTACATATATGCAGTGCTAGAGGCAAACTCAGCCGCACAGGTATCAACGCGTTTGTAGACAGGGTGAATATCAAAGCCACGACGTATTTGGCGCACATCACCTTGGTCGACACCGGTCAAATCAGCGATACGCGCATCAGAGAACCCTTTACGCTTCAATCGGTTCATCAATGTGGCATCAATACCAGATAAACCAATGTTCGCGACGTTTTGTTCTTCTTTAACCAGATCTTCAATTTGCACTAAGTACCAACGGTCAACATTCGTTAGGGCAAAAATCTCTTCGATGTCCATGCCCATTCGCATCGCATCTGCTATGTACCAAATGCGTTCAGCTCCTGGCTCGCGAAGTTCACGAATGATGGTCGCTTTGTTTTCTGGATCGGTATAATCGATAATAGAATCAAAGCCATTAACACCAACTTCTAGTCCGCGTAATGCTTTTTGCAAGGATTCTTGTTGATTACGGCCAATTGACATGACCTCACCTACTGACTTCATTTGAGTCGTTAGGCGGTCATTGGCACCAGCAAATTTTTCGAAGTTAAAACGCGGGATTTTAGTTACAACGTAATCGATGGCCGGCTCAAACGACGCAGGTGTTAAACCACCTGTAATATCGTTGGCAAGTTCATCCAAGGTATAACCAATGGCTAGCTTTGCCGCTACTTTTGCAATCGGGAAGCCCGTCGCTTTAGATGCCAAAGCCGATGAGCGAGAAACGCGCGGGTTCATTTCGATAATAACTAAACGACCAGTTTGGGGGTCAACACCAAACTGAACATTTGAGCCTCCCGTTTCAACACCAATCTCACGCAATACGGCCATAGCGGCATTACGCATAATTTGAAATTCTTTATCGGTAAGCGTTTGGGCTGGCGCAACGGTAATCGAATCACCGGTATGAACACCCATAGCGTCAAAGTTTTCGATAGTACACACGATAATGCAGTTGTCTGCTTTATCCCGTACTACTTCCATTTCATACTCTTTCCAACCAATCAATGATTCATCAATCAACAGTTCAGACGTTGGTGACAAATCAAGACCACGACGGCAGATTTCTTCAAACTCTTCGACGTTATAGGCAATACCGCCACCGCTGCCACCCATAGTGAAAGATGGGCGAATAATACAGGGGAAACCGATACGAGTTGAAACATCGAATGCTTCATCTAGGCTATGCGCAATTTCAGCACGGGGGCATTCAAGGCCAATTGATTTCATCGCCTTATCAAAACGTTCGCGATCTTCGGCTTTATCAATGGCATCCGCAGTGGCGCCAATCATTTCAACGCCGAATTCAGTTAGCACGCCGTGCTTATCTAAATCTAACGCACAGTTAAGTGCGGTTTGTCCGCCCATGGTTGGCAAAATGGCATCAGGGCGTTCTTTTTCAATAATTTTTCTAACCACTTCCCAATGGATCGGCTCGATGTAAGTGGCATCGGCCATTTCAGGGTCGGTCATTATAGTGGCAGGGTTAGAGTTAACTAAAATAACTCGATAACCTTCTTCACGCAGTGCTTTACACGCCTGCGCACCTGAATAGTCGAATTCACAGGCCTGGCCGATGACGATCGGTCCAGCACCAATAATTAAGATACTTTTTATGTCGGTACGTTTTGGCATTGTGCTTGTTACTCTAAATTTGGGGCTTAAGGGTCGTCTTAGCGTGTTGCTTGCATCAATTTAATGAAGTGATCAAACAAAGGTGCCGCGTCATGAGGGCCGGGGCTCGCTTCAGGGTGTCCCTGGAAGCTAAACGCGGGCTTATCATTACGGTGTATACCTTGTAATGACTGGTCAAACAATGACACATGGGTAACATCTAAATTGTCAGGCATCGATTGTTCATCAACAGCGAAACCGTGGTTTTGGCTGGTGATCATGACGCGCTGACCAAGTATGTCTTTCACTGGGTGGTTAGCACCGTGATGACCGAATTTCATTTTTACAGTTTTTGCACCACTGGCTAGTGCCAATAATTGATGCCCTAAACAGATACCAAAAATAGGCAGGTTTTTATCGAGCAAGGTCTTAATCGCTTCGATCGCGTAAACGCAAGGCTCAGGATCACCAGGGCCGTTGGATAAAAACACGCCATCTGGGTTTAACGCCAGTACATCTTCTGCTGTGGTTTTAGCAGGTACCA
Organism: Paraglaciecola sp. T6c; assembly: GCF_000014225.1. Taxonomy (NCBI): domain Bacteria; kingdom Pseudomonadati; phylum Pseudomonadota; class Gammaproteobacteria; order Alteromonadales; family Alteromonadaceae; genus Paraglaciecola; species Paraglaciecola sp. T6c. The sequence goes on from NC_008228.1 coordinate 2,676,096, forward strand.
CCGTTAATCGGCAGCCTCTGTCTACTAACATACGTAAAATGTTGTGTTTGGCACCAAAATCGTAGGCTACGACGTGAAACGGCAAATCAGTTTGCTTTTCGTTGAAGCCTTGGCCAAGCGTCCATGAACCGTCGGTCCAACTGTAGACTTCGTCAGTGGTGACTTCTTTGGCAAGATCCAAACCTTTCAAACCAGAGAACGCTTTCGCCTTCTCAAGGGCCAATTCTTTATCAAGCGTAATCTCAGAGCTTGAATCGACTGCGATGATGCAGCCATTTTGCGCGCCTTTATCACGCAAAATACGCGTTAAACGGCGAGTGTCGATATCTGCGATACCAAGAATATTATTTACACGAAGGTATTCAGACAACGATTGTTCACTACGAAAATTACTCGCTAGCAGCGGTAAATCTCTAATGATAAGGCCTTTGGCCCACACTTTTGTTGATTCACAATCTTCGCTATTGGTACCGGTGTTACCAATATGGGGATAGGTTAAAGTTACGATTTGTTCTGCGTAAGAGGGATCAGTAAGAATTTCCTGATAACCTGTCATTGAGGTGTTAAACACCACTTCACCAACAGACATACCAGTCGCTCCGATAGCCGTGCCATTGAAAACAGACCCATCTTCTAGCACTAAAAGGGCGGAATTAGCCAAGTCAACCTCCGAATATAGTTAACCTAAGGTGTTTACACGGGCAATGTGCAAAAACCTATAAAAAACGGGCTGTAACTAGTTGAATTACATCCCGCTTTACCGTATTTGCAGCTATTAATTCCATGGATTTACTAAAAACCCACTAAAATTTGGCAAATTCGCAATAATATACATGAAAGCCTGATTAAGGTCTATTCCCAATTAGAAAAATAGTTAAAACAGTGCTTTCAACCACATTTACTGCATTAAGGGTTAAAACCCTAAGTTATGCTCACTTGATATGGGACGTATTAGGCTAGCCCCAATACATCTTGCATATCATAGAGCCCTGGGGATTTATTCTTAAGCCAAACAGCGGCTTTAACAGCACCATTAGCAAAGGTCAGGCGGCTTGAGGCTTTATGGGTTAATTCGATTCGCTCACCAATATCTGCAAACAGTGCGGTGTGTTCACCCACTATATCCCCTGCCCTGACGGTAGCGAAGCCAATCGTTTGTTGGTCACGCTCGCCCGTGTCGCCTTCACGGCCATATACAGCACAGGTAGATAGGTCACGGCCAAGCTCATCAGCGATAACTTCACCTATTGCCACGGCAGTACCAGACGGCGCATCTTTTTTAAACCTGTGATGGCCTTCTATAATCTCGATGTCTGCCGTCCCCCCCATAACACGCGCAGTTTGGCGGGCTAAGTTAAGTAATAGGTTGACCCCGATACTGTAATTAGCAGCAAAAACGATAGGAATATGCTGGCTCGCCCGTTGCAGAGCGTCTTTTTGCTGTTGGTTTAAACCTGTCGTACCGATGACGACTGGCTTTTTTTGTTGGACACACAGGGCTAAATTAGCTTCGAGCGCTTCTGGGAGGGTGAAATCGATGACAATGTCAATTTGCGAAAAGTCAGCGGAATTGGCGTCAGTGACAGTGAGTCCACGCTGGCCTATGCCCGCTAGTTCCCCAACATCAACACCCATCATAGAGGAGCTTGCTCTGACAAATGCCGCGTTTAATGTGGCATTTTGCGATTGATCTATCGCTTCAATTAATACGCGACCCATTCGGCCGTTGGCCCCAAATATTGCAATTTTATTCATGCTGCTTGTACGTCATAGGAATCTGTGGCGACATTGTGCCTGATTTACATCAGGCTTTCAGCCATACAAGCAGGTCAATCTATCATTTCTTATAATTGAATGAGATGAGTTGACTTGACTTCTTCCATTACGACGTAGGTGTGAGTTTGCGTCACGCCTTTTATAGAGGCTAATTTTGAACCCAAAAATTTACAGTACTCATCCATGTTTTCAATACGGATTTTAATCAGGTAATCAAACTGTCCTGCAACCATCGCGCATTCCACAATTTCATCAATTTCACTGACTTGTTGATTAAATTCTTTTACTGACTCAGTACTGGTACTGGCAAGTGAAAGCTGTACATAGGCCGTCAAATTAGCCTTTAACTTTTTAGGGTTTAAATGTGCGACATATTTTTCGATATAGCCGTTTTTCTCTAAACGACGAACACGCTCTAAGCACGGTGTGGGGCTTAAATGTATTTGGTTGGCTAATTCTACGTTAGATATACGACACTCTCTTTGTAGTATATCGAGTATTTTAAGATCAGTGCGGTCTAAGGTGTCTTGGCCTTTTTTCATTGTATTTGCCTTGTAGTAACACGATTTTATCGTTTTTAGTTTTGTTCATGCTAATCATAGACAGAATTAGTGTCAGGTAAATTACCCAAAAGGCTTAATTTAAGCAGCATTAACACTAATCATCCAGTGATAAGTGCTGCTTAAATCAACAACAACGAATAATATCAACCTCAAGTTTACTCTTTAAGGTTTAGCAGCATCGCATTACCACCTGTGGCTACGACGTTATCCGTCTTGGTTTTTTCTGTGGCAAAACGCAGCAAACTATAATCTGCAGACATACTTCCCACAAACGGGATGATTGCCCCCTTTCTGGCACCCAAAGCGCTAATGAGTCCTGGGGCGTTACTTCCTGCCACGCCTGCTATACCGTCGATTAATAACAGTGCCATTAACGCTTGTTGTGAATCAATACATTGCACGTTTGCCATCGGCACAAAACTTTCTAACGCTTTGTACACCGAGCTGGTGCTAGCTGGCGTTTGCGCTAAATGAATAAGCACAATACTATTTCCTGCTAACAAAGCTCCCATTGCTTGCAGTAAATTGGTTACTTCATCACCTTGTTTAAGCACGACTAAAAATACACCGCGGCCGTGAAGTGATAGCTCATTCGTTTCACCTGTTGGCCCTGGTAACGTTATGGCCTCGCCAAAATTGTGCCGCGCTTGTGCAAACATTCGCGAAGCTTGCTTTAAGCTATCCGCTGGCATCGCTGAAAATGCCGGTAGATGTTGCGCACCCGCGAAAGCATTCTCAATGAACTTAATGCGCTGGGTGATGGGCACCTTTTGCCAAGTACTTTGCTCAGCTTTGGCCACGCGCAAACTCATTTGGGTATCTTTGCTAAGGCTAGACGTCTCTGATATTTCGCTAGGTAGTTGATCGACAACAGGCTCCGCAGCCCATAAATTAGTAAAACGTAATAAGTAGTGCGGACCTCCGGCTTTGAAACCAGTACCTGATAGACCATGACCACCAAACGGGTTTACCCCAACGACCGCCCCGACCATGTTTCGATTGATGTAGGTATTACCAACATGTGTTTCAGCGTACACCTTATCGGCGAACTCTTTAAGTCGACTATGCACTCCCAGCGTTAAGCCATAACCTGTATCGTTAATGTCTTTAAGAACGCGGTCTAACTCTTTCGCGTTATAGCGAACAATATGTAAGATAGGTCCAAAGACTTCGCGTTCTAGTACATTGATATTTTCAATTTCAAACACCTGAGGACAAATATAAAAGCCTTTAACGTCTTTTGGTGCCTTTGCCTTGGCAACAAATTTGGCTTCTTTGGTCATTTTTTCACAATGCGCTTGCAATGTATTTAATGCATTTGCGTCGATGACTGGCCCAAGATCTGTACTTAGTTTCCAGGGTTGATCTATTTGTAAGGTAGCAAGCGCACCTTTTAACATGTCAATCAAGTTATCGGCGATATCATTTTGTACATACAATACACGCAGCGCAGAACAACGTTGCCCAGCACTTAAGAACGCAGATTGAATGACATCATCAACGACCTGCTCGGGTAGCGCTGTTGAGTCCACTAACATGACATTTTGTCCGCCCGTTTCAGCTATAAAAGGCGGCAAGGTAGTACCACGTTTAATCAACTCCTTTTGAATACTCTGTGCCGTTGCGGTAGACCCAGTAAATGCGACCCCTGCAACCCTTTCATCAGCCATTAGTACTGGACCAAGTTCGCGTCCAGAGCCCGTCAGTAAGTGCAATACATCTGTGGGCACCCCTGCATCGTGCATTAGTTTAATAGCTTGAGTCGCAATCAATGGCGACTGTTCCGCCGGTTTGGCCACGACTGTATTACCTGCCACTAACGCTGCTGCAATTTGACCAACAAAAATAGCTAACGGGAAGTTCCAAGGGCTAATGCACACGAAAACGCCCTGACCTTGTTTTAACTTGGGTTGGGTTGGGCTATCGGATACCAGATGGCGCACTTGTAACGCGTAGTAGCGACAGAAATCAACAGCTTCTCGTACTTCTGATATACCATCGTTTAAGGTACGACCCGCTTCAAAACTGATGAGTGCGGTTAGCTCTTCTGTTTGTGCTTCCAATAAATCAGCAACCTTTTCCATGATTTGTGCACGCTGATTTACTGGCGTTGCTTGCCAAGCTGGTTGCGCTGCAGACGCCGCATTCATCGCAATGTCTACATCTTTTGCAGAAGCATCGGTGCAGTACCCTATCAGGCTGTCAGTAGCGGCAGGCGAATACAAAGGGTAAGCATTGTCGGTGTTCATCACGCCGTTGATGATCGGTCCTGCCTGCCATTTTTTTTCAGAAAAAGCCGTTACTTGATGGGCAACCGTAGCAAATGCCAGAGGATCGTCTAAATCGATACCCCGGGAGTTATCACGCTTTTCACCGAAGGCGTTAAATATGTCCTGAGCCAGAGGGATTTGGCTATTGCGGCTTCCCTGAGCCTTGCCGATTGTTGTTTCAACACTCTGCACCAGATTCGAGGCGGCAATTTTACCATCTAAGAATTGATTAACAAATGAACCATTGGCGCCGTTCTCAAGTAATCGACGCACTAAGTAAGGGAGTAGGTCTCTGTGAACACCCACTGGCGCATAGACTCTTAGAGGTAACTCACGCCCGGTGGTTTCTCTAATTTGGCCGTAAAGTAAGTCACCCATGCCGTGCAGACGCTGGAACTCAAAACTATTGGTGTCGTCTCCCGCCATTTCCATTATGAGCGCAACAGTATAAGCATTGTGTGTTGCAAATTGAGGGTAGATACAATCTCGGTTATCGAGCAATTTGCCAGCACAAACTTGATAACTCAAATCTGTGTGTACTTTTCGAGTAAAGACCGGAAATTCACTCAACCCCATTTCTTGTGCATGTTTAATTTCTGCATCCCAATATGCGCCTTTAACTAAGCGCACCATTAATGTACGTTCACTTGCTTTCGCTAACTCGACCAGCCAGTCCACTACAAAAAGTGCACGTTTCTGATAGGCTTGCAGCACAAAACCCAATCCGTTCCAATTGGCTAATTCCGGCGCAAACGCCAGTGCTTGAAATACATCGAGTTCAATGTCCAAGCGAGCTGCTTCTTCTGCATCAATGGTAAAACCAATATTGAATTTTTTGGCTTCAAGCGCCAAAGACAAAACGCTTGGCAGTAATTCATCGATCACTAAATGATGATGACTGAATTCATAACGTGGGTGCAACGCACTGAGTTTTACCGATATCCCGTCCGCTAAATTAACATCGCTCTCATCGTTACTTTGCCCAATGGAGCGGATAGCTGATAAATAAGCATCATAATATTTATTGGCATCTTTGTAGGTTCTGGCCCCTTCCCCTAACATATCAAATGAGAAGCGAGTGCCTTCAACATTGCCTTTTCTACCACGCTTTGCCGCTTCTTTAATATCTCGGCCCAATACGTATTGCTGCCCCATAAATTTCATGGCCTGCAACGTCGCACCGCGCACAACAGGCTCACCTACTCGTTGAATAAGCTTACGGAACCAGTTGCTTGGCTCATCATTGCTGCCCTGCTCATTACTCTGGCCTTTACTCTGTTCTTTACCTAGTATTTTACTGGTAAGCGATAAGCCTACGCTTGCAGCATTCACTAGTAACTCTTCAGAGTTACCTATGTGCTCACCCCACTGGCCAAGATGAATTTTTTCAGCGATAAGACGGTCAACAGTATAGCTATCAGGTACCCGCAATAGTGCTTCAGCTAAACACATCAACACGACACCTTCATGGCTAGATAAACTGTATTCTTGTAGGAAGGCGTCAAATAACCCCTGCTTGTCGGGATTCGCTCTACAATGCTCTACAAATGATAACGCCGTTGCATGTACGTTATTGCGCGCCTCTTGACTCAATGGATTAGTCTTGAGCATATATTCAACACTATCCCCCTCATTGAGGTAGGTATTAGTGCGAATAGTCTGGCGTATTGATGGTAAATTTGCCTGCAACATAGGAAATCTCAGTCGTGTTAATAAGGTGATAAATTGGCTGCAGCAGTCACTCTTTGGTTTATGTGCTGAACCTTGTTGTTTAAACCCAGTTAATGTAATAAAAAGGTCATAGTAGTTTTGCGCGCATTTTATGCTTGAAAATAGAGAATATGCTACTTTATTTTCCTTAAAATCAGCCAAATAACAGCGTAAAAAGGGAATTTGACGGATTAATAAACTGGTAAGAGGTGTTTACCATGGTGAAACTGACTAATTGCCGCTCAACTGTGAGGTCATTTACTCCTCGCGACACAGGCAATAAGGACAAAAACTAGACCACCACCAAGACAAATACATAATTCCTCTTGAGTTGTGCTTTATCGTTAGTAACAATATTCTGTATATTCCTTTTTTTAGTATTCATTATTCGAGCCAAAATATGACACATCACAAAACATTGGTCTGGGATCTCCCCTTACGCATTTTTCATTGGGCCCTCGTACTGCTGATTTTTGCGCAGTGGCTAACGGCTGAAGTATTAGATGGCTACATGGATCTGCATGCTAAATTTGGTTACGGTTTATTAGGCTTGGTAATATTTCGAATAATTTGGGGATTTGCTGGGCCAAAACATGCCCGGTTTAGTTCTTTTTTACGTGGCCCTAGCGCCATTTTACACTACACAAGTACACTTTTTAGCCGCCATCCATCAACGTACACGGGGCATAATCCACTCGGCGCCCTAATGGTGCCCGCTATTTTGATTGTGGTCGGCGCTCAGGCATTAAGCGGTCTGTTCGTTACCGATGATGTGTTATTTACAGGGCCTTATTACTCAAGCGTATCTGATGAGACGCAGGGTATCATGCAGTGGCTGCATCACACCCTGTTCGATGTATTATTGGTGATTATTGGTTTACACATTAGTGCTATTTTAAGTTACGAGTTATTGCTTAAGAAGCCCTTGATCGGTGCGATGCTTCATGGGCATAAAAATGTGCAATCGAAAAGCGGGATTAATCATTCAAGACTGATATTAGCTTTAGTACTGGCGATGGTTATTTGTGCCTTCATATATTGGTTGGTCGTTATTGCTCCGCCCGAAGTAGAACTTGATTATTACTATTGAAAATTGACTTTTCACGAAATCAATTAAGTAGATAAACGAATACAGCATCCATGGGTATGCTGTATTCGCTAACCTCTTTTTCCTAAACCTTTAAAATTAATCCTGCACGGTATAGCTAATCAAGCACGTTTTTGATAACAATATTAAGCTCGCATTTCACTATTAGGCATTTAACCGCCTCACTTTACTCAACCAATTCGAATGTCACGTTTACCTGCGCAGCGGTGTTAATTTGGCCTGGTAGTGAATCACTTGATTTGCTCATCATCATCACTTCACGACCTCTAGGCATGGGTGAATAGCCGCTATTTTCGCTGATTGATATAACCTTACCTAGTTTGGCGCCCAAGGTTTTTGCCATACGAGAGGCCCGTAATTTTGCGTCCTTCAGTGCCAATTCTAACGCCGCTAAATACTGCGGCTGTGGATCTTCGACAACATAATTGAAGCCATCAATACGGCTCGCTCCCGTCGCTAATACCGCATCAATCACTTGGTCATACAGGGCAATATCGCGCAAGGTGAAGTTAATTTCTCTTGAAAGCTTGAAGCCTTTTTGAATGCGTTGGTTATTACTGTGTTCGTACCAAGGATTAAGCTGAACACGCATTGATTGCACGTCTTTTTTGTCAACACCAAAAGCCAACACACTGCTGATAATGGTTTGGGTTTTGTCTGCGACTACACTGTTTAGATTTTGAACCCGCTCTCCTTGCTCCTCTACATAAACACTGAACTGGAACAGGTCTGGCACACTTGCCACATTCGCTTGGCCACTAACGCTGATTTGATGCACCTTGTCCTCAGCACTGGCGGCGCTGAGTGGACTAAAACTTAATGCGGCGCTTGACGCCAACAGAGTAACAATAGCAAACACGTTTTTCATATTATTTCCTTTACATGGCGATGGTCACAATCGCTAAATTTGAATGATAGAATTATCTACTTGGGTGAATGAATACTCACTGAATAAATTGCTTACCTTTGCTTAACAGAAGGTGCTAGCGACTAGCGCGGGTTCTTATATGATTATCTAACAACAGGTAATCTTTCATCTGCACCCCACTCACTCCATGAACCGTCATAAACTTGTATATTTTGATACCCGGCCTCATTAGCGGCCAAGGCTAAAACACAGGCTGTTACCCCCGAACCACAACTGAACATTAACTTGTCATTCTCACGGACACCTAATGCATCGAATTTAGTCCGCAGTCGTTGGGGGCTTAACAATTGAGCACTTTCAATGCAGTCACTAAAAGGTAAATTCAACCCATTTGGCATATGGCCGCTGCGAAGGTGCGGTCTCGGCTCTGCTACCTTTGCATAAAACCTATCTGCTGAACGGGCGTCTATGACATGACAGTCAGGTGCATCAAGTGCAGCTAATACACCACTGGCATCTATCATACGCTCAGCATGAAATTGACTAATAAAGTCTCCTTCTTGCTTCGCTTGCGACAACGTTTCGGCACATTTGAATCCCGCTTTTTGCCATTCAGGAAAACCACCATTTAACACATAGACCTGCTTGTGGCCCATGCACGTAAACATCCACCACACGCGTGGTGCGCTAAACATCCCCTGATTATCATAAACAATCACAATACTGTCTTTATTCACCCCAAGTTTTCGCACTTCTTGCTGAAATACCTCAGAACTGGGCATAGTGTGAGGAAGTGAGCTAGATGGTTCGCAAATCTGATGTTCAAAATCAAATACTTGGGCTTTAGGGATATAACCAGCAGGCATGGGTTCTGGCTCGCCTGTGGTGATCACGTTCATCGTACTCATGAAAACCATTATGTTCGCATCATCCAAATGGGCATGTAACCATTGTGGGCTGACAAGGGCTGAACTGTTTTGCACTGTGTTCTCCATTATAAATGTCGAGTCAATAAATCAAGAGTATTCTGGGTATCTGTTCACTGTTACGTGTTGAGCAAATATTCACATTATCAACCACTATACATGATCGTTTTAGCCGATGCGGACTAGCTCGCTTCATCAATTTGTAATCACGATAATGTTTACCATTCAATGAGTAAGCGTGTATTTGATTGATGTGTGATGCAAATGTGTGTATCAAAATAGAGGTAAATTGCACCATTAAAGTGCAACCTTGCTTAAAATGTGAATCCTACAACACCTAACGGATATTTATTCCTTCAATTACAACACGTTAAAGAGATATTCCAGACTGACCATTTGGTCAAATAATTGCAATGGACTCTGCCATCTTGACTAAACTTTATCAGTCAACAGCTACGGACACTCTTATGAACATCGTACAACAAATTCGTCGTTACATTTATAAACACCACCTCAATCTGCACAACAATTCGAACCCGACACTCCAAAACAATCGATATTCTTATCGTTACATGAATCACTATTTACAACTTCTCGTTTTCTTTGGTTGTACTTTGCTCCCCTTAAGCACAAAGGCAGACACGCCAATGACCCCCAAACCGCATTGGTTTGAGTCATTTAAGCAACAGGCTGATAACACAGCCTTATATAACTTTTTATATGCGCTACCAAAAGGAGGTGACCTTCATCACCACCTTGGCGGTTCGGGCTTTAGCCATTGGTGGTACAACCTTGCTACTGATGAGAAAACCAATGGTGGATATCGCTATTACACTAAGGTGTTTATCAAACAATGTCATGGCTATGGCAGCAATGAATTTGGCGGAAATCCGCAATTATTGTTATTCAAGACGATTCAACACAGCCACTATGCAGCGCTGAGTGATTGCGAGAAAAGTGAATATCGCGAACTCACCGCGTTGTCAAACGAGCAAAAATCCGCATGGATGAATAGCATTAGATTAGACAAGCCGTTTGAAGGACGGGCTGAATTTTTTGAAAAGCATTGGTCTCGCCTGGGCGATCTGAATCGCAATCCAATCATCATGGCAGAATTATTGGTTAAAAATATGCAGTCTTTTGCACGAGAAGGGTTGCGATATATAGAAGCGCAAACCAATGCTAAAGGCGGCATTAAACCAGATGGCTCTCACTATTCGCCGGACGAGGTAGTCGATATATTCCGTCAACGGTTAGCCCAAGATGATGCCATCTCCACGGGGGTCACCGCCCGATTGCAATATGCGCTATTGCGCTTTTTACCCAACGCCGAACAAGAGCTCGAATGGATGTATCGCTTTGTTGATAGGCACAGAGACATCTACGTGGGAATCAATATGGTCGGCCGCGAAGACAACGATAAAGGGTATCCACTGCGGTTTTTATCCACTTTACGAAAATTACGCCAGCGCATCCCGAATATACCGCTGGCCATCCATGCAGGTGAGGTAGATGAACCCAATTTTCATGTTAGGGACACCCTATTATTAGGCGCAAATCGTATAGGTCATGGTGTTAACTTAATCGACGATCCTGGCACCATGTTATTGATGCGTAACGACCGCTATTTAGTAGAGATTAACCTTATAAGTAATTTACTGCTTGAATACGTCGATGAATATCATCAACACCCCTTCCCTGAATACCTGCGCACCGGGATCCCAGTATCGTTATCAACCGACGACCGCGGTATGTGGGATTCAAATATGACAGACGAGTACTTTGTTGCCGTTAAAGAGTTTAATTTATCCTGGCAAGAGCTGACTGGTTTAGCCGAAAACTCACTCAAGCACGGTTTTGTTGACGAGCAAACTAAACGTGCGCTGCTGGCTGATTATCATTCCCGTATCAACGCATTTGAACGGGCGTTTTTAGACCAAGGGGCCAACAGTTTTAGTCAAACACCTGACCGTTACGGCACATTTATTTGTCGGCAATATGGACTTTGCCAACTACAAAATAATTGAACCCTGAAAAACTTGTTTCCCATAACAGATTAAAAATAGGCCAACATATGCAGACTACTCGCCCCAAAAACGGTGAAATATTATATTCTTTAACAGATGTCCCTTCTGTTGGTCATAGCACCACTGCTGCGCTTCAGCATATTATGGCGTGCTTTATTGGCATCATTACCCCCACATTGATCATCGGCTCTGTGCTTGGCTTACAGGCTGAAATACCCTATCTGATCAGTATGGCGCTGATGACATCCGGCGTATCCACCTTTATTCAAGCTAAAAAATTTGGGCCTGTCGGCTGCGGGCTTATCGCTGTGCAGGGAACGAGTTTTACTTTCATCAGCGCGCTGTTAGTCGCCGGAACCGCAATAAAAAGTCGTGGTGGGTCGAATGAAGAAATCATGGCTCTGATGTTTGGTTTATGTTTCTTTGGTGCCTTTGTTGAAATTGTATTAAGTCAATTTATTCAGTATTTAAAAGCAGTGATCACCCCGCTCACTACAGGGATCGTGATCACCACTATCGGTATCACCTTAATTAAAGTTGGCATGACCGATTTATCCGGCGGGTTCAATGCAACGGATTTTGGCGCGCCGCATAATCTCATCTTAGGCCTGAGCGTACTTATTACCGTGATTGCCCTTAATGCATCTAAATATCCACTGTTGCGCTTAAGCGCTATATTCATTGGCATGTTAGTAGGCTGTATCATTGCTTGGTATCAGGGGATCCTGTCATTTAATAATATGCTGTCATCCCCTTTAATCAGCATACCTGAGCCGTTTAAATACGGTGTCGCCTTTGACTGGGAATTGTTTATTCCGATCGCACTGGTGTACTTCCTAAGTGCAATTGAAACCTCAGGAGACTTAACCGCCAACAGCCTTTTTTGTAAGGAGCCAATTAAAGGGCCGATTTACCTCAAACGCATAAAAGGGGGAATTTTAGCGGACGGGGTTAATTCTATGTTGGCAGCCATGTTTAATAGCTTTCCCAATACCACATTCGGGCAAAACAATGCGGTAATACAAATGACCGGTGTCGCCAGTCGCCATGTTGGATTTTACATCGCCGGCTTTCTGGTGTTACTTGGCTTATTTCCAGTTGTTGGCAGTGTCTTGCAGCTTATGCCTAAACCTGTGCTTGGCGGCGCAACGCTTGTTATGTTTGCCACTATTGCGGTTGCGGGCGTAAAAATACTGACCAGCGAGCCTATAGATAGACGAAAAAGCCTTATTATCGCAACGTCTCTAGGATTAGGTTTAGGTGTCATGATGGTACCTGAGACACTTGCCCAATTACCGCAATTAGCCAACAACATACTTTCATCTTCGGTGACCACTGCCGGTTTCTGCGCGATTATCATGAGCATTGCTATACCCGAGCCAAAAGCTGGTGAGCTGGAAGAAGATAATGTTGAGTCACAAGACCCGTCACTAGCGCCTCGATTCAATCACCCAGCAGCCACAGTGTTAGCTGATGAATCGCCAATCAACGAGTCTGAACGGCAATGAGCAGCAACGAGAACAGCAACAAGAGAAGCAGCAACGAGTGGACGAATTTACCATTTCATAAGATTAAACACGTTCATTAACACCACCTATTTTTTAAATAGCTACAAAAGTAATACCCATTAGTATGCATTTTTTGAGGGACGCACGTTATGCAAGCAAGCACATCACCGACGTTATGGCTTAAATCTCCAGAAGCGGTATTCACCGCCAACAACCAAAACGCCGGCAACGGCTTATTGATCCAAGGTAGCCGTATTATTGAATTAGTAAAAAGCGGCGAAACACCAAAGTTACACTTCGATGCTATAGAAAGCTGCACCGGTAAAGTGATCATGCCAGGCATGATCAACACTCATCACCATTTCTATCAAACCCTGACGCGTTGTGTGCCTGGGGCGCTGAATAAACCACTGTTTCCTTGGTTAACATTTTTATACAAAGTATGGAAAAACCTAGACGAAGAGATGCTATACAGTGCAACTAAATTAGCAGGGCTTGAGTTAATGAAGTCTGGCTGCACAACCATTGGAGATCATCATTATGTGTTCCCAAAGCGACTCACTCATGCCATTGACGTTCAGGTTCAAGCGTTAGCAGAGTTAAGTTGTCGAGGTATTCTGACGCGAGGCTCCATGAGCTTGGGCCAAAGCAGTGGGGGGTTACCTCCAGATTCTGTTATACAAAATGAAGACATTATTCTCAAAGACTCCCAGCGCGTGATTGACGCCTATCACCAATCCGCTAACAAGCATGCCAGCCCGATGTTGCAAATTGCGCTGGCGCCCTGTTCGCCATTTTCTGTTTCTCAAGAATTGATGAAACAAACCGCCCTTTTAGCCAAGCAAAATGATGTATTGCTTCATACTCACTTAGCCGAGACCGAAGACGAAAATGCATTTTGCCAGCGCATCTACGGAGCACGCCCATTAGATTATTTAGAACAATGCGGCTGGTTAACCGACAGAACATGGCTAGCCCATGGCATTCACTTCACACCAGACGAAATTGTCCGTTTAGGCAATACGAAAGTCGGTATTGCCCACTGCCCTTCTTCAAACATGCTGTTGGCGTCAGGCATATGCCCTACGTTGGATTTAATGAAAGCAGGTTGCCGAGTGGGTTTAGGGGTAGACGGCTCAGCATCAAATGACTGTTCGAACATGATACAAGAAGTTCGCCAATCTCTGTTACAACAAAGGTTACGTTATGGCGCTGTCGATATCACGGCTGAATATGCCTTAGGGCTCGCAACGAAAGGTTCAGCCTCTTTGCTTCATCGACATGACATTGGTGAGATCCACACAGGCAAACAAGCAGATTTAGCCATTTTTGACTTAAGCGAACTACGTTTCTCTGGTGCCGGAGACCCAATCGCAGCCATAGTGACGTGCGGTGCACATCAAGTTGATAAACTGATGCTGGCAGGTAAATGGGTTATAGAAGAGGGTCAACACTACGCAATTGACGAACAAGAACTGCAAATCGAGCATACAAAACTCGCCAAAAAGCTGCAATCTGCAGTGAATTAAACTAAGTCTGCAGGTATCGTGAATTTATTTAACCAATAGGTTCACGCGCCACTTGGTCGTGTTACGGTGCAAATAAGTCATTTTCGAGCCATTTTGGTGCAACTAATAATGCTGCGCTACTATTTTGCGTCATCCTTATCGTGTTTGGTCTAAGAAAAAATAAAATATATCATATATATCAACAACTTACCTATTAGACTAATTACCTGACCATTTGGACAAGTCTTTGGCACCCTTCATGCTATTAGTCCGTGTAGCAACACCATAATTTCAAACTATACACACATCCATAAGAATAAAAGTGAGAGGAATACAGATGAACCATCCCTTATTTAAAAGCTCAACCTTGAGCAAAGCTGTTTTGTTAGGATTAGCCATGTCGCTAACTCCCACCATATCGGCTCAAGAATCGGCAACTCAGGAAACCGCCGATGTAGAGCGAATTGAAGTAACGGGATCACTAGGTAGTCTACCTGGTCAAGGCGTAGAAGCCGTTTTCGGCTTCGGTAAGTCAATTTTGGAGACGCCCCGTTCAGCATCTACCATCAGTGATGAAATGCTAGAGCGCTTTGCTGTCACCGACATAGACGATTTAGTTGCCTTCTCGCCTGGTACGTTTACTCAATCATTTTTTGGTGTCGCAGGCTCACTTGACGTGCGTGGTACGCCAGGCGAAACGTATTTTCGCGGCGTTAAGCGCTTAGACAACCCAGGTAACTATCCGACTCCTATTGGTGCATCAAGCCGCATTGACATTGTACGTGGCCCTGCATCTCCAATTTATGGCCCAGCCAAAATCGGTGGCTACTTAAACTTTAATCCCAAGTCAGCACGCGCCAGTGGTGGCCAGTATCTTGAAGAAAACGAAGGCGCTTTTTCCTATACCTTAGGGTCATGGGATAAAAGTGTCATGACTGCAGAAATCGGCGGCCCTGCTACATTGGGCGGCAAAGAAGCAGGTTTCTATTTGTACGGCGAGGTTGAAAATTCAGGTAGCTATTATGAAAACTCAGGTACCGACCAAACCGTGCTACAAGGCTCATTCAATATCGATGTAACGGATAACCTTCGTTTCGAATTCGGCGGTATGTACCACGATTACGACGGTAACCAAGTGGCTGGTTGGAACCGCCTAACGCAAGATCTAATCGATAACGGCACCTATATCACAGGCACAGCGAAAAACATCGACACAGATGGTAGCGGTGCAATTTCTCATGAAGAATATGGCGCAGTGAACTTAGCAGGTAATGGTTTCTTTTACGCCGTGCCTTCTTTGTTCACAGATGCAGATGCTACTGATCTAATGCAATTAGAAAATGTGGGTACGACCACATTGGGCCGCAATCAAGTATTGGTCGCAGCTGATGATGTATTGCAAAACACGGTACAAACTTTGTATTTTGATGCGATTTACTACAGCGATAACGGCTGGGAAATCAAAAATCAATTCTTCTATGAAGACTATGAGAACTTAAACGAGAACGCCTACGGTTTCTCGCAGTTTCACAACAGCTCAGTGGTTGAGAACAAACTTATCTTCTCTACTGAATACGAAACCAACTCGTTGCTAGCACAATTTCAAGTATCACCGTCGATTCGTCACACCAACTTTTTACACGGTGATGATTTCACCTATGAGTACTTCAACCGTCGCGATTTAACCATGGAATCCACAGCGCTTGATAGACGTGAAATGGCGACTCGTATCAACGACAATTACGATAACTACGATAAGGGCAATTATACCGATTATGGTATCGCTGCCATGACAGACTTAACGTGGGACTGGGGTTTGAATATCGTATTAGGTCTGCGTTACGACACCATCGACATAGAAACAACAAGTCGCGGTGATTTATTGCTCGAAAAAGGTGACATTCTGTCAACCAGTGAAACGGTTGACGGTACGTCATGGAATACCAGTATTTCATATAAAACCGAGTTTGGCTTGATCCCCTATGTGACACTGGCTGAGCAAGCAACTTTAGTGGCCGGTCAAGGTGCGGAAATTGGCTACGGTCAGTTAATCGATGATGAAGGCAATAGCTACAACGGCGCATTTGATACATCTGAACTCACTGAGTTTGGTGTAAAAGGTTCGTTCTTAGACGATTCGTTATATTTCGCCTTGTCTGTATATGAACAAGAGCGTTCTGATTTTAACGCACAAGCAATTGTGACCAACGCTACCACGCAAAACAAAGGTACCGAATTTGAACTACGTTGGGTAGTGAACGACCAACTAGTAGTCGGCGCCGGTTATACCAAAATGAAGGTGTATAACTTAACCGCGTACAACGACGGCAACGGTGGTTCATTGTTCGGTTTCTTAGGTGCTGAAGATTTAACCAGCTTAACTGACCCATCATTGGTGTTTGGTGGTAACCCAGTCGGTTTAACACTGATCCCTGAAGGTGCAAGTAAAGAATCAGCCAGAAAAGCCGGTATCCCTGAAAACATCTACACGTTAAACGCTACTTATGACTTCTTAAACGGTTATGCGGCGAGTGCCAGCATTGTGCGTGCTGATGAGACTTACTCTAGCTTCTCACAATCTGTGAAACTACCTTCGTACACCTTGGTGAATGCAGGTGTGACATACACCACAGATACTTGGTCAGCCAGCTTGAACATCAAAAACTTAACGGACGAAGAGTACTATCGTGCTAACTTCCCTGATTTGTTTGGTGCACAAATTGTGTTGCCTGAGCTACCACGTCACTATCAAGCGTCGGTATCTTATAAGTTCTAATCACCAGCCATGTTTATAGGTGATTTATTCCAACAGACAGGTATGCTATTTAGCATGCCTGTTTTTTTATATACGGTTACATTATGCTAAAAACGTTTTCCAAATCTGCGCTTTGTCTCACCAGTATCCTTTTTTTAAACCTTGCGTTAACTGCGTGTCAAAGCACGACGCCATCATCAACTTCATCGCCATCAAGCGCTGCAAACACGTCGCAAGCCGCCACTGAAATGACCCAACCTCTAGAAATTAAAGTCGTAGTGGTCACCATGTTTGAAATTGGCGAAGACGATGACGACAAGCCCGGCGAATTCCAAATGTGGAAAGAAGGCCAAAATCTAGATACCCGCTATGCATTTCCTATGTCACATCACGATATTTACGTGAATGAAGACACAGGCGTTATGGGCATAGTCACGGGTATGGGCACAGCAAAGGCAGCTGCGGCTATCATGGCCTTAGGGTTAGATCCACGCTTTGATTTAACGCACGCCTATTGGTTAGTCGCTGGCATAGCCGGGGTTGACCCGCAAGATGCCTCAATCGGCTCAGCTGTGTGGGCCAACTGGTTAGTTGATGGCGACCTAGCGCATGAAATTGACGCCAGAGAAATTCCGGCAGATTGGAAAAGCGGTTACTTTCCCTTATTTAGCGTAGAGCCTATCAGCGCAGACCCCGTCACGCCGAGTGATGAAAAGGTGCAAGCCATGAATGGTGAGGCATATCAGCTTAACACTCAGCTAACTAAGTGGGCCTATGAGTTAAGTAAAGATACTGCACTAAGCGACTATCCTGCGATGTACGAATTACGTGAAAAATACCTCAATTACCCCAATGCCCGTAAGCGTCCGTTTGTATTAATTGGCGACCACATGGCGGCAGCTACTTTCTGGCATGGAAACTTACTAAATGAATGGGCCAATGATTGGTCAGCCTATTGGAGTAACGGCCAAGCTAACTTTGTGACCTCAGGCATGGAAGACACCGGCAGTTATCAATCGATGATCTATTTGGATAACGCGCAAAAAGCTGACAAGTCGCGTTTTATGGTATTGCGCGCTGCTAGCAACTATTCAATGCAGCCCGACAGTCTAACCGCCGCAAACAACCTTGCCATGGAAAGCGGAGAAAATGGCTATGCTGGAATGCAATCAGCCCTTGAATCTGCCTACAGTGTCGGCAGTGTAGTGGTGAATGATATCATCGCTAATTGGGATATTTACAAAGATGCCCTGCCCTATGAGGCATCAAAAGTGGCCCCAGATGAAGATACGTTAAACGAGATGTTAACCCCGACCACTGAGCCGGTGGATGCCAAACTCAGCGCAGAAGAGCTAATAAAATCGCTTAATCTAACGGGTCATGTGGAAGGCGGCTTTTATCGTCAAACGTTTAAAGCGGATCACCGCCCCATGTTAAGCACAGAGCATGGGGAGCGCGTCAATATGACATCTATCTACTATTTGCTCAGTGCGAAATCGCCCATCGGTCACTTTCACATGAACCGCTCGGATATTATGCATTACTTCCACGTGGGTGACCCCATTACCTATTATTTGCTCAATCAAGACGGCAGCCTTGAAACTCATATACTCGGCCCTGATCCAACCCAAGGTCATGAGATGCAAATGGTGGTAAAAGGCGGTACATGGAAAGCATCAAAAATATCCACGACCGGTGATTATGGTTATGGGCTTATTGGCGAAGCCGTCGCGCCGGGTTTTGAATATCAAGACATGCAGTTAGCTGAACAAGCAGAACTTGTCAGCACCTTCCCACAACACAGCGATTTGATTAAAACCCTAACGCGCTAAGCGACTCGCCAGTCGCGCTATCATGCAAACGATTTGGCCTAGTTTTCACTGGGCCTTATTATATTCATTTTCGCTTATTCTCGCCTACTTCCTCTTAATTACACCCACCATTTTTATTGCAACTTATTTTGTGGAGTCTTGTCTCTAATATTACTGTGATAAAGACGGTTATTACCATTAAACCCAGAAATCTTAGATTAAAGAATTTTTAGATTAAACCGACTCTACTGCCCGGCATTGCTAAGTAGACAAACCATAGCTTGTTTTATGCCATTAACTGCAAAAGGAACATCTCATGCCCCAGTTTTATCTATCACGTGTTACACCAAGAGGTGTTGCTATGCTCATCGCTGGTGTAGCGATGAGCACATTTTTCACGGCCAGCACACATGCCCAGCAAATGGGCAGCCCTCTTGATTTTGTTAATTCGCAATTAGCTGAACAAATGAAGAATCAGGTACGCGCCATGAGCGACCCTGAGTTGGTAAAGGCGAGAGCACAATTACAAAGAAAGTACTATGAAGCGCTAATTGAGTCTGGTTTTAGCAAAGAAGAAGCGATGAAAATTATTATTGCGGCGGCACAAGGAGATACTAACTAATACCTTTCTACTCGTATATATACGGTAAACATAAAAAAAGGGCCTGCTTTTAGCAGGCCCTTTTTGCGCATTAATCTCACTGAGTGTTATAACTTAGAAAGTGTACTGCACGGCAACACTGGCGTAATCAACATCGCTGTCGAAGCTGTCGATTTCTGACAAAATGCCGATTTCATCACGTTCAAACTCTAAGTCAAAGCGTGTGTATTCTAAGCGCACATCCCAACCTTCAGACACAGCGAAAGATGCACCCACGCCATAAAACAAGTCATCACCGTCTGTGCTGTCATTCACACCGGCTGCGTTGATGTCAGCGTCCCACCATAACTGTCCGCCTTTAGCGTACACGGTGATATATTCGTTGACTGGCAAACCCGCTTTTAAGCCAAGTGTATAGCCGTCAACTTCGGTGTTGAACGTATCGTTACCGTACTCGCCGAAATCAATGTAACCACCTTCAATCGATACGTATTGGTTAAACTGTGTGCCGATATACACATTGGCTGCGTTATCGTCACGATCAAAGTCTTCATCTCCATCCACATCTACTAAACCATAACCGGCACCTACATAAATACCGTGGTGATCAACACCATCATTCGTCGCAGCAAAGGAAGCACCTGAAGTCATAAGTAAAGAGGTCGCTGCTAGTGTCGTAAGGGTAAATTTTTTCATAGTTTATCTCCGTATTGCTTAATCAAGAGTGTTGGTTACAAAGCAAAGCTATTCACGTTGCTGAACTAGGCTTAAACAAGTGTTATGCCAAACAAACCTTAATAATATAAATTCGATAAAATACAATAACTTAACCTTTTTTCACCATATATTAGATAGGCCTTTCACAGCGTTCGCTTGTGAACAAACTGCTTAAGTACTTGCAACTTTTACTGGCCAAAAAACAACCCGTTCGCTCGCGGTGTTCCGGTGTTTTTCATCTAACCGACAACATCGATTTGCGCATACTTTGGCTCGTGACGAATAAGTGGGGGTTTACGCCAAACTATCGCTTTTTTGACCTAACCTAAAAAATTGCAAGTCGAGAAAAGTAATATAACATACTGATTTTGTTGCAATAAAAGTTAATTTTTTACATGGCACAACTTCTGCTGTATTAAGAAAAAAACAGACCAAAGCGCTACAAAGTTTACTTAACGCGTCATCACATGGTCTTTACACACATATTTAGCATCATAAAAATAACGATACAGGGGAATAAAATGACGATTAAAACGATACCGTTTATCAGTTTTAACGCACTCACGATACTTACATTACTTATGAGCACTGCACTGCTTTCGGCTTGTGGCGGCGCAGATGCCACCAGCACTGAGCCCGAACAAGCATTGGTCATTTCAGTGCCCGTAGAAGCAGGCGCACTGCATATCGGCGAGATTTCCTCTAATTACACCACCACAGCGGTACTTGAAGCCAAAGAAGAAGCCTACGTAGTCGCCCGCGCTTCGGGCATCATCGAACACATTTACGTAGAAGAAGGTGATTACGTCACCAAAGGTCAAGTACTTGCGCAATTAGAGCCAGAGCGTTATCGCTTAAACCTCGCACGGGCAAAAGCGGATTTAATTGGCATCGAAAAAGAGTTGGCAAAAATAGACAAGGTGTATAACCAAAAGCTAGTGAGCGACGACACCTACGATAAAATTAGCGCCCAATACGCATCCACTAAGGCGACGTTATCGCTGGCGCAGTTAGACTTAAAAGAAGCCACTATCGTGGCGCCTATTTCTGGTTATATTGCCGCACGTAACGCCAAAGTGGGTAATTTAACCGAATCATTTCAACGTGCTCAAATGTTCCATATCGTCGAACAAAATGAATTACATGGCGTTGTCTACTTACCTGAAAAAGAACTATCTCGGGTGCATAAAAATCAAGCGGCAAAATTAACCTTAAGTGCATTGCAAGACAGTACGGTCACTGCCTATGTTGAGCGCATCAGCCCAGTCATTGATGCCGCCACTGGCACGTTTAAAGTGACGCTTCGTGTACCAAATGATAAAAAATTGCTTAAAGCCGGTATGTTCGCCCATGTCAGTTTGAATTACGACACCCACCAGCACGCTACTCTTATGCCTCGTAAAGCCATGCTCAGCATTGATAATAAAGTCAATGTGTTTGTTGTGAATGACGGCCTTGCCCACAAACAAGAAATTCAAGTGGGTTATCAAGAGGGTGACTATGTAGAGATACTCAGTGGCTTGAAGGGCAACGAGCATGTGGTGATTACCGGTCATCAAAATTTGAAAGACCAAGCACCTGTAGAAGTGGTTAATGCCGATTCACTTATGTTACAGGCTCGTTCACCTGTTGAAGAGCCAGTTTCTAGCACTCAAAAGCCCATTGAATTTAACGGTGATGACGCGGGCGAAGCCGCAGATACAGACACAACAGCCTCAAACGCCGATCACACTCGCTAAGTAAGGACACCTAGCATGAATATTGTTGATATAGCAGTTAAGCGCCCGGTCGCGGTGTGGATGTTCACCTTTGCCATTGTGTTATTTGGCATGGTGTCGCTGTCACGCTTACCCATTAACCTATTACCTGAATTATCCTACCCTACCCTGACTATTCGTACCGATTATGTAGGGGCAGCACCTGGCGAAATCGAACAGCTTGTCTCTAAGCCTATTGAGGAAACCATTGGCGTTGTTAAAGGCGTGCGTAAGGTCACGTCTTCATCTACCTCTGGGCAGTCCGATGTGCTGCTGGAGTTTGAATGGGGCACTGACATGGACATGGCAAGTCTAGAGGTACGTGAAAAGCTCGATACCTTAATTTTACCTTTAGACGTTGAAAAGCCTGTGTTGCTGCGTTTCAACCCAAGTTTAGATCCCGTCATGCGCCTCGGTTTCGGTATTGGCAGCACCAGTAATACCGGAAAAAACGTTGACGTCACTCAAAGCGCCGCGCTTGATGTAACTAGCATGAAACGACTGCGGGAGTACGCAGAGCAACAAATTAAGCGTAAGTTAGAATCCATCAGCGGTGTAGCGTCGATCAAAATAGGCGGCGGCTTAGAAAGCGAAATTCACGTATTGGTTGATCAACAAAAGGCCAGTCAATTAGCCATCCCCATGAGCGACATCATCAAACGCTTAAAAGAAGAAAACGTTAATGCTGCAGGCGGGCGTGTCGACGATGGCTCTCAAGCTTACACCGTACGCACCCTTAATCAGTTCACTAGCATACAAGATATGCAAAATGTGTTTGTTGCTCGACGTGACAACAAAAATATCCGCTTAGGTGATATTGCTGTTATTCAAGATGCTTATAAAGAGCGGAATTCAATTACACGGTTCGACGGGTTAGAAGGAGTCGAAATTGCCATTTACAAAGAAGGGGATGCTAATACAGTACAAGTTGCGCAAAATGTAAATGCAGAACTGCGTCAACTAGAAAGCGCATTACCGGCTAACTACAAAATACAGCTGATTTACGACCAGTCAGTATTCATTGCTAATGCCATCGACGATGTAAAATCTGCAGGCATAATAGGTGGCGTGCTGGCGATGGTGGTGTTGTATTTATTTCTACGTAATGTTTGGCCCACCCTCATCATTTCTCTTTCTATTCCTGTGTCTATCATTGCCACGTTCAACCTTATGTATGGCAACAACATCAGCTTGAACATCATGAGTTTGGGCGGTATTGCGTTGGCCATCGGCCTATTGGTCGATAACGCCATTGTCGTGCTTGAAAACATAGAGCGGCACAAGCAAACACAAAGCGATGTTAAACAGGCGGCAGCACAAGGAACGAAACAGGTATCCATGGCGATCATCGCCTCTACCCTTACCACCATGGCGGTATTCTTTCCTTTGGTATTTGTTAAAGGTATCGCCGGTCAATTGTTTGCCGATCAAGCCCTGACCGTTACCTTTGCGTTAGGAGCCTCTTTGCTTGTTGCGTTAACCGTTATTCCTATGTTGGCGGCACAAGCGCGCTCGAAACCCGCTCATGGCGACACGTCCCTAGGTGTAACGGACAGCGCTAACACGCATCAGCAACCCCCACGCCCGTTAACAAACCCCTTTTATGACACCATTGACTTGTCTGGTGCAGGTTTTGACTCTGACTTTGACCCTAGCCTTAATAACAGCTCTGGTGGTCAGGCTGGTGTTAAAAGTGGCGGCGAACCAAGTGTCACTAAACGGATCTTCGCCACTCTCGCGCTGCCTTTTGTGTGGTTATCCCGTGGGGTGTTTCATTACCTACCCCTTATTTTATCTACAGCAGTACTCATCGTATTTAGAGCGTTAGCTAAGCTTTTAGGCTTTATTTTCAAACCGCTGCTTTGGCTATTTGAAAAAGCCCTCAATTCCGTGTCTTTCTATTACGCACGCTTACTAAAACTCGCATTGCGGGCACCCGCGTTGCTGCTGGTTGGCATAGTGGCAATAGCCGCCAGCTCATTAATGTTTATTCCGCGGCTCGGTATGGAGCTCATCCCGAGTATGTCTCAGGGGGAATTCTACGTTGAAGTCACGTTACCAAGCGGCACATTGCTCAGCTATACCGATAATACCTTATCCGCATTGTCCGCCTTTACCGAGGCGCAGGACGGCGTAAAACGCACTTATTCATTGGCCGGCACTGGCAGTTTAATGAACGCGTCAGCCAGACAGGGCGGCGAAAACTGGGGCAAATTAAATGTTGTGATGCAAAGCGATGCAACAAGTGAGCAACTAAAAAGCCTACAACAGAAAATGCGAGACTACTTACGAAGACAAGCTGGGGTGCAGGCAGAGTTTGGCCAACCTGAATTGTTTAGCTTTGCAGCTCCGTTATCTATCGATTTAGTTGGCTACAACCTCACTAGCTTGGCTAAATACAGCGCAATCTTAGTAGACGCCCTACAACAAGACTCGCGTTTTAGCGATGTCACCAGCTCCCTGCAGCGAGGCACACCAGAGCTTAAAATCACCTTTGATCACGCAAAACTTGCTCAACTAGGCTTAAGTGCACCCCAGGTATCCACACTGATAAACGCCAAAGTCGGTGGTGAAGTGGCAAGCCAGTTCAATTTAGATGATCGCAAAATTGATATTCTGGTTCGCAGCCTCAACACGCAGCGTGATTCAATTGAGGATATAGGGCGCATTATAGTGAATCCTGGGGCACAGCGAGCCATTGCTTTAAATGCCGTAGCGGACTTGAGCATGTCTATTGGACCAAGTGAAATTACCCGCATCGGGCAAGAACGCGTCGCGGTGATATCTGCCAATCTCGCCTATGGTGATTTAGCCCAAGCTGTTGAGATGGCTAATCAACATATTAAAGACATGAACTTACCGTATTCGCTGCAAGCACGAGTGGCCGGTCAAAGCGAAGAGATGAAAACCAGTTTCGCGTCTTTGAAGTTTGCTCTGGCACTGGCTGTCTTCTTAGTGTATCTGGTCATGGCATCTCAATTTGAGTCGCTGTTGCATCCACTATTGATACTGCTCACTGTGCCGCTGGCATGTGCAGGCTCCATATTCGGCTTGTTTATCACTCAAACGAACATCAGCGTGGTGG
This sequence comes from Paraglaciecola sp. T6c, assembly GCF_000014225.1. Taxonomy (NCBI): domain Bacteria; kingdom Pseudomonadati; phylum Pseudomonadota; class Gammaproteobacteria; order Alteromonadales; family Alteromonadaceae; genus Paraglaciecola; species Paraglaciecola sp. T6c. The sequence continues at coordinate 2,701,086 of NC_008228.1, forward strand.
TGTTTATTGGTCTTATCATGTTGGCAGGTATTGTGGTGAATAATGCGATTGTGCTTATTGACCGCATTAATCAGTTGAGGACAGAGGGCGTAATAAAGACACAGGCCATTATCGAGGCCGCCCACAATCGACTTCGTCCTATATTGATGACAACCTTAACCACTTCCCTAGGGTTACTGCCGATGGCGCTTGGGCTTGGCGAAGGTGCTGAGATGCGCATTCCTATGGCAGTCACCGTGATATTTGGCTTGCTGTTCGCAACGCTGCTCACCTTGTTCTTTATTCCGTGTTTATATGCCCTGTTTGATCGCAAATCAGATGCATTAATGGCGCAAAATGCGCAACCGACGAGCATGACAAACAAGGCGCTAGGTTATGAATAAGCCCGACATGCAACAGAATCAACAAGAGCAAGCCAAATTCGCCGCTGCAGGCGCCAGCTTAGCGGCCTTTGCTATGCGACGCCCCGTGACAATAGGAATGTTGTTCTTGTCCATGTTGTTATTTGGCATCTTGGCCTCGCAACTATTACCGCTGGAGAAATTCCCCAGTATTGATATCCCTGAAATAGCCATTCGAATTCCTTATGAAAATGCCACACCGGCTGAAATAGAGAAAATGATCACTCGCCCAGTGGAAGAAGTACTGGCCACCATGTCAGGCATCAAGCGCTTACGTTCGAAGTCAACCGAAGACGCGGCTGAAATACAGCTACAATTTGCCTGGGACGAAAACCTCAAAGCCAAGGGCATTGAAGCCAGAGAAAAGATAGACGCCATTCGCAATAACTTACCTGCAGATGTAGAGCGAATTTTGGTTTATCAATTCAATACCAGTGATTTACCTATTTTCCAGTTGAGGGTATCCAGTGAGCGTGACTTGTCAGATGCCTATGACTTACTTGAGCGCAACCTTAAAATACCCATTGAACGAGTTGCAGGTGTGTCAAAAGTTGAGTTATACGGCGTGCTTAAAAAACAGATCGCTATTCGTATAGATACCCAAAAACAAGCCAGTTTGGGTATTACCAATACGCAACTGCTCAGTGCGCTGCGCCAAGCAAACTTTGCTATGACTGCAGGCTCTTTTTACGACCTAGAACAAAAGATAACCATCAATCCACAGGGCGAATTTAGCAAAATAGAAGACATTAACGCGTTGATCATCAAAAAGGGCGTACTGTTAAGTGACATCGCCCGAATTGGCTATGAAAGCCCTAAGCGCACCGAGGGCAGACATTTAGACAGAACCTACGCCGTTGGCTTTAATATCTATAGGGAGTCAAACAGTAACTTGGTCGCGGTGTCCGATGCAGTCATGAAAGTCATTAACCACGCCGATGAGAGTCCTGCCTTTACAGGCATCACACTTTTCGTGATGGATGATGAAGCTGCAAGTGTAACCGAATCCTTGAGCGATTTACTCAATGCAGGCTTACTCGGTGCACTGCTATCCGTTATGGTGCTGTATACGTTTTTACGAAACTTAACCACAACATTAATCGTTGTTTTATCCGTGCCCTTTTCTATTTGCATCACGTTAGGGTGTATGTACTTCATGGGGTACACCGTCAACATACTGTCCATGATGGGTTTGATGCTTGCGGTGGGCATGTTAGTGGATAACGCCGTGGTAGTCACCGAGAGTATTCAACAAGAACGCAATCATTACCCTAACCCAATTGACGCCACAAAAGCAGGTGTGGGTAAAGTCAGCTTGGCAGTGATTGCAGGGACGACCACCACAGCAATAGTATTTTTACCTAACATAATTGGCGTAAAAGTGAATCTCACCATCTTTCTTGAGCATGTGGCCATCGCTATTTGTATTTCATTGTTCGCGTCTTTGCTTATCGCCCAAACCTTGATCCCCCTGCTTACTAGCCGATTATCCAGCGGCCTATCGAGCAAAACCGTGAGTGCAACTGCTCAAGCACCTGGCATGGGTAAACTCGCCAAACAATACCAACGCGTCCTTAGCTGGTCTCTAACGCACCGTGGCCTAACGTGTGTTATTGCTCTACTGATACTCGTCAGCACGGCTATTCCTATGCAGTTTGTCACTGGGGATGATGATGACGACAACAACAGTCGGTTATGGCTTAACTATGACATACAAGGCAATTACAGTTTGGCTGAGGTTGAAAAATCAGTCGACAAAATGGAAGCTTACTTGTACGCCAATCAAGATGCGTTTCAAATTGAGCAGGTCTACACCTATTTTACAGCGGGTGAAGCGACGTCAGCGCTGACCCTAAAAAATGATATGCCAGTCTCTAAAGGCGAACTAAAAGAGCGGATCCTCAAAGATATGCCTAAGTTTGCCCGCGCTCGTCCATCCTTTAAGTGGGAAGAAGGTAATGGCGGTGGTCTGCAGCTAACCTTATTAGGTGACTCTTCTGCATCCTTAAGTGACGTCGCTGAACGTGTATTACCAGCAATTAAGCGAATTGATGGCCTGACTGACGTGGGAATTGAGGGCAATAATCAGAAATTCGAACTGCAAGTGATTGTCGATCGAAACAAAGCTTATCGTTATGGCTTATCCGCCAGCGATGTTGCCAACACTATTGCCAGTGGTTTACGCGGTACTAACCTTCGTACGTTTAGAGACGCTGAAAGTGGTGAGATTGGGATACGTATGCTGTTCGATGAAGCACTGCAGGAGTCTATTACAGAACTTAGAAACCTCACCATTTCTCGCATTGGTCAGCGGACCATTACGCTAGATATGGTCAGCGAAACCAAAATCGTACCGCGCTTAGCAGAAATCCGCCGTAGTTACCGTCAAACCTCCTTGACCATAGGTGCAAATATGGAAGAGGATGTTACGCTGCAGCAAGCCAAAGAGCGTATCGAAAACGTGATGCAGTACCTCACCCTACCCGATGGTTATAGTTGGACCTTTGATGGCAGTATCGATAGACAAAACCAGAATGAAGCTGTCATGCAAACTAACATGTTATTGGCCATTTGCATGATTTACATCGTGATGGCTGCACTGTTTGAATCATTACTGTTACCCACCGCAGTCATCACCTCATTATTATTCTCACTGACCGGTGTATTTTGGGCGTTGTTTGTCACAGGCACCGCTATGTCGGTCATGAGCATGATAGGCATGCTGATATTGATGGGAATTGTGGTGAATAACGGCATTGTGCTGGTCGACCGGATCAATCAGTTGATTGGTCAGGGTATAGCAATCAATGCCGCCGTCATTGAGGCATGTTTAACCCGGGTGAGACCTATTTTGATGACAGTTGCGACCACTATTGTTGGCTTAGTGCCATTGGCACTAGGCAATACCTCTATTGGCGGTGATGGCCCGGCCTATTCCCCTATGGCGATAGCGATCATTGGTGGCTTAACCTTTTCTACCGCGACCAGCTTGGTGCTCGTTCCTCTGGCGTATGTATTACTGCTGCGCATGCGAGCGAAAACCGCACACTTAATAGAGACCTCGAAACAATGGGCGAATAAAGTCGTTAAGATTTAGCGTGGCGATGAAGCCTTTGAATTGTCATACATAAATTGAGAATTCAAAGGCTTTGGTTTAGGCTATCGAAAATTTTGCCAGTCGAGTTGCTATGATCACCCATCAGCCAAACCCTACCTATTTACCAAGCGAAGACCGCTACCAAAATATGCCTTACAAGCGTTGTGGTAAGAGCGGTATTCAACTACCCCGATTATCCTTAGGTTTATGGCAAAATTTTGGCGAAGTCGATACATACAGCAATGCTCAAGCGATGGTGCACAAAGCATTTGACTTGGGGATCAATCATTTTGATTTAGCCAACAATTATGGCCCTCCCTACGGCTCTGCTGAATCGACCTTTAGCAAGATAATAACAAAGAGCTTAGCGCCCTATCGCGACGAGTTACTGATATCCAGTAAAGCCGGTTACGACATGTGGCCAGGCCCGTTTGGTATTGGTGGCTCACGCAAGTATTTGCTTGCCAGCTGTGACCAAAGCTTAAAGCGCACGGGGCTTGAATACTTTGACGTGTTTTATTCCCATCGCTTTGACCCGGACACGCCGCTGGAAGAAACGATGCAAGCATTGGACACCATAGTCCGCTCGGGGCGTGCTTTGTATGTGGGTATTTCAAATTACAGCGCCGAGCAAACTCTACAGGCTATCGCTATTCTTAATGATTTAGGCACACCATTGTTGGTGCATCAGCCCCGCTACAATATGTTTGACCGTTGGATTGAAGAGGGTTTGACCGATGCGCTTGCAGACAACGGCGTTGGCTCAGTGGTGTTTTCCCCATTAGCCCAGGGCTTCCTAACCAATAAGTATCTTAGGGGTATCCCTGAAGGTTCACGCGCTGCACGCACTGAGCAAATCCATCTGAGCGCTGACCATATCACTCAAGACAAAATAGCAAAGGTGCAAAAGCTCAACGAAGTAGCCATTGAGCGCAATCAGAGTTTAGCGCAGCTTGCATTGGCTTGGGTACTTCACCCCCAGGCTGTGACCTCTGCAATTATCGGCGCTAGCCGAGTGGAGCAAATTGAAGACTGCGTAGCCGCTTTGAACAACCTACAATTTAGCCCAGAACAACTTGCCAACATTAACCAGATATTGGCGAGTTAATGGGAATATCGACAGAAATGCAAAATAATATTGATACTGATAGCAAAAACCAAGGCACCGCTGATGGTCAAACTGCAGACGGCAGCGAAGTTAAAAAGGACAGCGTCGCCCTGTGCATCATTAATCCTAAAAGCCCACAAAACATGGGCAGTATTCTGCGTGCAGCCGGATGTTATGGCGCTGATACCATCTACTACACAGGGGAACGCTATGCGCGCGCTCGAGCGTTCAATACCGATACTAAAAATGTCGGTTTAAACATTCCAGTTGAACAGGTCACCACACCTGAGCCGGCGCCCGGCATAGCCATGGTGGCTGTCGAATTAGTAGAGGGCGCTACGCCCTTACCTCACTTTAGGCACCCTAAACATGCATACTATGTATTTGGTCCAGAAGATGGCTCTATTGAACAAAGCGTTTTAGATAGATGCCAACATGTGGTGTATGTACCGACTAAAGGCTGCATGAACTTAGCAGCGACGGTGAACGTATTACTTTATGACCGTCTCGCCAAATCGAACAACACCCAATACGGTGACCAAGTGATTGTTGCGAGTCGAGACACCAATAATAGGACCAGTGTGCTAAATAAAGCACAATCACAGGATCAGTAAGCGCCGACAAATAGCGCATTTTATGTGCACAACAGTGGTGACGGATTACGCACAGCGGGTGTCGCACACCGCGTGTCGGTCACCGCGTATCTCGCTCTTTTCACGCATTAATCTAGCGATTACGTGGCGTTATACATAGTGAAGGCATATTAGACAGATACTTATTTTAAAGGCGCGCATAGGTTACGCGTAACATAAAGTAGTGTGTTTAAGAATAAGTTAACCGTAATAATTTCATTTTCTAGGATGAACACGTGAACAAAACTACATATTTATTTAGCAGCCTAGTACTGAGCATACTCTTTGTGCTCACCGCTTGTTCTGAACAATCAGAGGTTAAACACGAAGTCATTCGGCCCATTGCTTGGGCAAAGGTAAAAACGCATGACTTGACCCAAGTGCGCAGATTAGCCGGTGCCACTGCCGCGATTGAAAAAGCGTCACTGAGCTTTTTGGTTGGCGGTAAAGTCGATGGTGTATCGGTTAATCTAGGCCAGAAAATCACTAAGGGTCAAGTACTAGCCACACTCGACCAACGCAGTTTTAATCTTAACTATCAATCCGCTCAAGCTAAGTACGCCCAAGCTAGCTCAGCACTGAACGAAGCTGAAAACGAGTATCAGCGCTATAAAGAACTTGTTGAACAAGGGTTGGTATCAAAGTCTGGTTTTGACAACGCAGAAGCAGCGTATAAATCAGCCCTAAGTAACGTTGAAGTCGCTAAAAGTCAGCTTGAACTAGCCACCAAAGACAGACAAGACAGTACCCTTCAAGCCCCCTACGATGGCGTTATTACTAAACGTATGATTGAGCCATCGCAGCAAATTTCTCCGGGACAAAGCGTATTTGAAGTTGAAGGTCACGGCGGTCTTGAAGTTCATGTGTCAGTACCTGAGAGTTTAATTCAACAATTATCCAACGGTATGATTGTTCCTGTGCGTTTCCCTGCCGCGCCAAATGTTGAACTAACGGGTGTTATCACCGAAGTGGGTACCCGAGCTGAGACCGCAAATGCATTCCCTATCACTATGGTATTAAACGGCAGTTCACCGCAACTGCGCGCTGGAATGACGGCTGAAGTAGACATCACCTATATCAATGAGACATATGAAAACGCCTTGTCCCAAGTAGGAGATGGTCAAAGCACTGAGGGCCAATCTGCCGATACCCAAAGTGCTAAAGGCAAGAACCTTGGCGGTCAGATGAATGGTGCAAATGTAGCGGCGAAAAAAACCATGATCATTCCTGTGTCTGCGTTAGGTGCGGGCTTGAATCAAACTAAGTACGTATTTGTTTATGACGACGCTACGCAAACCGTGTCAAAACGAGACGTAGTGGCCAGCAACATTTTGGGTAATGAGGTCTTTATCGCAAAAGGCCTCAAAGCGCAGGAAATTATCGCTATCGCGGGCGTGTCCTTTCTGCGAGATGGTCAGAAAGTGACCTTGCTCGATGCCAATGTAAAACGCTTCAACTAACGGCTGAGCACTATGAATCTTACGGAATTTTCTTTTAAACATCAGAAATTGGTACTGATGATCGTTGCTATTTTACTCATCAATGGCGTCATCTCCTACTTCACCCTGCCTGCACGTGAAGATCCAAGCATCACTATTCGTGAAGCAATTGTAAGTACTGCGTACCCTGGTATGTCGCCTGATCGTGTCGAGCTATTGATCACCAAAACACTAGAGGAAGAAATCCGCAAAATACCCGAAGTGGAAAAACTACGCTCGTCTTCCTCTACCGGTTTATCCGTTATTCACGTAGAAATATACGACCGTTACTTTAACTTAGATGCAATATGGCAAGACGTGCGCAACAAGGTGGCGCAAGCACAAGCCTCACTTCCAGAAGGAACCAGCGCTCCTTATGTGAATGATGAGTTTGGCGATGTATCAGTACTGACATTGGCACTCACCGCAGATGGTTTTGACTTAAGTAAGATGTTCGACATTTCAAAGCACACCCGGGATACCTTGTATGCGGTAAAAGGTACGAAAAAAATTGAATTACTAGGGGTACAAGATGAGCGCATTTATTTAGAAACGTCTAACGCGAAACTCTCTCAGCTAGGCATTTCTCCCAATGCATTAATGAGCGCACTTCAAACCCAGAATATCATTAGTTCGGGCGGACAAATCGACACGGGCTTATTGTCTTTTATCATTGAGCCTACGGGCAACTTTAGCAGTCTAGAAGACTTAGCAGAAACGTACATAACCATTCCAGGGACCCAAGAGTCAATTGCGCTTAGCGATATTGCCACACTTAATCGAGGCTATGTTGACCCGCCAGATGACTTAGCCTACTTCAATGGCGAGCAAGCCATTGTTTTCGCCATTTCTATGTTGCCTGAATACAATATATTGGAGTATGCCCCTCGCCTCAAAGCCGCCATTGAACAACTTGAAAGTTCTCTGCCTGTTGGATATCAACTGCATATCGCCACGTACCAAGCCGAGCAAGTGGAAAAAACCGTTCAAGGTGTGTCTATGAACGTACTACAAACGCTCATTATCGTGTTGATTGTGGTGGTGCTCTTCTTAGGCATGCGCACTGGTCTAATCGTTGGCACGATAGTGCCATTTGTCATGCTCTCGACTTTAACTATTATGCAAGTTTTTGACATTCGTTTAGAGCGCATGAGTCTGGCCACGCTCATCATCGCCTTAGGTTTGCTGGTGGATAATGGCATCGTTATCGCTGAGGATTTTAAGCGACGTTTAGAAGATGGCGAAGAGCGTTTCAAGGCCATGACCCAAGGCGGTAAAGAACTTGCGGTACCTTTACTCAGTTCATCCGCCACGACTATTTTGTTTTTCTTACCCCTGATGCTCGCTGAGCACGTTGCCGGAGAGTACACGCGTTCGGTATCCTTGGTTATCTTGATCACTTTATTGACCAGCTGGGTGCTGGCGCTATGCGTTACACCACTGTTGTGTTATCACTTTATCAAAGTGGATGAGCCTCAGGGTGGCGCTGATGCACTGGCTTCAAAGAAAGTTACAGAGCGTTACGAATCGTTCTTGCACGTGATCCTGCGCTATAAATTGCTTTTTATGGGCACGCTATTCGCACTATTAATCGCGTCGGTATTCGCCATGAAAGTGATACCAAAACAGTTTTTTCCAGAATCTGATCGTAATCAATTGATCGTTAACATCGATTTACCCAGCGGCACATCTGAGCGACAAACTAACACCCAAATACGCAATATCATGGATTGGCTTGATAATGATTCAGGTTATGACTTTATTGAAAGCCATTCTGCTTATGTTGGTTTCAGCGGGCCACGATTTGTATTGTCTCTAAGTCCTGAGGATCCCGCCGAGAATAAAGCCTTTATGGTGCTTAATATCAAACCAGAGAACGACATCGCCGCGTTAGCTATTAAGCTTGATGAAGATCTCGAAAAGCATTTCGTCAACATCTCTGTGCGGGCTAAAAAGATGTTCTTGGGCCCGTCTGACTCAAAAACGATTAAAATCCAAGTTAAAGGCCCAGACAAAGACGTCATTTATCAAAAAGCCCAAGAGGTCATGGACCTGCTCTATGATGTGCCAGATACCCGGGACATCCGCAATGACTGGGAAAGTATGATTGCTAAAATTGAAGTGCGGGTTGACCAGCAACGTGCTCGCCGCGCATCAGTTACCTCACAAGACATCGCTAATTCTTTGCAAGCGTATTTCTCTGGTGCATCGGTCACAGAGTTTCGAGAAGAAGATGACATCATCCCTATCATGTTCAGGGCCAGTGATGCTGAGAGGCACAACCTAGACCGTTTACGCTCATTGAATGTGTTCTCTCAAGCCACGGGCAAGGCTATCCCGCTGTTTCAGGTAGCTGAGTTTTCACCGGTAAACCAATACTCGATTATTCAGCGCGAAGACATGTTTACCACTGTCAGTGTTGAGGCCAGAAATAGCCGTATGGCTGCAGAAGATTTAAAAGCAATAATCGATGCAGATATTCAAAAATTGGCCGCTGAGCTGCCGCTAAATCATCACATCGAATACGACGGTGTGATCGTGCAATCACAAGAAGCACAACAGGCGCTTAGCGCAAGCATGCCAATGGTATTAGGCTTGATTCTGATTTTGTTAGTGGCGCAATTTAACTCATTTAGGCGTGCAGGCATCATTGTATTAACCATGCCTCTGTCCTTTATCGGAGCGGTACTGGGCTTAAGCGTTATGTTTGCACCGTTTGGTTTTATGGTGACCTTGGGCTTGTACAGCTTAGCGGGGATTATCATCAATAATGCAATTGTGTTGATTGATAGAATTGATATTGAGCGACGTGACGGTGCGTCTGATTACGATGCCATAGTGAACGCCTGTATTACTCGGGTCCGGCCTATTGCGATGACCACCATTACTACCGTGGCGGGCCTACTGCCATTGATACTCAGCCACGACCCACTTTTTTATGGCATGGCGTGTGTGATTGCTTTTGGTCTCGCTGTGGGCACGGTGCTGACGTTAGGCGCGGTACCTGTGTTGTACGCTGGATTTTTCAGGGTCTCCCAGGAAGAGTCGGCCAACGCCGTTTAAACAAGTCCCTCATAGGTATAAAAGTAAGAGGAATGCTTAATGTGAACAAAAGGACCGGCTCACGTACCAGAATAACGTGAGCCGGTCTTTTTATATCTAGCAATTATACTGGTGGGCTTTCAAGCGCAGCAATGGTCACTGGCACGCCATTAAGCACTGCATTGCCAGACAATTCATCGAGGCACATTTCATCGGTCAAATCGTTGACACTTACGCCACTGTTTTGCTCAGCTAACGACCAGCTACTACCCGCTTTATTGTGACCCCAGCCATGAGGGATAGAAATCACGCCAGGCATGATCTTTTCAGTTAGCTCAGCGGCAATTTCCACTTGGCCTACCCTGGATGTAACAGTGATAAACTGCCCATCTTTAATATTAAACCGTGCTGCATCATCTGGATGTATTTGCGCACTGCAACGGGGGTTTTGGCCTTTTTGATTGCTCTTCACGCCTTTCATCATTCTTGGGCTGTTATGTAGCCAAGAGTTATTTGATTTCAAGTGACGGCGACCAATCAAATCTAACGTAGCTGCTGAACGAGCATTTAGGGGAGACGAATCGCTGAAAAAATGGTGCTCAACTCTAGGCAAATCAGCCATGAAGTAATCAAACGCCATGCTGATTTTTTTGTCTGTGTGATAAATAGCCCCGGGTAACTCAGGTTGTAAAGGGCCTAAGTCGATGCCGTGAGGCTGATCGCGCAAGGTTTGAATACTAATATCGTGCTCGCCATTGGCGTAACGACCGGATTTGAGCATGTCGTCCACCACCCCAGTAGGCTCTTTTTCCCACAGTTTGGCATAATGCTCAGTGGCTTTACCATTTAGGTGATCGATGCGCTCTGCTAGGCCAAGGTATATTTGCCAATCTGTTTTGGTATCCGCTGGTTGGCTAAATAATGCAGGTGAAAATTTCGCACTGTTACGCACCGCGAAATTATGAAATACCACGTCGTAATGATCCCGCTCTAGAGCGGTGACGGGTGGCAAAATAATATCCGCGTGGCGACTGGTTTCGGTAATGTAGAAATCTACCGCCGCCACAAACTCTAGTTGCTCAAAGGCCTTATCTAGCTGTTTGCCATTTGATGTGGTGAGTACCGGGTTGCCCCCACCTATCACCATGGCTTTAATTTGCCCATCCCCTGGGGTGGTGATTTCTTCTGACAATGCAGCGACAGGATATTCCCCCGCAAAGGCTGGCAACTTACGTACGCGCGAGCTGTACTTACCCATGGTGCCACGCCCAGAGTGAGGTAAAGTATCTGCCGCTGGTTGGGTGAACATCATACCGCCTCGGCGGTTGAAGTTACCGGAAAGCATGTTGAACAACATAATAAGGTACTGAGTCAACGTGCCAAAGACTTGCACACTCGCGCCCATTCTGCCGTAACAAAAAGCCGACTTTGCTGCGCAAAATTCACTCACCATCGTCTCTATTTCTTCGCTGCTTATCCCTACTCTCTTTGCCACTCGCTCTGGTGAGTACGATTCTACATATGCTTCAACTTGCAGTAAATCCGGAGCGTGCTCTAGTAGCTCTCCAGCATCCACTAAGCCTTTGGCAAATAGCGTATGTAACATGGCTAACATCAGCAATACATCACTACCTGGTTTAATAAAGTGATGGTCGCAGCTTATATCTGCCGTTTCTGATTTTTTAGGATCGATCACCACCACCTTGCCGCCACGTTTTTGGATCGCTTTCAAGCGACGTTTAATGTGCGGCACGGTCATGATACTGCCGTTTGAAGCAAGAGGATTACCACCTATGATCATGAAATAATCGGTGTGATCAATGTCACCAATTGGAATTTGCAGCTGATGCCCAAACATCTGTCGACTCACAATATGATGAGGCAATTGATCAACAGAGGTCGCAGAATAGCGATTATGGGTGTTCAAGGCGCGATAGAAATACGGACCAAATAAGATGCTGCCCATATTGTGGGCATTTGGGTTACCTAGGTAGACCCCAACTGCATCTTTACCGTGCTTATGTTGAATGCCATGTAATTTTTCGGCGACCGTATCTAGTGCTTCTTCCCAGCCAATAGGTTCAAAGCCTGAGGCTGTTTTACGCATAGGTTGGCGTAAACGTTGTGGATCGTCGTATAAATCTTTAAGGGCAGCCGCTTTAGGGCATACGTGACCTTCGCTAAAGGGGTTCTTTTTGTCCCCAGCAATGGAGATAATTTCACGTTCCACTGTGGTCACTTCAATGCCACACATGGCTTCGCATAGGGTACAGGTTGAAAAGTGTTTTTGCGGCTGTGCTTGCATCACAACGTTATCCTTTAATTTACGTAAACAGAACGTTATAGATTTAACATCTTATACACAAGCATCATCGAAATTTATTAATCAGTCCTTCAGGCCTTGCTGTATGAGGTTCTCATCTAAACTCGGGGCCGAGTCCTTTGAGCATACTTAACAGTAATTTGTGTTTCTTCAGATCAACAGGTTTATGAATTATCTCGCTACTCGCGGGGTATTGCTCTAAACAATTATGATTAACGAAGTTACGGCTAGGGCGGATCGGCCGATGGGTTAAACCGCCTGCACAATTAGGGCATACATTTGACAATATCTGTTCAACACACACTGCACAAAAGGTGCATTCGAATGAACAAATCATGGCATCTTTGGCATCAGGTGGTAATGCTTTGTTGCAGTGCTCGCACGTAGGACGTAGGGCTAACATAATGTTTATTCTCATCCTTTTTTCAAAATGTAAGTAATTGTTATCAAGTTGTATAGACACTCAGGCGCAATTAATTTACCCTTGTGAAACAAGACGTTAAAAGGCTTGGGTCAAGGTGTAAATGTACTCGTCTATGGCGAATGTCTCAAGGAACATAATTGAATATAACCGATACAAGTGCACAGGATACCGTGCTCGAAAAACCTTCTTCTAAGAAAAGCCTATGGGTTGTCGTCGCTGTTCTGTTTCTGTGCGCAGCGCTTATTTATGTATTTTGGAGTACGGTACGTAACTGGTCGTCTGCGGATACCAGTCTGTCGATGCGAAATGTGCGGGTAGCCACAGTGACCGTAAAAGACTTTGTACGAGATTTATCCGTTCAAGGTCGTGTTGTTGCCGCCGTTAGCCCTCGTCTTTATAGCCCAGCGCAAGGCACGATCACCTTTGAAGTTGATGCCGGTGACAAAGTAATGAAAGGCCAATTATTGGCAACTATTGAAAGTCCAGAATTAACTAATCAGCTCAAGCAGGAAGAATCTAGCTTACAACGTAATAAGCTGGAATTAGACAGACAACGGATCCAAGGCAAAAAACTCGCCCTAGAGAAACAAAAAGCCGCGGATTTGGCCAAGGTTGCCACCGTAGCAGCAGAGCGTGAAAAGCGCCGCGCCGATAATGCCTATGCCACCCATGCCATAAGTCAAATTGATTTTGAAAAAGCCCAAGACGATTTAAAAAATGCGCAGTTGGTGCTCAAGCATGCATTGCAAGACGCCAGCTTAGATCAAGAAAGCCTCGACTTTGAGTTAAAAACCCAGCAGTTATTGGTACAACGCCAAGCGTTACAGGTATCAGAAACTAAGCGCCAAGTTGATCAGCTTCAAGTGCGCTCTCCTGTGGATGGCATCGTTGGCAACCTTGCGGTGCAACAGAAAAATCAGGTTAGTAAGAATCAACCGATTTTAAGTGTGGTGGATTTATCCGAATTTGAATTAGACGTTGATATCCCCGAGAGTTACGCAGACGACTTAGCAATCGGTATGGATGCACAAGTCAGTTTAAACTCTCAACAATACGCCGCTGTTTTAGTGACTATTTCCCCCGAAATTGAGAATAACCAAGTTGCCGGGCGTGTGCGTTTCGCCAAAGAAAACCATCAAGGCGAAGCCCTAAAGCAACCAGAAGGCCTAAGGCAGAATCAGCGACTGAGCACAAGAATACTCATGGAAAACAAGTCATCTGTGTTAACCCTACCCCGTGGTCAATTTTTACAAAGTGACAATGGTCGCTTTGCCTATGTCATTAAAGACAATATGGCATTACGCCAGCCGATTACGATAGGTGCGCGCAGCTTAAGTGAAGTGGAAATACTGGCCGGTTTGACCGAGGGTGACCAGGTTATTATCTCTTCAACCGACGCCCTCGATGGAGCTGAATCAGTGCTGTTAGCACGCTAGATTCACCAGTTCGTTGACACCACTGTCTATATGCGATAAACAACAATAACAACAAGGTGAAGTATGTTAGCAATGAATAATATTGGTAAGGTCTTTACTACTGATGTAGTGCAAACCCATGCACTCAAAGATTTTACTTTACAGGTCAACGAAGGGGATTTTTTGGCTGTAACCGGTACTTCAGGCTCAGGTAAAACCACATTCTTAAACGTGGCAGGTTTGCTCGAAACGTTCGATAGTGGCGAATACACTCTTGATGGGCAAGATATTCAGGGCTTGACCGACCGTCAGCGCAGTCAATTACGCAATGAAAAGATAGGCTTTATTTTTCAAAGCTTTAATCTAATTCCCGATTTGAATTTATTTGATAATGTAGACGTGCCTCTGCGCTACCGTGGCTTTAATACTGCCCAGCGTAAGGAGCGAATATTGAATAGCTTAGAGCGAGTTGGCTTAGGCAAGCGTTTAAAACATTTCCCTGCTCAGTTATCAGGTGGTCAGCAACAGCGAGTCGCTATCGCACGGGCGCTAGCAGGCTCACCACGATTTTTACTGGCCGATGAGCCAACAGGTAATCTAGACAGTGAGATGGCAAAAAGTGTGATGGCGTTGCTACAAGAAATCAACCAAAGTGGCACGACTATTATCATGGTCACTCACGACCAAAGTTTAGCCCAGCAGGCTCAGCGACAAATAGTGGTGCGCGACGGCCGTGTGTGTGACTCAAGTACATCAAGCACTTCGCCCCAAGCAGATAGCGTACAACGTGTTTAGCTATTACTGCCGCTTGGCAATAAACAGTATTTTTCGCTCTAAAATACATAGCGCGTTAACCATGCTAACCATTGCCTTGGGGATCGCAGCTTGCACTATTACACTAACGCTTGTTACTAGTATGTCAGCAAACCCAATAGCCCATAAAAGTGCACAATTATTTCGCGTTCAACTGGATAATTGGGATCCGAATCAAGCCGCTGTGGCGCCCAACCTTCCCCCCGAACTTGTGACCTGGACAGATGCCAATAATATCGTACAGGCAAAATACGCTAAGCGGCAAAGCGCCAGTGCCATTACTTGGGGTATGGTGAACCCTGCAAAGCAAGGTTTAACACCTTTTTTGGCGGTGATGCGCGTGACCAGTAAAGACTTTTTCCCTATGTTCGATGTGCCGTTTATTTACGGTGCGGGCTGGGATGAAAGTGCCGAGCACAATAATGATTACGTGGTGGTTCTGAGTAAAGAGACTAACCAACGGGTGTTTGATGGCGCTAACTCCGTGGGGCAAACCTTGACCATGCTTGGTGCCACCTTTACGGTTGTTGGCGTTTTAGACGACTGGCATCTTTCACCGAAATTTTACGACATGTCTTACGGTGCATTTAGCGACCCTGAAGAGATGTATCTCCCGCTGGGTTTGAAAGCGGAATTCGAATTGCCCCACGGCGGCATAACCAGTTGTTGGAAGGCGGTGGAAAGTGAGCGCTACGATGCATTTTTGAATTCAGAATGCGTCAATTTTCAACTTTGGGTGGAGCTTGATGATCCTAACGAGCTGTCTAAATTCAGTCTCTTTTTGACAAACTACGTCGAACAACAAAAGTCTCTGGGCCGCTTTCCGCGCCCGCTTAACAATCGCTTGTTAAACGTAGAGCAGTGGCTTGATTACAAACAAGTGGTTAAACAAGATGTGCAAGTCATGTTTTGGCTGTCGTTAATGTTTTTGCTGGTTTGCCTGATCAATGCTGCAAGTTTACTCAGTGCAAAGCTACATGCCAAGCACAGTGAAATAGGCCTGCGCCGAGCCCTTGGTGCTAATTTTGGCCAAATTGTTATGCAGTATTCACTAGAAATTATATTAATAGGTTTTTGTGGCGGCGTATTGGGTGTCTTTTTAGCAGTAGTTGGCTTGCAAGGTGTTGCTGCACTTTATGCCGGATACGGCCATTTAGTTCACTTGAATATCACCATCGCCAGCGGTGTGATTGCATTAGCAGTGTTAGGCACTATCGTAGCCGGCCTTGTCCCCGTGTATACAGCGTGCAGGCCGATGCCCGCTATGCAAATCAAGCAATAAGCAGATCATGTAGATGAACGTATTTCTTAATGTAGGTCCAATCTTTCGCGCCTTAACCCGGCAGCGTTTCAGCGCTATGTTAGTTGTCTTTCAAATAGCAATTACCATGGCTATCATCACTAATGGTTTAGCAATAACTTGGGATCGTTTCAGTCATATTGAACGCCATACTGGTATTGATGAGCAGCACACCTTCTTTTTGACCAGCTCTGGTTTTACGCGAGACTTTAACCCTAGGGCGACAATTGAAAATGACTTGAGGCTTATTCGCACCACTGATGGTGTGATTGACGCAGTGCAGACTAATTCGTTTCCTCTGTCTGATAGCGGTAACTGGTATGAATTACAAACCAGCACCGATAAAGACGCTGCGCTCATCCCTGCAGCTAGTTACAAGTTTGATGAGCATGGTATTAACACCTTTGCTTTAACGCTAGTGGCCGGCGAAAATTTCAATGAGCAAGATACCCTATGGCTTAACGAGGCGGACAGCAAATGGCCAAGTCACGTATTGATCAGTAAAGCCACAGCGACGGCATTATTCGGTGAGTCAGATTGGCAACGTGCGGTAGGCAAAACAATATATGTCAATCAAAGCACGCCTATTGTGGTCAAAGGCATAGTCGAACAACTGCATGCGCCTTGGGTTGAATGGCAGCACGTTGAAAATAGCATTATCTCCCCTGCCCGAGTGACCCATAACTCAGCACGCTATGTGATCCGTACCCATGCCAATAGACTAGATGATCTGATGCAAAGCCTTTCAGCAACACTCGCTAAAGAAAACACTCAGCGCGTCATACGTAAAATAAAGAGTATTCAACAAGCTAAAAACGAAATTTATGCCGCAGACATTGCGACTGTGAGCATTCTATTAGTCGTGATTATTGTATTAGCGTTTGTGACCGCCATGGGCGTAGCAGGCTTGGCCAGTTTTAATATTGATAAGCGACGCCAGCAGATTGGTATACGCAGAGCCCTGGGGGCAAATAAACGACAAATTTTGCAGCATTTTATGCTTGAGAATGCATTGCTTTGCGCCATTGGCGCTGCTCTTGGCGTTGTGCTCACCTTGGTGTTAAACATCTTTCTTGTTTCACGGTACGCACTTACCCCCTTGCCTATTTTCTATTTACCGCTAGGCATATTTATCATCTTTGTGATCAGTCAATTAGCGGTGATTAGACCCGCAGTGCGCGCAATGAGCGTATCACCCGCCATGGCGACCAGAAGTATATAATTTATTGGCTGATCAATGGATATTACTCAACACGGATAAAGCACCAATGCCGTTTGATACATCATTTGCTGGCGCAGGCCTGCACGCTGCTGCTGCATCACCGACAACAAATGTTGCCATTGTTGTGGGCAGTGCAGCGATAAATTTGCTAGAAATTTGAGTTGTACATCTGGGTAATGTTGTTTAACTAAATGTGATGTTAGCCAATCTACTTCTGGCAGCAAAAGATGGGAATATTGGCCCGATACCGCAATGCGCATGCCTGCTAAATCGAAATCGCCAAAATAAATCCTTGGGCAACGGGGACGCGCGTGTTGCCAATGTTCGAGTAACGCCTTAGTACTGCTGCTGTGTTCACTGTCACCACGGTAAATAACCAAAAGCTTAGTTAGTTTTTGCGTCACCTGCCCTTGAAAGCGATGCCAATCATTAAAACTATCGCGGTTTTCGATGACCAGCAGGTTGTCGAAATCCGCTAAATTCAGCCTAGCTAAATCCAGTTCTACATTAACTTGCTCACACGGGTAAAACTGCTGATTAAACGCGTTGAGTGTTTGCATGTCATTTGATAACAAAGGCGCTTGATGAGACAGCGCACACAGCACTAACGATTGCGTGGGTTTTATTCGCCCTTGCTTTTCATCTGTGCTTTTTAAGGCTGCACTTTGATGTATATCCTCACTAAAATCAGCAAAAATATCCTCACCCACACTCAGCAAATAATTGTCGCGTATGGCCTCAATGCCATGACGAGTAAAACGGAAGTGCTTTTGCTTATTTAACCATTGCCCAGGCTGAATAAATTCTTGCTCGCACCAGGCCATAATATGGCTGACTGTGGCTGTTTTGCTGGTGCGGGTCTGCTCATCATGCAATAAAGCAAAGTACTGTTCTTTGAGCAGCAGCTTGGCCTTAGGCATCAATGAGTCAGTCATAAATGCTAGCTCGCGGCCTGAAAATCACCGAAGAAACGCATGCCTAATTTAACATCTTGGATAATGTGCAGGTGGTTAAACGGACTCTTGCGCGCGCTGTCTTTTTCCAGCATGAAGCTTTGCTTATTTTGTTGCGGTAGGCCTTCGTATTCAGCCACAATCTGAAACAGCCACATTTCAGGCTCCCACGGCAGCTCATTCTCGGCGAGGTAATCGACCCCGCTGATCGCCGCGCTGCTCTCAATGACATGCAAGAAGAAATCTTCAACATCTTTGGCCAACTGCTTTTGCTCTGTGGCCACCAAATCTTGTACTGACGTGGCAAAGCCTTGAGTTTGCTTTTCTGAATGCGACTCAGGCACTAGATCTCGCGGGATAGCTCGGGCAATTTCAGCCAGTGCATAACTGTCTTGTGGCCTATCAAGGGCAACAAATGCTTGTGCAATGATACCGTGAGCTTGATTGATCACAGCGGGTACTTGACTGCGGTTTGGGTAATCCCCGACTTTGAAATTTGGGTGTTGACGTAAAAACGCACTCATTCGATTGACCAACAAAGCGCGCTCTTGTTGATGACGGAAACGCGCCATTAACAACACCAAACGTTTTTGTACTTCCAGCAAAGAGCCCGAATGCTCGGAGATACGCGCTTGTAGTTGACTCACGAGGAGTTTTCGTAGGCCGCCGTCACTGCCAGCAAGTTGAATTAAATCATCAAAGCTAATGATTTTGAATCCATCGAGAATACGTCTTAATTGACGCTGTGCTAGTTCAATTTCAAGAATTTTATCATCTAGACTGCTGACAAAACCAAACTCGGTATTAAGCCTATGCCAGAGGCTTTCTATGGCATCGCCAAATTGCCCAGTCATATCATGCACCCGCTCAGTCAGCAGTTGCATATGATGCTCACTTGCTGCGTAGTCGCCTTTTTGCCTAGCGGCTTGCAACGACTGCACTCGGGTATGAATTAAGTCTAAATGTTCGCCCACGTCAGAGTTGATCTGACGTTTGCGCTCATCTTGGGTTAACCCAGCGATGAGCTCATTAACATTAGGGCGTAAACTCAGGGGTTGCTGCTCATCTGGGCGCCATAAAATACGCCCATTGATTAACTTTTCAAGCGCCTGTTGGCTAAAGCTGCTTTCATCCACATGGCCTTGCAAATAGCCTTGCATAAGGGCTTCTGCATGTTTGCCAATCAGCTCTAGGCGCTCTTTGCCCAGTTGAAATAACGGATTGCTCTGGGCATTACTTTTGCCTTCGTTGATGTTGCTCAAAACATGGCCTCTTGCTCAGGAGCATCTTCGTCAATGGGCACATTTTCTTCGTCTTTTATAAAACGCACTAATTCGATAAGTTGCTCGACTTTACCGGTCACAATATAAAACAAGCGGTCTTTATGGGGCTGATAGATGTAGCCCAATTCTTTGATGCGCTTAAACACTTGCTTGATCTGCATATCAGCTTTGTCACTGGTGGACTTAAAAAGCTTGTCGTTAGATAACTGCCCTAACCGCTGAATAAGGGATTGGTTATCTACCACTTTTGATTCAAAGTCTTGCAATTTGATGGTATCCCCTGCACTTAGTGCACCATCGCGTCCCATGGCTTCTTGCACCAATTGCATCCATTCGAGCATGGGTAACAATGATTGCACCGTCGCATTAAATTGCTGACTGAGTTGCTGCCGCGCTTGTTGATTAAGCTCGCAATAGGCTAAGAAGTACACGGCGCCGTCTTCACTTTTCGCCACGCGGCGATTGAGAGGGCGCAAAAAATGATTTAGATCTTCAACCAGTTGTTCGTTTTGCAGTTTATGAAAACTGTGCTCGTCAGTCACCGCACAAATAAACTCGCCTTCAAGTAAACGCTCGAGTAATGGGCCATTTTCTATCATGCTGTCACCTGTGGATTTTTGTTATCTGCTGTGTGGTTAGCATTGCTGCTGGATAGGCTATTTTGTTGCAAGCGTTCAGCAATACGACTGAGCTTAGGCTCTATCTTCTCAAGGCGTTGGCGCTGCTTATCGATTAAGTATCTGTGTTTAAACAACATCAATACATCAGACTCAGGGTTAGGAAACGCCCCTAAAATATTGATGTGATTGGTATCACAGGCAGCGAACAGCTTTTCAACGTTGTGATAGGCAAGCGTACCAATTTCATCGATAGGCCAATGGATATCAATATTCGCTTGGTTTCTTAGCAAACGCGTAAAAGCCAATAAGAACTTACACAAAATCAAATACGCCATACCATGACTGGATGACTCCAGTAATTGCCTGTCATTTTTAATCACTAAATCTGAGCCGCCTTCATTTAGGTGCAGCTCTAATCGCAGCAAAGACTCAATGCTGTAATTGGCATCGTTTGGCAGCACTTCAACCACATCGGCTAAAGTATCTAAGTAGGTTTCACTGGGCAAAAAGGCATCGGATTTATTCCAGTTATCATACTGCTCGGCAAAGCGTTTAAGAGGAGTCCAGAAATTCAGTTCATCCACGGTGGAGATAATCTTTACCTCTGAGCGGGCGATCCCATCTAGGGTCAAATCATCTGATACTTCGTCGGTGAGGCGTTTACTCTGCAGTGAGATCTTACGGTTAATATCGCTAAACACAGTAAAGAATTTATTTAAATCCCCGCCTATGGTTTCACCCTGCTCAACGATTTGTCGCTGACGAGAGGCTAAAATACTCAATAAACGCTGCAAAATAGGTAGGCGGTCACGCACGTTGGCATCTTCATCAAGCACGCTAAACGCTTGTAGCATGGTATCTAAAAAGTCTTTGCCGGCATCTTTGCCGAGATTCGCTTCAAACTCTGACAAAGCCTCTTTAAGTTTTTTCTCACCGCGGCTGCGACTCTCAAGCGCCTCGGTACAGCGACTAATACGCTCGGCTTGATCGCCTAAATTAATATCGCTTTCATCATTCGCTTTAAATGAAAAGGCAATATTGGCTAATTGGCGCACCATAGGTTCAATTTCGGTGATCAATGCACTGCAGGCCGATAAGCGTTTTTCAATCGCTGACAAGGCTTGGCTTAACTCAGTGCGTTTGTTTTGGTATTGACGTTGCAGCGTACTTTGTTGCTGAGTTAGTTGCTGTGCAGATGCTTTAAGCTCGGCTTCTTGCTCAAGTAACATTGGGCGTTGTTTCAGCCAATCTGACTGCATAAATGCTTTATATTCGTTTAGCTCTTCGCGGCGACTGGTCACCGTTTGAATTAAGCTTTTTAGGCTTTCGGTTTTCTGTTTGAGTGCCTTGAGGGTATTTGGGTCGATATCTTTGTTAGCAAGCTCTTGGTTAAATGCCTCTTCAAGCTGTTTAATTTGCTCACGATTTTGCTGACGTTTCTGCTCAACTTGCTTTTCTAATTCATCTATTTGCTCATCAAGCACAGCCACTTCATCTTGCCAACCAGATTTAAATTCAAGCAACTGCTCGTCGTAATCGGATTTAAGCAAGGCAATGGCGTCAGCTTTTTGCTCAAGTATTTGCTTTTTCTCTTGCAGTAACGTGTCTAGGGCCGCTTGTGCTTGTTGACGACGTTTTTGTAGGACGATTTTGAGCTCGTCTGAGTAACGCTGCTTAGCGCTTTGGGCGTAACTGACTTCTTGTTCAGCTTGCTCAAAGGCACGATTGCGCTCTGCGACTACTTCGCGCTGCATTTCAGCTTCTTGATGCAATTGATCAAGCTCTGCTTCAGCGCTTTTTTGTTCTTTTTCGGCTGCTAATAAGTGTTTAGTTGCTTGCTGAAGCGCCACGCGCAATGCGGTTTCATCTTGGGCATAAGCGGGGGCATCAATCACTGAGGTATCTAATTGCACACCCAATAAATGTTGTTCGTCTGAGGTCTCTACTAACTTAGGGGAAAGATCTTTTCGCTCAAGCAAAGGCTCGACAATCAATTTCCCTATGGATTGCTCCCAACCGGGTTTATTGTCTCGTAAAAATTGACGTAGGCTGTCTTGCTCAGGGGAAAGCTGCTTATGCAATTGTTGTAGATGATCTTTACTTTGGCGGGTAGCAAGACGGGCTCTGTGTAGCGTTTTGTCAGCTTCATCACGTTTGTGCTGGCACTGCTGATGCAAAGCTTCAGCTTGTTTTTTAGCACCAGAGCTTTGTTGCCATGCTCGCTGGGCGAGCTCTAAACGTTTATCGGCCAGCGCCCCATTTTCCATTTCTTCATCGGTGGCAGAAGCGTGCTTCGCTTGGTGCTCTTGGCGCACAATACTGCGCTCAACGTCCATCAGCTGTTGTTCAAACTCTGACCCTTGCTGCTCTTTACGCTGCTCGAATTGGCTGCGCAGAGCGCTTTCTTTTTCATGATGGGTTTGACGAACAGTTTCTTTTTGCTGCCTGATGACCTTCACGCTTGCCTGATTTTTACGAGATAGGCGCTCTAATGACTCAGATAATTTAAATTTCTGCTGCTCAAGTTGGCTTTGCAGATCTTTGTGTTGCTCTATGAGTAAGTTGTATTGCTCTAACGTTTGCTCGTATTCTTCCCGCGTTAGGGGTAATGCATCCATGTCTTTTTGCAGCTGTTCTATATCTGAGTCTTGGTACTTTTCGTACTGCTGCTGCAGGTGATCTAAACGAGAGGATTTGGCGGATAATTGCTCGTTGGTTTCACTGAGCCGGCTGTTCAGTTCACCTTCTGCTTGCTCGAAGATATCTTTTTCAGCGCGTTGCTGGGTTTTATAGTTGTTTTTCTGTTCCTGCCCATCGGCTTTTTCTGTGGTTAGGTGCTGTAAGTCTTGTTCCAGTAACGGCTTCAGTAACAACAATTGCTGTTCAATGACATTGAGCTGCTCTGTTTGCTCCTGAATTTTTTCGTAGTCACCCTGCATGCTTTGCAAACGCATGGTTTGGCGCATTTGGGTGATCCACTCACGGGCTTTGGTGTTTTTTACTGTCGTGGTGGGTTGTACTAAACCATCTTCTTCAAAAATGGCTGCCAGCATGGTACGCAGAGTATCCATCTTGCCTTCTTTAGCATGTACCGCACTGACTAGCTTTTCCATGTGGCGTATACGATGCGCACTAGACACCAAGCTGTATCGGCTTGCCAGTTGCCTTAACTTGGTGTTTTCACGTCCTGTTCCACCCACACTGGCATCGTTTTGAATAATGCCGCGAAATTCACTGGTGGCTTGAATTTTATGAGAGAAGTCTATTTGTAATTGCCTGAGCTGCTTAATCCATTGCTCTGGCAGCATCGCTTGCGCTTCGCCGTTTTCCATTTCAACAAGAATTTGCTCGCTCTTATAGGGCGCATCAATAAGACGATACTGCACCCCATCACTGCCTTTGCGCGTTAACACCACCTGACATTCTTGACCGTCTTCGCGCTGATATTCGTAAATTAAATAGCTATTGGCGTGAGGCAAATAGAATTCATCGAATTTTTTACGGGTCTTGGGCACCACTTTACTGGGAAGCTCGCCATAAAAAACGGGGATCAGGCGTTGCAAAGTGGTTTTACCCGATGCATTGGTGCCACAGATATTACTGTGACCAGATACGTCAAGTTCAACAAAACCAGGAAGGTGACAATTAATTAGAATGATGCGGTGTAACCCAGGCATAGACGTCCTTTACTCAGGGGTAGAAAACATAAGCCAAACACATTGGCTAACTTCGTAACCCTAAATTTTACCTAGATTTATGCCGCTTGAATACCTTGAATATGAGTGTATTAACAAAGCTTGGTGATTAACGGATAGGGTTATAGACAGTGCGGATAAAAATTCGCGTTCTAACAAGTGCGCTTATCTGTGCAAATAACTACTGCTTTAATGTGTCAAAGCACGCTAGGTGTGAACCGTTAGCGTTTAGTTCATCTCAAGCTTGCAGTTCCTATGACCTTTCACGAGGACAAAGACCGATCCCGAGGCGAATTTGTTTTGGCTTTTACTTTTTACTTTTTACTTTTTGAAATAGTAAGAATTAACTCTGAAGTATCGGTTGGTTGCGGGAGCAGGATTTGAACTTACGACCTTTCGCGGATATGAAGAGCGAGTCCGAGAGCGATTTAGTTTTGGCTTTTTACTTTTTGATGTAGTAAGAATTAATTCTGAAGTATCGGTTGGTTCCGGGAGCAGGATTTGAACCTACGACCTTTCGCGGATGCGAAGAGCGAGTCCGAGGGCGAATTAGCTTTTGATTTTGGAAATATAAGAAATAAAACTGAAGTATCGGTTGGTTGCGGGAGCAGGATTTGAACCTACGACCTTTCGCGGATACGAAGAGCGAGCCCAGAGGCGAATTAGCTTTTGATTTTGGAAATATAAGAAATAAAACTGAAGTATCGGTTGGTTGCGGGAGCAGGATTTGAACCTACGACCTTCGGGTTATGAGCCCGACGAGCTACCAGACTGCTCCATCCCGCGTCCGATGTGGTGCAATATATAGAGACGTTCAGCGCAATACAAGAGAAGTTTTACTTATTGATACTGACTGCTGGTTTATCCCGCAGTTCGTGCTTATTTTAAGCGTTTAGCAGAAAATAACTCCGTTGATAAAGACCACGCCTGCTGCTATTACGAGTTAATCATTACCAAAGAGCTCTCACACCATCACCCACATCAATTTAAAACACCTTTCAATCAACTCTTATACTGTTTATACCCATATTTCAGTGAGGATCGCAGATAAGGTATTTGATGTGTTTAACGATATGCCTTTATATCGATTAGTTTGGAATGTGAATTACGTTCTAACAACTCTAGGGGTCTACACAATTTAACGCATAGGTTTTGTTGTCTGTGTAAGCAGGATTTGAAATATTGGGCTTTCGTGGATACCAAGAACGAGTCCGAGGGCGATTTAATTTTGGCTTTTTACTTTTTGAAATAGTAAGAATTAATTCTGAAGTATCGGTTGGTTGTGAGAGCAGGATGTGATTATACAACCTTTCGCGGATGCGAAGAGCGAGCCCGAGGGCAAATATGCTTTTTTTTAACTTTTTTGAGAATAAATCTGGCGGTATCGGTTGGTTGCGGGAGCAGGATTTGAACCTAAGACCTTTCGCGGATACGAAGAGCGAGCCCAGAGGCGAATTTGGTTTTGCTTTTTGAGCTTTTTTGAGAATAAATCTAGAGGTATCGGTTGGTTGCGGGAGCAGGATTTGAACCTACGACCTTTCGCGGAGACGAAGATCGAGCCCGAGGCAAATTTGGTTTTGTTTTTTGAGCTTTTTTGAGAATAAATCTAGAGGTATCGGTTGGTTGCGGGAGCAGGATTTGAACCTACGACCTTCGGGTTATGAGCCCGACGAGCTACCAGACTGCTCCATCCCGCGTCCGATGTGGCGCACTTTATATATCTTAATTGGCTATTGCAAGTACAATCAACAACGATTTGTTTAAATGGTCACTTATCATACAAACCGAACATTTTTTAAAGCAATACATAAATTCAGACGGTTCGTATACATTTTTTGAATGCTTTGTTGCGCCAGTCGCACCTATTAAATATAGCCCATGAAGTTACGTACTTAATTTCTGTAGAGATACAACAATTACTCGTGTGCTTATATGTTGTACTAGACGCGATTACAACTCATTACAAAATTTTCATTTTGTTACAAATTACTTTTTTAATCGAGCGTTTTATTTACCATCACCTCTATAAAATGTGAATGATAATCAGTAACATAGTCGAAAATTCAGTGTTGTAACCAAGTACTACGTATAGTTGGTCAGGATTTATATGTCTTTCATCGCTCGCCTTAAGTTACAACTTAAAGATTATTTCTATCTACAAGATGACTACTCCCCCTTAGCCAGAGTCGAAGCTTGGCGCATAAGCTCGCTCCGCATCATGCTCGTTTCGATTTTACTCTTGTGTTCTGTGTTTGTAATTCAAAGCGCCTGGCAAAGTGTGACAGAAAAAATAGCCTATGTTATCCCCATGTCCCTCACCTTTTATATTGCATTGACCGCTATGCTTTTCATCTCCCGCCGTCACTATTACTTGAGTTCTTGTGGTTTGATTGGCTTAATAGTGTTGGCAGCAATCAGTTTCAACGCCACCCAGAACAATCAAACCTTATCTATGCTCGGCCCTGTCGTCATGTACTCTACGCCATTTGTTGCTTTTATTTTATTAGGCTGGAAGGCGGGATTGTTTTGTATTTTTCTAAACTTTTTACCACTGTATATTTTAATAAACCAGATTTCATTAGCAGATTATTTCACCCCTTTTCCAGTACTAAAACATGCTAATTATTACTTGCATGTCATCTTGTTCGTTTTTACCAATATTTGTATTCCGTTGGCCATCGCTCGAGCGAGTATCGCAGCAAAGCGAGGTAACCAATTTAACATTGAGCGTAATCAAATACTCACTAGCCAAAACCAGTTATATCACGCTCTTTTTGTCGATGCTCAGACCGCGAAAATCATCGTTGATAACAAAAGAAATATTATTGAAGCCAACGACGCTGCTATCTCTCTTTTGCGCAACAATTTGCCTAAACAGTTTATAGGAGAACGAGTCGACAGCATTTTTCCGGAATTATCAGAACAAAATGACAAACTAGTTGTTAATCGTACTTTAGGCGCAAAAATGAAAGTACTCGAATTGAGTGCTCAGTCGATAAACGATGAGTTACACACCTTGATAACGATTCAAGATGTAAGTGCTAAAGCATTACTTCACAAGACTTTGGCGGTGCAAACCCAAGCAAGACAACGCCAGAAGCTATATGACGAGAACATTGGCTTGCCGAACCGACAATGGTTAGAAAATAAACTTTCAGCCAATGCGGCGCAATTCAATACTGTCATTTCGTTATGTGCGATTAGAATAAACAATGCTCACTTTATTGAACAAAAATACGGTTTCTTATATTTGCCAAAAGTGCTTAAAAGACTATCAACGATATTAAGTGAGCAAATAGGTGATCGTAGTTGTATTGCAGTACTTGATAAACACAGTTTAGGTTTTGCGATTTCCATTCTGGATGATGCAATCATCAAAAGTGCAATGCAGCAAGTGGTTTCAACACTCCCTAGAAGTATAGTGTTTGATGATATCTCCATACACGTTGATTGTAAGGCTGGGGTAGCTACTCATCAAATAGACGAAGATGTAAGCCAGTTAATCAATAACGCGCTGCATGCGGTGACAGATAATGACGCGGTGATAAACTATTATGAAACTGGCAGCCAACAGCGCTTCATTGAACATCAGGAAATCAGTATTTTACTTAATGAAGCGCTATCGAACGACGAATTATACGTGGATTACCAGCCTAAAGTGCGCGGCGATGGCACCATCATTGGTATGGAAGCGCTGCTGAGGTGGAATTCCCCCATCATTGGTGGCGTATCCCCAGGGGTATTTATTCCTATCGCTGAGCAGTCTGGTTTAGTGTTGCGACTCACCCGTTGGTTAGTCAACCACGTATGCATGCAGATAAGGCAATGGGAAGACGAAGGGCTGGATATTGTGCCTGTTGCGATTAATATTTCGGGCCCCGACCTAGATCAGCCTGATTTTAAAAAGTACCTAATTAATTGTGTGGTTGAACAGAACATCAAACCTCACTTCATCGAGCTTGAATTGACTGAGTCGGCCAAAACCCGAAATATCCCCGACGCCATTGCCACAGTGCAATATTTAGCAAGCTTTGGATTCTGTATCACCTTAGATGACTTTGGTGTGGGCTACTCTGGCTTATCTAAACTAACCAACTTCCCAGTACAAAGAGTAAAAATAGACCGCCAGTTTATTACTAATATTCAAAGTGACGCTAAAAATGCACAAGTTGTCGAAGCTATTGTGGCCATGTGTAAGGTGTTTAAGATTGATGTATTAGCTGAAGGCGTTGAAGACCTACGAGAAGTAGACTGCCTATTAGAAATGGGGTGTAAAAGTTTTCAAGGTTTCGCTTTCGCCCGACCAATGAGCAGACAGAACATCGCAAAATTGATAGACAAGACGCAAATGCCAAACGTAAAGCTGCCATTACAACGTAAAAATATGATTAACAATTAATTCTCTGCTTTAAATGGCAGCGTTGTTGGGGCAATTACATTTAGTGAAAGCTAACCTGCCCAATTCAGAATAATTAAAATAAGTTCATTCGTGCCACTTACTCAAATTTTTGCTTAATATCCGGTACGCTGGTCCAACTGTGATTAAATCATTCCTATCGAACAGCGTTCAATGCTCATAGGAATGATTACACGGACAATTAACCGAATGTTAGGCCCATTGCGGCGAGTGCTTTAGAACGCATTGATATGGATTGTGCCTCCTGCTCTACCCTTTCCACTTGTTCAAGATTATGTTTAGAGGCATCACTGATATTAGTAATGTTCGAACTGATACTGGCTGCGGTTGAACTTTGCTCGTCAGCGGCTATGCTCATTTGACTAGCTGATTGTGCGATATCACTCACATCGTCATATACTTTGTTCACCAAATCTTGAGTTTGTCTTGTTTCTTCAACGCAAGACTGTGCCGCGTTCTTCCCTTCATCTAACGTCTGTGACCACGTTAATAAAGTGCTTTGTATTTCTGAGACCGATGTCTGAATTTGAGTCGTCGCATTATGCGTTCTGCTAGACAAAGCACGCACCTCATCTGCTACAACTGAAAACCCTCTTCCGTGCTCCCCTGCTCTAGCTGCTTCTATGGCGGCATTTAAGGCAAGCAAATTAGTTTGGTCGGCAATCCCTTGAATCTCTTGCATAACATCATTAATGCGATCAGCTTCTTCTGCTAACGATGCCGCAGAGCCAGCAGATTTAGCCACATCAGTGGCTAAATCGCCAACTTTGTTCATGGTGTTAGACATAGCATCTGTTGCTTGGCGGCAATCTTGGTGAACACTGGTCACTTTTTCTGATGTGTGGCTAATATTACGAGTCACTTCATTGATGGATGCCACCATTTCCTCAACCGCAGTGGCGACTTGAGTTAATTCATATGCTTCATCTTCTACGCTTTTCTTCGTTCTCATTACGGCTTGCTGTAAAAACTTTACACCCGCATCTAAGGATGAAGTGCTATCAACCACTCGTCCGAGAATGGTGCTCACTTTCCCTTCTTGCATTTTCAATGCAAAAATACTAACCCCTGCGATCCCATCTGATGCGAAAATGGCACGGGAGACACTGTCATATTGAGCTCGTAGAGATCTTGCGTGGCGCCGCACATAAAGCAACTCCCCCTTAAAAATGACATAGGGTAGAGGAAAAAGGAACAGAGCAAAAAAAGGAGACACAAAAGTTAATGCAATGAACACTGTTGCTAAAATACTATAGAGCATGTCTTTGGCGCTCCATTTATCATCGAACCAACCAAATGCATTGCCCCCTTTATTCAATTTGGCATACAGTTGTTGCGCTTTCTTTTTGTAAGGCCCGATAAGGTGGGTTCTTACGGACTGGTATCCCTTGAGTTCACCTTCTTCAAAAACAGGCGTAACGAACGCATCGACCCAATAATACCCACCTCCTTTGCACCGGTTTTTTACCGCTCCTCTCCATGCTTGTTTTGCCTTGAGTTTCCCCCACATGTCAGCAAATGCCGCTTTGGGCATGTCGGGATGTCTAACTATGTTGTGGTGTTGACCAATCAACTCTTCGCGAGAAAATCCTGAAACGTGACAAAAGTGGTCATTCACATATTGAATGATGCCGTTAGTGTCAGTCGTTGATACTAATTCTTCCCCGATTGCTACAGATACTTCACGCTCAATACTATCGTTCCGCACTTTACTCATGTTAGCTCCTTGCTATAGCGTCTAGTGATAATCAGTGCCTAGGGATTGATAGGAATTCATACACTCACACTCATTTCTTTGTTTCTATCTGCATTTATAGTGGGTATCGACAAGCGACTCAAAAACTATACTAAAGTCTATGTTATTTTAAAGGTTATCAATAGGAAAGATGTCTAAATTGAAAATGAAGTGACGTTTCGTTAAGTCATTAAAAACAAAAATTTAATCATATTAAAAGTCAGTACAAATATTACTAGAACATTTAACCGGTCATTTACTGACTCAGTGGTTTATTCGTCTTGCCAGCGGTGCTTAATTTCTAAAATTTCAGGCAAGCAACCTTTAAATAAGGCAACAAGAGCGGGATCAAAATGCTTACCACTTTGTGCATGAATGAAATCCACTGCCTCTTGTACGGGCCAAGCATCTTTGTAAGGTCGTTTACTTGTGAGTGCATCGAACACATCAGCTATGGCGACGATACGGCCCTCCAGAGGAATATTTTCTCCCTTTAACCCATTCGGATAGCCTGTGCCATCCCATTTCTCATGATGTGTTAGTGATACCGTTTTCGCTAGCGCAATCAGATCTGAGTCTGAATCACCCAGTATTTCAGCACCGATTTCCGGGTGCGTTTTCATAATAGTGAACTCTTCATCGGTTAATTTTCCCGGCTTGAGCATGATGCTATCCGGAATACCGATTTTACCTATGTCATGCATGGGCGCTGCGTGCAGTAAATTGTCGGCAGCGGTTTCGGTCAAACCATAGGCCAACGCCATAATTTTAGAATAATGACTCATGCGCAAAATGTGGGTGCCTGTTTCATTATCTTTGTATTCTGACGCCCTACCCAAACGTTGGATCACTTGTAAACGGGTTCGCCTTAACTCATCAGCTTGTACTAAAGATAAATGCGTACGCACTCGCGCCTTAACAACCGCTGGTGAAACCGGCTTAGTGATGTAATCAACTGCACCGACATCGAATCCTTTGGCTTCATCAACTTCGTCATTTAGCGCAGTAACGAACATGACCGGAATCGCTCTTGTCTGTCGGCTATCTTTGAGACTTTTACACACTTCGAATCCTGTCATACCGGGCATCATGACGTCTAATAGAATTAAATCGGGTAAATCCCGCTCTACCAAGCGCAGCGCTTCTTCACCACTTTTGGCAAACGATAATCGGTATAGATCGCCAAGGATCCTCTTTAGTACTCTTAGGTTAGCCGGCTCATCATCGACGATAAGTACTTTTTGCTTGGTATTATGCTCACTTAACATGGTGTAAATTCATTCTCTTAATTCTTTGGACGTTTGTTACGACAGACTCGACATACTAAGCTGTTGTAATTGATGAACAGCTTGTTCAAATTCAAAATCATCTAATGCGTTTTGTATGCTTTTGCATCTATCCAATATAGTCTTATTTGCACCGTCAACCAGTGCTTGGGCTGTCTCTTCGTCGTATTCATTGTTTTGCGCTGAAGTTATAAGCGTTTCAATAATATCGACAAGCTCTTTTTTACTGAGTGTTTCATGGTTGTCTAGCTGAGAGTCTGTATCCGCTCCAACTTGCTGGGTGGCCAAGTAGCTATTTATTGCATCGAAGGCGCTATCGATATCCTTAAACACACTACCAAGATCTTGTGTGTTTTTTATCATTGCGCAGCGCTCTGCATCACTGATTAAATCGCTCAGCTGGGTTAGCGCTAGATTGCCAGTCAGCCCTTTAAAAGTATGCAGCTTGGTTTGTATCTCCTGCCAATTAGGAGCCACTTGCATGCGCCCTAGTGCAACAATATTACTTTGGTTGTTTTCCATGAACGCGCTAACTTCTTTGAGCCAAACGCTTTTATCGCCCCACAAACTGATCCCCTGGCGTTCATTTATTACATGTGAATCATTAGAATTGACCTCAGTAGGGTCTTCAATTTCACAGCTTAAATCGACTCCCAAAGCTTGGGCAATTTCTACATTTAAAAGCTCTATATCAACGGGCTTATTGGCAAATCCATCCATCCCTGCGTCTAAAGCAGCTTGTTTGTCCTCGGCTAATACGCTGGCGGTAAGGGCAATGATCGGCAAATAGGGCAAACTTTCAGTCTGCTCTTGTTTACGCCGCTCTTTTGCAGATGTGAGGCCATCCATGATGGGCATCTGAATATCCATCAATACAAGGTCAACCTTTTCGCTACGCATCCTAAGCAGTGCCTGTTTACCATCGCGAGCCGTCACAACCGTATGTCCTTGACGCTTCATTAACAGTGACAGCAGGTCGATATTTTGTTGAATATCATCAACAATTAACATAGTTAAAGGGGGTAAAGTACAGCGCTGATAAATCACGTCCATTGACTCATCAGATTTAGGCGGCGCGAGAGGCAAAGAAAACGAGAAACAGCTTCCTTTACCAAACTCACTGGTTGCCGATATTTTACCGCCCATGAGTTCAACAAGTTGTTTGCTGATCGTCGTTCCAAGGCCAGTGCCTCCAAAACGCCTACTCATACTGGCATCGGCTTGTCCAAAGGCATCAAATACCAAGGCTAGCTGCTCTGGCGTCATCCCTATACCAGTATCACTTACCGAGAAGTCAATACAGCCGCTCGGTTTTACGCCTATGTTGATATCAATTCCGCCCTCTAAGGTAAACTTGATTGCGTTGCCAACAATATTAGTCAGAACCTGCCGGATCCTGTCCGGAGCGCCGTGAAATTGATTCTCCACGGCTGGATCAATATTGACATTCAGATACAAATTTTTGTTGCTTGCACCAAGCCAAAGCGTTGAAACAACTGAGTCAACTTCTTCTATTAATGAGAAGTCGCGCATCTCTAAATCAAATTTCCCTTTGTCTAGTTTGGCGCTGTCTAAAATGTCGTTCAAGAGGTGCAGCAAGGACTTTGCAGATTTATTTATTGTAGTAAGGTGCTTTTTCTGGTCAGGCTCAATTGCATCATCTAACAAGATGTCACTGAAACCGATGATCGCATTCATCGGGGTACGGATCTCGTGGCTCATATTGGCTAGAAAAGCAGCCCTCGCAGAAGCAGCTTGTTCAGCTTTGTCCTTGGCTAAGAGTAATGATTGTTCCATTTCCTTACGTTCGGTGATATCCATGATAAAGCCATCTAGCCATCGTTGCCCTGACTCCTCGTCATCAACATGTGTACCATAACCAAGCAACCAACGAATATCGCCCTTTGCATTGTATATACGGTATTCCAGTTGAAATTCCCCATGGGGAAGTACTTTTTGCGTAATATCCGCAATATCGTCTGGGTGAACATGTTCATAAAAATGGCGCTTGGGATCAGGCGAGATGTAATCTTCCGCTGGATAACCTGTTATTGATTCAACCGCGTCACTGATAAACACCATGGGCCAGTTTTCCATATTCTTGCAGCGATAAGCAATACCTGGAATATTGCTGATCAAAGAGCGAAATTGTGCTTCGCGTTCGCGCAGTGCTCGCTCCATTTCGATGCGATACCGCAAGTCGGACATAAATGCCACGAAATGACTTTCTTTATTTAACCGAACATGACCTATTGCTAAACGTATCGGGATCAAACTGCCATCGAAGTGCTTAATAAGAGCGTCTCTTCCTCGACCTAAAGCATGGCCATTGTCCTGAGTACGATCGATAAGGTACTGATTAAATTCGTTGATATTCTCCTTTCTTATTAACACGCGCACATCTTGTCCAATGATGTCGTCAGAACGACAACCGACTAACTGGCAGAATGCGTCATTGGCGCTGTCTACAATGCCGTTACTGTCAAACCCTAACACCCCATCCACTGACGTGTTTATGGTTGCACGCAACCGTGCTTCATTTATTCGTGCTTTCTCAGTCAACTCTTTATATTTAAGCACCATGTTTGAGGCCAGTACGAGCACGATAATCCCAATGGTAATAAGCGCCACAGTGAAGCCTAAATATTGAGAAATGTACGCGCTTTGACTTGAAAATTCGAAACCTGGGGGGCGAACAAATCGTGCGGCTGCCATGCCTATATAATGCATGCCTGAGATAGCTAACCCCATAACGATTGCGGAAATGACGTTACGATAAACTTTACCGTAACGCATAGTATCCATGAAGGTCAGCCCGAAGCGGATCCATAGCGAGAGCATTGAAAATACCACGGCAAAAACTATAGAGAGCGCGAACGTACCCAGGTCGTAACGCAGTTTTGGCGCCATTTCCATCGCACTCATGCCTACATAGTGCATAGTACCGATACCTGCCCCCATCAGAATGCCGCTTACCAGCAAACGATTCACAGAAACTGTTTTACGGGTGATGGTCGTCAGCGCAACCCAAGACGCTAAAATACTTGGTAGAGTTGAGGTAGCCGTGAGGCCAGCACTGTAGGCAATAGGTGTGCACAAAGAAAACGCCAACATACCGACGAAGTGCATCGCCCAAACTCCCCCGCCTAAGGCTACACTGGCTACGAGGGACAAGATCCTTCTTTTAACAACATTTTCCATGTAAGCACTTTGAGATGCGACGAGCATTGCCATGAATGACGCAAAAATCGCCAAACCGACTGATACAATAAGCAACATCAGGTCAAATTCGCCTACGATCAGTAAATTGTCGTCTACGGGCGCAAACATTGTTTTTACAGCTTCATACATAAATATCGGACAGATAAAAAGGACAGAATAGATGCTTAAGGTATCGACTTTTAACCCTGTAACACCAGCTTTAATTTTGATAATGGTATGAAAAACCATATCTTTACACAATGGCAGTGAGAAAGATGATAAAATTTCCCACTTTCTAGATGAAAAGTATTTAAAATCTGCTGCTTAGAAATTTACCATGATCGGTAAATGAGGCAGGCTTATTTTATTTCCCAGATTACCGGAACACTATGCAACATTTCGAATACCAACAAAACAAACACAAACTTCAGATACTCAAACGGCTTTATATTCCTTTGGCATTGCTGTCATTAGCAGGTTTTTACATCGCCTGGACGTTAACGCAGTTTTCATCACAAGAACTTTGGCTCATTGCACGCAGTGCGTTGGTGGTGTTAGGTCCAATTGGACTACTTGTCATTGCACTATTCACCTTTCATTATTGGATAAACCAGTGGCGCCAAACCGACTTTCCTTCGTTAACAATTGAGGATACACATTTGTGTTTAAAAGACGGTGACGTTCACGAGATAGTGTATTTCGATAAGATGCACAGCATACGCTTAGTAAAGTCTGGCTCTACCCGTGAGGCGATCCAAATTATATTGCACAGTGGGCAAAGCATATTGATCCACAGTAACTTCCCTATCGAGCCAATTAAAACGCTGCTTAATGACCTACTTGATTGCAAGCTATAAGCTGTTAACCCTGCCTTAACCTTAAACGTCTTAAACTATCGGTGTATTTTACTCATCACATCAATATGTTTTTGTGAGTAAGCCAGTCAATTGAGGTCGTTTGTTAAAGGATCCCCTCGAATAATCCCGAGGATTGGCTGTGCTAACATTCGTAAAACTTTGTTTAATGTGTCACAAAAGAGCCACCAACATGATTAATGTATTACTGGTTGAAGATGACATCGATTTAGCCAGCACAGTTGTCGACTACCTTGAACTTGAGTCTATGCAATGTGACCATGCCAGCAATGGGCTCATGGGTTTACATTTGATTGAACGCCAATCATATCAAGTCATCATCTTGGATATCAATATGCCCAAGATGGATGGTATTACCTTGTGTAAACGCATGCGCGAATTAGGTATTGATACTCCCGTACTCATGCTAACCGCTAGGGATACGCTGGATAATAAATTAGAAGGGTTTCAAGCTGGTAGCGATGATTATTTGGTTAAACCTTTTGCTATGCAGGAGCTGGTAGCTCGCATTCAAGTGCTTGGGCGTAGGCGTAGCGGTGAAGTAAAGCGCTTATCGGTGGGCGACCTTAATTTTGATTTAACCCAGCGTATTGCTTCATTCAAGCAACACCCTCTCAAACTCTCCCCCACTGCGCTTAAAATTCTCGAGGTCCTCATGCGCGCCAGCCCGCAAACCGTTACTCGGCAAAAGATTATTCAGAGCGTTTGGGGTGACGATCAGCCAGACAGCAATAGCCTAAAAGTCCACATTTACCACTTGCGTAAACAGCTCGATGCTTATGAAGCATCGATTACGTTAGATACTGTTGCCAGTGTCGGCTTTGCAATAAAAAAGAAAGCATAATGAAAAACGCGATGAAGATCCGCCCCAGCTTAAAACTGTATTTTTTTATCACTATGGTGTTACTCGGGTCCGTCATGACAATCGGTCTATCGATGCTTACCGTCAATTATTTTATCGATGGGTTGGACCGCGGATTAAATGGCGTTATGCGCGAATTGGTTATGACCACAGATGTAGAGGATGGCCAACCTGCGAATTTCGCAGACTTTCAGATTGCGAGTCGTTGGCAGGATACTCCCGCTATAATTCAGCAGCGTTTTGATTCCCCCCCCATAGAGGAAAACGAACTATTAAAATCGAAAGACCAAAAATCGTTCTTTTCCTTACCCAATAATCTGTATTTTATCGCTATGATCCGCAATCAAGCTGGCGAACCGCGCTACATTTCTAAAATTATGTTGGATAAATTTAAACCTCAGCATAAAGCTAAGCCATTACTGTCAAGGTTTTACTGGATCATTATCACAGCAGTCTTAGTCATTACTATGTTTGCATGCTTGCTCATAATTCTGATGCGCAAAGTGGCTAAACCCGTGGAGTCACTTAGAGATTGGGCAAAAGCACTAAACCATGAAAACGTGCAGCTTCCCCCGCCCGATTTTACTTATAACGAACTTAACACCCTCGCCATTATCATCCAAAGTAGCCTTAATTCAGTCAATGAAAGTTTAGCCAGGGAGAAGACTTTTTTAAGTTACGCCAGTCATGAATTGCGCACGCCCATTTCTGTTATTCGCAGTAACGTTGATTTATTGCGGCGACTATGTGGCCAGACCCAAATGACGGAGAAACAACAGATAACCTTGGCACGTATCGAGCGTGCAGGCCTGACCATGAGTGACTTAACCGATACCCTGTTATGGTTGAGCCACAATGATGAACAACCCGTGCCAATGGAGCGGGTGCAACTCGACGAAAAAGTGCAGCAGTTGTCATCTGAGTTGGTATATCTGTTAAATAGCAAGGAAGTAGATGTAAACGTTCAAGTGGATAAATTTGCGTTTGATACCGCCCAGACGGCCTGTCACATAGTGTTGAGCAATCTAATTCGAAACGCTTACCAGCACACGCAGCAAGGTACTGTTGATGTAATTCAAAAAGGAAGTAGCGTCATTATTATCAATACCGCTGCACAAGACGAGAACACGGAAAACATACCGAATCTAGGAAAATCGACTAATTCTCTGGGTTATGGGCTGGGTTTACAATTAAGCGAAAAAATCATCCATAGACACGGTTGGCAATATGAGGTGACTGATCAACCAGGTTGTTACCAGGTCAAAGTCGATTTTCAAGCTGCCAAGTAGGAGAAATTTGTATTTCTAGGTCATACTAAAGATCATGTTTACATGGGGTTACCGTTTAAGTAACTTAAAGGTGTGCTGTATAGGAGTACAAATTGAAAGCCGCGCCGAGACCTTCAAACGATAAACAACGCGTTAGCGCTTTACATGAGCTAAACATATTGGACACAGTAGCCGAGGAGCGCTTTGACCGCATCACCCGTTTAGCTGCTCATTCTTTTGGTTGTCAGTTCGCGTCAATTTCATTTATTGATGAAGAACGTCAATGGTATAAATCTGTGGTTAATTTTCCAGCCACTGACTTAGATCGAAATATCTCCTTTTGCGCGCATACCATTACTCAGGATAAAGCACTGGTCGTCAAAGACGCTCACCTTAGTGCATGTTTTAAAGACCACCCATACGTCGTCAGTGACCCATTCTTACGCTTTTATGCAGGAATAAAAATCACTATGGATGGTTATCACGTGGGCTCTTTATGTGTCTTTGATACACAGCCCAAGTCATTTACTTGCTCCGATGAATTGATACTACAAGATTTAGCCAATATGGTTGAAAGTGAGCTGCAGAAAGAACAACTGACTCATGCAGCACAAACGTTACGGCAATATCAGAACAAATTAAACGAAACCCAAAAGCTCACTCGCGTTAGAAACACCATTCTAGAAAAAATTGTTCACTCTGTATCCCTTACATCCGTGCTACATGAGATCGTCAAAGCGGTAGAGCTTGAATATCTGAACCAAAAATGCAGTATTTTGTTGCTCAAAGATAAAAAGTTGTTATGTGGGGCCGCACCTTCTTTGCCCAGTTTTTATAATGACGCGATCAATGGTTTAGATATTGGCATAGGACAAGGCTCGTGTGGAACAACCGCCTTTACTGGGGTGCGCACCGTGGTCGAAGATATCAGTAGCCATCCTTACTGGTCTGCATGGACAGAACTCGCTGAAAAAGCTGAACTGGGCGCCTGTTGGTCTGAGCCGGTCAAAGCATCTGACGGCACCGTATTGGGCACTTTCGCCATATATCACGCTTATCCAGCCGCGCCCAGCACGGAAGAATTACAACGAATTGAACAATTTGCTTACATTACAAGC
Organism: Paraglaciecola sp. T6c; assembly: GCF_000014225.1. Taxonomy (NCBI): domain Bacteria; kingdom Pseudomonadati; phylum Pseudomonadota; class Gammaproteobacteria; order Alteromonadales; family Alteromonadaceae; genus Paraglaciecola; species Paraglaciecola sp. T6c. Next base: position 2,739,654 of record NC_008228.1, read on the forward strand.
ATCGCAATAGAACGCCAGAACAACAGCGATTTGATATGGCACCAAGCCAATTTTGATGAGCTAACGCAGCTACCTAATCGCAATATTATGGGGGAGCATTTAAAACAAGCCCTAAATGTGGCGAAGCGCAACCAAACTCAAGTTGCTGTGTTGTTCTTAGATCTCGACAATTTTAAAGACATCAATGATACGCTTGGTCATAGCGTAGGAGATGACCTGCTCGTTGATTGCGCCCAGCGCATCAAAGACTGTATTCGTCATAAGGATATAGTAGCTAGGTTAGGTGGCGATGAATTTGTTGTCATCATAAATGATATTGTAGATTTCAGTGGCCTTGAAAAAACCGCGCAAAAAATACTCAAAGGCCTATCTAGGCCTTATCATTTACAGAGTGAAATTGTGCATACTAGTGCGAGCATAGGCATCACTATTTATCCTGACGACGCTGATGATGTGTCTAGCTTATTAAAAAATGCTGATCAAGCAATGTATGGTGCGAAAGCAATAGGTAAAAACAACTATCACTATTACACCAAAAACATGCGAGACGCCGCAGTGAAACGAATGGCGCTAATAACAGATTTGCGACATGCTATTGATAACGATGAATTTTTCATTGTTTATCAGCCCATCATCAATTTACTGGATCAAAGCATCACTAAAGCAGAAGCGCTAATAAGATGGCGACATCCTATTCGCGGACTTGTGGGGCCTGATGACTTTATTCCCGTTGCTGAAGAAACGGGCCTAATCATAGATATCAGTGATTGGGTGTTTGAACAGGTATGTCGAGATGTATGTCAATGGCGCCAAGCACTGTGCCCAACTTTGCAAATCAGTATTAATACTTCCCCCGTACATTACACTGACCCCGAGCATTGTATTACCCTGTGGCTAGAAAAAATGTTGATAAATCGCACCCCACCACAAGCCGTGCTCTTGGAAATCACCGAAAGCCTGCTGATGGACGCGAACAAAAGTATTTCCACTAAATTGTTTCAATTCAGGCAAGCCGGAGTTGATATCGCATTAGATGATTTTGGCACAGGCTATTCGTCAATTTCTTACTTAAAACGATACCCCACCGACTTTCTTAAAATAGATAAATCGTTTGTTCATTCCATGACAGAGGTCAGTAACGACAAAGTGCTGTGTGAAGCCATTATCGTTATGGCCAAGAAATTAGGCATAAAGGTCGTTGCTGAAGGCATAGAAACGCAGGAGCAATATCATATTTTGCAGAAAATGGGGTGTGATTATGGCCAAGGGTATTTATTCGCTAAACCCCTTGAGCACCACGCTTTTAATGCGTTATTGCAGCAGCATAAAGCAACCTAAACTTGCGTCATCCCATCCAAGCCCCCTGAGCCGTGTTTATATATCCCATCGCTACTGGATAGCGTGAGCTCTTTGTTGATAGAATCAACTAAACCAGCTTACAGGCGTCATATTAATGCATTCGCACTTTATAGAGCATATCTTTGCTATTTCAGAACGTTACCGAATCACGATCAGGGCAGCCATAGATGCGAACGAGTTGGGCATAGGTGCGATGCACGTAAGAAGCTTGACGGTAATAGCAGAAACACCAGACTGTACTGCAAATCATATCGTAACCACACTGAGCCGCGACAAAGCACAAGTCGCTCGGCTGGTAAAAGAGTTACTCGCAGCTGGATTGATAGAAAAAAACGCCCATCCTGAAGATAAGCGCAGCCAAATTTTAACGTTGAGTAGCGCTGGTAAAACATTGATGACACAACTCAAAGCTTCGAAAAAAACAATACAGTCACAAATGACCCAGGGGTTAAGTCCTCAAGAAATTGACCTTTTTGACACTATTGCCCATAAAATAGCCGACAATTTAGTACGTGAAGATACACTCTAGCGCGGAGCACCTATTGCCCCAGCGCTGCCATTGCTTCGTCTGTATATCGCTTTCCAAATACTTGGCAGCGTTCAATTTTAAGATTGATGTCTACCCATTGTTGCTGGCTAATGATTAATTCTGCGGCTGAAGCGTTTTCAACAACTCTTGAGGGGGCTCGAGTACCAGGTATAGACACATAATGTGGGCTTTGCTCAGCTATCCACGCTAAGGCTAATTGCGCCGGCGTACAATTTAACGATTGTGCAATATGATGTATCGCATCCACAAGAGCCAAATTATTGGCGAAGTTTTGTTCTGAAAAACGCGGATTCGTTAGGCGCCAGTCACCCGCCTCCAAGTCATCACGTGACGTGATGGCTCCAGTTAGAAAACCGCGGCCTAACGGGCTGTATGCGACTAATCCTATTCCAAGCTCATCACAAGTTGGTAAGATATTCGTTTCAATGTCTCGGCTCCATAATGAATATTCGCTCTGCAATGCGCTGATAGGATGCACAGCATGAGCACGCTTTAGCGTATCACTGCCCGCCTCGGATAACCCCAGAAACCTCACTTTTCCTTGAGTAACCAAATCAGACATCGCACCGACGGTATCTTCGATCGGGACGTTAGGATCCATACGGTGCTGGTAGTACAAATCAATACAATCTGTACCCAATCGTTTTAAGCTTGCTTCACAAGCCTGTTTCACATAGTCAGGATGGCCATTAAATCCTAGAAAACCGCCCGCATCATCGCGCATAATGCCAAACTTAGTGGCTAATGTGATCTTGCTTCGCGCGCCTTTGTGCTGTTTAAAGAACGTTCCAATAAGTTGCTCATTAGTTTTTGGGCCGTAAATATCGGATGTATCCCAGAAAGTGACTCCACTGTTGACGGCTTGCTCTAAAGTTGCAAATGAACGCTCGCGATCATGGGTGCCGTAAAAATCTGACATTCCCATACACCCTAAACCGATACTGGACACCGTTAACCCTTGTTGACCTAATTGCCGCTTGTGCATTGCGCTGACTCCTTCAAAATAAATATGTAATGGGCAGATACAATAATAGCGGTGCCAGATAATTTTATGATTGGGTGATCCTCGATAAACATTGCCTAATCCTACAATCTAGTACAAAGCCTCTTTTTCATTTTCGCGTAGGTGGCATACTAAATCACAATCAATAAGCTAAAACCTAGGTGTCGGTTATGACAGAGTTAATTAAAAAAGTATTTGAACTGGCGCCACATGAGGGAGACTTTAATACTAGCGTTCCACATTTAAGCCTATTTCGTAGAGACACGCCAACGACGAGCCCTATGCCTGTCATATACCAACCTAGTATATACATGGTGTTACTTGGCTCTAAAGCGGCCTACCTCGGTAAAGAACGTTATCAATACGATCCCATGCATTACTTAGTTAGTTGCGTGCCTTTGCCATTGGAGGGGCAAATATTACAAGCCAGCGAGCAACGTCCCTATCTCGCCGCACGCATTAGCCTTGAAACCCACATGATCAATGAGTTATTGATGCAGATGCCAGATGAACCAGAAGCCCCCGTCACAGCAATTGATATACAGAGTAACGACGGTACGTCATCTAGGGGAATTTATGTCAGTAAAATGAACACTGACATTCAACACACCTTATCTAGGTTACTAGATTGTGCTCACTCAACGACAAAAGCGCATGTACTAGGTCAACTCGCACTTAAAGAGTTAATTTACCACATACTGAACGCAGAACACGGCTCATTGCTGAGGGCATTTGCATGCCAAGACAGACAGCAATATCACATAGCAAATGTACTTCAATTTATTAATCGTCACTATGCCTCGAGCATGGATATTGCAACACTGGCCAGTAAAGCCAATATGAGTGAATCGTCGTTTTATCATCACTTCAAAGCAGCGACAAACACTTCACCCATTCAATACATCAAAATGGTGCGCTTACATGCTGCTAAACGCAAAATGATGTTTGAACAGCACAATGCCACCTCCGCTGCCTTTGAAGTTGGCTATACCAGCGCGTCTCAATTTAGTCGTGAATACCGTCGGCTTTTTTCAGTTCCTCCAGCACAAGACGCACGCACTGCTTCTAAGGTATGATGGAATGTCACTCTTGTTAGGATCCCTATGCGTACGTCAACGTTTTCCCTTTTGTTTCGCTTTATTTTCCTGTTGTCCTTTATCACAAGCGCATTTAGTTATGCAGACGATGAGTTAATACCCAGCATTGAAGAAATTCAACAACGTTTAAAAACTGCCTCAGATGCAGCACAGATTTCTGAACAACAAAAAGTCGAAATTGAAACCTCGTACCAGCAAGCGATTGAAAACATCCGTGCAACACAACAATTTGAACAGCAAAGCGAAAAGTACAAGCAAGCCATTAAAGATGCGCCAAAAACACTAACAAACATTAAGCAAGCCCACGTTAACTTTACTCCGCCCACATTACCCAATAAGCCTCTTTCACTTCAAACCCTGGTTACTTTGTCAACAGATACCGAGGGTGAGGTCACCAGTGGTCGAGCAAAGGTGTCGGAATTAAAAGCGGCACTAGACGATGAGCGGCGTTTACTGTTGCGCCAAATCATCAGTGATACACAAATTGCAATCGATACTACCAATGCTAATTTAGGGGCCGATGAAAGTGCTAATCCTAGCCAATTGGCGACAAGCGTAGCACAAGCCACCCAGCGTAAAATGCTGCAAGCCAAGATCGATTCACTGAAGCAGCGCCTCGCTTATCGTCCGGATCACCTCGCCATTCTTGACGCAGAAATCTCGTTTGAACAAAAAAAACTGAGCGCTCACCTTGAGTTACTTGACGCATTGACCAGATTACAAAATCAATTGGATGAAAAAGAAAATGCCTCTATGTTGGCTCAGCTTGAAGCAACTACGGCCTCTTTAATCAGCGCGCCAAGCACACTACAGGACATAGCCAAGCAAAATGAAGCATTAGCGAAAAAAGCCACATCATTAACGGAACAACAAGACGCCACGAGTCAAAAGCTTAACGAGATCCAAACGCAAATAAATGAACTGAATAACAAATTTTCCTCCTTAAACAGACTCCTTGAGCTTGAGGTGTACGAATCCTCAGCAATATTTGGTAATGCGCTGCGACAAGAATGGGAATTAGCTTCACGCTTCGTTAATGGTGACGAGTGGATCAAGAAAACGGAGGGCTCATTGGTGGAGAATCGCGTTGCCATGTTCAGCATTAATCAACGCCGGGCACCCTTTGATACCTTGGAAATTAACGCGTTAATGAATCAAATCGGACAAGATAATGCCCGCTGGAAAGACGAGGTTAAAAGCTTAGTTGACCAGCGCAGAGAGTTAATATCTCAGCTAAGTTCAATTTATACCCAACACGTTGATGTGTTATCCGTGTTGCTCGATAAATTGCGCTATTTAAACGAACGCACCGAAACCTATAGCGACTTACTTGAAAGCAACTTATTTTGGATACCTAGCGCCACTCCGTTTGATTTAGGAACGATTGCGGCTGCGGGCACGTCTGCCAGTTGGCTCTTTCGTGCTGAGCACTGGCAAAATGTTTCTCAGGCAATCAATGCAAACTTACAACACAATCAAATCGGCGTAGTAAGTATATTCGTCGCCTTGATTCTTACCCTCTTGTTCAGAAAGCGGATTAAACAACGTCTCACACAAATAGCCCCATTAGTTGGTAAGGTACAAACTGATGCCTTTCAATATACCCTACTGGGGTTAGCCATTACCTTTGGGTTATCTTTGCCGCCTGCGCTATTACTCTTCGCAGCCGCATTACTTTGCGATGCACAATCAGGCTTCGCCAATAGCCTGAGTAATGCTTTTTTTGTCGGTGGGTTAGTGATGCTCTACTTGGAATTTATGCTGCAAATTGTGCGTAAAAATGGACTGGGGGAAATCCACTTCAAGTGGAGTGAATCGAATCTGGCTTTGCTACGCAAGAATAATCGTTTACTGATTATTGTCTTTATCCCTGTCGTCATCATTATGACCCTGTTGAACAATCAAGCCAGCGTGGAGATCCGGGAAGACTTAGGGCAATTTGCGTTGATTATATTGAGCTTTTCTTTAGCTATTGCGGGCACCAGGGTTACGCGTAACGCCTACCAGCGTTACCGCATCTCACAGCACAGCGCTAAGCGTTTTTCCTACTTTTTGTATTCGTTGTTAATACTAGTCCCCGTATTCTTGATCATACTGTCGGCCATTGGCTATCAATACAGCGCTCAGCGCATCCTCGCTTTACTACTCGAATCTGCATGGTTGTGTACCCTCGCGCTGCTATGCTACTACACTGCAGAGCGCGCCGTTTCGGTTAATGCACGACGTATCGCACTTGAAAAAATACGCAGTAAACGGGCAGCCTCGATTGTCGCTAATGCGCAACAAGAAGCCGCTGAACAATCCGGTGAAGGCGTACCCGAAATCATCGATACCCAAGAACTCGACAGACATACAATAACCGCTCAAACCAAAGCCGTTATCCGCCTAATTATTTGGTTGATGCTGCTTGCCGCTTTATCTATGGTCTGGCAAGACATATCACCCATCGCCTATTCGTTAGACGATATCGTCATGTGGGAAATTAGCAGCGACGACCCAAATTCCCCAGCACAACGCATCACGCTATGGAGCTGCTTGTTAAGCTTGGCCATACTTGTTATCAGTTTTGTCGGTGTTCGAAACTTACCAGGTTTATTAGAAATGACTATCTTGGGGAGGTTAAATTTGTCCCCCGGCACGAGCTACGCTATTACCACTATGCTCAAATACAGCATAGTGATCATCGGGATTATTGTATCGGTGAATATACTTGGAGCCCAGTGGTCTAAACTACAATGGCTTATTGCTGCGCTGGGCGTGGGTTTGGGCTTTGGTTTGCAAGAAATTGTGGCTAATTTCGTATCCGGTATTGTTATCTTGTTTGAGCGCCCTATACGCTTAGGCGATACCATCACTATTGCCGGTCACAGCGGCACCGTAACGCGGATCCGTATTCGTGCGACCACCGTCAGTGACTGGGACAGAAAAGAGCTTATCATCCCTAATAAAACCTTTATTACCCAAGATTTTATTAACTGGACATTATCAGACCCTGTCACCCGTATCGTAATACCTGTGGGTGTTGCCTATGGCAGTGACACTGATAAAGTCGTGTCGTTACTCCTTCAAGTTGCAACTGATAGTCATAATGTATTTGACGATCCCGCTCCCGCCGCTTTGTTTTTAGCATTCGGGGCGAGCAGCCTAGATTTTGAGTTGCGTGTTTTTGCCCGTGCCGTTGTCGACAGAGCCATGGTGACCCATGAGTTACACATGCACATTGAAAAAGCATTTAAACAGGCGGGTATTGAGATTGCGTATCCCCAACAAGATGTCCATTTAAACGTGTCAGATGCCATCGACGTGAATGTGCATTCTGACAAACCCGCTATGCCCTAGCACGCTATTTGATTACATGTCTTAATGTAAGAATCGCGCTGTCAAACCCGAGCTTTGAAACCCAAATTGTAAAACGGGCCCTTAGCCTATTTCGCTCAAGGTTGGTTAATCGCTTCACTGACAATAACTCAAGGTGAATAACATTGCCGCTTTCAACCAGCATACGAATACAGGTAGAATGCCGCCCTAAGTTGCAGTTTAATCTAAGGTATTCATGCTCTTGCAAAAATCAGTAGCCCCTTTAGCGACGCTTTCTCTTGTACTACAAAGTTCCTTCGTCGTTGGGCAACAATCACCTGTTGAAGTCATCGTTGTTAGCGGCTCCCATCAAAACACTGACATAATGGCACTTAGCAGCAATGTTAATCTTATTGATGAGCAAGAGATTGAGCGAGTCAATGCTGTCCTCGCCAGCGACATACTCAATCGAGCCAGCGGCGTATATGTGCAAGCTAATAATGGTGTTGAAAACTTGCCTTCGCTACGCTCGCCTATCCTCACAGGCCCGGGCGCTGGGGGGGCTTTTCTATTTATGCAAGACGGCGTGGCGACACGTGCTGCTGGGTTTGCCAATAACAATGGTTTAGCCGAGTTAAATTTGGCCCAAGCGGATGGCATCGAAGTTATCCAAGGCCCAAATAGCGCAGTATATGGTTCTAACGCAGTGCACGGTGTTATCAATGTATTGAGTCTCACGCCGAGCAATGGCGCAGACGTAGGCATCACATTTGGCCCTAATGATAGAGTTCAGTTTAACGGTGCATTGGGTCACATTGACGATCAAGGACCTGCAAACCAAGGCATCGGCCTGAATATTCAGGTTGTTGACGATGGCGGTTATCAAAACGACAGCGGTTTTACCTCGAGTAAATTAGGCTTACGTCATGATTATCAGCGAGACCAACTGACTATCCAAAGCTCACTGTCTGGTTTTGATCTTGACCAAGACACTGCAGGTTTTATCGCCTCTGGTGATAACGGTGAGGGTTGCTTTAGCTCTAACTTCGCGCCCGACAAATTATATAAAGATCGCTCAGCAATGGAAAAAAACTGTGATCCCGATGCGTATCGGCAATGGTCTTCCATTCGAGGCGCAACGCATATTGCTTATCAAGTTAACAACGATGAATTGATTAACGTTACACCGTATTTTCGAAGTAACAGTATGGAATTTCGCCAGCACTACCTCCCCTCACGCGCTATCGAAGAAAACAGTCACTTTAGCTTGGGTGTCAATTCTGATTACCAATGGCAAGTAAACCAATCCGTCTCTCTTGTAGTTGGCATCGATATAGACTGGACGCAAGGTGAACTGACGGAAACCCAAGAACTAGCAGACCGCTTTAGCTTCGGAAAAGCAAGACAACAAGGTGTGCATTTTGACTATGAGGTCGATTCATCGACCCTTGCACCATATATCCAAGTCAATTGGCAATATAACGAGGCGCTTGTCTTTACCACCAATGTTAGATTCGATAGCACAGAATATGACTATGATAATTTAATCGCGAATGGCACAACCAAGGCGGATGGCACATCTTGTATCAACAATGACGGTCAAGCTGTGAGTTGCTTGTATCAACGCCCAGAAGATCGCACTGACCGTTTCAATAACACCAGTGCCAAAATAGGCGCTAATTACCGTGTAAGTGATAATATCTCTTTGTTTGCGAATTGGTCTAACGGGTTTCGAGCGCCTCAAACGACGGATTTATATCGGCTCCAAAACCAACAAACCATAGGCACTATTGATTCCGAAGAAATTAACAGTATTGAAGCTGGCATAAGAGGTGCCTATCAAGTGTTAACGTTCCAAGGGGTCATATATCGAATGCAGAAGGATAACTTTTTCTTTCGTGATGACGATGGTTTAAATGTAACTGATGGCGAAACAAACCATAGCGGTGTTGAACTAACAGTTAGCATAAACGTTTTAGATAACTTACGTTTTTTGGCCAACTATGCGTACGCAAAACATGAGTATGACTTTGATCGTTTAAGCAGTGGCGTTGTAAATGGCAACGAAATCGATACAGCCCCTCGTCAACAAGGCAACGCCCGCTTAGAATGGCAGCCCACGAATGCCACATCCCTAGCGTTAGAGTGGCAACACATTGGCAGTTACTTTCTTGATCCAGCAAATGAACATGAATATGCCGGACACGACTTGTTCAATATACGGGCCCAATGGCAAATCAATAAGCAGATACGCCTTAATGCCAAGCTAGAAAATGTCTTCGATGGAGAATATGCCAGCCGAGCGGATTACGCGTTTGGCTCCTACCGGTATTTCGGTGGACAGCCTCGCGCGATATATTTAGGCGCAAATTACGCTTTTTAGTCGTTAAAGACATCAGATGGGCCAACGCCATTGAGCAGTATTGTTTTGCTTTAGTAAAAATTAAAGCGGGCTCTGCTGCTTCTGGCGATTAAATTTATCTGCATCCACACCTTTCTTCCAATACCCAGTAGCGAATAGATTCATGCGCTCATAACCTAAGTCATCCAACAATATGCCTTTTATTGTTCGCACGCTACGCGCTTCCAAGCCGAAAAATACCTGAGTGTTGTCACAGGGCATTATTTTAGCGACCCTTTCAACGTGTTGTTCGAGTGTATGGCTTGATTCATCTTCGATATGCCACTCTATATTGAGGTGCTCCCCCGCATCCATGGCAATCACATCAGCGCGTGTGGGTACAGTAATAATCGATTTTAAGTTTGCCTGTTTCGGTATGTATCTAGCAAAACCATTAACTGCGTTTATTGAGGTTAAATCACCAATAAGTAAGTAGTTGTCTTCATTGTAGTTGCTTAACTTAGGGGCTCCAGGGCCGGCAATTGCCGCGAAGTCCCCTACTTTGGCCGCACTAGCCCAATTGGTCGCTGGACCTGCGTGTCGATTGACTACAAAATCAATGGTTAACTCTGACGATCCTGCATCAAAGCTGCGAATGGTATAAGAGCGCTTAAATGCTGGTTTGGGTGCATCAAAAGCGAGTTCAGGAAATTGTTCCCCCGGATGAGGTACCAGTACCTTTACATGAGCACCTTCTTTTCCTTGGGGGAATCCAGCCAGTTCTTCTGAACTAAATACGATCCGACGTAAATGTGGCGACAATGATTCTACGCGTGTAACGCTAACTAAACGTGCTTTGGGTTTCATCTCAGCTCCTCAAGTGGTTGACAATATCAACTATATACCGATTGCAATGATAGTCAATCATTAAATGAGAATTATTACTATTTACTGCTTTGGAAGGGGAACCATAAACAAAACGCCTGATCGTAATGATCTAGGCGCTCTATTCTTTTGCTGAGTGTACTTTTACAAAAATATATGCCGATTATGCCATCGCAGCTGGTGGTACCATCTTCCCGCCTGTACCGATTTGCGCTGGTGGCACCATTTTCCCACCGGTTCCTATGAGGCTAGACGCGCTATTTGATAAATCAGCGACAGTAAAGCTAGGAGGTACCATCTTACCGCCTGTGCCAATTTGCGCTGGTGGCACCATTTTCCCACCGGTTCCTATTAGGCTAGACGCGCTATTTGATAAATCAGCGACAGTAAAGCTAGGAGGTACCATCTTACCGCCTGTGCCGATTTGCGCTGGTGGCACCATTTTTCCACCGGTTCCTATTAGGCTAGACGTACTATTTGATAAATCAGCGACAGTAAAGCTAGGAGGTACCATCTTACCGCCTGTACCGATTTGCGCTGGTGGCACCATTTTCCCACCGGTTCCTATGAGGCTAAACGCGCTATTTGATAAATAAGCGACAGTAAAGCTAGGAGGTACCATCTTTCCGCCTGTACCGATTTGCGCTGGTGGCACCATTTTCCCACCAGTTCCTATTAGGCTGGACGCGCTATTTGATAAATCGGCGACAGTAAAGCTAGGAGGTACCATCTTTCCGCCTGTACCGATTTGCGCTGGCGGCACCATTTTCCCACCGGTTCCTATTAGGCTAGACGCGCTATTTGATATATCAGCGACAGTAAAGCTAGGAGGTACCATCTTACCGCCTGTGCCGATTTGCGCTGGTGGCACCATTTTCCCACCGGTTCCTATCAAGCTTGGAGGAACCATTTTCCCACCCGTACCTATCGCAGATGCTGAGCTAGAGGCAAAAATAGATAAAACAACAGTGGCAGTAAGAGTGAATTTTTTCATGACTTAGATCCTATTAATATTTTCAGCGGAGAAATTTCCACCAAAATGATTATCAAGGATCTATATCGGCAATGTCACATATAAGGTTAAAATATGAACATATACACAGTATGTTGGGAAGAGACGAGTTTAGGCTTTAAACCAATTTTTCGATATTAGTATGTAACCTTGGATGAGGACCAAAAGGGCAGAATAAGTAGTTAGCCCGTGGAATATGTAGGGTGCGGCGTAGTAAACAAAGGTACTTGGAAGGTCAAAGACACGACGTAAAACGTACTCGACTAATATAAATTGGTGTAAGAGTATGTAAAAGAAAACCAGTTGGTATAGGGTGTGATCCAGATCCAGCGAGCTATATTGCTTAGGAAAGTACTTCGCCATAATAAACACACGTGCAAAGAGGAAATGCCTAACCCACAAGTTTATCGTTAGCAACAGAACATACCAAAAGATCATTGCTGCTTCTTGGGAAGTCAAATACCAATAAGCCTCAGCCCCAAGACATAACACAACCACAACTGCTGTCGGCCATCGAAGACTATCTTCACTAACTTTATACAAGGTCCAACAGGTCACTAGATACGTAGCCAGTTTTAAAGAGATCTGGAATTTTTCGCTGATAACAAGAGGATAAAGTAATTCTGAAGACAAATTAGCGGCTGCAGAAATAATAATAATGCTGACAAGGTTAATGTCGCGAATAAATAACACTGCAACAAACCCTAATAGGGCTAGGTAAATTTTTTCGAACAGTAATCCATCACCGTAAGTGAGAAATCCGGCACATACAAAAAGAATCGAACCAAAGATTTTTGGGAGACGGGAAGAGCCTACAAACACAGGGGCTTAGAATCTATCCGTGATAAATTTAAAGTAGCCTACGATTTGATTGACGAAATTGTTACGGGTTTCTTCTTTGGCCTTACTACGGCATACAGACCACCACTTTTTCACAACCTCAATTTGCAATGTTCGCAAAGATTCAGGCTTATTATTCTCTATCGCTGAAACCGTTTCACGACTCAACCCCAAGCGCAGCGCTAAATCACCTTGAGTATAACCCGCCTCTTTTCTGAGGTTTCTTAATATGACCGGCAGTTCACTACTGTGTAAATCCATGATTAGTTTGCCTAAAAAAGCGGTTAATTAATTCGACTGTTAATGGTAACTATTTTACGACACCTAAGTAAAGAAAAATCCCCCATAACCACTAGAACATATATAGAAGTGTATTGAGAGGCTTATGCGAATTGCTTATAATTTAATCAACATAAAGACTAATTGACTTTTCTTAATAAGTAACTTTGTTAATCGGTAGCCAGCGTATCGTCCACCTCAACGCTATTAGAGATACTTTTTTTAACTAATAATCGAGCGGTTTCGTGTTCAGCATGCACAAATGCGCATATCCCCATTCCCATTAGCGCCCTTTTCTCTTCTTGGCTATTAATTTTCACAATCACCTTAGCCTGAGGATGAAAGTTCAAGACGGCTTGGCAAATAATTTTCTTTTTGACTAAATTTGTGACTGTTAAAATGACACTTGCTGATTCTTCTATTTTCAATGATTCCAGAACGGGTCGTTTGTCTAAGTGTCCAAAGTAAGCCATGTAGCCCCGTTCTCGAGCAAGTAGTACATGTTGTAAATTATCGGAAATAATGATGAAACGTATGCCCTTCGCTTTAAGCTCCTTTGCCACAATACGTCCGACAATGGCAAAGCCACAAATGACGGTGTGCTGCTGTTCATTGATGGGGGTGATTTTATCTGACTCGAAGAATTCAACCACGAAAAATGAAGCTAACTTATAGATATTGTTGACCATAAAAGGCGTGACTATCATCGACAGCACGGTCACGAGAATAAGGAAGCTACCTAACTCGTTAGAAATTATATTTTCTGACAAAGCCAGCGAAAATATCGCAAATGAAAATTCGCCTATTTGGCACAAAGCGATGGCAGTTTTAACTGCATCACTTTTGTTTGACTTGCGGCGTATTAGCGCAAAAATAAATAGCGCTTTTGTCAGCATAGCTAATGCTAAAACACCCAGTACCATGAAGAACTCTTGATAAAAATAAGCGATATCTATTTTCGTGCCGATGGAAAAGAAAAACGCACCAAGCAAAATGTCTTTATAGGAAGCGATGTCTGACTCAACTTTTACATGAAAATTGGTTTCCGCGATGATCATGCCTGCTATGAATGCACCTAATGAGTAAGTAAATCCCATTTCATGGGCAAGCAATGAGGCGCCGATCACAATGGTCAGCACAGAGCCCAAAAATAGCTCTTCCAGTTTAGCGTTTGTGGAAAAATGCAGCAGCCATTCAATAATCTTCTTGCCCAGCGTAAACATGAACACAATCACCAAGGTGGCTGACAGTAAGGTATTTAAAAGCACGTCACCTACAGACAGCTCGCTGTTTGCTAAGAAGCTTATTAATAGCAGTATGGGGATCACGGCTAAATCTTGAAAAATCAGGATCGCCACCGATTTTTCACCATAAGGGGTCACAACGTCTTTTGATTTCTTCAGGTAACTTAAAACAATGGCTGTCGATGACAAACTAAACGCCAATGCAATAATCACCGACGCCGTAATTGTTTGTGAAAATAGATAGTAAGCGATAGCAAAAATGAGCAGCGCACTACCCACGACTTGCACGAACCCATTGATAAACACCAGTTCCTTCATTTTTTTAAGCTTATTAAAAGAAAGCTCTAAACCAATGGTGAACATTAAAAAGACAATACCAAATTCGCCTATCAGATCGAGAGAGTGCAACTTTTCGCTATCATCGAAATGGAAAATATTGCTGATAATGGTCCCTGTCATGATGTAGCCAATAATATGTGACACAGAAAGCTTCTTCAGCACTATGTTCAAGACAGTGGCAATGGCCAACGAAATAAAAATTATCAGTAAAACAGAATCCATGTATCTCAATCCAAATTCAATATCAGCACAACGCTACATTGCACTAACAAACTTATAACAAAAAGGAACTTAAACGGTTATATTTTGCATTTATAGGAATAAGTAGAATATACCCGGCCTTTTAATATGTCTATTTGTATAAAATTGAAGATTAATAAAATCTGAGGGAATGCCCATGACAGTTTTCACAATGTCACTATAATTTGGGCTCAAGAACTCGCTTGTTCTATCCTGCTAGAAGAATTAACTCACTAAGTAGATTGGGCGTTTGTAATGCTAACCCGTGCCTAAAGTGGAGTAATAGCCATTTAAAACAAAACGATAAGGACATAAACATGAAAGCCGTTAAACAACTATTCATTGCACTTGATGCTGTTTCTTTACACATAAAAATTGACCTGAATAACGCTTTCCGTTTTCACTTCGGACGTGTCAAATTTGAAGCTACCCCAAGTAGTAAATCTCTAGCTTTTGCACTATTTTGTACATTGACGTTCATCGGCTGCTCATCAAATACCGCCGAAGCCCCCTTAGCGCGTCATGCCTCATCTGCTCAAAATCACTCTATCGCCAACGTCAATGAACCCTCAGAGCATGCACTGAATATTGAGAACAACATTTTTGCTGGGCAAATTGCACCTAAGCTATCAGGTATGGGAGAGCATGGTTTTTATCCATCTACCGGCAATGAAGACGCACACGTTTTTTTTAACCAAGCCATAGCCCTTACATATGGATTTAACCACTTAGAAGCACATCGCTCGTTTAAACAAGTCGCGGCGCTAGATCCAAGAAGCGCTATCGCTTTTTGGGGGCAAGCATTAGTCTTAGGCCCAAATATTAATGGAGCAATGGAGCCAAGTGCAGTGCAGCCCGCTCATGAAGCCATAACTCAGGCACTTGCGTTAATTGAGTACGCTTCTCCTAAAGAAGCTGCGCTTATTCATGCACTCAGGCAAAGATACTCCCTAGACGAGTCTCTATCTGATCGTAATCGTCTAGATGCAAACTATGCAGATGCTATGCGAGCACTAGTCATGGAATATCCGGATGATGCCAACCTTCGCACCCTATTGGCTGAAGCGCTCATGGTTATTCATAGCTGGGATTACTGGAAAAACGATGGCCAACCTAAAGAATGGACCAATGAAATATTAGCGGTGTTAGAAGACGGACTAAAGTTCAGCCCATCTCATGCGGGGCTAAATCATTATTACATTCACGCTGTAGAAGCTTCAAAACAGCCTGAGCGCGGGCTCGCCAGTGCAAAAATACTCGAAACGGCAGTGCCAGGGGCGGGTCATCTGGTGCATATGCCTTCACATATTTATATTCGTACTGGTCGTTATCAACAGGGGGTACTGAGTAACGAGCACGCCATTTTGGTCGATAATAACTACATCACTCAATGCCGCCAACAAGGGGTATATCCATTAGCTTACGTACCACATAATCGGCATTTTTTATGGGCGATGGCTAGTATGCAAGGCAATAGTCAAAAAGCAATCAAAGCGGCTGAGCACATGGCGGCGCATATAGACACGCATCTAATGACGCAAGAAGGTCTTGGGACCCTCCAGCATTATTGGGTAACACCTTGGTATGCTTATATACGTTTCGGTAAATGGGAAAAAATCATGAACATTCCCAAACCTGCTACAAAACTTTTATATCCGCTAGCGGTGTGGCATTACGCCCAGGGTAGCGCACTTAGTTCTAATGGACATATCTTGCAAGCGAGAACCCACCTGCAATACTTGAAACAACAAGCGAAGAACAAAAAACTCAAAGATATAACCGTCTGGCAAATAAATGATGCGTACAGTGTCATTAATATTGCTGCGCTAGTGCTTGAAGGCGAAATAGAAACCAAGGCCAAGAATTATTCCGCTGCCATTGACGCGCTGACAAAAGCCAGCGCGCTTGAAGACTCACTTAACTATAATGAGCCTTCCGATTGGCACGCCCCTGTACGCCAGTCACTTGGAGCCGCACTACTTGCAGCCGGTGAATCGATAAAGGCCCAACACGTCTACCAAGCCGATTTACACGTATTTCCAGAGAATGGTTGGTCCCTTTATGGCTTACATCAGGCACTACTGGCTCAAGGGCTATCAACGGAGGCCAGCAAAGTTAACAAGCGATTTTTAAAAGCGTGGCAGCACGCTGATTTTGAGCTTAGTGGTTCAGTAGTGCATTGAATAATGCCGTTGAAGTATCAATTAGAATTTAAAGAATACGGCACGTTTGCTTTCAATTAACATAGTGATTAAAACATGTGGACGTTATCAGTAATCTTATATTGTGAGTCGCTAATTAAGGCCGTATCATTGCGCCACAAATCAGCCAACTAGAGCTCACCATGACAGATACCCACATCGACTCAGCCGATTTTATGGCGCAAATTAAAAACACCCAAGAGTTATGGGCGTTACAAGATAAAACCAGTGACGGCTGGGTAATATTAGATTCGATTAATTTTGAAGACACGGACGTGATGCCACTATGGTCAAATGCACAGCTCGCCAAAGAGCATTGTGTAGATGAATGGGAAGACTATATCCCCAAGGCTATTTCAGTATCAGATTGGCTAGAATTTTGGGTTGAAGATTTAGCCGAAGATAATGTTGTTATTGGTATCGAGTGGCGCGACGGTGGTGAATATTTAGAAGTAGAACTGGCAGACTTCAGTCAGATGCTCGCAGAAGTTGAAAAATTCTAAACATTTCGGTAAACAGAGGATTGAGGTTTGGTTTGTCATTTAATTCCTGTGGACCTACACCAGGTTAAAGTGACCTTATTTAATATACGGAGCCAAACTTTACTAGTATCGTCTCATTGAGAGCACAATTTTACTGCGCTCTCAATGAGTTTACTCCTCAAGGTCAATACCGTTTTTCAAAATTTCCGCTCTTTGAACCTCTACTTCGGCAATAGCTCCCGTTTGCAAGAACACAGGCGGATTTCTTGGTTACCCCACCCCTAAAGGCGTGCCCGTGGCAATATAATCACCTGGTTTTCACGTCATGCACTCGCTAATGAGTACAAGTGTGGATACCACGTCGAAAACCATGTCGTTGGTATTTGCTTGTTGCATCTCTTGACCATTTACGCGCATTTCAATATCCAGCCCTTTTTGTACCTAGCGACAACTCATCTGGTATGAGCAGATAGAGCCTAATATCAAACAATGACCTTAACCAAGATGCCGATGACCTGCGCTGTAGCAAAGATAAGCGCCCCTGACATGCCAGACTAAAAAATTTGGCTTAAACACCAAGCAAACATAAATGCCAAGCTACCGAGTAAGGTTTCCATTACTGTCCATGTTTTCAATGTGGTTTTTTCATCCATATTTAACAGTCTACTGACCAACCAAAAGCCAGAGTCATTAAAGTGAGACAACACCGTCGCGCCACCCGCAATAGCGATAACCAAGCAACACAAATCTATCGCAGACAAACCCGGCGTAACGGCAACCATTGGCGTTAATAGCGCAGCCGTGGTGGTCAATGCAACTGTCGCTGAGCCCTGGGCCACGCGTAAACTGGCAGAGATAATAAAACCCGCTACGATAATCGGCATACCAGTATCGGCTAGTAAGCCTGCTAAAGCATCGCCAATCCCACTGGCTCTAAGCACGCCACCAAACATGCCGCCAGCGCCTGTCACTAAAATCACTCCGCAAATAGGCGCTAAAGAGTCCCCGCACCACTGTTCAATTTTTCCCATGCCATAGCGACGGCTAAAAAGTGCAATGCTGACTAATAAAGTAATAAGTAGCGCTACCGGTGTTTTGCCCAATAAACGCAAGGTATGCACAAATGCACTTTCACCTTGGATAACATTCGCAGCAATCAACGTATTAAGGCCAGTATCCATAAAAATTAAGCACACGGGCAAGAGTAAAATCAGTATCACGCTAGAAAAGCTGGGCAATTCGCCACTGGTTAAATCCCTCGATGACTGTTCGTCTTGATTGAATAGCGAATGCAAAGGAATATCAAAACGTTTACCCGCATATTGACCGTATAGGTAAGCGCCCAGATACCAAGTAGGAATAGCAATAGCTAACCCCACCATCAACAGCAAACTAATATTCGCACCTAAGAATTCTGCTGCTGCAACAGGCCCTGGGTGCGGTGGTACGAAAGCATGCATCACGGCAAATGCGCCAGCTGCCGGCAAGGCATAGGTTAATACCGAGCCATTGAATCGCCGGGCTACGCTGAAGATAATGGGCATCATCACTATTAACCCAGCGTCAAAAAAGATTGGAAACCCAAAGCACAACGAAGCGACACCCAGTGCCAAAGGCGCTTTGTCTTCGCCAAAACGATTGACTAAGTTGTCAGCCAATACTTGCGCCCCGCCCGAAACTTCGAGCAACTTGCCTATCATAGCGCCTAAGCCTACCAGTAATGCCACCGATGCGAGCGTACCACCGAAGCTGCTCATCAAAGTTGGCACCACTTCCATGATGCTGATCCCAGCGGCTAATGCAGTCACTAGACTCACAAGCGACAGAGCGATAAAAGCATGCAAACGAACACGCACAATTAGAAATAACAACGCTAGCACAGCGCCAAGTGCTAGCGTTAATAAGTACCAGGGTTCATGTGTAAAAGGCTGATTAAGCATATTGAATGTTCAATTTGTTGTAAGTTAACAACAAATTAACACTATCAAAGGGGAGATTCACCTTCTAATGATGAATAAAATTCAAAAAGACTATAAGGGTGAGCACGACTATTACTAGCCCAATGTTCGCCCTTAGTAGATTAAATCTTCGGCTGGAATGCACCAGGCACACTTGAGAGCAAAATCAAAAACGATACCGAGTTTTACTTTGTTTTTGTATTTATACTCTAGGATTATTTTTGAGCCGCAACTACCGATATTTCGACTAATAATTCAGGTCTTGCCATAGCAGCTTGAACGCACGCCCTTGCTGGTGCATGCCCATCTGGCACCCAGGCGTCCCACACGGTGTTCATCGCAGCGAAATCTGTCATATCCTTAATATAGATAGTAGCTGACAAAATATGCTCACGATCAGAGTCAGCACTCAACAAAAGCGCATCCACTTTGTCCAACATAGTTTGGGTTTGCTCTTCGATACCTTTATTGGCATCGGCTGCCACTTGGCCGCAGAGGTAGACGGTTCCCTGATGAATAACCACTCGACTCATACGTTGTTTAATTTCTTTACGCTCGATTGTTGCCACAATAGCCCCTGTGATTTTTAAGATTAACGAAAACGAAGGCCGAGATAATAGCAACAACTAAGTGATGAATGTATGTTTTTGCCTGCTAATGCTCTGTATCTTACGAATGTCACCCACACGAATTGGGTAACATGTTTTTTTGCACTTATTTTTTTTACATCTTGGTTTTTATTACATCTTAGTTTTTATTACATCTTAATTTTCATTACACAATGTAAGCTCAACATCGTACGTACCATTCATTAACTCAGTGACAAAAGCGCTCGCTTGGGTCATGTCAGCGAGGACATAAACGTGATGTTTAGCACGAGTAAGCGCTACATAAAATAAGCGTCTTTCTTCTGCGTACGTAAACGTTTCTTGTTTGGGTAAAAGTGCCTCTACCACAGGTGAAGTGACTTTATCTGCCGGAAAGCCATGCTTACCTGCAGTCATGCCGGTGATAATGGCGTAGTCCGCTTCCTTTCCCTTCGCTGCGTGAAACGACAAGCACTTTATATGTAGCTTAGTGTATTGCTTATTGAGCGCTTCTAGACCTTCTCTATCCGGTAGTTGAAACCAAAAACGCGCTAAAATGTAGACTGTAGGCTTTGAGCACTGCCGCAGTGTATCCTTCTTGCTGCTCTGTGTTGGTCTAATTTTTTCGGTCTTCCCGCGCTTATTATGTTGCTCAGATATTTCATCCACTTTGCCTGCTAAAGTAGCTAACGCTTGGTGCAGTAACTTTTCAGTATTTGATGACTGAGTCTCGCTGTTTAATCGAGTATCACTGTATAGAACCCTTATTCTTGGGTCCGCTACTTTAACGAGAGAGCGAATATTCTTGGTTATCTGCGCCGGATTTCGACTGATAAATTGAGTGGCCACATCACCAATTCTATTATTGAAACGAAACGTCTGGTCTAAAACATTTTCAATGCTGTGGCCGAAGTACTGGGTAAACTGCGTAGTCAAGCTCACATCTGCGCCACTAAATCGATATATGGCTTGCCAATCATCGCCAACACAAAATATAGACGCCGATTGACTTTGTTTGCGCGGTAACACCTCACGGCTTGAAGGCACACTCTCATTTTTTCTTGGTAACGCGCTAACAGAACGCGTGCTGTCTCTTAGTGATCGCACTAAACGAGCTCTAGGCTCTGAGATATCCTGAAACTCATCCACCATTATGTATCGCCATGGTGCTGTAAAATGCCCTTTTTCCACATACGTTATCGCTTTGCTGATCATATCTTCAAAATCAATGTAAGCGTGCTGGCTCAAATGCTTCTGGTAATGCTGAAATATAGGCCGCAGCAAAGTAAAAGCAATTCGTGCTTGCTGAGAATCAATCGCTTTGCCCTTTGAGGTGATATCGGCCAGCACAGCTTTTACACTGAACTTACTAGAAATAGCTGATTTGTATAAGCCGATTAACTGACAAAACAAGATTGCAAGTTCGCTCAAATAATTAGATTTTTGTAACGTGTTCAGCATCTTTTCATTTAATAAAGGAACGTTCTTGACCTGTAATTTATTGGCAGAACGTTTCAGTATGCTGTTCAATTTTCCGTTAACGTATTGATAATAAAATAGTTCAATACATCTTGAACCATGATAGCTATACAGTTGTCGTTTATTTTCCATCATTGCTTGATAACGATTGTTATCGGTATAACTGGGTGTATTACCCTCATCATCTAGCACGTAATATTCGATATACACATCAGCGTGTGGTAAATAAAAATCTGCTCTGTTCCCACCGATATGCTTATTTTCAACGTCAAAAGCATATTTAGCTTGGTAACGATATTCAATGCCATTTCGATACAACCAGTTAGCAATGTGCAGGTGTCCGAAACAATTTACCGGCTCCCCTTTCAATGTACGCACATTGTTTTCATTCAAATAACGGGAGTAATCAGATAAAGCGTCAAAATCGAACGGACTCATTGATTGATAGTAATAGTTGCTTAAGTATTCAATCACTTGTTTTTGATAGGATACATTTTGCAGCTGATTTTCTAGGCTTGCCAATACCCATTTATTTTTCTTTTGCTCGTCATTCACCCATGGGGATAAGGTCGGCTTTTTACCTTCGACGCTGGTAATAATGTATAGTCCCAAGCTGTGAAAAGTGCTGGCTTTGATGCTTTGTCCGTCTAGCTTGTGCTTAATGCGCTCGTCTATTTCAGTGGCGGCTTTTTGACCGTAAGCCAGTAGTAAAATATCGTCTGGTTTCGCTTGACCGCTCGTTAGCAAGTAGCCTGCTCGGCCGACCATTACACTGGTTTTTCCGGTCCCTGCTCCAGCAAGTAGTAGATTATTGTCATCATCTATAATACAGGCGCGTCGTTGTTTGTCTGTTAAAGGGTTTGACTCAACTCGCTGAAAAAAATCTGCATGCAAATGAAGTTGTTTTTGAATGTAGCCTTCTCGTATTGCCGCAATATCCGCTTGCTCCCATTGATGCATTGCCTTTAGCTTTATAACAGCCTCTTTTACGGTACTGTCCAAAGGAGCATTCTGCGCCCAAGTGTGCCATCGTGGATACTCAAGCGCTACGCGCTGCTTAATGGCGATGACGTGTGAATGCCTGAGATACCTTGCTTGCGTCGCATTTTCTATGTTATTCACCAACTGCAATAATCTGCTTTGGTGGTAATTCCCCCACTCAGCCTGAATCTGACCTGCTTGAAATTGGCTACTACGGTATCCCAAAAAATGCAGTTCATGAGCCAATGCGTTTACCTGGAATATCATCGTAGCGCCAAGCCAGCGCCACTCAAAGGCAGGTGGAATATCAAAATGTTGCCAAGATAAAAAGGTGACAGATTTCTTTTCACCGCTGCCTATATGGTTAGCACCCAAAAGTGATTTTAATTCTTTTGATAGTCTGGCACCTTCTGGAAAATACACACCGGACTCATCGAATTTAAGATCTACTTGTAGCGGGGAAAAAATTCGACCAAACCAGCTTAGGCTAATGAATCGTGCTTCTTCGGGGTTTTGGTCACGTGCTGATGGGGGCGTTATTGCATAATGTGGAGGATTGTCCGCACTTGGCGGTAAGGAATTCGAATGCAAGGAAACCTACTTGTTGATGAGTTAACTGAAAAAGAAAATAACAAACTGGAAAACAGTACGGGAGGCACAGTAGTGCTTGCTCTTTGAATGAATGGCTCGTAAACAGCACAGACGTAAAGGCTAAATAAAAACAAAGTTAGAATAAACCAAAATATCGCCGCCATCTCATCACCGGATTTGGCTCTAAAAGGCGGCGTTGCTCAGCTGATATTACTCTTTTAGTAGGTTCTTTTCACCCAGCCTACCAAATACCAACTGTCTGCTGCATTTTTGGATTTACGGATAGCGCTGATTTCTTGCAGATTTTTTAAGCTGCTTTCTAACTCATCTTCCATTAGAGCGCTGCGCTCATAACGGATCAAGTGAGAGTTAATTTTAGTCAATAAATCTTTACCGCTGATCGTATTAGTCCTGCGGGCTCTGACAAACCACATACACCAGATCACCATGGCGTCGTTTTCACTGATGGTCACCTCTTGCAAATCGCTTATCAGGCGCAGCAGTTCAATGAAGGCGTAAATCCCCAGCCATGGCTCCTGCTTGTGCTGAAATCCACTGGGTTGGCTTCTCTCAATATGCTCAATTAACGTACTGATACTAAGCTTTATATTGCCGGGTTTAATCGCATCCGCCGTTTGTTGATTAGTGCCGATGTTTGGATCTGTTTCATCGTTTGAGATGGGCTTTTTAGGGGCTCTAACTGAAATTGCAGGATTAAGGGTGGTATTGATAAGCTCTTCGGTAGAATCTGGCTCAATCCCCACCTTCAGCAGTGACGAGCGCAATACTTGATTCACTTCTTGCTTTTTACTATTAGCCACATCGATATCAGGTTCCATTTATGTACCTCCATTTTCATTATTATTTATTCACAAACTGAGGTACTTACTAACCTGACATGTTCTTTTTAAGGCGTTGAGCCCTCAATTATCAGGACTACCATACGCTGCTTATATCTGCACATGCCGACAATAAATATTGTTTGTATGTAAGCTTCATCAGTTTGTTTAGGCTTATTCATAATCTCGTACCATCTGCTTGTTGCCCGGTACGGTAAATTTGAATGCCTTAGCGCTTTAAATGCATCGCTATGCTACCACATAAACGCTCGAATATCTCGCTGTAAACCCATTACACAACGTATCCAACGTGCAATAACCGGTGATAAACTGTGCATATCGTGACTTATGGCATCAGAGCGACAGGTAGATACGTTTTTCTCCCTCTGACTCGCTTTCTTGAGCTAAGCAGTGGCCTGTATACCCCCAATGTTATTTAAATAGAAAGTCCCTTTTAAATAAGTTCTGTTCTTTAGCTAGATACTGCTTTTTAGATACGTGCAGCGCTTAGAATGCCAGCCAATTGTGTCGTTGCTCAACCAGCGTTTAAGTTTGAAAATGTACCTGAACTTGAACTTGAACTTGACCTTGAATTTAAAGACGAGACCGTAGATAAAACTTGTGAGCATAAACGTGGCGACACAAAACATTGAACCGCTTTTTGCTCGGCATTGCCCACGCTTCCTTTGCAAATGCTACATACGCAGTAAGAAAAAAATTACCTTCGACTCGCCTATTTCCCCGTGTTAACACAAGTGTATCGTACACCTCAAACCTCAATCCCCCCTTGGGGCACGGGTTCTTTATCCACCTTTACAATACCTTTGCAGATATTTCGACATTGGCATAATAGTTGATTTCTAGAAGAGTCGTTAAAGCGCGAATATCCGCTCGCAAGGACACTGAAATGTCTACCACAGTTCATTCATTCAACACCTAAAATGGAGAGAAATATGTTTTTTGAATCTTGGAGTGAAATAACGCGCATTGTCACTACTACCTTGATTATTTATCCCTTTTTGATCATAGCGACACATTTAGTGGGGAAACGCTCATTTGCTAAAATGAACAACTTTGATTGGATAATCACCGTAGCAGCAGGCTCCATCTTAGGCTCTGCTATCTTATTGAAAGACGTGGTCATTGCTGAGGTGTTAGTCGCGGTTAGCCTACTTTTCCTTTTACAGTATTTACTTACTTGGGCCAGCGCCCATTTTTCGACTTTCGACAAAGTGGTAAAAACCTCGCCACAACTCGTGTTTTTCGACGGTGAGTATATAGAGCATGCGATGAAAGATGCACGCCTGACCCGCATTGAAGTAGAGGCAGGTGTTCGAAAAGCCGGTTTCGGTGATTCAAGCCGAGTCATGGCAGTGGTGTTTGAGGCTGACGGCGAGTTAAGTATCGTTCCGAAAAGTGAAATTCATGATCAACTTATTATGAAGTTACGCAGTGACGCCAGCTAATACCTATTGGCCAATCATTACAACCTCAGGGGTAAACACCTTGTCCATAGCCCTTAACAACCTCAGGTATTGAAGATGACTGATGACTACTTTCATGTCCTCAACCTAATTGGTGTCGCTTTTTTTGCTGTATCAGGCACGCTGCTCGGCTACGAAAAAAAAGTGGGTGGCTTTGGCGTGGTCGTGGTGGCCAGTGTGACCGCATTAGGTGGTGGCTCTCTTCGCGACTTATTGCTGAATGAGCCGGTATTTTGGGTCGCCGATCCAGACTATTTGTACTCAACCTATGCTGCAATCTTCATATCAGTCGCATTTATTCGCTACCTGCCCCATGTTTCGAACTATTACTTCTTGCTGCTCGATGCCGTGGGCATGGCCATTTTTAATATTGTCGGTATTGAGAAATCTTTAATTGGCGGAACGGGTATGCTCATCGCCATAACCATGGGCACCACTACAGGTATTTTTGGTGGGCTGATCCGTGATGTAATTTGCAGGGAGGTCCCGTCAGTTATGCGGGGGGAACTGTACGCCTCTGCATGTGTATCGGGCGGTTTAGTCTATGCTGTGCTTTTCTCTTTTGGCGCGCCGTACATATGGTGTATTTTGGGCTCGTTATTTGCCACTGTCTTCTTGCGAATGGGGGCACTTCACTGGAATTGGCGGCCAAAAATATTCAAGAAACGCCATTATAAAGACTAACTTGCCATAAACTCATAGTAACAGAGCATTGAAGCGACTTAGCACGTCGCCCAACTGCGCATCAGGTTGTGGTACACCCCAGTTAAGCGTTTTACTTCAGCATCGTTACTGCCCAGCTCAACCGTAAGCGCTTGAATAGATTGGTCCAAATCAAACAACATACTGCGCTGATCGTTACTGCGCACTAGACTTTCAATCCAAAAGAACGAGGCTGTTCTGCGCCCTTTTGTCACCGGATTAACTTGATGAAGGCTATTAGCAGGATACAGAATCACGCTACCCGCATTGAGCTTAATTTGCTGCAAACCAAACTGGGTTTCGATACTGAGTTCGCCGCCATCGTAGGTTTTTGGCTCTGATAAAAACAACGTGGCAGATAAATCTGTGCGTAGCATCTGATGACTATTTGGAATAGGCATCACAGATGCATCTACGTGTAACCCGTAATGCTCGCCGCCTTGGTAGCGATTAAATTTAGGAGGATAAATTTTATTCGGCAGTGCAGAAGACATAAACAACGCATTTCCCGATAATTTACGAATGACCGTATTTCGAAGTTCGATAGCCAATGCACTGCCATCGTCAAGTTGTTGATTATATTTTACTTTTGAAGCCTGACTACCCGCGGTGTGTTTACCATCTAGCCACTGGCCTTTATCTAATGCTTGGGTGAATTGGGTAACTTCTTTTTTAGACAGTAGGTCTTCAATAACGGTTAACATGGGCCTCTCTTTCGTTTATGTGTTTTTGCATTTTTTTACTTTGCTCGTAAGGTTTTTACGTCGTTATCGTCTTCGCTACACTTTCGCGCGAAATACAAAATCAGCCAGCTGATTAACGTTAATAAATGCAATCTAGGGTAATATCACTGATGGTTTCACATCCGGTTAATGCCATTGCAAGCTCTAACTCTTGCTGAAGTAAGGTCAGACTATGGGCAACTCCCAGTGCTCCTGCAACAGCCAGGCCATTTAGTACGGGGCGGCCAATTAATACACCGTTAGCACCTAGGGCTATGGCTTTAAAAATATCGGTACCTCGGCGAATGCCACTGTCTAACAGTATGGGAAATGCCTCACCTACCGCGCTTCGTACTGGCGGTAACAAATCAATGCTCGGGGCAAGGCCGTCTAGCGTGCGCCCGCCGTGGTTCGAAACCACAATACCCGCGCAACCACTTTCGACCGCTAACAAGGCATCCTGTGGATGGCTAATGCCCTTTATCCAAACAGGTAAGTGCGTATTGGTGCGCAGCCATTGAATGTCATCCCAATCGGGCGCATCAGCCATCAAACCGTTGAGTAACACACTTTGTCCAGGCGATAATGACTGTGCCTTTGAGGTGGGATAATTTACCAAATTTGCTGCCACCACACTGGGGGGTAATGAAAAACCAGCTCTTTGCTGGCGATTACGAAGGCCGCTTACAGGAGCATCTACGGTCACCACTATGGAGGTATAACCCGCTTTTTCTGCTCGTCTTACCAAGTCAAGTGTATGCTCTGGATCCGGCTGCATGTAAAGCTGGAACCATTTACCTGTATGTTGCGCAGCGCTGATCTGTTCAAGTGGAAAGGTCGACAAGGTGCTGGTTAGCATCCCCATGTTAACCGCGTTAGCCGCTTCCACTGTGGCTAATTCACCTTGTGGGTGCAACAAGCTTTGATACGCTAAAGGGGCAATCAACATTGGCCAACTAAACCGGTCTCTGCCCAAGGCAATTTCCGTGGTGCCTTTGGAAAATTTACGCAACACGCGTTTATTCATGCCGATAGCATCAAATGCAGTCCTATTCCGATTCAGGGTAATGTCGTCCCCTGCTCCGCCAGCAATATACTCATAAATACCGTGAGGCATATAGTCTTTCGCTAAACGTTCATAATCACTGATAGCAATCACATCGGCTGGAATTTGACTTAGTTTAGGTAACACGTAATGATCTTTTTTCATGGCTAAATCTTAACCCAAAACAAAAAAGGGAGCACGTTGTAAACCAACCTACTCCCTTGATTAAATTACACAAATTGTAATAAAACGTTTTTAGCTAAAATTAAAACTCGTACGTTAACGTTAGCTTGGCGTTTCGTGCTGCACCAATATAGGTAAATGCACCACTACGGTATGCTGCTAAGTAGTAATCTTTATCTGTCACGTTAGCAACGTTAAGACGAAGATTTAGCTGCTCACTGAAGGCATAGGTCGCGAATACATCGAACGAGGTGTAGCTAGGCACTTTATACGAGTAATCATCGATACCAGTGTTATAACCAGCTGCAGAGTCAGGCTGACCTGCGTACATCTCGCTTGAGTAGGTCATAGTGCCACCGAACGAGAAAGCATCGCTTGCTTGATAACGTAACTGCCAAAACGCACTGTTATCAGCAAAATTACTCAACGTGAGGCCTACACTGTCGGTGTCGAATGACTCAAGCACTTCGGCATCCATAAACGTCACACCAAACTGAGTGCTTAAGTCTTCGGTGATATTGCCTACCACTGAGAATTCAGCACCTTTAACGCGGTTTTTGCCCGTGTTTAGCGTACCGATACTGGCGTAGTCATCGTCACCGATGCTTTCCATTACGTCGTCTTTGGTGATTTGGAAAATAGCAGCGGTTAGCAACAACTTATCGTTATATACGTTCCATTTCGTGCCTAATTCGAAGTTTTCGGTGTCTTCCGGTTTACTGTCTGTTACTTGTTGAGGGTCGCCACAGATACCGCCGTAACCACAGTTGCCACCTAAGTCAGACTCGCCACCGTTGATGTTGCTTGATGTGCTGTAGGTCAAGTAAACATTAGCATCTTCGTTGATGTTGTATACCACGCCAACATGACCATTCCAAAGCGTGTCAGAATAGTCGTAAGCCGTAGCAACACCTCGACTGGTCACGACATTGTCGTAGTCGAAGCTATCAGCACGTACGCCAGCAAATACTGACCAAAACTCGTTAATATCAACCGTGTCCATGATTGAGACTGATACAGTATCAATAGAGTAATCAGAGTCTTGTGCACCTTTTTCAATGCTGCGACCCGTAACACTGTTGATGTTATCAATATAGTTACCGTTTGCATCTACGATACAGAAACCAGCTGATGCACCACCGCGACCAGATGTCACACAGTTGGTATCACCAGTATTAGTCACATTATAAACGCCATTATCTACATCAAGAGCACTGTACTCTGCGCTCACTACAAAATTATGCTTTAAACCGCCAAGATCACGGGTTAAATATACGTTTAACTGATCCGCGAAGTAATCCACCTCTTGCCAACCTTGGTGTGTGCTAAGGCTAACGGTTGCTGCGCTTGGTGCGTCTGGATCGCTAGCGTCACGGTTGGTGCCGCGGGCGCCTGTCGTCACATAACCGTTATCGGTCGTCCCGTAACGCATTAAGTTTTCAACACGCGTATCACTGTCTATTTCGTATTGTGCGCGCAAGGTAAAGGTATTAATTTCGGACTCAAGAAAGTCTTGTCCATCTTGAGAGTAAACAGGCAAATCCGCCACTGGCTTACCGCCGCCCGCAACAATATAAGTACCCAAGTCAGGGGTATCTTCTGCTTTTAAGTAGTAATAATCAGCGGTAAGTTTCAACTTATCTGTTGCTTTGTAATCAACAGAAAGCGCAAGACCATTTCGTTCTTGATCTGCAGGGCCACGATCTGGAATTTCTTTATACGAATGCAAAATATTGGCGCGTACTGCTAGGTCGTCATTGATGCGTTTGTTGCTATCAAGGGCGATACGGCGGTAATCCTCTGTGCCTAAACCTGCTTCGAGCTTAGAGAAGTCATATTCCGTGCTCGCTTGCTTAGTAATGCTGTTAACCGCACCACCTGTTGAACCACGACCAGCAAACGTAGAGCTTGGGCCTTTCGTGATTTCAACTTGCTCTGTTGCAAAACTTTCACGGGTTGTCATGCCTGGATCACGTAAACCATCAACAAACACGTCACTGCGTGCTTCATGGCCGCGGATAATGTAACGATCACCAAATGCATTTCCGTTTTCACCTGTACCTAGGGTAATACCAGGTTGTGCCGCGAGGATGTCTTTTAAGTCAGTTCTTCCAGATTCTTGAATTTGAGTTTGCGTCAGTACACTGATGGTTTGCGGTGTATCGGCCAGCTCTTTTACATGGCGTGAGTCGCCTGAAACTTGCGCTTTATAGGGAGCACCCGCTTGCGCGTAAGGGTTGGTATCAACGGTACGCTCTTCAATTTGCATGGTGTCCAATACAATGGGTTCGTCTTCTTGAGCCATAGCAAACGGGCTCATTAACATGCCGGGAACGCTTAATGCTAACAAGGTTTTATTAGTGTTAACCTTAGGTGAGCGAAGGCTCAATGGCGCTATTTGACACGTCTTTTTTCTACTCATGGGTAACTAATCCTTAAATGCTGAGTTGGTGATTAATGAATATTCAATGGGGATCACGAGCGTGATCTTTTCTCGTTTAATTGAATCGGGTACAAGTGGCAAAGGGTTGGCCTTTTGCAACATATCAAGCGCAGCCTTATCCAGTTCAGCTGAGCCTGAGCTTTTTTTGATGCTAGAGGCCAATACATAGCCATCGTGATCGATGGTGAATTGCAACTGCACCACGCCTTCAATTTTTTGCTTTTTTAAATCTCTTGGGTAGGTTTTATACTTGCGCAAATGCGCCTGCAACTGCGCGAAGAAGTCATTCGCATTCCCAGCTCGGCCACCGGAGCGTGTTGAGCTAGCACTGCCCGTACCACGATTTGTGGCTTTTTGTGCAGTCGGTGCTGGTGCATTTTGCTGTGCTACTTCGGTAGTCGACTTGGTCACGTCTTGCTGGTTTGTCTCGGTCTTTGTTACCTGGGTTTTGTTTACTGGCGATTCAGGAACCTCATCTTTAGGTTCGACTATTTTTTGCAGCGCATTTTCAGCCGAAACTTGCTCGATTACAGGTACGTCAATGCGGTCCAATTTTGGCTCAGGGTCGGTTTTCTCAATGACTGGCTCTACTTTAGGCTCAATGATGGACTGCGGTTTTTCTACTAGCTCTGGCTCAACTACCGGCTCTGGTTCAGGCAATGGTTCAGACTCTGGCTCTGGCTCTTGATGGGCCTCAAGGGTTTCTTCTAATTGTTCAGACTCAACAAGCTGTTGATCTTGATACGATCCGAGCATCCCTAAACCGACTTCAATACCGTCTTGTCCTTCTCCCATAGCACTGCCCTGTACTTCTTCGGGGGTAATTGAAAGGGCAGCAAATACGCTGGCGTGCAATGCGGCGGCTACAGCGATCGCTACCAACCACTGGCGTTTATGCCCGCTAGTATGAAAACTCGGCGAAAGTAAACCAATGATGCCTTGTGATTGACTGGCCATGCACTGTTGTTCAGTGTTTTGTTGTGTAGCAGCACGCATCAACTTGCCTCTGTCGTTAGGGTGAATAAGTTGATGGTGCTAAACCCTGCAGCGCGTAACATATCTAGCACTTTGTCTAAATCTTGGTACGTCACTTTTTTGTCGGCGCGCACAGCAATATTGGCTGAGTGCTCCTGTAATAGTGTGCTCAATGCTTCAGGTAATTCGTTAACGCTGACAACCTCATTATTGAGATGGATCTCATTGTCTTTTGATAGTTGTAGGGTTATTGGTTGTGCGATAGCCGGTTTGGTTTGGCTATTGTCTGGCAAGGTTAATCCTGCATCCTGAATTTGCTCGATTTTCCCTGCAATCATAAAGAAGATAAGTAACAGAAAAACGATGTTAATCAATGGGATCAGATTGTCGTCACTGTTCGCTTTGCGTTTTGAGCCCTGTGCTTGATTAAATAAGCTCATTGTTGCCCCGCTATCGCGTTAGCCTGAGGACGAGACTTACCCAAAGTAACTTGCGTAAAACCCAATACCTTCATGCGTGAAAGCGCATCAACAATGACTTGTACTTGCGTATCAGCTGCTGGCTGTAACACCGTTGGCAAATGCGTTTCAAACACATTTGACAGGGCTGAATCTGTCAGCGTTGCGCTGTTCCCAACCGACAGTTGTGCATCGGATAACTGCCCGTCCGGGCTTAAACGTAAGAGTTGTGGTTTGCTGTCAGACAACACACTGGCCGCCAAACTCGATTGCATTTCCACAGTACTGAACTTGGTGAAGGACGAGGTCAGCATAAAGAACATCAGAAGAATAAATACCACATCAATTAATGCAGTCAGACTGATACTTTGTTTTCGGCGTTGCGGCAGTAGCAGGCTAGACATAGTAACTACTCAGCGCCTTGATGACTTGTGGGTTGCTGCTTAGTCGGCGATGGCTTTGAGCTAGACGCGTTTTTATTGTTCATTGCAGAGCTGTTAGCACTCGCGTAGATGGTGAACACGCGCTGGAGGTCATTTTGAATGGCTTGTGACTCAACTTCCGCTTTACGTTCGAAGTAGCTATTAAGCATGGAAACGGGAATAGCCACAGCTAAACCAACCGCTGTGGTAAGAAGTGCTTGCCAGATCCCACCAGATAATACGGCAGGATTAACCTGAGCACCGGCAGATTCCATAGCTTTAAATGCTTCTATCATGCCGATAACCGTACCAAAAAGTCCCATTAGGGGGGCTAACGTGGCGATAACTTCTAATACACGTAGGTAACTATTGAGCTGTGCGATGGCGAGTTGTGCTTGGCGATAAATTTCATCTTTGATGTCGTCTAATGCCAACGAGGATTTATCGATTAACTGCACCGTACTGCTAATAAGTGCTGCGCGATAATTACGCTGACCATTCACTAGCAACAATGCTTGAGCGTGTTTACCTTGTTGTAAAAAACCGAACGCTTGTTCAATTGCATCAGCGGGTTTTGGGCGCGTGCTATAAAATTGCCATGCTTTAAATACACCGACACTTAACGCAACCACGGATAGGCTGATCAAAAGCCACACCACTACTCCACCATTTACAAGCAAATCAATCACAGCAATACCCTAATAACAATCTAAATGAGAACGATTATCAATTTACAACGTTATAGGATTTGTGACAACTGTTTATTGAACTAAATCTAACGATAATTGTCGATTTTTCTTATTTTGGTTATAAAGAAATCAATAAAAGCAGCATACAAGTTATACACAGGCTCATATTGACAGGGATAACCAATGTCAAACTAGCAACCAGCAGAGATTTATAAATAAATGATATTGACTTGTATTTAGAGTGTCAGGAGTGAACGTCTCTCAAAAAACAACGCTAAAAAGCCGAATGTTTTGCATTTGTGTATAAAAACGCAAGGGTGGAGGCACAGTTCATGCTTAATGACAAAGCAATGAACGCCTGATTTGCAAAGAATCTGTAGCGTCAATCAACACAAAGAACAGGTACTTATACTGAGAAAAATACACAGGCATAGACACATGCTTAGAGAATAAAATGTTCGCTTTATCTTTTGCTCTTACCCTAACGTTATTTGTTTTTCAGCAGATCTTGTAATGCTTTGGGTAATCGACCGCGTAGCCGATAAGTCAGGTTTTGTTCGTGCTTTTGCCAAAGGATCCCCAGATAAACAATACTCGCGCCGAATAATGTGAGCATAATAGGAAAAAGCCAGCTGTCTTTAAACACGTCATAAGCTAAGTATCCTAGATAACCACAGACCCCCAGTGCACCAAAAATAACCAAGACCCTGCGTACCAACACAATGCCAAACCCCATCATAAGAAGATTGATACAGCAGTAGGCTAACTTAGACAATTCGCTTTGAGAATGCTGCATAGACAAACCACACCAAAAAGCAATGGTGCCAAACAGGTACAACCAAAACGCATAATCCAGTGAATTGCGGGAGCGAATATCGACCCAAAATGCTAGGCCTAAAATGAGAAGGCCCATATACATAGAAACCAATGCACGTAACTCGAACTCGGGATAATCTGCGGTTAACATAACCGCGAGATCCATCGATAAGTACCACAGCGTGAGTGCAATGGGCATCAGCAAGAATGGATAGCGATAAATTCTCGCTAATACTGCTCCTACGGCTAATGTAGCCAACTCCATATACAGCCAGTGCCACTGAACGTAGCGATGATAATCACGGTAGTTGTCTTCACTCGGCCATACCCCCAATAGGTGTTGCAATCCAAAAACGGCTAACGGTGTTAAGCATATGACAAAGGTGGCACATATGCCTGCCACAGTAGGTAAGCCTTTCTTTGCTAAACGATTGGCTAACATTATTCCTGCTATAGCGTATACCGCACACAGCGTAACAATGCCCGAACCCCCAAATGACTCCCAGCCTAACGTCATAAAAAGTGTCATTGCGCCGATAGCGACAAGACCACCGAAGTAATAAAGCAGATGGGTGAAATCAAACGTTGCAGTGGTACTCGGTAAACCGTCAACGAACAGACTTAAGCGCTCAGCTTGTTCACGACTCAGGATACCCTCTTGCACCGCTTGTGCTAGCTGGCTCTGACTAATATCCATATGACTTTCTCCCTTTTTAACGGTGACTTATGCAATGGCATCTTGGCTCTTTTGCTGACTCACATCATCAAGTAATAGTAATAGCGAGTGATAAGGAATTCCGCTGTGCTGACTTAGCCCTATCTCGCACGTGCGACTATTACTGTAGCCTGCAGTGCAACTAGCTGGTATTTGATCCTTTAAATGGCGCAACGCGCTGGCATTTAGCTCAGGAACAAACATCCCTTTGTCCCCCGCAAAACCACAACATTCAATGCCTTGGGGCTCTATCACTGTTTCACTGCAGGTTCTTGCCAACGCCTGTAAATACGGTGCAAGGCCCATTTTACGGCTGCTACAGGTAACATGCAGCGCGACAGGCTCGATTTGCGCGGTAATCTTTAAATCGGCGATAACGTGCTTCACCATAAACTCGCTAGTCTCGAAAATTTGCAACCCTATTACATCTTTCAGTTCTTGGATTTGTTGCTTGCAAGGGCTAGTGTCAAACACAATGGGTATTTTTCCATCGCTGCTAATATCCCTTAATTGCTCAGCTAATTGTTCACCCTTTTGCTGGGCCAAATCAGGGAAA
The DNA here is from genome assembly GCF_000014225.1 of Paraglaciecola sp. T6c. Classification (NCBI taxonomy): domain Bacteria; kingdom Pseudomonadati; phylum Pseudomonadota; class Gammaproteobacteria; order Alteromonadales; family Alteromonadaceae; genus Paraglaciecola; species Paraglaciecola sp. T6c. The sequence goes on from NC_008228.1 coordinate 2,774,468, forward strand.
CCTTTACTGCTAAACGGCATACCACAACACAATTCATCAAGCTTTTCAGGCAACATGACCTGATACCCTGCCTTGCTAAAAATAGAACGGGCGGCATCATATGTAGAGCGTTTCTCATTGTCTGAAGCAGCGGCCCCCATGTTGCGACTGGCGCAGCTCGCAAAATAGATGACTTTCTTGGCTTTAAGTGCACCGTCAATGGTTATTTTTTTCCCTTTACTGGGCCACTGACTTTGCCACAAAGGCAGATTTTTCGTAGATAATCGGTGCATTTTAGCACCTATCTTGTTAGTTAAAGGATCTCCTAGCAGTTTGGTGGCACTGCTTGAGAGCGCAAAACCAACTCCCGCAGATTTACTCACCAGCGAGAAGTGTTCTGCACTGAACTTAGCGATTATTTCGCCGACGTTTGTTTGTTTTTCACTGCGTAACTGCCTAATTAAATCACCTGTATTGATTCCCACGGGGCATCGCTGGGCACACAGCCCAGTCGCTGCACAGGTATCTATGCCCATATACTGGAAGTCTGTCTCTAACTGTTGCAGCTCTTGGGTTTCGCTGTCGGTCACAATTTCTGCTTCGCGCAATTGTTGTATACGCCGCCAAATCGCAATGCGCTGTCTTGGGGTATAACTCAACGCTTGGGATGGGCACACAGCCTCGCAAAAACCACACTCGATACATTTATCGACTATTTCATCGGCTTTTGGCAGGAGTTTAAGGTTTTTGATGTGACTTTGGGCGTCCTCATTGAGTATCACCCCCGGATTCAAAATTCCCAGTGGGTCAATAATGTCTTTGAGTCTTTTCATCACACTGTAGGCTTCGTTCCCCCACTCTAACTCAACAAAAGGGGCCATGTTTCTGCCCGTGCCATGCTCTGCTTTAAGTGAGCCCTTAAATTCCACCGCTACAAGCTGAGCGACTGCTTGCATAAAATCATCGTAGCGCTGTATTTCACTCTGATCATCAAATGCTTGGGTGAATACAAAATGTAAATTTCCCGCAAGCGCGTGACCAAATATGATTGCCTCTGAGTATCCGTACTGATCAAATAATTGATGTAAACGCTGGATCCCCTCGGCCATATTTTCGATAGGAAAACACACATCTTCAATAATCACAGTTGTGCCCGCTTGACGCACCGCACCTACTGCGGGAAACGTACCTTTTCGAATCGCCCACAATTGCTGATTGAGTACAAGATCACGACTAAACGCAATAGATTGCACTGGCGCATAGGGGACTATACAACGCTCGATATTAGCGCAATTTTCCGCCAACGCTTCTTGGCTGTCGGCACTGGTTTCAATGAGCAGCGCAGTGTAACCATCATAAGGCGTACAAAATGCATCTGGCAGCCCTGGTTGGCCCTTCACTGAATTAAGCGCCCGCTGATCCATCAGCTCCACTGCATCTACGTTTTGCTTTTCAAGCGACTTTACTAAAGCACAGGCATGTTGAGCACTGGCAAATAAATACAGACCACTGGCTTTGTGTTCATGCTCTACAACGGTTTGGTAAGTAATGTCGGCGATAAAGCCAAGCGTTCCCTCAGAGCCAATCATCAAATGCATCAGCACGTCCAGCGGCTCCTGATAATCGATTAATGCATTAAGGGCATAACCACAGGTATTTTTAAGGCGGTATTTGTGGGTAATTAACTCGCGTAATCTTTCGTTCCCTTGGCACATTTGGGCCAGCATTTTAACCTCGTTCAGTAACGATGAGTGCGCCTCGCGAAACTGCATCTCACTGCTAGCATCACTGGTATCGACCACACTGCCGTCCGCTAAAACTATGGTCATATCCTTTACAGTGTAATAACTATTGTGCGCTACGCCGCAGCACATACCGGAGGCATTATTGGCTGCGACCCCCCCAATTTTACAGCTATTGATAGAGGCTGGGTCGGGCCCAATTTTACGACCGTAACGTGCCAGTATCCGATTAGCATCGGCACCAATGATGCCAGGTTGCAGCTTGATGCGAAGACCGTCATCGAAGATCTCATGTTGGCGCCAGTCGTCAGTTAACGTAATGAGCACTGAATCAGATATCCCCTGCCCTGACAAACTCGTACCTGCTGCTCGAAATGTAACAGCCACCTGAAATTGATGACTCAGGGCAAGTACTGTTTGTACCTGTCGAAGGTCTGATAGTTTTAGGACGAGCTGAGGAATGAGTTGATAAAAACTTGCGTCTACTCCGAGTGCTCTGCGCCGGCTAATATCTTGAATAATCGCCTCAGGAGGTAATAGGGTTTCAATTTCACGCAGGTATTTGACAGGCAACGGCGTCATTTTATTGTCCTAATAAATCTAGTAAAGGATTGAGTTGGGAAGAAAATGGCATTTATGAGCAAAGAACAATAATGCTCAAAACATGCTAACTCGAATAAGAAGGGAAAGAATCGCATCTTGTGGGTAAGGCATCAAGTACAAACCATAACAGCTTTTATGCAATTAATTTTATCCAGGGTACTACCCATTTGACAATGACAATTACCGCTAAAGAAGGTTATATCTCACGATTGACTACTCAGGATGTCCAAGCTAATCCTAAGCACTGGCCTTTTTACAGTGTAAGCGCCTCTATTAGTTTCATATCTAAGATTAGACCTCATCAGCAGATGAACGCTTTTGTGAAATATACTCCTTGGACAAAGTGATTGGTATCAGCGCTTGGCAGCATTGAAGCACTGACTGGTTAAGTATGAAGGTTTGTAAAAAAGGTCGTTAATTCTTGTTTTGATGTGTTGATCGCCAGCGTAACTGACATGATAAATCAGGCAATTGATCAGTAATTTCGGAAAATCTGTATGCTTTCAACATATACAACATCAATACTCACTATAGGTAACAAAGCATGTAGGTTGTTCAATATTGCCCAAAGCCTCTTAAAAGTAAGCGTTGAATAGTGATACAAATGATAACAAGGTAAAAATAATGTAAATTAATACTATTAATCAGTCAGTTATAAGACCCGTAAAATATCTTTTAATACCAGTAGCCTAGGCTTAAAACGTTTTGGGTTGGTCATTTTTGGTGGTCTCTAAGCTGACCAGAAAACGTTTTGACCGTGCTTTATGATAAAACATTATCAAATTATGAAATTCACTATGTTTCATTACATGACCACTTTCAAATATTCGTTAAAAGTGTTTAAAATAGTACACAAGGCGAGCTTAATGTTACGCCAGTATTTTTCGCCTTAAAGGATGATGACTTGGCTCTTGCAGGTTAGGTCAATTCGAATCGCACATACCGTTTTATCGCCACAGCAAACTGAAGGGTTAGTTAATGAATATACACAAATTGTCCGCAGAGTTAGCCAAGTTTGGCATTACCGATGCCACTGAAATTCTACATAACCCCTCTTATGACGTATTGTTTGAGGAAACGACACACCATAGCCTTGAAGGCTATGAAAAAGGTGTCGTGACCGAATTAGGTGCCGTCAACGTGAACACAGGCAAATTCACCGGCCGCTCCCCTAAAGACAAATACATAGTGCGCGATGATGTTACCAAGGACACCGTTTGGTGGTCTGATCAAGGTAAAAACGATAATAAACCGATTTCTCCTGCCGTGTGGGACGACCTCAAAAGCACAGTGACAAAACAACTCAGCGGCAAACGCCTGTTTGTGGTTGATACTTACTGCGGCGCAAATGAAGATACCCGCTTAAAAGTACGCTTTATTACAGAGGTCGCATGGCAAGCTCACTTCGTCAAAAACATGTTCATACGCCCAACAGATGAAGAACTGATTAACTACGATCCAGATTTTGTGGTGATGAATGGCGCGAAAACCAATAACCCAAATTGGCAAGAGCACGGAATTAACTCTGAAAATTTCGTGGCATTTAATCTAACCGAAAAAGTACAACTGATTGGTGGCACTTGGTATGGCGGTGAGATGAAGAAAGGCATGTTCTCAATGATGAACTACTTGCTCCCCCTTAGAAACATTGCCTCTATGCATTGCAGTGCAAATGTAGGAAAAGACGGCGATGTTGCAATCTTCTTCGGTCTGTCCGGTACCGGAAAGACCACTTTATCGACAGATCCAAATCGCGAATTAATCGGCGATGATGAGCACGGTTGGGATGACAATGGCGTGTTTAATTTTGAAGGCGGCTGCTACGCCAAAACCATCAATTTAAGTAAAGAAAACGAACCTGATATCTATAATGCGATTCGCCGAGATGCTTTGCTTGAAAACGTGACGGTTGATGCCGATGGTAAAATCGACTTTGACGACAACAGCAAGACTGAAAATACCCGAGTATCTTATCCTATTCACCATATCGACAATATTGTGAAGCCCGTCTCGCGCGCAGGCCACGCAAACAAGGTCATTTTCTTAACGGCCGATGCATTTGGTGTGCTTCCTGCGGTATCAAAATTGACGCCTGAACAAGCCCAGTACTATTTCTTATCTGGCTTCACCGCTAAATTGGCGGGCACTGAGCGTGGTATCACTGAGCCTACACCGACGTTTTCTAGTTGCTTCGGCGCAGCGTTTTTAAGCCTTCATCCTACGCAATATGCTAATGTGCTTAAAAATCGTATGCAGGCTGCTGATGCGCAGGCTTACTTAGTCAATACAGGTTGGAATGGCACCGGCAAGCGCATTTCGATTAAAGCAACTCGAGCCATTATCGACGCAATTTTAGACGGCTCTTTAGATGATGCTGCCACGACCACCCTACCTATTTTTAATCTACAGATCCCGCAAAAATTAGGTGAGCTAGACACAGACATTCTTGACCCGCGTAAAACCTATGATAATGAGAGCCAATGGACCGATAAGGCAACAAGCTTAGCGGGACTGTTTATTGATAATTTTGATAAATTTACGGATACCGATAATGGTAGAGTATTAGTTGCAGCCGGGCCCAGCCTGTTTAGCCATGCTAAAAGCGCGTAGAACACGCTAACCTCATTTACTGAATATTGTTAACATAAGCAGGTACACCTAAGTGTATCTGCTTAGCTCCTCTTCCACTTTCAAATTCCGATCCTCTTCAGCATTACGATTCATCGCTAACTTCATCGCTTACTTCAGCGCTGAATACTGCGCTTTGACGACATTGCTGCTTTTTAATCTTTGAATTTGTGCTATCGATCATAACGACATCACAATAAAGTGATGCAGCCTACCTACAGAGGTGCATATGTCTTATATCGATGGTTTTGTTGTTGCCGTGCCAAGCGCAAATAAAGAAGAATACAAAGCGTACGCCAAACAGTGCATAAGAATTTTCAGAGAAGAATACGGCGCATTAAGCTGCACAGAATGTTGGGGCGAGGACGTACCTGAAGGCGAAGTGACTTCTTTTCCTCAGGCCGTACAAGCAAAAGCAGATGAAACCGTGGTGTTTTCGTGGATCACCTGGCCGTCAAAAGAAGTCAGGGACCAAGGCATGCAAAAATGCATGAATGACCCACGCTTTGACCCTGCTACCGCCCCCATGCCATTTGATGGCAAACGCATGATTTATGGTGGTTTTGAAGTACTCGTAGATGAGTAATTAAGCCACAGTATTGCCCCCTAGTTTTAAGCAGTAAACGCTGAGCAAATGATGCGTGCCTTTTAGCACATCTCGAGCAGCAGCGAATAATGGCTCGAGTTATAGGTTTGTTCGAGCCCGTCTCAAGTTACTTTAAATATACGCCCTCTCGAAATAACCTTGCCTACATTTTCTATTGCGACAGTTCAATATCCTTCATTAAATTCCTTCAGAAGAAATAGGGGTAGTAAAAAGCAAGAAGAGTTGGTCAGACACATCAGTGTTAACAAATGAATAAACTTATACCTATTATTGATCTAGCTCACATTCGACTTGGTTTTGTTTGGCAATATATTTACCTTTAAAGATGCAGAATATACATTTTATTTTTTAAGACATGAGTGATGACATGAATTTAATCGAACTTATTGGTCAGTCCTCTTTTACAGAAATTGCAGTGCTTTTAGTGCTGGCTGCTTCATTGGGTTTTGTCGGCTTACTGTTGCGACAACCTCTCATTGTTAGTTTTATTGCCGTCGGTTTAATTGCCGGGCCTTCAGTGCTCGATATCGTGCATTCTAAAGATCAAATCACTCTTTTGTCTGAACTAGGCATAGCGATCTTGCTCTTCCTTGTTGGAATTAAGCTAGATGTAAAGTTAATTAAGTCTATTGGTGGGGTTTCGGTTTTAACGGGGCTAGGCCAAGTTATTTTTACGTCCCTGATTGGTTATTTGATCGGTTTATGGCTTGGACTTGGTTACATTACTAGCCTTTATGTCGCCGTTGCGCTTACATTTTCTTCTACCATTATTATCGTAAAGCTTTTATCTGATAAACGAGAAATAGAATCCTTACACGGTCAAATTGCTTTAGGTTTTTTGATTGTGCAAGATTTGGTAGTGGTAGTCGCGATGATAGTGTTAGCGACTATTGGTATTGGATCTAGTGGGCATGGTGATGCAAATAACTCTTCAGTTTGGCACGTTGCTATATCAGGATTGAGTTTACTGGGTTTTGTGATTGTATTTGTACGCTACATTGCGAATCCTTTAACGGAAAAACTCGCTAAAGCGCCTGAATTATTAGTTATTTATGCCATTGCACAAGCAGCATTGTTTGCAGCCATAGGAGATATAGTCGGTTTGGGCATGGAAGTCGGGGGCTTGCTGGCCGGCGTGGCATTAGCGTCAACACCTTATCGGGAAAGCATCGCAGCAAGACTCGCTCCTTTACGTGATTTTTTGCTGTTGTTTTTTTTCATTGCTCTAGGGGCCACATTAGACTTATCAAAGCTTGGCACTCATTTACCGGCAGCTATTATTTTCTCACTGTTTGTTTTGTTTGGTAATCCACTTATTGTCATGTCGATTATGGGGCTGATGGGATATGGCAAAAGAACGGGTTTCCTAGCCGGCTTAACGGTTGCTCAGATTAGTGAGTTTTCGTTAATCTTTATCGCCATGGGCATAGGGTTAGGCCATGTGCCGCAGGACATTTTAGGTTTAGTGACGCTGGTGGGTATTATCACTATTGGGGTTTCAACCTATATGATTACTTATTCACACCAACTCTATTCTTTTTTTGCTCCGTTGTTAGGTAAGTTCGAGCGCTCGGGCATACCTCGAGAGGCCTCTACCGATGAGAACTCAGGCAACCAATATCCAGTTATCATCTTTGGTTTAGGAAGACTGGGAACGGCTATTTCAATGCAACTCAAAAATGAGGGGATTAAAGTCTTAGGTATCGACTTTAATCCGGCGGCGATTAAACATTGGCATCAATTGGGGTTGGATTGTAATTTCGGGGACGCAACAGACGCCGAATTTATCATTGAACTGCCTCTCAAACATGCACAATGGATTGTGTCGACTATTCCTCATCTCCACACTGGCTTATCCTCTGAAGATAATCGAAAAACGGTTATTCAGTTAACACGTTCAGCGGGCTACACAGGGAAGTTAGCCGTTATTTCACAAGGTCGTGCCGAAACCGAAGAATTAAACTTACTCGGTGTTGAATTGGTGCTCGAGCCTTTTCAAGATACTGCAGACCGAGCCGTTCGCATACTTTATGAAGGTCTTGATATTAACGCCACTCAACAAGAAAAGGGATAACATGAAAAGGTTTAACAAATTCTTATATATATTAAACAACGATTGTCTAAAACCCCCACTTTCATTATTACGCACTATTGCGCTAGCAAAAAATAATCAGGTCGACCTGACGGTGCTCCTTGTACTCCCTACCCTTTCAATTCCGAATTCGTTTAACACAGAAGGACTGAACCCGATAGAAATTGAACAAGTTATCTTCACTGAACAAGAGCAAAAGTTAAAGCAGTTGGTAACCTGTCTCGATGCAGACGTAAACATAAACGTGCAGCTAAAAGTTGGCAAAAGATACCTTGAAATTGTGCGTCTAGTGCTAGCTGACAAATATGACATGCTCATAAAAGAAGTGGACAAAGCAAACTGGCTCGACCATTTTATCGGTAGTGACGACATGCAGTTATTACGCAATTGTCCTTGCCCTATCTGGCTCATGAAGAAAGACGAAAAGCCCCGTTATAAAAATATTTTAGCTGCCGTCGATTTTGATTCTGAAGATGTCAATACATGCAACGATGAACTGAATCATATGATTATGAGTCTTTGCAGCTCTATCGCCGTGGCTGAGTTTTCGAGAATACATGTGGCTACTGTTTACAATGCAACTCATGCAGGCTTTGTCAGCTTATGGGCCGATAACCCGGAGAAAATCGAAGAAGAAATGCTAGAGTCAGAGTTTCGTAACAGTCGCTATAAAATGGATTTACTGTTTGACAACGTAAAGCAAGAAATCGGAGTAGACTCTTTTAATTTTTTGTCATTAATCCCTCATATCGTTAAAGGGACCGCGGGTGAAGAGCTCCCAAAAATAGCCAAAAAGATAGATGCAGACTTAGTCGTTATGGGAACGGTTGCCCGCACCGGAATTGCTGGATTGGTGATAGGCAACACCGCAGAGACCATTTTCAATCAGCTAAACAGTTCGGTATTGGCAATCAAGCCTCAAGGATTTGTTTCTCCTATAAAGTCAACGACGTAATGCATGTGAATCGTGTGTTTCCCAGCATTCTTAGTGAATTAATAATTGGCTGAATGTAAACCGCTGACAAAAAGATAGAATTAATTTGGATACCAAAGCGGTCAACAACAGGCTGCTAGCTGTTGCCTTTTAGGCAAAGAAACCTAATCAAATATCGCCAATAGCGACAAAAAAATTGCCCCATATCAAATTAGATTTGCATGCTCTTGATACCATCAATTCACACACTCTTCTTTCCAATACAGCTGAATTTCCTAAATATGCGAGGCCACCATGCAAAAAACTGACACGGATATTGCACAATCTACATGGCACAGTACCTCGGCTGAGCAAACGCTTAAAAGCGTAGAAAGCTCGACGAACGGATTAACACAAGCTGAGGCTGAAGCTCGTTTGTTAACTCATGGTGCTAACCGTTTGCCACAAGCTGTCCGCAGCAACGCGTTCGTACGTTTTTTAATGCACTTTCATAATATTCTGATTTACGTGTTAATCGGTTCTGCAGTGATTACCGCTGTGCTTGGGCATTGGATTGATATGAGCGTTATTTTAGCGGTGGTTATTGCGAATGCTGTGATTGGCTTTATTCAAGAAGGCAAAGCAGAACAAGCGATGAACGCTATAAGGCAGATGCTAGCGCCTCGAGCCAACGTGATCCGTGACGCAGAGCGCACCAACGTTGATGGAGTAGATTTAGTTCCTGGTGACATAGTGTTACTTGAAGCTGGTGATAAAGTGCCTGCCGACCTCAGAATGCTCTCCGCTTATGGTTTAACAATTCAAGAAGCGATTTTAACTGGTGAATCACTGCCAGTCGAAAAGCAAAGTAAGGTCGTTGAAATCGGTGCGTCACTCGGTGATCGCACTTGCATGGCTTATTCAGGAACACTAGTCAGTACGGGTCAAGGCAAGGGTGTAGTGGTCGGTACAGGAAAAGACACAGAAATAGGTCGTATTAGCGGCTTGTTGTCAAAAGTAGAAACGTTAACCACGCCTCTAGTTGAGCAAATGGCGGTGTTTGCCAAGTGGTTGACAATTATGATCCTTGCCGTTGCCTCCGTGTTACTGGTGTTTGGGTATTTTGTTGAACACCATAACTTTACTGAAATGTTTTTAGCAGTAGTGGGGCTATCGGTAGCAGCAATTCCAGAAGGTTTACCGGCGGTTCTAACCATAACGTTAGCCATTGGTGTTAAAGCCATGGCTCAACGAAATGCCATAGTGCGTCATTTACCCGCGATTGAAACCTTGGGTTCAGTATCCGTTATTTGTTCTGACAAAACAGGCACATTAACTCGCAACGAAATGATGGTGGCTTCAGTACTCACGCAGCAACACTTACTCACCTTAGGAGGCAATGGCTATGAACCTAAAGGTAAGTTGACCCTAGAAACTAAAGCCGTGGCTATTACTGATTTTATACCTAATGAATTGGCGCAAGCTGCCGCGCTATGTAATGACGCCGCTCTGCGAGAGCAAGACGGAAACTGGCTAGTCGAAGGAGATCCTATGGAGGGCGCGTTACTCGCTTTTAGCGTAAAAATGACCCTCAACCTAAAAGAAATTAACGCTACCTGGCCCCGAACAGACGCCATACCGTTTGATGCTAAACATCGATTTATGGCTACGCTGAATCACAATCATGAGCAACAAGCCTGCATATTTGTAAAAGGTGCCCCAGAACAAATTTTGGCCATGTGTACACATCAAAAAGGCTTAAACGACAAATCAGAGCCAATAGATATAGCCTACTGGAACAACCAAGCTGAGACTATCGCTGGACTTGGCCAACGTGTATTAGCGTTTGCCATCAAAACAGTGACACCATCACACACCGTTTTAGAGCATGCTGATGTCACAGGCACATTAACACTGATTGGTATGTTAGGCATGATAGACCCTCCTCGTACAGAAGCGATTAGCGCAGTTGCACAATGTTTCGAAGCCGGTATTCGCGTTAAGATGATAACTGGTGACCATAGCAAAACTGCAGCAGCTATCGGTAAGCAAATTGGCTTACAAATTACCGATAAAGTACTAACTGGTGTGGAACTTGATGGTATGGACGAAAGCGCGATACGAAATGCTGTTCTTGGATGCGATATTTTTGCCCGCACCAGCCCAGAGCACAAACTACGATTAGTAATGGCACTGCAATCTCATGGTATGACAGTAGCGATGACTGGAGATGGCGTGAATGACGCTCCCGCGTTAAAACGAGCCGATGCGGGGATTGCGATGGGCCAAAAAGGCAGTGAAGCTGCTAAAGAAGCTGCAGAGTTAGTGCTGGCCGACGACAACTTTGCATCTCTCGTATCTGCAGTGCGCGAGGGACGGACCGTCTACGACAACCTCAAAAAAGTCATCAGTTGGACACTACCCACTAATGCGGGTGAAGCCATGACTATCATTGTCGCATTGTTAATGGGCATGACGTTGCCTATTACCCCTATTCAAATCCTCTGGGTCAACTTAATTACGGCAATAACACTTGGCATAGCGTTAGCATTCGAACCGAGCGAAGAAAGCACGATGCGCCGCCCTCCTCGAGGGCGTAACGAACCTCTGTTGTCTAGAGAAATGATCTGGTATGTAATCTTAGTTTCTGTTTTATTCCTATGCGGTGTGTTTGGTATTCATATGTACGCCGTTGATCGCGGCTATTCTCTAGAACTAGCTCGAAGCATGGCTTTGAATACCTTAGTTGTAATGGAAATTTTTCAATTGTTTTTCATTCGCAATATCTACTCTACATCATTAACTTGGCAGGCTGTATGCGGTACTAAGGTAGTCTGGTTAGTTGTATCGATTATTACTGTGGCGCAATTTGCCATAACCTATTTTCCCCCCTTGCAAATCGTATTTGCAACAGAAGCGATCCCTTTATTCGATGGTTTACCGATCATAGGTGTAGGTATCACCCTGTTCGTTATTCTTGAAATAGAAAAACAGATGAGGCTTTCGATGCAGCGAATTAAAGCTACCTGAGGCCTAATGAATATGAAACAGGCAGTGCTGTATCTGTTCGTATCTTGTTGGAGCCACGGTTCGTTTGCAACAAGGCACCACAAAAGTAAATTCACGAGCTGAATAGCGTCTTACGCATTGCCATTGGTGGTGCACCAAAACCTCGTTCGACTTACTTTTCGATGAATGCTTGCTCAATAACATAATGCCCTTGGGAGCGTGAATTCGCTTTACTGAATCCCTTGGCGTCTAAGATAGCGGCTAAATCTTTTAACATGGCATCGTTGCCGCACAACATAAACCGGTCATTTTCAGGGTCGATGTTGGGTAGGCTTAAGTCATCGGTCAATTTGTTCGTCAGTAACAAATCGGTTATCCGTCCTTGATGAGGACACATTCCATCAGCCGTTTTCAAACTGTTGTATTGGTAGTCTTCTCGCGTCACTGTTGGGTAATACAGTAGTTTTTCTTGCACTATATCCCCAAAGAATGGATTGTTCGGTAGCGATACCTCTATCTCTTGCTGGTACGCCAACTCAGATGCCCAGCGTACACCATGAACCAATATCACTTTATCGTATTGATCGTAGATATTGGGGTCTTGAATGATACTCATAAATGGTGCTAAGCCCGTGCCAGTGCTCAGCAGATATAAATTTTTACCCGGCTGAAGATAACCCGCTACTAACGTACCTGTTGCGCGAGTCGTCAACATGACTTCATCACCCTCTTTGATTTTTTGTAACTCTGACGTCAGCGCACCATCTGGTACTTTAATACTGAAAAATTCCAACTCGTCGGCGTAATTAGCACTGGCAATGCTGTAAGCCCTCATTAAAGGTTTACCCGCAAGCTCCAACCCGATCATGACGAACTGACCGCTTTCAAAGGTGAAAGATTTCTGTCTGGTGGTTTTAAAACTAAATAGCGTGTCATTCCAATGATGAACAGAAGTCACACATTCTTTAATCACATTGCGCATTCTTAAATTTCCTCCTCAAATAACTTCCAGTAGTATCCCACAATCACCTCAATAGTAATAATTCTTATTTGCATTTATTTGTAACGACAAATGTAAATAGCACTGCAAACAGTAAGCACTTTGCACCATAATCGCGCCCTAGCACTTGCTTGATGGGAATCACTTGTTAAATAAGACACCAAGAACTTAAACGTTTAAGTTCTTGGTGTTATAGGCTATCGTTAATAAAATGACAGCGTAAAAAGCTGTTAAGTCTTAGACGTGTTATGCATCACGCACCGTGGCGCAAACATTGCTGGAGTTTTGGTTATCTTCAATTGCACATAATAGCAATGCAAGGCCAGCCTTAACCTATTGTTCACTGTTAGCAAACCAAGTTAGATGATATAAGCATTCACAACTTGTTATTACTCATTTTCTGCGTGGGTATCTTACTTGGGTATTACAGGCAAGGTACGCTGCGCAATTTAGGAAGCCTATTGAATCGCTTCCTACGAATTTATTAGGATTTTGTATGCACAACTTAGAATTGAACACCCAATTAGATGCTTATTATCAGCAAATAAAGTCAGTTATTTTAGACAAACAACATCCTGTCAGTGGCCTATTACCAGCGAGTACCGCCATCACGGTCCACGGGAATTACCAAGATGCGTGGGTAAGAGACAATGTTTACAGTATTTTAGCCGTTTGGGGTTTAGCCCTCGCCTACCGCAAAGTCGATAGCGACGATGGCAGAGGCTATGAATTGCAGCAACGTACCGTGAAGTTAATGCGTGGTTTGCTACGCTCCATGATGGCCCAATCCGAAAAAATAGAAGTCTTCAAGAAAACCCGCAATCCTATTGATGCTTTGCATGCCAAATACGACACCATCACAGGTGATAGCGTGGTAGGTGATGCAGAATGGGGCCACTTACAAATTGATGCGACCTCAGTGTTTCTGCTAACACTGACGCAAATGATTGCATCTGGACTCGATGTTATCTGGTCAGACGAAGAAGTGTGCTTTATTCAAAATTTGGTGTATTACATCGAGCGTGCCTATCGAACACCAGACTTCGGTATTTGGGAGCGTGGCGCTAAAAGTAATAGTGGTAGCGTGGAATTAAACGCCAGTTCGCTTGGCATGGCAAAGGCAGCGCTTGAAGCACTCTCTGGTTTTAATCTTTATGGCGCGAAAGGCTCGTTGAGCTCAGTAATTCACGTTATTCCAGACAACATCGCTCAGTCGAACATTACCTTGAGCGCCATGCTCCCCAGAGAATCTAATACTAAAGAAATTGATGCGGCATTGCTCAGTGTCATTGGTTTCCCGGCGTTTGCTGTACCCGATAAAACCCTGTCAGATCGCGTCAGAACTGAAATCGTTACTAAACTTGAGGGCCGCTACGGCTTGAAAAGATTTTTACGTGATGGCCACCAAACCGTGCTTGAAGATGAAGGGCGTCTGCATTACGAAGATAAAGAGTTAAAGCAGTTTGAAAACATTGAATCTGAGTGGCCGTTGTTCTACGCCTATCTCTATTTAGATGCTATTTTCACCGACAATAAACCACAAATTAAGCATTATCGAGACAGATTAGATAATGTACTGGTTGAACAAAACGGCTTTCAATTGCTGCCTGAATTATACTTTGTGCCCGCTGAATCAATTGATGCAGAGCGCGCAAAGCCACATTCACAAAATCGATTACCGAATGAAAATGTGCCATTAGTTTGGGCCCAAAGTTTATTTTTACTCGGTACCATGCTCGAAGATGGTTTGCTCAGACCGGGTGACTTAGACCCCTTGGGGCGCCGCCACGGGAAACCGAAAATGCAGCCTGTTGTTCAGCTGATTTTTTTAGCAGAAGATGAGCTATTACAACAAGAGTTGGCCGCGCACGGTGTTGCTACAGAAACCTTAAGCGATATTGCACCGGTAAAGGTTTATCGGCCAGAGGATATTGCTGCGGTACATGGCCAAGTCGGCAGATGTGACAGTTTAGGGTTAACGGGTCGTATCCCTAGAATGCTAAAAAGCTTAACCACCAGCCGCGTTTATATGTTCAACAAGCAGCGCGCCGTGTGTTTAACCCCCTCTTTCATGCAACACGAGTACTTTTTAAGTTACGACATTGATTTTCTTGTGCGCCGCTTTAAGAGTGAGTTGAGCTATTTGCACTCAAATTGGACCGAAGTTGGGCGCCCGACCGTCACGGTATTATTAACGCATAACTTGTTGGATGGTGATCGCAGTTCGTTTTTTGAATTAATGGCGCAGATTGCCACGGGCGAAGTAGATGATATACCGGTTAAGCATGGCGCTATGGCGCAGCTCACCCCTACATCTGCAGTGGAACGAGTGGAGCAATTAAATGATTTAGTGCTGCCATCAGAGCCCCTACGAGATTTGTTCAGCCATTCTTGCGCCCTGTCGCTATCTGGCAATCATTTGGCGCTCACATCAGACCAAGAGCGAGAGATTGACTCACTCACTGATGCAAATGAGTTGCATGCTCGTCTTGAACACTCTAATAATTTGTATCAACAAATTGCTCTTCTTGCCGCTATGAGCAAGATTTTATCGCTTGATAGCACCATTACCTATCACGGCCAACACCACACTGTTAGGTCGTTAATCGAAGAAATTTACTTGCAAGCAGGTCGGTTGCGTCTGTGGTCTGTGCTGCGTCACGCCTCAGGCTTGTTGGGCAAACTAGATGGTGACTTGGGCTTAGCCGTGAGCGCGTTACTTGTCGCCCAAAAGTTTATTCAAGTAGGCCGTGCTTACAGTGATGAGTCACTTATTTCTAAACCCTTACAAGACGACGAGCTGCTAGCCAAAATCAATCAATTTTGCCGAGAAGATGTGCGCGACCAAGTATTAACGCAAGAAGTATTATTGTCCCTTGGCATGTTGGTGAAGTCTCGCCCTAAACTATTCAGCGAATTGTTAACGGTGCGCGTAAGTTACCTGATTGTACTGCTCACGAGTCAGATATCTCGGGAACATAACAAAACCCCTGATGAGGCGTATGAGCACATCATGAACTTGGCGCCTTCTGAAATTCAGGATCAGATCGAGGCGGTGCTTGAGGAATACCAAAATCTAGCTGATTTGCCGATTAAACTCGAAGAGCTTCATGCTGAATGTGTCTCGGGCAAATTGGATTGGGATCAAGACTCAGGCTTTGAAGAACTCACAGAGCCAACTGAGGGCTGGTATGTGTGGCGCCAGCATCAAGGCGTAATAGACAGACGCCCCGCGGGTTTCATCCCGCAAGTTTGGAGCATCTTTAAGCACACCACTGGGTTAGTTATTGGTAACAAAATGGACAAGCGTAACCGGGTTGCCAGCGATATGGTTCTCAGTGACATGACCCAAGGCGAAGCCGCATTTGCGCTGTTGATAGAGCAGATGTTAAACAACATTCAAGCGCCAGAGTATCGCCAGCTTACGGTGGAAACCATGAGCGCTCTCGGTCGCTTCTTTGAACAAAACCCAAGTTTACAGATTGATGAGGCGCTGATTGTTGATGTAACCATCGGCCATGCTGTGCACCTAGCCTACAGCGAAGTTCACCCTGAACGAATGGATAATTACGCAGAGCATAAAGGCCAAGCCTGGGATAGTTTTTATCATCGCTCTCCCATGGAAACCACCCTATTTATCGTCTCTGCGCTGCGTAAGTTGTTAACGTTACGCTCAGCAAGTGAAGGGTTAGCTAGTGATGAAATAAAGAACATCGAAGCAGCAGATAGCGAACTAACCAGTGATAAAACTGCCAGCGACGCATCGCCTACAGAAGCACAAGAGTAGGCTCAAGAGTAACCTCGAGAGTAGCCTCAAGAGCCATAATTTCAGACGTTCTCAATTTTTTATTGTAAAGGCACTAGGTTTACATCAAATCTAGTGCCTTTTTCGTCAGTAGGCGAAATCGTTCACAACTGCTGCACGTGATCTTGTCAACAAACCATTTAGGCATGTTACACCGCGTTGGTTCATTACATGAGTTCTGCAGGATTGTTTAGGGAGGTATGTTTACAATAAAGAGCAAGGCGATAAACCACAAGTTCGTATGTTTAGGGGACACTGGCAATAGTATTCCTAGTAAATCAATCTGATATGGGTAAACTGCTCGGGTTTTAATTTGCCAACTTGGATGCGCATTCATGCCAGATTTAGCTCTTCTCGCGGTATTTATTCCCACTTTCTTTTTCGTTTCTATTACACCTGGTATGTGTATGACATTGGCCATGACCTTGGGTATGAGCGTGGGTGTACGCCGCACAATGTGGATGATGATAGGTGAAGTCGTTGGTGTTGCCCTTGTCGCTATTGCCGCCGTCATCGGTGTGGCCAGTGTGATGCTCAACTACCCAAGTGTTTTTAACGTGTTCAAATGGGTGGGCGGCGCATATTTAGCTTACTTGGGGCTCAAGATGTGTTTTGCTCATAATAAGGTCACCACAGATCATAACCCTACTTTTACCTCTCGCGGGAAGCTTGCGTCACAAGGCTTTATTACCGCCATTGCTAATCCCAAAGGTTGGGCGTTTATGGTGACCCTTTTACCGCCCTTTATTAGCGTAACCCAATCCCTTACTGGGCAACTTGTTGTGCTGGTGAGCTTGATCATGCTCAGTGAGTTTTTGTGTATGCTTATTTACGCCACCGGCGGCAAAAGCCTGCGCTTATTTTTAAATCGCGGTAACAACATCCGCTGGATGAACGCCATCGCTGGTAGCTTGCTAATTGGCGTTGGCGCCTGGTTAGCCTTTATTTAGGTTGGCCTCTAATAGATAAGCCATTATTAGCGCTTTATCAAACGTGCGATGCGCAGCGCATTGCGAAGCCCAAGTATCAGTGAAGCCCAGGTATCACTTTTCTACCAGCCCATGGTCAACCGCGTAACAGATAAGCTCAGCCAGGGACTCAATATTTAATTTGCTCTTCATATTGCGCCTATGCGCCTCAACGGTTCTAAAACTGATATTAAGAATGCGCGCGATTTCTTTACTCGATTTACCTTGGGCAACATGGGTTAAAATGAGCTGCTCCCGGGTAGTGAGCTTTTGACTGGTGTCTTTGATTGGCTTATCAATCAGCATTTTTGCAATTGAACTGCTGAAGTGGGTTTGTCCCTTAGCGACGGCCTTAATTGCGTAATACACCTCTTCCGATGTCGTGTCTTTTAAAATATAGCCAGATGCGCCCGCTTGAATCGAACTTGTCACAAACTCGGGGCTATCGTGCATGCTAAATATCAACACTTTGGTGTCATCGAGACTGTCAGTGATAATTTCAGTGGCATCGATGCCGTTCATAGAGGGCATACTGATGTCCATTAAGATCACATCAGGTTTTAAATCGAGCGCCTTTTCCAGTGCATCTTTGCCATCATGGGTCATGCCGACAATTTCAATGTCATCATAAAACGACAAACAGGCGCTAAGTCCCCCTTGTACCATAGGGTGGTCATCTACCAGCAATAGTCGTATCGGTTGCTCACTGTGTGTTTCGGTCATACTGAAGGGCCTTGTGTAGCTGTGTGAGTATTAGCGTAGCTAGCTTTTGGAATTCGCGCAGTAACCTGTGTTCCGTCGTTTGACGAGTGTACGTTGAATTCCCCTAGATGATATTCTACGCGCTCGGCCAAATTTCGTAATCCTATCCCATAGTCATCAGGTTTATCTGTGTTGTGGGCATCAAAACCGCATCCATTGTCGCTGATCGTCAACGTTAGCCACTTGTCTTTGATAGTCATCTCGATATTTACTTCGCTGGCGTGTGCGTGCTTTTGCACGTTAATCAAGGATTCTTGCACCACACGATATAAAGTCGTACTGATCCCATTTTGCACTAACTTTCGTACTGCTGGCTTAGTCACATTCACTGCGATCCCTGTTTGTTCACTAAATTCGGTAGCTAGTGCGTCCATTGCGGCAGACAAACCCAACTCGTCTAATATTCTGGGGTGCAAATGATGGGATATTCGGCGTATTTCACTGATAGCATCTTGCAGATTACTTTGGGCGTGCTCCAACGGTTGAGGCTTATCGACCTTGGCTCTTTTCAGCCATAAACCTGTCGCTTCTAATGAGTACTTAATAGAGACCAACACTTGCACAATACCATCGTGTAATTCTCGCGATATGTGCCGACGCTCTTCCTCCTGCATGTTGATGATCTTAAGCCCCAATTCACTGATTTTTTGATCGGTCTTTTTCTTTTGACTTAAATTTAGAATCAGTCCCAGCAGAAATATAAGAAATATGGACGACATGGCTACGAGCAATATGATCTGCTTAGTTTTATTAATGTGCTGGTCAATTTCTCGCTGCAGTTTATTTAGTTGACTGTTTACGTCATCTAAGTACACACCCGTACCAATCATCCAATTCCATTTCTCAAGAAACACTGAGTAACCCATTTTTTCAGACATTTCATTCGCAGAAGGTTTTCGCCAAGGGTAACGGTGAAATCCCCCACCTGCCTTGGCGTTAGCCAGCAGAATTTGTATCGTCTTATCACCGTTTTCGCCTTCAAGCTCCCACCAATTTTTACCGACTCTGTAGGGCTCTTTAGGGTGCACCACGCCATTGCCGTCACCGTCATAAACGAAAAAGTAGCCGTCATTACCGCTGTAGGTCATATCGTGAATTATCTCGGTAACGCGGGCTTTCGCTTCATCGTCATCTATGGCGCTGTTTTCGTAAGCGTCTGACATGGCTGAGACAGCAAGTAGGGTGTAGTTTTCCAGCTCTTGATGCTTTTGTTCAATAAGAAAGTTTTCTAGGGTATCAACACTTTGATTGGAGAGGTCTCGGTATTCATCTGTCACTAAGAAGTACGTCAAGATAGACGTCAATACTACCTGCAGCACTGCAATAAACAGCAGTCTTAAGGGTAAAGTCATATTAATTGCGCCTTGAAGCCGAGCAAATTCAGCGTGTTAAATTATTGTGAACGTTAAAGTAGGATTATTTCAGTCTTTCCGCTTGGGCGCCAACCTACTTCTACCTAGGTAAAACTACCTAGTACAAATGGGTGTTCATACGAATAGTTACACACTCACAAACATTTAACATTCCTCTAACAGTTTTTCACTTGGCGTTAGCAAATCGCCGATGTGACCTTTGAACATTTATGAGGAATTCCCATGAAAGCAACACATTTATTACTCACGTTAGCACTGGCTCTAGGCCTCAATGCGCCAACCAGTGCCGCCGATGGCAAAAAGTATCGCTGGCGCCTAGCGGAAACTTGGGGCCCTAACTTCCCCATATTCGGTGATGCTAGCAAAAACATGGCAAAAATGGTCAAGGAGATGTCTGACGGGCGTCTAACCATTCGCATCGATTCAGCCAACAAACATAAATCAGCGTTAGGCATTTTCGATTTTGTAAAAAGCGGCCAATACCAAATGGGTCACTCGGCATCTTATTATTGGAAGGGCAAAGACTTTAACACCATGTTTTTTACCACAGTGCCGTTCGGTATGACCGCCCCTGAGCAATATGCCTGGTTCTATTATGGTGGCGGTATGGAGTTGATGAAAGAAACCTATGATCAATACGGTATATTGTCGTTTCCTGGCGGTAACACTGGCGTGCAAATGGGTGGTTGGTTCAGAAAAGAAATTAACACTGTTGAGGATTTAAAAGGACTTAAGATGCGTATTCCTGGTTTCGCCGGTGAAGTACTGGCTAAGCTTGGAGCAAGTCCGACGAACATCCCGTCTGCCGAGCTTTACACAGCATTAGAACGTAACACCATTGATGCCTTAGAATGGGTTGGCCCGTCTCTTGATTTACGTATGGGCTTTCACAAAATAGCGCCTTACTACTACACCGGCTGGCAAGAGCCCGCAACTGAACTGCAGTTTATGGTCAATCAAAAAGCCTATGATTCTTTGCCTGCTGATCTACAAAAAATACTCACTGTGGCCATGAAAACCGCTGCTTACGATATGTATTCACAGTCTACCCATGAAAATGGTGTGAACTTAAAAGCCCTGCAAAGCGAATACCCGAATGTGAAAATTCGGACCTTCCCGCAACCAGTGATGAATGCCATTCGTGACGCGAATGACGAGCTATTGGCAGAGTTTGCAGCAAAAGATAAAGAAACAGCCAAAATATTGAAGTCCATCAAGACTTACCAAGAGCAGGTACGCGCTTGGACTAAGTTCGCCGACCAAGCCTACCTAGAAAGCTTCGAGTCAAACGAGTAACAAAAAGGCTTGAAGACTCAGTTTAATGTGAGTCTTCAAGCCTATTCCCTGTCCTTTTACTTACTTTTAATTTTAGGCTGGCTGCCTGTCACGGTTTATTCCATAGGTGACGGCACATAGGCCCTGTGTCAGAGATTTATTATGAATACAGTCGTTAAGTTACTAGGCAAATTTATAGATGGCGTTGGCCATTTATGCAGTGTGCTGATGATGTTAATGATTTTGAACGTGTTTTATGACGTCATCATGCGTTACTTCTTCAATGAAGTCAGTATTGGTATGCAAGAGCTAGAATGGCACTTGTTCGCTGCCATGTTTATGTTCGGGATTGGTTATACCTTAAAAGCCGACGGCCACGTGCGCGTCGATGTATTTTACGACAACTTTAGCCCTCGAGTGAAAGCCTATATCAACTTATTCGGGGCCTTGCTGTTTGTGCTGCCCGTCACCCTGTTGATCCTTTATTACAGCTGGGACTACACCCTTGAAGCCTACGAAATGGGCGAAGGCAGTGCCGATCCTGGTGGCTTGCCCCACCGCTTTATCATTCGCGGTGTTATCCCCGTTTCATCGATGTTTCTGATTTTGTGCGCCCTGTACGTGATGCTCGAACAAATACAACGTCTTAGCGGCACCTTTACCCCCTCCACAGATCATAAGGACGCCATCTAATGACAGGTTTAGTATTATTTGGCATTGCCTTGCTGTGCTTATTCATGGGTTATTCCGTGGCGTTTACCTTCGCTGGGGTATCCGTGCTTATTGGTGTGATTGTGCTCGGCGCAGACCTATTCGCTTTTATGCCTTATCGCATCATGAGCATCATGGAAAACACCACCATGATGGCCATTCCGATGTTTGTTTTTATGGGCATAGTGCTGCAAAAAACCGGTCTAGCAGAGCGCCTACTTGAATCGTCAGCCAAGTTATTCGGCGGTATATCGGGGGGCGTTGCCGTTTCTACTATTATAGTCGGCGCGTTATTAGCAGCCTCTACCGGTGTCGTTGGCGCAAGCGTCGTTGCCATGGGCGTGATTTCCTTGCCCGTCATGCTTAAAAATAATTATCACCAACCGACCGCAGCTGGTGTAATATGCGCCGCCGGCACGCTCGGGCAGATCATTCCACCGTCTATTATCTTGATTATTTTAGGCGATGTAATGGGCGTTCCCGTTGGCGATTTGTTTCGCGCTGCCGTTATTCCAGGCGTATTACTGATAGTGGTGTATACCCTGTACATCCTAATTTTAGGAAAAGTTAAACCTGAATTTTGCCCGCCGATTGACGTCACAGAAGATAAGCGAACCATCATTGTACAAGCCATTAAAGACATCTTTCCGCCACTACTGCTTATTGTTACCGTGCTGGGTTCGATTTTCACTGGTATTGCGACCCCCACGGAGTCATCAGCTATTGGCGCTGTGGGTGCATTAGTGTTATCAGCTATGTATGGGCGCTTTTCATTCAAAGGTGTACACGAAATATCGGGCGAAACGGTAAAAGTCACCGCCATGATCTTCGCTGTGCTCGTCGGTGCTACTGCGTTTTCAATGGTGTTTAGCTACTCTGGTAGCGAATATCTTGTGGAGGACTTCTTCTTAGACTTACCAGGAGACAAATGGACCTTCATCATACTGGCCATGCTGACCATTTTACTCCTTGGTTTCTTTATCGATTTTATTGAAATTTCGTTCCTGATTGTTCCCATTCTGACGCCAGTTGCCATGGTGCTGGATATCGATTTAATTTGGTTCGCCATCTTAATTTCAATGAATCTGCAAACCTCATTTTTAACGCCCCCCTTTGGCTTTAGTTTGTTCTATTTAAAAGGCGTGGCACCTAAATCTCTTAAAACCACCACCATCTATAAAGGCGTAGTGCCCTTTATTTTGATGCAAGTCTTGGTCTTGCTGCTGGTCGTTTTATTTCCTGAACACCTTATATTGCAATAACACACATAGGACATACACATGAAAAAATCTATGCTCGCGTTAGCCATGCTATCCCCCCTTGTAGCCAGCCAATCTGCACAAGCAGAAGTCACCGCTTATGGCCGAGTGCTATATGACATCGTTAAAGACGACACCTCTGATGACCTTTACTTCGGCCGCCACGAGTTCGCTGAATCTACCATAGGTGTTAAAGGCTCTGTTGAATACAATGAACTGACTTTCGGGGCGCAAGTGGAAATTGGCCTAGATGAAGGGGTATCTAATATCCTGCATGACGGCACCAACTCACGCAATCGTATTCAAGAAATATGGGTACAAGGTAAGTTTGGTAAAGTGAAAATGGGGACAGGCGCGAGTATTACTTGGATCGTTTCTGATGTGGATCAATCAGGCACTTGGTGGTCAGACCCACTAGGCATGAGCCAACGCTTTGGCTCAACTCGCCGCGGCCCGGTCGGTGAAAGCCAAACGCCATTCGTTCAAACGCAGTCTATTTTCAGCGAGCGTATCGTGTACGAATCTCCAACGTTTTTAGACGGTGCTAAATTCTACGCCCAATACGGCGAAGACAGCAGTTACGAAATGGCGATTAAATACGCCGCCAACGGTTGGCGCGTTAATGCATGGTCTACTGATTTCGGCGATGCAGACAACGACGAAGACCCGCAAGCAAACATTGATGGTAATAGTACTGCTGGTTTTCTCGGAGCTGAAAGCGGTTACGGTATTCTCGCCGGCTACCTTCATGATTCAGGCGTTAACTTCAGCGCAACTTATGGCGTAGCTGACCAAGTGGACGGTGGCGACCGCGATTTCTTAAACTGGAAATTGGGTTATACCCAAGGCAAGCACGCGGTTAGTTACAGCATGGGTAATTATGCCTCAGAAGACGCCGCGGGTATTGAGGGACCTGACCATACAAGAACTACCGTCGCTTATCATTTTTCTCCTGTGGGCGGTGTCAGTTTCTGGGTGCAAGCGACCAAAGGTGATACTGACGAAGAAGAAAGCTTCAACGCATTTGCACTTGGTGGCATGGTGCGCTTTTAGTAATATTCGCTGTATCTGCATAGCAAAAAGTCCGGCTTCAGTTACACATTTCGCGTTAATGTTGCCGAACTTTTTGCGTTTCCCATTAGGTAAGGATTTTAATATGTGTACACTTTCCAAGACTGCATTAGGCATGGCATTCGCTGGGTTAATGGCTGTCAGTACCGCTACTCTCGCCCAAGAAGAGCTCGAAGGACCAGGCGTATTCTCTGGAGAAAAGGGCGAATTCTCTTTAAGCAAAATGTTCTCTGGCGAAGAAGCTCCCACACAACACCAAGTGCAAGCCCAAGCGAAAGAGCAGAATAATAACTCAACAGTTACAGGCGCGGATGCTAAGCCAACAGCGTTAGGAGCAACCGCACGAAAAGACGAGTTTTCTCAGTTTAAAGCGTACAAAGTAGCAAAAACTAACAACAGCCCAACCTACCAAGAATTTTTGCTGTGGCTCGAATATCAAGACTACAAAAACAATAAAAGCGACTGATTAGTCGCTTTTATTTTGAACCAAATGAGCGGTTCATTATTTACATGACGCTGAGACGTTAGGCGCTATTGTGGGATAACCCCGCACGCGACACGCTCGCCGCCGCCACCTAGTGCTTTGGGTGAATCAGAATAATTGTCGCCACCCGCGTGGATCATGATTGCACGGCCTTCTATGTCATCCAATTCTAACTCTGGAGCGAATACTGGTTGGGTAGCGTTACCTTTTTCATCAACAACCAACGTCGGTAAATCCCCTTCGTGGCCTTCTTCTGACCAAGGCACGCTGTGCTTATCGGTATCTTCTGGGTCATAGTGTCCTCCGGCTGCACCGCCTAACACTTTTTTGCCGTCTTTCATCGACGCAGAACAGTCGCCATTTTGATGAATATGAAAACCGTGAACACCCGGTGTTAAACCACTTAAGTTAGGTGTAAACACCACGCCATCATCATCATAATCCTTAACCATCACGTTGCCGATGCTTTCACCGGTTTCCAGGTTATTCATCACTACTTTTTTACCCTCATCATGATGGGCGGCAATGCTTGTTGCGCTAAGAGCCAAAGAGATCGATCCCACTAGTACTGGTAATAAAAACTTCTTCATAACGTCCTCCAAATTTTGCGATTAAAATTACCGCTGTCATTGAGTCGCCGAGATGCGGTAATCGGTTTTCGACTCAAACAAGGGAGCATAAAATACACCAATGCGACATATACTTGCTTAGACTCCTTTAAGCCGTCTATTACAAGGGTAATAGCGCTCCCCCGTTACTTAGTCGTTTAGTTGCTAAGCCCGCTTAAGGTCGAAAAAAAGCGTTTATTTACTCAGATAGATGAATATTTTACATAGCTTTGACGATGCGTTAGCCGTGTCTTAGCCCAAATAGGCGACTATTACTTTCATATTGCGTCAATATATGCAAAATTTGCCTCGGCTAGCATTAACTTACATATTCAGAAATTTGATATTTCATTGTAAGTATTATCCATATAGGAAGGGGAACACATGAGTCTTGAGCACGGAAATCATCTAATCACAATTGAAGATAATGTAATTGTAATTGAGCTCGCAGGAAGCTTTAACGAATTCGGTGCCAAAGCACTTACTGACGATATAAGAAAAGCAATTAAGCAGTTTGAAGGAGCCCCATTCTGTATATTGATAAACGACTTTGCCTTAGAAGGGATAACGCCAGAAGGCTACAAAGAAATTGATGAGTACAACGCGTGGCTCAATACTCAAAATATGATTGCCAAAGCGGTCGTGGTCAAAATTGACATATTATCCAAAATGGAGGAATCGCGTATTCCCGCGAAAGCCCAGCAAAATATTAAATCGTTTAAAAATATACCTGACGCTTTACTTTGGCTAAAGATGCAAACAAAACGCGCCGCCACATAACAGGTGGCGTTCTGCTGATTGTGGCCCGTCACTTATGCCGTTTACCTGTCTGCAAGGCGACAAACTCAATAGGATTCCACCGCCTTGATTTCAAACGCAGATAGCCAACTTAAATGCCTTATAAGTAATGACTGAGTATTAAAAAGAGGTACAGGATGGAACTCTCACATGGACATTATTCAATCGTGCTTGATGAGCACATCGTCACGATTTCCCTCACTGATAATTTCAATCAGACCAGCGAACATGCCCTGGTTGTTCCATCCGGTGCCGTTCGAAAAATCAACGACCCGCGAATTCTTGTAAAGGCGAATCAGAACGCTCGTAGCTTTGACAATGTGCCTGATGCACTTGTTTGGTTAAAGAAAGAGGCCGCCATAAGCGACAAGCCAGAAAATTAGTTTCTAATCCCCCCTTAACAACATGGAGAGACTCTTGAGTATCAAAAATACTGCCCAAAACTACGGTTTTCTAACATCACTTTATGAAACATGACCGAACCTTGAACAAAATGACAAGGGGTCAGTAGTTCTGAGTAGGCTTTCACAAAAAACAGAGCATCTTTTGCAAGATGCTCTGTTGTAATGTTAAATGAAATCAGGCGTTATGTACTTGATTTAATTAATTACGCTTTGTCGTCACGTTTCTTATGATGGCGTTTGGCACGCTTCTCACTGATCTCATTAAATTTTTCAAGCTGTTCAGCGGTTAATATTTGCTGCACTTTGATCCGCATATCGGCCATTTTCAACACTCTTGCTTTTGCACGTTCCGCACTTAAATCGGCGAGTTGACTAAGCTCTTGCTCATAACTGGCGTCGCTGGGATCAAGCGCCGCTAGTTGCGCTTTAAGCGACGTTTGTGTGCCCTTTGCTGGGCGGTTCGCTTTCATTTCTTCTTTCAACGCTTTAAGTTGATCTTTTTGCTCATCGCTTAAGTCGAGCACGCGTGCCATTTTATGAATGGGTAAGAAGCCTTGGCCTCTGTGACCGTCAGAATGCTTTGCACCAGCAAAAGCCGTTGTTGCAATACATGCACTTAATAAAACGCCAGTAATTAATTTTTTCATCTTAATATTCCTACTTAGTTTGGGTCATTAAAATAAATGACGTGGGTAAAAGGTTTATCTAATCAACGGGGCTCAGTATGCACATTACGTTCGATAAGTAGGGTTAAGCTAGTGTAAAGTTCAGTAAAGTTAATCCTAGATGAATGTAAAGCGGGTAATCTCTGCCTATGAAAAATGAAAAGTACAAAATCCTATTAGTAGACGACGATGAAACTCTTTGTTCTTTGCTGAGCGAGTTTTTGCAAGAAGAAGGCTTTGAGGTTGAAACGCTGCATTCAGGTAATGCCGCCACAGAGCGCTTATTGCAAAGTGATGAATTCGACACGGTAGTGCTCGATATAATGATGCCTGGCATGTCCGGACTTGACGTATTACGTAGCGTGCGCGCTAAACGCCAAGTTCCTATATTAATGCTAACGGGACGTGGCGACGACATTGACAGAATTGTGGGTCTTGAAATGGGCGCCGATGACTATTTAGGTAAACCCTGTAACCCAAGAGAACTCAGTGCACGGATTAAGGCCATCATTCGTCGCACCGAAAACTCCCTTGGCAACGGCGCAGCGGGCAAAACGATTGTGCATGCTCTGTTGCATGGCATAGAGCTCGATACTGGCACACGTACCGCGGTTGTGAATAACACCACCCTGCCATTAACCAGTGCGGAATTTAATGCGTTAAGTTTATTGATGGAGCGCGCTGGGCAAACCATTACCAAGCAAGACATGACGCAAGAAGTGCTAAACCGCCCACTTGAAGCTTATGATCGCGCCATGGACGTACACATTAGCCGAATTCGACAAAAACTATCCTCACAGGGGATAAACGATGTGATCAAGTCAATTCGCGGCGTCGGTTATCAGATGTTAACCGAGCAACAGCCAACCCAAAGTGACGACTAAGCATGGCAAAATTTAGCACTTTGTTAGCATCTACGTATCACAAGATAGGCTTCAAACGCTTGTTCTGGCGCGTTTTTATTTGGTTTTGGTTATCCAGCTTGTTGGTGATGTTTGCCACCAGCTTTGTGATCATCAGTAAATACTCTTCAGAAGACTACACCAAACGCTACAGCAATGACGTGCTCACCCAAGCGGAGCGGATCGTATGGCGCTATGAGCAGACGTTGATTCCACATGCAAACCGGTCGATAAAATTAAAAAATTGGATCAATAAAAAAGAGAACCGCCGGGGTCATCTGATGTCGATGCTGATAATGGATGACACTAACCAGCGTATTTATCATTACCGCTTTAACAAAGTAAAACCTGAAGACCGCCTCGAATACTCGGTGTTAGGTCCCTCGGGGCGAAGCTACCTAGTTTTCAGTAAAAAACCGCAAGCGCCTAGGATATACACGCAACTAATGTATCGGTTCCAATCGCTGCAGTTCGTTTTCATTTTTTTTGCATCGGCATTGGTCAGTGCGTTACTCAGCTGGAGTATAACGCGACCATTAAATTATCTCGGTTCGTTTAGTCGTCACTATGCCAACAAGCAAGAAGTTGCCCCACTGCCGCGTGCATTGCTTACCCGAGGCGATGAGGTGGCTGATTTAGCCCAAGACATCGAATTTATGATCAATAAAACTCATGCCGCAGCCACTGCTCAGCAACAATTACTGCATGATGTATCCCATGAATTGCGTGCCCCACTGGCCCGTTTGCAAGTATCGGCTGCACTTATCGAACAGAAAAGCCCAGACAGTCGTCACGTTAAACAAATACACAATGATTGTTTGCGCATTGATCAACTTATTCAGCAGATCCTCGATTACTCTAAACTTGAACAGGGTAACCCAGCTCAGGAGCCTTGTAGTATTAACGCGTTGTGCGAGCAAGTGATTAAAAACATGGCCGTTACCTATCCTAATATTCCAGTCACATTCAAAGCGGATAACAAGGCACAGTTAAATGGCTACCCAGAAGCATTATTGCAAGCATTCGACAACATCATTGGTAATGCCTGTAAATATTCATCTGACGGGCAATCAGTAGACATTAGCGTACACAACAGAGAAAACAGTATCGTCGTCAGCGTACGGGATCATGGCCCTGGCGTGGATGAAAGTGAAATGGCTAAATTACTGCAACCCTTTTATCGCGCTGGCAATAAAATGCACACCAATGGGTTTGGTTTAGGGCTGAGTATCGCACTTAAGGCCATCAACAAACATCAAGGCGAACTTCGTATGTCAACACCCGACGGTGGCGGATTGCTTGTTGAAATAATACTGCCTCAAGATACACTCGCTTAGCATATTGGGACTCTAGCCATATATGATCAGAGCCCTCCCCTCAATATCGATATTGCGCAATATTGTGCGCGGCTGCTAAGCGAACTCTTTGATGATAGACGCTGACAAAGGCGCGCTATTATCCGTGAGTTTATTTTTATCTACCTGTTCCATGGCGTTAATAAATTTTGTGCCCAAGACATAAGCTTTGGCATTATTGACGGCATCTACGGCTAACAACTCATTCCCTTTAAAATACCAAACCGAGAAACTATCAGGTTTATCTAACTCTTTGCGCATGACAACATCATCGTAGCCTTGTGATAAGCCCACCATTTGCAACTTAATATTATATTGATCCGACCAAAACCAAGGCACAGGCTGAGTTTTGAATGCTTTATGGCAGATAGCAGCGGCGGCCACTTTCCCTTGGTCTAACGCATTTTGCACTGATTCAAGTCGCAACCATCGTTGGTAATGCGGGTTAAACTGGGCGCAACAATCACCGATAGCAAATATATCCTGTGCACTGGTTTGATTAGCTTCATTAACCACTATGCCGTTGTTGATCTCCAAATTGGCTTTATCCGCTAAAGCAGTGTTCACTCGCACACCCACGCCCACTATGATGATATCCGCAGGGTATTCGCTACCATCACTGCAGACAACGCTATTCTCATTTGCGTTTGTTTTTATCTCACTGACGTTTTTATCATTATGTACCTCTACGCCATGCTGGCGATGCAAGGCATAAAAGTAGTCAGACATCATAGGTGCAGTCACCCTCGCCAATAACCGAGGCTCTCTCTCTAGCACTGTCACTACCGCGCCAGATTTTCGTAACGAAGCGGCAGTTTCGAGTCCCACATAACCTCCGCCTATCACAACAACGCGTTTTTGCTCACTTTGTTTAAACGCGGTAGCAATGGCATGTGCATCATCTGCGGTACGAATAGTGTAAAGGTGCTTAGCAGAGTCAATCCCAGGGATGGGTGGAGTGATCGGGCTTGCCCCAGTGGCTAATACCAACTGGGTGTACGGATGGCGCGTACCATCATCAAGCAAAACCTGTTTGTTCTTACTTTTAACATCCACCACGCTCACCCCTAGCATCAAGCTAATGTCTGCTTTTTGATAACCTTGTTCTGGTTTTAGCAACTGGCCAGCAGGTTCATTTGCAATCAAGTGTGTTTTTGATAAAGGCGGCCGGTGATATGGCAGGTTACAGTCTGCATCAATAAGAGTAATACGCCCCTCGTAACCCTCTTTACGTAGGGCAAACGCTAGGTTAACACCGCCATGACTCGCACCGACTATGATGCATCTTTGTCTTGAAATCGTTGTGCTTGTCATGACTCAGTCACCTTTTATGCTCATTTTTATTCTATGCCAATACATATTTGTGGATACTTTACTTGGGTGCAAAGTAGGTTGTTGCTGGTTAGCCTGCTACGGTCAGCACTAAACCATCTAGCGCTGGCGTAATGTTAATTTGACAACACAAACGGCTGTATTCATTGGCATCATCGTCAAGCTCTAGCATGTCTTTTTCAATCTCACTGGCTTCGCCCACTAACGCATACTGCTCCTGTGCCACATGCACATGGCAGGTTGCGCAAGAGCACACGCCTCCGCAGTCCCCATCAATACCTGCAACATTGTTTTCTACTGCTAGAGCCATCACTGAACCGGACTCGCCCTCGACCACAACAGGAATATTGCCTTGTGTCATAAATGTAATTTTTGCCATTTTCTAACCTTCTTTATTTTTCGCTTTCATGCGTGACAATCGTGCACGCGGATCGCTGGTAAAGTGAACTACCCACAGGATGAGTAACGCGGAAATTTATCGAGGATGAATATTAACGTGCAGTTTATGAAACCCCACTTTACGTTCGAATTCGCCCAAATATTCTATGTTTTCTTCGAAATCAATAATGTCGATTGAGCCCACTTTAGCCATCAAGGTTTCAATCAATACCCGCATAATTTGCCTAGCATGTGTGGCCCCTAAACAGTTGTGATGACTGAAACCAAAACTCACATGCGGGTTTAACTTTCTATCTAAGATGACGTCATTTGGCGATTCGAAAACACTTTCGTCGCGATTGGCCGATGCCCAACAAAGGGACACGCGAGAATCAGCTTTAATCGCATGTTCACATACTTGAGTGTCTTGCGTGACCACGCGGCCCATCTGGGTGAGCGGCGTGAAATAACGAATAAGTTCTTCAATCGCACGGCCAATAATTTCGGGCTCATTACGTAATCTAGCCAATGATTCAGGGTGCTGCGCAAAGTAGCTGACCGTATTTGTCACGGCGTTGATAACAGTGTCTCGCCCGCCCGCAAAGGTGAGTATCATGATCCCTTTGATTTCTTCGTGTGTTAGCTTTTTGCCCTCAACCTCTGCCGCTAACAATACACTGTACAAATCGCCCTCTGGATTGGGGGATGAGGCCTTTATTTTTTCATCAATGTAATCATATAGGATGGCCGCTTTGTCGCCATCTAGGGGGTCATCTTCACTGCGAAACACATGCGTACCCCAGCCAATCCATGTATCTGCTTCATCTGCGTCGGTATTAAGTAATAAGGTAAGCGCACGCGATTGCAGGCATAGTGCAAAGTCTTCTACCACGTCAATGCTATCGGCCTTTAATACGTCATCCACCAAGGCATTAACTTGCTGAGCCAAGGTTTCTTGGTACTGCGCCTTTAAGGGGCGTTTAAACCAAGGGTCAAGCAAGGAGCGAAATGCGCCGTGTAACGGCGGGTCCACTTCAAAAGGTATTTGCCGAGTGTCACGAATGTTCACTTCAGAGGGAATAACGATGCGCCCTGGGGCTGCACCAGATTGAAAGGTCTTCCAATTGTGCGCTGTCTTACGCACATCTTTGAGACGTAAAATCATGGTCACAGGATCATCTTGATCGTTCATATGCGCACACCCACTTGACACGCGAGCTTCTTTAAACGGATCTGAAGATTGGTAATTTTTCATTATGAGCCCCATGCAGTCTTGATGTTGATAACAACTGTTTAACAACTTGAGGACTATCTTAAGAGCGTAAAAGAAAGATAAATACCTAGATACTCACTAAAAATATCAAATTTCGACCTTGATTAAGGGCTGATGAGTGAAAAATAGGCGTTTACACCTGAAAAATAACATATTCGTATACAAAGGCCGGTGAGAGAATAGTGTTTTTAGGCTGTTTCTGCGATCAACATTCTGCGATTTATATCGCTTCGGTATTGATAAGGCGTTACGCCGTAATACTTTTTAAAATGAGCAATGAAGTGGGATGGGCTGGAAAATTCCATCTCGTAACTTATTTGAGTGACAGAGTATTTGCTTTGACTGAGCATTCGAGCCCCATGATAGAGCTTGTGTTGCAAAATATAATTGGCGTAAGTGTGACGAAAGACACTTTTGAATAAACGAGAAAAATGAGAAGTCGATAAGTGACATTTTTCAGCAGCCTCCCCCACCGACAAATTAACATACTTATCGTGTTTAAATAGATTAATCACCGGCAGCAAACGCGAAAATCCGTGAGATTGTTTTAGGGTATGCTCGCTATTTTGCGTCACCGCTTGCGCCTGATCCGCAATCCACAAAAGTAGTAACGACAGTAACGTAAGGCTCTTCTCACTGCGAGGTTGCTGTTCGAAACACTCCACCAGCCACCTGGTTTGTTGCTGAACGATCAACGTATTCTTGCTGTCCATTCTCAGGTGCATGCCGCGGTTAAACATTGGCTTGATAGATTGAAATTGCGGCAAATCAAGCACTTCAGGTAAGAACTGAATCAGGTACCAAGACTTAGCCTTAGGGCCTATTTCATAGTTATGTACTTCTAGCGCGGGTGTTAGCACTATGTCACTATTGTGTAATGTAGAGTCTCCTTGGCTTGAAAAGTAGCTGCCCTGAATATCTTCAAAAATAATCAGTTCATGTACTTCATGAAAGTGCATCAAACATGAATACGGCTCTTCTTCTTGATAACTTACTTTTTGTATATCGAATAAATATTCTTTGGCGATACACAAAGGCTCACAATAGACATTTTGTTGCTTCACCGGAACCTCATTGTTAACAGTCAATCACTATCAATATAAATCAGTCTACCCTCATTTTTGATACTTTGTCACCGGAATGTGACATAAATTGGCGCGGGTTCATGCTCTAATTTTGATACTTTTACAGAATAGAAAAACGTTGAGAGATCACCTTATGCAACACGTCGAACGCCAATCTAAAGCTATTGTGTCAAATGGCAGGGGCCAATACGAATTGGTCACTCTGCGAGTGTCGGCCCCAGGGAAAGGTGAAGTACGAGTCAAAATACAGGCCTCTGGTTTATGCCACACCGATTGGGACTCCATTCAGAATTGGGACAAAACCTTTGTTGTTGGTCATGAAGGTGCAGGTGTCATAGACGCTGTTGGTGAAGACGTCACCGGATTGAACGTAGGCGATAAAGTAATACTTAATTGGTCAATCCCCTGTGGGCACTGTTTTGCTTGTCAGCAAGGAAATGTACACATTTGTGAAAATAACTCGCCCGTGTGCGGCAATGGCCTTTGCGGACATGCTCACGCCAGCGCGACAACGCAATCGGGTACGGCAATCGAGCGTTCGTTTCATTTAGGAACGTTAAGTGAATACACGGTCGTCAAAGCAGCGGCGATAGTTAAATTCGAGCATGACATCCCCTTTTCATCAGCCTCTATTGTGGGCTGCGGCGTTATGACAGGCTATGGCTCGGTCGTTAATGCAGCGCAAGTGAAAGCCGGTAGTACAGTCTGCGTCATTGGCTGTGGCGGGGTCGGTTTAAACGTGATTCAAGCGGCGCGTATATCTGGCGCGCGAAAAATCATCGCAATTGACATCAACCAGGAACGACTTGAGCAAGCGAAAGCATTTGGCGCCACCCACGGAATTATCTCTATTCAAAACGATCTGGATTTTGCCCAAATGAGTGCATTGGTGAAAGAACTCACGCAAGGACGAGGAGCTGATTATGCGTTTGAATGTACGGCAATTCCCGCGTTAGGCTCGGCTCCTTTGGCGCTTATTCGAAATGCGGGCACAGCAGTACAAGTTAGTGGTATCGAGCAGCGCATTGATTTTAACTGTGAGTTATTCGAGTGGGACAAAATTTACATGAACCCCTTATATGGTAAATGTAACCCACAAACGGACTTTCCAGCTTTATTGGACTTATATTCAAATGGCCAACTCAAGCTCGATGAACTCGTGACAAAAACCTATTCACTGGAAAACGTGGCTGATGGCTTTGACGATATGCTCAACGGGCGTATCGCTAAAGGCGTTATCATATTTGATTAATCAGGAGACACCCTTGAGCATTAAACAACTAGAAGTATCGGCCCCTGAATATAGCCCAGCAAAGACACAATTCGTGACCATCCACTCTAGCTATTTAGATGCGCGCCACGACATCAGCTTGTATAACGCATACTCTACTAAGCCCGATATTCCGGTCATACTGTTTTTGCACGGTGTCTATGGCAACCACTGGGTTTGGATGAATCTAGGTGGCATACATCAGGTTTATGACGCTTTGCAAAATCAAGGGTTAGAAGAGTTCTTGCTGGTGATGCCATCGGATGGGGGCTTAAAAGATGGCTCTGCTTATCTGCCCCTTGGACAAACAGGTGATTATGAGAAGTGGATAATCGACGATGTCATTCAGGCGGTTAAACAAGTCAAAGTCCCCTATGTCACAGACAAAAGCCGTTGGTATATTAGTGGCTTATCCATGGGCGGATACGGCGCTTTGCGTTTGGGGGTAAAATATCCTGAGCAATTTAGCGCAATATCCGCGCACTCATCTATCACCCGAATTGAAGACATGGCGCAGTTTGTTAATACCCCTTTATCCTTTTATGATTGCGCCAATGCCAACGAAACAAACATATTATATTGGGCGGGAAAAAACGCCGCAGCTCTGCCCCCTATTCGTTTCGACTGCGGCACTGATGACCCTCTGCTTGCATCTAATCAGTGGTTAAATCGCCAATTTCTTGCCTTTGGCATCGACCACATGTACCAAGAGTATCCTGGGGCACATCAATGGTCATATTGGCATGAGCATGTGGCAAAAAGCTTTACATGGTTTTCAAATATCGAAAAAAGTCATAAAAAGCGATAAAAAGCAGCGTAGTGAGTTGCTTTTTATCGCACTGAGAATGTAAATGACTTTGACAGCATTCACTTTTGCTAATTAGCTCGCTCTCCTGCTAATAAGATTACCGCTTCCAGTACTACAAATCATGTAGAAACCGGTCAGATCTTGGCAGGTAGTAATTGTCATAGTCCAAAGACATCACCACCTGTTTCGCCCTGCCGATAATTTCATCACGTGGTATTAAACCTATCACGCGGGAGTCAGCACTGTTATCGCGGTTATCCCCCATAGCCAAATAGTAATTTGAGGGAATGTCTACCGCGCGGAAGTTTGCTAACGCAGAGCCGTTATTTGCCACGCGGATACGGTGTTGAATGCCCAGCAGATCCTCCGTGACCTCAGTGAAATTATCTATGTTGGCTAAATCTGCATAACCAATTTGTCGCCCGTTAATAAACAGCACGTTATCCATTAATGCGACGGTATCCCCGGGCACCCCTACCACACGTTTGACCAATCTTTTTTCTGATACTGCAGAGTCGAATACAATAATGTCACCGCGCATCGGATCAGCTAACTTGTACAAAGAGTGATGAACGAAAGGGGTACTCACGTCATAGGCTAATTTATTCACGAGGATCCGGTCACCCTCGACTATGGTCGGTAACATAGAGCCTGTCGGCACTTCGTTCCAATCGGCCACAGCACTTCTAAACACGCACATCAAAGCAATGAACAACACCATCGCTCTGTTGTCTTTATACAGTTTAGTTAATTTTGTCATCATCTTAAGCCCTTGTTTATCCGAGCATTGTTTATCTGAGCAGACATGCTGCTATCGGCTGCGTGTTATCATCGCTATACAAGCACTTAATATTGCAGCTAAGCGCCAATAATATCGTGTTCATTTGTTACCAATAATGTACGAAGCGTAAAGTGCGTTAACATTGGACTCATGACCTCCCTTGATGTTTGAATGAAAAATGAGCGTTTAATGCTACCTATGACTTTTTACCCATGTAATACTTGAATACTATTTATGCTGCGCACCTCATTTGCGCAAGTGTAAAGCGTAAGTTTTTGCTTAGCACTATATACACGGAGTTCACTTTGGATTGGAGGAAACCAATAGCACGACGAAATGCTGTTTTTTTATGCGCACTGTTATGCCATGGCAATGTCATAGCTCAAGTCGGTGTTAACCCGTTTCAAGTAGACCACATTCCTACTTATACTGAAATCAATCCGCTTAAACGTGCTATTGAGCTTGCCCGTAAGCAAGGCGAAATGAACAAAGCCGAAGCACTCACTGAGCAGTTTCAGCAGCTAGCGGTTAGCAAAAACGACGCCTTAGCACTCGCTG
Organism: Paraglaciecola sp. T6c; assembly: GCF_000014225.1. Classification (NCBI taxonomy): domain Bacteria; kingdom Pseudomonadati; phylum Pseudomonadota; class Gammaproteobacteria; order Alteromonadales; family Alteromonadaceae; genus Paraglaciecola; species Paraglaciecola sp. T6c. Next base: position 2,810,966 of record NC_008228.1, read on the forward strand.
ATGTGTATTTTGAACAAGCAAGGAATACCATGGAGCGCAATCATTATGCGCCCGCACATGACTTGCTCAATAAAGCCATCAATGTGTATCAAGAACAAGGCGATCAGGCCGGACTCGCTAAGGCATATCGGCAGCGCGGATTAACCTATCGCTACCAATCTAACTATCCTCAGGCTTTAGAATACATCTATTCAGCTATGCAAATCAGTCAGCAGCAAAATGATACTTCTGCCGTTGCTTCTACCTACAACAGTATAGGGCTTGTGCTGGAGAAGATGGGACTGCTAGAAGGTGCAGCCCAAGCACATCAAAGTGCATTAGAAATGCATCATGAGTTGGATGATAAAAATGGTATCGCCAGCGCCCTGTACAACCTTGGTGACCTTCGACGCCTGATGGGAGACGACAAACTCGCCCTGACTTATTTTCAAGACGCTCTTAAAATAGATTTAGCCTCTGAGGAAAAGAAGTACATTGCTTATAGCCACAATAAAGTCGGCTTCCAGTTCATTCAACTCGCCGATTATGAGCAAGCTAGATATCACTTAACAGAAGCTTTGACGCTCTTTCAACAGATTCAAGCGCCAAGAGACACAGATTGGGCAATATTGTCCATGGCTACCTTAGAAATGAACTTGGGTAACTTACCCCTTTCTCGTACCATGTTAGACGGTGTTATCGAGCGAGCAATTGACAAGCAGTATAAGAGCTTATTGGTTGATGCTTATCGCACATCTGCGCAATTAGCCCTACTTGATGAAGATACTGAATTGGCATTGCAGCACATTGATGCGGGTGTGACACAAGCCAAAAAGAATAATGAATCCCATGACGAAGCGCTGCTAGAAGCGTTACGGGTAAAAGCGTATCTGCAGGAAGATGCCCTCAGGCAAGCCTTAGATGCTTTGCTTTATCAAAAAAAGTTAGACGATGAAATACTCAACACCACTCGAATCAAAACTATAGCGACACTGCAATCTCAAACAGAGTTCGTGCGCCGTGCCCAACAAATTAAATTATTGGAAAAAGAACAGGCGTTAACTCAAGTCACATTGAAGCAAGCGCAATGGAGCAGAAACGTTTGGCTAGCGTCGATTGTCGTCAGTGCCATTTTATTTGCCCTTGTTTACGGTCGTATTTCCCAGCGCAGATTAAACAAGCGACTTAGCGAAGAAGTGGCAATTCGTACACTTGAATTGAGCCAGAAAAATGTCGAGTTACAAGCCGCTTATCGGGAAATGGAAGCCATTAGCCTAACCGACAAGCTTACTGGCATTAACAACCGGCGCTTTTTAGAGAATCACATAGAAACAGATTTGGAAAAAAGCCAACGAATTTATGATGATTGGCGAGATGGTAAAACACCCACACCTCACCAAGGGGATATTGTCGTTTTCATGATTGATATGGATCACTTCAAGCGTGTGAACGATGAACACGGTCATCATGTTGGTGACGAAGTGTTACGGCAACTTACAAAGCGCCTAGCGCGCGTGTTTAGGCAGTCAGATTATCTAGTGCGCTGGGGCGGTGAAGAGTTTGTTGGGATCGCGCGTTTTATAGATCGTAGTGACGCGCCCCTGTTGGCTCAGCGCTTACTTGATGAAGTCAGCGCTAGTCCATTTCGTCTTTCAGATAAAGCACTGTCTCACTACACCTGCTCTATCGGTTATGTGTGTTATCCGCCGATTTTAGAACACAGCCAGCAAACGGATTGGAAAACCTTGATCGCCCTAGCCGACGGATGCTTATATCAAGCCAAAAAAAGCGGACGTAACGCCTGGGTGGGCATTGAAAAAGTTCACCAACCGACGTTGGACCTTATTGAGCTGTGTTCGCAATATTTTGAGGACTCGGCTCCTACTAACAAGATAACCGTGTTGACCTCGCAAAAATCCCACTAAGCGAATAATTTATCACAGTGATGATCATGTAACATTTCTATTGACTCGTACGTCTTCAATCCCCATGTTAATTTTTTGCACCCAATTGATTTATCATCTCTTCGAGCAACGATTTTGTGCGTCGTTTTCGAAGAAAACCACGACAGGATCAACAAAAATGAATAAAACCAAACAACTATTTACCCACATTTCGTCACAAGGCGAACTCAATATCACGCTAAAAGAGGTCGACGTACCTAAGCCAAAAGCCCATGAGATAGTGGTGCAAATGCACGCAGCGCCCATTAATCCCTCTGATATGTGGCCCATGTTTGGCCCGGCGGATCTATCAAAAGCAACACTAAGTGATGACAAAACGACTTACAGCGCCCCTGTTCACCCAGGTATGTTGCCGCGCATTAAATCACGATTAGACCAGACCTTGCCTATTGGCAATGAAGGAGCAGGTGTGGTTGTGGCTGCTGGCGATAGCGAAAAGGCGCAATCTTTATTAGGCAAGACAGTCGCAGTGCTAACGGGCGCTTGTTATACCCAATATTGCTGCGTTCCTATTCAGGCGTGTATTGTCCATCATGACGATACCACGCCTTTGGCTGCGGCTTCGTCGTTCGTTAACCCATTGACGGCACTTGGCATGGTTGAAACGATGCGCATGGAAGGCCATAAGGCATTAGTGCATACCGCTGCTGCATCAAGCTTAGGCATAATGCTGAATAAAATTTGCCTAAAAGAAGGTGTACAACTGGTAAATATTGTACGCAAACAAGAACAAGTAGATTTACTAACAAAGCTAGGGGCTAAATACGTTGTTAATTCTACTAGTGAGACGTTTAAAAAGGATTTGTACAAAGCAATAGAGGCCACCGGTGCAACGCTTGCATTTGATGCAATTGGCGGCGGTGAACTGGCAAGTGACATTTTAGCCGCGATGGAAGCGGTGGGTAGCAAAGATGCAACGGGCTTCAATACTTATGGCTCGCTTGATAACAAGCAAGTGTACATATACGGTGGCCTTGATTTCTCCCCTACCACACTCAATCGCGCATTTGGCATGACGTGGAGTGTCGGCGGCTGGTTATTGATGCGCTTCCTAGGCAAGTTAGATGCCACTAAGGTAGCCGAATTACATCAACGCGTGGCAGATGAAATTAATACCACATTCGCCATAGAATCAAGTGTAGAGCTTAGCTTTGAAGAAGCCTTAGACCCGCAAACAGTTGTTAAATATTTTGCTAAATCAACTGGCGGTAAGTACATATTGAACCCTAATAAGGGTTAATTATTTGCCTGACGTTTCACTGAGGGGGTAACCCTCAGTGAACTACTTACTGTTTACACTCACGCAGTCCTGCGTAGCATCGCCAAATCCAGCGCTTTTCGTCATCAATATTCTCACCTCGTGTTATGTTTAATGCTTATCGTTATATTGATAATAAAGTCGCGTTATGGAAAACTTTCAAAATCTTATTGAAAGTTAGGGTAGCCTTTGAAAAATCTGCATGATTTGAGAATATTTTGTGAAACCGCACAGCAAGGCAGCCTATCAGCTTGCGCTAGGAAGATGGATTTGTCTCCTGCTGTGGTTAGCGCTTCGTTGAAACGTTTGGAAGCCGACCTGGGTGTTCTATTATTTATTCGGTCTACTCGAAATCTGCGGTTAACCCAGAAAGGCGAACAATTTTTGCGCCATTGCATTGATGCACTCAGTATTTTAGATGAAGCCACCACGCAAATGCACAGCGAAGATACAGAGTTAAGTGGGGTTATTCAGCTTTCAGCCCCTTCAGATTTGGGCCGAAATTTACTACTGCCATGGCTTGATGAGTTCATGACGCTACATCAAAAATTGGAAATACGACTGCAGTTATCAGACAGCCCCGCCGACTTATATAGTCAACCAGTCGATTTAGCCTTGCGTTACGGCAAACCAAAAGACTCCGGCTTTATTGCCATTCCGGTTGCTGCTAACAATGTTCCGGTATTGTGCGCTTCACCCAGTTATATTGAACAATTTGGCTCGCCCAACACGTTGCAAGAACTCACGCAACACAATTGTTTATGTCACGGACATAATGATACTTTGCATTCTCGCTGGGTATTCAATAAAGACAACAAAAACACCAGCATTGATGTAACCGGTAATCGGCAGTGTAAAGATGGCGACATCACCCGTAAATGGGCCATTGCTGGAAAAGGTATTGCTAGGAAGTCTCAATTGGATATCGTTCAAGACCTAATACAAGGGCGATTGATTGAGCTTGATGTAGATGGTTGGCAAGGAGAAACATTTCCTCTTAACCTAATTTGTGCTGAAAGGCGGTTACTCAGCCCAACCGTGAACGCATTTAAGATCGATCTACAGCAAAAGGTCGCTGCGCTGCTTACCCAACTCTAACGCAGCAAACTGTCATTGAACGCCTAGCACCGCTATCTAGGCCTTAGCGTCACATTTGCTATAGAAGTAATTGGTTGGTATTTAACCGGTAGCCTACCCCTTTGACCGTAAGGATCCACCTTGGGTTATCCGGGTCCACTTCGACTTTTTTGCGCAGTAAATGCATGTACTGATATAAATCCGACTTGTTTGCGCGCCGTGTATCTGGCCATAGTTTCTCAATAATTTTTTCGGTGCTGCAAACATGGTCATGCACTTGCGCTAACAAGGTAAACAATTTGAACTCTTTGCTGGTTAGCATTACGTCCTTGCCCTGACAAAATACCGTTCTGCAGTTGTGATTTATGACAAAAGGGCCAACCACATATTGCTCTTCTTCATCAAGTATTGTGCTATTGAGTATCATCGGTTGCAGATTACTTTGTACGGAACCAAATATCGCAGGAATACCGCGTCTATCAATAGCATTTCGCCGTTCACTATTGCGCCTTTCTTCCCTTTGATGGCTCTCATTAGCAATCACCTGACTGAGGTATCTGTCTAGACGGCCGCTTAAATCGGTTTCATCAAAATAGTTCACCCAGGACAAGTGATGATTGAATCCTGCATCACTTTTGCTGTAAATAGCACAAATGGGGATCTCTGACTGAGTATGAATTTGCTGCAATATTTTAAGATGCGAAGCCATTAGTTCTGCCGATACCGCTCGCAAATCAATCAATACCACCTTACATACATGATTGACGCTTTCAATATTGAGTGGATACGTCGGTGAAACAGAGCGAAAAGAAAAATTATTAGCAATGCTGATACCCGTGAGTAAACCGATTAAAAAGCTGTCGTTTGATATCACCAGCACGCCTTGCTGTGCTTGAGTAAGCGTCATGATCTCATCCTTTAGTTGTCTTAACCAGATGGACTCTACTCACAAGACAGCCTAAATTTGAGTAAATAAAACAGAATCCTATTCTGAAATGTCTGATTAATTCACGTAACCCTAAGAAGATAGCAATAACCGAACCACTTAAATTAACATTAAGTAATACTGACACTTAATCTATACACTAATTATATTAATGTCTGTCATTAAGCATTCATGTAAAAAAAACCGACATGAGAGTGTGCAGATGTTTTTAATTATTCAGTGCCAACATTCGCATTCATTTAAAAAATACGTTCATTCATTGTGTATATATTAATTAAAGAAGATTTTGTGAATTTCAAATTCCATTAAATAAACCTACCCCATATCGCCCAGCAAAAAGAGAATTTACTTTACCCAAATTTTAAAAGAACCAAGCTGATACTGGTCCTTAACGCTATTTTTGAGGTTAATTTAATATGTATTTAATGGAATTTTTAGTTTCCATTTAACTACAGTTGATGCGGGAGATTAAGAACAAGATAAATGTTCAATTTCCTTTTTCATAATTTGAATATTAAGGCGTTGCTATTTTCAGTGTGACGATCAGTGAATGGTAACCAATCGTTTTTTAATGGAGCATAAAAGATGAAATCATTTAATAAAAGTTTATTAGCAGCAAGCATGGCTATCATACTCGGTTCAGCAACCAGTGTATGGGCAAACCCTACCAATACCGCAAACGAAGTTGCTGATTCCCAAACAGCCACAGCCAGTGCTGATAGCACCGGAGACTCTTCCGCTGCGGCAAATGAGAACTCTACCGCCAATACCGACAACAGCACTGACTCTTCTGACAACAGCGACGCAAGTTCTGCCTCTGGGTCTGAGGTTGCAGCAAATAATGGCAGCATGGCCGCAACTGATAATAGTGACAATTCAGACAATTCCGATGCGTCTGATAACAGTGATAACTCAGACAATAGTGATAACTCTGATGGCAGTTCTGCTTCAGGGTCTGAAGTTGCCGCAAATAATGGCAGCATGGCCGCAACTGATAATAGCGACAATTCAGACAATTCCGATGCGTCTGATAACAGTGATAACTCAGACAATAGCGATAACTCTGATGGCAGCTCTGCTTCAGGGTCAGAAGTTGCAGCAAATAATGGCAGCATGGCCGCAACTGACAACAGCGATAACAGCGATAACTCTGATATGAGTGACAATTCAGACAACTCTGATAACAGTGATAAATCCGACGGAAGTTACGCATCATCCACTGAATCTGCCGCCAACAATGGAAGTACGGCTATGAGTGATCGTTCTGACAACTCAGACAACTCAAATAACAGCGACAACTCTGACAATTCTGATAGCAGCAATAATTCTGATAACAGTGATAAAAGCGATGGTAGCTACGCTTCAGCCACCGACTCTGCGGCAAATAACGGCAGTATGGCGATGACAGACCGCTCTGATAACTCAGATAATAGCGACAACTCTGATAACTCAGATAATAGCGACAACTCTGACAATTCAGATAGCTCAAGCTCAGACAGCAGTGACAACAGTTATGCTATGGGCACTGAGGCGACTGCAAACAACGGCAGCACCGCCATGAGTGACCGCTCTGATAATTCAGACAGCAGCAATAACTCTGATAACTCTGATAATAGCGATAACAGCAACAATAGCGACAACAGCTATGCATCAGCATCAGACGCAGCAGCCAATGGCGGCAGTACCGCTAGTTCTGACCGATCAGACAACAGCATGGCAAGTGCCAGTGCGATGGGCTCTGCAGCCGCTAATGGCGCAAGTACCGCCTCGGTAGACAACAGTGATAATAGCGACAACAGCATGGCGCGCGCCAACGCGATGGGTGCCGCGTCAGCCAATGGTGGCAGTACAGCCAGCACGGACAATAGCGACAACTCAGATAATTCGGATAATTCAGACAACAGCAACAATTCTGACAACTCTGATAACGCTGACAACAGCTATGCTAGTTCGTCCATGGGAGGCGCGTCGGCTAATGGCGGCAGTACAGCCAATGTTGATAACTCTGACAATTCTGACAACTCAGATAATTCAGACAACAGTGACAATAGCGATAATAGCTACGCTAATGCGGCCGAAGGTGGCGCCTCTGCTAATGGTGGCAGCACAGCCACCGTAGACAACAGTGACAGCAGTGATAATAGTGATAACAGTGACAATAGTTATGCCAGTGCCGCCGAAGGTGGCGCCTCTGCCAATGGTGGTAGCACAGCCTCTGTTGATAATAGTGACAACAGCGATAACAGTGATAACAGCGACAGTAGCTCGGCTTGGTCCGAAGGCTGGGGAACGTCTGCGGCGAATAACGGCGGAGTGGCCACCACGACTTACAGTGTCAATGATTCATACTTAACTGGCACAGTAACAGGCAACTACGTCACGTACAGCTTTGATAATCAGTCAACTATCGCTAGTAACAATAGTATGTCTGATACGTTCAATGGAACCGCTGGTATCAACCAAAACGTGCAGAACCTAGGGCACAATGCCTTAGCTCAGCAGCAAGTATCCTTCCAAGGGAATGTCAATGTGAACCCACAATAACCTCCTTATTGTAGGCTTCATTTCAAGGATAAATAAGTTACTGGCGGCAGCGCCAGTAACTTATTAATAAGGATACTAGCCATGAAGATATTATCGAGAGTTACCTGCGTATCATCTTTGTTACCGTTACTTTTATCGGTGTCTTTTTGTGTAACTGCACAACCAAATATAGATGAAATGCCACCCGTGTTGCTCGAAGATTTAGAGCAAGAACGTGGTATGGGTGGTGTGGTGGATGTGACCAACAATAGCCACTTAGAGGCTGTACTGACCAACAATTACAATTCAAATAGTGTGACCGGAAATAACACAATTGATCGCGGCTCGTTCAATGAAGCGGCCGGCGTTTTTTCTATTATTCAAAATACCGGTAACAACGTCATTATTCAGGACTCTACCATTATCACAGTGACCATTGCCCCTAATTAACGGATGAATAGGTGTACACATGAGACTTTTACTTTGTTTGTTACTGTTATTGACCACTTCCCCCGCTTGGGGCGGCCTAGTCGATTTTAACGGCCAATTTTCGATTAAAGTTTCCAGTATTGCCGAGCTACGCTTTAAAACCATTTACAAACAACAATATGACTTCAGCTGCGGCTCGGCCACGTTAGCAAGCTTATTATCGTTTCATTACGACGACCAAGTGAATGAATTAAGCGTGTTTAAAGACATGTTCGCACATGGCAACAAAGAAAAAATTAAGCATCAAGGGTTTTCTCTACTCGATATGAAACACTATCTGACTCGTCGAGGCTATAACGCAAATGGTTTCAAAATCACTCTCAAACAACTAGCCAGTGCGCAGCTTCCTGCCATCACAATTATTAATAACAACGGTTACATGCACTTCGTGATCATCAAAGGCAGTAATGACTCCGAGGTGCTAGTGGGTGATCCAGCAGTTGGTATTAAGTCGATAAAAATAGATGCTTTTCAACAGATGTGGGGAGACCGAATTGTGTTTGTAATACAAGATCGAAAGGACATAGCCGTTAATCATTACAAGAACGATCAACAAAACGATCATCTCGTTAGGGCAAACTTAGGGTTGGCCATCGACCATGCCAGCCTAGGGCTATTTAACGTATTGCAGCCATCCAGCGTCGACTTTTAAGTGAAGGACTCATTTATGAATATGCCAGCAGCCGTTCGCACCTTAACCACTCGCATTAACGCTATTAGCGTACTTTTAATGGCAACCTCCACCTACAGTACTCACGCCCTTTCTGCTAACAAATTGACTGAGCATACTCAGTGGGAGCCCGTTGCAGAAAGTGCGTTGGCAGAGTTGCGCGCAGGCTTTGTGCTCGGTAATGGCGTGGTGGTGGATTTAAATTTTCAAAAAAGCATATTCAGAAACGGCGAATTAGTCAGTCATTCCTATTTTCAAACCCCGCAAGATTTTGCTTTACTAAGCAAAGACCAATTTTCTTTGCAGTCCATTTTGCCTACCAATTCATTAAATACCGTTTTACAGAACACATTAGATAACCAAACGTTATCCGCAATAACCAATATCGATATCACAATAAAGAACTTAGAGCATGCAAAACAAGCCTTTTCCCAAGACCAATTATATAACACGTATTTTAACGCCATAGCGCACCAGTAGCACCTAAGTCATAGGTGGATTCAAAGGATGTAGCTTAGTGATGTATTAATAAGCCATATATCAATCGACAGTTTGCCAGAACACGATGCGGCCAAAAACTTATTATATTTAGCTGGTTATTGCGTGAGTACTTGAACGTTAATCACTAAAACGTCACCGGCAGTCTGAAGTTCAAACGCGTATCTTGTGCATCATCTGTCACACCGATCGCCAATGACAGACTGACGTTTGTTGAGGGCGAATATCGAAACGAGTAGCCTATAATTAACTGGCCAATATCGAGTTGGCTCCCGTCTATTTTTATATCGTTGATCTTTGATTTCAACACATGCTTATGAGAATAACTCAGACTCATGGATGCCCGTTCATTCAATGATACCCCAAGACCGAAGCTGATCCCCGCGCTGTCACCTGGGTCAACATTACCCACCTCCTCGTCTGTGTCCATGTTGTATCCATAACTTAAATTTCCAAAAAATACGCCGGGATCAGTCGCATAAATAGCAGTAACGCTAGGTTGAATACTCACATACCCCGAGCCTGTTGGCAGCTCTGTGGGAAATACCGCGCCGGGGGTCGATTGCATAAATTCAACTTCAAATGGGCTGGTACCAGTAGGAATAGTCGCCACAAGGTTTGCGACAAAAATGGGGCCTCCATCTTTTGGGTTATTGAGTTGATAACGGGTCGACACCTCAATATCCCCTAGCCCATGGCCGTCAGCGTTAAAGATCTCATCTTCACTTACCCCGACACTGACAGGGCGTGACCGCTGGCTATCACTTCGTGCGAGATAAGGCACTTTCAAATCGACTTCCCAGCGCTCGGTGATCCCATAACGGGCTGAAATACTGCCAATAAAGCTGTGTCGTTTAATTTCGCGCAGATCAATAAGCCCCACAACTAATGCTGGTATGAAAGAAAAAGCATCTAAGAAAACCCGATTGTTATCGGTATATGAATAGCCAAAAGAAGGCTCTAAGACGAATGTGCCTTTACCGGATAACACACCGCTAAAGGTATCTCCTAATTCAGGAATGGCGCTGGCGCCAATCACATTTGACGACTTAGGCGGAGCTTGACCAACGGGCTTGTTTTGCGCCACGTTAGAGGTTGTTGATTGCGTTGGTTTAGCCTGCTTAGGTTTCGATGTTGATGTATTAGTACCAGCTACATTGTGTGATGTACCTTTGTTCGGGTTTTTATTTGAGTTTTCATCCGACCCCGTTGCCTGATTATTCGCCATAAGGGCATTCACCATGCGCGTCAGTGCTTCTATTTTCTCACCTTGCTTGGTTAATAAAACCCGCTGCCGTTCAAGCTCAGTTTTGTATTGATTGACAGATGTATCATCACCCTCAATATTCTGTGCAGCATAAGTCATTGACGATGAACTTAGCCAAAAAGCCAGCGCAAATTTTGATAATTTGAAAGAAAAGAGGGGGGTTATCTGATTTACGACGTTTTCCATAACTAATCCTTTATTCGTTTACGAAAACATTTAAACCTTTACAACGTATAAATTAATTTATCCTGCATTAAAAATAGTGAATGAGTGAATAAAACTCAAATTTTAATCTATAAAATTGCATTCTAGTTATTAAATAAAAAGACTTAACCCCTAAATTGATAAGTATAAAAAACACCCAATACCAGTCATTAATATTGGGTGTTATGAGTTTTAATGCAGGTAAATAAAATAGCGCTTTATTAGTCCCTTAAAAATCGGCTTTAAATACCTTTTGGAATTTAACATTCAGTAGCGATTAAAAGAAATGGTAGCTCATTTGCAGTTTAATCGTACGCTGCGTATTCAATGTTTCCGAGGTAATACCTTGATCGCCCGTAGGCGCACCTAAAATAGCACCTATGGGTGCCGCCGGCGGTCCGCTAAAATCACTCGCCCGTTCATTTGTGAGATTCTGCGCTACCAACATCACTTCCCAAGTATCGTCGTTAGAATATAAACCTAGGGTAAAATCTAGCGTGGTTAAACTATCAGACGCGTAAGTTTCATTTATTTGACTGAACATGCTATCTCGGTAGCGCACAGAGCCGCTCGAACGCAGATGCATATCCCAAGACTCGAGTTCATTGGTGTACAAGTAACCAATATTACCTGTCCACTTTGGCGCTTGCGCTAAATCGCTGCCATCCTCTTTGTGCGTTGAATCAGCAAAGGCGAGTGCTCCATTTATTTGGATATCTTGGGTAACTTGCCATTTACTGTCAATCTCAAACCCTTTCGATTTCACATCTGTGTTTTGAGTAATAAAACTGGCACTGGCGCCTGTGACTAAAAATGAGGTTTCTTGAAAATCATCAATGTCTGTATAAAATAAAGCAATGTTAAGGTTCATGCTGTTGTTTAGTAACACCATCTTCGACCCTACTTCATACGTATGTGTTTCTTCTGTTGCCACTCGCGCCCCGCCATCTTCAACATTTAACGACGGATTGGCACTGCTCACTTCAGCAGATTCTGCGAATCCCCCTGTCTTGCTCCCTACCCCATAAGAGCTGTAAACAACGGTATTATCAGACCATTCGTATTTCACGCTGACATTACCGTTTAAAAAACTATCATCAAATGTTAAGTCAGACTCAAACGGAGGATTTACCACCGTATTCCAAAGCGTAGCTAGCTCGCCTTGAACGCGATCAAACTGCACATCTTTACTTTCATCCGTGTAACGTAAACCTCCAGATACCGTTAACTTTTCAGAGAGATAGACATCTGATTGAATAAACGCAGACAGCGTGTCTGTTTGCTGTTTGAAATCATTGCCGAAAGACCCATTGAACAACTGCCCTGCGTTATCCGGCGGAAAGTTAGGAGTGTTATAAAATTGCTCCTCTAAAGAATCCCAATCGCTCTCAAAGTAAAAGAGACCCATCATGTAATCGAAGTCGTCTCTCCCCTCAGACGCTAACCGAAATTCCTGTGAAAACTGATCATAGGTTTCTGCTCGTTTAAAGTACGTGCTGTAATAGTCAACTTCACCTGTAGTGACATAAGTCAACTCGTCAAAGGCATTGCCAAAATCAAAGTCGTCATAAAATAGAATGTCGTATTTAGCGTAAGAGGTAATTGAGGTTAGCGTAAAATCATCCAGACTTTTTTCAACGGTTAAATTATAGGAATCAACGGTGGTATCGTGATAACTCTCTTCATTGGGGCACTGTGTACACACCGCGCTTTTGGTGTCATCGAGTTGCGCTTCACCGATGACGGCCAACACGTCGTCGCTGAAATAATCGCCGTTATCCACAAACTGATAACCGTTGCCGATGCGCTCACTGTCTGAATGTTGATAAACCCCGGTCACAATGATTGAATCTGTGGGCTCATACAACGCTGTAATGCGCAGACCTGTGTCGTTATCTTCAGGCACGTCTCGCCCAGTGGCCAGATTTTCAACCCAACCGTTTTGATCCACATAATGGCCAGCAACGCGCACACTAAAATTATCAGCCAATGGAATATCCAGCCCACCATCGACCGTCCAACCATCATTTACGAATTCCCGAGCCACCTTTATATTCCCTTCAAACACATCACTGGGCTTTTTAGAAATAACACTTATGGCGCCCAAACTGGTATTTTTACCCAGTAGCGTACTTTGCGTACCTTTAATGACCTCAATGCGCTCTACATCAAAAAACGCCGCTGAGTACATACGCCCTTTTCCAACGAACATACCGTCTTGAAATAAGGCAACCGATTGATCAAAAGACTGTGTGCGAGCAGGCGTGCCTAACCCGCGCAAAGTCAGCGCTAAGCCGTCATCAGGCGCGCGAGAAAACACCATGCCCGGCACTAAATCCGCCATCTCGAACAAGTCATCGATGCCATATTCATCAAGCAGGGCGCCAGAAACAGCGGTTACCGTGGCAGGTACTTCTTGTAACGTTTGTACCCGCTTCTGAGACGTGATTTCAATCACTTCTAGTGCAGGCCCACCTTGCGTTTCAACGTCTGGTGTTTGGCCAATCGCAATCGGCGAGATAGCGCCTGCAAAAACCGTCAATAAACTCGCTGTTATTTGATTAATTCTTATCATTTCTATGTGCCCGTCCTGTTACTTTTATATTTGTGACTCGCTCTAAGTAGTGCAATTCAACCACCATGCGATATGAGTGTACCGATCAATTTTTAAACTACAGACAGCTTCACACCGTGTCAAATAAATGTATATTTTTTGTTAAAAACAATAACTGGCGCACTAGAACACCATCCAAAACCTTTATCAAACAACTGATAAATAAGATAAATTCTTTAAATTAACAGTCTGGAACACTAATTTAACTATTCGTTGACATATAAAAAATTCGTTGTTAATCTCAATTTTCGATACAGATGTACCACATAGTGAATAGGTGAGATATGAAAATTAATGACATAAAACGAGTACACAGAATTCCAAAAGTTGACATGGATAAAATGATCGATGAAGAAAATAAAAGTAACGACACCGGGATGCAGTTTTACGACCTAAGCCATGAATGGGGTTTGGGACAGCCTTGTTGGCCTTACTTTGAAGATGTCAAAATCGAGCGTCTTCATGGTCATTCTCGTTCAGGGGTTCTGACGCAAAAAATCACCACAGTAATGCATTCAGGTACCCACATTGACGCCCCAGCTCACGTGGTTGAAGGCACCCCATTTATGGATCAAATGCCACTGCCAAGATTCTTCGGTGCAGGTGTTGTGGTGTCTATTCCCAAGAAAAAGTGGGAAGTCATTACAGCTGAAGATCTTGAAAACGTTCGTCCTAAAATACGCGAAGGCGATATCGTTATTATCAATACAGGTTGGCACCATACCTATGCTGATTCTGCTGAGTATTATCATTATGGCCCAGGACTGTACCGTGAAGCGGGCGAGTGGTTAGCAAAGAAGAAAGTCAAAATGGTCGGTATTGATGTGCAAGCACTTGATCATCCGCTGGGTACGGCTATCGGTCCACATGGCACAGGACCTCTTATTCCTCATCTTGAAGACGAGTACCGTGAATTCACCGGCGGTCGTGGCATTAAAGAAGATTTTCCTGATTGGGAGCCGTGCCATAGAGCCCTGTTGAACAGTGGTATTTGCGGCATTGAGAATGTGGGTGGCGAACTAGACAAAGTCACTGGCAAGCGCTGCACTATTGCTGCATTCCCATGGCGCTGGAAAGGCGGCGACGGTTGTATGGTGCGCCTCGTGGCGATGGTTGACCCTAAAGGTGAGTACCGTATCGAGCAAGGAGACACAGAGTAAACAGGTCGAAACCGCGGGTTTATCTGTCATGCATATAAATCCGCGATGTCTCCCGATTTTGTTTTCCGATGCTATTTCCAGATGCAATACCTTTCTGATTCAGTACATCCAGCAGGAATAAGACTATGTTCTCCTCATCTCACATTACGGTTATTGGCGCAGGGCTTATGGGCTGTGGCATCGCGCAAGTATTTGCCAACAAAGCAATACAAGTCACCTTGTACGATCCGATTGAAGGTGCTCGCCAAACCGCAAAACAAAAAATTGCGGCCAATTTGACCGCCCTATCCCAATCCTTGAGTACGCTCGATTTCATTCACATCAGCGACGACTTAGAGACCGCCGTCGCCGATGCCGATTTTGTGATTGAAGCGGCGCCCGAAAAACTACCGTTAAAGCGACAGATATTTACAGATATTCTGCGTCATGCACGACCAGACACCATTCTGGCCAGCAACACATCCGTGATCCCCATCAAGGAGATCTTTGAAGGCTTGGACTGTAATGAGCGGATCGTAGGTTGCCATTGGTGGAACCCACCTTATTTAGTGCCGCTTGTAGAAGTAGTACAAAGCGAACAGTCGTCTCTGGCCACGGTTGAAAGCATGATGTCGCTGTTAGCCTTCGCGGGGAAAAAACCAGTACATATCCATAAAGACGTTCCAGGTTTTGTAGGTAATCGCATGCAGCATGCCTTATGGCGAGAAGCAATAGCGCTAATTAATGACGGGGTATGCACGGCCGAAGGTATAGACACAGTCGTGAAAAATAGCTTTGGTCTGCGAATGCCCGTGCTTGGCCCAATTGAAAATGCCGATTTGGTAGGCCTGGACTTAACCTTGGACATTCATAATGTCATTTTGGCCAGCATCAACCGCGATACCGTCCCTTCTGACATCCTTAAAAGCAAGGTTGAAAAAGGTGAATTAGGAATAAAAACCGGCCAAGGCTTTAAACGTTGGACTGACGAAAGCGCCCAAACCCTGCGAGAAAATCTGAGCAAATATTTAGTCAATACCGTGAATTCTAAAGGATAAACCATGAAAAAGAACAAAAAGGTCATTATTACCTGCGCAGTAACTGGCGCAATGCACACCCCAACCATGTCGGATGCCCTGCCATTTACCCCAGAAGACATCGCCCAACAATCTGTTGATGCCGCACAAGCCGGTGCATCCATTATTCATTTACACGCACGTAACCCGGAAACGGGGGAACCCACGGGCGACCCAAAAGTATATGAGCAGTTTTTACCAGTGATTAATGAACGCACCGACGCAGTCATCAACCTGACTACAGGCGGTAGCCCTACCATGACGGTTGAAGAACGTTTGTGGGCGGCAATGGAAGTTAAACCTGAAATGTGTTCGCTGAATATGGGCAGCTTAAACTTCGCCATGTTTCCCCTCGCAGACCGTTATAAGTCTTGGAAGTACAGCTGGGAAGAACCCTATGTTCGTAACAGCGATGACTTTATTTTTCGTAATACCTTTCGTGATATCGAGAAAATCATGAACATCATGGGCGACCACGGAACCAAATTTGAACATGAATGTTATGACGTGGGACACCTTTATAATCTGGCCTATTTTGCCGATCGCGGCTTAATCAAACCGCCATTCTTCATTCAAACTATATTCGGCATTATGGGCGGTATTGGCGCAGATGAAGATAACCTAATGTTCATGCGCAAAACGGCTGACAAATTGTTCGGTGACGATTACCACTGGTCCGTTTTAGCGGCAGGTAAAAATCAGATGCCTTTCTCTACCCAAGCCGCTTTAATGGGCGGCAATGTGCGCGTCGGCCTAGAAGACAGCTTGTTTATTGGACGCGGGGAACTCGCTACCAGTAACGCCCAGCAGGTCACCAAAATCAAGCGCATCCTGAGTGAATTTTCGTTAGAAATAGCCACGCCAGCAGAAGCGCGTCAAATATTGAACCTCAAAGGCAAGGACAACGTCAGCTTTTAATGCTGTCTGGCCATATTCAGGCGCGTGAGTGAGTCTCCCCCGCCTCATTTTATAAGAACGTTAGTCATATCAATGACAGCAGGTGCAACAAATGAATGTAACCAAATTAGAAGACGCCATGCCTTATCAGGCCCCGGGGCATTTCGATGTTTGCGGCCTTCGCTTACAAGGCTGGGATGCAAGTGACACAGAAAATTTTTGGGTAGGACTTTCACACTTTTTGCCCGGCGGCGGTGCACAAGGAGATGTATCCCCACTAGAGAAAGTTTACGTCGTGCTTGAGGGCTCAGTCAGTATTACTCACGACAATAAAGAGGTCATTTTGGGGCCTTTAGACAGTTGTCGTATTCCGCCTAATGCCAAGCGGACACTTATCAATAAAACCAATAATACGGTCAGCATGTTAGTGATCATGCCTTATCCGGAGAATAAATAATGAATAACTATCTTACGAATCCAGCCAGCCTGTTTGATTTAAAAGGAAAGGTCGCGCTTGTTACGGGTGCAACTGGTGCATTTGGTCAAGTTGCCGCTCGCGTGATCGGCAATTCTGGGTGCAACCTGTTACTAACAGGTGGCAACAAAGAGGCGTTGGAATCACTGGCAGAATCCCTAAGGCAAGAAGGAATACATGTTGCCACACGTAACACTCGTCCAAGCACCGAACAAGAATGCGATGCCATGGTCGAACAAGCGGTTTCTACCTATGGCAAGCTCGATATTCTAGTGGTGGGCTCTGGTGTAAATGACGTAGATCCCATTCAAGATTTAAGCACCGAGCGTTGGCAAAAAGTGATGGACGCCAACGTGCGGGATTCTTGGCTGTTATGCAAAGCCGCGGGTAAACAGTTCATGAGCCAGGGCGGCGGCGGCAAAGTCGTATTGGTTTCATCTGCGCGAGGTAAGCTTGGACATCCTGCGGGTTATTCAGCGTACTGCCCATCTAAGTCGGCGGTTGACGGCTTAACCAGAGCATTGGGCTGCGAATGGGGCAAACACAACATTACCGTGAATGCTATCGCCCCCACCGTATTTCGCTCGAACCTAACAGCCTGGATGTTTGAAGACAACGAGCCAGGCAAAAGTACCCGAGAAAATATTCTCGCTCGCATTCCTATGGGCCGCTTGGGTGAGCCAGAAGACCTTGCCGGTCCCCTGCTCTTTCTTGCATCAGACGCATCGAGCTTTCATACCGGACACGTAATTTACGCAGACGGCGGTTACTCAGCAGGTTAGCATGGTGATCAAATTGCCATGTTGGGCGACCTTACCGGACGCCCACACCCAGACTGTTAATAATAAGAAGAGCTATTTATGAAAACCAGCATGTTGTTCATTGTTTTACTTTATGAAATTGTCACTATCTGCGGCGTCGCCCTTTGGTTGAAACGCGGAAAAAGTCAATCCACGCATAATGACAGTGAGTTTGCACTAGGTGGTCGCAGCCTACCTGTGGGAGTGGTTGCGGCCACCATGGCACTGACCGTGCTGGGTACAGCACATATATTAGGCGTGTTTGAAATGGTTTGGGGAGTGGGTGCAGCTGCTATTTGGTTTAGTATCGCTCATGTAATTTTACTGGTTGTGGTGTGTTACAGCACTGGGTTGTGGGTGCGCCGTCTTAGAGTGACAACAGTGCCAGAACTGCTAGAGCACCTTTTCGGCAAAGGGATCAGAGTGCTCGTTTCCTGCGTTATGGCCGGGATCATTTTTGGTATTCTAACCATAGAGACTCAAGGGCTTGGCATCATCATTAATGCGATGACAGGCTGGGGTATCACCAATGGGGCCATAGCGGGTGGGGTTATCGGCATATTCTACGTTGTGCTAGCGGGTATGAAAGAAGTCGGTTGGATCAACCTCATCAATGCGGTTGTTATGTATGTCGGGCTTATTTTAGCCACAATTTTTATGGCCTTGCGTCTACCTGGCGGTAATTTTGATTCAGTGGCTGAGCATTTTGTATCACAAGACATGGATTACATGATATCCGTTTTTGGCAACTCACAAATTTTGATGACCTTTACCCTGGGCATGGTGGTTGCGGTACTGTTTAGCCAATCAGTGAATCAAATGCTATTACAAACGGCCATGTCCGCCAAAGATGAGAAAACGATTAAAAAAGCACTGTGGATAGCAGCGCCCGTTAATGGTTTATTTGGTGTTTTTGCAGTGGTGCTGGGCCTTACCGCGATGACTATTCCTGAATTTGCCGAACTCGGGCCGAAAAAGGCCGCCACCCAAATGTTAGTAGAATACCTTCCTCCTTGGTTAGGAGCATTACTGTTAGCGTCATTTCTAGCAGCCATTTTATCGACTTTCGCTATGACAGCACTCAGCCCAGCCACTATTTTTAGTAATGATATTTATAAGGGGCTATTTAAACCTGACGCGACCGAAGCGCAAATGACCAAGGTGACCCAGATTGCGATTGTGGTATTGGCCAGTATTGCTATCGCGGTGGCATCATTTTTACCGCCTATATTAGCCGCAATGACCTGGTTATTTGCCTGGTTAATACCCGTATTCTTCATCATCATCTACGGCTTGTTCTGGCAGCGCAGCGCACTGGCGGCACTCATTACATTGGTCACCGTGTGGGCGGGCAATTTTTTATGGTCTTTTTCAGATATTGCTTTGAACCTTGGATTACTCAAGAGCAATGCAGTTATGGCGTTGACCGCCTCTATCGCAGTGGGATGTGTGGCAAATCTTCTGATTAAAGGTGAAAAAGCTTACTTCAAAAGCCAAACTTACCTTGACCTAAAAACAACAAGTAATTAACATAAAATTTACAGGTGACTTATGTTTTGGAGCATATTTTCTACAACCCTTGTGATCATCGCACTCATTTTGGTGTTAGGTACTTTGGTCGCAAAATTTCTCAGTGAGTCTAATTAAATAGACATGACGATAAGAGGTGATTTATGGACACAGTAACAACATTCTGGATGGCTGGCGTGGTCTTTATGATGTT
Organism: Paraglaciecola sp. T6c; assembly: GCF_000014225.1. Taxonomy (NCBI): domain Bacteria; kingdom Pseudomonadati; phylum Pseudomonadota; class Gammaproteobacteria; order Alteromonadales; family Alteromonadaceae; genus Paraglaciecola; species Paraglaciecola sp. T6c. The sequence goes on from NC_008228.1 coordinate 2,830,565, forward strand.
CGCATATGGCGCTATCGCGTTAAGTGGCTACGTTAAATACAAAAAATAACGCCACCCTATTTCTGGATGGGACACACTTCGTAAAAAGGGCGCCATATTGCTATGGCGCCCTTTTTGATTGTAAATGCTTTAACCGATTACATGGCGCCTTTACCTAACGCTAACTCAATGGTGGTTTTGTATTCACGCAGCTGTTTAGCAAGTTGCTTTTTATTACGATTAAAACGCACAGTGGGAACCGGAATGGAAATCGCAATATTGCGCCCATAAGGGTCTTCAATCGCCACGCCAATTGCGCACACCCCTTCACAGTGTTCCTCCTTATCAAACGCTACACCATTCTTACGAATACTGGCGATTTCAGTGAGCAACTGTTCGGTGCTAGTGATGGTTGAATGGGTCAAGGCTTTAATAGGGTGAGCGTCAACAAAAGCCATAACTTCTTCGTCACTCATGGTAGCAAGCATCGCCTTGCCATTGGCGCAGCTGTAGATCGAAAAGGCATGCCCTACCGCAGAGACCGCGCGTAATTGGTGGGTATCAGTGGTGACCTGATCAATAAAGATCATGTTTTCAGCGTCTTGCACAGATAAATCCACTGTCTCCCCTACTTCATCTGACAAGTTCTTCATGTGAGGTATGAGTACTCTGTCAATATCTGCCTTCGCCGCAGAGCCCAAAGACACGAGCCCCGGCCCTAAGCGCACGCGAGAGGTAGGACTTGCTGCAATTAAAAAACCTTCAGAAGCCAGTGAGTTAACGATACGCTGCACGGTTGAACGCGCAAGTTTGACGTTCTTGGCGATAGCACTAAGACTCAACCCTTCAGGGTGCCCCTCAAGCGTTCGCAAGATGTTAGCAGCACGAGAGATTACTTGTATCCCTTGGCGCGAGCTAGGTTCATTTTCCATATGGTCACCTCGTATTAGTAATATGAAAACACATACCTAAAATGTATCACGATACAATACATTTCAACCAGTTTTTATTGGTACTACATGCACGTTATCAACCTAAGTCAAAGTAGACCGCACCACTACCTAGCTATTTCTGACGGTTATCCACGCTCATTTGACCAGTACCCCGTGCGGCCAATATCAGCAATCCCGCCATAATGGCCATATTTTTTACAAAGTTCTGCGTTTCATGAGCAATATTGCCGCCTTCGGGTAAGTTCCAAAAATTATGCATAAATAGACTAATAATCAGCGTTAAGCCGGCTAATAAAAATGCCGCAAATCGGCCTTTAAAACCGATAATAATCGCCAGCCCAGCGGTTAATTGTATGACAATGGTAAGCAGTAAAAGCGGCGTCACAAGCGGAACGTTATGATGCTCCATGTACTGACTCATGGCGTCAAAACTTACTATTTTTTGAAGGCCTGGCGCTATAAAATATAAGCCAAGTAGTAACCTACCCACTAGCAGACACGCGGTTTCAAACATATTCATACGATTTCCTTATTGTTATTATTAAAGGCCACTGAGGCGCTGTTGCAAACACACTGACAATACAGCATGCGAAGGCGGATAAACTAGGAAGGGCTGCTCTTTACTGAGCATTTTTTATCGAGCCATAAGCTATGCAAAAAAAGCAGATGCTTGCGATTCTAGCAGCTCAATATTAAAAGCACTTAACCTCGTATAAATGCTTCATTGGCCCTAAAGTAAAAGCGATGGGTATGATAAACTTGCCGCTCTTTCACCCCAATGCTAAATCGATCTACACGACACACTATCGCCAATGACATCTAATCAACCCTCTTGCTTTACGACGTTTTCTGCTGATGTTTCCGCAGATATTTTGTCCTCTACGTTACCTGAAAAATTTACGTTTCCATTTTACTACCAGCCTCACGCGTTGTGTCAGCTTGCAGCAAAAGAGCTGCAACAGCATATACTGACGCAAACGGATTGGTATCATAATTTCGGTTTAACTGACGACCCTGCATTGATTATTGGCAAAATGTTCGGAGTATTGTTGGTCAAAAACAGTGTCGGCAAGCTGGGCTATTTAAGTGCTTTTTCCGGCAAGTTAGCTGAGCAAAATCACTTACCCAAGTTTGTACCTCCTGTGTTTGATATGCTGGCAAGCGATAGTTTTTTTCATGATGAGCAGCACATGATCAAGCAGATAACAGCCGAGCTTGATGTTATTTTGCAAGACTCTGCATACCAGCTTGCCAAAGACAACTTTGCCCATACCCAAGCGAATTGCCTTGCTGAAATTGAACAAAAGCGTTTACGTGTCGTTGCTAATCGCGCTAAACGAAAAGCGCTACGAGATAATACCACTGCTGAGCCAGAAAACGCTGAGCTTGAGTCGCTGTTTAAGTCCTTAGCAGCCCAAAGCATTGAAGAAAAGCTTGAATTTACCCAACACAAAAAAGATCTATTGAGCACGATAGCCTCGGCTAAAGACTCCCTCGATAAATTTGAACGACAAATACAATCCCTAAAGAAACGACGTAAAACACTTTCAGCACAGCTACAGCAGCGTCTTTTCGAGCAGTACCAATTTTTAAATGCGCTTGGGGATAACAAATCGTTGGCCGCAATATTCAGTGACACCGTTATGCGCACACCTCCTGCTGGTGCGGGTGAATGTGCCGCCCCCAAACTGCTGCATTATGCTTATAGCCATAATTTAACGCCTGTTGCCATGGCGGAGTTTTGGTGGGGGGCTTCGCCTAAATCACAAGTGCGCAAACACAAGCAGTTTTACCCTGCATGTATTGGAAAATGCCAACCCATTTTGAATCACATGCTTGAGGGGTTAACAGTAGAAGAAAATCAGCTATTGAAAAACGCAGCTGACGGCGAGCAAATAGAGATCATTTACCAAGACGATGAAATGCTTATCATCAATAAACCGGCCCAGTTGTTATCTGTACCGGGTAAGCATATCAGTGATTCTGTTTATACCCGCATCAAAGCAATGCTGCCCCATGCCACAGGATCATTAATAGTGCATCGCTTGGATATGTCCACTTCAGGTTTGATGGTCATTGCGTTAAGCACTGCTGCCCACAAGGTGCTGCAAAAACAGTTTATCAGCCGGCAAGTCAGCAAACGCTATATGGCCCTTATTGATGGCATTGTAACTGATGAAAACGGCGTTATTACTTTGCCGCTAGCAGGTGATTTTTATGACAGGCCCAGACAATGCGTATGTGAAAAAACCGGCAAACCAGCCCACACCACGTGGCAAGTGATTGAACGGCGCCACAAAACACAGCAAACTAAGGTATATCTGCACCCCAGAACAGGACGAACACACCAATTACGTGTTCATTGCGCCCACGAGCGCGGGTTAAACATGCCGATTGTGGGGGACGATTTGTACGGTACTCAAGCCCGTCGTTTACATTTACATGCGCAATATTTGGGCTTGTTTCACCCGGTATCCAATCAATGGCTTGAGTTTAGCTGCAACCCTGATTTTTAAATTACCTCAGGTCGGTATTTGCTAAAAGTCGATTATTTATAGCTTGAGCAGTGAAAGTCATCACTGCAATGAGTATTATACCCATTCTTCTCGCTACTATCGGTGTATATGGCTTCTCTATTTCCTTCTTTATCAAAACTGCCACTGACTACGGTAGCGCTTATTGTAGTCTGTGCAGGCTCATTTATTGGTCCTTTGGGCATGGCGTCTGTCAATATTGCGATCCCGGATCTTGCCGCTGAGCTTCAAGCCAACGCCAAAATGGTCAGTTGGCTGCCCACTATCTTTTTACTCGCGAATGTCGCGTTGATGCTGCCTTTTGGCAAGCTGGCGGATAATTACGGGCGCAAGCGCATTTATAGCTATGGTCTGGTGCTTAATGTTATTTCGTCCACCATGTGCGCTTTGGCATTTAATATTGAATGGTTATTGTTTTGGCGATTCATGCAAGGCGCCGCCGCGGCGATGATATTCGGTACCGGTGTGGCTATTTTGACCTCGGTTACCCCAGCAGAAAGACGCGGATTCGCGCTAGGGATAGCGGCAGCCTGCGTATACATAGGATTAACTGTCGCCCCAGCGGTTGGCGGCTGGCTCACAGAGTTATGGGGTTGGCGTTCAGTATTTTTATTTCAAGTGCCTTTAGTCGTTATGTTGCTGGTACTCATCAAAATGCGTATGCATGGGGAATGGAAAAACGAACGTAAAGCGAAATTTGATTGGCGAGGCTCGGGGATTTTCATTATTGCTGCCACATGTCTCGTTTTTGGGTTAAGCCAATTACCTTCCGTTCTGGGCTTTTTATTGCTGGGTATAGCATTGATTTTTATGGTCTGGTTCGTGGTTCATCAGTCAAAACGGGATCAACCTCTGATACGGGTACAGATGTTTAAGGAAAGCCGAGTATTCTCTATGTCTTTGGCCACGTCACTACTGATGTATGCCAGTAACTATCCCCTAACCTTCTTGCTCAGCTTGTATCTGCAATATGTGAAAGGGTTTAGCCCGTCTGAATCTGGGCAAATTATCTTATTGCAGGCAATGGCCATGGCATTTTTAGCGCCACTGTCGGGTAAACTATCAGATAAGGTTCAGCCCAGATTACTCGCGACCACAGGTTGCGCTATTGTGGCGTGTGGCTTCTTTATTTTAAGTCGAATGGATATTGATACCCAAGCTTGGTATATCGGCAGCTCATTGCTGCTTGTTGGTATTGGTTTTGGTTTGTTCTCTACCCCTAATAACAACGCCATTATGGGCGCTGTGCACAGTACCGAGTTGGGCGTGGCGTCGGCATCATTAAATTTAGCTAGGACCATAGGTAACCTTGTTGGCATGAGCATGGTGAATTTGTTGGTGCACCATTACATTGGCGATGCGCAAATCGTGCCTCAGCAGTACCCAGCACTATTACAGACGGTGCTTGTCGCGTTAAATATATCGTTCGGGTGTGTGGTTATCGCTTGCATCATATCCGGCTTTCGTGGGCGAGAAGCAAAACCTGACACCCCTATCACAGTAAACGACAAAGATGAACCGGCCCCCTAGTTGAGTTATGCCAACACAAAAAAAGAGTTGCTCTAGGAGCAACTCTTTTTTTAAATATTGCCCTTAACCAAGGCCACGCTTTGTTCTACATTTATGACGCTTATTTACTCGTTCGTTTTGCCTTAGGTTTTGCTTTTGGCTTTGTCTTAGTAGCGCTTTTATCCATACGAATGACGGTCTGCGATGCCTTGTTAGTACGGCTGTTTTTACTGTGTTTACGCACCGTTTTAAGTAAAGATTCGCGGCTACTAAATGCAAAGTCAGGGCGTGAAATACGTTTGATTTTGCCGTTAATTAAACGCTCTATCCTCTCTACTGTGCGCTCTTCTTCACGGCTCACAAATGAAATAGCATTACCCTGCTGCCCAGCGCGACCTGTACGCCCAATACGGTGCACGTAATCTTCTGGTAAGTAAGGTAAGTTGTAATTCACTACATAATCAAGGCCTTGAATATCTAGGCCGCGGGCCGCCACTTCCGTTGCAATAAGGACCTGTAATTTGGCTGATTTAAAATCTGCGATTGCACGGCGGCGCGCGCCCTGGCTTTTATCAGCATGGCAAACTGCAGCATCAATTTTACTGGTTTTAAGAGCGGCCATCAGTTTATCCGCTTGCTCTTTAGTACTGGTAAAGACCAATACCTGATACCAGTTTTGCTCAGCTAATAACGTCTTGAACAAACGAATTTTGTCTTCTTCAGACACAGGATACATCACATGCTGCACGGTATCCGCGGCACTGTTTAATTGCGTGGCGCGAATCTCTTGGTGATTTTTAAGCAGCTTATGGGCAAGCTCGTTCACGGTAGGGGAAATGGTCGCTGAAAATAACAATGTTTGGTGAGCAGAGGTGATTTGCGCCAGCATTTGGCGTACATCGGCGATAAAGCCCATGTCCAACATACGATCGGCTTCATCGAGGACCACAAATTCAACGTTAGCCAATTCGACATTTTTCAACGTCATGTGCTCCAATAATCGCCCAGGAGTCGAAATAACAATGTCCACACCAGCGCTTAATTTACTGGCTTGGCCGCCTAATTTTACGCCGCCATAAAGAGCCGTGACTGAGATGTCAGTGAATTTCGCGTAGTTCGCAATATTGGTTGCTAGTTGTTCGGCAAGCTCTCGGGTCGGCGTTAAAATAAGCGCTCTGGGTGTACCCGGTGTCGTCTTTTTAGGCTTGTTTAACATTTGCTGTAAAATAGGCACAGCAAACGCAGCTGTTTTACCCGTACCTGTTTGCGCACTGGCTAACACGTCACGACCGCGGCGAGCAACCACGATGGCTTGCTGCTGGATTGGGGTCATTTTTTTATAGCCGCAAGCATCAATGGCTTGTTGCAATTCTGGCGCTAAATCTAATGATGAAAAGTTCATGCTAATTTCTCTTTCTGGCAGACAAAAACATAGACGCAACTTGTTTACATGCTATCTGTGTAAATAGTTGCCATGACGTTATTTATCATATCGTAACGTCTGAATGTTGAATTTGCGTGATGGGTTAAAAAACGATGGCGAAATATACAGGAAATTCTATTTCGATTCACAACTATATCAACCAATACAGCACTTAATGAACCTAATCGGGCTATAACTGAAAATTACACGTTAAAAATGAAACAAAACACCCGCCACTTTCGCCAACAAAGTGGCATTGAGCAGACCCCCTTGCTTGATTAAATATCTATTCATCAATCTCACTCCTCCTGTTGCGAATAAAATTTGGATCCCATCACATCATGGATCGCACATCACGAAGTAAACATAAAATAGGTTTCCCAGGCATTGATGAAAAAAGTCATTGTCCTTATTGGTAAACAGGTTAATACACATTTGCACGTTCGCCCAAACGAACGATGTTCCTGTATTGAGTTACGCTCATCGATTCTTAGTGGAACGTCCAAGACGTATATTGTTGCAAGGCGCTTACTTCTTTTAGAACCCTAAGATGGCGGGGGAATAACGCGTTTAGCAATAGCCAGTAGCTTCTGCCGCATCCAACTATTCAGTGGGTCGTGCTCCGCTTGCTTATGCCAGTACATGTGTACAGGCAAAATGGGTACCTCGAACGGCAAAGGAACGACCTCAACGGGCATTTGTTGTTTTAGTAATCGCGCATAGGCGTTGGGCATGGTGAGCAACATGTCACAGCGACTGATGACACTGGTTGCAGCAAAGTAATGTTCACATTTTAAAGCAAACTTGCGCGCAACAGCATGTTTAGCCAGTGCCATATCTACGGTATTGACCGCAGAATCTTTAAAGGTCACTAACGCATGCTCGGCCTTAATGTAATTAGCCAAGCTCATATCAGATAATATGGGGTGGCCTTTGCGGCAAATTAACGAAAAATGTTCATCACAAATCAATGTATGATGAATATCATTACTGGTTGGTGTAAGCACATCGATTACGATGTCGAGAGCTTGGCTTTCAAGAGCAGCCTCCATGTCTAGACGGCTCACTTGGCGGCTGTGCACTGTAATATTTGGAGTGTTAGCCATCAGATCAGTGGCCAATTCAGGAAAGAATATAGACTCGAGGATATCCCTAAAACCAAACTTCATTTCGCGCTGATATTGATGGACGTCAAAGTCGCCAATGTCGTGCAAAGTGGACTCTAGCTCTGCCACCGAGCTAAGTACCCTGGGCATAATCGTTTGGCACAGTTGAGTGGCGATCATTTTGCGTCCGTGGCGCACAAATAGCGGATCCTGATATTTATCTCTGAGCCTTGAAAGTGCATGACTCACCGCGGGTTGACTGAGATGGAGTCGTTTACCTGCTCCAGTAATTGAGCCTTCTTGGTAAACCGCGACAAGAATAAGAAATAAATTTAAATCAATTTTACTATGCAACATATTCATACTTTGGAATAAAATAACATCATTCGTATTTATTCTATTAGTTATTAGACTGGTGTCAAATCATCCAAATTGGAGTAAGACGTGAGCAACAAGATTCAACAAGATGCGAAACACATGGCTATTGGCGCAGGTAAATTTAAAATTCCGATGCCGCCCTCGTTTAGTGATAAATTTGAACAACGTGAATACGAAAAACAACACTTAGCCGCGGGTTTTAGAGCGTTTGCGCTACATCATTTTGATGAAGGTTTAGCTGGCCATATTACCCTGCGCGACTGCATAGAGCCTGATACGTTTTGGGTCAACCCTCTAGGTATTCATTTTTCTATGATTAAGGCGTCTGATTTAGTGCGTATTGATCATCTAGGAAATATTATTGATGGTGCACATGCCGTCAATAACGCTGCATTTGCAATACATTCTCGTCTCCATATGGCCCGGCCTGATGTGAATGCGGTTGCTCACGCGCACACTAAATATGGCAGAGCATTTTCTTCATTAGGCCAACCTCTGCTACCAATTTCTCAAGACGCGTGCATGTTCTTTGAAAATCACGGTATTTTTGCCACGTTCACAGGTGTAGTGGCTGAAAAAGAGGAAGGCGATATGATTGCTGAATCGCTGGGTGAACACAGTGCGGTTATTTTACAAAATCATGGTCTTATCACAGTGGGCTCATCGGTTGATGCAGCTGTGGCAAACTTTATTTTGATGGATAGCTGTTGTCAAAGCCAGTTACTGGCACAAGCTGCGGGGCCATTGACCTTAATAAATCCAGATATTGCCCGTAAGACCAAAGCAGCCAACGGCTCTGAGCTCGTGACTTGGGGCAATTTCCAGCCTTTATATTCGATGTTGTTAGCGCAAGACGCCAGTTTCTTAGAGTAGGCATTACGCCCAAACCTAGCCTATCGAGATGAACAACGCTGTTACGCCTTGTTCATCTATTGGCGTTATCAGCCTTGTTGACGCAAGTAATCTAATGCGCCTATTACTGCAGCGACTTGGGCCAGAACGCACTCTTCCGGCGTAGCCGTTTCGCTATCAGGATAGACCTCAGTGGTTGTAGTGTAGCGTGCATTAGAAAACCCAGCACATAAGCCTAAATCTTTCAGTGCATAGTTAATGACCCCGTGTTGCGTCATAGGTGCACCGATCAATTTACCTTCGCTATCAGGCAACGCGATATGCGTGACTTGCTCAACACTTTTCACCACCGCACGTTGAAATGCATCTTGCGGATTTTGGGTATCGCCGACGGTGTAAAAGCCATCAGGAATTTGCCATATATCTTGCACAACTCCGTCTCTTGCACCAAGGGCTGGTCTAAACTCGCTGTTATCAGTGTCAGTCGTCTCATGTAAATCAATATGAGCGTGGATCGTTAGGCCGAGATTGCTCACATACGCCATGATTTGAGCCGCTTCTGGTGACATACTTTGGGGTACAAATGAGCGATTTGGATCTATCGCCATTGGGTTCCAACGATTGATTGTTTCGTATCCCCACGGGCTGATACAGGGAGCGATGATAAGGTTAAAGTCCGTTAAATAATCAATCCCGTGACGCATAGCAAAACGCAATGCCCCTTGAACACCACTTGTCTCATAACCGTGCACTCCACCGGTGACTAATACAGTTGGTTTATTGAGGTCGAATTCTTTGCTGGTAATAGCATAGAGGGCGTAAGGGCCGCTTTCGTAATCCAGCGTGCCGTATTGCTCCACATTAAATTGAGAGCGAAGGCTGTCGATATGAACAACCACTTCATTTTGATAGCTTCGCTTAATGGTTTGTTGCGTTAACCATTGGTCTTTTTCAGATTGTGTCCAAGGAATACCGGGTCTACCGATGTGATACGTGAGCTCTTGATTCATGAATTACCTTACAGATTTTTATCTAAACACGGTCAGTGACAATGCGTAGTATCATAAAGTATTTGCTGAGCAGTGTCAGAGAGAGACCAAATTATTCAAATTTAAATCAATACTCTATTGTCAGCTTATCTTGACTGTGAGGAATAGAACCTTGACGTGCTAAAGAGCCGACGATGTCACTCAGTTGAGTAACATCGCATATGATAGGGAATGTTTATACAGGCTATACGGAAGGCTCTCGGGTAAAGCATCGACGCCTTGCTAAAGTACGTTGATTTTCCTGGCTAAGCAGCATGTCTATACCCTCTTTTTTCATAGGTGTTTTTTCACAGCGAGTTAGTTCGCCATCCGCGACCAAGGATAAATATCGACTGCAACACACCCGCAAAAAGGAAGTAAAGTTACTTAAATCTAACTCTGCTTCTTGTGATTCAAAATAAAGCTTGGTGATGAGCTGATTAACCGACATATCATCACGGAAGGCAATTTCGGCTAACACATCCCAAAAGAAATTTTCTAATCGAATTGAGGTCACAACACCTTCTATGCGCAATGACTTAGTTCTACTCAACCATTGTTCTGATTCTGCCTCAATGAACAACTGACACATACTAAAGCTCCTTTTAGAATGTCCTGACATACTTTAACGATAAATGAGTGTGTTCCAACTTGGAACCACGTACGAAGTTAATCATGAAGCACACCAGATAGGGTAACAAAACTATACTACAAAGTGCTTGGCTCTGCTTTTACCGCCGCAGTAAACCCATTTCGTGACGCAATTGACGTAAATAGTGATGCATGAAATCAGTTCTGATCCGCCCTTCTCTTTTCGCTTCCTCGGTGTGAAGCATTTCCTCTATCCTGAGCAATTTTTGAAAAAAATGATCAAGAGTAAACTGTGAATCATCGACATCTCTATACAAAGCAAAAGGATCATCAGGCTCGTAAAAATCGCGCTGTATCGAGGTACCCACTTGCAAACATCTTGCAACACCTATCGCTCCAATGGCGTCTAGTCTGTCAGCGTCTTGCACCGCGCAAGCTTCTAAGCTTTTAGGTGCGACATTAGCACTGTAGCTATGTGCAACAATAGCGTGATGAATATGGTCAAAATGCGTTTTTGGGTAGCCAATTTCGGATAAGAAGGTCACCGCTTTATCCGCCGCTAAGCGTGAGCTTGACGCTCTCTCAGGATGATCCTTTGGCAAAGTCACACAATCATGTAACCACACCGCGGGCATAACAACCCACTCGTCAGCCTTTTCCGCTTCACATAACTGTTTCGCATTTAGAACAACCCGCTTAACGTGTTGAAAATCATGGGCGGCGTCGGTGTCCATTTCTACTTTTATGAACTCAGCCATTTTGACCACGAATAGGTCCATTTTGGTCCACCTAATAACTCGTGCGTTACATCATCAAAGGTTGTATATTTTTCAATCACCTATTTTTAATAAGGTTATCGAATTACTTGAAGAATTAGGCACTATAATTGGTACGAAAACGAGCAGTTCGAATTACAAACAGTACATTATTCGGAATATTTACTAAACGCTAGCCTAAAAGCGGGTGTCATTTTCACACGGTATTCCGTCATCATCGCCGTCCATTCTTGTATCTGGACAATGCTGTAAAAAATATTCAGCTTCAGCGCGAGATGTCATTTGTCCGCAATATTGGCGACCATCACAACGAAAATTCATTATCATGGGTGCCGGTTTTCTTGCTGGTGACGCTGATACTTTGGGTATTTGGTTAGCCCGCATTTCCACGGGAGATTGTCGCGTAGGTTTTTGCGCTTGTTCTGATTGCGAAGTATTCGATTGTGCTTCTGGCTCCCCAATATATTGAAGAGCAGCAAACAGCACAGCCGCTAAAATGATTAATTTTCCCATTTTCGAATTCTTTATCTATGCCCTAGCTTAGGGCAACAATATAACAACATTTGCCATCCAAACCAGCGTCGATAGGTATTTAAAGGCGTACATAGCTATTTTTTCAATGACCTATGCTGCTTAGTTTAATCTCGCAGTGCCCCAAGCGGGTTAATCTGTAACATCTTGTTCTGTTTATATTCTTTATGCATTTGGGAATACCGTTCCAATAGGCTTGCCAGCCATACCCTGTACTTATCAGACTTTAGTGTTTCATTTACATCAATTAGTAAGCCGGTATGAGGTGATTTTTTTGAAAAGGAAAAGTACAGATCGCCTTTCAGTAATCCATTAGGTGAGTCGACAATTTCACTATTAAGATCATACAGATTCAGCAAGTGTCGTCCAGATTGACGACCAAGTATCACTGCGTCAATTCTGTTAAGTTTCAACATCGATAACAATGCTTGATGATTTTTGACGCGAATGACGTGGCTATTGTTAGCTAAATAATCATCTAACTCATTGCCTAGGCTTACACCACGGACTAAGCCTATTAATTTGCCTTTAAGCGTTTCTAGGCCGTTAAAGTCAAAGTAATTGTCTTTATTGACGAACATAGCATTTTCATTCATTGCCATTGGCTCAGAGGAAAACACTGAATATTCTTCACGATGTGAATTTTTGAAAGAACAGATATTAAGATCAACCTCTCCTTTCTCTATCATTTGTTGGCAACGCTTCCATGGGCCTACGTAAGTAAGGTCAACATCGTATCCGAGTGCACCAAAAAGATCAGTTGCGACCCGAGCACATACTCCGACAATCTTATCGTCCTCAAGCCAATTCCATGGGGCATAATCGTGATGTCCACAGGCTGTCAATATAGGCTTGTGCTCAGCGCTCGAAACCTGAAACATCATTAAGCTTGCTATTAACCACACTACCAATCTGTAATTCAAATACTCAGCCTATATCAAATTAATCGCCTACAACGTCTCATTGTTGATTTCAGCGTGATTGAAAATAACGCAGTATGACGTAAAGCACCAATTTAAATGATGCGTAATAGTGATGCAACCAACTGATTTGAATAATAAAAGATAAAATTATCACTATGTATATAGCCACCATGCGATGGCTACCATAGTGTTATTTGAAGATTAAAACACCTGAACTGAAGTATCTGCGTCCCATCCAAATTTCACCTCAAGCGTGTTGGTTTCACTGTCCCAACGGGTCCCACGGTTTGCGTTTAAAAACGTCGTTTTGTCTTTAATCTGTGGTAATTGTTTGTCACCCACCAGCACTTGATTAATATCTTGCGGCCAATTATGGATCCAAAGTGACACCATCCTGCTTCCCGGCATGCCTTTGAATTCTCCTGTGCGTTTAAGTTCAAACACTAAAGAATCGGGTTTGCTCTCGTCAACTTGACGCTTGGCTGTGAACGTCAGCGTTTCAAATGCCTTATCGCGAATAGCGTGAGGGTTTTTACCGTCATCGTTGTACATAACGGACGTGGACGTTAACGCGCTTTTATCCGCGTAATAATGTAAATCGAGTGTTTTGGTTGAATAATCATCCGTACTCAGTACGGGTAACGTCATAGGGATAATAGCCCCACCTCTAGCCAAGACAGGCAGCAACTTTATGTCAGTAGGCATGGTTATCGTTTGATCACCCTCATAGCGCTCGTCACTCCAAAAATTGAACCAAGCTCCTTTGGGTAAGGTGATGCTGACCTCGTTCTGATTTGCTTGAGTGATAGGTTTAACCAATAACGCATCTCCCCAAAAATATTGATCCTTTACATCGATGAGCGATATGTCATTTTCGTTTTCAAAAAACATCGGACGCATCAAGGGCATACCGGTCAAACTGTTCTCAAATGCCAAAGAGTAATTGTACGGCATCATGGCGTAACGCAACTCTACATAGGTACGAAGAATATCCTTGGTTTTGCCTTTATGAAACACCGGTTCTGGGGCAATATTGTCTTGTGCGTGGGGTCTAAAAACAGGTTGAAAAATACCGTATTGCAACCAGCGAATATACATTTGCGGATCGAACACGTCGCCTCCTGCAAATCCGCCTAAATCAGAGTGAGTGTACCCCAAGCCTAGCAAGCCCATTTGCAGTGATAATTCAACTTGCGGTTTCAAGCCATCCCAAGAGCGACTGACATCACCTGTCCATGGGATCATGCCGTAGCGCTGTGAGCCAACAAAACCTGAGCGCATCATGATAAAGGGTCTGGTGTTCGGCGCTAACGACACCTGATGTTGATAAACTTGTTCCGCCCACTTATGACCGTATGCATTGTGCACCTCGTCACCGGTTGCCAACATTCCATTAAGGTTATGCTGAGCATCTGCTGGGTGCACCTCTGGCTCACCTAAATCTCCCCACCAACCCGCTACACCCTGTTTGTACAACGCTGCGTAGGTTTGGTTAAACCAATCGCGGGCGTCGTTATCGAACACATCAATTAGACCGGTATTGCCAAAGTAAAAATCGAATTGATAAGGATGACCTTCAGGATCTTTTACCAAGGCATTGTGCGTGACTGCCTCTTGCCAGTTTTTAGACGAAGACAGAATAAAAGGCTCAGTTATCACGACTGTTTTTACACCTTCTTTACGCAGATCACTGATCATCTTGACTGGCGTAGGAAAGGTCTTTTCGTCCCAACTCAAATTACCCATATGGCCTTTGATATCCGCTCCGAACCAATATAGGTCGAGCACGAGTGCATCCAATGGAAATCCGGATTCTTGGTATTGTTTTACCGTATCTCGCACTTCTTGCTCACTACGATAGCCAAAGCGCGAGGCGAAACTGCCTAATGCCCATCTAGGCGGCAAAGGCTGCTTCCCCGTCACAGTGACGAAATTTTCAATTAACGATGGGTAGGTTTTTCCTGCAACGACAATGTAACTGGTACGTCCGCCTATCGCTTCAAAGCGCATTTCATCGCTATTGCTAGCACCTAAATCCATTTCCCCGCGGGCAGAGTTGTCGAATATCAATACATACTTATTACTCGACATAACAGCGGATAAACCGAAATACATCTGATTTGACTCAGTGGTGTAGCCGTAATGCGCTTTGTTATAAAGAGGAAAGCGCTGACCGCGACGATCCATCCCCACTATGCGCTCACCCCCACCAAGTAACTTTTCATTTTCTTGCAAATCGAAACTAAAACCTCGCTTGTCAGCGTCAATGAACAAGCCTTGTTGCTCAGCTAACAGTAGTTTGTCATCACGAAAATAGCGGATCCGCAGGGGCGATTTATCTATTTGTGCACGAATACCAGGTGCGCTTAGCGTAAGGCGTGATGCATCATCTGATATCGTCAATTCTGTTTGCTTTGCGACCCCATCGATCGCAAATGATGGGAGTTGTTTAATGCCTTTGGGTTGATAAAAGACTTCAAAAGAATCACTCGCCAGTGCCGTAATGCTAAGTTGCCCTTCATCAGTTTGAATATGCAGTACTTGGCCATTCAATTCGTGTGATTGATACTCACTACTTGCCGCCGTAAATGCCAATAAAATCAGGCTAAGTCCAAATAACCGCATCATTATTTTTCGTCCAGTTGAAATGTGTATTTTTATCATAAGTAGGTGCGAATTCTCTTTAATGTGCTCATTGCTAATGCATTGCAGCAATAACATGTATCTTCAATATAGGTGTCGATTAGGCAACTCCCAATTAATAACAAGCCTAATGTATCTCAAACAGCCATTCAATCGCATCGGTAAATGAATCACCCCAAAGTTGTTCATTGTGTTGCCCACCAGCGATGGATACGAATTGCATGTTTTCACGAGGGTGACCCTGCTCTTTAATCAATCGCTGCATTTTGTCTGTATCAGCAATCATCCCGTCGCCCTCATTACTGCCGTATAACACGTATAGACGAGCGGAATCTTTGCTTCTATGTAGCCTGGTATCACTGAACACATCTTGCGAATACCAATAAGAGGGAGAAAAAATAGCGGCTTTGCCGAACACATCTGGGTAATTGTGTATGGCGTAGTGGGTGATTAAGCCGCCCATTGAGCTGCCCATCATCGCGGTGTTTTTTACATCGACTTTAGTGCGATAGTTGTTGTCGATATAAGGTTTCACTACATCCACAATCAACTGCATATATGCTTTTCCTTGTGCTTCCCCAAAGCGTTTATTGGCCCATGGACTAAGCTCATTCATCCGAAAATCACCGCCGTTATCGATGGCAACAACGATAAATTTTCGTCCTGATGTTTTAGCCAGCGCGTTTAGACTTTCATCCACTCCCCATTCTTCAGCGTAAGCCGTGGCATTATCAAACAGGTTCTGTCCGTCATGCATGTAAATAACAGGGTATGACTGAGTTTCATGCTCATAATTCGGCGGTAGATAAAGGCGAACAGTTCTTTGGCGATCCAGTTCAGGTATTAAAAACGGATAAGGTAATACAGATACATTCGACGCGGCCGACGTCGGGCGCTGAATAACTTCGCCGCAACCAGATAGTACGAAAAACGTGAACACCATACCCATCACTAAAAACAACAGACGACTCAAACTCGCTATCCAATTCCGCATTTATCCTGCCTTTACAATGTGGTTATCAAAAATTCTACCTGCGTGTTTTACTTCACGAGGTTCAGTACCACAGATTGTAACGATCCTAGCGTCATTGATATACGACCTTTTTGATTTTCCACGTTAATATTCATTTTTTGCTCACTGAGTAAATCGAACATCGTATATTCGCCATCAGGTAGCCCCCATTGAGAAATTAAGCTTTCGGGGATCACTAATTCGAACTGTTTCCCCCCTTGACTAAAGTTACTGACTACCACTATTTTTTGCTCGTCATCGAAGCGGCTGAATGCGTAAATAGACTCGCTGTATGTTGCTTCATCATTATCGTTGTTCTGATTAAGATTAACTGAATGCAAGTCCGCATAGGGCCCCGCCATCGCGCTTTGGCTTGCTGAGATACGTAACACCCGGCGATAGTAATCCCGGAGGGCTTTTTCGCTTGGGGCTAACATCGCACCGTCGAATTTTCCTTGGTTCATCCAGCGTTGATGCGCTGGAACGCCAGCATAATCAAAAATGGTGGTGCGAGAGGCTGAACCAAAGCCCATATTTTCACTGCCATCTTCCCCCACTTCTTGGCCAAAATAAATGAGTGTCGGCGCGCGGCTTATTAAGGCTGATACGACTAATGCCGGCTTTCCTAATTCACTGCTGCCAGCAAACTGAGGGCTAGCGATGCGCTGCTCATCATGATTTTCCAAAAAGTGCAGCATATGCATCTCTATATCCGCTACTTCTGAATGCGCTTTTGTAATAACAGAAGCGGGTAATTGACCTTGCATGACCCCTTTTAAACTGTCATAAAAGCCGACTTTATCGTACAAGAAGTCCATTTTTCCCTGAGTAATATACTCTCGATACTTAGTCGGATCGTACACTTCAGCCAGTAAAAATGCCTCCGGATTGGTGTGTTTAATGTGCGAATTTAGATAACTCCAAAACGCCACTGGCACCATTTCAGCCATGTCGTATCGAAACCCATCTACACCTTTTGCCAACCAGTACTGGGTAATATCACGAAATTTAATCCATGAGTCCGGCACACTCTTATTTGTCCAGAACACCACATGTTCATCGGCCGTTTTGTCGGCATATTGCGCGGGTAGCGTGGCGAAATCGTAGCTCCCATCAGGCTTAACGCCGTAATTAACTTTCACTGTTTCATACCAATCATTGGCATCAGGTTGTGCTTTGCGTGAACCATTGCCCGTCCACTTTGCGGGTGATTCTTTAAATTCCCCGTCAGCTAACGAGTGGGTTTCCCCGCCTAAAGGTTGATATCCTTGAGGGGCTTTTGGCACCGTGAAATCTTGCCCAACGACATAATAAAAGTTGTTATCTCGCGCATATTCAAGACTTACATCATCCTTTTCACCGAAATCACTCATACCATCAGGTTTTGCCAGCGATTGATAATTTCTTGCCACGTGGTTAGGCACAATATCAATGATGACTTTCATGCCGTTTTTATGCGTGCGCTTTATCAGTGCCTCGAATTCTGCCAACCGGTTTGCTGGATCATCTGCCAAATCTGGGTTAACCGTGTAATAATCCTTTACAGCATATGGCGAGCCCGCTCTGCCTTTAACCACATCGGGATCGTCATTTGAAATACCGTACTCGCTATAGTCGGTGATCACATCGTGATGGGGTACGCCCGTATACCAAATATGACTGACGCCGAGTTCTTTTATGCCTTGCAGGGCTTCATCGGTAAAATCACTGAATTTCCCAACGCCGTTTTCTTCAATGGTGCCCCATGGCTTATTGGTGGTATTGGTATTGCCAAATAACCGGGTAAACACCTGGTACACCACTGGCTTCACGTGCTCGTGCGTCATGTTCGCCACTGCGACGCCCCCCTTATATTGAACGTTTTCATCTCGCTTACCCGATTCATGCGAACAGGCAAATAAACTACTAGTAAGCACTACAAGAGGCACACTCCACGCGCGAGTAAAAGAATATGAGAGCATGTATGACAACGGTAAACGCATAAAGATAGTATCCAATACAGATAAATTAACAAATTAGTCACAAATCATACCTGCCATCCCTTACCCCGCATAGCGCCCTACATACGTATTCATCACCAAAGCAATGAAACAATCACGGTCAAGAAGCCTGTATAAGACAACCCTTCACGTAAAACACCAAACATTTTTGTTAACAATTAATTACACTTTGTTAACCAAGTAATATAATCTATTGCCCGCAACTAACCCAATTTACGTGTCGATTCAGTTTTAAGCGAGTTAGTTGAGCCTGTAAAACCACCACATACATAATAGGAACGCACTATGTTAAAAGTCATTCCGTGGTTGCTTGTAACGTCGAGTTTGGTCGCGATACCAACATACATACACGCAACGACAGAGGTAGTTGTTAATTTGAATGTCAAACATTCAGTTGAAGGTAAATCTGAATTTGAGCGCAAAAACCATATAAAACTGCATTCCACGCTAAACGATAATGATTGGCAGGGTGAAGAAGACAAACTTAAGTATATGATGGAAGAGTTAGACGTTTATTTTGGTCGAGATAACGGTGGCACCGTTTGGAATTTTAACCAAGCCATTGAGGACCCAGCCAACATAGGTTATGCAGATCCGCAGAATATCATCGCTCGGGGTCAAGCCCAGCGCGAAACCAATTGGGGACAAAACAAGTCTGCTTTACATCAATACGATGGCCGAGGAGACTTGATGATAGGCGGCCAACCCAGAGCGCATTATCTAGGTAACACTTCACCTTGTTGCGGTGGAAGTGCTTGGCAAGCAAAAGGTGGCGACGCGGTCGGTGATTTCCTTGGACAATATGTTAACGAGTTTTTTCGTTCTGCGGGTGATCCCGTGACAAAGGGACACCTAGCGCCCGTTTACTTTGAAGTGCTTAACGAACCTCTTTATCAGGTAACGGATGCGCCACATGAACTCGGATTAGAGCAGCCCATCCCGCCAATCGATATTTTTACCTTTCATAACGACGTTGCCGATGCTTTTCGACAACACAACACCCATATAAAAATTGGTGGCTTTACGGTGGCATTCCCTATATTTGAGCAAAGAGAGTTTGCTCGCTGGGAAGAAAGAATGAAGCTATTTATTGATACCAGTGGCAGCCATATGGATGTGTATTCAACCCATTTTTATGATCTTGAGGACGACAATCGTTTTAAAGGTAGTCGACTCGAAGCAACATTAGACATGATAGATCAATATTCGCTACTCGCTTTAGGTGAAACCAAACCTCACGTTATTTCAGAATATGGCGGCCGAAATAGACCCATGGAAAATGCGCCTTGGTCTGCATTACGCGATTGGTGGTTTCTTAAAACCGCTAGCCCCATGTTAATGCAATTTCTCAGTCGTCCCGATTCCGTCTTAACCTCTATTCCCTTTGTCCCCATCAAAGCGTTGTGGGGCACGGCAGCAGACGGTACGCCCTACAATTGGCGATTACTTCGTCAACAAAAGGAAGCACCGAATGAAACCGGTGAAAACTGGGTATTTACTGAAATGGTCAAATTTTATCAGCTATGGTCCGATGTAAAAGGCACTCGCGTTGATACCTTTTCCACTAACAGTGATTTCCTTATTGATAGCTATGTACAAAATGACAAAGCATATGTGCTGATCAGTAATCTTACTGAACAAGCGGAAAAAATTGTTGTGCACAAGTACGGCGCGCCTGCGTCAAGTCAGCCCACGACACGCATTAAGCATCTGTATCTCAAAGGCGCAGCCCCCGCGCTTGATGAAACAAGTCATGCGTCAGATATCCAAGAAGTCACGATTGCTGCTGAAGCGACTATGGTAATCGAATACGATTACCCTTCAGACATCGTCATCAACGAAACATCACAAGAG
Organism: Paraglaciecola sp. T6c; assembly: GCF_000014225.1. Lineage (NCBI taxonomy): Bacteria > Pseudomonadati > Pseudomonadota > Gammaproteobacteria > Alteromonadales > Alteromonadaceae > Paraglaciecola > Paraglaciecola sp. T6c. The sequence continues at coordinate 2,850,657 of NC_008228.1, forward strand.
AAAAAGTATTTTGCCACTGAATATTTAAAACCCATTTCAGCCAATCAAATCAGTCGCTTTAATATTAATTCGGTTGCTACAAGCGCGCTTGGTGAAGGCATATTGCGCGTTGTTGTTGGGCGTAAGTTAGGCAAGTCTCTCGCACCAACTATCGCTGTTAATGGAGAAACCTTAACAGCTTCAGCACAAATTTCTGGGGATATTCAGAACACCCGAGGCGACTTTTTTGGTGTTATCGAATTTCCTGTCCCCATTGACCTTTTGCGCACTAATAACGAAATAGATGTGACCTTTGGCGATGATGGGGGACATATTGCCAGCGTGAACCTTAAAGTGTTTAGCTTCACATCAGATGTCCGCCCCAGTGCTGGCCCTGTAAAGGGGATCACTATTGAGCCCACATCGGCTGTGGTCGCTGTGGGAAGCACACTACAACTAAACCCCACTATCACCCCGTACTTTGCCACCAACCAAAATTATTTTTTGCAATCCAGTGCGCCCGAGGTGGCTACTGTAACGCAAACAGGTTTGGTGAGTGCCTTAATGCAGGGGGAAGCGAGGATCACTGCAACCACTGAAGAGGGCAGCTTTATTGCTCAGGTAGACATCGAGGTTGAGTTGCCCTCCCCTACGTCGATCACATTCGATGATCAAAGCATTTACGCAAGTACGGTATATACCGCAGGTGAAGCTATGCACGTCACCACTGAGTATGATGCTGGTACGGGCCATACTGTGACGGCAGCACTTGGCGGGGTCGAATACAGACTGCGTCATTTAACCGCTAGTTTTGGCTTAATATCTGATGTTGCTATTGTGCAAGATGGTCACGCGGTCAATACTCAACGTGGTACATCTAGCGTCGAATTAGCCCTACCCACCAATTTACAAGCCAGTGCAGACCTCCCTGATGGCGAGTTCTATTTTTTATTTGTTAGGGTGGTTTCTAGTAACGGGGAAACTCAATCAACAAGTGCTTTCCCGGTTAGTATTGAAGCAGGCAATATTGACACAAGCCCGTCGTTAACACTGGATGATGCGCGTAAATATCGCGATACAATCTACAAAACAGACCAACAACTTACTGTAACAGCACATTATCAGGCGGGCGATGGAAATACAGTGACGAGTGAGCAAGGCGGCGTGCGCTTTTACCTACGTGAACTGGACGCAAATTTTGGCCTCATCAATGACATCATTATCGAAGATGCCTCAGCAATCGGTCAACAAGTAGGTGCTGCCACCGCTACCTTTTCACTAGCAGACTTAACGCCCAGCGCAGCCTTACCTGCTGGGCATTTTTACTATTTGTTTGCTGTTTTTAATAGCACCAACGGCGATAAATATAACATTCCTGGTGTATTTCCCATTCGTATCGAGCAAGAGGTGAGTGAGCTTTCCTTGACATTTAGCGAGCCGAATTTATATCGCTCCACAGACTACGAAGTGGGCGGTTCATTAGCGGTTTCAGTTGATTTTGATATGGGTACAGGCAACGCTGTCAGTGATGAGCTAGGCGGTATACGTTTCTTCTTACGCCATCTGAGAGAAGACTACTCTATGGTTAAAGACATCATACTCGAAGATGCCAATGCAATTGGTCAGCAATCGGGCTCAGCCAGCGTCACGTTTTCCCTCGCCAATATAGCGGCGAGTGATGCACTACCCGCCAATGATTTTTACTTTCTTTATGTACTCGTCAAGTCCACTGACGGCGCCACCCAAGACCTCGCTGTGCAACGTATCAACATCGTCAGCCCTGCGTTGGTCGGCGATTACGACCTAGATGGCGACGTGGATATCAACGACATACAAAGCTTAATCGTTGCTATTCATATGCGGCAATCTATCGACCTGTCTTTTGATATGAATAGCGATGGTACGGTTAACTTACTCGACACACGACTACTCATGAACGCATGCACCCGAACCCGCTGTGCACCCTAGTCAAACAAAATAAGAATAAGGAATATATCTCATGAAAAAATTACTGTTAATTTTAGCACTGTGTTTTAGCCTACCCAGCCAAGCGAACTTGCTTACCCTAGATGTCAGTTCGCCTGAATTAAACATAGGCGAGGCGCTTTCGGTCACCGTATCCGCTACAAATTTTGATCCATTCAGTACTCTGGGCTTTGAAATAGAATTTGACACTGATCTTTTTGCTTTCGCGCCTAATTCGGTGGGCGGTGACTTAGCAAATACTGGAGCATTTATTTTTGAGGTCAGCGCACAAACGTATGGTGTTGCGATGTCTTTTATCGACTTTGAGGATTTTACGCAGCCAAACTTTAGTGCATTCACGTTTAATTTGACCGCTATTGCCTCTGGTTCCACTGACTTTACCTTAGCCAATATCCAATCCTTTATGCCCATTGACAGTGCGGCTCTAAACGCGTCAGCGCAAGTTAACTCAGTACCCGCAGCAGGCACGTTCAGCATTTTTCTTTTTACTGCATTTTGCCTCGCGCTGCGTCACCGCACTCGGGCCCGGTTAACTAGCTAAAAGGGACTAAAAAAAGAGCCATAAAACACTACCACCTCGTATCAGGCGAACATCCGCACGTGTTCGCCCTGATGCGCACATTCTCCCTGTCGGTAACGAGCAAATGGCAGCATTATCGCACCACATTTAACTGCAGATATGACAGCAATTCCTACGTTATTTTATATCTTAACCAAGGTAGTATGATAATATCGCTCGCGTTTATACGCCCTTCCCCCTTTTCACAACTTGACTAAGAAATCGACATCGAAATCCCGTCACGTTAACTGAGTATCACATGCCCGATTACCCACGGTTACCCCATGAGCTGGAACGCTTAAGTGCGTTAAAAAACTTGAATATCATTGACACAGAGCAAGACCAATTACTTGATGCGATTACCCTTGAGGCAAGAAATCATTTTAATAGCAAATCTTGTTTAATCAGCTTAATTACTGAAGACCGTCAGTGGTTTAAATCAAAACAAGGCTTGGACGTAACAGAGACACCACGAAAAATTTCATTTTGTACATACGCCATTGCCGAGGAAGAATACTTGATCATTCCAGACTCCCTTGCTGATGAGCGTTTTAAAAATAATCCTTTGGTAACAGGCGCCCCATTCATTCGCGCATACGCTGGTAGTATTTTACATACGGGCGAAGGTTACGAAGTGGGCACATTTTGTCTGTTGTTTGATAAGCCTCGTGTGTTCACTGACGAAGATATCAGCGTTTTACAACGCTTCGGCTCCGCGGCAGAAAAAGTACTAATTGAAGGTTATAGCGTTCGATAGTGTTCTTTAAGCGCGAGCTCTGACTACCTATTTTATGTAATCACAGGTTGTCTGTTTAGTACTTTAAATGATCCCTGCTATTGCTTTTTTTCAACGCCATTAAGTACTAGCACTTAATTTTTGGTATATCTCGCCACTGCGTCGTGTACTGCGGGGACAAAAACGCCCGCTTCATAGAAAAACGTTGCTCAAAGCCTTTGGCCGCCATTTGCACGGTTGAACGTCCGTAGCGCGAGTTAATATTGTCCATACATGCCATCAACCTTGAGTTGTCATTCGACGGGTTAAATAAATCATACTGATATAAATCCTGCTCATGTAAGTCCATCAACCCGACACCACATTTGTAATAATGTACACCCGGTTGAAAAAGCTGAGACATTGCACTGTCAATCACATGAAGTATATTACGCGTGTCATTTGTGGGCACAGTGAAGCGATGAAAGAAAGAGCGCCGCACATACCCGCCATTATCATGGGGAGAATTAGTGGCAAAAAGCGTCATACTACTGGTCACGCTTTTTTGTTTACGCAGTTTCACACTTACAGTTTCAGCATGACCAGCAAGCGCCGCTCGCAATTCATCATAATCAGTCACGCGACTGCCAAAACTGCGCGTACTGTATATTTCTTTTTTGGCCCCTCTTACGGTTTCCCAGCAGTGACGAATCTCGCCATTTAGCTCTCGCACCGTGTTTTCCACGATAATCGAAAACGCCTTTCTGATGTGCGACGGGTCACGGTTTGCAAGCTCCCACGCTGTGTGGATCCCCAGCGCATTCAATTTAACACCTAAACGTTTTCCTATGCCCCACACGTCAGTCACAGCCAGTTGCTTCAGCACATGCTTACGCGCATCTTCGTTATCCAGCACTGCCACGCCGATAAAACCACTCACATTTTTAGCCGCGTGATTGGCCACTTTAGCCAATGTAGGCGTCGGCCCTATGCCAACACAGATAGGCAACCTCACTTCCCGCCACACGGTTTTTCGAATACTGTTAGCAAGGTTATTCCAACCATCTTGGGGCGCAGTTGCGTCTTTACCATAATATAAAAAACATTCATCGATAGAGTACACATTGATGTCAGGGGCAAAGCGCGCGCACGTATCCATCATGCGTTGACTCAGGTCGGCATAAAGCTCGTAATTACTTGAGCGAATAACGACACCTGCCGCTTCTAGCTCTTTTTTGACCTGAAAATAAGGTACGAACTTCTTCCCGACACCCATTCGTTTGGCAATGCCACACGCTGCACAAATACAGCCATCGTTGTTGGTCAACACCACCACTGGCTTATTGCGAATACTTGGATCAAACACTTTTTCGCAACTCGCGTACATGCTGTTGGCATCACATAGAGCGAACATTACATTGGCTTTTTAAAAGGTCGATGCAGGCGGATCGAGCGCGTCACCACACCCTCTATTTGGAAATCATCGCCTTCTTGTAAAAAATAGGGGGGAAATCGATTACTGGATGACAGTAGACAACGCTGCACTTTATCAATCTTTTTACACACAAATACACCATTGAGGTTGGCGACCACCACGTCTCGATCTTTAATATCTTGGGCACGGTCGACAATCAGTAAGTCGCCGGAAAAAATACCGTCTCCGGTCATCGACTCCCCCTGTGCGATACCGATATAGGTCGCAGATGGATGGTCAATCAAGAGTTGGTCTAAATCTAGGCTTAGCTGGGTATATTCTGTTGCAGGGGATTCGAACCCAACAATACCGGCAGAGGCTTTAATAGGAATAAATTTCAACATACACTGTTATTATATACAGTATATGTCGAATTCAAATAACTTTAATTAATTTTTAGGGTGCAATTAGGATGCAACATGTGTGGAAGGCTTAATGTGATAGACAATGAGTTCGTTCAAGGCTTATGCGTCACCCTAGGTATCGATTTAACGATGACGCCGTTAGCGCCCAATCGGTTTATTCGCGCTGCAAGCGACGCGTAAATCATCCGCGAGCTTGAGGGTCAGCGTTTGTTTCAAAAAGCAACGTGGTGGCTGTTACTTGAACCGAGAGACACCGGCTTCAAACCCTCCAAATTTACCAGTTTTAATCCCCGCTACGATAAGCTAAATATACCCCGAACAGCTGGGTACCAACCTTTTAGGACGGCCCGTTGCATCATCGTTGCCAAAGGGTTTGGAGAAACTGAATTCGAACAGCGAGGTAATAAAAACATACCTAAGCACTACATGACGTTATTGCGCACAAAGGCGCTATCGCGTTTGGGGGCTTATACAAAAATATATCAACAAACAAAGCGCTGAGGTCAGCCTTGGCTGTTCAATTGTCACCTTGGCCTCACACCCTAAACTGGCGAATATTCACAGCACGTCAAGTCCCTTGATGCTGCTGCAAGAGGATACCTTGGATGCTTGGTTAAATACCCATTATCAGCAGATAGACAGCAAGTAGACAATTTCAACCACCTGATGCACCCTAGAACAAGGCAAGACTTGATCGCAACTGAAATCAATACGCCGAGCTTATACCAACCTATTGGGCCGCCTAGCGTGATCCAGCGTGACATAATGTAATTTGTAACCCCTGTCATCTGGCGTTGAATGTTAGCGGGACTCGGTTCTATCGGCCAACGTTAAAGAGTGGAGAAACCCTACATTATGACCATCGTCATTTCTGATAAGTATCCTAAAATCGCCAGAGCGCAGTTTAGCGCTATTCGAAATGAAATACGGCATATTGCTAAGGTGCATCGCTTAGGTAAAGTGGAGGAGTCGCTAAAATGGGGCGAGCCAAGTTTTTCAGTAAAAGGTGGCAGCCCTATCCGCATCGATTGGAAAGACAAAACACCAGAGCTCTTCAACGTTTATTTTCACTGCCAGACTCGGCTAATAGACACATTCAAAGAGGTGTATCCAAACAGTTTTACTTATCAGGGCAATCGCGCACTTAGTCTTCCTTTAACCAAAAGCATTTATGACACGCCATTAAACCAGTGCTTGTTAATCGCGATGACCTATCACAAGGTAAAACACTTACCACTACTGGGCGCGCAACCTACTTAAGCAGCGGGCGTTCTGCTATTCCTTAAATTCAACGCGTCATACTTACCCGTTACCAAGAAAGCTCACGGACCAGCGCACGCAGGCAAGCGTTATACTGTGTGTTTTTTCTCGTTCACCATGATCAGTAGCTCAGCAGCAGCTTGAGCATCACATAAGGCTCGGTGATGATTATCAAGAGACAATCCGTATTCTTTGCTTAATTTACCCAACGAATAAGATGGTGAGCCAGGATAATACTTACGCATTTCGCGCACTGTGCATAGCTTAGGCATAGAGAACGCTCTTTCTAATCGCCCGTATTCCAACTTAAAAAAGCCATAGTCGAAATTCACGTTGTGAGCCACGAAAATACAGTCTTGCATAAACGCCTCTAAATCATCTATGACTTCGCAAAAAAGTGGCGCGTCTTCGACCATATCATTACTGATCCCCGTCAAACGGGTAATAAAATGCGGCACCCGTCTTTCAGGGTTGATAAGGCTACTCCAGCTGTCGACCACCTTGGAGTCAATCACTTTAACCGCGCCGATTTCAGTAATGCGATGCCCCGGCTTGCATCCTCCTGTCGTTTCAACGTCAACCACGACATAGGGTTGTTGGGGGTTATAACGCCACTCTACTTGACACACCCCGACGTTAAACCCGGCATTTTGCAATGCGTCGATACTCACCAGCTGATTGGCGCGAAGTTGATCCCCCGGCGCTTTCACCTCTTCAAAGCGCAGTTGCTGATTTTCAATCACCATTAAATCTGGGTAACCATCTTTTAACCCTTGGTAGTTTTTCGCCATTGCTCTTAAGTGGTCCGCTACCCATTGCCCGTTTACATGTCGTAAGAATACGCCAATGATCTCAAGCATCTTGGGGTGCCAACGAAATATACCGTTAGGCTGGCCATAGTATCGACTTGCAACTTGCGTCAGGTATGCCATGGCATGGCTGGATACGCTGTTTATCTGGTGTTTGTTTTGAGGCTGGGGCTGGGGTTGAGATTGACATTGAGTGAACAGCGCTAAGCGCGCTTCCACCTGAGCACCTAACTCATCGTACAGACAGTTTTCTTTTATCAGGCGTGGTCTGCGGTCAAACTCTGAGCCCGTTGCGCGCTCGGCCTCATTAAACAATTCATGCCAAAACGTTAAACCAAATAGTGCCCTGAATAAGCGATTTTCGGTTCTATAAGCGAAAATATTTGCCGGCAATTGTGCTGGGGTTTGATCAAGAGATTCAGCCTGAAGCTCGCTTTGCTGTTTACCCCCATGCGCAGCATTATCCACGCATAGATTTTGCCCCTCGTAGTAGCGTTTTACGCCTAATTCCACGCGATCTTTGTACACTTCATCAATGTAAAGTTTGTGACTGTGCTCACGTAAACGCTGGGTACGCACGCTTAACTTTGCTTGATTGAACTTACGTTGGTAAAAGTCAAACGCGAACAAACTTAGTTCGTCGTCTTTCGGTACATCAAGTATCGCTTCAAGGGCCAACTTGGCGCGCTCTTTATCAAATTTATAGGTTTCTCTGATCAAGCGCTCTTGTGCTTTTTGGTGTGAAGATAAACGCCAAAATGCCAGCGCTTGTGTTTTAGCGTTCTCACAATCAATGGCTAATAAGGCGCAGCCCAGCTCGTACCAAAAGTGTGCAGCATATTCATTGGCTGTAATCCCCACGGGCGTTTGTTGCAATTCTTGCTGTTGCGCAAATTCAGTCAGTCCTTCGGGGCACAGAGATCCCAAACGCTGTTTTTGCTGAGCAAAATAGAAGGCACTTTGGGCTTCTTCAATACCGTCAAAGCGCGGGCCTTGCTGCTTAGATTTATTGCGCGTTTTAAGGACGCCCAAGTCCCGCATGGAGAACTTGTCTAGCGCGCTATTAAGATTGCCAAAAAATAAAAACAGTAAGTATTGCCACTCATCAACGAATGTTTTTACTTTGAAATCGTCGCATAAGGTATGTTGGGTGATTGCCTCAGCGCTAAGCGTACGGGCTAGCGTTAATAAAACGGCTTTGGCAGCACTTTTTTTAAACGTTACCTGTTGCGAGCTTAATAATTCGATCAATTGCGCCTTGTTCAGCGTATCGAGAAAGGGACTGACATCGCTGGTAACAACCGAACGTAACACGCCACAGTCAGTGAGTATCGCTAGCTCCCGTTGGCAGTCTTCAATTTCCCCGTAGGTTAAGGTACTGCAGGCGATGAACAGGCCTTTTCGATTTACCACACGCACAAACATGCATTGGGTGTTGTGCGCTAATTGCTCAAAGCGCTGAATAAAATCGTGATGTGCTGGCAATAATAATGCCGCGCAATGGGTCTGCGTATAAGCGAGGAACTCGTTAAAATGATCAAGGTAGTATTTCTCAGGCAATATTAGACCTGATTTCACGGGGCTTTGCATATAGGTTACGTTCTACTGAGGTATACGGGTTCTGGCACTGGCAGTCTTATCGTTCATGTAGAGTGATACTGTCAATCAATAAACAAAAGTCACCCTCTTGGCGATCGCTAATCAAAAAGCCCAGCTGTTTCACATCTAACCAATTCAGTGGTGGGGCCTCAAGCACTTTTTTGCCGCGCAACGTTGCCTTAAACTCACTCAATTTAAAGCGGAACGTTTGCCATTCATTCGCTTCAGTGGTGAACCCGACACCATAAGATGGCGCGCCTTTTTCAGTACCTGCTTTCAATCGAAACTGATAGCGCTTGCCATCACCCATAACTCGAATCGACACCTGAGTTTCGTGAGGCACGTTTGATACAAATACTCGCCGATTTACGGAGGCAAAACCACCATTGTTCTCAAGTGAAACATGCCCGCTGAACACGGCGAGTTTGTCAACATGGGATAACTGTGACTTTGATACGCCACCCATTACGCCATCGTTTACCGATTGCCAACAGTCATTTTCATTAATTTTAAAAAGATTCATCGGTGACGCGCTCACTTTCTATTATCTATTGCTTATCGCCTATTTCAACAGGCCAATATTTTCATACAGTGGTTTATACAGTATTTTACCCAGCTTTACTGTTTTGACGCAAGTTGTGAATGCATATTTGCTAATCGGAAACTATGCGCAGCTGTGAAAGTTAGCGTTTATACGCTGAAGCGGCTTATAGGTTCATCATCGTAGTTATAGTGCATTGCTGCTCTTTGCAGGATGGGTCATGTATCCGAGTATTCGCTCGTTCATTGATTCATTCTTTTTGCCAGTACCAGCGCTGCAGATTGACCACGTGTTGCAACCCCCATACACAGCGAGTATTCTGCGTTTAACAATTCCAAAAAATAAGATTTTTCATGAAAATCAAAGCCATGAGTTTGTCCATTGCGATGTACTGCGGCATCGCCTTCGCAGCACAAAATGACCAAATAATAGCACCGAGCGAGGACCAAGTGACCGATCGTTTTGCCGAACTTGCCCTTGAATGTGTGCACAAAGAATACCCCAACATCATTAAGCACATGATGACGAGCAAAGACGACGTCAAAACGCCCAAAGCGTTGTACCCTGCTTTTTACGGGTGTTTCGATTGGCATTCATCTGTACATGGCCATTGGTTGCTGACACGTATTGCCAGTCAGTACCCAGACTCAGCGCATTATCAGGATATAATGACAAGTTTGAGTCAAAGCTTTAGCCAAGCCAATATTCAGGGTGAGCTGGCTTATTTTAATCGTGAAGGCACAGGCACCAGTTTTGAGCGCCCTTATGGCTTGGCGTGGTTCTTACAGCTAACCACTGAATTACGTGAGTGGGACGACCCGCAAGCGAAAAAATGGCTAGCAACGCTTGGGCCACTGGAAGATAAAATCGTCGCGAACGTCAGCGACTGGCTACCCAAATTGTCATTTCCGATCCGTGTGGGCGAGCACAGCCAAACCGCGTTTGCCTTTGGTCTAATGTTAGACTGGAGTGAAACAGCGAACAATAGCGCCTTTAATCAACTGCTTAAAAGCACCGTAAGCCGTTTATACGCCAATGATGTTAATTGCCCATTAGCATATGAACCATCGGGCCAAGATTTCTTATCACCCTGCATTGCGGAGGCCGATTTAATGCGCCGCATTTTACCGCCCAGCGAATATGCGACTTGGTTAACATCATTTTTGCCGTCGATCCCCAAAAATGGAGACAGCCACTGGATAAGCGTAGCCACTGTCACAGATAAAAGTGACGGTAAACTCGCCCATCTGGATGGCCTAAACCTGAGCCGAGCGTGGATGCTAGAGGGAATTGCATCGGCGCTGCCAGCAGACGATAAACGAGTAGCCGCTATCCAAAGTGCAGCTCAGAAGCATCAGCAAGCCGGCATAAATTCGGTGATCCACGATATGCACTATATGGGCAGTCACTGGTTGGGCAGCTTTGCGACGTACTTAACGACCGAGCGAGGGTTGCGTTAAATTACAGCGTTTTGTGCCTCGAAAGTGCAATTGTTTATCACACTCACTTGGCGCAGGCGCCATTTATGGCGCCTATATATAAAATTAAATGAAGTAAAAGCGCAGTCAGTAGTAAAACACTTTTATGAAGCTGACTGCTGTTACTCGATGGATAACGGGGTGCTTATTCCTCTACTTTCACCCATTGCTGATTATGTTTTTCCACTTCAAAACGCGCCCATGTGTGAAACTCGCGGCGTAAACACATATGTGTTTCATAACCACCATCACCAGCTAACACTTTGTATATTACCTTGTCTTTACTGGCATGAGTGTTTGCCGGTGCTGCATCAACGACCTGGCGAATACTCCACAATCGCCCCAATTTGCCATTACTGTATATCCGCCCCGCGATAATACGGGATGGATGCGTGGTATTTTTTTCAGCATGCTTTTTGGCTAACTCCAATAAGTCCGTCAAGCCATCTGGGGTGATATCCACGTATGAATCTAACTCTTGCATAGCAGCGGCAAAATCTTCTTGGGTTAATTCATGCTCCCGCTCGGCCGATGGGGTACTAGCGCCTCTTTTTAGCTTGTGAGAAAGGTGCACCGGATAACGTCGCCAATCAAATAAACCATTAAACGCCAATGTAATAAGCATGATGACGATTAGGTTCAGCCCCAATGGCAACCATAAAAAATCATACCCCAAGGCGTTGATGTCTGCCCCGCCAACCACGATTGTAAGCGCAGTTGCTCCGCCAGGGGGATGAATGCAACGTAAGTAATACATAGCTCCTATTGCGCCGCCCACAGCAAAAGCGGCAACCCAAGACCCATGCCCTAGAAACTTTACGCTGGTTATCGCCAGCACAGCTGAAATGAGGTGCCCACCGATAACAGCCCACGGCTGCGAAAGCGCCCCGTGAGGCACAGCAAATAGCAAGACGGCGCTTGCCCCCATCGAAGCGATGATCATAATACTGCTATGCATTGTTAACAGTTGTGCTTGCACTACAAAATGCATGACCCACATTATCCCAGCGATCCCTAAAGCACCCCCTAAGGCGGATATGATTTTTTCATTGTGACTGGTGGTATTAGCAGAAATGCCAAGTAGATGTCTAAGCTCGTAAAAAAAAGAATGTAGGCGCATTAAAAAATAGAATATTTAAATTTGAGCGGGGGATCTTAGTAAAAAACACGCTCTAAAGGCAAGACATTCGCTATACCTGCTGAGTGTAAGTTAGCTGTTTAAGATCTGTATTTGTTACGCTCATGCTTTTAAAGCGGCAATTAACAGAATATATCACTGCCCCTGTGGCAAATAACCGCCACCCACGAATTGCCTAATGAGATACAGTAAGCTGCAGTCTGACAACGCATTAATCCTCCTCTTCACTTAACCCCAATGTTTTTTTCACCTGCTCAAACAAGCCATCTGACTCCCCGCGAGAGGCGATAGAGAGCCCCGCATCCGATAAATAAAAACTGTCCAGTGAAAACAAGTAGTCTCGGCTTTGTGTTAAGTACGTGACTACGTCGTCTTCATGCACGTCAGCTTCTTGTAGTTGTTTTGCATATTCCTGAGACTGTCCTAGTTCATAAAATTCTGACAACGAATTTAAATCATCTAGCTTACTTTGCAGCCTGGGGTTTCTATCGAGGTATTGTTGGAGCTGAGCGAGGCCTTTGTGTTCAGGGTCATGTTCGCTGCTAACGACCCATGCCCCCTCTTCTTGGGTGAGCTTAACATCAAAAGTAAGACCTAAACTTTTCGCTGTATCTGTGAGATCTTCAGTGACCCCGCGCATGTTGAAGCTAAGCATGTTATCTAGCGTTTGTAGATTAATGCCGTTCTCACCTGATTTTAAACGCGCTAACGCGTCATCAATGTTTCCGTTTGCTAAATTACTTTGCACATCAGACAATCCAGCAGAAATATTATTTTTCTGGGCATCTACCACACCTTGTAATGCGGCATCTGCGTCACTAGCGTTGTTAAGGTAGTCAAACAAAGTGGTCTTTGATTGTTGGATTTGCATTGCGTTGATTCCTAGATTTGCCCAAATAAAACAAAGTGGTATTTTACCGTTAGCACGCCGTGATAAATTGGCAGAGCTGCTAACGCTTATACGCATACCTAATACTGAAAATAGTGCAAACCTTGAGCCAATTGTGACAGAGACAACGTCCTTAGTCTTGAATCAGCCACACCCTGCTCACCGATACTGCAAGACGCCCTCAACACTGTGTTTAATACAAGCTCCTTATCTCAGCGAAGTATCTTTACACTTAGCGCGCGTATGTGGCTATTCGCAAGCATCTTCCTTCATGCTAAAGTTGGATAAACACCTGTTTCCCTTCACTTTTCAAAAAGGAATTCACATGAATTATTTTGTCGGCTCCTACGCCACCTCCCCTGCGTGGGAACAGTGGGACGCTGAAGCTGAACACGCTTATTTTACTAAGCTAAAGGCTCTTAAAAATGTGCAAGGTTTAGAGCACCCCTTCACCGGCTCGTTACATCCCCATGATGACGATTGGTTTATCGCTAACGTGAGTCCTGATTGGCAATTTGTATTTACCTGCGTGCCGGGCATCATGGGTGCATTGGGTAAAAACCCACACTTTGGCATCGCATCAGATGATAAAGCTGGTCGCCAAGACGCCCTCGCCTTTATGCAAAGAGCCTGTGATGCCATTGGCAAGTTAAATAAAGGCCTTGGCCGCAAGGCTGTTAAAGCCATTGAAATACAAACGGCTCCAGATCGAAGCAAAGCCGAGGGCTCGGCGAAATCTTTGCAGGATTCATTAGAAACCATGCTCAGCTGGGATTGGCACGGCGCCGATATTGTCATTGAACACTGCGACGCACTAGTACCTGAGCACGACCACGCTAAAGGCTTTTTGTCACTTGATGATGAAATAGCAGTCATAAACGAACTTAATGCAGCAAACAATGCCAACCTAGGGCTACTCATCAACTGGGGGCGTTCCGCCATTGAAAGCATGAGCACTGAAGGCGTGTTAGCGCATATTGAACACGTTAAGGCTCACGGTTTGCTCAAAGGCTTGATGTTCTCCGGTGTTACAGACCAAGATTCACCTTATGGCATTTGGAAAGACACGCACATGCCTGCAGCGAAAAACTCAACTGTTGATTTTGGCGCTGAGCATTCATTGTTGACAGAAGAAGAAATCCATCGCTCGTTAGCGGCCTGTGGAGAGGCGTTAACCCATGACTCGATTGTCGGTATAAAACTCGGTATTCGCCCCAAAGACGCGCCGCTTGAGCCTCGTGTGGGCTATAACCAATCTGCGTTGGCAATGATTGATAGATTTTTCAAGTAAGCAGTTTAATTGATTATGTTTTAGCTGAGCTAGCTTTTGCGTTTAGCCGTTTTCGATAGACGGCTGTAAACTGTGCACTTATAGGGTTTAGCCAACACACTCTTAACGTCAAAGGTGGCTCATGGAAGAAATAAAAGTAACTTGGGTTCAAGCAGCGCGCATTTGGTGGAGCTGGGCTTGGCGTTTTTTGATTTGGACGGTACCCACCGCTGTAGTTTTCGGTTTTACTATCGGCTTAGCGCTGGCCTTTCTTGGCTTATCTATCGAGCCTTTTACCCCTTATATTCAAGGGTTCGGAGCCGCTCTTGGAATCTTTTTTGGTATTTTCGCCATGAAAAACATTATGGGTAAGCAATTTAATGGCTTTAAAATTATGCTAGTAAAAACCCGTGACGAGAAAGACTTCTAGGCTGGTATTATCATAGGAAGTAATTAGTAACTGCAAAGTAAAGCCAGCGACGGACTCCCTGCGCAGCACTTTACATAACGTCACCTCAAATACCGTAAAGTGAAGTACCGTCACCTTAACTAAGTTGCTGTGGCGCAAACATGCCACACATTCATCAAAAAGCGCTATCCACAGATAGCACTATTTGGCATTCCCCCAGTTACCAACTCAAATCATCTGGAATTTCGTAGTCGGCGTACCAGTCTTCATCTTCACTGTTCTTGGCTTTTTCTTCTGGCAGAATATCGGCGCGATACAGTACGTAACTTTCATCTCGTTCAGCAATTTTATCTGCCACCGGCATAGGAATAAGTTCATACACGTCATTGAGTTTAACGATCGCAAGCTGGCCTTGCGTAATTTGGGTATGGATGTTTTTATCAACATAAATACGCTTTATTACATTATTATCACTGAAGTTACATGCAATATCGCCCACTTTACGCGATTGTTTGTTGACGTTAATCATCTGCACAATTTGTGCTTGAACCGCTTTTTTCTCTGCTTCAGCTTTGGCCTTTTGGTTCAACTCTCTATCACGGGTTTTCTTTTGCTCGGCGGCTTTTTCAGCGGCAATTTTACTTTCGTTGGTTTGTTGAACATTGTGATTCTTTTTCTCTTTTGCTTGTTTGTGTTTTTGCTGGCGCACTTGCTTCGCTTTTTTCTTGTCAGCGAGGCCTGCTTGTAAAAGTTGTTCTTGGAGTGACAATGCCATACTCGTGCCTATTGGTTTTGTAGAATGCATAAAGCCGGCAAGGATAAGTTACCGGCTTTTTATTATGGGTAATCAATACTTTATTATAAGTAATGAGGACTGGGTTTCAAAAGCGCTATTTTGCTTTTTTACGCTTATCTTCTACCGTCCATTTGTTATCTGTGTACCAAGCGGACCAACCAGTGGCTTTGCCCTCTTCGTTTTCACTCATAACATATTGTTGCTTGGTTTTACGACTGTAGCGCACGAGCGTGTCGTTACCGTCAGGATCTTTAGCCGGCGCATCTGCCAAGTAATAAAACTTAGGTGAAATGCGATCCCTAAAGCGCGCTAATTCAGCCACAAGCGGCGCACGAGTTTCCCGTGATTTAGGGAAATTATGCGCTGCCATGAAAATACCCGAGGCACCATCACGCAATACAAAATGCGCATCTGATTTAGTACACTCTAATTCAGGCAAATCCACTGGGTCTTCTTTAGGCGGCGCAGCTTCACCGTTTCGCAGTAACTTACGGGTGTTCTTACATTCTTCGTTAGTACAACCAAAGTACTTTCCGAAGCGGCCGTTTTTAAGCTCCATGTTTGAACCACATTTGTCGCACTCGATAATGGGGCCGTCATAACCTTTTATTTTGAACGTGCCTTCTTCAACTTCGATACCGGGGCACGTAGGCGTATTACCACACACATGCAGTTTACGAGTTTCATCCACCAAGTAGCTATCCATGGCGGTAGCACAAATCGGACAACGTCGTTTCGCTCTCAGTAACTCAGTCTCAAGCTCTTCTTCGTCATCTACCTTGATAACTTCGTCACCAGAGGTGAGGTTCATGGTGCCGGTGCAGCGCTCTTTCGGTGGTAAGTTATAACCAGAGCAACCTAAAAACACACCGGTACTGGCGGTACGCACGTTCATTGGGCGACCACATTTGGGGCAGGCAATATCTGTTGGTACCGCTTGGTTTAAGCGCATACCGCCGTCTTCGGGATCTTTTTCCGCTAGGTGCAACTTCTGTTCGAAATCACCGTAAAAATCGTTGAGTACGTCTTTCCACGAGACTTTGCCGTTGGCAATTTCATCTAGCTCTTGTTCCATCTTGGCGGTGAAATCAAAACTCAGCAGATTATCAAAATTCTCCAGCAAGCGATCGTTGACTATTTCACCCATTTTTTCAGCATAGAAACGCTTACTCTCAAGGCGCACATAACCGCGATCTTGGATGGTAGAAATGATACTAGCGTAGGTTGATGGGCGACCAATACCGCGTTTTTCCAGTTCTTTTACCAAGGATGCTTCATTAAAACGAGCCACAGGTTTAGTAAAATGCTGCTTCGGATCAAGTTGTTTAAGATTAAGACTTTCGCCTTCTTTTACATCCGGCAACAAGAAGTCTTCTTCGCCTTTCTTACGCTGAGGGTTTTGTACTTTAGTCCAACCGTCGAACTTCAACACGCGACCTTTTGCGGTCAACTCATAACCATTAGCTGATACGCGAATGGTGCTCGCATCGTATTTTGCAGGTGTCATTTGACAAGCAACAAACTGACGCCAAATAAGCTCGTATAAGCGTTGCGCGTCACGTTCCATTTCAGATAAAGACTCTGATTTAAGCAGCACATTTGACGGGCGGATAGCCTCGTGGGCTTCTTGAGCACCTTCTTTGCTACCGTACTTCAGGGCATTTTCTGGTAAGTATTTATCACCAAAATTATCACCGATATAATCACGACAGGCATCGACCGCTTCTTTGCTTAAATTGGTTGAGTCGGTACGCATATACGTGATGTGACCCGCTTCATACAAGCGTTGAGCCATCATCATGGTCTTCTTTACACCAAAGCCTAAGCGCGTGCTGGCGGCTTGTTGCAAAGTTGAGGTTATAAAAGGTGCTGATGGACGAGATTGAGTCGGTTTTGAATCACGACTCACAACCTTGTAATCAGCCCCTTCTAAATCGGATAAGGCCGCATCTGTTTGCGCTTTATTGACCGGCTTAAATGCTTTGTCATTGTATTTAGCAACTTGCATACGCAGGTCACTTTGTTTTGCCGTGACTAGGTCCGCGTGCACGTCCCAAAACTCTTCGGGTACAAAGGCCTTAATTTCACGTTCACGCTCAACGACAAGACGTACAGCAACAGATTGAACACGACCAGCGGATAAGCCTCGAGCGACCTTTTTCCATAATAATGGCGACACCATGAAGCCCACAATACGATCGAGGAATCGACGAGCTTGCTGTGCATTAACCCGCTCAACGTTGACTTTCCCAGGTTCAGAGAAGGCTTCTTGAATGGCGTTTTTGGTGATTTCGTTAAACACCACACGCTGATAATCTTTTGAGGGATCATCGATCAATTCTTGTAGATGCCAAGCGATGGCTTCCCCTTCTCTATCCAAATCCGTTGCGAGATAGATAGTGTCAGCATTTTTGGCTAACTTTTTAAGTTCGTTAACGACTTTTTCTTTACCGTTAAGGACCTCGTAATGGGCTTCCCAATCGTTTTTCGGATCGACGCCCATACGATCAACTAATTTGCGATATTCATGCTCGCGTAAATACGATTCACGCTTTTTTTCCGATAATAATTTTAGCTCTTTTGCCGGTTTTTTAGGCGGAACTTTGCCTAAAGCTTTCGTTGGAAGGTCTCGAACGTGGCCTACACTAGATTTAACAATAAAATCTTTTCCGAGATATTTATTAATTGTTTTCGCCTTTGCCGGTGATTCGACAATGACCAGAGACTTTGCCATATAATTAGTCTTAACCTTTGTATTTATTAGGGTTTTTAGATGAACCGTAGAAGAATTGTTCGTTCACCTCTATAAAATGCTTTTTAACATATATCGACAAAGTGAATAGAAAACAAGTTCTTCTTCATACTTATCCGATAATCGTCATACGTAAGCACGATTCACTGTTCATAATTTAATCACCTCGATTGGCAGCGACTTTAAAACCAGTATAATGCCGACCATGACACACCTAGATGAAGATGGAATGGTCATTTTCAAGGTCAACTTTTTCGCTTTTAGTTTAGCGAATACTGATGCGCACATGAGGATAGAATGAAGCAGTTTGAAGTGAATTTTGATGGACTCGTTGGACCAACCCACAACTATGCTGGTTTATCATACGGTAACGTTGCCTCGCTAAATAATGCGAGTGCACAGAGTAGCCCTAAACAAGCCGCTAAGCAGGGCTTGAAGAAAATGAAAGCCCTAGCTGACCTTGGCATGATTCAGGGCGTGTTGGCTCCTCAGGCGCGTCCTGACGTGGATGCGTTACGTCGTTTAGGCTTTTCCGGCTCTGACGCCAATGTTTTGCAGCAAGCTGCTAAGCAAGCCCCCGCTATATTTCAAGCCTGTTGTTCAGCATCTAGCATGTGGACAGCCAACGCCGCTACGGTTTCCCCTAGTGCGGATACCGCCGATGGTAAGGTCCATTTTACTCCTGCGAATCTGACCAATAAATATCACCGCTCTTTGGAGCCCCAAGTCACTGGCAATATTCTCAAAGCCACATTTGCTAATCAGCAGTATTTCAGTCACCACAATCATTTGCCCGACAATGAGCATTTTGGTGATGAGGGCGCAGCAAACCATACGCGCTTGTGTCGTGAGTACGGCGAAAGGGGTGTCGAGTTATTCGTATATGGGCGTTATGCCTTTGATAAAAGCAAACCAGCACCGGTAAAATTCCCTGCTCGTCAAACATTTGAAGCCAGTCAAGCCGTTGCCCGCTTACATGGACTAAGTGACGACAACGTCGTGTTTATTCAGCAAAACCCAGATTTAATCGACCAAGGTGTTTTCCATAATGACGTGATTTCTGTGGGGAACCAAAATGTGCTCTTCTATCACGAGCAGGCTTTCCTAGATACGGATAAAGCATTCGCTGAAATCAAGCAAAAATACGGTGCGGGCGATTTACACTTTATCAAGGTAATAACAGAGCAAGTAAGTTTACAAGATGCCATAAAAAGCTACTTGTTTAATACCCAACTGGTGACACTGGCGAACGGCGAGATGGCGATCATAGCCCCTACCGATTGCGAAGAGAATCCTGCGGTTTCAGCTTATCTAAATGAGCTGGTTAGCCTAAATACGCCGATAAAACACATTCGCTACTACGATGTAAAACAAAGCATGCGAAACGGCGGTGGGCCTGCCTGTCTGAGGTTACGCGTAGCCATGAACGAGACTGAATTGGCCGCAGTAAATCAAAGCACTATGATGAATGATGCCCAGTTCGAACGCTTAAATAATTGGGTTGATAAACATTACCGTGACCGTTTATCGGTAGATGATTTGCGTGATGTCGCCTTGCTCAATGAGTCTCGTACAGCCCTTGACGAACTCACCCAGTTATTGAAACTCGGGTCGGTTTATCCGTTCCAAAAAGTCTAAAGCGTTGTCTTATTTTTTGGGGATTTAAAGCTGTTTAGGTTGTTTAAATCCATTAAAGAGAGCATAAAAAAAGCCCTATATCACGGTTGTGATATAGGGCTTTCTAGTTTGAAATGTTCTGTTTATAAAATGTCGTTGCAGTTGGCTGACTCACCATAAGGATTTGCGGGAGGTGCTGACGCTGAGTCTGTTAAATCGTCCGCTGCTACGCCTAAACCATAATCATGTTGCTCAGATGACTCGCTGCCTTGAGATTCACCGTTAGCGGTAATGGATACGGTTGTCCATGCTCCAAACGCTTTTGGATAACTAAGGGTAAATACTACCTGGCCATTTTCATCCGTCGTCCCCTGAGATTGAACTGCTACAACGTTGCCAGGTGTTAATTGTTCATCACCGTTTATATCTTCACCTTCGTCAAGAATACCATTTCCGTTAACATCTTCGTTATCACACACCGCCGTAACATTTTTATTCCAGATGTTAGTAGTGGTATTAAACATCCAGAATCCTTTCTCGTACGTTCCCCCTTGTTTGAAAGGCTTTGGCGGCGCTGAAAAGGTAATGTTGGCATTTTCCACCGGGTTAGAATCAGGGTCGGTTACAAATGCTGAGAACTCTTTTGTGTAAGATGATTCAGTGGGCGATTGAATGGTATTGCCCGTACCAAAGACGATATCGAACGGCTTGTCACCCACCGTTAGCAAAGTGAAGGCCGACACGCTTTGGGTATCATCTACTGTGCCGTACACCTTCACCCCTTCAAATGTGCTTAATGCATTTGAGGTATACACCGTTTTCGCAATGCCGCTTCTATCTGTTGTGGCTTGATTCGGTGAAATTTGCCCACCGCTCACATCATCCAGTAAAAAGTTAATGGTTTTGCCTTTGACCAAATTGCCTCGAGCATCGCGCACCACTGCGCTAATGGTACTAATTTCACCTGTGGGGCCGATAGAGTCAGGTGTGGCATCCACTATGATGTTATCCGCTACCGTCGCAGCGAATTCTATTTGAGTGCGCGCCGTCACTTGATTGCCGCCACTGTCCGTGCCCGTCGCTGAAACCGTTGCAAACCCCGCATTATCAGATGAGATAGAGAAACTCACTAAGCCATCACTATCAGTATTTTTAGTGCGCGTGGCTATGGCCCCTCTTGAGGTGGTCAACGTTACTTGAGCACCCGATACCGCAATGTTGTTTGATAACCACGTTAACCCAAGGGACTGAGCGTCGTTCAGGTTAACTTCTTCAGTAGGTACACTGGTGAAACTAAAGTTATCCGCTTGAACCGCCAAGGTGAATTCACTCTCATCGTTTAGGGCACTGGCCGAAATCGTTTCAACTCCAGATGTATTGCCCGTATAAGTAACAGTGACTTGACCATTGGTGCCTGTCGTCGGTGTGGTGGTGCTTAACAGCCCGTTAGCAGCCGATAAGTTAACCTGCTGATTGGCTATACCATTGCCATCTGAGTCAAGTAAGCTAATGGTTAAATCAACGGGGTCGTTCAATATGACTGAACTTGGACCATCAATATTCACCGTGGTGCCTATAACAGATATCAATAAAGTCTGGCTCAATGTGCCGCTTGTGGCTGTCACTTGAATATCACGATTCTGACGGTTATTTTGCGTCGTCAATGACGCCGTTGCTTGGCCATCATTGCCTGTTGTGCCCTGCGTAATCAGTAACGCCGCGTCAGCATCAGCTGAGAACACCACATCAACTCCTTCCATCAAAACGTTTTGCGCATTTTTAAGCAGTGCGATTAGCGCTATGCTGTCGGTGCCGCTTGAAGGCAATTGTACTGCACCTGCAAATAAGTCGAGCGAGCTGGGCTGCTCATTCACTTGTGTAGTGCCTTGTGAGGTAAAGGTTGTGCTAGCTGACTCTCCGCCAGTGAGGGTTGCTATAACCTCTCCAGAGCCTGAGCTCCCCCCCACCAATAAGGTTATGCTGGCCTCACCTGTTGTGCCGGTTGAAGCAGTACCTGAGTCATTATTAAAATCAGCTAAGCCTTCTGGGCTGAAGGTAAAGGTGACAAGCTTATCTGTCGCGATAGCCCCTGTATTGTCGGTTACCCGAGCAGTTAGCGTTAGCGGGGTAGACGCACTTAGTTGCGAAGCAGTTTGCTGGTTTGAATCTGTTAAGGTTAGGGCAATTGAATAGGTAGTGGTGTCGCTTGGGTTATCACCTGAGTTAGGTGTCTCGCCCCTGGTGATTGAATCAGAGCCGCCTCCCCCACAGGCAAATAAAGTAAACAATATAAAGCTGCTTAAAAGCAATCTTGTGCGTTGATACATACAAATAGTCCTTTGTTTTTAACAGTTAACCAATGCGGTGTGTCACACATATGAACATTTTAATTGTTCAGCTTATTGGGCAAACTTGCTAACCTATGGGCAATAATAATAAATTCAGGAAAATCATGAGCCAATCCCTCCCCTCCAACCCCGAAAAATTCAGTTTAACAGCCAGAATATTTTTCGGCATGCTGGCCGGTATCGTTATCGGTGGCCTTCTCCAGCAACTGTTTGATGATAGCGGAGATTTTTCGTTTAGTGTATTTGGGTTAGAGGTTTCTACGTATGGACTTTTAGTCGATGGTATATTTAATGTTGTCGGGCAAATTTTTATCGCCAGCCTCAAAATGCTTGTCGTGCCCTTGGTGTTTGTTTCATTGGTTTGCGGTACCGCAAGTTTGTCGGATCCCAGTAAACTAGGGCGTTTAGGCGGCAAGTCTATTCTGCTTTATATCGGCACAACCGCCATTGCCATTTCTCTAGCGGTTGGTTTTGCACTTTTGGTCTCCCCAGGTGAATCGATTAGCATGACCACGGACGCTGCCTATCAAGCAAAAGAGGCCCCGAGTCTTGGTCAAGTCATTATCAATATGATGCCTTCAAACCCAGTCAGCGCGATGGCCGAAGGTAATATGCTACAAATCATCGTGTTTTCGGTGTTATTCGGCGTGGCTATGTCGATGGCGGGTGAAGCAGGTAAACGTTTAACGTCTATGTTTGAAGATCTTAGCGAAGTAGTGATGAAACTGGTCACTATATTAATGAACCTAGCGCCATATGGCGTATTTGTTTTAATGGCCAAACTTTTCGCCACCATCGGTTTTGATACCATTGCCGGTTTGCTTAAATACTTCTTGCTAGTGATGTTCGTACTAATGGTGCATGCGTTTGTGTCATACCCCATTATTTTGAAGCTTTTAAGTGGACTCAGTCCAATCATCTTACTGCGAAAGATGCGTGACGCAGCCATTTTCGCTTTTAGTACCTCAAGCAGCGGCGCGACCTTACCGGTTACGCTAGAAACGGCAACCAACAAACTTGGCGTTAAGCCTTCTGTTGCATCTTTCACCATTCCTCTTGGCGCGACAATAAACATGGATGGCACCGCGATTATGCAAGGCGTGGCGACGGTGTTCATCGCACAGGTTTATGGTATCGATTTATCCCTAGGCGATTACATGATGGTGATAGTGACCGCAACACTAGCATCCGTTGGTACAGCGGGTGTGCCTGGTGTTGGTTTGATCATGCTGGCCATGGTGCTACAACAAGTCAATTTGCCGGTTGAAGGCATTGCTTTAATTATCGGCGTTGATCGTCTACTCGATATGACACGCACCTCGGTTAACGTGACAGGTGACTGTATGGTGGCCTGCATCGTCGCCAAAAGTGAGGGAGAATTTGATATTGACAGATACAAGGATCCTGACGCAGGTAAAGAGGAAGAAACATTGCATTCGCCAAAAGCGAGTTAGCCGTTGCTCATCATGAGCGGCCGCTAACAATGCGAGCCATAGAATGATAAAAGGCAGTGCATTAAAAACGCACTGCCTTTTTTATGGTTGAGTTTTAAGGTTAAGCTATCTACCCTTCTAATGCCCCAAAACAGTGGCGGGGTTAACCCTAGCTGCCTTGCGCGCAGGATAAAGCGTTGCCAGCAAGGTCAATGCGATAGCGATGAAGCCGGTAATATAGACCTCATGCCATTTCAAGGCAGACGGTAAGAAGTTGATAAAGTAAATATCTCCGGATAAAAACTGAAAACCTGTTAGACGTTCAATACCTTGGGCGACCGAAGATAAATTTAACGCCATTAAAACGCCGCAAACCAAACCAATTACAGTGCCTATTAGGCCATTTATGAGGCCCTGGAGCATAAAAATCAGAATAATACTGCGGTCGGTTGTACCCATTGTTTTGAGCATGGCAATTTCAGATTGCTTCTCGTTTACCGCCATCACTAACGTCGACACAATATTAAAACACGCCACACCTATCACAAGTATCAACGTGATATACACCACCACACGCACCAATTGAATATCTTGGTATAAGTGACCTTGGGTCCGAGTCCAATCAGACATGAAGACTTCATGGGGGAAACCGTAACCGATCTCACGGGTAATCATGGGGGCGGCGAATGGGTCGTGATAGCGAAAACGCAAACCTTGCACGCCATGAGTGACCCCTAGGGTTTCTGAGGCCAATGGCAAATGCATATAGCCAATGTGATTATCTAACTCACCGCCAATTTTAACTTCACCGACCACGGTTAACCAAAGTGTTTTAGGAGCCCGAATGGACAAGTCATCACTTAACTGAGGTAGCAGCAGTTTCACTTTATCGCCTAACAAAATACCCAGTTTAGCCATCGCTCCAGCCCCCAGCATTACGCCCTGCTGATTGGCGCTAAACGCCTGCCATTGCTCGGCTGGTACACTGCTAAGCATGCCGTCATTTTCTGCGTACTTAGTATCGATGCCCACTAACTCAATGGCTTTCATTTTTTTGCCTTTCTGCAACATGCCCGTGGCCTTTGTGTAGGGCTGAACAGACTCAATGCGCGGGTCTGACTGTAAGGCTGTTACTTCTTTTTGCCAATCGGAAATACCCTGACTACTGACGGCATATAGTTCACCATGTGGAATGATTGATAAAAGTCGGTCTTTAAGTTCTCGTTCAAAGCCATTCATAACAGATAGCAACAAAATCAGTACGAAACAGCCTAAGGCTATGCCAAATGTTGACGAAGCAGAAATAAACGAAATGTAGCCATTTTGCTGCTTACTGCTGCGAAATCGCCACGCCAATTGAAAAATCAAA
The DNA here is from genome assembly GCF_000014225.1 of Paraglaciecola sp. T6c. Taxonomy (NCBI): domain Bacteria; kingdom Pseudomonadati; phylum Pseudomonadota; class Gammaproteobacteria; order Alteromonadales; family Alteromonadaceae; genus Paraglaciecola; species Paraglaciecola sp. T6c. The sequence goes on from NC_008228.1 coordinate 2,875,443, forward strand.
TTCATCTAATTTCTACTTTTAATCGAGTTGTGGGCTAAGTTGCCCATTGACTAAACGCAGAGAACGGTCGAGGCGTTTCGCTAACTGAATATCATGGGTGACCACGATAAAACTTGTTTGGCTGATGTCACGCAATTCATTCAACAACTGATAGATCCCTTCACCGGTTTTGGTGTCCAAGTTACCCGTTGGCTCGTCGGCCAACACTAATTTTGGCTGATTAACCAATGCTCTGGCGATCGCCACGCGTTGTCGCTCTCCGCCAGATAACATACTTGGCCTGTGTGTTAAGCGGTGGGCTAAACCGACCTTTTCAAGCATATTCTGTGCATGATGCATCGCTTCTTCGCGTTTTTCATTGGCAATCAAGCGAGGCATAGCCACATTTTCCAGCGCACTAAATTCAGGTAATAAATGATGGGCTTGATAGACAAAGCCGAGTGATTGATTACGAAATTTCGCCTGTTCGGCACTTGTGAAGGAAAAGATATCGTGTTGTTCAAAAAGTACGGTGCCCGATGTGGGCTGATCCAATGCCCCAAGTAAGTGTAATAAAGTACTTTTTCCTGAGCCTGAACTGCCAATAATGGCGAGCTGTTCAGATGTATTCACGCTTAGATTTACATTATTTAGTATCTGAACACTTTCTTTACCATCGTCATACTGTTTAGATAAATGGTCACATTTCAGCAGTTCATGCATATATTCGTTCTTACCTTTGATGTCAGTCTTTAGCTGTCGTTTATGATTTTGTTTGTGATGTTTTATGCAAAGCCGCGCGTTCACGGCGACGCCACATTAACCTCGCTAATTTTTTCATACTCACGTTTTTATCGTTTTCATCGACGATTTCCACCCCGAGTAAAGATTCAGTCAAATCTTCGTCGGTCAAAATACCCTCTAAGCCACCATATTCGTCCACCACTAATAGCATATTAGCGCGCCTAGTATGTAATGGATGCAAAGCTGCTGACAGTGGCATACTGCTTAACAGCGTGACCATGTCCTTGCGATATACGCTCAGTGGGTTCTTTTCATTTTTACGGATCATGGCTAACAAAATGTCTTTTTTTAATACGTAACCCGTTATTTTCTCTGGTTCTGATTGCTCATAAATCGGAATACGGGAAAATTCAATTGTTCCATGTTTATGATAAAACGCTTCGACCGTCATGTTTTCAGGAACAGAAAAAATAACCGTACGATGGGTCATGGCACTTTTTATTTTGAGTTCATCAAGGGCCAACAAGTTCTGTAATATATTCGCCTCTTGCTTTGCTATTTGCCCTTCTTGATAGGATTCATCCGTTAACACCGCCAATTCGGCTTTACTCAGTCCTTTTAAGGGCGAGTCATCGCTAAACCCCGCCGTCAGCTTGTTCGCCAGCAGTACAAACGGGTAGAGGCACAAGATTAGGTACTTAAGAAAATACGCTGTGGCAGGGGCTAACTTTCGCCAGTAGGTGGCGCCCATTGTTTTTGGGATGATTTCTGAAAAGACCAGAATGAACAAGGTTAAAATAGCAGAGATAACGCCCATGTACACTTCGCCAAAGACGGCAACCGCTTGGGCTCCAGCCCCCGCAGCCCCCATGGTGTGGGCCACTGTGTTCAAAGTAAGAATTGCTGCCAGAGGGTTATTGATATTTTGAACTTGCTGGCGTAGGAGTTCTCCACTTTTGTGTTTTTGCTTCTCAAGCACAGATATATAAGCAGAGGACACACTCAATATCACGGCTTCTGCAATTGAGCATATAAAAGATACTCCCAAAGCCAAAACAATATAAAACATCAGTAAGATCAAACTAACCCACCTATTCGTCAATCGTTCGTGCAAAAATATAACATCAACACGGTAAAATTCAGAACAAGCAGTTTACCTTAAGCATAGGATAATGACATGAATTTCAGCCACATAGCTAAGCATCACACAAGATAAGTTGTTTCAAATATTTGCCAAGAATCGGCGAAGATAACGTAGAATAAAACTGGGATAAAAAAAGAAGAAAAATTAATGGCGGAACGGACGAGACTCGAACTCGCGACCCCCGGCGTGACAGGCCGGTATTCTAACCAACTGAACTACCGCTCCCCATATAATTTTTGTTGTTTTGAAATTGGCGGAACGGACGAGACTCGAACTCGCGACCCCCGGCGTGACAGGCCGGTATTCTAACCAACTGAACTACCGCTCCGCTGTTTCAAAACCGAAAATATTAAAAGAAATTGGCGGAACGGACGAGACTCGAACTCGCGACCCCCGGCGTGACAGGCCGGTATTCTAACCAACTGAACTACCGCTCCAGTTTCTTTAATACTTTCAACGAGTTAAGAAGTTAATCTAGGACCTTCCCCTCAACCGCGGCGCAGATAATACGGTTAACCCCGTATCGAGTCAACTGCTTTTTCTGGATTTTATCGCTTAATTTCAATATTTTCGTTTGTTTGCCTACGCAGTGAGCAATTTGACCAAAATGCATTCAACATTAGGCTTTTTTCTTAGGGCTATCTTTCTTCGAGGCTTCCTTTTGCTTCTTATCGGCTTTCTCACTTTCCCCTTGTGCATCGTCTTTTTTACGTGCAAAGCGCAATTTAAGCCGTGCAAACCATCCTGGTTTACTCTCGCTCGCGTCACTTTGTTCTGTGTTCTGGTTTAAAACCTCGCTAACCGTGAGCGGTTTTTCTCTGGTAACAAACCAAATTAGCGCCCCCCCCACAATTAATAGAAATACATTGATACCGACTATCAACATGATCAAGGTCGATGTTTCCATTTCGGGCTCAGCGTCGAGCTGAGGTTGTGCCATCAATGGCTGACCTTGTTCATCAGTGACTTGAGTGCCTTCCCCTGTTGCCGTTTCATCTATCACAGGCTCTACAAAAGGCTCTTCTGTTAAGAAACTAAATTCGGGCACATCCAGAATAAGATCACGGCCATCTATGGTCTTACCAAATGCAGTTAACTTCACGCGATAAACACCATATTCATAATTGACGATCAGGTACTCACGTATATCCGGTGACTCGTCAGTAATGGAAAAGTTTTGAATATCGCCATTTGGAAATTTGACTTTACCGTCAATCAACAGGGATGACATATCGATATGTTCCCGGTCTGCATCGACCATCAGCTTGTGGTATCCACCTCCCCCGCCATTTTGCTCAACCGTAATATGAATGGGATTGGGATATAGCATCACCGGCTCGCCCACTTGCTCTCGTGAGAACATTGGCGTGCTTACCATAAAAGTAGGGATCCACTCACCAGCAGCCACTGACAAATTAAACTGTCCAGTGAATGTGCCATCCAGCGGAATTTCGTCCATCCCCTGGCCATTGTCTTCAAATGTTGCAATAGTTTGCGAGTCAGCACCAAAATTATTACTGTCTGGATTGTTTGTGCTGAAAAATTGCATGTTGAGCGTAACGACGTCTCTAAACTCGGTGTAATTGATGGGCTCGCCACCATTGGTGAGATAAGCGGTTTGCTTGAGAATCTCGCCAGAGAAGATAACACTGGGTAACGGCTGTGCATGAAGCGATAGCTCACTAATCACCATCACTCGGCTACCCGGCTCAATTTCGCCTATCGCTTGCCAAGGGCCTGGCATCGGTTTTTTAATACTGACCATGTCATAGGTTGCAGTATCGAACCAAAAAATATCTTCGCCATCAGCTTGAGACTGATAGATTTTACTGCCATCGGGCTTTACTAATACAACAGGTAAACTGCCGTATTCGCGAAAAAAGACCATGGTAATTTCATCCACTTCGAAATCAATTCGAAAACGGTTTTGTAGAAGCTCAATACTGTTTTGAAAGTCATTACCTAATGACGTAAGCGGATTGGATGGGGCCTGTTCTGCTTGAGGCGTTTGTGCGCTAACAAAAGCAGGTAATATAAGCGCACCAAATAACAGACATTTTAACATAGCATCCCAAATGTGTTGAAAATTGGCGCTTATTCACGCCACAAACAAGAACCGCCTTCTTTATTAACCAGATCTAAACGCTTCTCGTGCTCTACTAATTCATCGGCTGTGGCGCGTAAAACCTTTAACTGATTTAACTGAGGATCAAGCCTGCGAATACGTTCAACCTGACTGCCGCCATCGGAGTTCGACTTACCAGACAAATTAAGATCCGTTTGCCCGCCAGTCATCATTAGATAAACGTCAGCGAGTATCTCGGAATCCAATAATGCGCCGTGCAATTCTCGATGGGAGTTGTCTATACCGTAGCGTTTACACAAAGCATCTAGATTGTTTTTCTGACCCGGGTGAATTTGCCGCGCCATTTCGAGTGTATCTAACACGGTACACATATCACTGGTTTTTTTGCCCGCCATCGCAGCAACACGAGCAAACTCGTGATCCATAAAGCCCACATCAAACGGCGCATTATGAATAACGAGCTGAGCGCCACTGATGAACTTTACAAAATCAGCAGCAACATCTGCAAAAAGCGGTTTGTCTAACAGATACTCGTTAGTAATACCGTGAACCTCTATCGCTTCTTGTTCAATGAGTCTTTGGGGATTAACGTACACATGAAACGTGTTACCTGTTAAGCGGCGATTTAATAACTCCACACAGCCTATTTCAATGATTCTATGACCTTGCCTAGGATCGATACCGGTCGTTTCTGTATCAAGTACGATTTGTCTCATGTTTTCTCTATTTGTTTCGGGCTGACGTTAAGTGTTGATTACATTATACTGCGAAAAATTTTAAATGATTGATAAGTGAAATGAAACACATAGAAATTTATACTGACGGTTCTTGCCTGGGTAATCCAGGGCCAGGTGGTTATGGCGCGGTGCTATTATTCAATCAGCACAGTAAGGAATTAAGCCAGGGCTTTGTTCACACCACGAATAATCGAATGGAGCTGCTGGCCACGATTGAAGCATTAGCTAGCCTAACAGAGACGTGTAAAGTTGATTTAACCACCGACAGTCAATATGTAAAAAACGGCATCAATCAATGGATAAAGAATTGGCGCAAGAATGGTTGGCGTACATCAGATAAAAAACCGGTTAAGAACGTTGATTTATGGAAACGCTTGGATGAGCAAGTTGGTCGACATGACGTCAAATGGCATTGGGTAAAAGGCCATTCGGGGCACCCCATGAACGAACGATGCGACGTGTTAGCACGAGATGCGGCGTCAGGTAAGAGTTTATTACCCGATGAAGGGTTTCAAGGATAAGCGGTACGCAGCTAGTTCTGTGCAAAGGAGCCAATGACTGGCTCCTTCTAAGGCACTACTTGTCACTCCACACCGCATACTCATTACCGCAAGGGTCGCAGAAATGAAAGCGATGCCCGCCAGGAAAACTAAATACATCTTGTACTATCTTTCCTCCATGCGCTTTGATTTCGGCCTGAGTCGCTGCTAAATCTTCGCTATAAAGTACAACTAAAACACTACCATTGTCGGTTGATACACATTTCTGCGCACTAAACATACCACCGTCAATGCCTGCACCGGTGAAGGACGTGTATTCTTGACCATAGTCAGTAAACTCCCAACCAAATACCGCAGTGAAAAAAGCCTTTGTGATACGTATATCTTTGACAGGAATTTCGATGTAGTTAATTTTATGGTGTATTGACATCATTCGTCTCCAATGGTTGATTGGCAGATGCGCCTACCTAATGATTATACGATTTTTTTCACAGATTCAAGCGTAAATGAAAAATGTAAAATTCGTTAAAATGTCGCTAACGGTAATATCTCTGCAGTAAAAATCAGCAAAAGTTACATTAATTTACACTTGTAGATTCTAACGAGTAAAGATTTTCGTTAGGATGCATTATTGTTTTTATGTAAGTGAACCAAATTTTATATGTCAACCGATAAAAGTTGGACCAAGGCGCTATTTGGCGGCATCTGGTTAGTACTCAATTTTAGCCGTAAGTTATTCTTTAATCTTATCTTTCTCGTTATTGCCATAGGCATAATCTCGTTATTTTTTAGGGACAACGGGCAAATAGGTGTGAAACAAGATTCAGCACTAGTGCTGAATATCAAGGGTGACATCGTTATTCAGAAGCACGCCATTGACCCTTTCGAAGCGTTTATGCAAGAAGCACTGGGTCAAGCAAACGAAAAACCTGAGGTTTTGTTACAAGATATATTGCTCACCTTGGATAACGCTAAGCAAGACAGACGAATTAAAGCACTCGTACTCGACTTGCACGAACTCAGCGGCGCAGGTCTTGACAAGCTTGAACAGGTTGCACAAGCAATAGACGATTTTAAACTCAGTGAAAAACCCGTTTACGCCATCGGTGACTACTACACTCAAGAGCAATATTACATTGCCAGTCATGCTGACCACGTTTACATGAACCCCATGGGATGGATGTTATTTGAAGGGTATGGTCGTTTCGGCATGTATTACAAATCAGCCCTAGAGAAAATCAAAGCAACCACTCACGTATTCAAAGTCGGTACTTACAAGTCAGCGGTTGAACCCCTGCTTCGCGACGACATGTCACAACCCGCTAAAGAAGCCAACAAGGCATGGTTAAACGGTATGTGGTCACAATACAAAAACAGCGTTGCTGAAGCCAGAGGGCTGTCTACCGATAACTTCGACGAAAAAGTTGATGAGTTTATGGTTAAGTTTGAAGACGCAAATGGCGATTTCGCCCAGTATGCCTTAGACAACGGCTGGGTAGACGGTTTAAAAACACGAGAACAAGTACTGCAAGAGCTTGTGTCGGTCGTGGGCAAAGATGAAGACGCCAAACTCGGTTATACCAATATCACCTTTAAACATTACTTACACATTGTTAACCCACCCCTTCCCCATTTAAATACAGGTATTGATAAAGTCGGCGTCGTGGTTGCCAAAGGAACGATTTTAAACGGCGAGCAAAAACCCGGTACCGTTGGGGGTGATAGCACCGCAGAATTACTACGCAAAGCGCGTTTAGACGACAGTATAAAATCGGTAGTTTTATATGTGGATTCACCTGGGGGTAGCGCATTTGCTTCTGAGATCATTCGACAAGAAATTGAAAACCTCAAGGCAGCGGGTAAACCAGTAGTTGCACTCATGAGTACCTATGCTGCATCAGGTGGCTATTGGATTTCAGCCAGTGCCGATGAGATTTGGGCTGCACCGAGTACGATAACCGGCTCAATCGGTATATTCGGTATGTTCGTTAGTTTTGAAAACACACTGGATTACCTTGGAGTGCATACCGATGGTGTGGGCACAACTGACTTCGCAGGCATGGGGATTACTCGCGGTATTGACCCGAAAATGGGTCAAGTATTGCAGCGCAGTATTGAGCATGGCTACGATCAATTTATATCTTTGGTGGCTGAGGAACGTCACATGAGCAAGGAATCGGTGGACAACATAGCGCAAGGTCGTGTGTGGATTGGTGAGACCGCTTTGAAATTAAACTTGGTCGACCACCTCGGCTATATTGATGACGCAGTCTCTGCGGCGGCAGCCCGCGCTAATTTATCAGAGTATGACGTCACCTATGTAGAGCGCTCTTTAAATAGCAGTGAGTTATTTTGGAAAGAGTTATTCTCAAATGCCTCTGTTGTGTTAGCGAGGACCCAGTTTGCTCAAAGTGACAGTAAGCTAATGAGCCTGATCAACAAAGTAACAGCCGATTTCGATAATGTAGCAAAACTTAATGATCCTCGGGGCGTTTACGCTTTTTGCCTAACCTGCGATATTTAGTAAATCTTTTAGCCGCGTCAATGTGTTATTTTTATTGAATAATACATTGGCCTGCTAATTATTCCTCAAACCATTCTACTTCATAAGTGCACACTAAGCGCCCGATAATGAACACGGCTTCCATCCCCACTACCTCACTTAATCAGATAGACATGCAAAGCAATGTTGTAGAACGCGTGCGTATTTGCATGGAGCAAGCAAATACGCAACTGCAAAGCAACCTAGCTATGCCTAAGATACACTTTAACCAAAGAGGTAGAATAGCCGGTTGTGCACGCTTGCAATCGAACGAGTTGCGTTTTAATCCGGTTCTTTTGACAGACAATTACACTACATTCATCAACGAGGTAGTGCCCCATGAAGTCGCACATTTAGTGGTATTTAACCTCTATGGGCGAGTGAAGCCACACGGCAAAGAGTGGCGAGGGATAATGCAACAAATATTTGGGTTAACAGGCCATACCTACCATCAAATGGATGTGACTAAAGTGAGCGGAAAGCGATTTCTCTATCGATGCGCATGTGGTGAAGTTCAGCTCAGCATAAGACGGCACAACAAAGTTAAACGGCAGCAGCAACAGTATATTTGCCGCCAGTGTCATAGCGTGTTGATTTGCGCAGAAACAAAAAACGATTAGAACCAGCGCTGAGTAAAGGCCTTATCGAGATCGTCAAATGCAGTTTTGAGTAAAACAGCAAGCTCTTTGTATTTCGGACGAGATTTAGCCCCCCCAACTTTACAACCTTGCTGTAGCATCTTTTGATGGATATCGCGATACCAACTCGAGGTCATAGGGGGAAGCCATTGATTAGCCCGATGGCCTAACCACAACAGTCCTTGTACGGGGATAGATAAAAAGAAAATACCCATGGCCACAGCATTAGGCAAGGTCTCTACCCCAGTAATTGAATAAGCAGATGCGACAGTTAGTACTGCCAAAGGTGGCATGGTTTTAATGGCGAATTTAGTGGCGGAAATAACCCGACATTCAGGAAACAGTGGATACAGTTCCTTTTTAATTGGCCAAGTTTGCATATATTGCTGGCCATCTTTAAATAAAGTAAATACGGTTTGTGCCATGATAACCTACTTAATAAAATTACATGCCCACTTCAGAGCTACTCAGAATATTAGCGAAAAGATCACTGTTTAGAAAGTTATCCTTAGGATTAGTTCGGCCTAAATAACAATGAAATATTACTTATAGTTAATTTTTCATATCATAAAGATTGAAAGTTACCTGTATAGACGCATTTCTATGCGTAATAAAAAGAGAACCGCTTTACCTCATTGGCGCTATTGCATAAAATCGCCCACAAAATTACTTTGGAGACATTCATGTCTGAATCAAGACACGTAAAATTACTTATTTTAGGCTCGGGTCCTGCGGGTTACTCGGCTGCTGTTTATGCGGCGCGCGCAAACTTAAACCCTGTACTGTTAACTGGCATTCAGCAAGGTGGGCAATTAACCACGACAACTGAAGTAGAGAACTGGCCCGGCGATGCTGAAGGGCTAACAGGTCCTGATTTAATGGTTCGTATGCAGCAGCACGCTGAAAAATTCGATACTGAAATCATTTTTGATCACATCAATAAAACAGATCTGACAAAACGCCCGTTCACCTTAGTGGGTGATGCAGGTACCTACACTTGTGATTCACTGATTATTTGCACTGGGGCGTCCGCAAAATATTTAGGAATGGAATCAGAAACAGCATTTATGGGTAAAGGTGTTTCGGCCTGTGCTACTTGTGATGGTTTCTTCTATCGTAACCAAAAAGTTGCTGTGATTGGCGGCGGTAACACAGCCGTTGAAGAAGCACTTTATTTATCTAATATCGCATCAGAAGTGCATGTTATTCATAGACGTGACACCTTTAGAAGCGAAAAGATACTATCTCAACGCTTATTAGATAAAGCAGAGAACGGCAACGTAACCCTACACTTGAATAGCACGCTTGATGAAGTGCTTGGCGACCAAATGGGCGTCACGGGTGTGCGCATCAAGTCGACCACCTCTGATGAAAGTAAAGAGCTAGATGTAATGGGGCTGTTTGTTGCTATTGGTCATCAACCGAATACGGGGATATTTGAAGGCCAATTGGAGATGAAAGACGGGTATATCAAAGTGAACAGTGGCACCGCCGGTAATGCAACACAAACCAGTGTTGAGGGTGTATTTGCTGCAGGTGATGTAAGTGACCATGTATATCGCCAAGCCATTACATCAGCTGGCACAGGATGTATGGCAGCACTAGATGCTGAGAAATTCTTAGACGCCCTATAAACGTTCTACAGATAAGGCCTCACATGAGGCCTTTTACTTCACTGAGTCAGTATGATTGAACTGTTTCAATTAGATAAATCCTTGCATTTCCCCCCGCCAGCTCACGCGTTAACTGATCCTCCCGGCCTGCTCGCTTTTGGCGGTGATTTGTCGGTAAACCGCTTATTACATGCTTATCAGCAAGGTATATTTCCTTGGTTCAGTGCCAATGAACCAATTTTATGGTGGTCACCAGACCCGCGAGGCATTTTGCCTTTAGATAATTTTAGCGTGTCGAAGAGCTTAAGGAAATTTATTCGAAAAACACCATTGCGCGTCACAGTCAATCGGCGCTTTGATGAAGTTATATATGCATGCGCCAAAGTAAAACGGCAATCTTCGGGAACTTGGATCACGGATGACATGATCAATGCCTACATAGAATTGCATCGCTGCGGTGGCGCGCACTCAATTGAAGTATGGGATGATGAAGAACTCGTTGGCGGCTTATATGGTGTTACCCCCGGTAATGTATTTTGCGGTGAATCAATGTTTCACTATGCGACGAATGCGTCCAAGCTTGCTATGTTTTACTTAGTGGAACTTTTACGCCTAAACGGCTGTGAGTTTATTGATTGTCAGTTACAGAATGATCATTTGGCTAGCCTAGGATGCATCGAAATGCCAAGGGCTGAGTTTTTGAACAGGCTCAAAGAAGCAGTGAAACACCCAATGGATCAATCGTTGTGGCTTCCTAGAGAATTAACGCAACCATAATGAAATTTGGAATTAGTCAGAGTTTTCCTTGCAGTTACTTGCCTGATGAGCAGGAAACACTGCTCGTGTACGCAGAGGAAACAGAGCACAACACCTATTATGAAATGCTAATGGCCGCTGGTTTTCGCCGAAGTGGTGCTCAGGTTTACCGCCCCCATTGTGGCGCCTGCACTGCTTGTCAGGCTATTCGCGTGCCAGTAGCTGACTTCGCACCATCCAAAGGCCAAAAGCGTATCCTCAAACGTAACAGCGATATAACGGTCGTACTCAGTGAGCAAGACAAAGCCCACTATTACTCCTTATATGAGAAATACATCAATACGCGGCACCAAGACGGCAGCATGTACCCTGCCACGCCAGAGCAATACGCAAGCTTTGCCCATGGTGATTGGTTAGACCCACTTTACATTGAGTTACACTTGTCAGGTGAATTGGTCGGCATTGCTGTAACTGACGCATTGGAAAACGCACTTTCAGCAGTGTACACGTTTTTCGAACCTTCTTTAGCTGAGCGCTCGTTAGGTACGTTCGCGGTATTGCAGCAAATTTCGATAGCCAAGCGGTTAAACAAACAACATTTATATTTAGGCTATCAAATCGATAACTGTCAGAAGATGCAGTATAAGCGCAATTTTTTGCCCCACGAGCGCTTTATTGAGCAAAAATGGCAGCTAATTTCAAAAAAAGACTGGTAAAGCTTTACACGGCCGTCGTTATTGGGCAAAATCTGCGCGGCATTTTTGAGACTTATTATTTACAGAGGTAACAGAGCTACATGGCGAAAGAAGATTGTATTGAAATGGAAGGTACAGTGTTGGATACCCTTCCAAATACTATGTTTCGTGTCGAATTAGAAAACGGTCACGTTGTTACTGCACATATTTCAGGAAAGATGCGTAAGAACTATATCCGCATCTTAACAGGCGACAAAGTAACATGTGAAATGACGCCATATGATTTATCTAAAGGGCGTATTATTTACCGCGCTCGTTAGAATACAGTAAAAGAAAAGGCCCAATGTTGCTAAAACATTGGGCCTTTTTCTATGTCTGTAATTTAGTGGTGAGGGCCGTTTGGCCCTCACACTTACCTGCTCAGCTCTCTAGGCTTCAGATTTCTCTTCTTTCAACGCTTTGAAAGTGAAAACCAGTTTCTTGTTCTTCAACGAAATCTTGACGCTTCCACCCTGGCTAAGTTCACCAAACAGCAATTCACTGGCAAGCTCTTTCTTGACCTGCTGTTGAATAACACGAGACATAGGACGCGCGCCCATGTTTCTATCATAGCCTTCTTGCGCTAACCACTGCCTTGCTTCGTTTGTTACTTCCAAAGATACACCTTGGTTATCCAACTGAACTTGCAGCTCAATAATAAACTTATCAACGACTTGCAATATCACGTCTTGCTCCAAGTGATTGAACCACACAATCGCGTCTAAACGGTTCCTAAACTCGGGGGTAAACACTTTATTGATTTCAGACATTGCATCATGGCTATGATCTTGTTGCTTGAAACCAATCGATTTACGAATAGTTTCTTGTACCCCAGCATTCGTGGTCATGACCAAAATAACATTGCGGAAGTCCACTTTACGGCCATTGTTGTCTGTCAGTGTTCCGTGGTCCATTACCTGCAATAGGATGTTAAACACGTCTGAATGGGCTTTTTCAATTTCATCCAGCAGCACTACAGAATGAGGGTGCTTAATCACAGCATCCGTCAGTAACCCGCCTTGATCAAAGCCTACATACCCTGGGGGCGCACCAATTAAACGGCTCACTGCGTGACGTTCCATGTATTCAGACATATCGAAGCGTAATAACTCAACGCCCATAATATTTGAAAGCTGTTGGGTAATTTCCGTTTTACCAACCCCCGTTGGGCCAGCAAACAAAAAGCTACCAATCGGCTTGGTTTCTGCACCGAGGCCCGCTCGAGACAAACGGATAGCGTCAGTTAATGTATCGATTGCTTGATCTTGACCAAACACCACCAACTTTAAATCTCTATCAAGATTTTTCAGCGATTCTTTGTCACTGGATGACACAGACTTTTCAGGGATACGCGCAATTTTTGAAATGATGTGCTCAATATCCGTCACACCAATGGTTTTCTTGCGTTTCGAGGGCGGCAATAAGCGCTGACTTGCCCCAGCCTCATCCATTACGTCAATTGCTTTATCTGGCAAGTGGCGTTCATTGATGTATTTCGCTGACAACTCTGCCGCGGCGCGAATCGCTTTCTGCGTGAAGCGCACACTGTGATGCTCCTCATAGCGAGACTTAAGGCCCATCAATATTTTTGTGGTATCAGCCACTGACGGTTCGATAACATCCACTTTCTGGAAGCGACGTGCTAATGCACGATCTTTCTCAAAAATACCTTGGTACTCTTGATACGTGGTCGAGCCCATACAGCGCAGCTCTCCGCTACTTAATTTGGGCTTTAATAGGTTTGATGCATCCATGACTCCGCCAGATGCTGCACCCGCACCAATGATGGTGTGAATTTCGTCAATAAACAAAATTGCATCGGGATCCTTAGCTAACTCTTTCAATATCCCTTTAAGGCGCTTCTCGAAGTCACCACGGTATTTAGTGCCCGCTAAGAGGGTACCCATGTCCAGAGAGTAAATTACGGCGTTAGCGATGACGTCAGGCACATCATTGTGAACAATTCTAAAGGCTAAGCCTTCCGCAATCGCTGTTTTACCTACCCCTGCTTCACCGACCAATAAAGGATTGTTCTTTCGGCGACGACAGAGTATTTGAATACTGCGCTCCACCTCAAAGTCACGCCCAATCAGAGGATCAATTTTTCCCTCTTTGGCGAGCTCATTTAGATTCGTGGAATACTGATCTAGCATAGACGAACCAGATTCTTGACCTGCGCCCTCTTCGTCCTGCTCAATAGAATGCGGTGTCTCTTCATCATTCTTGGACACGCCGTGGGAGATAAAGTTAACCACATCAAGGCGAGTAACATCGGCTTTTTTCAGAATATATACTGCCTGCGATTCCTGCTCGCTAAAAATAGCAACCAGAACGTTGGCTCCTGTCACTTCTTCTTTACCCGAAGATTGAACGTGAAATACCGCACGTTGCAATACGCGCTGAAAACCCAAAGTGGGCTGAGTCTCGCGTTCGTTATTTGCGTCCTCAAGTAATAGTGGCGTAGTGTCTTTTACAAAATCGGTTAACTCTTTTTTGATAATATCGACATTTGCACCACACGCCTGTAGTGCTTCGGTTGCAGAGCCATTGTCAAGCAAAGCCAACAGAAGGTGCTCGACTGTCATGAACTCGTGTCTATGCTCTCGAGCAAAGATAAACGCTTCATTTAACGTTTGTTCTAATTCTTTATTTAACATTTTTAGACCCTCTTACTGCGCTAAACCTGTTCCATAGTGCACATCAACGGGTGTTGATGCTTCTTGGCATACTGGGTGACTTGCATTACTTTTGTTTCGGCAATCTCGGCGGTGTAAACCCCGCATACTGCTCGACCTCGATAGTGCACGGTCAACATAATTTGATGGGCTTTTTCTGAGTCCAAGTTGAAAAACCTAACCAATACTTCGATCACGAAATCCATCGGTGTGTAATCATCGTTATTCAGCAAAACTTTATACATGGGTGGTGGCGCTAACTTTTGCTTAACCGTGTCTAGCTGCTTTTCACGCTCTATGTTTATTGTGTTGTCTTTGCTCATAATAAGAAGAATAGTGCCCTTAGTGCAAATTTTGCAGTTTTATTAACATTCGTTTATTTATCAATTTACCCTTGACAAAAACAGGTTAAAAAATCTACATTTTCTAGTGCGACATCTGTTATTTTAACATTTTCGCCTTTCCCATGGTTCATTGTGGGGATAAATATGCGTCAGTTCAAGGGATTAAAAGGAAGCAGAAGTATGGCTGTTGGCAAAGTAAAATGGTTTAACAACGCAAAAGGGTTTGGTTTTATCGTTCCAGAAGATGGTGGTGATGATATTTTTGCTCATTACTCAACTATCCAAATGGAAGGTTACCGCTCGTTGAAAGCCGGGCAAGAAGTTAAGTATGATGTGCAGCAAGGGCCTAAGGGTCTACACGCTGAAAACATCGACTTTAACGGTGAGCCCGAACAATAAAAGATTGGTCATAAAAAAAGCAGACCTGAAGGTCTGCTTTTTTATGCTTAATTAAAAATTTTTATTTATAATCTTTTAGAATGGTGTTCAATGTTGCACTTGGGCACATTGCTTGGGTTAGCAATGCATCATCTGGGTAGTAATACCCACCAATGTTTTCTGGCGAACCTTGAGTTGCATCAATCTCAGCAACAATTTTAGCTTCGTTGCTGCTAAGCGCTTTGAACAATGGCGCAAATTTAGCCGCTAATGACGCATCTTCAGCTTGCGTCGACAACGCTTCAGCCCAATACATCGCAAGATAGAAATGACTGCCTCGGTTATCAAGTTGTCCTGCTTTACGCTGAGGTGATTTACCTTCGTTTAGCAATTTCTCGGTCGCGGCATCTAATGCTTTAGCCAATACTTTCGCTTTCGCATTGTCATTTTTGATTGCCAAATCTTCAATTGATACAGCAATCGCTAAAAACTCACCGAGTGAATCCCAACGTAGGTGACCTTCTTCAACAAACTGCTGAACGTGCTTAGGAGCACTACCGCCAGCGCCTGTTTCAAACAAACCACCACCGGCCATCAAAGGTACGATAGACAACATTTTTGCACTGGTACCCAATTCAAGAATAGGGAACAAATCTGTTAGGTAGTCGCGTAAAACGTTACCTGTTACAGAAATCGTGTCTAATCCACGAAGGGCGCGTTCCATTGAATAACGAATAGCACGCACAGGCGCCATTATCTCAATGTGCAAGCCTTCTGTATCGTGATCTTTCAAGTAGGTATTCACTTTTTCGATTAGCTGAGCATCATGAGCACGCTCATCATCTAACCAAAAAATTGCCGGGTCGCCAGATTGGCGCGCGCGGTTAACTGCTAGTTTAACCCAATCTTGGATAGGCGCGTCTTTCGCCTGACACATACGCCAAATATCGCCCTCTTCTACGTCATGCTCAATCAACACATTTTCGTCTTGATCAATAACACGTACTTTACCAGCACCTGTCATTTCAAATGTTTTGTCGTGAGAGCCGTATTCTTCCGCTTTTTGCGCCATCAAACCAACGTTTGAGACAGATCCCATAGTGGTGGGATCAAATGCACCGTGGGTTTTACAGAAGTTGATCATCTCTTGATAGATAGTCGCGTAAGTGCTTTCTGGGATAACCGCTTTAGTATCATGCAGTTTTCCATCAGGACCCCACATTTGCCCAGAAGAACGGATCATTGCTGGCATTGAAGCATCAACGATTACGTCACTTGGTACGTGAAGGTTAGAAATACCTTTATCTGAGTTAACCATCGCAATAGGAGGACGGTCAGCGTAGCAGGCATTAATATCTTTTTGAATTTCAGCGCGCTGAGACTCGGGTAAAGTGGCTATCTTGTCATAAACACTGCCCAAACCATTGTTAGCATCAACACCTAATTCTTCAAATAACGCAGCGTGCTTTTCAAATAATTTCTTGTAGAACACTTTAACACAGTGACCAAATACAATCGGGTGAGACACCTTCATCATGGTCGCTTTAACATGCAATGAGAAAAGAATACCGGTTTGCTTTGCATCTTCAATTTGTTCTTCGAAGAAATCACAAAGGGCTTTCTTGCTCATAAACATGCCATCAATCACTTCGCCAGCAAGCAAATCAACTCGTGGCTTCAATACGTTTACTTGACCGTTATTGTCAGTGAATTCGATGCGCACATGACCGGCGTTTTTCACCGTTACAGACTTTTCACCTGAGTAAAAATCACCGCCGCGCATGTGGGCAACATGAGTTTGTGACGCTTGGCTCCACGCTCCCATTGAATGTGGATTTTTGCGTGCATAGCTTTTTACTGCTTTAGGGGCACGGCGGTCAGAGTTACCTTCACGAAGCACTGGGTTTACGGCACTGCCTAATACTTTAGAGTAACGCGCTTCGATGTCTTTTTCTTCATCAGTCGCTGGGTCTTCGGGGTAAGCCGGTACATTGAACCCTTTATCGTTCAATTCTTTTATAGCAGCTTTAAGTTGTGGCTTAGAAGCACTGATATTAGGTAACTTAATGATATTCGTTGCTGCGTCTTGTGTGAGCTCGCCCAACTCTGCTAGGGCATCAGGTACTTTCTGCTCGTCACTCAAATAATCAGCAAAATTGGCCAAAATACGTGCTGCTAATGATATATCGCTAAGTTCGATTTCAATGTCAGCAGATGAAGCGAACGACTCAACTATTGGTAGCAATGAGTATGTTGCCAGCGCGGGAGCTTCATCAGTTTTCGTATAGATAATCTTTGACTTCTGAGTTGTCATTATATACCTCAAATGTTGCGGTAGAGAGCTACCGGATTAGTGTAGACTGATATAAAGCACATTGGCTGCTGCTAAATAGCGGTCATTTAGTAAATTTATCAGGAATTAACACATCCGATCCTGACATCAGGTAAAGTGAGATTGAAAATTTCGCCCGAAGATAATAAACAATTCGTGCCAGAGTGCAAAATAACTCAGCTGTTTTATTCATAATAAGTTACAAGAAATGAACATTGATCAATATAAAAAGCCAAAAACACCCGCCAGCCGTACAAAAATTGTACTTTTTAATAAACCCTTTAATGTCTTAACCCAATTTACCGATGCCACTGGTAGACAAACCCTGAAGGATTTTATCCCTATTCCTGATATTTATGCATCCGGACGTTTAGATAAAGACAGCGAAGGTCTACTTGTACTCACTAATGACGGTAAACTACAAAGCAAACTTACCGACCCTAAAAAGAAAACGTCAAAAACCTATTGGGTCCAAGTGGAAGGGATCCCACAAGAACGACAGTTACAAGCATTGCGTGACGGAGTAGAACTAAAAGATGGGTTGACTCGCCCTGCTAAGGTTGAATCAATGCCCGAACCCGCCTTATGGCCCCGCACACCGCCGGTGCGTTTTCGGCAGTCCATTCCAACCAGTTGGCTATCTATCACCATTAGCGAAGGTAAAAACCGCCAAGTTAGACGCATGACTGCCCATATCGGCTTCCCTACCCTTAGACTAGTTCGCTATCGAATCGGAAATTGGACGCTAGACGGCATCGATACCGGTCAATATGTGGAACTCGATTAGCATCACCCGTACAACATAATGTCACATATTATGCTTACAATGCAGATGATCTATGCGCGGTTATTTGCTAGAATTCGCCACCATTTTTACTGAGACTTTACTATTTATCATGCCTTATATTCATTCCCTTAGTGCTACCGAGTTAGCCAGTAATAGCCAGAAAAAGGTTATTGTTGGTATGTCAGGTGGTGTCGATTCTTCTGTTTCAGCCTATATCTTGCTGCAGCAAGGCTATCAAGTTGAAGGCCTTTTCATGAAGAATTGGGAAGAAGACGACAATGATGAATATTGCGCAGCGGCTGACGATCTAAAAGACGCTCAAGCAGTTGCAGATAAGCTCGGCATAGTATTGCATCAAATTAACTTTGCGGCAGAGTACTGGGACAACGTGTTTGAATATTTCCTTGAGGAATACAAATCAGGGCGCACGCCGAATCCGGATATCATGTGCAACAAAGAAATTAAGTTTAAAGCGTTTCTTGAATTCGCCGCAGAAGAACTTGAAGCCGATTACATCGCGACTGGACATTATGTGCGCCGCCGTGAAGTGGATGGCCATTGGCAAATGCTTCGCGGTATGGATGACAACAAAGACCAAAGCTACTTTTTGTATACCTTAGGCGAACAGCATGTTGGTCAGACGTTATTCCCAATTGGTGATATAGAAAAACCACAAGTACGCGAAATTGCTCAAGAACAAGGGCTTATCACCCACGATAAAAAAGACAGCACCGGCATTTGCTTTATTGGTGAGCGTAAATTCACTGATTTTCTATCCCAGTACCTCCCTGCGCAGCCCGGCGTTATCGAAACGCCAGAAGGCCAAGAAATTGGCCAGCATCAGGGGCTGATGTATCACACCTTGGGTCAACGCAAAGGGCTAATGATAGGTGGCATGAAAGAGTTCGGTGACGATCCATGGTACGTGGTTGACAAAGACATGGCGCGTAACGTTTTGATTGTTGGACAAGGTGCAGACCACCCTCGCCTTTACTCTAACGGTTTAATCGCCAATCAATTGCACTGGGTCGACCGAACGGGACCTACCTCGCCAATGAAATGCAGTGTTAAGACACGTTATCGCCAGGAAGACATTGCCTGCACACTAACACCAGAACCTGACGGCAACGTGCGTGTTATGTTCGATGAGCCACAAAAAGCAGTGACTCCTGGGCAATCGGCCGTGTTTTACTTAAATGAAGTCTGCTTAGGTGGCGGGATAATAGAGAGCTATATTCGTTAATGCAAAACTCGAACAAGAAGAATTTAAACACCAGCGAAATAGAAAGAAGTCTGGCATTAGCAGGTGTATGCCAAGCGGCAGCATTAGTTAAACAAGTGTCTAAGCATGGAACGTGCGACGAGCAGGCATTCAAAGCGAGCATTGAAAGCATCATCATCACCGAACCAGATAATACCGAACAGGTGTATGGCCAAATCGGCAATTTAAAAATCGGATTTGACATGCTGCGTGCGCAACTAGGGAATAGCGCGACCCCAAAAGACACAGAAATTACTCGCTATATCGCTAATTTGCTGAGTATTGAGCGCAAGTTAGCCCGCTCAGCTAAGCGGATGAATGAATTGGGCGACAGAATTAATCATATAAAACGCCAACAACTTCACTTAGATTTGTTTGAAGGGCAAATGCTGTCTAATTTGGCCAGTATATACAGTGATGTTGTTAGCCCTGTTACCGCGAAAATTCAAGTATCTGGCGACCCAGAGCTGCTCAAGCAAAGTGATAATCAACATAAGGTGCGAGCTCTGTTATTAGCAGGTCTGCGCTCAGCTGTATTGTGGCGACAGCTCGGCGGTAAACGCCGACAAGTATTATTCAACCGGCAGCGCATTTTAGAGTGCGCTGAACAAGCATTAGCGCAAATTAACCAATCACGTTAGGAGCACACATTTCATGCAGTTATCCGCATTAACCGCCGTATCCCCCATTGACGGGCGCTACGCTGAAAAAACAGCAGAATTACGCAGTATATTCAGTGAGTTCGGTTTACTAAAGTATCGGGTACAAGTTGAAGTTCGCTGGTTACAAAAGTTAGCGTCAACTGCATCTATCGAGCAAGTACCAGCCTTTAGCGCTGAGGCAAATACATTACTCGATAACATAGTGGCCACGTTTGATGAAAGCCACGCAGGGCGTATCAAAGAAATTGAGCGCACCACGAACCATGATGTTAAAGCGGTTGAATACTTTCTAAAAGAACAAGTAGCGGATAACGCAGAGCTGAATGCAGTAAATGAATTCATTCACTTTGCGTGTACCTCAGAAGACATCAACAATATGTCACACGCACTGATGCTTAAAGAAGCGCGCGATAGCATTATCTTGCCCTACAGTGACAAATTAATTAGCGAGCTTAAACGCCTTGCCAAGGAATATCAGAATATTCCGATGATGGCACGTACCCACGGTCAACCCGCTTCACCCACTACTATGGGCAAAGAAATGGCCAACGTTGCGTATCGTCTAGAGCGCCAGCGTAACCAAATTGCCAATGTCGCGGTGCTCGGTAAAGTAAACGGCGCCGTAGGTAACTATAACGCGCATTTATCCGCGTACCCTAGTCTTGATTGGGCGCAGTTTGCAGAAGAGTTCGTGGCTAGCTTAGGCGTGACATTGAACCCTTTCACCACGCAAATTGAACCCCATGATTATATCGCTGAATTATTCGATGCCATTGCACGTTTCAACACCATATTGATTGATTTTAACCGTGATGTTTGGGGTTATATTGCATTAGGTCACTTTAAGCAAAGAACCATCGCGGGGGAAATTGGCTCTTCCACTATGCCCCATAAAGTGAATCCTATCGATTTTGAAAACTCAGAAGGTAATTTGGGCTTAGCCAACGCTTTGTTTGGTCACTTAGCCACTAAACTTCCTGTATCTCGCTGGCAGCGCGATCTAACTGACTCAACGGTGCTACGAAACTTAGGTGTTGGTGTGGGTTATGCCATCATTGCCTACCAAGCCACCCTGAAAGGGATCAGCAAGCTACAAGTGAATGAGCAGAGTTTACTGGATGAATTAGACAACAACTGGGAATTACTCGCAGAGCCGATTCAAACCGTTATGCGTCGTTATGGCATTGAAAAGCCATATGAAAAACTCAAAGAATTAACCCGTGGCAAGAAAGTAAATCAGCAAATCATGGCTGAGTTTATCGATGGACTCGAATTGCCAGACGAAGCGAAAACGCAGCTCAAAGCACTGACGCCTTCCAATTACATCGGCCAAGCTGTTGAGCTTGTAAACCAGATTTAAGATGCAGATTATTAGAGGGGAAATCATTCCCCTCTTTCGTGTCTTATCGCACTGCTAGGCCCCCTGAACGCCCAAATTTACACCCCACCTTTTTAGCCTATACTCAATTCCTCATGGTCAAACGGAAGACCCTATGGTCACTCAATTATTGCACGCATGGATTTGGTGTGGCATTCCTCAAAATACAACGGCTGATATTAACCCAACGCGGATAAGCAATATCATCAGCCTAATGGTGATATTTGTACTTTTGTTGCAAGTGCCCATTATTGTTTATTATTGGCACTTCGGTGGCGGATATAAAATAACCTTAGTCGTAAGTCATGGTGCGCTTTTTTGTCTCGTTCCCCTTCTGAATCGTACGGGCTTGCAACGCGAGGCAAAATTCATCTTGGTTGGTCTATTTATCAGCTACATCGCGTGGTCAAGTGTTATCTGGCAAGCTAATGTGAACGTACATTACTATTTACTGTTGGGCGTGTTCATTTGCCCTTTTATCTTTAACGCCCAAACTATCGCCATGTGGGTATGTATCGAGTCTCACGTCGTTGTTTTTCTTTTGATTGATGGATATTACATTTGGCAAGTTAACCCGCAATATTTATCTGAATACCATCAGGTCGCCAGTTTTTCCAGTGCCGTTTTTCTCGCCTTATCCTGCACCTTAGCCAGTATGCATGTTGGACGAAATATGACGCGAACTCAGCAAAAGCTTTTCATGGCCAATCAACGCTCAGAGGCACTACTGCTTAATATTTTGCCGCGCCCCATCGCCCAGCGCTTAAAAACCGTACAAGGTAAAATCGCTGACCAATATGATCAAGTCTCAATATGCTTTCTCGATCTCGAAAATTTCAGCTTGCTCGTAAAAACACTTAAGGCGCAAGCGTTGGTCGACTTACTCGACGACGTTTTTAGTCAATTCGATCGATTAAGTGAACATCATGGATTGGAAAAAATAAAGACCATTGGCGATGGCTACATGGCAGCAGCTGGTGTGCCTGACATCAACAACGCCCATGCGGTGCAATGTTGCGCTTATGCGTTAGCGGTAAAAGACGCCTTTAGCGCACTACAACATAAATATCACTTAACCACTGGGCTACGTATTGGTATTGGCTCAGGGGAAGTCGTAGCAGGCGTTATTGGTCGCAGCAAATTCTGTTACGATTTGTGGGGTGAAGCTGTTACCCTAGCGGCCAGAATGGAAAGCCACGGTCGAACCGACCAGATTCAAGTGACCCAGTCTACCTACGAAATGGCAAAGCATAAATATTGTTTCGAGCCACGAGGTGAAGTCAAGATCAAAGGATTGGGGCAAATTAAAACCTATTGGTTGCTTGGGGAAATTGAATAACCCCTTTTCCATTCATCCTATTTTCAGCGCACTATAACGTTATAAGGCACAAGGGTTTTTCACACGATGTACGTATTTGATAACTTTGATCCAACACTATTTTTAGACTCTCACTGGCAAAAACGCCCAGTCGTGTTTAAAGGGGCATTTTCGCAATTTGTAGACCCTCTTGATGAAAATGAGCTCGCGGGCTTAGCCCAAGACCCAAGGATAGATTCGCGAATAGTGTCATCTGAAAATGCCAACTGGCACGTTCAACACGGGCCAATCAGTGACTTCGAACATGCCTGCCAAGGTAGCTGGAGTCTGTTAGTACAAAGTGTTGATCAACATGTTGATGAAGCTGACGCCCTTATTCGCATGTTTAATTTTATCCCCTACTGGCGCTTAGACGATCTAATGGTGAGCTTTTCCAATACCGGGGCCGGCGTAGGTCCTCATTTGGACCAATACGATGTATTTATTATTCAAGGTAAAGGCAGCAGGCGCTGGCAAGCGGGTAAACGAGGCGAGTATTCAACTTACCACCCCCATCCAGATCTCAGTCAAATACAGGGATTTACCCCTATCATAGATGAGGTACTGCATTCGGGAGATATGCTATATATCCCGGCAGGTTGCCCACATAATGGTGTCGCATTAGAAGACTGCATGAATTATTCAGTAGGCTTTCGCGCGCCGACCCAACAAGATTTACTCTCGTCACTAGCGGATTACAGTATCGATTTAGGCATATTTAAAAAACGCTACCAAGACAAAGGATTAACCCCTAGATTTGATCCCAGTGAATTAGCACAAGAGGAAATACATAGTTTCCGGAATATGCTGCATGACGCTATCGACTCCCCTGATTTCACGCGTTGGCTGACTTCTCACTTCAGTGATACTCAACTAAATCAGGGTTACGATGAGCAACACAACCCAGATTATTCTTTACAAGAAATATTAGTATTATTCCAACAGCAAACAGTGTTTGAGCGTCAACCTGGCATACGCCCTATTTACTTAGCGCAATCGGATGAGAACACATCATTGGAGTTCTTTATTGAAGGCCAAGCATTTTTTGCTCCACCGGAGCATGCTCAAGCAGTGCGAGCATTTCTTCAATCGGCTTCGTGGCAATTTGATTTGCACAGTGATAAGGGCACCGCTGTCACGATCAATCACTTTTGGGTACAGCTTATAAGCGAATTGGTTAACGCTGGCGCCTGGTTACCTCAAGAAGAAATGTTTTAGCGCTCAAGTATCTCAGTAGCGCTGAACAGTAAAATCGCTACGAGCCATTGCAGTGCACGCTATAGTATTACTCTCGGTGTTTCTGTGCTCGGTAACTTTCAATACTCGGCAACTTTCAATACTCGGTAACTTTGCGCACGGCAACGGCTATCAATCTTCTTGCAAGTCGCTTATGTCCTCAATTAAATCGTCGATTTCATTGAGGGCCTTTTTCTTTTGCTTTGGGCTTAGCGATTGGCCTAATGCCTCAAGCATCGATGCGTACACTTGATTGTTATGGGCTGATATAGCCATCAGTTCGTCACTTTGGTATTGCTCAGGGTGGGACAAAAGCGCTAAAAAGCGCGACGTAAAGTCTTCTTCATGGCGCGAGTTGAGTAACATATCGTAGGCAGCCTGCTGGATACGTTGACGATAATCCATCCATAAATCAAAGCTACTTTTAAAGTCATCAGCGTAATTCACCACTATCTCTTTTTGTGCTTTGCTTAGCTTTCCTATGAACTCTTTAACGTTATCCTGAGTATCTTCAATGTTCTTTTCTAATCGTTCGTCAAATGTGCGATCCGCGCGTTTTTCAATGCGCTCTTCATTTTGCTTCTGTATTTGAGCAAACAGATCGTTGACTTGTTCATCGGTTAATTTTGGGGCTAAATTAACAAGTTCAGGACTAACATGATCTCTAAAGCGTACCCAATGCTGTTTGCCTTCTTCAAAATGATTCAACCACTGGGCCTTGTTAACATGCCCCGCAGAAACCTGTTGATAAACCGTTTGTAGGTGCGCTTTATACTCACTCAGTTCGTCTTGACGATGCCAATGCATCCATTGTTCAACGTGGTTATCTAAAAGTGATTTCTGACTTTTATCCAGCTCCACGTAGTCGTCTATGTACCAATACATTAGCCAATCTATATTGTTATAAGCGAACTTTGAGCTACACCCTGTAAGTAGCATACCAAGGGTAAAAACGACTAAAATTAATTTATTCATGTCTGTCTCAATCACGCAGGTGAACTAATACCCGAATATAACCATTTAGCCACTCGAAGTCGTGACAATTTCGCCTACTCACTCTACTCTGATTGTTACTAAATATTAGCTATTAATCATATTCTTAACGTTATCCCTGTGGCTTCGGCTGACCTTTAACTCGGTACCATTGGATAAAATTAAGTGGTATTCGCCACTGATATGACTGACGAGTTTTTGCACATATTTGATATTCACTATGGCTGAGCGATGCACTCTTACGAATATGCGCGGATCCAACTCTTCTTCTAACTCTTTCATGGTACGGCGCATAATATGTGTTTGCTCTAGCGCATGTACACACATGTAATCGCCAGCGGCATCTATCCATTGAATTTCAGCGACGGCGACACGCGTTACTTCTGTGCCATCTTTAATCGCTAACACATCACCGTATTGCGTGGTATTGAGCGCTTCACCACTGGCTAATCGGCGTAAAATATCCTCGCAATCGTCCCCAGTAAAATCAGCCACTACTTTGGCCAGCGTTTGCTTATGATCTGACTCACTGTGCAACATCACGTGACTGATGACTTTATCTACCGCTGCACGCAAACGTTTCTCATCAACGGGTTTGAGCACATAATCTAGCGCATGCGCATCAAATGCCTTTATTGCATATGTGTCATAAGCGGTCACAAAGATAATCATGGGTACAGGCTGGTTAAGCTCACGCAACTTGTTGATCACTTGAAAGCCGTTTAAGCCTGGCATTTGAATATCGAGGAAAATGAGGTCTGGGCGTAACTGCGGAATGAGGGTCACCGCTTCAAGTCCGTTTTTACACTGGGCAACGAGATTAATTTCTTCGAACTGACCCAAGCGTATCGCTAAGCCTTTGCGCGCTAGAGGCTCGTCGTCGATAACAATAGTGTTAATTTTCATGCACTGCTTCTTGTGTCTCAAATGGGATACGAATAAACACTTTTATACCAGAAGGCTGGCTATTAGAAATACTAAAAGAGAAATCATTTTTGTATAACGAGTCCAAACGCTCTTGAATATTTTGCAGACCCACGCCATTTTCGCGATACATTTGGCCTTCTTCAATGTCCGCCCCTGGCCCATTATCGGTCACTTCTAGCATCAGATCTCGGCCAAATACTTTAGCTGAAATCGCAATACAGCCACCCTCTTCTAATTTTGAAATAGCATATTTAATTGAGTTTTCGATTAATGGCTGCAAAATCAAGCTAGGCACTAATGCTTCATTTGCACTGGGTTGAATGTCCCAAATAACAGTCAAACGGTCTTCAAAGCGCACTTTTTCGATGGCTAAATAAAGGGTTAATGCCTCAATTTCTTGGCGTAATGGCACTTTTTTTATAGGGTCTTTATCTAGGGAATAGCGCAAAAAGTCGCTGAGGCGAGTTACCATAGACTCAGCGGTTTTGTTGTCTTTCATTAAAATCAGTGTCGAAATGGCGTTTAAGGTATTAAACAAAAAATGCGGATTAAGCTGGTAACGTAACATCTTGATGTGTGCTTGATGCGCCATGGTGGATGCTCTGAGGCTATTTTGTTTTTCTTTAAGCAACATTTGGTAGTTTTTAATACCAAAATAGAGCCCAGTCCAGCAGCCAATCATGATTAAGGAATTCACCGTATTGGTAAAATACATGTACCATTCTTCAGGACGATATCCCTTTTTATATATTTCCCAATAGTTGATGTTTTTCACTAATGCCCACATTAGCGCAATCGTATACACGCTAACGAACACCACCATCAACATTTTCAACGGGCTGAGCTTCATAGCGCGGGCGTAAATGTAACGCAAAGGAATGGTCAATAACCAACCCGCATAGGCATTTAAGATAATCACGAACAGCCAAATACTGCGCATATCGTGCAGGAAAGAACCTATATAATAAATTACCGCGAAACCACACCACCCAAGCGTGTGTAGCGTCCAAAACATTCGTTCACGGGTGTCAAATAACGCCTGCCACTTCATTTAAGAAACACCATTAAAATCCAATCAAATCACGATTATACGGGAAAGAAGAAGCAAGTGCTGACGGTTGGGCGTGCGCCCTTCCCCGTTTATCGCATCTTGAGAGCTATTATCGCTCAAAACGGGGATGAGGTGTTTAGTACGCGATATTCATGCGTTTAAGCCAATGTACCCACCACCAAGCAGGCCCTACGAGTAAAAACTGCACATCCTTGAAAAAGGACGGGCTTTTACCTTCGATTTTGTGACCCACAAACTGCAGGATCCACATCACCACAAAGATAGCCAAACAGACAATCCATACTTCGTATATTGAGCTTTCAATCAGCATAATTCCGTATAAAGACACGACGCTCAATAGGGTCATAGCGGCCCCAATTGGGCCTGATAATCGAAAGTAGTACACCAGCATTGGAATGACCGCAATGTGCGCCCACGTCACATCGAAGTGCATCAACAGTTCAGGGCGAGGAATAGACCACAGTAGCCCCAACGTAACAAAGTAAATTGCCGGCACGGCAATCGCGTGAATTAAGATATTGAGCTTATTGGTATGGCTGTGACCATACTCGTTCAACAGGATTTCTATACGGCGCATGTACACTCTCGCTCTATTTTTAACAATAATTTAACAGTTGGCTTGAGGATACCGAAAACCTAATGTCCCGTCTATCCGCCTTTTTGCCAATGCTATCCGGTATTGATTAATAGTTGGCTCAGCAGCTTGGCCACGTCATTTTCATCATCGCAAAATTGGATCCCGAAATAATGCCGAGTATCATCCTCTTTCTTATTTCGCACATGACCGGACAAACTGATGTCATCCCCCTCTGAATTTGGTATCAGTAACTCAAGCTCCTGATCCACAGTTGGCTTTACCCCTTTTGCGTCGCGCCCAATACTGATCATACACCCCTGATTCGAAATATCGCGCACCAAACAAGGTACTATGTGGCTGCGCTCTTGGCTATCAATTAACAACGCAGCGATGCGTGTCTGGGCTCGCTGTTCAGCGCGTAAACCGTGACTTTGAATACTTTCCGGGAATGAGGTAAATACCAACTTAGATGGCCGGGTGATCACTATGATTATTTTGACTTTGAATGCGACTATCTCTCCCGTTTCATCTTCTAAAATGCAGCGCACAATCATAGTATTATTCATGTAAATTGCGCCACCAAGACCTGCCCACTTGTTCTCATCAGGGAATCGGAAGATCAGATTTCGGCTCCCGTCTATGCCTACGAATTCCGTTTTTACTCGTCTTTTTAATGTTGGCGAGTGAATTTGCAAGTCTACAATCATGCCCGGTCGCATCGATCGCAGCTTAAATAAATCATCACTTGATAGCCCGCTATTGTGTGGCAAAGGTCAAATATCCTGTAGTATCAAAAACAAAGTAAACTGTACTTTGTCCATTTAACGTAAAATTTACTTTAATATAAAGTGTTTTCGTAAAGATTCATCCTCAAATTGAATTTATTCAATGCGAATCGACTTCAGTCATCTCCATGTTTTTTAAGGTTTTAGTTCATGCTTCAACATTCTGCTGATATCCACTACACCCTCAACGTTTCTTCTCTTGCCGGGCATATGCTAGACGTCTCATTACAGATTAATATGCCCTCAAGTGATGGTCATGAACTGACGTTACCCGCTTGGATACCCGGCAGTTACATGATCAGGGATTTCGCGAAAAATATCGTTGAAATATCCGCTCAAGACGCCCAAGGTCAGGCATTATCGATACATAAACTAGATAAACAAACTTGGAAGCTGCCAGCAAACTCTGGCCCAATAACGGTAAATTACAGTGTTTACGCGTTTGATTTATCGGTACGCAGTGCTTACGTATTTGACGATTTTGCCTTTTTTAACGGCACAAGTACTTTCCTAGCGATCAAAGAGCACCGCGAAGCACCTGTGCTAGTGACCCTAATCAGGCCTGAACAGGCCCAATGTAAGCATTGGCGAGTGGCAACTACCTTGCCCCTTGCTAGAGCCACCGAGCATCACGATTTCGGGGACTACTGCGCTGACAATTACAACGACTTGATAGACCATCCCATTTTAATGGGAAATTACGATATCGTGCCTTTTGACGTTGTTACCCCAGTCGCCAGCACCTCTTCACAACAAAGCGCTGAACATATCTGTCACTTTGAGTTAATTCTGGCCGGCGGACACCGCAGCGATACCCAACGCATGGCAGCAGACTTGCGTAAACTCTGCGCCCATCATTTCACCTTATTCGGCGATACGCCGCCCGTTGAGCGCTATCTGTTTATCACCATGCTAACAGGCAAAGATTTTGGCGGCCTTGAGCATATGTCTTCTACAGCACTGCTTTACAGCAGAGATGATTTACCCAGTACCGCCCAAGCAGATCACATGCCTGATGGTTATCGTACTTTTTTGAGTTTATGCAGCCACGAATTTCTGCATACTTGGCATGTAAAACGTACCAAACCCGCTGCGCTGCAGGCCAGCAACCTTAGTTATGAAGCGTATACTCCCCAACTATGGATTTACGAAGGCTTCACCAGTTACTACGACGATTTAAGCCTTACCCGCAGCCATGTGACCAACAATGAAAGCTATTTAGAAGTATTAGGCCAAACGCTTACGCGTTTAGAGCGTAATGCGGGTCGCTTTAAACAAACCGTCACAGCCTCAAGCTTTGACGCCTGGACCAAGTTCTATCAACAAGATGCTAGCGCCATCAACAACATTGTCAGTTATTATGTCAAAGGGGCTGTTATCGCGCTGTGTCTTGATTTGCACATACGCGCGGCAAGTCAACACACCAAAAGCTTAGACGATGTCATGCGTTACTTATGGCAGCACCATGGCAAAATGAATATAGGCACGCCGGATGACATTATTCAACATATCGTACTCAACGAAATGGGTTTACCACTCGCTGCGTTCCTGCAAGATGCATTGCACACAATCAAAGAGCTCCCGGTCAGCCACCTATTGCATGACTTTGGGGTGACATTGCACAAGCGCCCACGTATTGATGCCAGCGATGCGGGTGGAAAGCCTGCTCCTCGGGTCCAAAAAACTCAGTTTGGCGCAGCCTTTAAAGCTGCAGACACCGGGGTATTAGTGACCCAAGTTAGCGAAAATACGCCAGCCTATAACGCTGGACTACAAGTGGGCGATCAGCTGATCAGTTTTGATGACTGGCAAGTGTCCGCTGCAAACTTACTGACAATTTATAATCAATATGCTGCCAAAAGTAACGTGACGTTAACGGCTCTGCGTCACCAACGGCTTAAACAAATTGACCTCACCGTAGAAAATGCCTCGCTAGACACGATTTACTTGACCATATCGGATGCGCAAAAGTTGAAAAACTGGCTGCCTGTGAGCAAATAAAACGCTGCCCTCATGGTGATGCTCCCCGTAAAGAGAACAGCAAAATCACCAAGAAGGGTAGTTAATCCTGGCCCCTGCACCACTTTTGTACATTTGACTGCTTTGCCGGCAAAATTGGTGCAGGTATCACTGCTTTATCCCAGCCGTACTTTATAATTCTCTTTTAAATGAAGGTCATAGCCAAATATATCTCGGGCATGAACTTTGCTGTATACGTTAGCGCATTGTAAATTTGCTATTTATTCAAATAATAAAAAGGACACGTCCATTGCAAACACAACCACTCGATATACAGCAATTCATTTCGGATATGCCAAAAGCAGAGCTGCACGTACACCTTGAGGGCACTCTGGAGCCTGAACTAAGTTTTGCCTTAGCCGTAAAAAACCGTATTCCGTTGGAGTTTGACACCCCAGAGCAACTCATCGCCGCGTATGATTTTCACGACCTGCCTTCATTTTTAAAAATTTACTACGCGGGCATGAATGTACTGATAAAAGAAGAAGATTTTTATCAGCTTACTTGGGACTACTTGACCAAAGCAGCCAGCGAAAATATCGTCTACGCAGAGCTATTTTTTGATCCCCAAGCGCATACATCCCGTGGGGTAAGTTTTGAAACCATCATTACCGGCATTCATAAAGCGCAGTTAGATGCAGAGCAAAAGCTTGGCATTAGAAGTCAACTGATCATGTGCTTTTTGCGCGAGCTTAGCGCTGAGTCAGCAATGGAGCACCTTAAACTTGCTATGCCCTATCTACCATGGTTAGTGGGTGTGGGGCTAGATTCTAATGAGCGCGATAACCCGCCCGCTAAGTTTGCCGAAGTGTTTGAATATGCCAAAGCGTTGGATCTAAAGTTAACGATGCATTGCGACGTCAATCAGCACAACACTCTGGTGCACATTAAGCAGTGCTTGGACGACATTCAAGTTGACCGTATCGACCACGGGGTAAATGCCCTACAAGATCCCGCTTTGCTTGAAAAGATTAAGCACAAGCAACTGGGCTTAACCGTATGTCCTATTTCCAACCGATTCGTGGTGCAATCATTAACCTCTAATGAGGTTCGCCAAATGCTTGAACATGAATTACTGGTTACCATTAATTCTGATGATCCTGCATATTTTCGCGCCTACCTAAATGAAAACTTTATCGAGCTACAAAAAGAAGGGCAATTTAGCGCACAAGAGATGATTACTTTAGTGGAAAATGCCTTCAAAGTTTCGTGGTTAAAAGACACTGAAATCAGTCAATATCTTTATCAGGTAAGCCAGTATGTAAAACAAGCTGAATACCAAGCGGCTTAAGCGCTTTCTCGCTGATTTAACGCCAATTTAGCGCTTATTTAGCGCTGTTAACTATGGAGCTGATTGTGGGTGACGCTAATGGTCATTAGCCTTATTTTCAAGAAGCTAAACGGATGTATAACTGATAACAGCGAACGTTTATCAATGGTTGTGATACACATTTTGATTGTTATCCCCGCGCTGTGAAGCGCACTATAAGGGGATAACTTCAAATGAACCGTTAAGGACCAACCATGATTAAGGCCTATGCTGCACACGAGCCAAAGGGCGAACTAACCCCCTACGAATACGACCCGGGCGAACTAAAACCGAACGAAGTCGAACTTGACGTTATGTATTGCGGCGTGTGCCATAGTGATTTGAGCGTCATTGATAACGAATGGGGGATCAGTAAATACCCAGCAGTAGGCGGTCATGAAGTAGTGGGGAGAATTCGCCAAATCGGCGATGCGGTAAAAGGCTTGAGAGTCGGCCAAGTTGCGGGCTTAGGCTGGCATGCTGGCTATTGCACTCATTGTCACCAATGCGACACTGGGGATCACAATTTATGCGCCAAAGCACGACCGACGATCGTTGGTCATCACGGCGGATTTGCCGACAAAGTTCGTGCCCAAGAAACCGCTGTGGTGGTTATTCCTGATGGAATCGATCTCGCATCAGCTGGCCCTCTATTTTGTGGCGGCATTACGGTTTTTAACCCCTTAAGCGAGTTCAATATCAAACCCACGGATAAGGTGGCGGTTATCGGAATCGGCGGTTTGGGGCACCTTGCCTTGCAGTTCTTAAACGCGTGGGGCTGTGAAGTCACCGCATTTACCTCAAGTGAATCCAAGCAAAAAGAAGCGCTGTCATTAGGCGCTCACCGCGTTATCAATTCCCGAGACAAAACCGACATCCAACAAGCCGCAGGGGAATTCGACCTTATTATTTCAACCGTGGCAGTTACATTGGATTGGGAAGCATATATAAGCACCCTAGCGCCTCGAGGACGACTGCATTTTGTTGGCGCCATTACCGAGCCGTTAAACATCAGCGTGTTCTCGTTAATGTCACAACAGCGCAGCGTGTCAAGCTCACCTGTTGGCAGCCCCGCAACCATCGCAAAAATGCTTGAATTCGCTAAGCTACATGACATTAAGCCTGTTATCGAAACCTACTCTTTCGATGAGATAAATCAGGCACTCGAGCACCTGCGTACAGGGGATGTGAAATACCGCATTGTTTTGAAGCGCTAAGCGTTTGATGCTATAGCATCGCGCCCTTAGGCTATCTGCCCAAAGGCGCAACGTGAATCCCTTCGATACTAAATCAGCCCCGCGGTGGTGACGTTTCAAGGTCCTGTTTGCGCCACAAGAAATACACGACCGGCACCACCAGTAAACTCAATATCAAAGCACTTGCCATGCCACCCACCATTGGGGCAGCTATTCTACTCATCACCTCAGACCCGGTGCCACTCGCATACATCACAGGGAGCAAACCTATCACTATCGTTGCCACTGTCATCATGACAGGGCGCACTCTTAATCCCGCTCCGTGAATAACACTTTCTCGTAGATCCGTTAAGGTTATGTGCTTGGCATCGCGAGCCGCATTTATTTGCAATTGCGCATATGCCTGATTCAGATACACCAACATGATGACGCCTATTTCAACCGCCACCCCCGCCAGCGCGATAAAACCGACGCCAACCGCCACAGACAGATTGTATTGCGCTAAATACAGTAGCCATACACCACCTATCATCGCCAGTGGTAACGTACCTAAGATGATGGCAACCTCGGCAAAGCGCTTGAAATTCAGATATAACAACAAAATGATGATCGCCAACGTCAGCGGTACGACATACGTGAGCTTGTCTTTTGCACGCTCAATGTATTCGTATTGACCGGCCCACGTGACGCTGTAGCCAGCAGGTAAGTCTAGCTTCTGTGCAAGTAATGCCTGACCATTTTCCACGTAGTGGCTGACATCGATATCTTGGATATCGATAAATATCCAGCCATTAAGACGAGCATTCTCACTTTTGATTGCCCCTGGACCATCGTCGAGATAAACCCGAGCCACCTCACCTAAGGTTATATGCTGCCCATCTGCTGTCACAATGGGCAGCAAACTAATTTGCTCTGGTGAATCTCGATAGGCCTCTGGGTAGCGAACATTGATAGGATAACGCGCTAAGCCTTCTACCGACTCACCCACATTAACGCCGCCTATCGCCATTGATACATCTTGTTGAATAGCGCGAATGCTCAAGCCATATCGGGCAGCGGCTTCTCTGTCTATATCAAGCTTGATATAACGCCCTCCCACTGCCCGCTCGGCGTATACCGATGCTGAGCCTTGCATAGGCGTTAATAACCGCTCGATGTCTCGCCCTATTCGTTGAATGACGTCTAGGTCCTCACCCGCAACTTTGATGCCCACAGGGGTCTTAATACCGGTCGCTAGCATATCTATGCGAGTTTTAATCGGCATCACCCAAGCGTTAGTGATCCCAGGAAGCTGCAATGCGTCATCCAGAGCGTGGCGAATATCGTCTTTTATCATGCCTTCGCGCCATTCGCTTTTAGGTTTGAACTGAATGAATGTTTCAATCATGGTCAACGGCGCAGGGTCAGTGGCGGTGTCTGCGCGGCCTATTTTACCAAACACGTTTTTTACCTCTGGTACGGTGCGTATAAGTTTGTCAGTTTGTTGTAATATTTCTCGCGCTTTGCCGATAGAAATACCGGTATACGTGCTGGGCATATACATCAAATCCCCTTCATCCAGAGGCGGCATAAATTCAGAGCCAATGTGTTTAAGCGGATAAAAACCAACCAATGTAATCATACCCGCTGCCACTAAGGTTGTTTTTGGATAGCCCAAAACGGTTTTTAGTGCGGGCATATACAAGGCGACCAAGCCGCGATTAATCGGGTTTCTGTGCTCACTTATGACTTTTCCTCGTATGACATACCCCATCAGCACAGGCACCACACTGATGGCTAAGCCGGCCGAGGCTGCCATCGCGTAGGTTTTGGTAAATGCCAACGGTGCAAACATTCGCCCTTCTTGTGCTTCAAGCATGAAAACCGGTAAAAAGCTGACGGTGATAATTAACAGGCTAAAAAACAATGCGGGCCCGACCTCAGAGGCAGACTTGGCCACAATATCCCACCGATTGGCGTCTGTCAGTGGTGTGTCTTGCATATGTTTATGCATGTTCTCAATCATCACTATCGCCCCATCGGTCATCGCCCCTATAGCGATAGCAATTCCTCCAAGAGACATAATGTTGGCGTTAATGCCCTGCCAATACATGATCACAAACGCCACGAGTATCCCCAGGGGTAAACTGACAATGGCCACTAAAGATGAGCGAACATGAAACAAAAACAATGCGCACACTAGCCCCACAATCAACAACTCTTCTAGCAGCTTGGACCATAAATGCGTGACAGCGCTGTTGATCAACTCTGAGCGGTCGTATACAGGCACCACCTCTACACCAGCAGGTAGGCCTTGCTTAAGCACCTCCAGTTTTGCTTTAAAGGCTTCAATGGTCTTTTGCGCATTTTCGCCAAAACGCATAACGGCGATACCGCCAACGACTTCCCCTTCACCGTTTAGCTCGGCAATGCCCCGGCGCATCTGAGGGCCTAGTGCAATACTCGCCACATCGCGCAACAACACAGGTACTCCCTGCTTGTTAACACCAAGTGGAATGCGAGCAAGATCGTCACGTTGTTGCACATAACCATTAATTGAAACCAAATACTCAGCTTCGGCCATCTCAACCACTGACGCCCCCACTTCCTGATTGCCTTGCTGTATCGCGGTTTGTATTAAGCTTAACGGAATATTGTAAGCACGCAGTTTATTCGGGTCGACCACCACCTGATACTGCTTAATCATGCCGCCAATAGCAGCGACCTCGGAAATACCCGGTACGGTTTGCAATTCGAATTTTAAAAACCAATCTTGTAATGCCCGCAGCTCGCTTAAATCATGTTGCCCGCTTTCGTCCTTAAGGGCATATATATACACCCAGCCCACGCCTGTAGCATCAGGGCCCAATTGCGGTTTGGCTTGCGACGGCAAATTGGGGCTCACCTGAGACAAATATTCCAGCACCCGTGTTCGGGCCCAATATGGGTCGGTATCGTCATTAAAAATGACGTATACGTAAGAGTCGCCAAAAAATGAAAAACCACGAACGGTTGTTGCGCCAGGCACAGACAACATGGCCGTAGTGAGCGGATACGTTACTTGGTCTTCCACTACTTGAGGAGTTTGACCGGGATAGCTGGTTTTAATAATGACCTGCACGTCAGATAAATCAGGGATCGCATCCACAGGCGTATGCTTGAGACTAAAAAGCCCCATGCCAACCATTATCCCTGTTAACAGCAGCACTAATAGCCGATTGTTCACGGACCAACGAATGACATGCACAATCATGGTGTTTCCTCATCGACGAATGAGAGCTTAGTGATCACAAAGTCACCGTCACGTATTTCGAAGGTAAATTGAATCGCCTTGGTTTCTTGCAGCCTATTAACTTGGGCGTGTTCAAGCTCACGACCCAGCACAAAGTTCATCGTCGCAGGCCCGCGATTCCATTTTTCAATCCCGGCGCGACTGATATTTACCTGCCTAGTAGACACATCAACGCTATTAACGACACCGCGAACACTTGCTCGCTGAATATTTGGCTTGTTCGCATCAAAGTGGGTATCCATATCAGGCATGTCTTGCGTATCAGCCATGCCTTGCATGTTTGGCGCACCATGGTGCTCATAACGCTTAAAATCTGACGAAATACTGCTCTGTGAATCCAATAAAAACTGCGCCGAAACTACCACCTCGTCTCCCGCTTGAATGCCACTTAGTATTTCGATGAAGTCCCTGTTCATGCGCCCAAGCTTGACCTCTATAGATTTAAAATAACCATCTCCTAAAGCGAGTACCACGCGATCCTGAACACCCGTTCGAATAACGGCGCTACGCGGCACAAGTACCACGGGCAGGCTTGAGTTTGCCTTGATCGTAATATTTGCGAACATATTTGGCTTTAGCAGGCGTTCGGGATTTTCGAAACGAAGACGCACACGTAAAGCCCGGGTTGTTTCATTTAACGACGGATAAATATAATCCAATTTTCCTTGCCACCGTCGCCCTGGTAAGTACCCCACGCTCATCGTCACCCCAAGCCCTTCTTCGAGCAAGTCAACTTGTTGCTCGAAGACTTCAGCCTCTACCCAAACCTCATCCAAACTGGCAATCGACATCAAGGTTGTGCCCGGCTCTACATAAAACCCGTGGCGTATTTTAAGGTGTTCCAGCACCCCAGATTGAGGCGCGTAAAACGTCACGCTTTGCATTACTTCATTGCTACTATCAAGTTGGACTAGTGCTTCTTGTGGCATGTGTAATGACTGTAACCGTAAACGCGCTGCTTTTATCAAAGCGTGGTTCTTACCTTTTTTCGCTAGTAAATACTCCTCCTGAGCACTGACCAACTGGGGTGAATAGATGCCGTATACTTTTTGCCCTTTGGTAACAGCTTCACCTGCGGTACTGACATACAAGGCATCAACCCAACCCTCAACTCTTGGGTGCATATGCACAATTTTGTCTTCGTTATAGCCCACGTATCCCACTGTTTGAATAGTGTTTTCAAGGGGGGCACTGCGCGCAAAGTCTGTACGTACACCTAAATTGTTCACCACATTGGGTGACACTTTTACCCGTCCTGCCTGCTCACTTTGCGAAGAGCCACTGCCATCATCGCCAGCACCATAAAACGGAATAAGATCCATGCCCATGGGGGATTTACCCGGTTCATCACGGCGGAAATTTGCATCCATTGGCGCCACCCAATACAAAGGCGTTTTTTTAGGTTGCGTTTGGGCGGAATCACTTGAGTGACTCATACCCGTATTCGATGCTTGCTCGTTAAACTGTGTGTAAATAACAAGGGCAATAACTGCACCGACAACAAACGAAATGGTGACACTGAAAAAGGGTTTCATGGGCGATTTTCCTGATCATGCGAAGACAGCAGTGACTGCCCAGGTAGAAAATAGTTAATTTTAGCGCGCACTTTTTGCTGCTTTACCACTAAGGCAAGACGTTCAAACTCCGCCTGGTTAGCTGTGATCAATACCTCTGATGCCAGTTCTAAACTGCCGTAGTCGTGACTTAAATTCGCCACGCTAACCTCTTTTTGCTCAGCAATATTCGGCAGAATAACCCCCTCGTAATGCGCTACACGCTTTTGGTATTGGCGGTATTGCACAGCTAAGTCATTTAATTGCCCCACCATTTCACGCATAACCAAGCGATACTCTGTTCGCATCGCTTCTTTTTGATGATGTGCAGCAGCCAAAGCATTATCTTGTTTAGCACGAGAAAAAAGCGGCATGTCCATGCTCACACTTACTGACCAAAAATCGGCGCGACGTTGATTGAAGGCGTCGTCTTGCCGATAGGCGTAACCTAGATTTACCCCCCACAGCGGAGCATATTGTGCTGCTGCTAACTTAACGTCCCCTTCGCTAGCGCTAATAGATTGCTGCGCGGCTTTAGCTCGGGGATGCTGTGATACGACCGCCTGTAATGTGTTCAGCGTCGTTTGTGCGTTTAAGGGTTCGTGTACAACGAAGCTAGGCACTGCAGAAAATAATGGCAGGTGCTGATGTGCCGCCTCATCTAAATGACAGGCTTGTAATTGCAAAGACGGCGGCACTTCGTCATGGGCAATTGTGGGTTTGTCATCATCATATCCATCTTCCCGAGCTAACCATTGGCACAACTTGGCTTGTGTTGAACGTTTGCTGCTATTGATTTCAACAATTCTATCGTCCACTTTGGCCAAGGTGAGTTGCGCCATCAGCACGTCATTTTGGGTGGCTCTGTTACGGCGACTGGCAAACGTGGTCGCGTAATTCGCTTTACTAATATCAATCAGTTGCTGCAATGTCTCTCGCAACTGCAAAGCCAGTGCAATCTCTTGATTTGCTTGGTATAAGTCTAACCACATCAGCGTCACGGTTAATGCGACTTGCTTCAAACGATCGTCACGCAGAAAAGGTTGAACAGCAGCAAGTTGTTGGTAACGCTGGCGGCTAATACGGCGACTTTGACCACGGGTGAACGATTGCTTCACCCCCACCTTAAACTGGGTCATGGGCTCTTGATCTAGCGCAAAGCCGTCGCTAGGGACGTTCAATAAACCAAATGACAGTTCAGGATTAGGTAAAGAATCACTGGCCAGCCCTTGAGCACGCAACGCGTATTCTTTTTGTTGGCTACCGTCTAACCATGGGTCTTGCTGCTGGGCTTGTAAAATGGCTTGGGATAAAGACATTCCCCAACTCATTGATGATGCAAATACTAGGGGTAACAGCAAGCAAGCTGTAAGCAGCACTTTGTTTTTGACTTGACCCAATACCTTGATACGTAGAGGGTGCACTAAAATAGTCAACGTCATGATGTGTCTCGACAAACATTTTTAAGCGATGCGATCTGAGCGCTTTATTCTGAGCGTTATATTCTGCGCTCTTTACACGGTAAGAGGTGCATAGCACAGGGCGCATAGTCAGTTTCACATCGCTTGCGTTATTTCGAAGAGAAAGAGTGAGTCATTCACCTCGCTTTCTCGATTAAAACAATATTTGGGCAAATTTAAGCCCAATTAGATTGTGTTAACCGCTTATGGGAGGGCGTTTTGCTCTAGATTGGAAGGGGTTCGCGGTAGAGAACAAAACACTGATGATTTTGTCGTCTGAGCGAAAGAAAATCATATCAGTAGTAGAGGCAATTATCACCCCTGCACCGCAAGCACTTTCGGGACAATGGCAAGAATCGGCAGTGTCTTCGTCGCAGCACGCCATTTGCATATCACTGGCCTGAGCCTGGTGGTCGCTGGCGATACCTGACTTAGCGAGCGTGTGCGACGCCTGCATCAAACACGGCGCATCGTCATCACTTTGGGCGGTATTTAGCGTTTGATTTTGAGTATGCGAGCGCGGCATGGAAGCATCATCAGCGCCCATTTGCATGCTGATACATGTCATTCCATTCACCCCAAAAGATTGCATGGCAAGCAGCAATACGATCAACAGGTAAGATGTAAATTTATGACTCATGAAATGCAAATACTCATCTTGTGCACTAAAAATTCGGCGTCGATATGCCAAGTAACCTTAGTTTATCCTTTAATTACGGTAACTTGCACGACAAATTTGCAGGCGTATTGTTAATTGTTGTGTTGGCGCTTATTAATTCGTCAGCACCATAGCGACAACAAATTGTCGGCGCATTAAGCTTGCTACGCGCCGTCATATTCAATACCGCCGCGTTTAGCGCTGCTGTATTACAGTCTATTGCTTTTGACTCTGTCGCTTTCTACTCTTCACCTCTCGGCTCAACTGCTCTAGGCAGTGACGGCAATACCCTACGTGCCAAAGCCACCCAAAACGGACTGGCAAATAAACTCAGGGCTATCACTGCCACGGTCACATGTTAACCATAATCACTGATAAGCTTTGATTGGCGGCCAAGCGTAGCCAATATAAAGCTGAACTCCCCAACTTGAGCAAGCATCGCCGCAGCATAAAGGCTTTTTGTCCAACTGACGTGCAATAAGCGCAGTGTGAAAGTCGCTATCAAGGTATTACCCACCAGCACCATGAGCAGCAATGAGATTAATAAGGTGCTGTTTTGCACGATAAACTGCACGTTTAGCAACATGCCGATAGACATAAAAAATAACGCAATAAACACCACATGAAAGGCTTGTAAGCTGCTTCTGATCCACATCGAATCTTTCATTTTCGCCACCAGCATGCCGCCAACAAAGGCACCTAGTGCAGTCGATAAATGCATCAACCCAGACAACAAGGCTAAGCCAAAACAACATAAAAGCGCGCCAAAAACTTGAAGTTCGTGGTTCACCTTAAGCTTATTCAACCACGTGAATTCAATGTATTCTTGATTCAGCAACCAACGTACTAGTAACAACACACCTATGCCCGCCCCAACCTGCATGGCGATCACATCGGACTGCACCCCGGTTTCATCCATCATGCCAATCACAATGACCATGGGGATCACAGCCAAATCTTGCACCAGTAACACGCCTAACACATGCTGACCTTGCTCACTATGCAACTCGTTGCTGTCTTGCATCAATTTAAGCACCACAGCCGTACTACTCAAACTCAGCACAAAGCCCAATAACACGATACGCTGCAGCGACCAATCAAGCAGACTACCGACCAAGTATACGCATGCCACACACAGAACAATTTGTAATCCTGTGCTGCCAATAGACACCCGCCAACTACGCCGTAACTTATCAGGGCTCACCTCCATACCGATGAAAAAAAGCAGCAGTATGACGCCGAACGAGCCCATGGTCTCAATCACATTAATGTCGTTAATTAGGCCTAAACATTGGGGGCCAACAATCAGCCCCGTCACAATATAGGCCAAAACAAGAGGGAGCTTGAAATACCTAAAGGCAAGTGAAAGAAATAGTCCAATCAAAGTGGTTCCCACCACTGCGGGCAGAATAGGGTCAAAATGCATAGTGCTCAATTTACAAGTTTTTTCATCTACTAAAAAGACAGCGGCTAGGCCAAAGGTTCCCGTTTGACAAGCTTTGTCACACTTTTGAGTAGTCGCACAAACGCCGTGCTGACTGTTCGTACTTAGCAGTGTTAGCGCTATCCGATAGGCAGCTATGTGGTGTAAATCGACAAGGTTGCATCTTGTTTTGTTGGTAGGCTGCTCAGAGACAGCCTCAGGGCTTTGATAATTGATGTACTTTATCGACGCATTTTTTTGACTTACTTTATTGGCGTACGCTATTGGAACACTCTATTGGCGCACTCTATTGGCGCACTCTATTGGCACTCTTTGTTCGGCGCACTTCGTTGAATGAAGTATGAAAAATGTTCCCTATCAGGTGTCGTTGGTACTCAAAGACAACCAAAGAGACCAAAGCTTTTGCACATCATTTGGTGCTGTCATTGGCTGGAAACCTTTATTCTAGGACGCTAAGCCCCAAATGCTAAATCCGGTATTTTCCTTGCTACTTTGAATCTAGAAGTGAGTTGCTGCTGTTGACGTTAGCACCCCATAAATAGAATTACAGAAAACTAAACGTCTGAAAGACAGACGATTGCGGATTGCGGATAAAAAATCAAAAATCGAAACTCGCGCATCATAAATACGACAAAGAATGCAAAAAGTAAACGGGAGGCAAAATGGCTGGTGGTTGGGCAAAAGACGGTGCAGTACAAGACCAGATAGACGCGAGCGTTGAAGAAGCGGTAGCCCGCGCGAAAAGTCAGATGTTGAAAGGCGAAAGTGCTGAATTCTGTGAAGAATGTGATGAACCTATTCCTGAGCGCAGACGCGTCGCATTACCCGGGGTTCAGTTGTGTATCAATTGCCAAACAGAGATAGAAAAGCACGCAAGTGTTACCTCCTCTATTAATCGCCGCGGTAGTAAAGACAGCCAATTAAGATGATCCGCATCGCTCCCCTTCATAGCTTTGCTGCCTGACATCGAATTGACGATTGGCTTATCAAGCTCGCCACCTGAAGTCACAGTGCTTGACTCTAAGGTTTGATATATATGGTCTTTAAAGCTATCCAAGCCAACTGGTGTAAACCAAATTGGTTAAACTGAATAATGTAAACCGAATTGCTTAAAGCGGATGATTTACACCGAATAAGCAAAACAAACGTGTTTAAGCCAGAGAAACCAAACACAGCTCTTATAGCCACGTAAGGCTAATCCCCCAGTCTACATCATATGGCAGCATGGGCGTTTTCATCCCTTGCCATTTTAACGTCAATTTTTACTGCTAGCATGGCTGCTGGTA
This sequence comes from Paraglaciecola sp. T6c, assembly GCF_000014225.1. Classification (NCBI taxonomy): domain Bacteria; kingdom Pseudomonadati; phylum Pseudomonadota; class Gammaproteobacteria; order Alteromonadales; family Alteromonadaceae; genus Paraglaciecola; species Paraglaciecola sp. T6c. The sequence goes on from NC_008228.1 coordinate 2,917,876, forward strand.
AAATGGCTGTCCTAATGAACATGGTTTTTTATCCCTTGCCATTTTAACGTCAATTTTTACTGGTAGCATGGCTGCTGGTAAGATGGCTGTCCTAATGAACATCGTTTTTTATCGCGACATATCGCATGTGAAATACAGCTTGTTGAAAATAGCGCGCGAAATACAGGGCGTAATAAGGTCAATACATGAATAACAAAAATGGCTTAAGCCAGCTGCAAGAGTCCACTTTCAGCAAAATATTTACACTACTCACTTTGAAATTAGGCTGCGCAACAATCCTGGCAATGATGGCCAGCAATGCGTTTTCAGCTAGTTTTAATTGCCAAAATGCGGCCCAAACTGACGAAAAAATAGTGTGCGGAAGTGTAGAGTTGTCAACGTTAGATGAACAACTTAGCAAGCGGTACAAAGTCGCCATCGCTAACAATCAAGCTCAGCCGGCAAAGAAACTTGAAATTCAGCGCAGCCAAACCCAGTGGCTTTCACAACGTAAAGCGTGTCATTTCAGTTTTGATTGTATAAAGCGAGTTTACCGAAAAAGGATCAGTTCACTCATCGCATTGTCTCGCACCGAGAGTGCTTTTTCTTGGGGGGGTAACTATCGCCTAACACCAAGTACCAGCGCAACGCGTTTAGGCTCAGCAAGAGAGCGACAACCTATCAAAGTGCTATCACAAACTGATGTCATGCTTAATGGCTACCCTTGGTTTCAAATTGAAATCGACGGGCAAAAAGCCTATCAATGGGGCGGGATCATCTGCGACCCCCACTTCCCAAATACAACCTTTTGTGAATAAGCTGGTTTTCTTACCGCATCACAATTAGAGGCCTATAACAATAAAGCGCATACTGATTTTAGCCATTAAATTATTGTTCTGCTTCAAACGGCGGTCTTGGCCGCTCATCCACCGTCAGTTTAAACACATCAGGGCGCGAGTAATGCCCAGCAGGGTCTAAATCGTAACGCGCCTTAATAATGTCATCTAAGTCGATTTCAGCGCTGATCAAGCCTTCTTCGTTATACAATGGCCCAGCGAGTATTTCGCCCATTGGCGATACGATCATACTGCCACCACGAATTAATGGCTTGTCCGCTGGCCATGCATGATCGAGCATTTCGCCCGGTTTAGGTGGCCCTTGATATTGGCAGGCGCTGACCAGAAAATTTCGTCCTTCGTAGGCAATGTGGCGCATACTTGCCTGCCAAATATCTCGGTCGTCCACGGTAGGTGCGCACCAAATATCCATACCCTTGGCGTACATAGTGCTGCGAAGCAATGGCATGTAGTTTTCCCAGCAAATGGCAGCCCCCACACGCCCTGCCGAGGTATCCACAATAGGGATCGTCGAGCCGTCGCCCTGGCCCCATATTAGACGCTCGCTAGCGGTTGGCATGAGTTTTCGATGCTTATGCACCTCCCCCGCTTGAGTGATAAATAACGCGGTGCAATATAAAGTACTGCCGCCCCGTTCAATAATGCCAATCACCACAGCAGTATTACATTCACGCGCTAATTCGATTAAGGCTTGCACCTCAGGGCCATCTATTTCAACCGCTTGCTTAAAATAAGCCATGTACTGTTCACGCCCTTGTTCGGTGCGATAGCCCACACGTGTGCCAAAATCAGAGCCTTTTGGGTACCCCCCTAAAAGGGCTTCAGGCATCACCAATACATCACACTGGCTATTAATAATGGCGTCTTTAAAGCCCAATATCCGCTTTAGTGTGTCGCTCGTGCCTAAGTCAGATGAGCCAAGTTGTAATGCTGCAATCGTTTTAGTGTTCATTAATATGTGTGCTTCCCAATATTCCCAAGTCGTAACGTGAATGTGCCGCATTTTTCGACGTGCTGTCAATATGCCTATTCATGCTTAGCAGTTATTCCCTCACTTGCACTGGTGTGCTGTGGGCCTTACTCTTAGATAAAAAATAAAAAGGCCTCACCATGACAGCACAGACAGTAACACCTGAAACAGAAAACCACGCTGGAACACAGGAACAGAGCGCTTCTGCTTTTCCGAATTTGCTGAGCCCATTGGACTTAGGTTTCACCACATTAAAAAACCGCACGCTGATGGGCTCAATGCATTTGGGCTTAGAGGAAGAAAAAGGGGGTTTTGATAAATTAGCCGCTTTTTATGCAGAGCGTGCCAGAGGCGGTGTGGGCTTAATCGTTACCGGCGGCATAAGCCCTAACATTGCCGGATGGGTAGCCCCGTTTGCTGGGCGCATGAGCAGTTTGCGCCACGCCAAAAAACATAAAGTCATTACAGATGCGGTGCATCAAGAAGGAGGCAAAATTTGCATGCAGATTTTGCACTCAGGTCGCTACGGTTACCATCCGTTTAATGTCTCTGCGTCAGCAATTAAAGCGCCTATTGCGCCATTTAAACCCAAGGCACTCACCTCACGTGCAGTTAAACGTACCATTGCCGATTATGTGGCCTGTGCAAGTTACGCCCAAGTCGCCGGGTACGATGGTGTGGAAATAATGGGCTCTGAAGGCTACCTGATAAACCAGTTCTTCTGCGAGCGTACCAATCAACGGGACGATGAATGGGGCGGTAGCGTAGAAAACAGAGCCCGCCTAGCCGTTGAAATAGTCACCCAAACACGGCAAAAAGTCGGTAGCGATTTTATCATCATCTATCGCTTATCCATGCTGGACTTAGTAGAGGGCGGTGCACCATGGAGCGAGGTGGTTTACCTAGCTAAAGCCATTGAACAAGCTGGTGCAACGCTTATCAACACAGGGATTGGCTGGCATGAAGCGCGAGTACCTACCATAGTTACGTCCGTTCCCCGGGCAGCATTTAGCTGGATTACGCAAAAGATGAAAGCTGAGGTTTCGCTTCCGCTTATCACCACCAACCGCATTAATACTCCTCAGATCGGCGAAAAAATATTAGCTGAGGGCCAAGCCGATATGGTGTCGATGGCGCGCCCCTTCTTGGCAGACTCACAGTTTGTCGCCAAGGCCATGCGCGACGAATCAGAGCAAATCAATACCTGTATTGCCTGCAATCAAGCCTGTTTGGATCATGCCTTTGCCCAAAAGCGAGCCAGTTGCTTAGTCAACCCACAAGCGTGTTATGAAACTGAACTTATTTTCAAAACAGTCTCAGTCCCAAAAAAACTGGCGGTCATTGGAGCAGGCCCAGCAGGTTTGGCGTTTGCAACCTATGCTGCACAGCGCGGCCATGATGTGCACTTATATGATCAAGCATCTGAAATTGGAGGGCAATTTAATTACGCCAAGCAAATCCCAGGCAAAGAGGAGTTTTACGAAACCTTGCGCTATTACGCCCGCATGATTGAGGTATACGGAGTGACCTTACATCTAAGAACAGTGGTAAATGCAGGGCTGCTGGCTGAGCAGAAATTTGACGAAATCGTCATGGCGACCGGCATTAAGCCTAGGCATTGGGATATTGAAGGCAGTGACCACGAAAAAGTCATGAGCTACATTGAGGTGCTAAGAGATCACAAACCGGTCGGGCAAAAAGTAGCCATTATAGGTGCCGGTGGCATTGGTTTTGATGTAGCTGAATTTCTAGTAGAAGACGAAGCCCTGACCACCCACCTTGATAAGTGGTTAGCGCATTGGGGAATAGACAAAACCGTGACTCACCCAGGAGGGTTGACAGCACCTCAACTATCAGAAGTAAACCGGGAGGTGTACTTGCTGCAACGCAAATCGAGCAAAGTTGGTGCGGGACTGGGTAAAACATCCGGCTGGGTGCACCGTGCATCACTCGCCCACCACAATGTGCAAATGATCAACTCAGTTGAATACGTCAAAGTGGATGATGCGGGGCTGCATATTAATATTCAAGGTAAGCCACGCGTATTAGAAGTAGACCATGTCATTGTTTGTGCTGGTCAAGAGCCACTAAGAGAACTTCACAACGGCTTACTATCCCTAAGTGTACCTGTGCATATTATTGGCGGCGCTGATGTTGCAGCAGAATTAGATGCCAAGCGGGCAATCAGGCAAGGTGCTGAGCTGGCAGCTAAAATTTAGCGCCTTTAGCACACGCTAGTACTCTTAGAAATGGCAATAAAAAAACCGCTAAGGGATGAGCCATAGCGGTTTTGTTTTATCTTTTAGTAAACGCCTCATGGCAGTGTAAAGATGATTGATTGGCAATCAATAATCGCATTGGCGCTGATTGATATGCTTTGCCCTATCAGCAAAGTGTGCACTGAGCAAATCGCTTAACGCCTCACGTGCGGCGTTGGCTTGCGCCACTTCTTCGTCGGTTACCGTCTTTGCTATACGCGTGTAGTGATAACCATAAAAATTCACACCGGCACTTTTAAGGGCATTAGCCATGTTGTCAATATTGTGCTGCTTGTCATCCACAAATACCACTGAGGAATACTCATGACCTGTGCGTGCCAGTAAATCAAGCAACATTACGCCTTTATTCATGCCTTGGACCATAAATACGCCGTCCACATAGCTCACATTTGCAGTGCGCCCACCGAGGGTATAGTCATAATGCAAGCCAACATCAGGTGAAGTTAAAGACTTATCGCTAAAGTCCAGTTGGTTACGCGCTAACTCACGCATGGTGCCCGCACGATAGGCTCCAGAGCGTGCGGTTAAAATAACCACGTCGTTGCTCACACCGTTCACCAATGTCGCCATATCAGCTTGCGTAGGTTTGTTCACCGCTATTTCAAACACCATGCCTAAGGTATCGAACAAACAATTCACTTTTTCGCTGTCTTGGGTAGCAATGACTTTACCGCTAGGACTAATGGCTCGGCCTCGTTGCCAGTCATACCATTTATCACTTCCAAAAAACTCCGTCGCGGTCAGCAGGGTGTCGTCTATATCAAATACCAGCAACGTAGATTGTGCGTCTAAGGCATTAGCCTTATTAACGGCATCTTGTAGGTCATTTGATGAGTAGACCACATTAATGATCTGTCCGTGCTCTATGCTTGTCGCGGTAGCACTTTGCACGGTAGAGGCTTGCGTATTGCCATTACTGCTTAGGCCTGAGGCGCAGCCTCCTAAAAGCAGTGAAACGCTGAGCCCAAACATACCGGCATACATCAATGATTTACGCTGCAGGCGCGTTACATTGGCCTGATTTACACTAAGGTTTTTAAGCATTATTATTTTATCGTTCTATGCAAAATAGGCGAAGATAATACAACACTTACCGTATATCGTGTAGCCACAATTCCGCGTTAAAGTAGTGAAACCAACTTATTAACTCGTTATTTAACAGTATATGTGGCTAGGCTTCTGCACACCCCCTATCAAATTCACATGTTAATGAATAACAGAAAAGTTCAACTTTAATTTGTAAATGATAATAATTAGCATTAACATCCATGCACTTTTTCATGACCCTAAATGGATATTCAATGCGGTACACCTGTTTAACACCTATCAGCTATTTATCAATCCTCAGCGTTTTAGTTAGCACAGCACTTCAGGCTCAAAGTAACACGCAAAACGATAACCCAACTATCGAGCGTATGATAGTGACGGGTAGCCGTATTATGGAGAGCATTGATGAAGTGCCAGCATCAATCGTGATCATTACCCAGCAACAAATTCAAGATCAGTTAAAAGTAACCAGTGAGTTACAGTCTCTACTATCAACACTTGTTCCAGGTCTAGCACCATCAACTGGCACGTCTAGTAATTCAAGCCAAACACTACGAGGCCGCGCCCCCTTGATCATGATTGACGGCGTGCCTCAGTCCACACCATTACGCAACGGTTCATTGGGAGTACGCAGTTTAGATGCTAGCACCATTGAGCGTATCGAAGTCATTAAAGGGGCAACCTCGGTATACGGCAACGGCGCTGCTGGGGGGATTATCAACTACATCACTAAAAAAGCGGCCAGTGATAAAGCGATGGCCGGTCACGTTACCATTTCTTCACGTTTTAGTGCGGTAAAACTCGAAGACACCTTAGGTAGTCGGGTGGATGCGGGCATGAATGGGCAGCTAAATAAATTTAGCTATGTACTTAATGCAAGCTATGAAGAAAACGGCGTTCAACGGGATGCACAAGGCGATATTCTCGGTCTAACTTATGGGCTATCGGATACTAATTCGCAAAATTATTTTACTAAATTTGGTTATCAGTTTGATGACGAGAAGACGCTACAACTGACCTACAATTATTTTAAGTCAAAGCAAGATACTGACTTAATTAATGTGGTTGGCAATATCAATTCAGGCGATAAAACGTATGCTATTGAATCCCCCGACGGCTCGTCTATCGTCGGTGAACCTCAAGGCCCAGAAAACCACAATGTCATGCTTAAGTACTCAGATGACGAGATATTTAGTCAAACCCAATTAGTGGTCGATGCATACACCCAGCGGATTGAAAATGTTTTCTTCTTTTCGACAAATCTAGCCAACCCAGAACAAGGATTTGATGGAGGCCAATCCATTATAGAGTCTGAGAAAAAAGGCCTACGGGCCACATTTAACAGCCAGTTTACCTTGCAGGACATTGATACCACGTTAATTTACGGCATCGACGCATTAAACGATGTTACCTCACAGCCATTAGTCGACGGCCGTGTATGGGTGCCTGAAATGGATATGGAAAACATCGCTGGGTTCGTGCAAGGCAAATGGATTGTAAATGATGACATTATTATCAAAGCCGGCGTTCGTCATGAAAACATTGATTTAAAAGTGGCTGATTTTAGCACCCTTCGCTTGTGCCGCACGGCCGACCAATGCTCAGTCGCCTTTGACGTCGTCGGTGATACCCTCAATTACAAAGCCACTACCTACAATGCAGCCATTCGCTATAACTTAAGTGATGCATTTAGACCCTTTATCAGTTATTCGCAGGGCGCAGACATATCAGATACCGGCCGCCTGCTGCGCACTGCAACCGTCACAGACATCGCCCTTATTCGTACCCAAGCCTCAATTATTGATAACTACGAACTCGGTTTTACGTCTGAAATCGACGCCCTACGCGTCGAGTTTTCCGCCTATCGCAGTACGTCAGAGTTAGGCACGACAAATTCTTATGATGCTGAGACCGGGGTATATTTACCCGTTCGTGCCCCACAAGAAATATATGGCTACGAAGCGTTGGCCACTTATAAAGTGCAGTCCAATTTAGACCTGTCAGCGACTTACTCTTGGGTTGAAGGTAAAAATACTGAATTAGATGTGTATTTAGGAGGTAAAGATATTGGTGCTCCAAAAGGCACCTTTAATGTAAATTGGCAACCCGTTGATGGTGCTCGCTTGGCACTAAATTACTTATACGTAGGTTCACGAAAACGCTTTGGTCAAGTTGATGGCGAATATATTGGCGATCAGGGGCCGGTTGATAGTTACCAGTTGATCAATATTAACGGCAGTTATGATTTAGGTAATCAATGGCAAGTATTTATGGGCATTGAGAATCTGTTGAACAATGATTACTACCCTGCTCGCTCACAAGTCTATACCTACGACGGATATAACCACAAAGGCTTAGGAATGACCGTTAACTTTGGCGCGACTTACCAATTTTAACGCACCCCATGGTCGCGCCCATTGCATCACGTAACCTGATGCAATGGGCAACACGTGTGCAGCTAGTATTCATACTTTGAAGGACTAATTTGAAAACCTGGTTAAGACGAGTACACCTTATACTGGCGTTAGTCAGCGCTATTTTTATCGTTAACTTAAGCGTGACAGGTGCATTTTTAGTCTTTGCTAAAGATATTCAGGCGTGGCTAAACCCTCAGTATTGGTCTGTACAGCCCATTCAAATCGCCGATGTACTGCCCATCCCATTACCTGTTAGCCAACTAGCCGAACAGGTCTATCAAACGACTCGATCACCGATCGTTTTTTTTGAACAAGACAAATCTCCTTTTAGGGCGTGGCAAGTTCGCCTCGCTGATAAAAGTTATGTGAGCATTAACCAATACAACGCCAATGTCCTGTTACATTACCAATATGATGAAACGTTTTATGGCTTTACCATGGCCTGGCACCAATGGTTACTATACACCGCAGATGATGCTCGGCCATTTGCCTTACTCCCCCCTATTGCGACATTAATTTTGTGTTCCGAACTGCTACTTGGCTTTTACTTGTGGGTCCGCCCCAAGAACCGCTTAAAACGCCTTAACGTGAAATGGAAAGCGAAAAACAAAATCCGCTTCATGCAATTACACAATGTGTTGGGGGTTTATAGTTTGCTCCCTCTGTTTTTAATTGGATTCAGTGGCCTCGCTTTTTACTTTAAAAATGAAACTCAGGCAATCGTAGAAACATTGACATTTTCGTCAGTTCAAACCCCGCGACCAACGAAAGTACTGAGCGATAATCGAACCTTTTCTCAGCGAAACTTGTGGAATAAGTCAAGCAATGAGCAATATCAACTGGATGCAGCGGTTAAATCTGCTCAGGCTGAACTGCCGGGTGGCTGGCTGTATCGTGTGTATTTACCACAAACGCGAAATGCCCCACTGAAACTTCGAATACGTATGCCAGATGAAAGTCATGCATATAGCTATAGTTGGTCAAATGTCTCGACGGGGCACGCTATCGAAAGCTTTGATGCAAGTGATACCTCTTTAGCAACTCGGGTATGGAACTTTAAATACGCCTTTCACATTGGCGACTTTATTGCCCTACCGATCAAATTCATATGGCTAATATTGAGCCTGCTACCGCTATTTTTTGTGGGCTCAGGCATTTATTTGTATTTTACTCGACGCAGAGCAAAGAAAGGCAAATTAACGACTCAAAGGAATAAACGCATCAGGGCTATCAATGGTGCGACTCGGTAACAATTATACCAAGCATGAATAATTTTCTTCCCTCTCTTAAATTTGTTGCCCACTGATCTGTATATGGTATTGGCTTTAAAGAGCAACGCATCCTTCGCACACCGCTTGTGAATTGAGGTTCAGCAGCAGACGTCTGATTTTATCTCGTCTGGTACAGTCCATGCTTTATTAGTTTCAACGTTAAGTATCTTTACTCAAAGTGGGGCACAGATGTTCTTCATGAGCATTATAAGGTGTCGCCACTGCTAATAGGAGAACACAATGTCTAACGATATTCGCGAAAAAATGTGGAAAGCCATGGCTGATAGCCCAATCGTCATGCTTGGCCTTACGGATTCAGATGCTCATCAAGAGCCCATGCACGCCCAATTAGATAAAGACGCCGATAGTGCTTTTTGGTTCTATACCACCAAAACCAATCGTAGTGCTGCAGGTGGCAGTGCCATGGCACAGTTCGTCAGTAAAGATCACAAGGTCTTTGCTTGCATATCCGGCACTTTGGTAGAAGAAACCGATCCTAAGATCATAGACAAGTATTGGTCCAAGCAGGTTGCAGCATGGTACAAAGACGGTAAAGACGACCCTAGCCTTAAAATGCTGCGTTTTGAATTAAATGAAGCTGAGGTTTGGCACGCTGATCCTGATTTTAAAGCGATGATAAGCCTTACTTTTGGTGGCAAAGTGCAACCAGAAAAAATGGGCGAGCACGAACAAATTTCGTTGTAGAGAAAACTTCGTTGTAGAGAACCTTCATTATGAAGAAGCGCCGGTGTAAAATAAATCGCATCTGCGGCGCGTAATCTGTAATACACGTATTCCTTTATGAGCCAGCATCACAGTGCTGGCTTTTTTATATGCCCTATTAACCTTCTTTCAGGCGTGTCCACACTATTTTTTAGACGCTTACAGCCATACAGTTCACTGTTATTTGCTGCGTATTAGTGGCGACGCTTAATAGTCAGGTATTCACCGCATTGGTCAAAAAGGAATGTAGCACATAACGATGAGCGTGCAGCGCCTCATTAAATTAATTATCGCCAAATTTAAACCTTTCTCCTTTCCCCTTCGACTTACCCAATGATTAAGGCAAAAAACAGGGATAAGCATGAACACGCCAAACACTGGGCGCGCAAAAAATGATGGTATTTCAGATACCAGCGCTCAAGACACAATAATTCAAAAAAAGAAGTCATCTAATGCACGGTGGATAGCGGTGTTGAGCGTTATCTGCGTACTCATTCTATATTGGGCGGTTGCCCCAGCAGTAAACAGTTGGCAATCATCCGACACCAGTATTTCCGCCAAACGCATTCACCTAGGCAAAGTTGTTAGGGGTGATTTAGTGCGTGATTTATCCGTTCAGGGGCGGGTTGTAGCAGCAGTTAGCCCGCGTTTGTATAGCCCAGCACAAGGCACGATAAACCTATTGGTAGATGCAGGGGATTCTGTCATCAAGGGGCAAGTTGTCGCCAGTGTCGATAGTCCAGAATTAACTAACGAGTTACAACAAGAGGAATCAAGCCTACAAAAGCTCAAAATGGAGCTTGACCGCCAGCGAATTCAAGCTAAAAAGCAAGCACTGAAAAATCAAAAAGCGGTGGACTTAGCCAATGTTGCCCTTGTCGCGGCTGGCCGTGAAAAGCGTCGAGCAGATAAAGCCTTTGGCACCCAATCTATTAGCCAAATAGATTTCGAAAAGGCCCAAGATGAGCTCGAAAATGCCAAGCTTGTGTTTCAACATGCCAAGCAAGATGCCGCTTTGAGCAAAGAGAGCTTGGCGTTTGAAGTGCAATCAAAACAGCTATTAGTAAAGCGCCAAGCGTTGTTAGTCAGCGACTTGGCTAGGAAAGTCGACACACTTGACGTGCGCTCACCTGTTAGCGGCATTGTAGGCAATTTAGCGGCCCAGCAAAAAAATCAGGTAGCAAAGAATCAAGCGATTTTAAGTGTGGTTGACTTATCTGAGTTCGAACTCGAAGTGGATATTCCAGAAAGTTACGCCGATGACTTAGCGATAAACATGTCAGCGATTGTCAATATCAACGGTGATGAACACCTTGCCACATTAGTCACTATTTCCCCAGAAATCGAAAATAACCAAGTTACCGGACGGGTCCGCTTTGCCAATAAAGACGCTCAAGGCAATGCGCTAATTCAACCCCAAGGCTTACGCCAAAATCAACGCTTAACCACGCGTATTTTGATGGACAAACGTCCTAATGTATTGATGCTATCTCGCGGTCAATTTTTAGAAAGTGGCTCAGGACGCATTGCCTATGTCGTGGAAGGTAACTTAGCCAAACGTACCAATATTGTCACTGGCGTACGCAGTTTATCCAATGTCGAAGTATTGTCGGGTCTAACCGCTGATCAACAGGTAATCATATCAAGCACTGAACAATTCAATGATGCGCAAACCGTGCTTATTACTCAGTGAAGCAGGACACAAAAGTAACGCTGCTAAGAGCGACCAGGTAGAGAACATCCATATAAACAAAGCGCCAATAAAAATTTAGACACCTTAAACAAACGAATTCATAAAAAAGGTAACACGAAAGCTCATTTAAAAAGACATAAACAAACACCCACTAATACGCGGTAATAACGTTTACACATACAGGGAACAACATCATGCTGACCATGACTGACATCAAGAAAATTTATCGTACCGACTCAATTGAAACCCACGCGCTACGTGATTTCAACTTACAAGTAAATGAAGGTGACTTCGTTGCGGTGACCGGCCCTTCAGGCTCGGGTAAAACCACCTTTTTGAATATCGCCGGGCTGCTTGAGACGTTCGAAGAGGGCCGCTTTGAACTTGATGGCGTTGATATCAGTCACCAAAACGATGCCGCTCGCAGTCGCCTGCGCAATCAAAAGATTGGTTTTATTTTTCAAAGTTTTAACCTTATCCCCGACCTGAACTTATTTGATAACGTTGATGTGCCCCTGCGCTATCGTGGGTTTAATCGCCAAGAGCGAAAAAAACGTATCGAAAATAGCCTTGAGATGGTCGGCTTAGCCAAGCGCATGAAACACCTTCCAGCTCAACTATCAGGTGGACAACAACAACGCGTTGCCATTGCGCGAGCGCTGGCCGGCGAGCCACGATTTTTACTCGCTGATGAACCCACAGGGAATCTTGATAGCAATATGGCCCAGAGCGTTATGTCATTACTCAAAGACATCAATGCCAATGGAACCACCATCATTATGGTCACCCATGATGCGGGTTTGGCAACGCAAGCAACGCGCAATATACATGTGCGTGACGGCAAGGTCAGTGAAATGAATGAGTCCATTGTCACCAAAGTCGATATGCCAAATCCGGCGACCACGGATAGCGGCCCTGCTGTTGATCTGGTTAAATAAGGACATCCCATGTTTAACTATTACCTAAAACTTGCCTTTAACAGTTTCAAACGTAACCCCATACTCACAGGGTTAATGATTGCGGCTATCGCCCTTGGCATCGGTGCAAGCATGACCACAATCACAGTCAATTACTTGATGTCTGGGGATCCTATCCCTGAAAAAAGCAGCCAGTTATTTCATGTACAAGTCGACAGCTGGGACCCCAATACTGGCTTTAACGATGAGCCAAACACCCCGCCTAATCAACTGACCTGGACAGAAGCCACTAACCTTGTGTCGGCGAAGAAAGCTTTTCGGCAAACCGCCATGGCCAAATCAGGGGCCATTATTCAGCCAGATAATCCGGACATAAATCCGTTCGAGGCCTCGATCCGCTTAGCATTCAGTGACTTTTTCCCTATGTTTAACGTGCCCTTTAAATATGGAAACAGCTGGGACCAACAAGCCGACGAAGACCGCCAACTGGTTGTCGTGTTGAGTAAAGATACGAATGACAAGGTGTTTAGCGGAGAAAACTCCGTGGGTAAAAGCATCATCATCTTTGGCAAATCGTTTCGCGTTATCGGCGTACTCGATGCTTGGCAACCCTTGCCAAAATTTTATGACGTTAACAACGGCGCATTTGACGATCCCGAAGATCTATTTATGCCCTTCTATCTAAAGCAAGAACTTGAGCTGCCAAATTGGGGCAATACCAACTGCTGGAAATCCCCAGAAGGGGAAGGCTTTCAGGCATTTTTACAATCAGAATGCATTAACTTTCAAATGTGGGTAGAGCTTGAAACCGAGCAAGATAAACAAGCGTATCTGACATTTCTGAACAATTACGTGAATGACCAAAAAAAGCTTGGCCGCTTCCCTCGCCCCCTAAACAATCAATTACTCAATGTGATGCAGTGGATGGACGACCAGGAAGTCGTGGCTGATGACGCTCAAATTATGATGTGGCTGTCTTTCATGTTTTTAATAGTGTGCTTGCTCAATACCATAGGCTTGCAACTGGCTAAGTTTAGCGCGAAATCTGCTGAAATTGGCCTGCGCCGAGCGGTGGGCGCGACCAAACAAGATTTATTTTTACAGTATACAGTTGAGACCGGCGCGGTTGGTTTAGCGGGGGGAGCAATGGGCTTATTACTTGCCCTGCTCGGCTTGGTGGGCATTCGCCACCTTTACGGCGATGAGCTTAATGATTTAGCCACATTAGACAGCACCATGATTGTTACTGCACTACTGTTGTCGTTATTTGCCAGTGTTTGTGCTGGCCTTTACCCAACGTGGCGCGCATGCAACATAGCCCCTGCTAGTCAGCTTAAAAGTCAATAAGGATTGAATGATGAATAAACTAAAAGAGCGGTCTTTTTTCGCTGAAAACTGGGAAGTGGGCCCGATACTAAGAGCATTGCTGCGAAACAAAGTCGGCGCCATACTGATTGCTTTGCAAATCGCCTTCACCATGACCATAGTCGTTAACGCTATCTATATTATTCATGAGCGTAGCGAACAGATGAAACGCCCTAGTGGTATCGATGAAGCCAACAGTTTTTATCTTTCAAGCGTTGGCTTTACCCATGACTTCAACACGTTAGTGACGATCAAAGAAGACTTAAACTTAATTCGATCTCTTGAAGGCGTGGTGGATGCCATTCAAATCAACGCCATTCCAATGAGCAACAGTGGTTGGTCAATGGGCTTACAAACCCAGCCTGGAGCCGAGTTTGATGGCACGGGCAGCGCTGTCTATATGGTCGACGAACACGCTTTAAACACCTTGGATGTGGCGTTAGTGGCTGGTGAAAACTTCAGCCCAACCGACATTCAGACGCGTGTTGCGAGTCAAAACCACTGGCCAGATAAAGTGATCATCACACTTGCTATGGCGAATCGTTTATTCCCGGATGATGGCTTAGGGGCACTGGGTAAGACGGTGTACATTAACGATATCGAACCCATGATAATCACCGGCATTATCGACAAATTGCAAGCGCCTTGGGTGGGCTGGGACAACGTCGATAATGTGATACTGACCCCAGAAATTCGCGATGCTGAAACGAGCCGCTATTTCATTCGAACCAAACCCGGCCAACGTGACCGCATTATGACCGAAGTGGAAAGTCTGCTAGCGAAAAGTAACACGGGTCGTATTGTGCGAGATATGCGTAGCATTGACGAAACGCGAGTTCGCGCCTATCGCGACAACAGTGCAATGATCCGAATTTTGGTGACGGTTATGGTGGTCTTGGTCATTGTCACTGGCCTTGGCATTGTAGGGCTAGCAAGCTTTAGCGTGAATCAACGTAAAAAACAGATAGGCACACGTCGAGCCTTAGGCGCCAGTCAGCAAGCGATTGTTCGCTACTTTATGTTAGAAAACTTGCTAATAAGTACTGTGGGTGTGGTCTTGGGCGCAATGTTAACCATAGGGCTGAATATCGTGCTGGTAGACGTCTTCAGCCTAAATCCAATGACTTGGTATTACATCCCTCTAGGCATGTTAGCGCTTTGGGTTGTGGGGCAATTAGCCGTATATGGCCCAGCTAAAAAGGCAGCAAACATTCCCCCAGCGCTAGCCACGAGAAGTGCGTGACTTAGTAACAAATACGTCAGATTAACACTTGATGCGCCCTCAGAGTTTCTGTACCCTGCCTGCGTCTTAGGGGAGTAGCCCGCTCGTTCATTCGAGTGAGACTGTCAACATACTTGAGCCCTCATGGCTTATGGCAGTTTCGTATTAACATTCACATGTGTTGATATCGGCAAGACCTAAGGCAAATAGCGCCCCATTGCGGGAGGCGACTATTTGCCTTTGGTTTAGTATCCCGCTCGAGTATCTTCAAATGGACGCCTTATTTACCTCAACGCTGACCGTTACCCTTGCCGAAATGGGCGACAAAACTCAGCTTTTATCTTTACTTCTCGTGACTCGCTTGCAAAAGCCGTGGCAAATCATCGCCGGCATTTTAATCGCTACTTTGCTTAACCATGGCATTTCCGCATGGTTTGGGAGTTGGATAAGCCAATTCCTCACCAGCGATATGGGTCAAATCATCATCAACGCCAGCTTTATCATAGTGGGGTTGTGGTTACTTATTCCCGATAAAGACGATGCGCCAAATACAAGCTTGGATAAATATGGCGCGTTTGTGGTGTCGTTGGTGCTGTTTTTCATCGCTGAAATCGGTGATAAAACCCAAATCGCTACGGTACTGTTAGCCGCGCAGTACCAATCCTTTGTATGGGTAACCATGGGAACAACACTCGGCATGTTATTGGCAAATGTACCAGTGGTATTTGCAGGTAACTACATCATGCAGCGCATTCCATTTTCCCTGACCCGTGTGCTTGCAGCAGTAGTATTTATTGCGATAGGTGTGTACGGATTTTTTTGAGATGCTCGTGCTGTTTTATTAGGACTTATTCCATTCGCTAATGAGCCCCTTGGCAAAAAATTAATGGACCCCATTAGATTGAATCAGCTACTGCTCTTTAAGCATCGCAAGAAGGGGTGAAATGTTTTGTTATCATTATTGGCTCTCTTTTAGCGGCATTAATGCTTATAATGCGCCGATTGGTTCAATGGGTTAAATGAAAGAGTTAAGTACAAGAAATGAAGTTTATTATTAAGTTTATCCGCGAAGCCTTGGGTCGATTGATCATTTTAATTGATTTAATCACCCGCCCTCGCAAACAGAAACGCAGTCCTGAAGCACAAGCTAAAGTAGAAGCCGAGTTAAGCAATTATGCGTTGTATCAGTTTTACGCCTGCCCGTTTTGCATCAAAACGCGCCGAGCGTTACACAAACTGAATTTACCTATGCAAAAGCGTAACGCTAAAGAAGGCTCAGAGCACAGAGCAGCCTTACTACAAGGCGGCGGTGCCGTAAAAGTGCCTTGCCTGCGTATTCAAAAAGACGGTCAAGACACCTGGATGTACGAGTCATCTGAAATCATTAATTATTTACAGCAAAAATTTGCCTAAATAATTAAAGGCTAAAAGAAGAAGCGGCATAACTTAGGCATTTCTGAGGTTAAGAATTATCTGGGCAATATGCTGAGCCTGTTAGACGGTGTTATGCAGTAGTAATGTAATATGCCTAAGGGCCAAAAGGGTGTAAGTGCAAAGGAATAATTTACTTGTCAGCGCTGGCTACTTGAGCTTCTTTGCGGCACTGCTTCACGTTAGCTGTATTTTTGGAGGCCCAGACTGGTATCGTTTCTTTGGTGCTGGTGAGCACATGGCCCAAATGGCTGCTAATGGAGACTCATACCCAACCATTGTGACACTGGTTATCGCGACAGTCTTATCTGTTTGGGGGCTTTATGCTTTATCTGGTGCAGGGTTAATCTTTAAATTGCCCTTTATCAAGACGTGTTTAGTCGCCATTAGCGTTATTTACTTGGTGCGTGGGGGCGCTGGTTTGGTCGTTCCTTTTTTTACCACGAATCCCGTTATTCACCAAAATTCAATGATGTTTTGGATGGTAAGTTCCATTGTATGCTGCATCTACGGTACCTTTTATTTATTAGGTACAATGCGGTTATGGCGACAGGATTCATAGCTGACGATAACTGTTTCGCAAGTCAGTTATCAGAACAAATATATTCCACTACAGTAAATTTGAGGTTAACGGCGCTTAGGTCTTTCACAACCCTGTTTTTCAAATCAAGCTAGAAGCGATGCAAAAATGCCTGAGCCAATGAAAACGGCGTAAAGACATTAAGAATGTCGTGCCATCCCTGAGATAAAAACGCCATCAATCAGACAGGTAATATTCTACTGTTGACACCACTCGCAGCTTTTTAATGTGGGGGTTGTTTCTATCTCTCGCGGTAATGCTAAATTGCCCTTGTGAGGCACGTTTTATTTTACCAAGCACACTGTTTGAATCTTTAGCGAACTTTTCGGCGACTTCTCTGGCTTTTGTGGTGGCTTCTTCGATCATCGAAGGTTTAACATCATTTAGACGTGTGAAAATATATTCGACGTTGGCTTGATAGTTATTTTGATTAAGTACTATGCCTTTTTTGCCCAGCTCAGTTAGCTTCCCCATGACCTCGCGCACCAAACTGATGTTGCCAGAATAGACAGTCACTGTTTGCACAGCGGTGAACCTAAAGGTGGGCGTGGCATTACCGCCGTATTGCTGGGCCGATTTATCGGTAATGGCCGCCGCGGATACGCTGATGTCAGTCTGTGGTATGTGATGTTGACGTAAAAAGTCTGAAATGAGACCGGTGTTGGTTTCAATCGATGCATAAAGTGCGTCAAGTGAGTTATCCGCTACCGTGTATTGAATTGGCCAAATGACAATGTCTGCGGGATATTCCTGTTCAGATAAGCCTTTTACTGTGACACTGCGCTCGAATTGACGGTACTCGATTACCGCACTGCTTATCTGAAAACCCAGTACAACCAACCCGGCACACAAAAACGTGCCTAATATAAAAGCTGCGCCTCTGGTCTGGGTATTCACGTCCTGGGTATTCTTCATCGGAACTTAAAAATGGCGTTGTTTATTAAGGTTCTCAAATACGACTATCAGTAACGTCGCAAAGGGTCCCACAAACAAAGATACGATAAACCAAATAAGACCATTACGGCCTTTGCCTTGTGCTAAACCGGCGTTAATCAGTGCGAGGGTAAACCAGCCAACAAAATAAGAGCTTGTATTGGCGATGGATTCAAATTCCGACATATATATCCTTGAAATTAATAAAAATAGCGTGCGAAATGGCGTTCGTACCCTAGCTTATCAAAGCTAATTCAATCGCGCTGCTTTTTTACGACTTTAGGATAATATGATGAAAAAAAGCAAGTAGGACGCCGCTAAACATTTAACGACGCACGTACTTGCTTCTGGCTTGCTTGTGGTTTATTTAGGTATTGAACACTTTGCGTAAAAACGAGGTCCGTTCAAAACCGTCAGATAGTGATACTAGAATCGCGTTTAGAATGCAGCACTTGCCCAAACCCACAACTTATCAGTATCTTGACGGCCACTGTCCCCTGAATAAGCAGCGTATTTGATACCCGTGGCATAGCCGCCTTCAAATTTACGCACATAACTGAAATCAATCTCACTGCCTAAATCATCAACCGTGCTTGAGTCCTTATCGGCACTGAAATCATGATAAATCACAGACCATCCACCACCTGCCAACTTGCCGGATGCAGATACACTCACATCCACCAGCCCTTCAGCTGGGGTACTCAAGAAGGTGTCAGCCCATCCATTGAATTTGTGCAGAGTAGCAAGTGGCGTCGAAAAGCCATATGCGCCATCGTCAGAGCCCAGTGACTCGTAACCAAGTTTTAAGGTCACTGCCGACAGTTTCACCCCTGCTTCTAGCATCAAGTAATCAGCGTCAAAATCAGTGGTGGCGGTTTCGCTACTCTGGGTGGCATATTCAATGCCGTACAACACTGAAGTATCTGCTATTTTCGTGCCGCCATTAAAGCTAAAACCATAGGTATCTAGTGAATTGTCAATGTCGTTATCAACTTCTAACAAGTAGCTGTAGCCCACTAATTTTCCTAATGCGGTGTTGTACCCAACATTGAAGAGATGATCTTTGCTGTCTAAATCAGCGTCTTGGCCAAAGATACGATTACGTTGGCTTAAATAAGCGTAGTTTAAGGTTAAATCTTTATTGGCCACGTATTTTACGCTCACCCCGTCGAACGTTTGCCAATCTTGACGCCACCCTACATGCCCCACAAACCTGTGATTGTCCATGGTGATAATTTGACGACCAAACTTTGCCGTGACGCCGGCGTTTTGGTATTGCACGTAGCCTTGATCAAGCTCTGTATGCTCTGGATCGGCGATAACCGAATATTGCCCAGGATTATAGCCACTTGGGCCAACGGTGTAGTCGCCCTGCCCCAATACAATGCGTGTGTCTTCAACTTCAATTTTGGCTGAAAAACCCTTGTAGCTATCAGTGGTATAATTAAGCATGGTGCGCAAGGTTAATGCACTGGCATCGTTAGTATCTTGATCAACATCTTCGTAGCGCAATCGCAGGTTAACCGCTGCAGTGCCTTCTTTTAAGGCGCTGGTAATGCTGCTTTGCTCTGCTGCATGTGCCTGTCCCATGGTCGCCCCAGCACATACCAACCCAACCATTAGCGCAAGTGCAGATTTCTTTTTGTTAAGTTTTACGATGTGCGTGCTCATGTATATCCCTTAATATTGTGTGATGTAAAATGTGTTTGTGCCCGTTACGTCGAGCTTATATTTGATTTTTTAGTCGCACAGAGCCTTTCGCCAGCCTAAGCGGCTAGGTTCATTCTGTTCAGCATTTATGTCTGTTTATCCACTTGTTCTAATTACATCAATGGCAGATAACCCGTATCGCCATTAGCCTGTATTAGGCGACATTCGCGCTTTTATCCTTGTTATTGACCTGTGATTTTTTGCGGTGGGCAGCTACCGATTCGACCTTGCGCTGCTTCTCATATAAGAAGGTCAGTACTTCGTGACGATAGTGGTTGTACTGAGGGTTGTCTGCCAGTGCCAAACGGTCTCTAGGACGAGCAAGCTCAATATCCAAAATTTCGCCTATGGTGGCTGACGGCCCGTTAGTCATCATTACGATGCGGTCTGACAAAAGCACCGCTTCGTCAACATCATGGGTGATCATCACCACTGTGTTACCTAGGTCAGCGTGAATTTCCATGATGGAGTCTTGCAAATGCGCCCGAGTCAACGCGTCTAGCGCACCGAATGGCTCATCCATTAATAACACTTTAGGCTCCATGGCTAGCGCTCTGGCAATACCGACGCGTTGCTTCATACCACCGGATATTTCAGCAGGCAGTTTGTCTACCGCATGACTCATGTGTACCAGCTCTAAATTGTGCTCAACCCAGTCGCGCATTTCTGCTTTACTGCGGCCTTTACTGGTTTGCTTGACCGCTAGTTCGACATTTTTATACGCCGTCAGCCAAGGCAACAAGGAATGGTTTTGAAACACAACAGCACGCTCAGGTCCCGGCTCGTTTACCTCGTGACTGTCTAAGATTACCCCGCCTTTGGTGGCCTTGTGCAAGCCAGCAATGATGTTGAGTACTGTCGATTTACCGCACCCTGAATGACCAATTAGGGATATAAACTCACCTTTATTGATACGCAAGTTCACATCAGTTAACGCCGTAAACGGCCCTTTTGGGGTAGGAAAATCAATGCCTACTTGTGTTAGTTCTAAATGATGTTTATGCGTCATTATTGTCTGCCTTATCGTTGCCGATTTGTTTGAAAGTAGGTTTAGCTCGCTGATAGAGCAGTGGCGACTTTGCCAAGGCTTGTTAACGCAGCACCGCCCCTTTGTCCCAGCTCACTTGTTTCTGCAGCAGCAACATTAGTCTGTCTAACGCAAAACCAATTAAGCCGATCGTTAATACCGCTACCATGATCCTAGCCAATGACTCTGAGCTACCATTTTGAAACTCGTCCCATACGAATTTGCCTAACCCTGGGTTTTGCGCGAGCATTTCTGCAGCGATAAGCACCATCCAACCTATGCCTAACGACAAGCGCAAACCGGTAAAAATCATTGGAATTGATGATGGCATCACAATCTTCATCACATGTGAAAAAGGTCCCAATCGGAGCACCTTGCTCACGTTGATCAAATCACTGTCAATACTCGATACCCCAACAGCGGTATTGATTAAAGTGGGCCACAAGCAGCACAAAGACACAGTGACCGCTGATGTAATAAACGATTTCGAAAACATCGGGTCATCGCTTATATACACCGCACTAACCACCATAGTGACCAATGGTAACCACGCTAAAGGTGACACAGGTTTGAGCAGTTGGATCAACGGGTTAATGGCCGCATAAGAGGCTTTACTTAAGCCGCATAATATCCCCAGTGGTACCGCTATAACCGAGGCGATCAAGAAGCCAACCGTGACTGTGTATAGACTGGTCCATATTTGATCAAAGAAAGTCGGAGCACCGGTAAATGCGCGAATAGTCGGACTGTAGCTGGGATCTTTGGCGACCCGTGCGGCATTGCGCTGCTCTTGGCGCTCATAAAATGCGTTGGCTTTACTTCGCTGTTCCCCATGCTCTTCAATCAATACTTGAGCCTGAGTTAACACATCGCTTGGACCTGGGAACTTCCCCAGTGATGTATCAATGTTTTTGGCAAGCACAGCCCACAAGCCGAGAAATATTAAGATCCCCAGTAGTGGCAATGCTGCATTTCTTAGCCAGGATGAAACCAAGCTGATATTGACGCTTTTCACCGGTGTTAATATAAGCGATGCCGTTTGTGCTTTAGACATAATATGTTCCTCTAAGCCGAGGTTGAGCCATGCCCAACCTCTTTGGCTGCGATTAAATTTTGCTGTCGCCTTTTAAGCCAATCTCGAACTTTTCAAGATAAGCATTAGGCTGACTGCCGTCATAAACGATATTGTCGATAAAGTGTGTTTGTGGCTTTTTGAAGCCTGATTCGCTGGCAAATTCGGGAAAATCCGCTGCGTTTGCTTTCCCTTCAGCAATCAATGACTTCGCCGCTTGAGCATAAATATCAGGGCGATACACTTGCTTAGCGATGTTTTTGTACCAATCATCAGATTTTTGCTCACTGATTTGGCCCCAACGACGCATTTGCGTTAAGTACCAAATAGCATCACTGTAATAGGGATAGGTGGCATTGTGGCGAAAGAACACGTTGAAATCTGGCACTGAGCGCTTATCGCCTTTTTCATATTCAAAGGTGCCGGTCATGCTGTTGCCAATCACCTCTGCATCAGCCCCTACATACTGGCTTTTCGCTAGAATTTGTACCGCTTCAGGACGGTTAGCATTGTCTTTCTCATCTAACCATATAGCCGCGCGGATCATCGCTTTTACCACACGAATATGGGTATTTGGGTTTGCTTCTGCCCATGCTTTGTTTACCCCGAACACTTTTTCAGGATTGTCTTTCCAAATTTCGTAATCGGTAACCACCGGCACGCCTATGCCTTTAAACACCGCCTGCTGGTTCCACGGCTCACCCACGCAGTAACCATAAATAGTGCCGGCTTCCATGGTGGACGGCATTTGTGGTGGTGGAGTAACCGATAATTGAGCATCGGCATTAATCAGGCCTTTCACGTCATTATTCGGCCCATAATATCCCGGATGAATACCGCCAGCGGCTAACCAATAACGCAGCTCATAGTTGTGAGTGGACACGGGGAATACCATGCCCATTTTGAATGCTTTACCTTGTTTTTTGTAACTATCAACAACCGGTTTAAGGGCATCGGCTTTAATAGGATGGACTGGTTTACCGTTCTCCTTGGGAATATTTGGCTTCATCTGCTGCCAAATATCATTCGAAACCGTAATGGCATTTCCGTTTAAGTCCATGCTGAAGGCGGTAATGATGTCCGCCTTTGTGCCATACCCTATGGTTGCCCCTAATGGTTGCCCCGCGAGCATATGCGCCCCATCTAATTGACCGTCAATGACGCGGTCGAGTAGCACTTTCCAGTTTGCTTGTGCTTCCAATGTGACGTACAAGCCTTCATCTTCGAAGTAGCCTTTCTCATAAGCTATTGCCAACGGCGCCATGTCGGTAAGTTTAATGAAGCCGAATTTTAGTTCTTCTTTTTCTGGCCATCCTAACTCTTGTGCCGACACACCCTGCCCAACTAACGTTGTTGTGCACACTGCTGAAATCATTGCAAAACGAAGCGATTTCACGGTATGTACAAGCGAGTTTAACAATCTGTTATTAACCATTTCCTACTCCGTATCAGTTCAAAAATTTTCCAAAAAAAAACCCACAACCATCCAAAATTTGGATGCTTGTGGGCTACTTTGCCGGTTGTAGTTCCGCCGTCATGGCAAACCTACAAATATGTTTCATGCTGCGCTGTATGCTCTATAAATACATTTTTATAAATACATGCGTTTTAAACACATGCTTTATGAATGCAATTATGCATGCACGTTAAGTGCACTTCCCATATGCCTATTTTTATTGTTTTATTGCAAATACCTCTTAGCATCAACAATGCCAACTTAAAATAACCATTAAAAACAATCAGTTAACTGGAAGTTAGTGTTAAGAGCTGTTTTAACTAAAACCATATAGGTGCAATTTTGCACGCCATTTGCACACTCTTTGCGCACCTAAATCGCTAACAAGCTGCTAAAAAATCTGATAGATGCTCTGATTACGGCATTGAAACAGCTGCTAAAGATGCGTTAAAAAGGGGAAGATAATTAAAGTAAGCTCAAAAGATACAGGATAATAACCAGCTGAATAATGCACAGCCCTTTATACACTACTAACGGGTTACGCTTGATAAGAGGTTGTTTGTTTGCAGCGGATACTAGCGCCTGATTGGGTTGGGAGAGATCCACTAAAAACTCAGAAAACGCATCATAACGAAACAGCGGATTTGGCTGCAGCGCTTTGCGTAACGTTAAGTCTAACCACTGAGGTAAATCACCTCGAAAGGTCTGTAATGGCTGGTAATCCCATTCATCGAAGGAACGGGGGATGTAATCTTGATAGCGAAACGCTTTAAACGGCAAGTGCCCTGTTAGCATTTCATACACCACCACGGCCACAGAAAACATATCGCACTTGTAATCACTGTTTTGCGTAAGCAAATACTCAGGTGCAATGTAGTGAACCGAGCCCAAGGCTATATTTTCAAGGGGCAGTGAATTGGTTTCTGCCAAAGCATTTACCAGCACAGTACCAAAATCAATCAGTTTGACTTCGCCGTTACCGTCCACCATCACATTCTCAGGCTTCACGTCTCTGTGCACCATGTCTCTGCGCTGCAGCACACGTAACGCAAGCACCAATGGGCGAATAATAGTGCGCACCTGCTCAATAGACGGAACGGGGTTATCGTGCATCCATTGGCGTAATGTTTGCCCCTCTATGTACTCACAAACATGATACATAAACTTCGCGTCATTTGGTCGCTTATGAATACGCATAATATTTGGATGAGCGATGTGTTGGCCTATCCACTCTTCACGCAGAAATCCACTGAGATAAACAGGATCATCAACAAAGTGTTGTGAGGGCGTTTTTAAGCCATAGGTTTTGCCGTCTGATTCGTTTACGACTTTGTACAAGCTACTGCGCGTACCATTAAACACCGTTTGTACCACGCGATAGCCTTCAAGCTTCATGCCCACTTCAAGCGCTGGCGGCATGGCCAAATGCATAATTTGTCGATAATGCTCATCTAAACTGGCATCGGGCAGCTCAGTCACTTTGACCAACAGACACGTTAGGTTGTCGTCACTGCCTGAGGCCATGGCTGCGTTAACAACATTTTTAGCCCGCTGCTCTAAGGAAGTATCCCTGGCTGTCATGAGAGCAATCAGTGTTTTGCTGTTTAAAAATTCATGCACCCCGTCAGACGTTAAAACGAAAATATCATCCTTGACGAGTTCGACTGTACGAAAATCAACGTCTAAATGCGCCTCTATCCCCACCGCCCGAGTCAATACATTATTGCGCCCTTGCCGTGATACGTGATCTGTGGTGAGTTGCTCAAAATCATTATTTTGTATGCGACAAATGCGCGTGTCACCTGAATGTAAAATAAACCCCGTCGTCGATTTGAATATCATACTGCTGAAGGTAGTCACCATCTGGCTGTGACCACCGTGCTCGTAATCGTGCTGACCATAGCACCAGCGGTTGAGGCCTTGTAATACTTTGCCGGAAGCGTGTTTTACCGTCCAGGTTTGGGGAGTTTGGTAGTAATCTTGAATAAAATTGGTAACGCAGGTGATGGCTGCCTCTTTAGCACGTGTACAAACACTAACACCATCGGCGATAGCGGCCACGCCGCCTTTAGAGGTTAAATCAGGCTCTTTGGGTAAGTAAGCGGCAAAGGCGTCTTGATTTTCTGCCTTTACCCCTTCACTGGAAAAACCGCCAAATTCTAATTTAAGTTTTTCCAAGGCTCTTTTCTCGTATAAACAGACTGAACGCTACGTTACCTTATGTAACGTTGATAAGCTCGACACTACCATCTTCGCGCACTTCCGTCATCGCTCCTTGTGGCTCTTTCATAAACAACAATGCCACAAACCCAAGCACAGCCGTGCACGCAATGACCACAAAGAAAGTGGACGTATCAACCACAGAGTAAACCGTTAAATAAACAACCGCTCCGACATTCCCGTAGGCTCCTGTCATACCGGCAATTTGCCCCGTTAAACGACGTTTTATCAAAGGAACCACGGCAAAGACCGCCCCTTCCCCTGACTGGACAAAGAAGGAACATGCCATAACCGCAACCACCGCCAACCAAATCGGCCATGTGGCATCAATCAAGCTCAAGCAAAAGTAACCCGCTGCTAATCCCGCGGTTAAAATAAGTAGGGTTTTTCTGCGCCCGAAGCGGTCCGAAATCAGGCCTCCACCAGGACGCGACATTAAATTCATGAACGCATACATACCCGCTAATAAACCCGCCGTCGCCATACTGAGCTCAAAGGTCTCGGCGAAAAATGCCGGTAGCATAGAAACCACCGCTAGCTCAGAGCCAAACGTGGCGAAATACAGAATGTTCAATACCGCCACTTGCCTAAAAGAATAACGATGTACCTCGGCAACCGGGGTAGTAAATAAGTCTTTATTGACCTTGTAGGTAAGATACGCATCGTAAACATACAATGCACTTAGACCCAGATATATTGCTAATGCAACACCTTCACCTAATAGCGATACGCCTTGCGGTGAAAGCTTCCAGTTAAGTAGCGCTAAGGCCAGATACATAGGTGTTTTCATCACCAGCAGCAAGTAAAAGTCACCTACGCTTGTGACTTCCATTCCGCCTAAGTTTTTAGGGCGGAAATAAGTAGAACCTTTCGGGGTATCGGTGGTGTTTTTATAGTAAACAAAGCTGAACAATAAACTCATCAGCCCGGTGATGCCTACTGCATAGCGCCAGCCGTCTTCGCCACCAAACAAAATAGCTATAGTGGGCAAGGTAAAAGCAGCAGCCGCTGAACCAAAATTGCCCCAACCTCCGTAAACGCCTTCGGCCGTGCCAAGCTCTTTGGGTGGGAACCATTCGCTCACCATTCGAATTCCCACAACAAAGCCTGCACCAATACACCCTAATGCAAAACGCGCGATAAGCAGCTGGGTAAAGCTATCAGCCAGAGCAAACATAAAACAGGGTATTGAGCATATTGCCATTAATGCAGAGTAAACAATTCGTGGCCCGAACTTATCGGTTAGCGCGCCGATAATCACGCGCGCAGGGATCGTCAACGCAACGTTGATAATGAGCAGGGTTTTCCATTCGCTGAGAGTCAGGCCTACACCATCGACAATAGCGCCTTTTAGGGGTGCCATATTGAACCACACCATAAATGTGATAAAAAAGGCTATCCAGGATAGATGTAGGGTTTTCATTTTGCCGGTGAAAGACAGCAAATTAAATTTCTCAACGCTCATGATGAATTCTCATAGAAAATTTACTCAAAAAAAAACCCGCAAAGACTCCAGGACACGGAAAGTCATTGCGGGCTACATTGCCTTACTTAGAAATTACAACGAGGTAATTCTGTCAGTATGTGTTTCGTTTTTAACGTTATTATTAACACAAGTGCATTCAGCAATAATGTTTGCACCTATGGTGCCAAAATTCTAAAAGCTATTAATTACAATAAGTTAAGTATTTTTAGACGAATTTGAAACGCGTTTAATAGAAACCGCGGGGTGATATTGGTGCATTTTGCACTGTAATCGTGCTTTGCGCTTGCTTTGCTCTTTCTTTAGATAGCCTCCCCCCATCCTACTCGTCGTGAACATGCTATGCGCTATGCACGCAACAACAACTTGCCTGGTAAGTTTCCACGCTATTCTCTGTGAATAACCCCTTGAGAGATGCGTTGAGAAATGCGTTGAGAGGAGCTTTGCGAGACGCTTTAATAAGCGTGCTTTTTGAATAAGTCGTTGAAAACATTGCCGACTATGAAAAAACGCATTCCTTTGCGTTAGATAAGGTTATAAATGTGAGGCCACTTTGCTAAGCCAATGGGCCTTTTGCTCGTCATCCAAGAAGCTTGCTTTAAAGCTATTCTCGGCCAACGTTTTGACCTGTTCATGAGTCATGGGCAAATCGGCCGCTAAAGCGTGGTAGTTGTCGTTTAAGTAACCACCGAAGTAACTTGGATCGTCAGCATTAACTGTCACCAACAAACCTGCATCTAATAGAGTAAGAATATTGTGGTCCGCCATTTTATCAAATACGCATAACTTGATATTGGACAAAGGGCATACGGTTAACGGCATTTGCCTATTGGCAAGATGTGCCATTAGCTGCGTATCTTCAACACTGCGCACACCATGATCCACACGGTGCACATCTAACTCGTTTAACGCACTCCAAATATATTCAGCGGGCCCTTCTTCACCGGCATGCGCCACACGCATCAAACCCAGAGATTTCGATTTAGCAAAAACGCGAGCAAATTTTTCTGGCGGATTACCCAGCTCAGAGCTGTCTAGGCCAACCGCTGCAATCATAGGTAAGTAAGGCACGGCAGCATCGAGGGTTTCAAACGCACTGTCTTCACTTAAGTGGCGTAAGAACGACATGATCAAGAGACTAGATTGCCCCCATTCTTTTTCTGCCTGTTCCATCGCGCGTTTGAAGCCTGGCATGAATACGTCAAAACCGACGCCGCGCTCAGTATGGGTTTGTGGGTCAAACATCATTTCAACATGCACTACGTTGTCTTCTTTACACTTACACAGGTAATCCCACATTAAGCGGTAAAAATCGTCTTCATCTTGCAGCACTGACGCCCCCAAATAATACAAATCGAGAAAGCTCTGTAGATTATCGAAATTGTAGGCGCTGCGTACATCATCGATCGTTGCGTACGGCAGTGCGACGTTATGCTTTGCTGCCAAAGACATCATTAATTCAGGCTCAAGTGTGCCCTCTATATGCAAATGCAATTCAGCTTTGGGAAGTGAATTTATCAGTTCTGCAATGGGTGTAGCTGGCGTGGGCATTTTTTATTCCTCTTATCATTATTATGGATGTACACAAAGGCCCATTCATATTTCTATTGCTTTTGGTTGTTCTTGTTAGTTTCTGCTGCGTTACAAGGTGATAGTTTATTGTCTGTTATTTTAGTCCTGCGTTAGCGGATAAGTATGGGTTATGTGTCTTGTGATGCACTGCTGTGCATGCATTCAGCGCGTTGTTAAACCTGTTTATCTATTGCGCGCTTAGTCAGTCACTACACTCGCTGTCGATTGCGCTCTTGAGCAACCAAACGTGTCATCTACTGCACTTTTCATCGAGTAAACGAGTTAGCTATTGCACTAGAAAAAGGCATATAACGCACCTAAAATGAGCAGTCGTTGGCAATAACCTAAGCTAAATACGTATTTTACCTCAAGAAAACACCCTTGCCGCTATTATTTTCCCGTTGTTAACGGTTCAAGAAAGCGCTTCTTAGTGACTTTGTGTATCATTGTTCAGCATAAACCACACCAAAGCTAGACTAAATGGTCAGGTTTTTGCTTCACGGGGTTACTTTAACCCTTTCATCATTGGCCCTGTGCGGCTAGTAAGAGAACCCAATGAGAAGCATCCATGTTTAACGCAGTATTCGAAAAGCTTTTTAAGCTGCAAGCCAACGGCACCAATATTAAAACTGAATTTATCGCCGGCCTAACCACTTTTGCGGCTATGTCTTATGTATTGGTGGTTAACCCGAGCATTCTATCCGCTGGCGGTATGCCGGTTGTCGGCTTGATAACCGTCACAGCACTTGCCGCTTGCTTGGGCACCTTGCTAATGGCTTTTATGACCAACTACCCCATCGCCATGGCGCCCGGAATGGGCTTGAATGCATTCTTTGCCTTTACAATATGTTTAACTAGGGACATTCATTGGGAAGCAGCTCTGGGTATTGTGTTTTGGAACGGTATTCTGTTTTTGCTGTTGTCGGTGACTGGGGTGCGAACCAAAATAGCCGATGCCATCCCCGCTGCGCTCAAAATAGGGGTGCAATGTGGTATTGGTCTATTCATCGCTTTTATTGGCTTAAAAAACGCTGGCATTGTCGTTGACCACCCTGCCACGTTCCTAACGATTGGCGATCTATCAGAGCCTGCCACTATGCTCGCGGTCGCCGGCATTTTGCTAACCATTGTACTCTTTATTAAAAAGGTCACTGGAGCGATATTAATTTCTGTATTGGTGCTGACCTTGATTGGCGCATTTATACCGACTGCAGACGGTTACCTTACTCAGCACACTGACTCATTTGTTGGCATGCCCGATAGCATAAGCTCTACGTTTTTCGCCATGGATCTCATGTATCCCATAGAAAACATCGCAACCACGTGGGACCTTATCTTCGCCCTGCTGTTCGTGAACATGTTTGACACTATCGGTACCCTAATTGGCGTTTCACGCCGGGCTAACTTGTTAGACAAAGACGGGCGTTTACCCAAAATAGGCCCTGCGATGACCGCAGATGCAACCGCAAGTGTGGTCGGTGCTGCCCTTGGTACATCCCCCGTGACATCCTATGTGGAATCTGCTGCGGGGGTATCTTCTGGTGGCCGCACTGGCCTTACCGGTGTGTTCGTAGCGTTATGTTTCATGCTTGCCTTGTTCTTTACCCCTTTGATGAAAGTGATCCCGCTTATGGCGACCACGCCGGCGCTGATCATGGTGGGTATCTTAATGATGGACTCTTTCAGGCAGTTAGACTTTGATGATTTAACGGCGCTTGCCACAGCCACTGTTGCGCTATTGGTTATGCCACTGACATTCAGTATCAGCGAAGGCATAGCCATGGGCTTTATCACTTATGTGGGTATCATGGTCGGCACAGGCAAGTACAAACAGGTCACATGGATAACCTATGCCATGGCTGCGGTGTTTATTCTGCGTTACGTCCTAGATTTGAAATAACGAATCTGCAATAACGAATTTGAAACAACGAATTAGTGTAGGCACCTGAGCCCCACCCCCATAAAAAACGCGTAGAGGGCTTGCCTACTACGCGTTTTTTTATGGCTTCAGCGCAGCAATCTATCGCTGCTTGTTACCTTCTACTGGCTACTTGTTACTTGTAGGGAAAGTTGTCTTTCCAATGTTGCGCTATTTCTTGTCTAGTACACAGCCATACTTGGTCATGACTTTGTACGTATTCGATAAAACGTTGCAGCGCAGCCATACGGGCAGGTCTACCTATGATCCTGCAATGCAAACCAATCGACAGCATTTTAGGCGCGTAATTGCCCTCTTCGTATAGCACGTCAAACGCATCTTTAAGATATTGAAAGAACTGCTCACCACTATTGAACCCTTGTGCACTGGCAAAACGCATGTCGTTGGTATCTAGCGTGTAAGGCACAATCAACAACGGTTTTGGATAGTTGGTGTCGTAATAAGGAAGATCGTCCGCGTAAGAGTCGGCGCAATATAACAGATCATCACGCTCAGAGATGAGCTTTAAGGTATTCGGGCTGGTTCTGCCTGTGTACCAACCCACGGGTTTTGAACCAGTAATGGCTTGATGAAGCTGCATAGAGGCATCAATCATTTTACGCTCTTGGGCTTCAGGCATATCTTGATAGTGGATCCAGCGCATCCCATGGCTAGCAATCTCCCATTTGGCGTCTTTCATTGCAGCGACCGCTTCTGGGTTTCGTTGCAGCGCCATCGTGACACCAAATACTGTGATCGGCACATTTAAGCGTTCAAACAAGCGGTGTAATCGCCAAAAACCTGCACGGCTACCGTATTCATACATGGACTCCATGCTCAGGTGCCTGTCTTTGTATGCCTGTGCGCCAATAATCTCAGAAAGAAAAACTTCAGATGCTTCATCACCATGAAGTACACAGTTTTCTCCACCTTCTTCATAATTGAGTACAAACTGTAGCGCGATCTTTGCCTTACCGGGCCAGTTTGGGTTGGGCGGAGTATCGCCATAACCGATTAAATCTCGTGGATATGCGTGGTTCATTGTCTATCTCTTGTCATTTATATTCGTTCGGTACTGTTAGGCCGCAGCCTTGCAAAATGAGCTTAATTAAACTCTTAGTGGCGTTTGCGAATTCGCTTTGATCCATCTCGTGCCCCATTAGTTCAGTGATCTGAGCAGAAAAATCAGCATAGTGTTGACTGCTCGCCCAAATATTGAACAACAAATAATGAGGATCAATGTCTGGTAATTTTCCTAACTCGATCCATTGGCGTATTACTGCCACTCGAGAATTCATCCAATTGGAATGTTGGTCTTTAAAAAAGCTGCTCAAGTTTGGTGCACCGTTGATGATTTCCAGTGCAAAGATTTTCGATGCATCAGGCCGAGAACGAGAGATTTCCATCTTGTCTGCTATATACGCAGCCAACACTTGAGCAGGATCGTCTTGCGCTTTAGCGTTGTCGAAACTGCTGTTCCACAAACTTAGAATTTCTTGTAGCAGCGCAAGATACAAACCGTCTTTGGATTTGAAATAGTATAAAATATTAGTCTTCGGCAATTCCGCTCTATCCGCTATATTTTGCACTCTGGTTCCTTTAAACCCATGAATTGCAAACTCTTTTTCAGCTGCGGTTAAAATTTTTGCGCGATTAATTGCGCCAATGCTGTCATCTTTTTTTGATAATGAGTCACTCATCTAATCCGTTACTATCCTTTTCAAAGGGCTCATATTGAAGAGCCTTACATGCCCCATTAACATTGAGTTAACATCCTACCTAAAAATCTCTTGATTGCCTATATTCACGGTTAATTCTCGACAAATTAGCGACTTAGGCATTATTCAAGCAAGTCACAAACATAAAATGTCGCTAGGCACTAAGCACTCATAATACCAAGAATCGAAAAGTATTTAGCAAAAACCTGACCAACTGGTCTGGTTTTTGTATTTAATCAAGCTATTATACCCATCATTATAAGTAGTTTTATGACTGAGCCACGCGGAGACCACCATGATCAGCTTTTTACTTAACGACAAAGCTGTGCACATAGATGCCACACAAGCTGACACCACTTTACTGAATTATTTAAGAGATGAACGTAATCTGTGCGGCACCAAAGAGGGTTGTGCCTCAGGAGACTGCGGCGCGTGCACCGTCGTGGTGGCAAAAGCGAATGAGCAAGGCTCAGCACTTGAATACCAAGCTTTGAATAGCTGTGTTACGTTTTTATCTGCGGTGCAAGGTAAGCAACTTTTAACCGTTGAACATTTGGCCGATGGTGAAACGTTGCACCCAGTGCAAGCAGCAATGGTAGATGCCCATGGCTCTCAATGTGGATTTTGTACCCCTGGTTTTGTAATGTCGATGTTCGCCCTTTATCAACAAGGCAGCGCACCCAACCGGGAGCAAGTGAATGTAGCATTAGGCGGCAACTTATGCCGCTGTACTGGGTATCGCCCTATCATTGATGCCGCTTTAGCCTCATGCACTGGCGCGCCACACGACAAATTCAGCCAACAGCAAGCCGCCACAATAGCCCAGTTAAACGCGCTGCCTAAAAGTGAGGCTGGCTTAGATACCTTATTTATGCCGACTAACAGAAACGAGCTTGCTGCGACGATTAAAGCAGAACCTACCGCACGCTTTTTTGCGGGCAGTACGGATATCGCATTAGAAGTCACTCAGCAGTTAAAGTCATTGCCGACACTTATCAGCTTGACGCAAGTGGAAGAACTCCAAGTTGTTGAAGCAACCAGCAGCGGTTTAAAAATTGGTGCAGCGGTCCCCTTCAGTAAGATGGAAGCTTTACTTCTTAAACATTTCCCATCATTGCACGAACTACTCGACAGGTTTGCCTCTACACCTATCCGCAATCAAGCCACTTTGGGCGGCAACGTTGCGAACGCCTCCCCCATCGGTGATATGCCCCCAGCACTATTGGCGCTAAATGCGGTGATCAAGGTAGATAATGGTACAGCTCGTCGAGACATCGCTATCAGCGACTTTTTCACGGGTTATCGCCAAACGTTGTTGCAAAGTGATGAATGGATTGAAGCGATTTTCATCCCATACCTTGAGCCGAGCGCCCAAGTGCGCGCGTATAAAATTTCTAAGCGCCAAGAAGATGATATTTCAGCTGTGTGTGCCGTGTTTAATTTGACGCTGGACGAGAACAATAACGTAACACAACTAAAATCTGGTTTTGGCGGCGTAGCAGCCACACCAGCATCCGTTGATGCGTTAAGCGATGCCATAAAAGGCAAAGATTGGTCTAAAAACAGTACCTTTGAGTTAGGCAAAAAAGTACTGAGTGAATCGTTTACGCCCCTTGATGACGTGCGCGCCAGCGCTGAGTATCGTCAAACCTTGTTAGTCAATCTGTTTAAGCGCTTTTGGTTACAAACGAATCAACACAGCCAGCAAATTGAAACACGGGTGCACGCATATGAATAACCTTTGCTGTGTTACTTGTGGCCACAAGTTATTTTTACCTCGTGTGCTTTTTTGTCTTCTTAGCTTTTTCCAATCACTAATACAGCGAGGTTACGACCATGCGTAAACTTATTGAACAGCCGTTTACCAGTAACCCCCAAGGGAAAGTAGGCAAGTCTCATCCCCACGAAAGTGCCATTCGCCAAGTCAGCGGCCAAGCCCGTTATGTGGATGACATGCCCCAGCCTGCGAATTTGCAGTACGCGGCCGTGGGCACCAGCCCTGAAGCCTCAGGTGCATTAAATTCTATCGATTTGACAGCGGTTTGGGCAAGCCCAGGCGTAACTGATGTGATTACTGTGGATGATGTACCAGGTCATGTAGATATCGCCCCAGTATTTGATGGCGACCCTATTTTTGCCCAAGGTAACGTATTATTTAACGGTCAGGCCTTATTCGCGGTATTAGCCGACAGCGTGCAACATGCGCGTCAAGCCGCTCTGAAAGCCAAGGTTGATATTACGCCATTAGCTCCTTGCCTAACGGTTGAAGCTGCGAAACAACAGAGTAATTTTGTGCGCCCAGCGCATTTTATGCAACAAGGTGATTTTGACACCGCCATTGGCCAAAGCGAACTAAACGCGCAAGGACATATAAGCATAGGCGGCCAAGAGCACATGTATCTTGAAGGCCAAGTGTCTATGGCGATAAACGATGAGGAAGACCGCGTACTGGTTTACACATCGAGCCAGCACCCCAGTGAAGTTCAAAAACTCATCGCAGAGGTATTAGGCTGTAAATTGCACAAGGTCGTGGTGGATATGCGTCGCATGGGCGGTGGTTTTGGCGGTAAAGAAACCCAAGCAGCACAATGGGCGTGTATAGCTGCCTTGCTTGCCAAACGTAACCTGTGCGCTGTAAAACTTCGCTTACCGCGCATGCAAGATATGATTGCCACGGGTAAACGTCATCCATTTGAAAACAGCTATCAAGTGGGATTTAACTCAGAAGGCTTAATTAACGCGGCTGATATAGATATAAACGGTAACTGCGGGCACTCACCTGACTTATCAGATGCCATTGTCGACAGGGCGATGTTCCATTGCGATAACGGTTATTATCTTGAAAACGTCAATGTGGCGGGTCATCGCTGCCGTACGAATCAGGTGTCACACACAGCCTATCGCGGTTTTGGTGGCCCACAAGGTATGATAGTTGCTGAAGCCATGATGGACGCTGTTGCTCGAAAAGTAGGAAAAGATCCGCTAACGGTACGTAAGTTAAACCTATATGGCGACAAAGATCGAAATCTCACACCTTATGGTATGACGGTTGAACACAACCTGTTGGGCGATTTGATTGCACGATTAGAAACCTCTTCTGACTATTGGGCCCGCAGAGAGGCCATCACTCAGTTTAATAAAAGCAGTCCCATTGTTAAAAAAGGCCTGGCGCTGACGCCCGTAAAATTTGGCATCTCCTTTACTGCTAAGCATTTGAATCAAGCTGGGGCACTGCTGCATGTATATACGGACGGCAGCATGCAGATTAATCACGGTGGCACAGAAATGGGTCAAGGCTTACATACTAAAATTGGTCAGATTGTAGCCAATGAGTTTGGCATTTCTTTGCATGATGTAGAAGTCACCGCTACGCGTACTGATAAAGTGCCGAACACCTCGCCCACGGCAGCATCAAGTGGCACCGATCTTAACGGAAAAGCAGCACAAAATGCGTGTATCAGCGTCAAACAGCGCTTAGCAGAATTCTATGCAAAAACCATCGACGATTCGGAACTTACCGCGGATAAAGTGACTTTCGCCGACAATCGCGTCACGTTAGGCCAACATAACGTGGAGTTCGTGCAACTAGTACAAGATGCCTACATTGGCCGCGTATCGTTATCATCAACGGGCTTCTATAAAACCCCTAAAATCCATTATGACCGCAGCACAGGTAATGGCCGCCCATTCTTTTACTTTGCTTATGGTGCGTCGGTTTCCGAAGTCTCCATCGACACCTTAACGGGCGAGTACAAAGTAGAGCGTGTCGATATTCTGCATGATGTGGGCCGCAGCTTAAACCCAGCCATTGATATAGGGCAGATAGAGGGTGGCTTTATACAAGGCATGGGCTGGCTCACTACCGAAGACTTAAAGTGGGATGATAAAGGTCGCTTGATCAGCAACAACCCGGCGACCTACAAGATACCTGCCATTGGCGACACCCCCGACGTGTTTAATGTGGACCTGTATCCAAGGGACAATGACGAAGACAGTATTTATCACTCTAAAGCGGTGGGTGAACCGCCCTTTATGTTGGCTAATTCAGTTTGGTGTGCCATTAAAGATGCGATTTCAAGCTTAACAGACTACAAAATTGATCCCCAGTTACCCGCCCCTGCCACGCCAGAAGCCGTGCTGAAATGTATTATGTCTATAGATGCTGACCCCACGTCTAGCGAGCCTAGTTAAGATGAATACCAATAAATGGTTTGACGCATTGCATCAATGCCAAGCGCAAGGCAAAGCCTACGTATTGGTAACAGTCCTTGGCGCTGCGGGCTCGACTCCTCGCGGCAACGGCACCAAAATGATTGTGACCGGGGATGAAACTTTCGACACGATAGGCGGCGGGCACTTAGAATTTGCCGCTACGGAACAAGCCAGAGGTCTACTCGCGAATAACGAGCAAACACAGCACATTGAGCACTATCCGCTTTCCAGTAAATTGGGGCAATGCTGCGGCGGTGCGGTCAACGTATTGTTTGAAGTGATGATAGAACAATGCCAAACCGTGCAAATTTACGGCGCGGGTCATGTGGCCCATGCGTTAATTCCGTTACTAGCGCAGCTGCCTTTGCAAATACAGTGGATTGATCAACGTGAAGCATTATTTCCCAAGAGCAGCGCGGGACAAAGACACCCGAATTACGATTTTGCCAATTTAGATATCATAGTGAGCGATGAGCCAACTGAGCATATCGCTCGGGCACCTGCCAATAGTTGGTTGGTGGTTATGACCCACAATCATCAATTAGATTACGAATTGGTTGAGGTGGCGCTTAAACGCCCTGACCTGCCTTATATCGGTATGATAGGCTCTAACACCAAAGCGAAACGATTTGTCACACGTATCGCCGCGCGCATGCCTGATGTAACTCAGCCCGAGCGCTTGGTCAGCCCAATTGGGGTATTAGACATTCCAGGTAAACGCCCCATTGAAGTGGCGGTGTCTATTGCGGGTCAAATCATACAACGCCTAAACAGTGATGCACTTGAGCAACAACCCAGTGAGGGCGCGAGTACGCAAGAAAACCAACTTAACACCAACCAAGCGCTTAAAATGCGACAAAAGCAAGTGAACGCGTGGCGCGCCTCTAAGAAATTAAAAGACTCATTATGACCTTAACTGAATTGAATAACCTCACTGCGAGTGAGGCTGAAACGTTTTTTGCTCAAACTTGCGCAGCGCAGCGCTGGGTAACGAAAATGCAAGAGCAACGGCCTTATGCCAATGCGCCGAGTCTGCTGCAAAAAGCGAAAGCAAGTTGGCAAGACATGAATAAAGAGGATGTTCTGCAAGCATTTGACGCCCATCCCATGATTGGGGATATCAGCAGCTTGCGTGAGAAATATGCCAGTACCAAGGCCATGGCAAGTAATGAGCAAGATGGGGCTGCACAAGCGGATGAGGCAACTCTACTGGCTTTGCAAAAACTGAACTTAGCCTATAAAGAAAAGCACGGGTTTATTTTTATCATTTGCGCCAGCGGCTTGAGCGCGAAAACCATGCTTCAGGAAATCGAAGAGCGTATCCACAATACTACTGCCACCGAAATCGATATTGCCAGTGGTGAACAAATTAAAATTACCATGTTACGTATACTAAAGGGTCTTTCAGATGAATAAAGCACCGTCACTTTCTAGCCATGTGCTAGACACCACCTTAGGCAAGCCTGCGGCTAATATGCAATTAATACTAACAACACCAGAAGGCAATATTGCGCATGTGCAAACTGACCCAGATGGCCGTTGTAATCAGTGGGGTGAGTTAACGATTTCTGCAGGACAATACCAACTTAGATTTCTCACTGGTGAGTACTTGTCAGCGGCCCACGGCAGTGCGTTTTACCCTTTCGTAGATGTGCATTTTGAAATAACCGCCGACGGTGGTCATTATCATATACCGTTGCTCATCTCTCCATTTGGCTTTAGCAGTTACCGCGGTAGCTAACGGGATCTATTTTTAAATGACGACACATCTATACCTTGCCTCTATTTTACATTTTCCACAGAAGACGGCGCAGCCGAAAGTAGACTTCAGCTATATCAAGGACGGCGCTTTGGTCACTCAAAATGGCAAGATCCTAGCCACAGGCCAGGCTAATGATCTTTTGAGCCAGTACCCTGAAGCGGTTTCTCACGATTATCGTGACCAGATCATCATGCCGGGATTTATCGACAGCCATTTGCATTTCCCGCAGACAGAAATGTTGGCGAGTTTCGGTGAGCAGTTGCTCGATTGGCTGGATAATTACACCTTCCCCACTGAGAAGAAATTTGCCAACCCAGAGTATGCAGCCAAAATAGCAGATATATTTTTACGCCAGCTTTATCGCAACGGTACCACCAGCGCCATGGTCTACTCTTCGGTGCATCAATGTGCTGCAGAT
This sequence comes from Paraglaciecola sp. T6c, assembly GCF_000014225.1. Classification (NCBI taxonomy): domain Bacteria; kingdom Pseudomonadati; phylum Pseudomonadota; class Gammaproteobacteria; order Alteromonadales; family Alteromonadaceae; genus Paraglaciecola; species Paraglaciecola sp. T6c. The sequence continues at coordinate 2,956,128 of NC_008228.1, forward strand.
GCACTTTTTAAAGCGGCTAAGCAACACAAAATGTTAATGATCGCGGGTAAGGTATGCATGGACAGGCACTGCCCATCATGGCTACAAGACACGCCAGAAACCGCCCAAAAAGAAAGCGCTGAATTAATTGAGCGTTGGCACGGCAAAGACCGCTTATATTATGCGATCACCCCGCGTTTCGCGCCCACCAGTAGCCATGAACAACTGCATGCATTGGGCGAGTTGGCACAGCAATATCCAGATGTGTACATTCAAAGCCATTTGAACGAAAACCTGAATGAGATCGACTGGGTTAATTCACTCTTTCCTAACTATAACGGCTATTTAGACGTATATGACAAGTTCAATATGCTGCGCCCTAAAGCTATGTTTGGTCACTGTATTCACATGCAAGAGCATGAATGGCAACGCATGAGCGATAGTGGCGCCAGTATTGCTTTTTGCCCTACATCGAACTTGTTTTTAGGCAGTGGTTTGTTCGATTTAAAAACGGCGGAAAAATACGATATCCCAGTGGCCCTCGCCACGGATGTTGGTGCAGGAACCACTTTTAGTATGCTGCGTACGTTGGGCGAAGCCTATAAAGTAGGGCAATTACGCTCCGAGCAGTTACCACCATTACATGGGCTGTATCTGATGACCCAGGGCGCCGCTGTTGCACAAGGTTTAGAGCAAAGTATTGGCAACCTAAATGCTGGGACGGATGCAGATTTCGTCATAGTTGACCCGCATTTTGACGAGCTCACCAGTTTGCGCTGTGAACAACAAAACGAGATCCAAGACATTATATTTGCATTGAGTATGCTTGCTGATGACAGAGCCATCACGGCCACTTATATCGCCGGCGAGCCGGTTTACCGAGCAAACACATAACTTACTATAAGAATAAGAATTACAAACAAGGAACATCATAATGGCATGGTTTGAATGGTCATCTTTATTTATCCGCTGGTTTCATGTGATTGCGGGCGTCGCTTGGATAGGCGCTTCTTTTTACTTTATCTGGCTTGATAACAATCTACGTACACCGCCAAAGTGGAAACAAGATAAAGGCATAAAAGGTGATTTATGGGCAGTACACGGAGGTGGCTTTTACGAAGTGGCCAAATATCAACGTGGTCCAGAGAAAATGCCAGAAACCCTACACTGGTTTAAATGGGAAGCCTACACCACTTGGCTAAGTGGCTTCTTGCTGTTGAGCTTAATTTACTACCACGGTGCTTCTATTTATTTGATCGACCCTGCTGTGATGGACTTAACCCCAAAAGAAGCCATCATTCGTGGTTTGGGCTTAATATTTGGCGGACTCTTTATTTATGAAGGTGCTTGTCGCAGCGCACTTGGCCGTTACCCTGCTCTATTCGGCATTATGTTGTTGGTGCTGATCGGTGCGGTAAGCTATTTAGCCACACATTGGTTTAGTGGCCGAGGCGCGTTCATGCATGTTGGCGCTTTGATTGGCACAATAATGGCTGGCAATGTCTTCTTTAAAATCATGCCCGCTCAGCGCTTAATGGTCGATGCGGTCACCAACAACAAGGAGATTAATCCTGCTTGGGGATTAGCGGCCAAACTGCGCTCAGTACACAACAACTACCTGACCCTGCCATTACTGTTTATTATGATCAGCAACCACTACCCTATGACCTTCCAACACCCTCAGGCATGGGCAGTGCTTATGGCTATTGGTATAGTGTCAGCGTGGATACGCCATTACTTTAACCTAAAGCACGTAGGCATTTCGCGCCCATCAGTACTCATCACGGGCGCAATAGGTATGTTACTAATTGCCGGTTGGGTCTCTTACCCTCGATCGCATATTGATGATTCGAAAGCGCTTGAAACCGCCAATATCAGCGCGTCTGCACCAGTTCAACTTAGCGCGACTGAACAACACGCGTTTGACGTTATTCAAACCCATTGTGCGAATTGTCACTCCGCTAAACCGACGGATGAATTGTTCGTTGTTGCGCCACTGGGATTAATGCTCGATTCGTGGCAACAAATTCAGGCAAAAGCACCGCTGATATACCAGCGTGCCGTTGTCAGTAAAGATATGCCATTAATGAATAAAACCGGTATGACAGAGCAAGACAGAGCAGCCATTCGTAAATGGTTTGAGCAATAAACTGTTTAGTAGGAATTCTTTTCACAAACGGTATACGTAATAAAAATGGCCTAAAATGTCTTTTAGGCCATTTTTATATCGCTTACATCGCAAATACGGTTAGCACAGTCAGTCACGCCTTGCCTGCGTCACCACTATTCGTCGTCTGCAATCAACAGTGTTAGCCTAACGCCAAAGAACCACCAGCGCACGGCAGTGGGCGAGTCTAATAAGTTTGCGCTTATTCGACGCCGCCCACACCAAGTTGGCGTTTTTGCATATAGTTGGCCAATTGTATATCGCCTAAATCAGCGCTTTGACTTAGGGCCTTGAATACACCTTGTTGATCAGCCTCCTTACGCTGCTGCCCGAGTTTTTCCTTGGCATCGATATGTTCGATAACGACTTTGAAGCCTACTACGCCTCGGCGCAATTTAGCCTGATAATCCGCAGGCATTCTCACCTCATTGTTGAGTAAACTTGGCTCATACTTTGCCACTAAAGCATCCATCGCCTGCTCCGTTTCTTCATCGCTGATTAGACTTGCTTGGCCCTTACAATGAACCGCGGCGTAATTCCACGTGGGCACACCAGGTCCTTCTGCATACCATGTAGGAGATATATATGCATGGGGGCCACTAAAAATCACCAATGCTTTCTCTTGTGTCAATTGATGAATATGAGGATTGGCTCTAGCGATATGGCCATAGAGTATCCCGCACTCCCCTTCATTTTGATGATAAATAAACGGGATATGCGTAGCATCAAGTGACTCAGACACTAAAATACCAAAGCTATTTTCACTGATAAACCGGTCAATTTCTTGGTTCTCTTGAATACGCAAATTGGGGGGAACAAACATAGATTAACGTCTTTTATTTTTGTGTGTTGAGCAACGTGCGATTTTCGCCAACACATTCTTATTTCAGCTTTCGTACTCTTCATTCGCTATTTGCCATTGTGGACAAAGCGCTCAGAACAGCCTAACACCGAAAAAGGTACATTCAGATGACAGTGAAGTAAAAATACAGCTTTAAAGTAAAAACGAAAAAACGCTCTATAAAGAGCGTTTTGATGACTATTTTGCTGATGCACTGCGCTGTCATGTTAAACCATGGATGCTGCACGTTCCGCCCAGCACCCATGTTTACACCGCACTGTTTTTTACAACCTCATTAATCCAGTCTTAAACTCGCAGCAGAGTACAAATTTTGTTACCGGTAGGATCTCGAAGATAGGCTAAATGCATTTGATTTTCGCCTTCGCCGCGCACACCAGGAGGATCTTCACAGGCCACACCACCGTTGGCTATGCCTGCTGCATGCCATGCTTCAGCTTGTTCTGTGCTTTCAACCTTAAAGCCAAGCGTTGAACCATTACCGTGACATGCAGGTTCGCCATCAATTGGCTTGGTTAAGGCAAATACGCCACTTTTGTCAAAGTAAAAACAACGGCCTTTTTCATCCATTACGCCGGGCTTGTAACCCAAAACTTGCATGGTCGCATCGTAGAATTTTTTTGATGCTTCCATATCATTAACACCTATCATCACGTGACTAAACATACCTATACTCCTTAAATTGCCTTATGGCCCAAATGAGGTTAACCCGATAAACCTGAGCCTTTTACGCCAATCTAACTGGCAAAACAGGATAGATAAATCACAGTGAACCTTAATGTATTATCTGTTAACTCAATAACTTACCAGCACGACAAAACATGAGCAATAAGTTTAGTATTTTCACTTTAGTGATCCCGAGGCTGTGCGGTGTGAATAACATTTTTTAACCATCTGCATGCAGTAAAAACACTGAAAACATATCGTCTTTCGCTAACCATTGCTTTTCGAATTGCCACCCCGCCATTCTGGCCAAATGAATAAACTCATCAGGGCGATATTTGTAAGAGTTTTCAGTATGTATGGTTTCGCCCTGGTGAAACGAAATCTGCTGGTCACGAATATGTACAACGTGTTCACACTGGCTGACTAGATGCATTTCAATTCGACCTAGGTGCGGGTTGTATAGTGCATAGTGCTCAAAAGCATCGGGGTCAAAATCGCTGCCAGTAATCTGGTTTACATGACGCAAAATATTACGATTAAACTTTGCAGTAACACCTGCGGAGTCGTTGTATGCTTGATGTAACTGCTGCGGTGACTTTTTGGTGTCAACGCCAATTAGCAGCATTGCGCTGTCCCCTAAAGAACGGCGAAGTCGCTGTAAAAACTGCAGCGCAAATTCGCGATTAAAATTACCAATCGTCGATCCAGGGAAAAAGCCGAGTTTGGAAAAGTCGCTTTGATTCTCTAATGATATAGGCTGGGTAAAATCAGCAAAAATCGGCGATACATTAATATCTGGGTAATCAGCAGCCAGCGAATCAGCCGCGCACTGCAGGTGATCCTGAGCGATATCAATAGGCACCACTGAGCGGATCATATTCACGCTTTGTAGCAATATCCTAATTTTGGTTAAGCTACCGGCTCCAAATTCAATCAATTCTATTGGTTGAGTAATCAACTCAGACAAGTCCTTGGCGATATTAGGCAACATCGCCATTTCAGTGCGATAAGGATAGTACTCAGGTAAATCGCAGATTTGATCAAATAACTTTGACCCCAAGCTATCATAAAAAAACTTCGATGAAATTGATTTTTGCTCTGCTAATAAACCTGACGTTATTTCTGCAGTAATGTCTTCAACTAACCTATCTTGCTCAGATGACGATTCTTTTAACGCAGTTTGATGAGCTGCATCAATCTGGCGGGCGACGGGGGGAAAGGCCATTTTAATAATCCTTAGCTAAACGCAGGCCCATGAACTGCCAACGTTGATGGGGGTAAAAGAAAGTTCGATAGGTTGCGCGCATTTGCTCAATGGGCGTGACACAAGAGCCACCTCGCAAGACATATTGCCCTGACATAAATTTACCATTGTATTCGCCTACTGCCCCCTCAGGCACTTTGTACCCAGGGTATGGCGTGTATGGGCTGCGTGTCCACTCCCAAACATCGCCGTGTAATTGCATATCATCTGGGCTACCGGGTGCAGTAGGCGTAAAAACGCGATGTTCAGAGAAGTTACCCGCAATGTGCTGCGTCCGTGCTGCTAACTCCCATTCGTATTCACTAGGCAGGCGGCACGCTCTCCACTGAGCATAGGCGTCCGCTTCGTAATAGCTGATATGACAAACCGGCGCCGTTAAATCCAAAGGCACAAGACCATTTAAGGTGAATTGAAACCATTGTTCTTCTTGCTTTCGCCAATAAAGCGGATGCTGCCACTGTTGCTGCTGCGCTGTCGCCCAGCCATCGGCTAACCACAACACAGGGTTTTGGTATCCGCCTGCGTGAATAAAGGCTAACCAGTCACCATTCGTCACTAAGCCTTTGGCTAATGAAAATGCAGCTACATAGGCTTTATGTTTTGGACCTTCGCAATCAAAATAAAATTCAGGTTGCGGATCAACACCGAATTCATGTAGCCCAGCCTCGAAGGTGATGAAGTGCTCAGATAATGACAACTCAGCCGATGCTCGCTCTGGTTGAGCGCTAAGGGCGAAAGCAGCGGGGTAAAGAGGGTTCAGTGAAAAGGCATGCAAAATATCGGTTAACAATAATTCTTGGTGCTGCATCTCGTGGTTCATGCCCAGCTCTATAAGCGAAAGCAACTCAGCATCGCTGTTTTGGGTTAGTAATTGTTCGATGGCGGCATCAACCTGCTGACGATACGCGTATACCTCTTCTATCGAAGGGCGACTGATCATCCCCCTTTGAGCACGGGGATAACGCTCGCCTTTTTGCTCATAATAGGAATTAAACAAATAATTAAATTGCGGTTGAGGTGACTGATAATCCTCAATAAAAGCGTGCAGAATAAACTGCTCAAAAAACCAAGTCGTATGCGCTAAGTGCCACTTGGTAGGGCTGGCATCTGGCATAGACTGCAGCTGCATGTCCTCACTGGTTAGTGACTTGGCCAAATCGAGACTGTACTGGCGACGAGCATGAAAGCGAGTAATCAGTGGAATGTTTGATGAATCTAAAATGTGAGATGCAACCGTCATATCATATGATTTCTTATGGTCTATTTTACTGAGCCAGTATTATCTGACTTCATGAAAATTTCATTAAACTCGATGAAAAAGAGCAAAGCCGCTACGCCTAGCCACTAACGGAGGCTAGAAAATAGTCTTGCCATGATTGGTGCGCCCTACCGCAAGCCTGCTGATAGTGACTTTCGTTTTCTAGCGCTCCTATCGCAATACCTTGGTAAATTCCCGCAATCACGGTACCAATGAAATCCCCTTGTTCAGCCATGCGGTCTGCTTGGTATTCTTCAAAGGTCAATGGGACATAGTGAAGGTTAAGGTCAAATGCTTTGTTTAGATGCTCAACTAGTTGCTGCTGGGTTAACAATTCACCATGTAAATTATAGGTATGGCCATTATGCTTATCTTCAGTCAGCATTTTTGCATACGCGTACGCTAACTCCCCCCGACATGTATACGCACAGCGCCCTTGCCCTGCGCAATTGGTCACCTTACCAGCCTTTTTATAGCTTGCGATATATTCAATATCTGGCTCAATATAAATACCGTTTCTGCCAATGACCCACTCTAAACCGCTGGATTTTACGTCTTCTTCTGTTTGCCTATTACTTTGAATGACGGGTGAGAAAGCGGTGCCTTGCTGCGCTCCTTGCACACTGGTATAGACGATTTTGCAAACACCGCTGTTTTTAGCTGCATTAATAACGTTGCGATGTTGCACGATTCGTTTGTCGGGCGCATCCATCCCAGAGACTAACAATAAGGTGTCGACACCCATTAATGAGCGTTCCAACTCGGGTAAATTATTGTAATCACCAGGGCGCACTTCAACCCCAAGGGCGCTGGCCTTTTCCGGCGTTCTAGCTAAAGCGACTACATTTGCTGCACCAACTTGTTTGACAAGGGTATTGACGATCGCCCTGCCCAATTGGCCACTCGCCGCTGTTACCGCAATCTTCATATTCACCACCTGATGATAGAGCTGTACGTTATTGTGTGAATAGCGTGAAAAATATCTCAATTAACATAACAGTTGAGGAAGATAAAAAAAAGACAAGGAAGTATGGAAGATTATGCTATGAACATGCTTTTATGAACGATTAAGCTATGGATGCAATAAAGCGTTGAAAGTAAATGAAGTTGCTTAGGGTGGATTAAAATAATCGTGTAAGTTAAGACCAATGAGTAACATACCGAGCCCGGCCACCTGAGTATAAAAAGACAGTTTTGCCACACGCCAATAAAGCACGATGAACACTAAGCATACAGGTTGAATAAATAAACACGCGAGTCCCCAAAACGTACTCTGGTTGAACGCTTCAAGTAGTAGTAACAACGCCCCGACAATAAATATTAGTAAGCCAACTAGGGTAATAATCATTGTAATCATATTGTTTATCTAACCGAGTCAATTGGTAAATCGCGGGCGGTATTAGCGTATAGCTGCGCAGTGTTAAGGGCGCTTTTCTTCGCAAATAGTCTGCTACGCACGCGAAACGATCAAGTTCGCCGACCAGTGTAGTGCTCTGAAGTGCGTAGCGTATGAAAAGTGCGTAGCGTATGAAAAGTGCGTAGCGTATGAAAAGCACGTCGCCTATGAAAACGTAGCGTTAGATTACGCGACACATTGCCACAGACACCGCACAGTATTTTCTCATATGCGCATTATTATCTTCGTCACGTCTATAAGGGTGTTGTCTACCGCGGCTTTTCCTCGCGCGACGGAAGTACAGCGAACGATTAAGCGTAAAAAGCTTCAACCGTTCCTTTTAAGGTTATCAATAGCGGTTGGCCGCGGCGATCTAACGCTTTAGGTGAAGGAATTTTTACCCAACCTTCGCTGATACAGTACTCTTCTACGTTGGTGCGCTCTTTACCATTCAAGCGAATTCCAATGTTGTGCTCAAACACTTCTTCCACATAGTGGCGGCTACGAGGGTTGCTTGAAAGATGATCGGGTAACGGTGGTAAGTTAGTGGTGTCGTTCATAAAAATGACCTAGATTCGAAAAAAGTTCGCTATTGTAGACAATATGCCCGGTGCACTCAATAACTGTGTCAAATCGGTATAAAACGACCTTTCACAGCTTGTTTGCTAGGCCTTAACGAGTGCGCAAAAAACTACCGTAAAGAGATGCGTTAGCAGCACCTACTATTTTCTGCGACTTCGTTTGGCTCCCCCTGCACTACCTTTGTGCTGTTTTCGTGAACTCGAAGTATGCGGGTCAGCTTCGAAATTCCCATACAGTTCATCATCTTCATCATCAATGTTTAACTTGGCTGCAGGGGGTTTGCCCTTCACATGTTTCGTATTTTCCATATTCCTTGAGGTGGGTTTTTCAGCGCTGTTAACGCGTGTGTTGGCTTTGTTGGCTGACCATGACTTTGTCACTTGGTCTTTTGGCGCAAAACCAACCAAAGTAGAAGGCTTTAGATGCTGATCTAAATAGCGCTCAAGGGATTGAAGCTGCGAGATCTCATCTGGGCTGAAAAGAGAAATCGCCGTCCCTGTATTTCCTGCTCGTCCTGTTCGCCCAATACGATGCACGTAATCCTCAGGTACGTACGGCAGGTCATAATTAACAACGCAGGGTAACTGGCTAACATCAATGCCCCTAGCTGCGATATCGGTGGCAACCAAAACCTGTATTTCACCGGCCTTAAAGGCATTTAAGGCTTGGGTACGTGCATGTTGTGTTCGGTTGGCATGAATAGATGCAGCAGCAATACCAGCATCTTCAAGTTCAGTCACTAGTGCGTCAGCCGTTCGCTTAGTGCGGATAAACACTAGTGTTTGCGACCATCTGTGCTGTTGAATAAGTTGGATAAGCGCGGCGCTTTTTCGCGCCTGCTCTATCGGGTGGAATGTTTGCGCGACTAAATCCACTGTACTATTCACGGCGCTGACTTCAATCGTCTTTGGAGCATTCAGCATTTCCCTCGCAAAGTGTTTAATCTGTTTTGAAAAAGTAGCTGAAAACAACAGCGTTTGACGCTTAACAGGCAACAGCGATTGAATGCGCTTTACGTCATCAATAAAGCCTAAATCCAGCATACGATCGGCCTCATCAAACACGAGTATCTCTAGGTTTTCAAAGTGCAAAGCCCGCTGTTCATACAAATCAAGTAAACGGCCAGGTGTGGCAATCAGCACGTCTACGCCCTCTTGCAATTGCGCTATTTGCGGCTCGATTCTAACGCCGCCGTAAACCGCAAAGCTGCGAATATTCAACTGAGTACTGTAAATTTCAACACTGATGGCTACTTGCGCTGCTAATTCCCGAGTTGGGGTAACAATCAAGCTTCGCACACCCTGTACCTTGGTGCTTTGTTTCGCGGCTAAACGTTGCAATAAGGGCAAGGTAAACGCCGCCGTTTTCCCTGTACCGGTTTGGGCTACGGCTAACAGGTCATGTTGAGCTAACACAAGGGGTATTGCTTCACGTTGAATGTCTGTGGCGACCGAGTAACCTTGTGTAGCAATGGCGTGAATGAGCTCATCACGCAAGCCTAATGCCTCAAATGACATAAATTGGGATCCCTTAGGTTAAATATAAATCAGTAACAGAAGATAAAAAGCGGATGAAACGCCGACGAAAAACGGAGGCTAAACCGACAACAAGTGCGGTGATTATTCTAGCTTGGCTATCTAATAGACGCGCCAACGCCAATCTAGCCGAGCCGCGCTTAACTAAGCCAACACGTTAGATTTTACACGCATCGTAAGCCGCTTTGCTATTCGAGGATTGCCTAACAACGAAATCATGTTGAAAGGTGAGCATGACGGGCTGGCGCTTGGTATTAGTCTGAGTTGGTACCCATACCCATTTTTCAATGGCAATCGTTGCCTGCTTTTCAAACACCCCTTTCGGGAAAGATTTAATGATGGCAGGCGCGACCGCCCGGCCATTTGCATCAATAAGCAAAGAAAACTCAACGCAACCTGATAATTTCTGTTGTTTTGCCAGCGTTGGATACACAGGCGTGACTTTACGATAAGCAAGCCAATATTCATCTACTGCAGCTTTATCGGCCGTTAAATCCAATGGGGTCAAGGCACTCTTGTTCGGCACGCTCGTGCAAGCACTGATTAGCAGCGCCCCAGAGATAACCAACAGTAATTTATTCATAAACGCTCCAAGCAATGACAACATTAAGATACCAGAAAATGCGGAAGGGGTTAGCACGAATTGAACTACGCACTGGGAGAGTCAGAAAAGCCATGGAAACACGCATAGCGTATATGTTCGCAACAGGTTAATACGTATTTATTAAGGTTATCAAAGTACTACTAGGAACGTTTCACGAACTTAAAGTGTTTGTTTTTTACACAATTAGCATTGACCCACAGCGAACGACTAAGGTAAAACTACAACGCACTTCGCGTACCGGATTCGGATGTTCTTGCAGTGATAAGGATCATGGTTTCATACCGCTTACTATGCAGGGAGCATAAGAGCAATGAAAAACACATCAGTTTTACTGCGCCAAACGTCGCTAAATAAACGCTATTATCGCCTTTATTCTTTACGTTATTTACGCCTATTCCTGCTATTAATGCCATCGTATTTTTCATCTACTTTGGCGCTCTCAAGCACATGTGACACGCAGTTATTAAAGAGAGCGGATTCTGGGGCTAATGGCTACAGGGACAGAAGTGGCATTTGCGAAGGGCTTTACGAGTCCCCGGTGTCCGCAGATTTTGAGCTTGTTTCGATGCTTAACGCCCCTCTGATAGAGCATTTTTCTAAGGACGACGTCATCCAGATAATGCAGCCGAACCTGACGCAACAAATGAGCACATCGTCAATCAGCATAAGAGGGTTAGCGTTAAAGCCGCGCTTGTATTACCGCATGGATACGACCTTCGATGCTAGCGCTACCATTTCATGGCCGGTAAACGAGGTGCTGAGCACAATTAAACTCGACGCTCAGGAATTAGGGATTTATGGCTGGCAGGAAACCAATAAAGGAATGGTCTATATACCTGTGGATGCCAAAATCGCAAACTCACCTGCCAAAACAGCCGCAGCGTTTGATACTCAAGTTATTGTAAGAGCGGGCGTGCCGATTAAAAAAATTGCCTGGCGACTTCTGGGTGAAGGTGTTTCTGACAAGTACGTAAATGAATCAAAAAGCTATGCTGTTGGTGCCCCAATCCCTATTTTAATTACATGGCCATCGACACTTCCTCAAATTATTAAGCTGGAAGTTGCAGCAAAACCAATGACAAGCAATGAATGGATTATACAAATATTCAATATCGCATTGCCGCGCCCAGCGCTCTAGTCTATCAATCATTAAAACGATAAATACGCTTAGCTACAGATCGTTTCAAAGGGTCGCAATGTTTAAACTAGTAACAAGTGTAAAACAGCTATTTAAGTCATCCAGCTTCAATCGCCGCCGAGAACGTAGGAAGCAACTTAGCAAGGCTAGCGAGCGTATAAAAGAGAAAGAAAAAGCATTACTCGAAAGTGTGACTCTGCGTTTGGGTAAGGATCCGTCGGCACCTGTGTCTGAAGCGTTACGCCAACTAGACAACCTTTCAACCGTGCTAGAACTGCAAAGAAGTATAAAAATGGGCGCATATGGCATGGTGGTCATTGTTACTATTGGGATATTAGCCATTGCCGCATTTATACCGGGCTTACCTACGCCTGGTCATATTAAAGTGCAATCGACATCAGTTGAAATCACGTTGTCAAAAGACTTCGACTGGTCAGGTACGCTAAGGACAATGGATAAAAATCCTATTTTGTTGTCGCAGTTCACGCAAATCGACTCCCCGCAAATACCAGAACTTACCCAGCCCCTAGACTCTGATGTCTTGCAGATTACTTCACTGAGCACCGCCTCACTTGAATCTTTGTTCATGCCCGCAGGTACAAAGCTATGGATCGAATGGGATGAACAGGAACGTGTTCTGATATTTATTATGACCCCCAGTTCTCCCGCGGTCTCTGATGAGTTAGTCGTGCGTGCAGAATTCAAACATGCAGGAGAAACACGGTTCGTGATGGCTGATAAAGCGCCATTGGTGAGACGACCACTGACCTGCCCTATGGAAGATAAGTGTATATTGCCCCGAAGAACATTAGTCAGCGCCCCACTAGGGCAAACCCCACGCATTCGACTGCATACCCGTGATTTAGTGAGTCTTGCGGGCCTAGAGGCGAGTCAGTTTTCTTTTTCAAAATATACCCTTGAAGACTCAAAAAGAAATGGTGGACGCTGTACTGTGACATCGGGCGAATATCAGTTAAGGGGCAGTCATGCTGCATCAAACCTACATAAGGGAGAATGTATTCATGTCAAAAGTATTGAGGGAGCCATGGGGATAGAAATGTCAATGCAAGAGAGCGTTACCGATCCCCACCGTTTACAAATTTGGTATCAAGGAATGGTCAAATCGATGCGAGTGGGAAGCCAAGCGTTTACGCAGGAGCAAACCCCGAAATTACTCGCTTATCTCATAGGCATACCTGCGGTGAGCATCATTGGGTCGATTTTGGGTGTACTACTGGCAACAGGTTTTGCCGTAATAAGGGTTAAACAATGAAAAAGATAATGAAATGGATAGCGCTCGTACTCGTATTGAATGCGGCGGCATCACATGCGGATGTAACGTTACGAGAAAGAGCTCAATCGTTACGCCATAATGTCGTATCTGTTAACGCCAAAATGACAAATACTAACCAACAAGGCTTTGCATGGGTCATAGGTGAACGAGACGAATACCTGTATTTGGTGACAGCGAACCATGTTATAGAGGGCGCAAATCCAGGAGACAAATTGAAGGCATTAACGGTGCGCTTTTTCAGGGATGGAAACACAGTACACACTGCTCAAGTCGTTGCTGGGGACTCAAAAGGGCTCGACTTAGCGGTGTTGAAAATTGCCATGCCGCGTCGCGCCCCTTGGCTATACGCTGCGGCTGATATCACTGCTATTAGCCCGCAAAGTAAGGTCACTTATATTGGTAAAGCAGCTGATTGGCACGTGGGAGAGCAATTTGGCCAAATTGAACGTGTTAATAAATCCGCCAATAACCTCTACGATGTATATGCCGTAGGACTTGAATTGGATGTCGGTACCTCTGGAGCACCATTAATAGGCGAACGTGGCATCATGGGCTTAATAGCGACCCATTCATCACACCAAACCGGTGTCGTTTCACTCGCCAAAATTAAAGAAATTGTGACCAGTCGCAGCCTTCCTTGGGGGTTGCTCCCATCAGTCGATGCCCCTTACACGCTTGATGGAATATGGGCTGCAAGGGCACCAAATATTCCGGATAATATCCGCCTTACCTTCACTCCTTCAGACGATACGACGCATTACGACTACACAGTGGAATTTCCTACTAGCCCGCGAAGTAATATTGGTGTTGCCGTGGTTGACGGCGACGAGGTCAGATTATGGCAATCAATGCCATCTGCAAAAACCTCTCACGGAACATTCAAAATACATGGCCCGAATGACGGTGACGTAACCGAAGGTATAGTGATGGATGGATTTATTGCCGATGGCGATGTTGGGCCCACACAAGTGCGAATGGTCAAACAAAAGAGCGGAAGTGATGACAATAGAGCTGTCGCATGGATGAAAGCAAATCCAAGTGATTTCAACCGTATGTTCAGCCAATACCTACCGGCCATAAATGCACAAAAAAATGGAGCTGATGATGACGAAGCGTTCTCGGCGTTAGGGGAAGATGAACAGCTCACAGTAATAGGAGGAATGGCGCAAGGCATGATGTTAAGAGCAGGGTTAATGAGACTCGCTGAGCTGGGCTTAACCAACATTAAGCTCGCTATTGATGGTCAATGCTATTCTGCCACGGGGGCGTTAACGTCCACTTCTGAGCAACAGCAAGTTGATGCCTTGCTTAAATCGCTGGCAGAGGATGCTAACCAGCAATTTGGTAAGCGCTATGAGCCCTGTAACCTAACGCAAGTTACCAGCGCGAAAGAAACTGAGGTAAGCTCAGGAGAATTTGATTTAAGCGCTGAATTAGCTCAGCCTAAAAGAATACTCTCGGGATTAGCACCAGATGCAACCCTCAGTATTCGAGGGGACTGTTTGCTTTTAGAAGGTAAACTCCCCTCACCCATGCACAAAATGATGCTAGCGAATATGTTAAAAGACTTAGCGGAAACATTAAGCGCCAAATCAAAAAAAACGCTTAATCCCTGTGACCAAACGACCAGTTAGCGAAAGTTGAACTGATACAATTTTTGTATAAAACAAATGATAAGAAGAATAAAATGAATAAAGAACCTTGGTTAATCTCGCCTTTCATATCTATGGTCGCCTTGATGAGCTGCTTGATAAGCAGCACTACTTTGGCTAAAGAGGCACCGTTGGTTTCCATACCTACCCACGATGCCTTTTTTACCAGTATTGCCCAATATTGTGGCAAGGCCTTTGGGGGTAAGGTAGCGGTTGATAATCAGCCAAGTTCAGCGTTTGATGCCAAATTAGTGATGTTTGTACGCACGTGCACGCCATCTGAATTACACATTCCGTTTTATGTTGGCGACAATGCGTCACGTACCTGGATCATTAAAAAAACCGGCAGTGGTCTTAGTCTAAAGCACGACCATCGCCATAAAGACGGCACTGATGATCCAGTAACCATGTATGGAGGGCATACACTTGATGCTGGTTATAAACAGATTCAATCCTTCCCTGCGGATGAATATTCTAAAATGTTATTCGCTGAGCAAGGTTTAGCGCAATCTATCACCAACACATGGCAAATCTTTATTTATCCGGATGTCTTTTCGTATCGATTAATTCGTGAAGGCAGAGAGTTTAGAGTGGATTTTGATTTAACCAAGCCAATCCCTCAGCCCGATGCACCTTGGGGTTATTAAGCAACAGCGTTTACTTCGTTAATACCTGACCAGTAGTGCTCGTTCCCAGTGTGTTCTGGTGGCTGCTGACTCGCTTG
Source organism: Paraglaciecola sp. T6c (assembly GCF_000014225.1). NCBI lineage: Bacteria > Pseudomonadati > Pseudomonadota > Gammaproteobacteria > Alteromonadales > Alteromonadaceae > Paraglaciecola > Paraglaciecola sp. T6c. Next base: position 2,971,246 of record NC_008228.1, read on the forward strand.
GTGCAATACTGTGAGTCACAGCGATTTCTTTATCGTGATTCGAGAGTTGATTTTTAATTGTGCTAGCAGTGGCTAGCCCCTTTAAACGGGGAAACCTCGGGAATTTTAAGCGGCTTGGCTCGGCGCAGTGCAAGCTGCGGCATTTTGTAGGCAGTCACGCATGCAGGTTAATGATTGGATGATAGCCCATTGCGTATCGGCACATGTTACGTATCTATATTAATTATTTACCTAAATCCATGAATACAGAGTCCAATCATTGGGCCTGCAGTTATGGTTGGTACCGCTACGGTGTTAACCCCTTTTTTAATAACACAGCCGGGCATGGGTGAGGGTATTGCCATATCTCGCACACCAAATCCTAATTTAGCCAGAGCCAAAGTCATAGAGTTATCAATCATTCAATCTTTGGCCTTGGTTTGGATTTATCAGGTGTGGCAGCGCATCATTTTTATGCGCTGTAATTGATTAATGGCATACGCGATAGCAGGTAACAGAGAGTACATTACTCAATTACGAACTTCACCCGCGTGGTTATTTAGCAGGGACAGATTTGTCAGCCATATAGATGAGCCGTGGTGCGATGAGCCTACGGCTATTCTTAACACGACAAACGCGACCGAATCTCGCTTTGAACATCACTTTGAGCATCGCTTTTAACAAGGAAACTAGTACACATGAACCTATTCCAATTAAACACCTATTTGGTGCACGTTAAGATAGTGGGGTTGGTCGCTATTGTTATCTCATTAGTGGCATGGTCGACGGACCTCACCGGCATGGTCTACGTTTGCCCTTATTGCCGAGCACAACGCACCGTGATCGGTATTTTAGGACTTATATTAGTATCTCCCGCCGCCGGCCATTGGATAACTAAGTTCATTGGCTCGGTGATTGGCTTTTTTGGCGCAAGCGTTGCAGCGAACCAGCATTTTATGGGCTGGAAGAAAATATCAGCAGGAACATTCGAGTTTAAAGAAAACATCGTGATTGATCCGTTCTTATTATCAGGGTGCGCATTGTTTGGCATTATCGGCCTGACTTACTTACTGTTATTTTTAGGCGAAGCCAAAACAAAAGAGTATTAAGTAGGTATAGGTTGTTTGAGTGGGTATGCAATAACGTAATTAAATCAATTTTCACGCTATATCTTCATATACTCCCCGCTAAAGCATATGAAGATATTTATGCTCGCTATCTACTTAGTCGGCGAAAAACAGTGCACGACACACAGCGTGATAAAGATTTCGTCTTGCTGTCCTAGTGACAGGGAAGGTCAACGAGCTTATTTGAATTTAGGAAGAGCAACTATAGTGCGACACGCCACCGGCATCAAAAAACGCCTGAGGTTTTAAGCTGTAGTAGTTATTTTCAATCTCGCTCGACTGCTCATTAAAGGGCTGCGTTAAAACCTGCTGCAACTCACGAACAAGTTCGAAGTCACCTTTTCCCGCTTGCTGGTAAGCTGGCACAACTAACCATTCTCGCCAAGTATATTTAGGATTAACTTGCTGCATCATTTGCGCAGCTTTTTGAATGTCCTGATCAACCTTTACGACACTTAGCCAAGTTTGCAGCCACAAAGCCCATTGCTCAGACAACTCGCCTGTTGGCGCGTTGTAGAAGCTTTTGCTTAAACCTGCAATATCACCTGGGATTTTGGACAGTTCACGAAAGAAAATGGTGTAGTCGACAGAGGTTTGTACCATTAACGTGATCAGTTGATTAAACAGCTGAGCGTCAAAAGATGCCAAGCCAAGTTTTGATGCCCACATTGTTTCCATTTTTGCTTGCATGACTGAAGCGAACCCAAGGTTTATCTGATTCAATTCCTCAAGCGCTTCGGGCGCTTCCGAGAGCAGAGGTTGTAAGGCTTTACAAAACATGTCGAAATTTGTTTGTGCTGCCGCCGCTTGGTTGAAGAACGAAAAATGTTGTCCCCCGCCCGTCCATGGTTGGTAATAAGGATCAAAAAGCTCAATAAAACCAAATGGACCGTAATCGAGCGTATAACCACCACAAGCACAGTTGTCACTATTAAAATTGCCTTGGCAGTAACCCACGCGTAGCCAGTGGCTAATCAACGTGGTTAATCGGTCACGGAATGCGAGGGCTAATTGTACGACCTTCTCTGAAATGGCGAGTTCGTGATCAATCTCATTTTGATATTCGCGCGCAATCAAATGCAACACGATCATCTCTAGCTCTTTTAGCGCATTGGGATATTGATTAACGCGAGCGCGACGAGCAAAGAGTTCAAGTTGACCCACCCTTAAAAACGAAGGGGCGACACGCGTTGAAATCGCCACAGGGTTAGATACGTTCATATCTGGGTTTGTGGCATAAGAGCCTTCAGAATACCAAGGACGTCTCACCTGTTCTGATTGCGAGACAAACAAACATAACGATCGAGAGGTTGGCACACCCAAGCCATGCATATGCTCTTGAACTAAAAACTCCCTGACACTTGAGCGCAACACGGCTCTGCCATCTCCGCCACGACAGTAAGGTGTGGGGCCCCCACCTTTTAACTGCATCTCCCAACGCTTTTTGTTGATCACAGCTTCAAGCACAGAAACCGCTCGGCCATCGCCGTAACCATTGCCCGTTCCAAATGGGCATTGTTGAACATATTCGGTACCGTAAATAGACAGCGCGTAACCTGTGGCCCACCCAACTCGGCGCATAGGGGATGGAACATTCGATATATCGCCGGTAAATAAACTAGCAAAATCCTCTGTGTGCACTAGGTTGTCATCAAACCCTAATTCAGCAAAGAATGTTTCGCTATGGGCAACGTATATCGGGTTAGCAATAGGTGTCGGTTTAACGGGCACATAATGCCCAGAAAACACTTGTCTTGGTGCGCAATCATCGCCCGTTACGGTGGCATCGGGATCACAGTTAAGCGTATTAAGTAAGGAGTAATCACTTAAAGACGCCAAATCTTTAAGTGTGTATACACTTTTAGGCACATCAGCGATAGGTTGGTTAGCCATGGAATTCAAACGCCCTTTTGATATCAGATTGATGGAGAACAGTATATTCAAACTGCACAGGAGCTGCACTGCAATAACTGTTTTTATGCATTTAACACTTTCATCTTGGCAACGATAAGCGAAGCAGCAGCTGAGCTTTACTGTGCACTTTGCAGCATCGGGTGACTGCAATTTATACTGTTTGGAAATGCGCAAGTCTAGTTGATTTGAGTCCAGTGCGTTGTAAACAACACACGAGTGCAGCGCTTTGACTTTTGGCGATGCTTGCGAGCCTGTGAATGATGTTTTATGGCGACTCTAATACGCCCACATCTAGCCAGATTTTTACCTTGAGACCATACAGGCCTGGTAATGTGTTTGTATCTTTAGGCCTATAAAAAAGAGCCGTTGTTAGAGCAACAGCTCCTGTCGTTAAATACTAAAACACGTAGCCAATATTAAGGCTGATACGGCAATGATGATTGATGCAAAATAATGCGTACCTTGCCATCGTCACATATTTTAAAAACAAAGCTCTTGTTCACAAAAATATGACTGTCGTCTTCACCAATAAAATGCACGTTACATTGCACAATGGCTAAATCATTGTGCAGAATAAAATCCTCTTTACTGAACCAAACTTTTACCCATGGCTTAAGCTTGAATCCTTTATCATCGGGGAACTCACTATTTCCGCCTACAAAATAAGAAAGTGCACCTTCTTTCGTGGGACGAAATGTCTGTTGACCAAACGTAAGTGTTGGTTTAAACAACACATGGCCATTATCGTAATCGTAACTTTCAGATAGTACCTGCAGAGAAAACGCTTGAACGTCGCCTCCTTCAGAATGAACTTTGCCAACTTTTACTACGTTGTCGCACCACGTTTGTAGCGCTGTATGTACCATTTCTTTAGTAAACATAATGTACACTTTCTCCTGTAAGGGCGTTGTCTTCTGGGGGCTTAATACTTAGGGTAAACCTTCGGACAACCTCAATGGCTAGGATAACCGCTTATTCATGCTTTATTTCAATAACCTTGCATGTGTAAAACATCCATTGTTACTTAGCAAAGCGCTTATTCACTGTAATATCTCACTATGTGATAATATCACAACTACAGACTAACTATTTTTCAAAGTATATCAACGGCAATTGGAGATAGCTTTTATCTATCAATGCTCAGTATAGACATTGATTATCGAATCACATATGTATAAAGGACCAGAGTACTAAAACAAATTAATCGCAGTTATTTTACCTTTTTACCGTCGTACCTGATCACTCATTACTGCCGATCAGAGAAGGGATTATCCTAGACAGCAATTATCTTTTTGACCAAATAAAAGGTTTGAAAAGTCGTCAATTGAGTCACTCAGTGAATTTTGGCAAACGTTCATAAGCAATACCCTCCTAAGCGAATAAGATGACATCCATCATTAACGCAGTAGTGTGGTGTCATAAATGCTTGGGCTAAAAAACGACGATGTCGGCGTGTTTTTGGCTCCAAGTTTTGTTCATTATATTTTTGCCTGGTAAGCAGTAAATGTGACTTGCCCTTCGGTTCTGATCAATAGCTGGGCTTCTTCAGGTCTATCCCAAGAAACCTGATAAAATAATGCAATAAACGCTTCAACATCTAAATAATCTATAGCGGCAATAAAAATGTCACAACTCATAGGCTTATTCCCCCCAGAGTGCTCGACAACACAATTAAACCGGGAACCTTGGTATTGGTTATATAAGTAGTCATTTAGTATATCGACACTTCCGTAGTCGCTATTCATCCAAGCGCCGTCGTGTATAGAGGTAGTTAATATTACATTAGTGATGCAAGTCATCGTATTACCAAGTAACAATATTAATATCCGGAAAGTTTCCGTGACTGCATCCGCGTATTAAGCACGAAATTCACCCGCCTTTCCCCATATTTCGTTTTAACATACGCGTTAACTCGTTGTACAGGCTAAATTTTTTCTATTTTATATTATTCACTTTTGGAAACACAGAAAAATGCCTAGAGCTCGCTGTTATCCGAAAATAAACCCAAACTTGTGTGTATTAACAGTTATGGATGAGGCGCAACGGCTAAGTTGGTGTTTGAAAATAGGGTAAAGGATGAGATGCTCAAACGTCCCTACGCTAAGCGAAAAATCGAAAGCAATAAAAAAATGGATGAATAGCGTTATTCACTTTCATCACAAGATTTTTTGGAAATTGACGCACGATACAGAAAGAGGCGTATTTGGTATTTGAACTAGACTAGATGCCACATTGCGCAAATCGTGGTTTAAATCAGACCATTATCGATTTCTGAAACAAAATGATGTATTTGGATTTGTACGAAAATATAAATGGTGCCCGGGGCCGGACTTGAACCGGCACGTCCTTACGAACGAGGGATTTTAAATCCCTTGTGTCTACCAATTTCACCACCCGGGCATCGGGGGGATACTTGTTAATGAAAACAAGCTGGTATTGCTAAAGCGTATATGGAGGCGGAACCCGGAGTCGAACCGAGATCCACGGATTTGCAATCCGCTGCATAGCCATTCTGCCATTCCGCCACATTTGGAGCTAGAAACGAAATTCGTATCAAGCTACCAGTAGTAAAACCTTTCTACTACTTGCTACTTTAATTTGGAGCGGGAAACGAGATTCGAACTCGCGACCCCAACCTTGGCAAGGTTGTGCTCTACCACTGAGCTATTCCCGCACCTGTTTTAAAAAGCTAACTGGTTAAGTAACGGTGACTTGTTTACTTATCGAGTTGTGTGCTGCTCTCTAAATCTGGGCTGCATTCTACATTCACTATCAAGACTGTCAACAACAAAAATAACATTTTATGACTGACTGCTTGATTTTTGACTAATGCGCTTTTTTTTCCATCAATTTAACGCAAATAAGCCTATTTCTTCTCTGATTTTGATAATGAAGGCCATGCTGCAAGTGTGTAAGAAATCATCGACCAGAAAGATAAAACCGCCGCGAAGTACAATAATATGTAACCCAGGGTGACCCAATAAATGGGAATTCCCATAAAATACTGCAATTCCGAGAGTAAACCTATCAAGGCTAACATTTGTGCCATCGTTTTCGCTTTACCCATAAACGAAACTTTGACGGTATCTTGCATCCCTTTTTGGCCCATCCATTCGCGTAGTGCTGAAATATATATTTCTCGGGCTAATAGTAAAATCGCTGGAATGGTTATCCAGATGGTGGCGTAGGTGTGGGTAATTAACACGAGGGCCGTTGCGACAATGAGCTTGTCAGCCACTGGGTCTAAAAAAGCACCAAATGCGGTAGACTGTTGCAATTTACGGGCTAAGTAGCCGTCAAACCAATCGGTGATGGCTGCGAACCAAAAAACAAATGCAGCGGCTTGATGCGCCCACTGCCAATCAAGAAAATACACAGCGACAAAAATCGGTATCAGTAAAACCCGGAGCACTGTGATGATATTAGGGATAGTCCACATGGAGCGGTGAGTCCTCGTTATTGATTCGGTAGGCTGCCCTACCTGCTGCGTGTTAACCACGCGCTGTTATTAATTGTGGATATGGTCATAAATCGTATCCGCTAGTTCTGCGCTGATCCCTGGCACATTGGCGATTTCACTGCGACTGGCTTGCAAGATCCCCTGCAAACCGCCCATATATTTCAACAAACTTTGACGACGCTTTGCCCCCACGCCTGGAATGGATTCCAACTTAGAGGTCTTTTTGTCCTTTTGACGCCGCGCTCTGTGCCCGGTAATCGCAAATCGATGAGACTCGTCACGAATATGCTGAATAAGGTGCAGCGCGATGGAGTCACCAGATAACGGGATAGTAGCATGGTTGCCAGCCAAAATAAGCGTTTCCAATCCTGCCTTGCGGCTACTGCCTTTCGCGACACCTATCAGTAAAGGTTTCTTCTCGTGTTTCCAATCTTCAAAGTAGTCCTCAGCTTGGGTCAATTGACCTTTACCGCCATCGATGAATAGGATATCCGGTATTTTACTGTCGTCTTTTACATCGCGATATCGCCTTGCTAACGCTTGCGCCATAGCGGCATAGTCATCCCCTGGGGTAATGCCTTCAATATTAAAACGGCGATAATCTGCTTTAAACGGCCCTTCACGATTGAATACCACGCATGAGGCCACCGTTAACTGACCCGAAGTGTGACTGATATCAAAACATTCCATGCGCTGAATGGGTTGCTCAAACTCAAGTATTTTTTCTAATTCGGTATAGCGTGCAAATACCGATTTTTGCTGGCCCTGCTTCGCAATCAATGCATTTTCGGCATTGGTATTGGCTAAATCTAAATAGCGGCGCTTTTCATCTCTGGCACCGCGATAAAACTGAATACGACGCCCTGCTTCTTTGGTCAATAACTCTTCTATTGCGCCCTGTTCGTTTAATTCCAGTGGCGTAACAATTTGCTTAGGGATAACTTTGTTGCCTGCTAAGTAAAATTGTAGGATAAAAGACTGAAACACTTCCTCGTCAGTAGCCTCAGCAGGCACTTTGGGGTAGAAGCTTTTGCTGCCTAACAGTTTATTGTCGCGAATAAACAGGCCTTGAATACTGGCAATGCCATTACGGTAAGCAAAACCAAACACGTCCATTTCTTCTTGGTTACCACTGACCCACTGTTGCTCTTGCACTTTATTTAGCGCACTTATCTGATCGCGATAGCGCGCTGCAGCTTCAAAGCGCAAATCCGTGCTTGCGCGCTCCATATGCTGCACCAAAGAGTCAATTACCTGCTTGTTCTTACCTTTAAGAAACATGCGCGCTAAATCTACTTGCGCTTGGTAGTCCTCATCACTCACTAGCCCTTCAACACATGGTCCGGCGCAACGTTGCAGTTGATATTGTAAGCAGGGTCTTGAACGCGCCCGATAATAGCTGTCTTCACATTGGCGAATAGGAAAAATTCGCTGCATTGTGCGCAAACTTTCGCGCACGGCCCAAGCACTTGGATACGGGCCAAAGTACTCACCTTTGCGCTTTTTAGGGCCACGATGATTGGCTAAGCGGGGATGTTGGTGGTCTGATAAAAAGATAAACGGATAAGACTTATCATCTCGCAGCAGCACGTTATAGCGGGGCTTATATTTCTTGATAAAATTGTTCTCAAGAATGAAAGCTTCCGCTTCACTGTGCACGACAGTGACATCCATGTGTGCAATTTGCTTCACCAAAGACTGAGTCTTGATGCTATCAACTTGACTACGAAAATAGCTAGATACGCGATTTTTGAGATTTTTAGCCTTCCCCACGTAAATCACATCCTGCTTGTGATTGTACATGCGGTAAACGCCCGGTTGATTAGTGAGATCCTTGAGAAACGCTTTAGAATCAAACTCGATAGTGTCACTCATGAATTACAAATTTTCTGAATTAATCAACTTATGGCGCAGTGCCAAATGAGTCAGCTCAACATCCGTACTGACATTGAGCTTTTCAAACATACGATAACGATGGGTGTTCACTGTTTTCGCACTGATATTTAAAAACTTGGCAATGTCTGGGACTTTTGAACCCTTGGTCAGCATAAGCGTGATCTCTAATTCGCGCTCTGACAGAGACTCAAACGGGTTGCCGTCACTGAAATCTAGCGCACCTATTGCAATTTGCTGGGCGATATCAGGGGAAACGTACTTTTGCCCAGCGGCTACTTTACGAATAGCCAACTCCATCTCTTTAGGATCTGAGTCTTTCGTTAAATAACCAAATGCTCCCATACGCATCACTTTCGCAGGAATGGGGTTTTCTTTGTGAACCGATAACACGATAACACGTGTATTTTCACTAAAACGCAAGATTTGCTTGGTCGCTTCCAATCCACCAATGCCAGGCATACTCATATCCATTAATACCAAATCGGGTGCATTTTTACGGCAGAATTTGACTGCCTCTTCACCCGTTGTAGCTTCTCCAACTACGACAAAACCTTGTACATCTTCCAAAATACGTCTTATACCGGTTCTGACCAACTCATGGTCATCAACCAACAATATTTTTATCAAACAAGTGCTCCTAGAGGAGTGTTATTTTTCTCGATTAAGGCGTTCAATATCACACAAATTAGAAAATATTTCAGCCCTCAATTACCTTGTATTCACTCACAAGACGTGTTTATTTTATAAAACTGTGTGAATTTTGTACTTATCGGTAAAAGTGTGTGCTTAATCGGTTCCAACCCAGAATGGTATCTTTCAAACCCTGCCCCGTATTTCTTGCCAAACAGGTGGCGACAGAGCATCGAATAATCCATCGGTTTTCACAATCAGGGACCTTAGCGGGCGCTGTAGGTGTGCCCCCGCACCGGCATTTACTTGGCATATCTGCTATGTTGGCAAGGCGATTAGCCAAACTGCCTACTTCGTTTTTGTGTTTCATATATTAACTAAACTGATATTACCGTTAGGCAAAGAGCATAAAGTAAATAACCCTACAAAGTCACGGTTATATTTTGTCAAGCGTACTAATTTATCGATTTACGTAAACTTTTTGCTCATTTTCACAACCTAACAAACCCCAAATTGCTTAAAATGCAAGCTAAGTTGCCACTCATCCTGTTCTAAGTATTGGATAAATTTGCTATTAATTTTGCATCTTCAATTTGAATATTACCTTTGAAGCATATTAGGTAAATATTCAATTTTGTTTGTGGGCCTATAATTAGGCTTATGCTTTATGATGACTCATATTGGCTATTTACGACTATTCCATCACCGATGATGGTGTACCCGAGATCTGCGCCGACGCATACGAATAAGCCTTTCACGCTCTCGGACGCTTCTCCCCCTAACCCAACGAAGTTTATTTAGCTTATGGGACCGCGCGCATCATAGCGCCGAGCTGTATAGGGCTATTAGTGTTTTGGTCAGCCAACTACAATGTTAGTTTGTACCTTTAAGCAAGCGTCATATTGCTTGGAGGTATCGCTGTTACTCTGGCTCATATGGTTAAGCGAGGGTCACTGGGTGCTCTTCGGTTGCGAGGAATGAAATAACGAAGACTTACACCATTGCACTTTAATATGTGCGCACGCATTAATTCACATTAGAATTAACGAATATGAGTGGGGATTTAATTATCTATCACTGAGACAAAGCCCGAAGCGTAACCCAGACATTTGTTCGAACAGCGTGGATTTTCACCCTCACTACCGACTCGGCGAAGACAGAAAAGCCTACGGATACAGTTTTTGATTTAACTATCTAGTGACATTAAAACAGTGCGAGGAGTGTACTCAAGCACTTCCCTGTGCATGACGCTACGCGCGCCAGCCGCGGTAATGAATGTTCCAGACATTCGTTCGAACCGCGGGGGTTCTCACCCTCATTACCGACACAGCGAAAACGGAAAAGCCTACAGATACAGTTTTTGATTTAACTATCTAGTGACATTAAAACAGTGCGAGGAGTGTACTCAAGCACTTCCCTGTGCCTGACGCTACGCGCGCCTGCGGCGGTAATGAATGTTCAAGACATTCGTTCGAACAGCGTGGGTTTCCCCCCTCACTACCGACACAGCAAAAACAAAAAAGCCCCAACGAACAACGTTGAGGCTTTTTTGTTTTTATGGCGGATAGCGAGGGATTCGAACCCCCGGTAGGTTTGACCCTACGTCTGATTTCAAGTCAGGTGCATTAAACCGAGCTCTGCCAGCTATCCAATTCTTTTTGTGTAAACAGATTCATCTCTAATGATTTGCATCTATTTACTTCACAATATGGCGGAGAGGGAGGGATTCGAACCCCCGGTAGGTTTGACCCTACGTCTGATTTCAAGTCAGGTGCATTAAACCGAGCTCTGCCACCTCTCCGAATTGAGGAGCCGAATATTAATGACGTTTTACGTGCTTGTAAAGCCTTAATTAATCAAAACTTACTGACCGACCACAAATTAGGCACACTGACCATTTTTACATCAAGTTACTAATATTTCGCATATTAGTCGCCCCTAGCACTTGAATAATTGAACAAAACCCCATACAAAGGCATCATAGATATATTATCTGTTTTCACTACATCACTTTACCTATTGGAGGTAACAAATGGAACATCGTACTACGTATAGCAATACTGCTCAGGGTTCTGCCCTGCAAACTAACAAGGTCTTGCGCAATACGTACCTACTATTGGCAATGACTCTGACATTTAGCGCAGTGTGTGCTGGTATAGCTGCTGCAATGAATATCGGCCCAGGTGCTGCGTTAGGTATGAACCTTGCCGCATTGGTTATGATTTTCTTTTTAAATAAAGCATCACAAAGTTCAATGGGCATTTTATTCGTATTTGCCTTTACCGGTTTATTAGGTGGCTCTTTGGGTTACACCCTAAATTACTATGCTGGCTTCCAAAATGGTCCTGAAATGATTATGCAGGCCTTTGGCGCAACCGCGTTAGTGTTCTTTGGTTTATCCGGTTATGTTTTAACAACGAAGAAAGACTTCTCTTTCATGGGTGGTTTTTTAATCGTCGGCTTAATCGTGGCGGTTGTTGCGTCTCTAGCTAACCTATTTTTCCAAATCCCTGCGCTTAGCTTGGCCGTCAGTGCTGCTATCGTGTTTATTATGTCTGGCTTCATCTTGTTTGATACTAGCCGTATCATCAACGGTGGCGAAACCAACTATATTCGCGCGACAGTTTCAATGTACTTGAATATATATAACTTGTTCACATCGATCCTTCACCTACTAGGTGCTTTCGGTGGCGATGATTAATCGTTAATGTGTTGCAAAAACACCCCGCTTAGTCGGGGTGTTTTTATTTGTACTAAACTCAGGTGATTTTCAATTATGGCAAGCTTTTGTTTATTGGTTACCCACGCTCCGTTTGAGCAACAACATGCATTTACTGCTTATCGCTTTGCGTGCAGTGTGCTGGCTCTAGGACACGAAATAAAAGGCGTTTTCTTTTATCAAGCGGGCGTACAGAATGCCAATGGCTATCAGGCGGGTCATAGTGATGAATTTAACGTGCATCAAGCGTGGATAGAGTTAGGTACACAACATCGCATACCGTTAAATGTATGCGTCACCGCGGCTAACCGCCGAGGCGTCATTAACGCGCAAGATGCCAAAGATAACGACCAGCACGGGTTTAACCTAACCGAGCCTTTTATCGAAGTAGGTTTGGGTGATTTAGTTGAGCTATGCCAAGTCAGTGATAAGGTGATACAGTTTTGATTATGAAAACCTTAGGTATCATTAATAGTACCGCACCTTATGGTCTGTCTAACGGACAGGAAAGCTTGGACTTAGCGTTGGCCTCGGCCAATTTTGGACAAGAAGTGACGCTATTTTTTGTAGATGATGGCGTATTTCAATTGCTCAAATCCCAACAACCATCTCCTGAACAAGGTAGGCATTACAGCAAGACGTTTCCCGCTCTCACATTCTACGATATTGACGACATTTATGTTTGTCAGCAAAGTCTCAGCGAAAGGAAACTAGAGGTGTCAGACTTGTGCATAGAAGTCACCGCCCTGCCCCCAGAAGAGCTAAATCAGCAGCTAGCTCAGCTTGACCAATTGATGAGATTTTAAATGACACTGCATATTGTTAGCACCAGTCCTTTTAGCAGCACTGTATTTGAAAGTGTTTTTAAACGTTGCAATAACGGTGACGGGATCATGTTGATACAAGATGGCGCATACGCATTGAACCATGTGGATGTCAGTCATCAATTAAGAGAACTGAGCCTATCATTAGGCATTACCTGCTTTGTCCTAGAAGATGATGTGGTCGCCAGAGCAAATCATCTAAAATCTACAGGTACAAACTCTAAATTAATAAAATCTATCAGCATGGAAGGTTTTGTCGCACTAACGCTTGGCTACAAAACGACGATCAGTTGGTAAATAATAATGTTGATTTACACCATCTTTAACCAGAGGTGAAGTAAGTCGCCCGAGATTATAGATATTAAGAGGTTTCAGTGCACGTGAGCGGTTATATAGAATACAAAGAGCAACAGATCCCAATAGACAAACAAGGCTATTTATTAAATGTGGACGACTGGCAACCAGATTTAGCACCCCTTTTAGCCGAAGAAGAGAGCATCGAGTTAACCGATGCCCATTGGGAAGTAGTCAACTTCGTACGCGATTTTTATTTAGAGTACAACACCAGCCCAGCTATGCGTGCCTTAGTCAAAGCCATGAAGGTAAAATTTGGTGAAGAAAAAGCCAACAGCCGTTATTTATTTAGGTTATTTAAAAAAGGTCCTGCTAAACAAGCCACAAAAATAGCCGGCCTGCCCAAACCCGCGAAATGTTTGTAGTTTAAAGCATATAAAATCATAAAAAAGCGCGGCCACTTATCTACAAAGTGGCCGCGCTTTTTTGTATCAGTAACGCCAAAGCGCTATCACGCTATTTAACGGCACCAATCACAGTTACACCATTCATATAAGGCTGAAGCACTTCAGGAATGGTAATGCTGCCATCGGCTTGCTGGTAGTTTTCCAAAATGGCCACTAGCGTGCGTCCTACTGCCAACCCTGAACCATTTAGCGTATGTAGCAACTCGGTTTTATTCGTTTGCGGGTCGCGGTAACGTGCTTGCATACGACGCGCTTGGAAATCAAGCATGTTTGAGCAAGACGAAATTTCACGATAGGTATCTTGTGCGGGTAACCACACTTCTAAATCAAATGTTTTGCATGCACCAAAGCCCATATCGCCGGTACACAACAACATCTTACGGTAGGGCAATTCAAGCAACTGAAGTACTTTTTCAGCGTTGCCAGTTAATTCGTCTAGAGCTTCGAATGATTTGTCCGCTTCGACCAATTGCACCATCTCCACTTTATCGAATTGATGCTGACGAATAAGACCACGAGTATCACGACCATATGACCCCGCTTCACTTCTAAAGCAAGGAGTATGCGCCGTCATTTTAATCGGTAATTCATTGGCTGCAAAAATACAGTCACGTGCAATATTGGTTAACGGCACTTCTGACGTGGGTATCAAGGACAAGCCTTGACCTTCTTCGGTTGCGGGTTTGGTGTGAAAAGCATCCCCTACAAACTTAGGAAATTGACCTGTACCTAACATGCTTTCTTCGTTCACTAAATACGGCACGTACATTTCTTGATAACCATGCTGCTCTGTGTGTAAATCAAGCATGAACTGAGCAATGGCTCGGTTTAAACGCGCTATTTGGCCACGCATCACCACAAAACGAGAGCCGGTTAACTTAGTGGCGGTTTCAAAATCTAAACCGTTGGCGACACCAGCACCTAAATCAACGTGATCTTTGACTTCAAAATCAAACTCCCGAGGCGTGCCCCAACGAGACACTTCTACATTCTCGTCTTCATCTTTGCCTTCAGGCACACTGTCGTCAGGCAAGTTAGGAATATTCAAAGTCAGCGTCTGAATTTCATCTAGCAAGCCTGTCAGTTCGGCTTTGGCCGCATTAAGCTCATCACCAAGTTGGCCGACTTGTGCAAGCAAAGGCTCAATATCTTGACCTGATGCTTTCGCTTTACCGATAGACTTGGAGCGTACATTGCGTTCATTTTGTAGTTCTTGAGTGCGCATCTGTAAAGATTTGCGCTTTTCCTCTAGTGCTGTGAACTGAGCAACATCAAGGGTGTAACCTCGTTTTTCGAGTTTTTGCGCCGCAATGTTTATATCGTTACGTAAATACTTAGCATCTAACATCTTGTTTGACTTAACCTTTAACTAGTTGTGTACCCAACCATGCTGCAAATAAACAGCAGGTGACATTAATAAATATATTGAGCGCCCCTTTCAGCCACATACCTTGTTGCAACAGCATGAGGCTATCTACTGAAAACGTTGAGAACGTAGTAAGAGCGCCTAAAAAACCGATACCAATGGCTGTGCGCCAAACGACGATTTCAAGATGCCCCTGTTCAATGAGCGTATAAAGCAGTCCTAAACTGAACGACCCTACAATATTGACCAGAAGTGTACCAAAAGGAAATCCTTTGCCAAACCATTGCAACATCAAACTGGAAAGAAAAAAGCGTAAACAGGCACCTGTTGCGCCCCCTAGCGCAATATATGTGTATATAGCAAAACTATGCTGCATTTACTTGTACCTTTTATGAGCGCTCTTGTTATTTAAATCAGTCAGAAAATCTAATTTCGCCTTGAGCTTTATCTCCAGCCCTCTCTCATTAGGCACATAGTATTGTGTATCTTGCATTTCGGGTGGTAAATAGCTTTCCCCCGCAGCAAAGGCATTTGGCTCATCATGGGCATAGCGATAGCCATCACCGAACCCCATTTCTTTCATTAACTTAGTGGGAGCATTACGTAAGTGGCTAGGCACTTCGTAATCCGGCAATGATTTAGCATCCCGCATCGCTTGCTTGAACGCCGTATAAACCGCATTACTCTTGGCAGCACTTGCACAATACAAGGTAGCCTGCGCTATGGCTCGTTCGCCTTCTGCAGGGCCAATGCGTTGGAAAATGTCCCACGCATTGAGGCAGACTTCCATCGCTCGGGGATCGGCATTACCGATATCTTCAGTAGCAATGGCCAATAAACGCCGTGCCACATAAAGCGGATCACACCCAGCATTTAACATACGCGCATACCAATACAAAGCACCATCAGGAGATGAGCCACGCACAGATTTGTGAAAGGCAGAGATTAAATCGTAAAACTGGTCCCCGCCTTTGTCATACTGAGCGACCTTTTCGCCTACCGCTTCTTTAATGGCTTCAAGCGTGATTTTTCCTTCAGTGGAGAAGTCAGCAGCCAACTCAATATAATTCAATAGACGCCTTGCGTCACCGCCTGCAAGCTCGGTTAAAAGCGCAATACCCTTGTCTTCTATTTGCAGAGCTAACTGCCCCAACCCACGGGGCTCGTCAGTTAACGCGCGCTTAGCAATATCTGTCAGGTCATTCTCAGTCAGTGATTTAAGCACATACACCCGAGCACGAGATAATAAAGCACCGTTTAATTCGAAAGATGGGTTTTCTGTGGTGGCGCCAATAAACGTAATCGTGCCGTCTTCAATAAAAGGCAAAAACGCATCTTGCTGACTCTTGTTAAACCTGTGTACTTCGTCAACAAATAAAATGGTGCGCTTGGCCTGGTTAAGCGCATTTTGTTTTGCTTGTTCAATAGCACTGCGAATATCTTTTACGCCGGAAGTAACTGCGGAGATCCGCTCGATATGCGCATCGCAATGCATAGCAATAATTTCAGCTAATGTGGTTTTACCTGTACCAGGCGGCCCCCAGAGGATCATCGAATGGCAGTGGCCACGCTCAATGGCGCTGCGCAGGGGTTTGCCTACACCAACAATGTGTTGCTGGCCGAAATATTCGGCAATATTCTGCGGGCGCATGCGTGCAGCTAGTGGTGCGAAGCTTGGGTCGTCTTGATGGCTAAAATCGAATCCTTGATTCATCAGTTACGTTGGTCGTCCAAGTCGTAGCCTTCAGGCAGACTAAAGGTAAAGACCTCATCACTGACCGTTTTATTTTGCTGAATATCATTGAAATACAAGTCGCTAATTTGCTGCTGGCTGTCTTGCATGCTCATCGACGTTAACTGTGCCCCATCAAACACCAACACGAGTGAGTGTACTGCAGAATCAGGTTTTTTCGCATCAATACGAAAAGTATCATTGGTATGAGAAACACTGAAATTCTCCCAAGCGTCACTGTTCGGCTGAGTGAGCAAAATAAGGGGATTATTGGCCACTGCTTGGTCTTGACTGATGGCAGTAACTTGCTCCACAAAAGGGTCCACATTCCATAGAGTACTGCCATCGGCAATGAGAATATTTTCATTGGGCGGGTTGAGCTCCCAATATAGTTTGTTGGGTTGTTTTAGCTTTATCACCCCAGTTGCTTCTTGCAGTACTTCGTGATTCGCGTCAGTCACTTTTTGGGTAAACGAGGCGCTAAAGTTATGTAGGGTTTGCAATCGCGCTTTCAGTTTATCTTCATCGGTTTGCTGGGCATTTACGCTAAAAATAGCCCCTAACATTAGCAATAAAGTCCCTGATAACTTCGCCACGTAACCGATATATTTAACACTGTTCATATTTTGCTGAATACCTATCATAAATTAATCTCTTGGTGGTGGAGGTGCCAACACTTCTCTATTACCATTGTGCCCTGGTGGCGTTACGACACCACTTTGTTCCATTTGTTCGACCAAGCGTGCTGCACGATTGTAACCAATTCTAAATTTACGCTGCACACTTGATACTGACGCGCGGCGTGACTCAGTGACGAAAGACACGGCTTCATCGTAAAACACATCAAACTCTTGATCGCCGCCTTCTGGTTGCTCACCGGGCAGTAATACCTCAGCTGTGGTGTCACCGTTGAGAATCTCATCAATGTATTGCGGTGCACCGCGGCTTTTCCAATCGGCTACTACAGCATGTACTTCCGGGTCATCAACAAACGCGCCGTGGACCCGTGTCGGCACGCCAGTACCTGGTGGCAAGTAAAGCATGTCGCCCATTCCCAATAAGGTTTCAGCGCCTTGTTGGTCTAAAATAGTTCGTGAATCTATTTTTGATGACACCTGAAACGCAATACGGGTAGGAATATTAGCTTTTATCAAACCAGTGATAACGTCAACTGACGGACGCTGTGTGGCGAGTACCAAATGAATACCAGCCGCTCTGGCTTTTTGGGCTATACGGGCAATAAGCTCTTCGACTTTTTTGCCAACGATCATCATCATGTCAGCAAATTCGTCGACCACGACCACGATAGCCGGCAGTTTTTCCAAATCAGGCGCTTCCGTTAACATGCTCTCTTCTGATTTCCACAAGGGATCTTTTATCGGTTGGCCTGCTTCAATCGCATCTTTGACTTTCTGGTTGAAGCCTTTGAGATTACGTACACCCAGGGCTGACATTAAACGGTAGCGACGCTCCATTTCCCCGACACACCAGCGCAGTGCGTTGGCCGCTTCCTTCATGTCGGTTACCACTTCAGCGAGCAAATGCGGTATGCCTTCATAAACAGACAATTCAAGCATTTTCGGGTCAATCATGATCATACGCACGTCTTCTGGCGTTGATTTATACAACAGGCTCAAAATCATGACGTTAACCCCAACAGACTTACCTGAGCCAGTGGTACCTGCCACTAATAAATGTGGCATTTTGGCTAAATCAACAATCACAGGTTGGCCTGATATATCTGCTCCTAACACCATGGTTAAATCGGACTCGGCTTTTTGAAAAGCGTCACAGCTAATCACTTCGCTCAAGCGCACCATGTCGCGCTTTTTATTGGGCAACTCTAAACCTATTACCGATTTACCTGGAATGACTTCCACCACGCGCACCGAAATAGCAGACATCGCACGGGCCAAATCTTTTGAAAGACCGGTAATCTTACTGACTTTGACACCTGGCGCTAAGTCCATCTCAAAACGGGTGATAACAGGCCCAGGATACACACCTACCACTTGTGCATCGATGTTAAAGTCTTTTAGTTTTTCCTCAAGTAAGCGAGAGACCATTTCAAGCTCTTCAGGGGTAATCGGATTTTTAATTTTGTCTGCTCGTTGCAGTAAATCAAATGACGGCATTGGCTCAGGAGGTTTACTGTCGGCAATCGCTTTAGCTGCCGCTTGCGCCTCAAGATTGGCTTTAACGTCATCAGAAACATAAACGCCATTATGCGCCTTATCCTTGGGCTGCTCAGCAGGTGCTTCTGGCTCATCCTGCATTTCATCAATATCGTCTTGCGATTTCTTTTTACGGCCAAAGCCTATCTTGTCGCGCAACTCGCTGATTGAAATTGGGCTCGATTCCTCTTTTTTCGGTTCGGGCTCGAACAACACCTCATCGGGAATACTAAAACTCGGTTCAGGCTCGTCATGACTAAAAGGCGTCACACTTGGCTCTACACGCTGGTGATCGGGTGTATAAGGCGGAGGAACTGAAGTATTCAGCTTGTCATCAGTGCTTGCTTGCTCGTCCTTACTATCGCGATTAAAACCGAGTCGTAGCATGGGAGCTTCTTGGATTTTCTGTGGCAGAGACCAAGCACCTGTTGCAAACGCGACGGCCAACGCACCGGTTTTATCGACAACGGTTAACCATGAAATTCCAGTTAAAAACGTAAAGCCAGTGCAAAACAAGCTAAGTAAAATAAGAACCGTACCGGCGAAATTGAGATAAGGAACAAGCGATGCGCTAATTACATCACCTAACATTCCTCCTGCCGAGAAATAGAATAAATCATTAAAGTTAAGGCTGGCTATTCCCGCTGCACCAACAAGGGCCAACAATAGCCCTAAAATTCGCAGTCCAATCGTTAAATAGTCAAACTCAGAAATACGCTTACGTTGCTGGAACATAAACCAACCGGCGAATGCCGCTGTGAAGGGGAAGATGTAAGCAATGTAGCCGAACGTAAAAAATAAAATATCAGCTAACCAAGCGCCAATCGCGCCAACCCAATTGTGAATGTCACCTTGCAAACCAGCTTGGCTCCAGCTTGGGTCGGCTGGATGAAAAGAAGCCAATGCGAGGAGTAAGAAAAAAGCAAATGCGCAACTTAGCATCATGCCTACTTCCATAATCCGTTGGATACCTGTGAGTCTTGCCATAGCGTTTTCTTTCAACTTAGGGTTACTGCGTAAAATTAGCTGTATAAGATACCAGTGCTTTGGTCAAAATCCTAGACAACGGCGTGCTTATGCCCAGTATTTGAGCAATCTGCGGTTAAACAGTTCAGCGTTGATTAATTTTCACCATGGTGGTGTCTTTGACTTCTTCCATTACAACGTAAGTTCGAGATTCATTCACTCCTGGTAATCTAAGTAGGGTGTCACCAAGCAACTTACGATAGGTCGACATGTCCGCCACTCGCGCTTTAAGTAAAAAATCAAAATCACCAGAGACTAAATGACACTCTTGGATGTCTTCATGCTGTTTTACCGCAGTAGAAAATAGCTCAAAGATATCAGGCGACGTTTTGGTCAACGTAATTTCCACGAAGACTAACATCGCCGCACCGAGTTTTTGTGGGTCGACTCGCGCATGATAGCCTAGAATATAGCCTTGACTCTCAAGACGTTTAACTCTTTCTAAACAAGGACTTGCACTTAGACCGACCTTATTGGCTAAATCGATATTTGATAAACGGCCGTTCTTTTGCAGCTCACTTAAAATATTGCGATCGATTCTATCGAGGTGTTTCGGTGTTTTTATCAACATAGATAATACTGCATTTAATGGCTTTCTCCCTATTTTATACTTAAAGCATTAAATCTTCAGAATAATTTTCTTCGAACCTTCACTTATACTTCGCTCATTATGCAATACCGCATTCAATCGCCCTCGGGTTCAACCTTCAAAGGAAAATTTATGCTAATTGGTGTACCAAAAGAAATTAAAAACCACGAATATCGCGTAGGTCTTACGCCTGCTGCAGTTAAAGAGTTTGTTGTTCATGGACATCAAGTACTAATTGAAGATAATGCGGGTACCGCTATTGGCTTTACCAATGAAGAGTTTATTGCTGCCGGTGCTGAAATAGTGCCTGATGCAGCAACCGTTTTTGCCAAAGCTGAGATGATTGTAAAGGTTAAAGAGCCGCAAGAAAATGAATGCAAAATGCTGCGCAAAGGCCAAACCTTGTATACCTATTTGCACCTTGCCCCCGATCCTAAACAGACCGAGCTACTAATTGAATCTGGCGCAACCTGCATTGCCTATGAAACAGTAACTGATAACCGCAACGCCCTGCCCCTTCTTGCACCAATGAGTGAAGTTGCTGGTCGTATGGCGGTACAAGCTGGCGCGCACTATCTTGAAAAAGCACAAGGTGGTAGTGGTACATTGTTGGGTGGTGTGCCAGGGGTAGCTCCGGGTAAAGTGCTAATTATCGGTGGCGGTGTTGTAGGCACCAATTCAGCTAAGATGGCGTTGGGCCTTGGTGCTGATGTTACCATTTTGGATCGCTCTTTACCGCGCTTACGTGAGTTAGATGATATTTTTGATGGCCGTGTTAAAACCGTTTTTTCAACAGTTGATGCTATTGAGCATTATTCGTCAAAAGCTGACTTAGTGGTGGGTGCAGTACTCATTCCTGGCGCTGCAGCACCTAAACTATTGACCGCAGAACATGTTAAAAACATGAAAGAGGGCTCAGTAGTGGTTGATGTCGCTATTGATCAAGGTGGTTGTTTTGAAACCTCAAAAGCGACGACACATCAAGATCCGGTTTATATCGTAGATGGTGTTGTTCATTATTGCGTAGCAAACATGCCGGGCGGTGTTGCGCGTACATCCACTATGGCACTGAACAACGCAACGCTACCTTTCGGTTTAGCTTTGGCTAACAAAGGGCCTAAGCAGGCTATGTTAGATGATGCGCATTTGCTTAACGGCTTGAATGTGCATGAAGGTAAAGTTACTTACAAAGCGGTAGTTGATGCACTCGGAAAATCTTTAGGGTTGACCTACACCGATCCTAAAACGGCACTGAGTGCCTAAACATCAATGGATGTAGATTAAATAAAAAAGGCACTCTCGAGTGCCTTTTTTGTGCGTTTAAATGCGTCTAGAAATTTAACGTAAATGTCTAAATTTTAAATATTAGCTCAAGCAATAGATACATTAATAGCGTCAAGCGCAGCGACTGGATCCTTCGCTTGCGTAATAGGCCGGCCAATAACCATGTAATCCACCCCAACTTGCATAGCCTCTTGAGGTGTCATAATACGTTTCTGATCACCAACGTCACTTCCCTGGGGGCGAATACCGGGAGTCACCAACATAAATTCCTTACCCAAAGTCTCTTTTAACATTGCAGCTTCTTGTGCCGAGCATACCACTCCGTCAAGTCCTGCTTGTTTGGTTAGGGATGCAAGCGTTAACACGTGCTCCATGGGCGATGATTGAATACCAATTTGTGACAGCTGACGCTTATCCATGCTGGTAAGCACTGTTACTGCGATAAGATGAGGCTTGTCTTGACCGAACTGAGCTAAGCCTTCACGAGCACGTATCATCATATCTTCGCCACCAGAAGCATGTACGTTCACCATCCATACGCCTAAATCTGCGGCGGCTATGCACGCTTTGGCAACGGTATTTGGAATATCGTGGAATTTGAGATCGAGGAATACATCGAACTCCTTCGCCACCAAAGTGCGAACAAACTCAGGACCGAAATACGTGAACATTTCTTTACCGACTTTTAGACGGCACTGAGATGGGTCAATCCTATCTACAAAATCAAGTGCGTCTTTCTTTACATCAAAATCAAGTGCGATAACCACTTTTGGATCTTGCATTAACGTTTATTCTCCGTCTAAGCCTTTAATCGGTTTAACCTGGCCCCATTTTTTACAGGATGGGCACAACCAATGTATTTGCCCGCCCGAAAAGCCACAGCTATGACAGCGATATTTAGGTCGCTGCTTAATCTGCTCTTCAACAAGCTCTTTTAATAGCACAAGGCTATTCATGGACTCATCAGGGGCTTGTTGTTCAATATACAACCCCATAAGCGTTTTAAAGCCTTTCATGGTGGGATGTTTACGCAGTTGATCAAGCAAAACATCAGCCGCTTCTTTTGTTAAACCCTGCCGTGCCATTAATTTCACTTTGGCTAGATAGGAGGTGGCACATTGCTGCCAATATTCGTTAAGGATCTTTTCTAGCTGCTCAAGATCGCCCAGTGCTTCAGCGCTTTGTTCTATCAACGGCACCGCTTCACTCAACCAAGATACATCACGCAAAGGCACCTGTTGTAAGTACTCGATGGCGGTCTGATATTGCTCTTGGCTAATCGCTATTTGCCCTAGCATTAGCCATGGGCGAACGGTATTTTGGTCAGCCATAATGGCTTTTTGCAAGGTTTTCTCGGCTAGATTAAGTTCATTTTTACGTACATAAATAGCCGCTTGCTCGCAATAAAAATGCGAGATGCGAATGCATAGCTCGTCACTATCGCCATGATTTTCCATCATATTCTCAGCCAGCTCAATCCCTCTGCCCCATTCTTTGGTGGCTTGATAGATATCGAAAAGCTGCTGTTGTGCATCTAGAAAATGTTTGTCTGAATTTAATAGCTGCAGAAAAGCGTTCTCAGCACGCTCCAAAAAGCCTGCAAGCACATAGTCCTTGCCTAATTCTTTGAGGGCAGATTCGCGCTGTGCTGGAGAAATTTGTTCTTTACTGACAAGATTTTGATGAACGCGTATTGCTCTGTCTAACTCGCCTCGGTGTCTGAAAAATTTGCCCATGGCAATATGGGTTTCAACCGTATCACTGTCGAGGTTGATCATTTTTATGAGAGTATCGACGGCCTTATCAGGCTCATCAGATAAGAGGAAATTTAAGCCTTTATAGTAATGCTTAGATAAAATACTAGATTGCTTACGCTGTGCTTGACGTACACTATTGCGCCCCATCACCCAGCCATATCCGGCGGCTACAGGTAATAGCAGAAAAAGCAGTTCAAGCATAATTAAAGGGAGTCTACACGATTAGATTTTTTAAGTTGGCGTTCTAAACTTGCTACTCGCCACTTTAATCGTAAAGCATAAAGTGAGAATAGAATTACGCTGAGTAGCACACCACATAAGAACACAATCAGCATAAGTAATGACACACGGATGTCGCTCTGCGCTACAAGATAATTTACTGTGACACTATGGGTATTTTGAGAACCAATAAAGCCGCCTATTAACAGCAAGACTAATACAGCAATAAGAGATAGTAATCCCTTCAACTTCATACTTATTTGCCTCCTAGTGGGCATTTGGATCTGAACTCTTTTTTATAAACATACTTTACTCATTCCTGAATTAAGTATTCGAAACAGCTACCACTACGGCCAATAACGAAATGCGTTTATAAACGTCACTTATAATTTACTACACTCTAACAAAAACGGCACCCCAATTGGAGTGCCGTTTTAATGATTTAGAGATAAATCAAGCAATTAAATCTTCGTTGACCCTTTCTCGTAACTCTTTACCAGGTTTGAAGTGGGGAACGTGTTTACCGTCTAACTCCACTGTCTCACCTGTTTTAGGGTTACGACCTACGCGAGGCGCGCGGTAATGCAAAGAGAAACTTCCAAATCCGCGGATTTCGATGCGTTCACCTTTTTGTAAGGTTTGCGCCATTTGCTCTAGCATTTCCTTGATAGCCAACTCAACGTCTCTTGAAGGTACGTGACGGGCTTTATCCGCTAGTCTTTCGATAAGTTCTGACTTTGTCATTAAAACTCTCCTTCAATATATAAGTACGTTGTGAAAATTTATCGATGCGTATAATACGCACCTTGATTGATTAATCTTCGCTCTTCGCCGCTTTAAAGGCTTCAGCAAATGCGTTAGCAAAACCAACTTCTTCTTGTTGGTTAACTTTGTCAAGTGCTTCTTTCTCGTCTGCTTGGTCTTTTGCTTTAACAGACAAGTTAACGATGCGGTTCTTACGGTCAACGCCCATGAACTTAGCTTCGATTTCGTCGCCTACAGATGCTACTTCAGATGCATCTTCAACACGTTCGCGAGCTAAATCAGTTGCGCGGATGTAACCTTCAACTTCTTCTGCAAGTTTAACAGTTACGCCTTTGGCGTCAACTTCAGTCACAGTACCAACAACGATAGTACCTTTCTTAGTATCCGTCAGGTATTGGTTAAACGGATCTTCTTCAATCTGTTTAACACCTAGAGAGATACGCTCACGCTCTGGGTCAACTTGTAGAACAACAGCAGAGATTTCGTCGCCTTTCTTGTATTCACGAACAGCGTCTTCGCCAGTCTTGTTCCAAGAAATGTCAGACAAATGTACTAAGCCGTCAATGCCGCCGTCGAGACCGATAAAGATACCGAAGTCGGTGATAGACTTGATCTTACCACTAACTTTATCGCCTTTGCTCTGTGCCTTAGCAAACTCTTCCCATGGGTTAGGTTTACATTGCTTAAGGCCAAGAGAAATACGACGACGCTCTTCGTCAATTTCAAGAACCATAACTTCAACAGTGTCACCCAAGTTAACCACTTTAGATGGGTGAATGTTTTTGTTAGTCCAATCCATTTCAGATACGTGAACTAGACCTTCAACGCCGTCTTCGATTTCAACGAAACAACCGTAGTCAGTTAGGTTAGTGACTGCACCGCTCAATTTAGAACCTTCAGGGTAACGCTCTGCAATTTCTTGCCAAGGATCGTTGCCCATTTGTTTCATACCTAA
Source organism: Paraglaciecola sp. T6c (assembly GCF_000014225.1). Classification (NCBI taxonomy): domain Bacteria; kingdom Pseudomonadati; phylum Pseudomonadota; class Gammaproteobacteria; order Alteromonadales; family Alteromonadaceae; genus Paraglaciecola; species Paraglaciecola sp. T6c. The sequence goes on from NC_008228.1 coordinate 2,996,423, forward strand.
TGAAACACGAGATTTTTCTTTGTCGAACTTAAGTACTTTAACGTTGATTTCATCACCAACATTAACGATCTCACTTGGGTGCTTAACGCGTTTCCAAGCCATATCAGTAATGTGTAGAAGACCATCAACACCACCAAGATCAACGAACGCGCCGTAATCAGTAAGGTTCTTAACGATACCTTTAACTTCATGGCCTTCTTCAAGGTTAGCAAGAAGTTGATCACGTTCTGCGCTGCTTTCTGCTTCGATAACCGCACGACGTGAAACAACCACGTTGTTACGCTTAGCATCAAGCTTGATAACTTTGAATTCCAGTTCTTTACCTTCAAGATGAGTCGTGTCGCGTACTGGGCGTACGTCAACCAATGAACCAGGTAAGAATGCACGAACTGTATTCACTTCAACCGTAAAGCCACCTTTGACCTTACCATTGATAACACCTTTAATCGTTTCTTTGTCATCGTAAGCTTTTTCTAGCTCAACCCAGGCTTCGTGACGTTTTGCTTTTTCGCGAGACAAGATTGTTTCACCGAAACCGTCTTCAATTGCGTCTAGAGCAACGTCAACTTGGTCTCCGATTTCAACATCTAGTGTACCGTCAGCATTACGGAATTGTTCAGCTGGGATCGCGCTTTCAGATTTCAAACCTGCGTCTACAAGTACGATGTCTTTGTCGATAGATACGATAGTACCTTTAACAATTGCACCTGGACGGGTTTCGATTTCTTTTAAGCTTTCTTCAAATAGTTGAGCAAAATTTTCAGTCATAGTTAAGTTATTTGTTTCATTTTGACATCCACACTGCAATCCGGCTAACGTGGGGTTGTTATTCATTGCCAACTTCATCCTGATGTTGGGCAGTTTACAAGTGATATAATGCTAGCTCTTAAATCAGATTTCGATTTTAGAACTAGCAAATTCAGTAATCTTATCAATTACTTGCGTTATTGTTAATTCAGTAGAATCAACAATAAGCGCGTCTTTTGCTGGTACTAAAGGCGCTACGCTGCGATTTGAGTCGCGCTCGTCACGAGCCTCTATGTCAGCCAAAAGGCGCAATATGCTAACATTATGACCAGCTTCTTTCAACTGATTAAATCTACGGCTAGCACGCTCTTGGGCGCTCGCCGTAAGAAATATCTTTACATCTGCCTCAGGGAATACAATGGTACCCATGTCACGTCCATCGGCGACAAGACCTGGCGCTTCTTTAAATGCTCGCTGGCGACGCAGTAACGCCTCACGAATACTTGGTAGTGACGCCACTTTGGAGGCCACTGCCCCGACCTCTTCTGTACGAATGTCATCACTGACATCTTCGCCTTCTAAAATCACCTTACAGCCATGCTCTGCTGGCTCAAAGTTAACATCCAAGCCCGAAGCCAATGGCAATAGGCCTGCTTCGTCATTAGGATCAATTTGATGATGGATAGAGGCGATAGCCAAAACACGATAGATCGCGCCGCTGTCGAGGAAGTGCCAACCTAAACGATTGGCTAATAAGGTACTCACGGTGCCCTTACCAGCTCCACTTGGGCCGTCTACTGTGATGACGGGAAATAATTGCATGCTCTCTCCTGAGCTAATGAAAATCGCGCGCAATTATACCCGTTGAATTTATATAAGCAATGTAAGCAAGTTTACAATCTTGTGACCGCTGTAAACACGAGCTCATGTTCACAGCGGTCACTAATTTAGGCGCTTATTTGCTTTAGGCGAGTGAAGTAATCAGGGAAAGTTTTAGCCGTACAGTCAGGATCGTTAATCGTCACAGGTGTATCGCTCAATGCCACAAGTGAAAAACACATAGCTACGCGGTGATCATCGTAAGTATCGATATCAGTTTGAATCAACGTGTTCGGAGGCGTAATAGTGATGTAATCTTGACCTTCGATAACCTCTGCACCCACTTTACGTAATTCACAGGCCATAGCGGCTAATCTGTCTGTTTCTTTGACGCGCCAATTATAAATATTACGAATTGACGTGGTGCCTTCGGCAAATAATGCGGTCGTTGCGATGGTCATTGCTGCATCAGGGATGTGGTTCATGTCCATATCGACCGCAGTCAAAGGTGCACCTGTGACTTCAATATAGTCATCGCCCCATGTGATTTTCGCGCCCATTTTTTCGAGCACATCGGCGAAACGAATATCCCCTTGAATACTCTTCTTTCCTACGCCGGTAACACGCACCGTGCCGCCTTTAATGGCACCCGCGGCTAAAAAGTAAGATGCAGATGAGGCATCACCTTCAACCAAAAAATCGCCAGCAGCTTGGTACTGTTGGTTACCTTTGACAGTGAAGCTTTGGTAGTTGTTGTTTTCAACGGTTATACCAAATTGCGCCATGGTATTAAGCGTAATGTCTATATAAGGTTTCGATACCAACTCTCCGACAATATTGATAACGCTGTCATGTTCAAATAATGGCGCGGCCATGAGTAACGCGGTTAAAAACTGACTAGAAACCGCGCCTTCCACACTAATATTGCCGCCTTTTAACGCCATACCCTTCATTTTTAATGGTGGATAGCCTTCATTTTTCAAATAGGTAATCTGAGCACCGGCTTGGCGTAGTGAATCAACTAAGGCGCCAATTGGGCGCTCTTCCATCCGGGGTTCCCCCGTTAATTCAAACTCACCTATGGAGGTGGCTAATACAGCACATAAAGGACGCATAGCGGTGCCTGCATTGCCTAAAAATAATGTCTCTAGATTATCCACACTAAAACCACGACCTAAGCCTTGCACCCAACACTCGGTCTTATCGTCTGATAAGCGGTAGTTTACACCCAGTTGAGTCAATGCTTTTAGCATGTGGCGAATGTCCTCACTGTCGAGTAAATTAGTGAGATGCGTTTCACCATTTGCTACAGCGGCAAGCAATAAAGCACGATTAGACAAACTTTTAGAGCCAGGCACGTTAACTGTGCCTGAAATCGCCGAAATGGGATTGAGTAACAATGGAGCTGAACGACTCATATTAACCATTCCTCTTAGCAAATTCTTGCATGAAGTTAACCAAGGCTTGCACACCTTCGATTGGCATGGCGTTGTAGATACTAGCGCGCATACCACCAACAATACGATGACCTTTTAAAGCTTTTAGCCCAGCATTTTCAGCTTCAGCTAAAAACTGCTTATCTAGTTCTGCATTTTTCAAATGAAACGTGACATTCATGCGAGAGCGATATTCAGGGGCAACATTGTTGCTATAAAAACCTAGGTCATCAATACATGAGTAAAGTAGATCTGATTTAGCTTTGTTGCGTTCAGCCATCGCTGCTACGCCGCCCTGCTCTTTTAACCACTTGAAAACCAAGCCTGCTAAATACCAAGCAAACGTTGGTGGCGTGTTATACATAGAATCATGTTTAGCGATAACCGTGTAATCGAAGATCGCAGGGGTAATCGAGCGTGCCTTGTCCAACAAGTCGTCGCGAACTATTACAACGGATAAACCTGAAGGCCCAATATTTTTTTGGGCTCCGGCGTAGATCACGCCAAATTTACTCACGTCGATAGGCTGCGACAAAATATTCGATGACATATCTGCCACAAGGGGTATGTCTCCTGTTTCTGGGATCCAGTTGATTTCAACGCCATCTACCGTCTCATTGGGGCAATAGTGAATATAAGCGGCATCAGGATTTTGATTCCAAGTGTCTTGGGTAGGCATCACCACTAGGCCGTCTTCATTAGTCGTAGTAGCGGCGATATTCACGTTAATGTATTTTTGCGCTTCATCAACGGCGCTTTTTGACCAGGAGCCACTCACTATATAGTCAGCGCTGTCACCTTCTTGTGACAAGTTAAGAGGCACTGCAGAGAACTGACCACGGCCACCACCGTGAGTAAACAACACTTTGTAGTTATCAGGGATACTCAATAAGTCTCGCAAGTCTTGCTCGGCGGTTTCAGCAAGGGCAATAAACTCTTTACTACGATGACTCATTTCCATCACCGAACAACCTTGGTTCTGCCAGTTGATGAATTCATTTTGGGCTTGCTGCATCACAGCTTCGGGTAACATGGCCGGACCGGCACAAAAATTATAAACCTTGGTCATTCTTTAATTTCCGATACAAAAAGAGCGGCTAAGCCGCTCGTTTTAAAAAACTATAGGATAATAAAGTAAGCGTGCAGCCTACCTTACCATCTACGGGCTTTACTCTTCGTTTTGAGGATCTTCATCCGTGGTGTTATCCACGTCTGATGCTGCGGCTTCGACTGTCTCGTCACCTTCAGCTAACGCCTCTAGTTCTTCTTCTAACTCTTCAACTTCATCGATGCGCTGCAGACCTACAACATGTTCGTCCTCTCCGGTCCGTATTAAGCGTACGCCCTGAGTGTTACGACCCACGGTAGAGACTTCACCGACGCGAGTACGTACTAAAGTACCTTGGTCACTGATCAGCATGATTTCATCGCTGTCATTGACCTGTACAGCACCGACGACCTTACCGTTACGCTCTGAAACCTTAATGGATACCACACCTTGCGTGGCACGGCTTTTCGCTGGGTAATCTTCGACAGGGGTACGTTTACCGAAACCATTTTCGGTGGCGGTTAAAATCGCGCCATCACCTTGAGGTACAATCAACGACACCACTTTTTGGCCATCTTGTAAGCGTATGCCACGAACACCTGTTGCTGTGCGCCCCATTGGACGTAGTGCTAGGATTTCTTCGCCAGTTTCAGGATCAATTTTAACTGCCCCTGTTTCTGAATCACGCGCTTTCTCATTAAAGCGAACGACTTTACCCGCATCCGAGAACAACATGATATCACTGCTACCGTCGGTAATATCAACACCGATTAACTCATCACCGTCGTTCAAGTTGACCGCGATAATACCGTTTGCACGTGGGCGTGAGTACTGGACCAAGGCCGTTTTCTTCACCGTACCATTAGCCGTAGCCATTAAGACGTATTTACCTTCTTCAAATTCTTGAATAGGCAAAATCGCAGTGATACGTTCATTTGCTTCCAACGGTAAAATATTCACAATTGGACGACCGCGTGCATTACGACTCGCTAATGGCAATTGGTATACTTTTAGCCAATACAATCGGCCGCGAGTAGAGAAGCACAAAATGTGGTCATGGGTATTGGCCACCAGTAACTTCTCGATGAAATCTTCTTCTTTCATCTTGGTCGCTGATTTACCTTTACCACCACGGCGCTGCGACTCGTAATCGTTTAGCTTTTGATACTTTACGTAACCTTCACGAGATAGCGTCACCACAACCTCTTCACGTTCAATCAAGTCTTCAATATCGATATCGTGAGATGCGGCAGTGATTTCAGTGCGGCGCTCATCACCGAATTCATCACGAATTTTTTCAAGCTCTTCACGTATGACTTCCATCAAGCGCTCAGGGCTACCTAATATATGCAGTAATTCTGCAATCAAGTCTAATAACTCTTTGTACTCAGAAAGAATTTTTTCGTGCTCAAGACCCGTTAATTTATTCAAACGTAAGTCAAGGATTGCTTGTGCTTGCTGCTCTGTTAAATAGTACAAGCCATCACGAATACCAAACTCGGGCTCTAACCAATCAGGACGAGCGGCGTCATTACCGGCACGCTCTAACATGTCAGACACATCGCCTAACGCCCAACCTTGAGCCGTCAATGATATTTTGGCATCAGACGGGCTTTTAGACGCTTTAATCAGTGCGATTATCGGGTCTATATTAGCCAAAGCAATCGCTAAACCTTCAAGAATATGAGCACGCTCACGGGCTTTCTTCAGTTCGAAAACCGTACGGCGTGTGACCACTTCGCGGCGGTGTAAAACGAAGGCTTGCAGTATCTCAAGTAAATTGAACACTTTAGGCTGAGTTTTATCCAGTGCCACCATGTTGATCCCAAACACGGTTTGCATCTGTGTTTGTGAATATAAGTGGTTCAGTAAGACTTCACCTGACTCGTTACGTTTCACTTCAACTACAATACGCATGCCGTCTTTATCAGACTCATCACGTAGGGCTGAAATGCCTTCAATTTTCTTTTCTTTTACCAGCTCGGCTATCTTTTCAATTAGGCGCGCTTTGTTGACCTGATAAGGAATTTCGTGAACGACTATGGTTTCTTTACCATTGTCTTCGCGCTCAATCTCTGCGCGGGCGCGCATATATATTTTTCCACGCCCCGTACGGTACGCTTCTTCAATACCCTTACGACCACTTATAAAGGCAGCGGTCGGGAAATCTGGGCCTGGGATATATTCCATCAATTCTTCAATGGAAAGCTCAGGCTTATCAATTAACGCGATACACCCGTTCACAACTTCGGTTAAGTTGTGAGGAGGAATGTTAGTCGCCATACCAACAGCAATACCTGAAGAACCATTGATTAATAGGTTGGGTACTTTAGTGGGCAGTACGTCAGGGATGAATTCGGTACCGTCGTAATTCGGAACGAAGTCGACGGTTTCTTTTTCTAAATCCGCTAATAATTCATGGGAAATTTTCGCCATACGAATTTCGGTGTAACGCATTGCAGCGGCTGAATCACCATCAACAGAACCGAAGTTACCTTGACCATCTACCAGCATGTAACGTAAAGAAAACGGCTGAGCCATACGTACGATGGTATCGTAAACAGCCGAGTCTCCATGTGGGTGGTACTTACCGATAACATCACCGACAACACGTGCCGATTTTTTATAGGGTTTGTTAAAATCGTTTTTCAGCTCGTTCATAGCGAACAAAACCCGGCGATGCACGGGCTTCAAGCCATCTCTTACATCAGGCAGCGCCCTGCCTACAATTACGCTCATGGCGTAATCAAGATAAGAATTTTTAAGTTCTTCTTCAATATTAATAGGAAGAATTTCTTGGGCGTGATCAGTCATATACAGCCTTGTCCCTAGTCATTATTATTAGAAATAGAATTAGACATAAAATTTACAATCCGCGTCAGTGCATTTGAGCTAGGCCTCAAAATAACAGTCAACGATTAACTCTGGAATTTCGTATTATCGAGCCTTGGGATTCTAACACTGACCGTAAAAAATAAATAGATAGGATCCGCTCATATAGTAGCCAAAGACGCTAAAAAACCGCATATATTGCGCTAGCCAGCTTTAATACATGCTGGCTATAATAGCGAAATTCAAATTTTTGGACCGCAATATGAACTCAGCTCAAAATGTTGACCATCAAGAAATACAGAAATTTGCCGATTTGGCATCTCGTTGGTGGGACCTAAACGGGGAGTTTAAACCCTTACATACCATCAACCCACTTAGAACCGATTATATCGTGCAGCGCACTCAAGGGCTTGAAGGCAAGAAAGTGATTGATGTGGGTTGCGGTGGCGGTATTTTAGCGGAAAGTATGGCGCGCGCGGGTGCTGAGGTATCCGGCATTGATATGGGCGAAGCCCCGCTTGAAGTAGCAAGATTACATAGCCTTGAATCACAATTAAGCATTGACTATCAGCTGTCAACAGCGGAAGAGTTCGCTGATGCCCATCCTGGGCAATTCGATGTGGTGACTTGTATGGAAATGCTCGAACATGTGCCTGACCCGTCATCTGTAGTTGAGGCTTGTAGCAGACTGGTTAAACCTGGCGGCACGGTATTTTTCTCGACCTTAAACCGTAATATCAAATCATATTTGATGGCGATAGTTGGCGCAGAGCACATTCTTAAATTAGTGCCCAAAGAAACCCACAATCATGACAAGTTTATTAAACCCTCGGAATTATTAAACTGGGTAGACAATACACCTTTGATGGCGAAACATATGACAGGCCTGCATGTAAACCCCATTACTCAACAGTTTTATTTATCTGACAAAAACGTTGACGTGAATTACATCGTACATTGTCAGCATGGCGGTGATGCATAACATGCTAAATAAGCCCAAAGGTGTATTGTTCGATTTAGACGGTACGTTATTAGACACTGCACGAGATTTAGGCAATGCCCTAAACTGGGTTTTACACCAACATAAAATGCCCTCATGCGCGTTCAGCGTATATCGTAATATTGCTTCTGATGGCTCTCAAGGATTACTCGAAATAGGCTTTGGCGATAGGCTCGCGGATTTTGACGTCGAAGCACTTAGGGCCCTTTTTCTTGAAAGATATGAACAAGAGATATGTGTAGATACCGTGTCGTTTGATGGCATTAGAGAGCTACTTGCACGTTTAGATAAGGATAATATCCCTTGGGGCATAGTGACCAATAAACCACAATGGCTCACCGAGCTTTTGTTACCTCATTTTGACGAGTTTGCCCAGTGCCAAGTGGTCATCAGTGGCGACACGTTAGAAAAACGCAAACCCCACCCTTTGCCCCTGATACATGCTGCAAACGCGATGAACATTAATCCTACAGAGTGTTGGTATATCGGCGATGCTAAACGTGACATAGATGCCGCAAAAGCTGCGAACATGTTTAGTGTGGTGGCAAACTATGGATACATAGGCCCAGAGCATAGATCAGACAGCTGGAATGCGGATCTGTACATTGATCAACCACAGGCAATCCTCGCCCACCTATAACACCAAACACGATATGTAGTGGTTTTGTAAACACCTAGACACTATATATCGTGAAATTATAACAACTGATTTTTTCGATTAAAAAAGTTTATAAAAAAATAATTCCTAAAAATGATCTTGCATTCCCTATACATGCAAAGAGAATGGCCTTGTTAGGTGAGTCGTTACTAACATAAATTTTCTGTTGATTTGAACGTCTACAAAAGCACCAGATGTGGGGTTGCAAAGGCACTAAAACCTCATTATCTTGTGTTTTATCGACAGGATGGTCGTTGTAAAAAAGATCCGCAACTTTCCCTCTTCGTCAAGCATAATTTCCACAGAAATGGTGAAATTCACCGTTTCTATATTTTGTAAAAACTATAATCAAAACGGCGTATACATGAATAACAAACTCTTCGTTACTAAGCGAACTGGCGAGCGCGAAAGCATTGACCTCGAAAAAATCCACAAAGTTATTACTTGGGCAGCTAAAGGCCTTAATAATGTGTCTGTATCTCAGGTGGAAATTAAAGCGCATATTCAGTTCTACGACGGTATCAAGACAGAAGATATTCATGAGACGCTGATCCGCTCAGCGGCCGATCTTATTTCAACAGACGCACCAGATTATCAATACTTAGCAGCACGTTTGGCTATCTTCCATTTACGTAAGAAAGCCTATGGGCAGTTTGAGCCCCCAGCGCTTTTCGCCCATGTTACCAACATGGTCGAGATGCAAAAATATGATCAACATTTGTTGAGTGATTACAGCGAAGCTGAATTTCAAGAAATGGATGATTATATTGACCACTGGCGTGACATGGACTTTAGCTACGCCGCAGTCAAGCAGCTAGAAGGTAAATACCTTGTTCAAAACCGGGTAACAGGCGAAATTTACGAGAGTGCCCAATTTCTATATATCTTGGTAGCAGCATGTTTGTTTGCTGATTACCCGAAAGATTCGCGCATGGAATACATCAAGCGCTTCTATGATGCGACGTCGAAATTCAAAATCTCACTGCCTACGCCAATTATGGCCGGCGTGCGTACACCTACAAGGCAGTTCAGCTCATGTGTATTGATTGAAGCTGGCGATAGCCTTGATTCAATTAACGCGACAGCCAGTGCCATTGTTAAGTACGTGAGCCAGCGCGCCGGTATCGGTGTCAACGCAGGGCGCATACGTGCTCTTGGTAGCCCTATTCGCGGCGGCGAAGCATTCCATACGGGTTGTATTCCATTCTATAAGTATTTCCAAACTGCCGTTAAAAGTTGTTCACAAGGCGGCGTTCGCGGCGGTGCAGCAACACTTTTCTACCCACTTTGGCATATGGAAGTGGAATCACTTCTAGTATTGAAAAATAACCGTGGTGTAGAAGAAAACCGCGTTCGTCATTTGGATTACGGCGTGCAATTTAATAAGTTGATGTATCAGCGCTTGATTAAAGATCAGCACATTAGCTTGTTTAGCCCATCTGACGTACCTGGTTTGTACGATGCGTTCTTTGCTGACCAACCTAAATTTGAAGAGCTATACGTTAAGTACGAGCAAGATGACAGCATCCGCAAGACCCAAATCAAAGCAGTAGAGTTGTTTAGCTTGTTCATGCAAGAGCGTGCTAGTACCGGCCGTATCTATCTTCAGAACGTGGATCACTGCAACACGCACAGTCCTTTCGACCCGAAAGTTGCACCGATCCGTCAAAGCAACCTGTGTCTTGAAATCGCTCTACCGACTAAACCCCTTGAGCACGTTAATGACGAAAACGGCGAAATTGCCCTTTGTACATTATCAGCGTTTAACCTAGGTGCCATTGAAAGCTTAGAAGACTTCGCAGAAATGGCTGACCTCGCCGTACGTGCGCTTGACAACCTACTCGATTATCAAGATTACCCCGTACCCGCAGCGTACAATGCCACTATGGGGCGTCGTACATTGGGTATAGGTGTAATCAATTTTGCCTACTACCTTGCTAAGAACGGCGTTAAATACTCAGATGGCAGTGCCAACGGCCTCATTCACCGAACATTTGAAGCCATGCAATATCACTTGATGCGTGCCTCTTGTAACCTAGCAAAAGAGAAAGGCGCATGTCCTAAGTTTGATGAGACCACCTACTCTCAAGGGATCATGCCAATTGATACCTACAAGAAAGACTTAGACAAAATTTGTAACGAGCCACTGCATTGTGACTGGGACAGTCTACGTGCTGACATCAAGCAATACGGTCTACGTAACAGTACCTTGTCTGCCTTGATGCCGTCTGAAACATCATCACAGATTTCAAATGCCACCAATGGCATTGAGCCACCACGCGGCCACATCAGTGTTAAATCCAGTAAAGATGGAGTGTTGAAGCAAGTGGTGCCTGAGTACGAATTGTTGAAAGACAAGTACGAATTGTTGTGGGATTTACCGTCTAACGATGGTTACTTACAGTTAACCGGTATTATGCAAAAGTTTGTTGATCAAACAATTTCAGCTAACACCAGTTACGACCCGAACAAATACGACGGTGGCAAAGTCCCCATGAAGTTATTGTTGAAAGACTTGCTTACCGCTTATCAGCTAGGCGTAAAAACCTTGTACTACCACAACACTCGTGATGGCGCAGCAGATACATCACAGCAAGAGCTGAAATCAACCCAGTTCGTTCCACAAGAAGCAGTCGTTGAAGAAGACGACGATTGTGCTGGCGGTGCGTGTAAAATTTAATCTTTCTGAGCCCTTTAGCGTATCCCTAAAGGGCGAATTCAACTCAAAATGGTCTGCTAACATTCATGAAATACACAACGTTTAATCAAATCAATAATGACCCTTTGCAGGAACCTATGTTTTTTGGCAATCCGGTCAACGTTGCCCGTTATGATCAACAAAAACACAGCATTTTCGAAAAACTTATCGAGAAGCAAATCAGTTTTTTCTGGCGCCCCGAAGAAGTAGATGTCAGTAAAGACAGAGTTGACTTTCAAAAGCTGAGTGAATCAGAAAAGCACATTTTTATTTCGAATTTGAAATATCAAACCTTATTAGACTCTATTCAAGGCCGTAGCCCAAATATTGCTTTTTTACCGATTATTTCTATTCCTGAGCTAGAAACATGGACTGAAACATGGTCGTTTTTTGAAACCATTCATTCACGTTCCTACACCCATATTTTGCGTAACTTGTTTGGGGACCCAAGCAGTATTTTCTCTGATATCGTTGAAAATGAGCAAATCAAGAAGCGCGCTGCTGATATTTCTAAATACTATGACGATTTGATTTTTTACACCCAACTTTGGCAAACCCTTGGTGAAGGTACGCACACAATCAATGGTGAAGAACACGTTGTGACTATGCGTACGCTGAAGATAAAACTATTCTTGTGCATGAATTCAGTCAATGCCTTGGAAGCGATTCGTTTTTACGTGTCGTTCGCGTGTACGTTTGCGTTTGCTGAGCGTGAATTAATGGAAGGTAATTCTAAAATTATTCGCCTGATTTCACGTGATGAAAACCTACACTTGACCTCGACGCAGCATATTTTGAACTTGTGGGCCAAAGGCAAAGACGACCCTGAAATGGCTGAAATCGCCCTTGAGTATAAAGAGGAAGCGACAAATATCTTCCTTGACGCAGTTAATCAAGAGAAAGAATGGGCTGAGTACTTATTTCAGAACGGCTCGATGATTGGCCTAAATAAAGATATTTTATGTCAATACGTGGAGTTTATTGCGAACCACAGAATGTCAGCAATTGGCTTAGATCAGCCATTTGACATTAAAAATAACCCCTTGCCTTGGATGAATAATTATTTGAATTCAGACAACGTACAGGTCGCTCCGCAAGAATCTGAGATCAGCTCCTATCTTGTCGGCCAAATCGACTCTGAAGTCGGCAGCAACGACTTCGACGAGTTCGAGCTATAGTGTGCAAAAAAGTCACGGTTGTTGAACACGACGACCCCGACGCCCCCTGTGAGCATACGATTTCGTTTGCTCACGACAATCTCCTCGACTGTTTGCTCATCCATAATATTCCTAAGGAATACCACTGCAAAGAGGGATTTTGCGGTGCATGTAGAACACAGTTAATCGAAGGTGAGGTAGAATACCTACTTGATCCTCTTGCTTTCATCGATGACGGCGAAATACTGCCTTGTTGCTGTAAACCCTTGGGTCACATAAAAATTAAAGCGTAATCCAACCTCAAGTAAACACGCAGCGTCAATCGATTGGAATTAGCTAACAAGAAGCTAGCGGTTTTAAAATCCAAAAAAGCCAGCAAAATAGCTGGCTTATATGAGTCTCACCTTTCAAACGAGATATGAGTTTAGTCAATAAGCTGGTACCTATCCCGTAAAACACTGATCACTTCTTCTTTAGGGTTATCACTGAGCACAATTTTTTGGCCGGTGATTTTCTCCGCTATTTGTGTATAAGTCTTTGATATATCCATTAACACCTGTACTGGTAAGGCATTGTTTCGTGCTAATGCCTCGCGTTCATCCATGCGCTCTTTATTAAGCAATATATCAGGATCAGGGAAGTAATTGAGCAGCAACTGCCTGAATCCTTCTTTTGAGTTCTCGACAATATTGCCTTGATCGTATTGCTTGGCGTCCCATATACGAGATGAATCTGGGGTTCCCACTTCATCCATATAAATTAATTTATCGTTTCCGTCTACGTCTTTTACATAACCAAATTCGAACTTTGTATCTACGAAAATTTGATCGATTTTGTTAAGCGCGTGACTTATGACCCCGAAGCCTTCAGTGAGTAATTTTTCGTACAAAGCAATGTCATCAGCAGAGTTAAAGTTAAACGCAGCATAGTGTTGCGCTATATCACTTCGAGACACATTGACATCGTCTGCTTCTGGCACCCCCTCAATGCCTTTAAGAACACCTTTGGTAGAAGGAGTAATCAATATATTGGCTAACTTGCTGTCTCTTGATAACCCTTCCTCAAGACGGATACCGCAAAACTCGCGTTCGCCTTTTTCGTACGCACGCCACATGGAACCCGTAATATATTGACGGCAAATCGCCTCAATCATGATTGGGCGAGCTTTCTGAACAATCCATACCAGTGGGTGAGGAATGTCTAATATATGACTATCAGCCAGCCCCTGCTCCTTAAATAAGCCAAACCAATGGTTTGAAATAGCATTTAAAGCTGCGCCTTTTCCAGGTACACCTTGCATACCTTCTTCACCACGCCAAATGCAATCAAACGCTGAAATACGATCGCTTATTAACATGATGGCTAATGGCGTATCTTTCGGTACCGGGTAATTATGCTCTTCAATAAGACGTCGGCTATCCTGCTCTGTTAACCAATATACAGAACGAACTTTGCCACTGTGCACAGGTAAATCAGTACGAATAGGAAGGTTGTCATTAACAGCAAGCACTTTATCAGCGAAGCTCATACTAGATTGTCCTCAAAATGGGTTGCCTAAAAACGAAAAAGCACCCTTGCGGTGCTCTTTCAATCGATACGGATTACATTAAATGTCTAAATTATCGTCAGCCATTACTCGGGCAAACACATCATACAGACCAGATAACTTATCTTTAGTAAATGGCGTGCTCTCGTTATCAAGCACAGTTAACGAGGTATGCTCACCCGCGTCTTCTACTCTAAAACGATACTCTTGCTTTTCAAGCGGTAAAGCATTTTCGTCGTTAGACCAAACTGAATCCCACCAACCACTCTCGGTACCGTTGTACTTAACAAACAATAAACCATTAGATTTGTCGTAATCTTTCACGTCAAAACCAAGTTTACGCAACACCAATAGCACGCGCGGCCATGCTGTGTCGTAGTTACTGTCAATAATAAACGCAGGTGCATCTTCGCCATCTTGGCCAATTGTAATTTGCATACCACGGCGAATTTCCCGTAGGCGCTTAGCATCAGCCACTCGAATTTGGTATTCGTAGTGACCAATCACTTTATTCAAGATGTCGACTTCTTTAGCGCGGGAATCTACATCAGATTTTTCAGCAACAACCGCTTCCCCCTGACGCTCTTTATAATCCACTAGGTGCGCGTTCAATGTCGCCGTACGTCCGTGGGGTTTCATTTCTAAATCAAATTCAAAGCGTTGGCTGGTGTCACGCTCAACAGATGACCAGCTATACCAATGATCATCTAAAATCTCTTTGGCCACGACCCAATCGGTAACGAGGCGCTGTTTGTCTTTATCGAACGATTCAATGCCAATGCCCTGCTCTTCTAGATAACTCAGCAGAGAATTCCAAATAGTGGTGTCTAGCGGTTGACTATCGTCGACTTGGTCGAAAAACACCTTAGCATCTTTACTGCCATCATCAACATGAGACCCAGTGACTAAAGGCAACACCAACGCGGGTGAAACGACCTTGAGCTTTTTGCCAATAAAATTGCGCGGCGCATCAGCATCCAAAGCAGGAAGCTTATAAGCCTGACTAAAATTAGGACGGTCAACATCGGCTGGTACTTGAATATCATGACCTGGCTGTTGCTTAGTATATTCAAAATTACCGCTGGCGATTTGTCGCTCTTCTAATGAACTACACGCGCTTAAAACACTAACCGCGATAGCTGTGCCAATGAAAAACTTAGTTGTCATGCAATCTCCTTAAGATAATACGCCCGAATTGCGCATGACTTGTTCGATATGATTTTGGCTATCAAGTTCCGATTCAATTAACGGTAAACGCAAAAATGCAGATTGAATGAGCCCCATTTTGTATAAAGCCCACTTAGGCAATACTGGATTTGGTTCAATAAATAGAGCGCTGTGAAGCTCGGCTATTTGCTGATCGATTTCTTTGGCTTTGGAGTAATTACCGGCAAGCGCCGCTTCACACATCTGAGACATTTGCTTAGGTACAACATTCGCCGTCACTGAAATAACGCCGTGCCCCCCTGCCGTTAAAAACTCACATCCTGTAGCATCGTCGCCACTTAAGAATACAAAGTCTTTATCTACTAAAGGTTGCATTTGTTTTAAACGGGCAATATCACCGGTGGCATCTTTAAGGCCAACAATTTTAGGGTGTGTTGCGAGTTCCGCCACTGTGTCAGGCAGCATATCTGCAACCGTACGCCCAGGTACGTTGTACAACAGAACCGGCAAATCAGTCGCATCTGCAACCGCGTTGAAGTGCGCCACCATGCCTTTTTGTTGCGGCTTGTTGTAATAAGGCACAACACTAAGGAAACCATCAATCCCAGTACCAGCCATTTGCTCGCTTAAAAATATCGCTTCAGCGGTAGAGTTGGCTCCACTTCCAGCGATTACCGGTATCTTCTTATCAGCGAACTCGACCATGCGCTTGACCACTTCAATGTGCTCATCAAAGGGTAACGTGGCAGACTCGCCCGTGGTGCCTACAGCAATTAAGCCATGACTGCCATTAGCAATATGAAAATCAACCAACTTCTTTAACGACGGATAATCTATCTCGCCTGATTGGTACATGGGGGTGATTAATGCAACGTAACTACCAGTAAACATGCCTACTCCAGAAAAAATTCGCGCCTAATGGTAAAGAGCCTGTGGGGTAAAAACAAGTAATGAATGCGCAGAATGCAAAACCAATCTTGAAACTGGAAATACTAGGGGTAATTCAGGTATGTTAGTAGTGTCAAAATTCACGAAGTAAGCTTAATACGTTAATGAAACAACAATTAATCATCACCATTCTAGGTGCCAACAAAGTCACCATGCTCAGCACAATCACTGATGTGGTTAGTGAGACTAATTGCAACATTCTGGATAGTCGGCAAGCGGTTTACGGTCAGGATTTTTCACTTACCATGATTGTAGAAGGCACCCAGAGCGCTATTGCACGTGTTGAGGTAGCTATACCTCTCGCTTGTCAGCAGCTTGATTTGCTATCCATGATGAAACGAACCAAACGCCATGCTAAACAAAATCTAGAGCACCTTGCAGACGTGACCTTCTCAGGTGTTGATGCAGTAGGTGTTATTAAAGAAGTGACGCAATTTTTCTCCACGTTTTGCGTAACCGTCAGTGCTCTGCGTTTAAAGACACTGCAAACATCTCCAGATGAACCAGATGAAGTGAAATGCAAAATGGTCGTCAGTATGCCTCACGATATTGACATAGCGGATTTCGAGAAGAAGTTTGAAGTGTTACTGCAACATCTAGATTTACACGGCGCTATTAAGCAAAATCACTGAATTTTTCATTCATCACATTTCCACAATTTTTTTACATCCATATTAAGGACATTTTTATGAATAGACTGACAGCGGGTGCACCAGCACCTAAATTCTCCTTGCCCAATGAGCACGGCGAAACCGTGAACCTATCGGACTTTAGCGGTAAAAAGGTATTGGTGTATTTCTACCCCAAAGCCATGACGCCAGGCTGCACTGTACAAGCTCAAAATCTTCGTGATAGCAAAAGCGAACTAGATAAGCTAAATGTAGTTGTGCTTGGCGTCAGCCCAGACGCGGTCAAGCGCCTGCCTAAATTCATTGAAAAAGAGCAGCTTAATTTCAGCCTGTTGTCTGATGAAGATCATGCTGTTGCGGAGGCCTTTGGCGTTTGGGGCTTAAAGAAGTTTATGGGCAAGGAATATGACGGTATTCACCGCATCAGCTTTCTAATTAACGAACAAGGCGTGATTGAACACGTGTTTGATAAGTTTAAAACCAAAGACCACCATCAGGTCGTACTTGATTATTTAAATCAATAAGATAGCACCGTGATGCTTGCTTACCCTGAAGCCATATTCAGGACAGGCAAGCATCGTCCAAAAGCTTAAATAGCGGGAGGAAGCTCCTGCAAAGGCCCTTTCCAAGCATTAATCACCGCTTTTACCAGCGTCGCCAGTGGGATGGCAAAAAACACGCCCCAGAAGCCCCATAAACCGCCAAAAAATAACACTGCGATAATGATGTACACCGGATGTAAGCTTACCGCTTCAGAAAATAGCACCGGCACAAGCACGTTTCCATCGAGTGCCTGAATCACCCCATAAGCAATCATTAACCACCAAAAATCCGGTGTTATTCCCCACTGAAATAAGGCCACTACCGCCACAGGAATTGTCACCACGGCAGCACCGATATAAGGTATCAATACTGAAAAGCCCACCAACACGCCAAGCAGCAAGGCATAGCGTAAATCCATCAAGGCGAAGGTTACGGCTGATATCGTGCCCACTATAATAATTTCGATGACTTTACCACGAATGTAGTTGGCAATTTGGGTATTCATCTCGCTACCTACTTGCTTTATAAGACGGCGCTGAGACGGTAAAAGCGGCGACAAATTGTCTAGCAGCTGATCTTTGTCCTTGAGCATGAAAAACACCATTAATGGCACCAACACAAGGTAAATTAACAAAGACGCTAAACTCCCAAGGGAACTAACAGAAGCTGAAAGAAGTTGTTCCCCCAAACTAACAATACGTTCATTCACGCCATCAAGCATGTCTTGCACATCCCCCAAATGCACAAAATCGGGGTACTGCTCAGGTAACTGCAATAACCATACTTGTGCGTGCCCCCAGATTTGCGGCATTTCGCGAATGAGATTAATGCTTTGCTGTGATACCACAGGCACAATGCCGATAAAGGTCAAAATACATAATGTCAAAAAGCCAAAGATAACCACACTACAAGCAAAGCCTCTACGCATACCTGAGCGCGACAACTGACTTACAGGCCAATCCAATAAATAGGCAATGACAGCGGCTACTAATACTGGCATTAAAATGGTGCCTAACAATGCCAACAGCACAGACACAGCAATTAGCATTATCAGCAACATAACGGAATCAGGATCAGAGAATTTGCGCTTATACCATCTTTCGAACACACTTATCATATAACTGTTATACCTCTTAAAAACGCGGTTAAAATTGCTTTGACCCGATGTAGATCACATCATAAAAACGCTATTCGTTAAATGTGTGCCGTGCAAAAATCGATTAGCGCAGCATAATATAGTGTGCCACTAAAGAAAGATAAGATTTTAGCAAAGTCGTAGTGGCTTTTTTGGCCCTCTGTATTAAATAACGTTTGGGGGGTGTCGCTTAGTGCCAATAAAACACTTGAAGTTAGAGCCATTCAACGCAATATTAACGGTTATCATCAGTTTTTCGGAACTAAATCAGGCTATTGCCTTTCTTATTAACGAAGTTGTAATTGATTAAATAGGTGAAATGATTAAAACATCCCCAATTTACAAAAAAGCATTGCTTAGTTTGGCTGTATCGCTTGGTATTATGACGAGCGCTACCGGCTTTGCTGCTAACCAAAAGAATGCTTTGCCCGAAATAGGTGTCGTTGCTTCAAGTGCCATTAGCTTGGACAAAGAGATGCAAATTGGTGATGTGTTGATGCGTCAACTGCGAGGTCAGGCCCCTATTATTAATGACCCTCTCCTTGATGAATATATTCAAGATTTGGGTAACCGCTTGGTTGCCCAAGCCGATAATGTTAAATTTCCGTTTGAGTTTTTCCTACTTAATAATGCCGATATTAACGCGTTTGCTTTTTTCGGCGGTCACGTAGGTGTGCACACAGGTTTGATTTTTAATGCGCGAAACGAGAGTGAACTAGCCTCAGTACTCGCCCACGAGGTCAGCCACGTTACCCAGCGGCACATCGCCAGAAGTATCGCCGCACAACAAAAATCGTCACCTTTACAGTTAGCGTCGGCCTTAGGAGGTATTTTACTTGCTCTAGCCAACCCAGAAGCGGGTATTGCCGCCATTAGTGCGGGCTCCGCTGCATCGGCACAATCCTCAATCAATTACACTCGCCAAAATGAAAAAGAGGCGGATAGCATAGGTATTCGCATACTCGCGCAAGCAGGTTTCGACCCAAACGCTGCCGGCGAGTTTTTCGGTACATTAGTGGAAAAATACCGCTTAAAATCTAAACCACCTGCTTTTTTGTTAACTCACCCCTTGCCTGAATCTAGGGTTGCAGACGCCCGTACACGTGCTGCAAGTTATCGCACAGCAAGAGTGGCCCCAAGCTTGAGCTTCCATCTTGCCAAGAGCCGTATTTTAGCGCGGTATTACGCAACGCCCGAATACAACGTCAGTTATTTTGAAACCAGTTTAGAGCGTGGTAGCTATACGTTTAAAACCGCGTCAGAGTATGGCCTAGCCTTGGCTTACTTAGCAGATAAACAGTACGATAAAGCCCGTGATCTCATCGATGGTTTGCTAAAGGATGATCCACGTAATTTGTTTTATCTCGATACCTATACAGACATTGCACTTGAGACTGGGCGTGTCCAGGATGCCATCGACAAACTCACGACCCAAGCAGTGTTAACACCCCGCAATCGCGTGATCACACTGAATTTAGCCAATGCGTTGGTTAAAAATAAGCAATATGATCGTGCTGTACGCATATTAAAAGATTACTTATTGGTCGAACCTGACAACATGCTCGCCCATCAAATATTGTCTGACGCTTATGCAGAAAGTCAGAACAAGTTGGAGATGCATCAGACCAAAGCTGAAGTCTACGCATTGGCAGCGTCCTATCCTCGCGCCATAGATGAATTACACAGTGCGTATAATTACGCAGGTGCGCAAAACATTGAAAAGCAAAGAATACGCGCCCGAATCGAGCAGTTTCGTGAGTTTCAAACGCGTTTAGAGAGTCTTTAATATTTCGATAGCGCTGTGCAAGGACGCAGCGCTTTGTTCACCTAACAATTGTTTTTTAACTTCTCCGTCAGGTCCTATAATAAAAGTAGCGGGCAAGCTGTTTGGTTTTGTCATTGGCAGCGGCTGCTCAATGCCGGCAATAACCGGGAATTCGATCGCAAATTTTTGTTTTAGCTCGGCTAACTCTTGTGGAGTGACATCATCGAAACTAATCGCAAACAATGGAGTGTCACCTTCATTTTGTTGATGAAATTTGTTGAGCTCGGGCATTTCTCGTAAACAGGGGGCGCACCAAAGTGCGAAGTAATTGACTACCACCCACTTTCCTTCGTAGTCACGCCATTGGTGTGAAAGGCCATCATCTGTCGTAAAATCAGTTCTAACCAAAGAATAGCCGTACATTCCCGCCAACAACCCGGCAATAACAAGCAGCGAAAATAGAAATTTACGTAACATTGTACAGCCTTCCCTTTTACCAATGAGAGCGAAACGATAGAATAACGATATTCATTGCAGATAACAGTAGAATTTACCATGTCGAAGCTGACCATACTACACAACCCACGTTGTTCAAAGAGCCGCCAAACGCTTCAATTATTAATTGATAGTGGCCAGCAACCCAAGGTTATCGAATACCTTAAAAATCCGCCGAGCGTAGAAGAACTACAGGCTATTTTGTTGATGCTAGGTATGTCAGATCCTCGCTCCCTAATGCGTAAAAAAGAACCTGAATACAAAGCGCTAAACATAGACAGTGACAATATATCACCTGACGAACTGCTCACGGTTATGCACGTTACCCCCAAGCTTATTGAGCGCCCAATTGTGATAAAAGGTGCGTTAGATGACCGAGAAAGCTTAGCCGCAATCGGCCGCCCGCCAGAGAATGTGCTTAAGCTACTATGAGCAAGCATATTCTCGTTTTATATTACAGCCGACACGGCGCCACCAAAGCGATGGCAAACCGAATTGCCCAAGGTGTAGAATCAAAGGGGATGCAAGCGAAGATTCGTACTGTACCTGAAATCTCTAACGGAATTGATTTCAGCCAAGCCAGCGTGCCAGATGATGGTGACCTATTTGTACAAAAAGATGACTTGAAGACGTGTGCAGGATTAGCGTTAGGCAGCCCTACCCGTTTTGGTAACATGGCCTCTGCGTTAAAATATTTTATCGATAGTACCAGCAGTCAATGGTTGTCCGGTGCGCTGGTCGATAAACCGGCGACTGTATTCACCTCAACAGGAAGTATGCACGGCGGGCAAGAGAGTACGTTGCTCAGTATGATGCTACCGCTACTACATCACGGCATGGTCATTGTAGGGTTACCTTATACTCACCCTGAACTACATAGTACCACCACAGGCGGCAGTCCTTATGGTGCAACCCATTATGCCCATGGCGATAAAGGCAGCAAACTCAGTGATGATGAACGCGCACTGTGTTTTGCTCAAGGACAGCGCTTGGCGGTTATCGCACACAAGTTAACATCTCAATAGTTATTAAAACCAGGACACCACATGACCTTAAACACCCAATTCTACAAACGCCTTGCTTTAGGCAGTTACTTTTTGTTAATTGCTTGGCTGATCGTTTGGCACTTCTTTCTCACAATAGATAAAAACACGTCAACACTGTTTACCTTATTGCTGTGGATTATCCCTATTCTGTTGCCGATACGTGGATTGCTCGCTGGCAAACCATACACATATGCATGGACTAATTTTATCGTCATGTATTATTTATTGCATGGTTTGACCGCTGTATACGCCGTAGAGGGTGAACAGATCTACGCTGCTATAGAGATATTATTGTGCGTTGGTTTGTTTACTGGCTGTAGCTTTTACGCTCGATTACGTGGAAGAGAGCTCGGCACCGGCATTAGAAAATTAAAAGAAGAATTACTGGAAGAAAAAGAAGCATTTGAAGCGCGCAAAAACAATCGTTAATTGAGATTAAGCGCCTCTTTTACAAATGGGATGGTCAGCTTTCTTTGCTGTTGTAAAGACAGCTGATCTAATTTATCTAATGTATTCATCAGCGATGGCATATCGCGCTGCCAATGATTCACCAGATACATAGCGACTTTCTCTGGCATTACCAAACCTCTTTGCCTCGCCCGCGTTAAAAGCGCCACACATCGCCCCTCATCACTTAAACTGGCTAGCGTGAAACTCACCCCCCAAGCTAAACGAGATGCTAAGTCTGCTAGTTGCAGGTTTAAAGACGTGGGCCCACCGTTAGCGCACACGACAACATGACTGCGCCCTAGCTCTTTGACTCTATTTAACAAATCAAATACCGCTATTTGCCATGTTTGTGAATCCTGCAGTGCATCTGCGTCGTCTAAACAAATGAGTTGGCTGTGCTCGAGGCCGTCAAGCACTTCAGGGGAGTATTGCTGTTTATCTTTAAAACTAAGATACACCGCACTGACATTCGCCGATTGAGCTTTGTGACATAAAGAGTAAAGAAGATGACTTTTACCTACACCGTGATCGCCACTGACAAACGTTAGCCAAGGTTGATTTTTGGTATTCAACGTTTTGTTGAGCAAGCTTTTGAGCCGGTGAACCAAGTGCAAGTTTTCGCCAACAATAAAACTATCAAATGTTTCTGTATCGCGTAAATTCACGGCTAAAGACAATTGCTTGCTCATTATAGTTTCCAGAAATACTCCAACTTTTGCTTATCCAGCTCGAAGCGATTCACAGGAGAAATTCGGTTATCTAAGCTCATTGCATCTATGAGGTTGTCTACCTCGCCTAACAAGCTTAGTTCGAACTTCGCCACTTGGCCGTTTTGACTCACTAAACTGGCTGAACTTACGACACTTAGACTATTAAAAAACGTTAATATTTCTCCGTATTGTCTAAGGCTACTTAAGTTATTTATGGTGACTATGGTCCGCATAGCAGCTGGATCGAAACGGCTAAAATCAATTGCGTATTTGTTCGCTAGGTTGTCAGCCATACCTTCGATAACCGCACTGACCACTTGCTCTTGATCTGCTCCTGAAACAGTTCCAACGCTTGTGCTTCCCGCTTCCAGTAACGTCCAATCGGCTCGCCAAGCAACATCAACACCTTGAGCACTGCCTTGCTCATCATTTTCTTCAGCATCGTTGTTTTCTAATTGGTAGATCCTGGCTGAAAGGACATTTTCCACGCCGTAACGCTTGCTTGCCTGAGCGAGTTGATGCACAAAGCCGCCCCATACATCATAGATACTGATATTTTGCATATCATCTAAATCTAATAATGGTTGAACAATCTCGACCCCTCTGCGTTTTGCCACCTTTTGCGCAGCAACAAACAATTCTTGATGACCGCCTTCAGAGACCAACTCACGACGACCGTTAGGCTCCTTAATCGCCAACCATAATATGGTTTCTGGGCGGAGCTTATCCCAAATTCGATAACCTGAATCACGTAATTGCTTATCTACTTTTTCCTGATCAAAGTTTACCGCAAGATACAAATGCTCAGGAGTTTGCTCAAACCGATAAGTGCGTAAGTAACGTTTCGCTTGCTTAAGCTGTTGCTTGATTTGAGGGTCATTCAACAAAGTCGAATTACCACTGACCTTCACAAATACATCTTGTAGACCATCGCGTATGGCCGCATTCTGCGTGGCCGTTGATTGGTCTGCAACCTCAACTTGCGCATTGTATAATCCTTCAATGACACCCGCATTAGCACTCGCTAAAAAACATAATGTCAGACAAAAAATAAGGTGCAATCGAGCTACAATAGCGACGCCTTTGAACATTTATCAACTTCACTCCAGAGTAGAAAGGCCCTATTGTCATTGATTTAAGTAGAAATTTCATCATTTGTTTCACCCTAGTTAATTTCCCCTTGGGCAAAATTGAGTAGATTATCTGTACCTTTTGCCATTCTGAACTGATAAAATCTGCGCTCATTTTTGGACCCTCACCCTCAAATAGGTAATTACGTGACCGATAATAAACCCTCCTTAAGCTATAAAGACGCAGGTGTCGACATCGATGCGGGCAATGAACTTGTCGAAAGAATCAAATCTGTAAGCAAGAAAACACATCGCCCTGAAGTCAGAGGAGGTTTAGGTGGTTTCGGCGCGCTTTGCTCACTTCCAACTAAATATAAAGAGCCGCTGCTCGTTTCAGGCACCGATGGCGTAGGTACTAAACTGCGTTTAGCCATGGATTTAGAGCAACATGATGGCATCGGCATCGACCTAGTCGCAATGTGCGTCAATGATCTAATCGTTCAAGGTGCTGAGCCGTTATTTTTCTTAGACTATTACGCTACTGGCAAGCTTGATGTTGATACCGCAGCCAAAGTGGTCACAGGTATAGGCAAGGGTTGCGAATTATCGGGTTGCGCATTAATCGGTGGCGAAACCGCTGAAATGCCAGGTATGTATCACGGTAACGATTATGACGTTGCAGGTTTCTGTGTCGGCGTTGTAGAAGCTGCCGACGTAATTGATGGAAGCCGTGTAAAAGCAGGAAATGTGTTAATTGCGCTGGGCTCTTCTGGCCCACACTCTAACGGTTACTCCTTGGTGCGTAAGATACTCGAAGTATCAGGTTGTGAGGCCAGTGAAGTATTTGATGGTAAGCCATTATCAGAGCATTTGCTCGAACCTACACGCATTTATGTAAAGTCAGTCCTTCATTTATTAGAGAGTGTACAGGTGAATGCAATTACCCATATCACTGGTGGTGGTTTTTGGGAAAACATTCCTCGTGTATTACCTCAAGGCACAAAAGCCGTTATCGACGAAAGTAGCTGGCAGTGGCCAAGTATATTCAACTGGCTGCAAGAAAATGGCAATGTAACCACACACGAAATGTACCGTACTTTTAACTGTGGCGTAGGTTTGATGATAGCGCTTGAAGCGGACAAAGCCGACGAAGCGATCGCGATCCTAAAAAGCCAAGGCGAAAATGTATGGCAAATTGGCCATATTGAAGACAGCAGTGATAACAATCAGGTTGAGATTAAATAGTGACAGTCAATACCGATATCACAAAAATCGTAGTGCTGATTTCCGGTAACGGGTCAAACTTACAAGCCTTGATTGATGATATAGCCGAGCAAAAAATAACGGCGCAAATTGTTGCCGTTATTTCCAACAAAGCCGATGCCTACGGTTTAGAGCGCGCGTCTCAGGCGAATATCCCTCATCATGTTGTAAGTCACAAAGATTACGCAACACGTGATGAATACGATGCCCAATTACACAGCACTATTGCAAGTTTTTCGCCTGATCTGGTTGTATTAGCCGGATTCATGCGCATATTAACTCCTTGGTTTGTTGAGCAATTTACGGGTAAGATGTTAAACATTCATCCATCTTTATTGCCAAAATATAAAGGTTTAGACACGCATCAACGAGCCATAGATGCTAAAGATGAAGAACACGGCGCTTCGGTACACTTTGTTACCCCCGAGCTAGACGGCGGACCGGTTGTATTGCAATCCAAAGTGCCTGTTTTTGCCGATGAAAATGCCTCACAACTTGCCTCAAGGGTGCAAGAACAAGAGCGCCAAATGTATCCATTAGTTGTCCGTTGGTTCTGCCAAAAAAGACTGCTAATGCTTAATAATAAGGCTTATTTAGATGG
Source organism: Paraglaciecola sp. T6c (assembly GCF_000014225.1). Lineage (NCBI taxonomy): Bacteria > Pseudomonadati > Pseudomonadota > Gammaproteobacteria > Alteromonadales > Alteromonadaceae > Paraglaciecola > Paraglaciecola sp. T6c. The sequence goes on from NC_008228.1 coordinate 3,022,186, forward strand.
AAACGAGATACCAATCACGGGTTACGCAGCTGATTAGCAAACGTTGGCTAGTGGGCCTTTTATGCATAATAGGATCCGTGGCTCAAGCTACTGCTCTACCCACATTTGATGCCGAGTACACCGCATTTCGTTACGGTAAAAAGTTAGGTTATGCCTTGCTCAGCGTTGAAAATGTAGATGATGAAACCTATCGCATGGAATATCACTCGAAGGTTTCCTTGTTCTTCTTATCTGATAAGCGTACTGAAATAAGTGATTTTGCTTTTATTGACGATAAAATAGTGCCGAAAAATTATCGGTATAGTCGTACAGGCACTGGCAGCAATAAAAGTATCAAAGTTGTTTTCGATGCAGGCAAAGAAAAGATATTCATCGATAAAGAGCCTGGAATTGACTGGCAAGATCAGTTTGACAACCAGCTTTATCGGTTGGATTTGCAACAGAAGCTTGCTCAAGGTCAGAAGGAGTTTAGTTACCAAGTAATTAACTATCGCGGTCAAGAGCGGGATTACCATTTAAAAGTCATGGGGACTGAGCAGCTAACGTTGCCTTACGGTATGCTCGAAGGTATAAAAGTTGAAATTGTTCGTCATAACTCAACACGAGAGACCTTCGCATGGTTTTCACCACAGCTGAATTACCAGCTCGTACGCTTGCAACAGTTCAAAGACGATAAAGAACAAGGTGACATTCAATTAAAGACCTTTACCGCCACTCAATAGTAAAATAAAAATACAGTGACTCATTTGAGTCACTGTTGCCGTTCAATCATCCCCTGCCCTTGTTATCCATTACCCTGCTAGATAATCAACCATCAACTAAAACATTAACCAAATAGTGACAATTGGCGTAAGCTAAGACTTGATATTGTGTTGGCAAAATACTACTCTGACACTCTGGTCTGACCTCTACATCTGGAGTCTTTATGCAAACGTTATTATGGACACTTATTATTATCGCCACCCTTGGTGCGGCGAGCTACTTTAGAATGAAACTGATGAATGCCACTATCGCAGTGGCGGTTGCTATGTTGCTTGGCAGCATATTTGGCCCTGTGGGCGGAATCGCTTGGCTGGTATTTTTAATCATTGCTATTCCACTGAACGTGGACTCTTTACGTAAGAAATATCTTACAGCTCCGATTTTAGATACCTACAAAAAAATTATGCCTGAGATGTCAAGCACCGAGCGCGATGCCATCGACGCCGGTACAGTGTGGTGGGACGGTGAAATTTTCAGCGGCAACCCGAATTGGCAAGCGTTACATAGTATCCCGCAAGCACGCTTGACTGCAGAAGAACGCGAGTTTTTAGATGGTCCAGTTGCGCAAGTATGCGAAATGGTCAGTGATTGGGATATTACTCATAAAGACACAGACTTGACGCCTGAAGTATGGCAATTTCTCAAAGATAATAAGTTCTTTGCGATGATCATCAAAAAGCAATACGGTGGCCTTGAGTTCTCAGCCTATGCGCAATCCCGTGTGTTACAGAAATTGTCGGGCGTCAGTGCGGTATTATCTACCACCGTTGGTGTACCAAACTCCTTAGGTCCAGGTGAATTACTTCAGCACTATGGAACCAAAGAACAACAGGACCATTACTTGCCTCGCCTTGCAACAGGTGAAGAAATTCCCTGTTTCGCGTTAACAGGCCCAGAGGCAGGTTCAGATGCTGGCTCGCTGCCTGACAGCGGTATTGTGTGCAAAGGCGAGTGGGAAGGCAAAGAAGTCATTGGCCTGCGCTTAACATTTGATAAGCGATACATCACCCTTGCACCAGTCGCCACGGTTATCGGTCTTGCATTTAAAATGTATGACCCTGAAGGACTGGTAGGCGACAAAAAAGATATTGGTATTACATGCGCCCTACTACCACGCGATACCAAGGGGATGGAAATCGGTAATCGTCATTTCCCTCTTAACGTTCCATTTCAAAATGGTCCCATCCGCGGAAACGATATATTCGTCCCGCTTGATTACATCATTGGCGGCGTAGAAATGGCCGGTCAAGGCTGGCGTATGCTGGTTGAATGTTTATCCGTCGGTCGTTGTATTACGCTACCTTCAGCATCGGCAGGAGGGGCGAAAAGTATCGCTCTGGCTACAGGGGCCTACGCGCGTATACGCCGTCAATTTAAAATGCCTGTCGGTAAGATGGAAGGCGTAGAAGAAATGCTAGCCAGTATTGGCGGTAACGCTTATTTGATGGATGCCGTCACTAGCTTGACGACTAAAGCCGTAGATTTAGGTGAGAAACCGTCAGTTGTATCAGCGATTTGTAAATACCACTTAACCGAAAAAATGCGCCAGTTAGTTAATGACGCTATGGACGTACATGGTGGTAAAGGCGTTATGCTTGGGCCAAATAATTATTTGGGTCGAGGTTATCAAGGTGCGCCTATCGCCATCACGGTAGAAGGTGCCAATATTCTTACTCGTAATATGATGATATATGGCCAAGGCGCTATGCGTAGTCACCCTTTCGTGCTTAAAGAGCTTTATGCGGCAAGTCATGAGGACAAAGAGCAAGGCTTGAACGAGTTTGACGATGCGGTATTTGGTCACATCGGCTTCGCCATCAGTAACACATTCAGAAGTATTTGGTTCTCTCTCACAGGGGCACGCCTGGCGGGTGCACCTTTCGATGATGAAACTGCTGGCTACTATCGTTCATTGCAACGCTACAGCAGCAACTTGGCCTTGTTGTCTGATGTTTCTATGGCCGTGCTCGGCGGTGAACTGAAACGCCGTGAACGTATATCAGCCCGTTTAGGTGATGTGTTAAGCCATATCTATTTAGCCTCTGCAGTACTGAAACGCTATGATGACCAAGGCCGTTTGAAGGAAGATTTGCCTTTAGTACATTGGGCCATGCAAGACACCTTGTTCAAGCTAGAAACAGCCCTAATCGAATTGTTCGAGAACTTCCCATCGGCAGTTTTGGGCGGGATGTTAAAAGGAATCATCATGCCGTTCGGCCGTTCATACCGTCGTCCTTCGGATAAAATAGAACATAAAATTGCAGCTATTTTGCAAAGCCATAATCCCTCACGAACCCGTTTGGGCGAAGGGCAACATTTCGGTGGGAAAGATTGCTTGATGGGTGATTTAGAACAGACACTGAAAGATGTGCTTGCAAGTGAGCCCGTGTTCGACAAAGTGTGTAAGGCAGCCAAAGAGCGTTACCCTTTCACTGGTCTTGACGTTATTGCACAAAAAGGACTAGAACTAGGCGTAATCACTGAACAAGAAGCTGAATTACTTGCCCGCACGGAAGCAGGCCGCTTACGTACAATCAATGTGGATGATTTTGACCCGAAAGAGTTGATCGCCAATACACAGGCCGCCAAGCCTAAACGTCGTACAACTAAGTCTTCAGAGGCCGCTTAGTGCTCATCGCTTTAGGATGACAGCCCACTAATGAAACAAAACCGCTTCAATTGAAGCGGTTTTTTTATAGGTGGAATTTACTTAGAAATAACCTCTACCTCTATTAATCAAATGAATATCAGCTAGGGCGGGAATTTCAGGTATAAAAAATCCGCTACCTAGCATGCTAGGTAGCGGAGTAATTATTAAAACCGACTCCGTATTACTCAGTCGGTTTTGTATTCTCTACGCGGCTTTTGAGCTTTTGACCAGGTCGAAATGTGACTACGCGTCTCGCCTTAATAGGGATATCTTCACCCGTTTTAGGGTTGCGCCCTGGTCGTTCACTCTTTTGTCGTAAATCAAAGTTACCAAAACCAGATAGCTTAACTTGCTCACCTGATTCCAATGCCTCACGGACCTCTTCGAAAAATGCTTCAACAAGATCTTTGGCATCTCTCTTGTTCATGCCCAACTTTTCAAATAAATGTTCCGCCATTTCGGCTTTGGTTAACGCCATATCCGTCAATCCCTCAATGTAGCCCCAAATTGCTCTGACAGTTTAGTCAGAATACCATCGACCACGGCTTGAATTTCAGCTTCTTCAAGCGTTCTTGCCATGTCTTGTAAAGTCAATGAAATAGCCAAACTCTTAAACCCTGGCTCGATGCCTTTACCTCGATAGATGTCGAACAAGTTTAGGCCAACTAGTTGATTTGCGCCAAATTTTTGGATGCAATCTAAAATTTCACCAACGACTTTATCATCGTCTACAACGATTGCAATGTCACGTCGATTTGCAGGAAATTTCGATATTTCTTTCGCTTCAGGTAACTTTTTCTCTCCAAAAGCGGCAATTTCCAGCTCAAATACGAAAACTCGACCATTTAACCCCAGTAATTTCTCGAATTTAGGATGTACGGCACCCATCACGCCAATAAAAACATCATCACGGTAAATTGCGGCGCTTTGTCCTGGATGAAGCGCACTATGCTCTGTCGCTTCGAAACGGAATACGTCAATAGGAGCAATAAGGCTGAGCAAAGCTTCAACATCCGCTTTAGCATCGAAAAAGTCTACCGCTTTATCTGCTCGATCCCAATTGGCGTCGTGTAAATTGCCTGCTATTACACCGGAGAAAACTGTCTCTTGACGCACGCCCATCTTTTCAGATGCATCAGGAATAAAACGTAAACCTGACTCAAACAAGCGAACCCGCGCTTGTTGGCGCTTTTGGTTATAAGAAACGGCTTGCAGCAATCCTGTCCAGGCGCTTACTCGCATGGCTGACATATCAGCAGAGATTGGGTGCGGTAATACGATAGCGTCAATTTCAGGGTATAATTTACTCTGTACTTTAGGATCAACGAACGAGTACGTAATAGCTTCTTGGTAATCGCGGTTGGTCAGCGTCAGTTTGAGTTCGTTCACATCAAGCGCTTGCTCTTTTCGACCTGACATTCTTAACTCTGCGCTAGGCGCCACATTAGGAATGTTGTTATAACCGTAGACACGAGCGATCTCTTCTATCAAGTCTTCCTCAATCGCGATATCAAAACGATAAGCAGGCACTTTTACTTGCCATTGCCCGTTCGACTCATCGGCGTCTAGCCCTAAGCGCATCAAAATATCACTGACTACGCTCGCTTCGATTTCAATACCCAACACACGCGTTAAACGTGCAGCGCGGAGCACCACATCTTTAACTGGCGGGATGTATTGTTCGTCAATCGCTTCTACGATAGGGCCCGCTTCACCACCTACTATCTCAAGCAGTAAAGCCGTTGCACGTTCCATTGCTTGGCGTTGCATTTGAGGATCGACACCGCGCTCGTATCGATGTGATGCGTCAGTATGTAACCCATACTGGCGCGCTTTACCCATAATTGCGTCTGGCGCGAAAAACGCACTTTCTAAAAATATATTTTTACTATTAGAGGTAACACCAGAATCGAGTCCACCGAAGATACCTGCCATAGCAAGCGCCTTATCCTGATCCGCAATGACCAAGGTGTTATCTTTTAACGTAACCTTAGTTTCATCTAATAATACCAACTCTTCATCTTGTTTCGCCATACGCACAACGATGTCACCAGACAACATGTCGTTATCAAATGCATGCATTGGGTGGCCGAGCTCTAACAATACAAAGTTAGTTACATCCACCACAGCATCAATACTACGCACACCACTGCGACGGAGCTTTTCTTGCAGCCACAAAGGTGAAGGAGCATTTACATCAATACCTTTAATAACGCGTCCTAAATAACGTGGGCACGCTTGTGGTGCTGCAAGTGAAATACCCCTAGTGTCAGCAACACTCGCTGCCGTTTCTGGGTAAACGGGCATATCCACATTGCTTTGATTCAGCACGCCCACTTCACGAGCAAGGCCGCGCATGCCCAAGCAATCTGCGCGATTCGGTGTTAAATCAACTTCAATCGTGACATCATTCAAATCAAGATATTCGCGAATATCCTGACCTATAGGTGCGTCCGCTGGTAATTCAACAATACCATCATGGTCATCGGAAATGCCGAGCTCTGAAAAGCTACATAACATGCCGAATGAAGGCTGCCCACGTAATTTCGCTTTCTTAATTTTAAAGTTACCAGGTAATACTGCGCCGACTTTCGCCACAGCCACTTTTAAACCCTGACGGCAGTTCGGCGCACCGCATACGATATCGATTAACTCATCATCGCCAACGTTAATTTTTGTTACTTGCAGCTTATCTGCATCTGGATGTTGGCCGCATTCAACCACTTCACCCACGACTACGCCACTGAACTCACCGGCGACAGGCTCAACACCGTCTACTTCAAGGCCAGCCATAGTAATTTGATCTGCAAGCTGCTGTGTAGAGATATCAGGGTTTACCCATTCTCTTAGCCACTTTTCACTGAATTTCATACTTTCTCGCCCTTACTTAAACTGCTTTAAAAAACGAAGATCGTTTTCGAAAAATGCACGTAAATCATTCACGCCATAACGCAACATGGTGAGGCGTTCCACCCCCATTCCGAAGGCAAAGCCAGTGTAAACTTCAGGGTCAATATTCACAGCGCGCAATACATTTGGGTGCACCATGCCGCAACCGAGTACTTCTAACCACTTACCATTTTTACCCATTACATCCACTTCTGCCGAAGGCTCGGTAAACGGGAAATAAGAAGGACGAAAACGTACTTGTAAGTCCGCTTCGAAGAAGTTGTTCAAGAAATCATGAAGAATGCCTTTTAGCTGAGTAAAGCTCACATTCTTGTCTACCATCAAGCCTTCAACTTGATGGAACATAGGCGTATGCGTTTGATCGTAATCGTTACGATAAACTCTCCCCGGTGAAATGATACGCAATGGCGGTTGCTCGGCTTCCATGGTACGAATTTGTACACCTGATGTCTGCGTTCTTAACATCACATCAGGGTTGAAATAGAAAGTATCATGATCGGCACGCGCTGGATGATTGGCTGGAATGTTCAACGCATCAAAGTTGTGAAAACCATCTTCAATTTCAGGGCCGGTTTTAACACTAAAGCCTAACTCAGCAAAAAAGCTTTCAATACGATTAATGGTTCGCGTGACTGGATGCAGTCCACCCATTTCTGTCGTACGGCCAGGCAGAGATACATCGATTGATTCAGCAGCAAGCTTGCTGTTCATCTCTTGCTCACGAAGCAGTTCTCCGCGCTGATGAATAAGTTGCTGAATTTGCTGTTTAGCTTGGTTTATTTTTTGACCGGCTGCAGGGCGCTCTTCGTTAGACAGTTTTCCTAAGCCTTTGAGTAGCTCAGTCATACGGCCTTTTTTACCCATGAAGTCTACGCGAACCGCATCAAGCGTGCTGGCATCTTGGGCGACGTTGATTTGCGTTTCTGCCTCTTTGATTATGGCATCAAGATCCATAGTTTCCTCGAATTGGATTAAATATTGAGTCACTGACCATAGATCTAAAAGCATGGCTGGACATGTAAAAAGAACCCGCAATTCTACACGAAAGCAACTGTGTCAGGCTAGATGCAATTACCGGAAAGTACGGATATTAAACGCTTTTTCATTGATTTATTGTAAACAAGGAGAGTTATTACACGCAGGATCGTGAAGGTAAGTTTGATTAAACAGAGATTAAATTCCAAACAAAAAAAAACGGCGAGCATCCGGCTCGCCGTTCTTCGAAAGAACTTAAACTTAATTGTTAATTAATTAAGCTAATGCACCTTTAGCGGCATCTACTAATGCGCTAAATGCGTTTTTGTCATGTACTGCGATGTCAGCCAAAATCTTACGATCGATTTCAACAGACGCCTTCTTAAGACCGTTAATGAAACGGCTGTAAGACATACCATTTTGACGCGCCGCAGCATTGATACGAGCAATCCACAATTGACGGAATTGACGTTTCTTTTGACGACGGTCACGGTAAGCGTATTGACCAGCTTTTGTTACTGCTTGAACAGCAACGCGATAAACTCGACTACGAGCTCCGTAATAACCTTTGGCTTGCTTTAGTACCTTTTTGTGACGGGCACGTGCAACAACACCACGTTTTACTCTTGCCATATTCTAAATCCTCTCTTAAACGTAAGGTAACATGCGTTGAATCAACGCTGTGTCAGCTACATGGGCCAATTTCTTGCCACGAAGGTGACGTTTACGCTTAGAGCTCTTTTTAGTCAAAATATGACGCAAGTGAGACTGCTTGCTTTTGAAGCGACCTGAAGCGGTTTTTCTAAAACGCTTGGCGGCTCCACGGTTTGTTTTCATTTTAGGCATTGCTAAAACTCCGCATTGTTAATGACTAAACTGCTTTGCAGAAACAGTAAGTCGTAGTTACATAGTGTGTAATAAGGTGAGCTAGGGTGCAGTTCCCTGACTACTTGTAGACCTTAATTACTTCTTAATTGGGGCGAGCACCATGATCATCTGACGACCTTCAACCCGGTTAGGGAAGGATTCGCAGTTGGCAATGTCTTCTAAATCAACTTTAACGCGATTAAGTAGATCAATACCGATATCTTGATGAGCCATTTCACGGCCGCGGAAGCGGATCGTTACTTTAGCCTTATCACCACCTTCTAGAAAGCGACGCAGGTTGCGCAGTTTTACCTGGTAATCGCCTTCATCAGTGCCAGGGCGAAATTTAATCTCCTTGACCTGAATTTGCTTTTGTTTCTTCTTTTGCTCTTTCTGAGCTTTACTCTTTTCGAAGATGAATTTTCCGTAATCCATTACCTTACATACAGGCGGTTCTGCATTAGGGCTAATTTCAACCAAATCTAAATTAGATTGCTCAGCCGTCTCGAGAGCTTCAGTGATTGATACAACGCCAATCTGCTCCCCATCCTTTCCAACCAAACGAACTTCATTTACTGTAATTTCTTCGTTAATACGAGCTTTGCCCGAATCTTTAGCCTTAATGTTAGCGCCTTTAATATGTTATTCCTCCACGAAATTTACTGAATTTGTTTGCTTTTGATCTGTTCACAAGCCAATTCAATGAAAGCATCGACCGACATCTTACCAAGATCATCGCCTTTGCGTGAACGTACTGCTATTTCGCCAGCTTCAATTTCTTTATCACCAACGACAAGCAAATACGGGACACGCCTAAGCGTGTGCTCGCGGATTTTAAAGCCTATCTTCTCATTTCTCAAGTCTGACTTGGCTCTAATTCCAATTTCTTTTAGTTTTTTCACTACTTTTTGCGCATATTCGCTCTGATTATCAGTAATATTCATCACAACTGCTTGAGTAGGGGCTAACCAAAGTGGGAAGAAGCCTGAATACTCTTCAATCAAAATTCCAATAAAACGCTCAAGTGAACCTAAAATTGCACGGTGGATCATAACCGGCACTTTACGTTCACCATCTTCAGCGACATAGGTTGAACCTAAACGACCAGGCATTGAGAAGTCCAACTGGACTGTGCCACACTGCCACGCTCTATCGAGGCAATCGTGCAATGTGAATTCTATCTTGGGACCATAGAATGCACCCTCGCCCGGCAAATATTGAAAATCAATCCCCTTTGACGTGAGTGCTTCTGCCAGTTCTTTTTCTGCTTTGTCCCATACTTCATCACTGCCCACTCGTTTTTCAGGACGAGTAGAGAGTTTTACAGAGATGTTCTCGAAACCGAATATTTTGTAGATTTCATAAACTGAATCAATACATCCACCTACTTCTGCCAATATTTGGTCATCGGTACAGAATATATGTGCATCATCTTGGGTAAAACCACGCACACGCATCAAGCCATGTAACGCACCAGATGGCTCGTTACGGTGACAACAGCCAAACTCGGCCATGCGCAACGGCAAATCACGATATGATTTAAGACCTTGATTAAAGATTTGTACGTGGCCTGGGCAGTTCATCGGCTTAACCGCATATTCACGCTTTTCTGATGTGGTAGTGAACATGTTTTCAGCGTACTTATCCCAGTGACCTGATTTCTCCCATAAAGAGCGGTCCATCATCAAAGGGGCTTTGACTTCATCGTATTCGTATTCACGTAATTTGCTGCGCACGAATTTCTCAAGCTCTGTGTATATGCTCCAACCATCGTTGTGCCAAAACACCATGCCAGGCGCTTCTTCTTGCCAATGGAATAAATCCAGCGCTTTACCAATTTTGCGGTGATCGCGCTTTTCAGCTTCTTCTAAACGATTCAAGTAAGCTTTAAGTTGTTTTTTATCAGCCCAAGCGGTGCCGTAAATTCGTTGCAACATTTTATTGTCGCTATCGCCACGCCAATAGGCACCAGCCACTTTCATTAGTTTAAAGTGCTGGCAAAAACGCATGTTAGGTACGTGTGGCCCGCGGCACATGTCCACGTACTCTTCATGATGATACAAACCAGGCGTAGCATCTTTTGGAATGTTCTCGTCTAGGATCTGCAGTTTATACTCTTCACCGCGTGCTTCAAATGTGTCTCTGGCTTCTTGCCAGCTAACGACTTTCTTAACCACATCGTAATTGGTTTTCGCCAATTCAAGCATGCGCTTTTCGAGCTTGACGAGATCTTCGTCGTTAAGAGAATGCTCCATATCAATGTCATAATAAAAGCCATTGTCAATCGTAGGACCAATCGCCATTTTGACGTCAGGCCATAATTGCTTGATTGCATGACCGATTAAATGCGCGCATGAGTGACGAATAATTTCTAAGCCATCGTCGTCTTTTGCAGTAATAATTTGCAACTGTGCGTCTTGCTCTATCAGGTCACACGCATCAACACGAACGCCGTCTACTTTTCCAGCTATGGTGGCTTTGGCTAAACCAGGGCCAATATCATTTGCCACGTCTAGTACTGAAACTGCGTTATCGAATTGGCGTTGACTGCCGTCGGGAAGTGTAATTATGGGCATAATAATCCTTGTGCAGTGGTGACACCTACCAAGCGCCACATGCAAAATCTGAGTTGCGATTACATCGCGATAAAAAATAAAAAAACACCTCTAATAGGTGTTTTGTCTGCTGTTCTGTTACGATCAAAACAGAATCGGGATTATAACGAAATTTGTTCAAACTATGCAATCGTCTTTCAGGCACTCTCTATTGGTAATATTTCTAAGTGCGAGCTTTTCTGAAGTCGGTCTTGCTCACGACCTGCTAGCTCAGCCTATTCTAGATTGGGAGCTTGCCACTACAAGCAACAATGTGGCCATTTACCAACAAGACACTGACAATGGCCACATCAAGGTGCGCGGTATAGTGCATGTTCATAATAGGCCTGAAGCATTTGTAGAATTGTTAGAACAAACACAGCTAGCACCGAAGTGGATAGCCCATAATCAAGCCGTCCATTTGCTCAAGGCAAACGAGAATGTTCGCTTAGTTCACAGCAAATTCGACGCACCTTGGCCTATTAGGGACAGGGACATGGTGACTCAATCCATTACCTATGTTGAACAAGGTAATGTGTATATCGATATTGTCGATGCGAGTGAGAAACATCCAGAATTAGAGAATTTTGCGCGGATAAAAGGCGTAAGTGGTCGCTGGACACTCAATGCGCACGCCAATCGTTTCACCTATATTGAGTATCAGGGTCAAGCCAATCCCGGTGGCAATATTCCAATATGGTTAGCTAACCGTACTTTAATATCCTCCATTCGTGAAACGTTTGAAAATATAGTACAACAGCTAGATAATCCCTCTTTAGTAGCACAAGATTAACCGCCAAGCTAAATCAACAGGTGCCATTCCTGTATTTTACATGTGTAATACACCCAGCGATAATAATATTAACGGTTAAAGTAAAACCTGAGATTGAGCGCCAATAATTACAGCCACCATGGAGCATTATGTCAACCAAAGTTGCCTTTATTACCGGTAGTGCCAAGCGTATAGGTGCATCTACCGCCACCTACCTACATAACAAAGGGTTTAACATTGTGCTGCATTGCCATCACTCTGTATCCGAAGCCGAGACCTTACTATTCAATCTTAACAGTCAAAGGGAACATTCCGCGCGTTTAGTGGTTGCTAACCTGTGCGAAATCGACAACTTAGGTTTACTAGCAGAGCAAGTGGTTGGCGCTTTTGGGCGCTTAGATGTGCTAGTCAATAATGCGTCTTCGTTTTACCCTACGCCCGTGGGTGATATCACGCAAAGCCACTGGCATGATTTATTTGGCAGTAATGTACAAGCGCCGTTGTTTTTAGCACAGCATCTAGCTGGGAATTTGACCGTTAATAAAGGAGTCATTATTAACATGGTTGATATTCATGCCGATAGGCCACTTCAACAGCACACTGTTTATAGCATGGCAAAGTCAGCACTGGTCACTATGACCAAGTCATTGGCCATTGAGTTAGCACCGGACATACGCGTTAACGCTGTTGCCCCTGGCGCAATTCTATGGCCCGAACAAGCGCTATCTGATGCTGACAAAAAACAGGTGTTGCAACAGATCCCTGCTAAAACCTTAGGCACACCAGAAGATATTGCTCAGGCTATCCATTATTTATGTGAAGCCAAATATGTGACAGGCCAGATCATTGCCGTGGATGGTGGGCGCAGTGTCGTGTCGAGCCATAAAGTTTGACCTAAAAAGATGACTTGGTGTCAGGCTACTCACTTCATGCTTAACCGGCTCACAATAGTATTGGCCCTGACCATAGCGACGGTAGGATGCGGGCGAAACGACATCAGTCATACGATGAACCAATACCAAGAGCGGATAGCCAATGTATTAGACGCCCCGTTCAATGCCCCAATACCAATCAAAGCTTCAGCCTCGCTGGTCTACCCTAGCAAACGATTATTGGTAAATGTAATCAACCCACCTCAGTTGGACGTAAAGCAATTTTTTGCCTTAAAGAAATGTGACCTGAGTGTATTGATAGCCCAGCGAAACACCCCGTTAGGGCGTATACAACCACCCTCAGTACGCTACCTTTATGAGCGTGAAGTGGTTGAGTCGTTGTCACGCTGTAAGCTACTGATGCCAGAGTACAGCGCATTACTCGATGACTGGCTGGAGCATAAACTCACTGCCCTGCCATTGGTATGGGCAAATCTTATACAAACCAGTGATGAAACCATTAATGCCTTTAGTAATAACAGTGATTTTTTTAACTCAGTAAGCTCCACCGAGCTACATACAACAAAAAGTGCTTTATCGTATTTACTCGACGCAAATAGCCAACTAAGCTCAGCGCCAAATAGCCAAGAATTGGAGCGCTATTTGTCCCAACTCTCAAAGTCGCACTTACCGGCCAAAACATGGCGAACCCAATCGGTAATAAGAGAAGAATTAAATAGCACCACATTATGGTTACAAAAGCAGGACCTGTTTGAACAATGCAAGGATGGCCAACCAAGTCAGAAAATGAAGTATCTGAAAAACGTGTTTACCTTATTTTTTATCGAGAAAATTCAACCTATTGGCAGTGAACTAAACCGCGTGCATTATACGCTTTCACCGCTCTATCAAAAATTAAGTACAGAACCGAATTTAGCCCCGTCATTTCGCCAGTTTATCAACGCCCAAGGTGACGAGGGTTTTAACGCATATCAACTGGCGATGAAACACCATGTGGAATTTTGGCAAACAATTTTTAAGCATTGTGGCATTTCACCTCGTGTAAACTAACACCAAATGGCAGAAATGGGTGACGTGTCATCTGGGTAATGTGTCGCCACTTGTGCTTGCAGCAGTTCTGCACATGCCAATGCATCGGTTAACGCATTATGCTGTCGATAATAAGGCAAACGATAGCGAGAGCGACAATCAGTGAGTCGAATGGACGGCGTTTTCTGCCCTAACAAACTGCGCAGAAATGTACGTTTTATAGTGCGGGAAAAGCGCGCTTCTAAAGCCATTGTATCGATACACGGGAATACAATTTCCTCACCGATATAATGCTTTAACGCTGAATTTAAAAAACGGACTTCAATATCTTTGTGATGAGCCACCACCACTTTTCCCTGCAAGTGCTGCAATAGCTCATCCAAAACTCTGTTGAATGACGGTGCATCAGCCACATCGGAGTGGGTAATACCGTGGATCACCACCGACTTGGTTTTTAATTCAGTATCGGGTTTGATTATCCAGTGCTGCGCCTCTTGGCAACGTATGCGCTTCACTGTCATTGCCACCAAACCAATACTGACAATACTATCCGTTTTGGGATTTAAACCTGTGGTTTCAAAATCTAGTGCGACCAAAGGGGTCTCTGCGATAGGGGTATCTGCACTTATTGTCCCATGGGCGTAATACTGTTTAAGCGCAGGATACTTTGCTTGTTTATGGCGTTTAGCAAACTCACCAGTCCAATTAACCCCTTTGCCGACAGGTTTATTATTTGGCGTATCCTGGAGCGCTTTTTTATCTAAATAAAACATCCAATGACCTTTTGCATTACAAGTGACGACCAGGTTGATACCGATACTTCATGTATTTTTGCGCATCGCTGAGAATTTGAAACGCGTCTCGCAGGTTTTTACGTTCAAAATCGGACAAATACTCTGGCTCAATGTCATTATCAGGGACACGTTTCATTTCCAAATCAAATGCTTGGTGGCGAATGCGTACCATAGCAATAAACTCAAGTGCGTCACGTAAGTCGACCCCGCGGCCTGGGGGCAGAATTTTGGCATCAATCACACCATTGAGCCGTGAAAAGCTGTTACGTCCCTCAGCCCCGACCGACAAAGCATGCACCCGGATTAAGTCGGCAATGGGGGCTGTCCCCCTGCGCTTCATATTAATAGAGTTGGTTTGCCGTCCATCCGTTTCCATCACAAAGTCTTTAAAGAACCCTAAAGGCGGCGTACGCAGCAATGCGTTTCGCGCCATACATGCTAGAAAGCGGGAATTTTTAAAGGCTTTTTTACGAATGAGTCTATTTAGTGCGTCAGCCCATACCTTTTTCCCCCACACCCCGTCTAAATCGAAAAATATTGCACTGTGTAAAAGTGTTTCGGGTGTTGGATTATCTATCCATTGAGTGAAATATTGCTCCCATATTTTTAATGGTTGACGCCATTTTTTGTTAGTTGCCATAATCCCGCCTTTGCAATAGGTATACCCACAGCGGTCTAAGCCGTCACACACAAAGTTGGCTAAATCATTAAAGTAAGCGTCATGCAATTTGGGCTCAAAGCGGTTATCGAGCACCAAGGCATTGTCTTGGTCTGTTACTATGAGCTGTTCGTCACGGGCCATAGAGCCAAGGGCGAGAAAACAATAAGGTATCGGCGGCGGGCCGAACTCTTCTTCCGCTAACTCCAGTAGGCGCTGCTTAAAACTGCGGCCGATAACCGCCATCGCACTGCCAATCATTTGCGAGTTTGCATCTTCATCTACCATGCGTGAAAAGCATGTTTGCACTTCATCCTTAAGTGCTGCGAGTTCATCAACGTTTTGCGCATTGAAAATACTTTTGACCACGAACAAACTGTTTTGTGACTCGTAACGCAGTATATCTTGATGGCTTATTAAGCCAATGGGTTTCGATTTTCTGAGTACAGGTAAGTGCGTCACCTTGTGTTTTAACATCAGCATCATGGCTTCAAACACGTATTGGTTGCTTTGCACTATGGTGAGTTGCGTCGTCATGATGTCCGTCACCGGAGTGGATAAATCAAGTCCGTTAGCCACAAGTCGGCTTCGAATATCCACATCAGTAACGATCCCAATGACCGGCTCGTCATCTGAACTTGTATCATCGTTTAGGTACTCATTTGAAATGAGTAGAGAGGAGACCCCCTCTTCGGTCATGCGCAGTGCAGCATCTTGCACACTGGTATGCGGTGGCAAGATCAGCGGCAATTGCTCGATGAGCTTTTCCACCTTGACCGTTAACAACGCATTATTGTCTTTTTTATCTGGGCTGGATTCACGTAATCGGCTGCGATCTTCAACTTCTACGAAGTCAGCAAACTGCTCATCGTTGTCGAATAGATTATTAAACGTATCAGCGTCTATGAGGTAAACCAAGGTATCTTCAAGGGCAACGACAGGAAAACGCACCGGGCGGTTGCGCATTAGGGCCAATTCGCCAAAAAAGTTTCCTTCACCTAAACGGTTGTATAACTCGCCGTCACGACGGAACACCTCAACAGCACCGCTTCTGATCACAAACCAATGCGTGTTGTCTTGGCCAAAGGTGAGAATGGGTGAGCCTGCTTTGTAATAGGCGATTTCTACCCCAGACGCCACATGAGATAACTCAGGCGCCGCTAAGTCAGAAAACGGTTTATGTCGTTGCAAGAAGTCGGTAACTTCAACTTGTTCAGTGGCCATAGAGCAGCAATTCCTGTTGGAAATAGGCAATGAATAACAACTAACTGAGGCAGATTATACCGGTTAGTTGTATCGTGTAAAAACAACAAATCCAGCCTGATAGCTGGATTTGTATAATCAGATAAGCGACTTATCTTGGTTCAGACATCAAGCCTTTGACCATAGAGAATGCCGCAATGAGCAACACAATGGTGAACGGGAATCCCGTGGATACCGCCATCGCTTGAAGTGCAATGAGTCCGCCACCAAGTATCAGTGAAACGGCGACTAAACCTTCAAACACACACCAAAATACGCGCTGAGGTGTCGGCGCTTCTACCTTGCCACCAGCCGAGATAACATCAATCACCAAAGAGCCAGAGTCGGATGATGTCACAAAAAACACGATGACTAACACAATGGCCACAAACGAGGTGATATTGGCTAAAGGAAGCCCCTCAAGTACAGCAAACAATTGTAACGGTAGGTCAGCGTTTACCGCCGCTTGATAACCATCAACAACAACCTGCTGAATAGCAGTTCCGCCGAACACTGTCATCCAAAATACACAGGCAACTGATGGCACAAGCAGTACTGAAATAATGAACTCGCGAACCGTACGGCCTCGAGAAACCCGTGCGATAAACATCCCCACAAAAGGACTCCAGGAAATCCACCACGCCCAGTAAAAGGCAGTCCATCCCGTTGCGAAACCCGTATCCTCACGCCCTACTGGATTCGCCAATTCAGGTAAGTAACGAATATAAGATACCAAGTTGTCAAAAAAGCCCGTCAGGATGGCTATTGTCGGCCCAACAACAAGCACAAAGATAACCAGCAGCACCGCTAAGATCATATTGATTTCTGACAGTTTTTTCACGCCGGCATCAAGGCCTGCTACCACTGAAAACAATGCAAGTCCCGTTATGCCTAGTACCAACAATATTTCAGTGGTTTCACCTAAAGGTAAACCAAAAACCGAATGTAGGCCTGATGCGGCTTGAGATGCCCCTAGCCCCAATGATGTCGCTAAACCAAACAAGGTTGCCAAAATCGCTAAAATATCAATGATATGCCCAGGCCATCCCCATACTCTCTCGCCTAAAATAGGATAGAAGACCGAGCGAATGGTCAGCGGCAACCCTTTGTTAAAAGAGAATAATGCCAAGCCTAAGGCCATGATGGCGTAAATTGCCCAAGGGTGGAGTGCCCAGTGATAAATCGTGGCGGCCATCGCCAGTTTTTGTGCTGCAACCGCGTCGCCGGCTGCGCCTCCTAGCGGAGCGTAATCGGTCCGAACGCCATTCTCTAGCGTCGGTCCAGCAAAAGCAGTCCCGAAATGTCCCAATGGCTCACTAACGCCGTAATACATCAAACCTATGCCCATGCCTGCAGCAAACAGCATGGAGAACCAACCTAAGTAACTGTAATCAGGTTTCGCTTCGGTGCCGCCCAAACGGACTCGTCCTAAAGGCGAAATGACCAATACCAAACATAGAATAACGAATATATTCGCCGCCCCCATGAAGAAGCCATCCAAATTACCCGTTAGCCAATTTCGAATATTACCGAAAAAGGGTTCGGCTTCCGCTTGAAATAATAATGTCAGCGCCACGAATGCGATAATCATTACCCCTGACACCGCAAAGACGCGGTTGTGGATGTCTAATCCAAATGGACCAACACTGACCACGATATTGTCTTGTCCCACTTGATAATCAGTATCAATGGGGTTGACCTCTCCGTCCGGTATCATCGGATCTTTATTCTCTTTCATCGAAATGTCCTTTTTATTAACCTGTGTTTCAAAATATTTTGGAGTGTGTGTAACTTATTAATATGCTTAAAATTTAATGCGTTTATCATCGTATTGATAAAAATAAACATAAACATAAACACCATCGCGCAATTATCTGTTAGATGAAATTATCTATTAGAAATAGTAGCCAATATTGATATTAAAGCGTTGCTCCGTTTCATCGGTATCACCCGCAGCGCTGCCCCCCACAAAAGGCTGATTCTTTGCGTGCACCAAATCGAAATAGGTAAATAACCCACCTGCCGCCACTGACATGCCCAACACATTCATCATGGTATCTTCGCTGTTGTCAGACTTGTCGTATACCAAACCAAAATTGTTGTAGAACTGCAGATCAGTTACAGGTCCGAAATCAACAGCCATGTCATAGGCAATGTTGAGTGTGGTTGATTTAGCATCAGCAGCAATTGAATCATAAAACGAATACGCGCCAACGGCTAAGCGGTCAGCCTCACCAATATCATAGTCATATTGACTGTGTTGAAATTGTAAATGCCAATTTCTGTATTGACTGCTGGTATGAAACGCCCACGCCTGATAATCCCCAGCGCGATTTTCACCGTTATGAATACCGCCTTGTAACGCAGACACACCGACCTCAGTTTTCACCTCCCCGGTGGTAAAATGATAAGCAAAGCGACCTGCTAAAGTATTGTATTCCCCTAATCCTTCGCTCGGTTCATCGTAGATGCCATCACCTTGTGCTCGAATACCAACAATATCATATGAATAGCGGTCTGATCGATTGTCTACGTAGCCATCAACTCCGCCAAGCTCATCATTTTTAAAGAACCCCACATCTAGCTGCCAGTTGTCAGCTACGCTACGTTTAAAGACCACGCCTAAATCAAAATCATCCTCTAAACCCAAGTAGTAGTTAGTGCTAAAGAAATAGTTCTGCGAATTATAAGACTGATTACCAAATGGCACTTGAGTAATACCAGCTTGTACTTGCCAGTTCTCGCTGAATTGATAACCAGCATAGGCATATTTAACAGCTGTCATATAATCAAAAAAGCGAATTTCACCATTTAAAGTGACCCCCCCTACTTCTCCACTCATGTTGATACGGAAAATATCAAAATCGAAGTCGCCACCTCGGTTCTTATTACCGTCATCATAAGAGGTATAACTGTAATTCGTTCGAATGGCACCGCCAAAGGTGATCCCATCGGTCGATTCAGGCTCTTCACGTTCGGTTTCAGCAGTGTTTGTTTCGACTTTCTTATCTTGCTGGGCTAAATCAACTGATTGAGTAGATTTTGCGTTGGATGACAGAGAGGGATTTGCCGCAGTATTAGTGGGCTTATTTTGGTTTTCCAGCTGT
Source organism: Paraglaciecola sp. T6c (assembly GCF_000014225.1). Classification (NCBI taxonomy): domain Bacteria; kingdom Pseudomonadati; phylum Pseudomonadota; class Gammaproteobacteria; order Alteromonadales; family Alteromonadaceae; genus Paraglaciecola; species Paraglaciecola sp. T6c. Next base: position 3,041,439 of record NC_008228.1, read on the forward strand.
TCTAAGCGAGCTTGCAACGCTGAAATTTGTGCTTTTAGTGTCGCCAGTTCTTGTTCACTAACTTCTACAGCCGATGTGCTGAAAGAGCTCGCTATTGCACCTGATAATAGGGCTGGTCCGATACACTGTGTGAGTTTCATATTATGTCCTTTCACTATAAAAATAAATATATGTTCCTCTTTGCTAATTTTATTCTCGACGACAATTAAGCGCTGATGACCTTGTAAAGGCTAGTGATTAAGAGTTCTAAGCCCTATTGCGGGTCACGCCATAGCGGCCCAATTTTGGTCTTACCCATAACCAAACACACGGTTTCTTTGCTTTTGTCATTTCTTATTATCTAGTGAGAGCCGCCTGCGCGGCATTTCTCTTTGTATCACTGGTCTCGCTCTTTTATCGTTATTGGCCACACTACGCAGTGGCCCTTAGTGATATTTCCTAAACGCGAAATCCCTTTTGGCTATTCTCCTACGCCCCACTCCTTCACTGCTAAATTCCAAATAGTAGGCTTCAAGCACGGGGCTTTGAGTACTGGGCTTTTGAGAGTTTTGTAATTAAAAGCTGTGCGCCATGCATTGAACGAGCAAGATATACACCACATGCTTTTGTGCTTAAATCGACCAAGAAAAATACATTGAATTAGATCTATTAATTGAAAAAAACATGAAGTAACAAATGAGACCCCGGAAAAAATAACACTTAGTAGCAATTTAAACAGTATGATGAAAGTAGCATATCTACTTCATCCTTTTCACAGACCATATCAAAATTTCAAGTGAAATTGAAATTAAACCCTTTTAAAACAAGACTATATTCAGGTTCTCTATATTGCGTCTTATGAGAATGTGAATTTTGTTATCAACTTAATGTAAGGCTATAGTGCTAATTTTAACGATAATGAAAATATTAACGCTGGAGAGATAAATTAATTAGAGTACAAATTAAAATAATGAAATTAATGGCTAACAAAGTGCAGTAACCCATACAGAAAAGGCTATGACAAAATCTTACTCGGTAATAATGAAACGCGATTGTAAAATATACAAAGAAGAGAGATGTAAAAACAGGAACATAAAGAAGTGGTGCGTCCGAGATGACTCGAACATCCGACCCCTACCATGTCAAGGTAGTGCTCTAACCAACTGAGCTACGGACGCACTGTGTAGAGATTGCCTGAGGAATCCCTCGAAGCGGCGCGTATAATAACGATGCTATTGATTGACTGCAAGCGGTTTTTCATCGTTAATGATCATATGCTGAATTTATAGACAAATAAGATAACAGTGGTGCTATTAGCCTATGCTTTTCATCAATTCCAAATGCGTAGTCAATTAAAATGTTACACCAGCAAGTCGAAATTCCAACTTGTTTAAGGCGATAACCAGCCAGAAGATGTAACAAGTATATTACAACTTTGTTCAGCAATATCATCCCAGTTTCGGTAAGCTAGCTACATATTTTTGATTACGCTTTAACTTTGATTATGTTAGATATTTACGCAGGAAAGTCAGCCTTAGCGCTGATCGAAAAAGAAGGGTTTCAACAAAGTATTTTCAGTTCTTTTTTGGGCGCGAGCGGCGGTCCTAAGTGGTTCAGTTTATTTGGCTTAGATAAATACCTATTCGGTGAGTTCTTTGCTAATCGGACTGACCCTTTGAACCTAATCGGTTCATCGGCAGGTGCTTTTCGTGCAGCTTGCTTTGCACAAAAGGATCCCGTTGCCGCTATTACTCGTTTAGCAAAATATTATTCTGAAACGTCCTATGAAGATGATGTCACCCCGCTAGCGATCAGTAACAGTGCTCGCGCGCTGCTTGATAGAGTTTTCAATGAGCACGGTGCTCAAGAAATCATTGAGAACCCCATATTCAAAGCACATTTCTTAGTAGCTAAATCAAATGGATTGGTTGCCTCTGAGCGTAAGCCACTACAAATTGCTGGTCTGGTTAAAAGTTATGCTTTAAATAGAATGAATCGACGTCTACTGACTAAACAGTATGAACGTTTTGTTTTCCAAAATGCTAACAGTACACTGAGTATTGAAGACGAAAGTGGCTTTCTGACTCATAAAGTGCCCTTAACTCAAGCCAACATTAAAGAATCATTACTAGCGTCTGGCTCAATCCCCATGGTGATGTTAGGTATTAGGAATATTCCCGGTGCCCCAAACGGTATGTACAGGGATGGCGGTATTATCGATTACCATTTCGATATATCACTAAAAAATTCCCCTAAGTTAACCTTATATCCGCATTTCAATGCTCAGCCTAAAGCGGGTTGGTTCGATAAATCTCTTAAACGCAGGGTCAGCGCCCTAAATTATGATAAAACGGTGATGTTAGTGCCATCTAATGCATTTATCGCTTCTTTACCGTTTGGCAAGATCCCTGACAGAGAAGATTTCACCAAAATGCCGACCCAAGACCGTATCGAATACTGGCAACAGGTATTACGTCAAACAGAGGCACTGGCAGACAGTTTCAGTGAATTTACTAAACAACAGGATTTTTCACGTATCAAATTGATAAGCTAACTATTTGATGGAATCGCGATCGACTCCGATCGCAGCCAGTATGATTAACATTTAAACGATTAAAACCAATCAAAAAAGTGGTTTTAACTATTGCAAGTTATCAACATAGATGCTCTGCAATTAAAACTGTGCGTTTTACAACCAACTAGAAAATTGTCAGTCATATCAAGCGATTAACGCACAATATCAAAGAACTCAACAAGGTTATCCACAGATTCAGTGGATAACACCGGTATAATTCACAGTTAATGTGAATAACAGACCACAAATTTGTGAATAAGCAACAAATAAAATGATCGACTGTTTGGCCATGCGATCAGCAAACGAACGATCAATGCCGAATATATAGCCATGGTCCAACCAGAAGTCACCTGTCACTGACTTTTATGCTCTTGACGATATCCAATGCAATAATAATCAATTAGAAATACTTGCGTTGTTCGCCAAAGGCCGCAAAATAGACGCCATTATCAGTTGTAAATGGACTCTTCATGCCTAAACAGACGTTAGCCCTTCACCCAGCACGTTTTTGTATCCACAGCTTAGATCACAACTCCCCCATACCCATTGAAGTTCTCCAGTCCCCTATCTTCTTTATCAGTAAAACTGAAGATGAGTTAAGCGTAGTGGTGCCGGATGAGGTAAAAGTGCAAAGTGAAGCCAGTGACGCTAATTGGCGAGCGTTAGAGGTGTTAGGCCCGCTTAGTTTGTCTATGGTGGGGATAATGGCGCAGTTAGGCTCGGTATTCGCTAAAGTGAATGTGAGCATTTTTGTGGTATCAACCTTCGATACGGATTACTTCTTGATAAAACACAATGATTTAAAAGCCGCCGTTGATGCTTTGCGCGCCGATGGCTACAAAGTCACAGAGTAAGGCCTTGTTTAAATCCATCGTTGCACCATCGCCCCCAAAAACGTTTAAAAAAGCCTTGCCGGTGCAATCCCCTTTGTCAGGTAAGATATCGCCGATTGTAAATGCCCCCAACGCGCTCTTTAGTCAAGGGATGTACGGTGACGGAGTGGCGATAGAGCCTTCTGGTTATCAACTGTTTGCACCTTACGCAGGTATTGTGACCGCTTTACCTGAGACAGCACATTGCATAACCTTAGTTGCTAACAATGGCCTGCGTTTATATATTCAATTGGGTATGAACAGCCACACCATGATGGGTGAAGGCTTCAAACGTATCGCTAAGGTGGGACAACAATATGTAGCTGGTGATGTATTGTTAGAATTTGATTTGATTAAAATGCGCAGACGACTTGATAGCACTCTGTCAGCATTTACAGTGCAAAACCCCCAAAAACTATCAGCTATTCAAGGCCATTACTATCAGGCCATAGCAACACAAGATGTTGCTATGACCTTATACATTTAATCTAATGTTAAACCGAGTACACTTTACTTACGGGTAAAGCGCGAATGCGCTTACCAGAAGCCTGATAAATCGCATTGGTTACCGAAGCGGCCACAGGTGGCACGCCAGGCTCACCCACGCCACCTGGCGCTGCGTCTGACTGAATAATGTGGGTCACAATTTTTGGACTCTGGTGCATACGAAGTACAGTATAATCATGGTAATTAGACTGCTCAATTGCGCCTTCTTTTATCGTAACTTCCCCCATTAAGGCAATTGATAAACCAAATATCATTGCCCCTTCTTGCTGTGATTTTACTCGGTCAGGGTTAATCACCCTCCCCGCATCAATCACAGAATGCATTTCAAGCACGGAGACTTTGTCGTTTGCTACTTTCACTTTAGTGGCCACCGCCACATAAGATACAAAGCTACGATGAACACTTATCCCCCAGCCTTCATTGGCGGCTGTAGGGTTATTCGCCCCCGACTTCGCCATCAGTTCGTTTAACACATTCTTCAAGCGCTTCGTTTCGATAGGAAAATTATCGTAAGACTCACCATAATTTTCATATTTAAACCCTTGGGTTTTCGGATCAACTATTCGATCATCCCCGATGAGGTTTAGCCACATCTGATGCGGGCTAATCGAAGATTTTGCCGCTAGTTCATCCACAAACGAGCCAATCGCAAAGCCGTGTTGAATATTACTCACTGAACGTATCCAACCAATACGCACATGGGCCGGCGCTTTATGAGTTTCACAAGACAAGTTTTCGATAGCAAAAGGAAGATCACCAAAACCAAGGGATAATTCCCCCGTTTGTGGCTCGTCAGTGGTGCCGGTGAATGTCCAACTAATACTGGGAAACGCAGTACGTTGAACCCAACTTGTGACTTTACCGGCCTCATCTAGCCCAGCTTGGAAATGTTGGGCACTGATCGCATGATAATAGCCATGGCGAATATCATCTTCACGGCTCCACACCACTTTTACTGGCTTACCGGTTTTCTGCGCCAATACCGCTGCTTCTACTGAAAAATCGGGTTTAGATTTACGTCCAAAGCCTCCGCCCAACAAAGTAACGTTCACTTTCACCTTACTCTTATCAATCCCTAGGGCACCGGCAACATTCTGTTGGGTGGATTGCGGCGTTTGGGTACATGCCCACACTTCACAGTGGCCATCTTTAAACACTGCGGTGGCCGCAGGTGGCTCCATGGGGGCATGCACCAAATAAGGCACAGTGTAAGTTGCTTCAAGTTTCGTTTCTGCCGTATCAAATGCTTGATACGCATCACCCACACTTCGAATTGACTTGCCCTTGGTGACTATGCGCTTCTCAAGTTCAGCTAAATAAGCATCTGAATCGTGACTTTGGTTATCGCCTAAATCCCAGGTGACATTCAACGCCTTGCGACCTTGTAGTGCTGACCAAGTATTACGAGCCAATACCGCAACGCCATTCAAATTCTTAAACAATACTGGAAAACTTTGCTCGGGCATTTCAATCACGTCAACCACATTTGCCACGCCGCGCGACGCTTCTTTATCGAATGTTTTTACCGTCCCACCGACAACTGGGCAACGCTCAATGCTCGCGTAAAGCATGCCGTCCAATTGCACATCCTGACCAAACACCGTGTCTCCGGTCAGTACTTTAGGTAAGTCAACTGATGTCACTGGCTTGCCAATCAATGTAAAGTCTTTTGGTGATTTGAACGTTAAATCTTTTATCTCTGGAACGCTTTGCTGGCTTGCCATCTGTGCTAACTCACCAAAGCTCAACGACTTGCCTGAGCTTTTATGCACTACAGCACCGTTTTCGGCGAAAACGTCACTAACAGGAATGCCCCATGTCTGAGCTGCAGCATTTTCAAGCATGGTTCTGGCGGTCGCGCCCATTTCGCGCATCGTGGTATAAAAGCGGCGAATTGAGCGAGAGCCATCGGTGTTTTGGCTGCCGTATGCTTCGTCACCGAGTCCTTGCACCACCTTCACTTTTGACCAATCAGCGCATAACTCATCAGCGACGATCTGTGGAATCCCCGTGCGCACACCTTGTCCCATTTCGCTACGATGACAAACGATCTTGACGTTGCCGTCATTATCAATGCTGACAAACAAGTTCAACGTATTTGCAGTATTTTCAACATTTGATGAAGCCCAAGCGGGCGTTATGCTAGGCAGCAGCGTGCCCAAAACCAGAGCACCGCCAGCAACACTGGTATAGCGTAAGAAGTCTCGGCGACTGACTGATTTTATGTCATTACGAGCGCTCATGCCTGACCTCCAACTTCTTTAGCTAAAGTGTAATCGAAAGCAGTTTGCTTATTTTTAGCAGCGGTTTTAATGGCGGCTTTAATGCGTGGGTACGTACCACAGCGGCAAATATTGCCCTGCATATAGGTATCGATCGTTTCATCATCTGGATTTGGGTGTTCCTCTAGCAACGCCACAGCACTCATGATTTGCCCCGACTGACAATACCCACATTGAGGTACATTGTGCTCAAGCCACGCTTGTTGAACCGGGTGTTCGCCGGTCGCTGACAAGCCTTCAATTGTGCTAATGTCTTTATCAGCGATAGCAGATAATGGCATGACGCATGACCGTATAGGTTGACCATCAAGGTGTACCGTACATGCACCGCACTGGGCCATGCCACAGCCAAATTTGGTGCCCGTCATGCCTAACACGTCACGCAACGCCCATAATAAAGGCATATTTGGGTCGGCGTCGATTTCTACTGGTTTAGTGTTTAGGTTAAAACGAATCATTTAATGCTCCATTTAGGTGATTATCTTTTGCTAATGAGCGCTGTTGTTCGCTAGCGTTTCTTGCCAGCGAGCAAGGTCAATTTGTGTATCTATGTCATGCTGTGCATCAGCCATGTCTATTGCCAACACATCATATTGGTGTTGCTGCAGTATTTTACGTGCCCCAGCGTCGGCGTTTAATGCCATTAGTTGCGCGAAGTAGCGGCGAGGAAAAACGACTGGCGCACCCAGTACACCCTTGTATCTAGCGGCAATGATCTTTTCGGGCGAAGCAATACAATGATGCAACATTGTGGCTATATGCTCACGCGTTAAAGCGACCTGATCAGCTAAAGTCACCAATAAATGGGATGACTCGCGGTTTACTTTTTGCACGCCAAACGCCAGTGTCGCTCCCATTCCTTTTTGCCAATGATTAAATATATGGGATGTTGCATAAGCAGGTACCACTGAAACAATATCTGCGGCGTTAGCCCCTAAAACGACATTCAATTCAGTCAACTTTTCAAGCAAAGTCCCATTGGATGTCAGATTATCAAGGGTATGATGCAACATGGGCTTGCCATTCACATCAGCCAATTGCTTGATGCCATTAAAGCGCTTACTTTGGCCTGCTGCCAACATGAGCGCCGCTATTGAAGGCGCTTTACCATGAGTTTCGTTCATTGAGGAAGCGTTTATTAAGGAAGCGTTCATTGACGAAGAATACCGCTGATAGATAACCCATTTTGCTGCTCAATAAAGGCGTGGGCCTCAGATAGCATAGATAAAGCAATGGATTCAGGTAGCTCTCCGCCTAAGCGTAAGCCAACCGGATTAGCCAAGGGTTTAACGAGCTGTTCGCGGGTGGTGGGGATCAAATCAAGCACTCGATCAGTCCGATGAATCGGACCAAGCATACCCACATACTTTGCACTGCTTTTCTGCACTAGTGCTAACGATTGGGCATCTAATTTAATATTGTGGGTCATAATGATGGCCATATCGATTTGCTGTAACCATCGATTTTGCTCAAGCGACTCAATGGCGTCACGTACCACGCTGACACTGTTATCGAAATGACCGTTTCTTGCGTAACTGGTGCGTGGGTCGACTAAGGTGACTTGCCATCCAAGTTGCGTTGCTATAGCCACCACTGGGCGAGCGTCTACACCGCCACCAAATACGGCTAAATGAGGCGCGGGTTTGAGGTATTGTTTGAAAACCCCCTGCTGCGTTTCAGTCTTCCGGTCGGTGTCAGCCTTTTTTAAAGCCCCTTCAATTGACTTTGCTTGTTCTGGCGCAGCTTGCTTTAACGTTAGTGTCTTTAACGTATTAAGCGGGACTTGATCGTTAATGACTTGGCAATATTCTGCGGTTTGGTTACTTTCTAATAGCGCGTACAACGAATCAAGCTGCAAATACTGATTCGCCTCATCCACTGGTTGCAACAATATGCGCACCATACCACCACAGCCAATGCCCAGTTTCCACGCCAGGTCTTCTTCTTCTCGCATATCATATTCGACGATACGATTGCGCCCAGAATCCCAACAACGACGCGCTTGTAACATAATATCGGATTCTAAACAGCCGCCACTGAGCAAGCCAAAATATTGCCCTAAATCGTTGATCATCATCATCGCACCGGCTTTTCTATAGGAAGAGCCGTCAGTTTCTATGATGGTGGCTAACACCCACTTTTGCGTATCTTTCTGGCTAAGCCACTGCTTTAACAATTGATTTAATCTATTTGCCACTTAACTACTCGTTGTCAGTTGATTTATTTGATGTTGATTTAACCGATGATTTCTCGGGTACGGTATGAGGATGCACAAACTCCACTCGCTCGTTGCGTAAGTCGATCACTAGCGTTTCAGAAATTTTGTCTTGGATTGCTTGGCGGTTAGGATCCCAGTAAATTTGTAAAAATCCCAAGAGCCCTGTCGCGATCCCTGCGCCATAACCACCATAGCGGCCAAAGCTTTCCCATAAATTCAAACTACTACCATCCAGCTTAATGACTTGAATACCGAGTAAACGCTTACCAGGGGTTTGTCCGTGCCACCAAGCGGTGAAAATACTAAAATAAAAGGCCGCCCAGCCAAACCCAAGGCCAAGATCGGCAGCTATTCCTTGTACCCAAGCTAAAAGACTCGGTGGCGATGAGCCCTGTGCACGTGGGCCCTCTATTTCGCTCAAGGTATCAAAAAAGGATTGAGCGTTTTCTTTTTGTTCAGCGCTTTGGCCAGCTTTTTTACTTTCATCGTTAGTATCAAGGTTGTCAGGGAGAGCCTCACCTTCAGTACGTGCTTTAACGGCGTTTTCAAAGTCAATATTGTTCACCTCACTTTGATCAATTTCGCTTTGTTTTATATCGCTTTGTTTTGTATCGCTTTTGCTATACATGCGCTCATACGTTTGTGTCATGGCAACCTCTAGCTGGCTTTTTTGCTGAGGAGATAAATCGTCACTGACTGCATCGCGATACCCACTAAACAAATTTTCAGCAACCTTTTTATCTATGGGCATAGTCGCTAAATCCGTCGCGAGTTTTTCACCTACAGTCGTCCAGCAAACTAACGGCTCAATGCACTTACCGTATTCGATGTCTTTAGCCACGCTTTTGGTTTCAAATAGATATTTCGCGGTTAACCCTATCAAAGCTAAATTTTCGACCTTGTCCAACTCTACATCGCCGAGTACATCGTCTTCGACTAATTCTGAGCGTATTTTTTGATTTTCGTCTGGGGTTTCTATTACCTCCTGCACGAACTCAATACTCTGTGCAGCAATTAAAAACAGTAAAATGGCCGTGACAAATCGCAGCGAAATTCGCGCGACATTAAAGCGTTTTTTCTTCTTTAAGCGATTTCCCGCACGAAAAAAGGTCACAGCGGCAATAAGTGCCAGCAAAATGTTACTTGCCTGACTTAATAAGCCAATAAGTGCGGCATCTATAATTAGTGCAAACGCGCGTTTGATAGGGCGCGCTAGGGGCGTACCGAAAAGGGACTTAGAAACGTGAAACGCATAGGGCGTGACCATATTGCGTGTTTCTTTTTGGGTTAAATGAGCGGGATTTTCGGGCGCGTCTTCGGTAGCTGATTGTATTGGTTCGCTCACGCGCCCACCTTTTTTATTTCTTGTGTAGCGCTTTTATTGCCTCCCCTAAGCCGTCGATCGTCAAGGGATACATGCGCTGTTCCATAATGTCCTGCATGATACCGATAGAGGCATAGTAATTCCAATATTGTTGAGGCTGCGGATTTAACCAAATACCATGTTTGAAATGCTCCAAAATACGTTGCATCCAAAGGGCACCAGGCTCTTCGTTCCAGTGCTCAACACTGCCACCAGGATAGGTAATTTCGTAAGGGCCCATGGTGGCATCACCGACGAAAATCACTTTATAGTCAGCGCCATATTTGTGAATAACATCAAACACTGACATGGTTTCCTTGCCCCGGCGTTTGTTGTCTTTCCACACGCCCTCGTACACGCAGTTATGAAAATAGAAATACTCTAAATGCTTAAATTCCGTGTGCGCCGCCGAGAATAACTCTTCACACTCTTTAATGTGGGCGTCCATTGAGCCCCCCACGTCAAAAAACATCAACACCTTGATGGCATTGCGCCGGATAGGCATCATTTGAATATCAAGCAAGCCTGCGTTTTTAGCTGTGCCCTCTATGGTGTGAGGCATATCTAGCTCTTCGCTGGTGCCACTTCTGGCAAATTTACGCAGCTTACGCAGGGCAACTTTTATGTTCCTAGTGCCCAGTTCAACATTGCCTGCTAAGTCTTTGAACTCACGCTTATCCCAAACCTTGGCTGCCGAAAAATTACGATTTTTGTCTTGCCCTATCCGCACACCTTCAGGATTGTAGCCATTTGCCCCAAAAGGTGATGTGCCACCAGTGCCAATCCACTTATTGCCACCTTGATGGCGTTTCTCTTGTTCGGCAAGGCGTTCTTTTAGGGTTTTCATCAACTCGTCTAAGCCACCAAGGGCTTTTATTTTAGCCTTTTCTTCTTCACTAAAATGACGCTCAATTTCTTTACGTAACCATTCTTCTGGAATGTCTTTGCCGAATAAGTCGATTTGCTGCACACCTTCAAAGTAATCTGCGAAGGCTTTATCGAATTTGTCATATTGGCTTTCATCTTTGACTAAACACAAGCGGGCCAAATAATAAAATGCTTCAATATCGGCAAACACCACGCCAGCTTGTAAAGCACGCAATAAGTCCATGAGTTCACTTAAGCTGGTTTTGAGCTTGTACTCTCTTAGCTTAAAAAAGAAATCAACCAACATTAGCGGCGCGCCATAAATACCAGTTTTTCAAAAAGATGAATATCTTGCTCATTTTTAAGCAATGCACCGTAAAGAGGAGGGATGGACTTTTTGCTGTCTTTGTCTTTTAGGGCCTCAGGAGAAATATCTTCTGCCACGAGTAGCTTCAACCAATCGATCAACTCAGAGGTAGATGGCTTTTTCTTTAAACCTGGAATATCACGTAAGTTAAAAAATGACTCCAGCGCTTGGCTCAGCAGATCTTTTTTGATGTCAGGGAAGTGAACATCCACAATGCGGCGCATTTCGTCTTGCTCTGGAAACTGAATGTAGTGAAAGAAACAACGACGCAAAAATGCATCAGGCAGTTCTTTTTCATTATTAGAGGTAATGATCACGATTGGGCGTTGCGCCGCTTTTATCGTTTCGCGTGTCTCGTAAACAAAGAACTCCATCTTATCCAGTTCTTGCAGTAAATCGTTGGGAAACTCGATATCGGCTTTATCAATCTCATCAATCAGTAGTACGGGTCGGTTGGTGTTTTCAAAGGCGTGCCACAGCTTGCCTTTAACGATGTAATTTTTAATGTCGTGTACTTTGTCATCACCGAGTTGAGAATCACGCAATCGGGACACGGCATCATATTCGTATAATCCCTGTTGCGCTTTAGTGGTCGACTTAATATGCCATTGAATCAACTCAGTGCCTAAACTTGCCGCGAGCTCCTCTGCTAGCATGGTTTTGCCTGTTCCAGGCTCTCCCTTAATCAATAATGGGCGCTCTAATGTGATCGCCGCATTCACTGCCAGTCTTAGCTCATCGCTAGCAATATAGTTACTCGTTCCATTAAAAGACATCAATACCTCGGTTTATTCGTTGGGTTAATTGACCACTGCTGTTAGAAGCAGTAAAGCCATAGATACATTATTTATTAGGGGAATTACGCCCGATTTGAACTGCCTACAAAGACGAGTGTCATTACATACGCAACTTTATTTATGCAATAGTTAAGCGTGAGCGCAGGTCAATTACCAATGAATAATGCTTAGAGTTAACTATTTCCATAAGATATAGCTAAAAAGCACTTTGAATTTGGTCACTTCGCCTTAATCTAAGTAACTTGGCCATAGGTGTTAGCAAAACCTAAGGCGCGACACAGTTTAAAATTCTCAGACAGAAAGTGCCATTAACGAATAAGTATAAACTTACGTCAGCTTAACGACAGACGTAACAAATTAGGCACTACCCAGACCCCAGAAAGGAAAATTTATGCAAGTTTATGACGACAATTCCCTCGCTATCGGTAAAACCCCGCTGGTTAAATTAAACCGTGTTACTGGTGGTAACGTCTATGCAAAAATCGAATCCCGCAATCCGAGCTTCAGCGTAAAATGTCGCATTGGCGCCAACATGATTTGGGACGCTGAAAAACGCGGAATATTAACCAAAGACAAAGAATTGATTGAAGCAACCAGTGGTAATACTGGGATCGCATTGGCATTTGTAGCGGCTGCTCGTGGCTACAAAATTACCTTAACCATGCCAAGCTCTATGAGCCTTGAACGTCGTAAGTTGCTAAAAGCACTGGGGGCGAATCTCGTATTAACCGAAGCAGCTAAAGGCATGAAAGGTGCAATTGCTGCTACTGAAGAGCTTATTGCGTCAGCGCCGGGCAAGTATGTACCGTTACAACAGTTTGAAAACCCAGCGAACCCCGAAATTCATGAAAAAACCACAGGCCCAGAGATTTGGAATGACACTGACGGAAAAGTCGATATTTTCGTAGCAGGTGTTGGCACAGGCGGTACCATTACGGGTGTAAGTCGTTACCTTAAAAATACCCAAGGTAAAGCCATTACCTCTGTTGCGGTTGAGCCAACTGATTCTCCTGTTATCACCCAAGCGAAAGCCGGTGAGCCATTAACTCCAGGCCCGCACAAAATTCAAGGCATTGGCGCGGGTTTTATTCCTGGCAACCTTGATTTGGATATTATCGACGCCGTTGAGCAGGTAACCAACGAAGAAAGTATGGAGATGGCGCATCGATTGATGAAAGAGGAAGGTATTTTAGTGGGGATTTCCTCAGGCGCCGCAGTCGCAGCGGCCAAACGCTGGGCAGAAAAACCAGAAAACGCCGACAAAGTTATCGTTGTCTTACTCGCAAGCGCCGCTGAGCGTTACTTGAGTAGCCCACTTTTCGCGGGCGAATTTGGTGATACCGAAGAAGTACAATAGGCTCAAGCTATACTGCGTAAACTCAGCGCTTAGAAGAAAGTAAAAGGGAGGCATTTTTGCCTCCCTTTTACTTTCTAGATATCGCAGGTACACTCAACATTGTTATTTTCAACATGTAGAACATTTATGCATTTATCACGTTCACTCTCTTTCATCGCCCTGCTACTCAGCTTTTTTGCACTTAGCGCCTGTGACGACACCACTAAAACGGGGGCTGGTAAATATGGCATGATGGACACCAATATACCCGAATACGCTGCAGTGCAGTTTTTCAGCCATATCTATGAGGATGACAATATCGAAGGCGCGCTTGATTTTGCTAGCCCTAAAATGGCTCGATTAATGAAGTCTTATCGTATTAATCGCAACGTTCAGCGCCACGTACTCAATATGGCATACGACAAAGTTGAAATTAAGCCCAACGCAACCAATGCAGGGCGCAACGAGTTTGCAAAAGAAGCCAGCGTAGCCTTATTTTTTGAAGGCACACTTAACGGTGAGATTGTTAAAGATTTGCGCACGGTAAAACTTGTTCGCATCAAAAAAGCATGGAAGGTAGACGAAGTCAGTGTCGAATGATGTGCATGTGCTTGCACCGATTCTCCTGCTTTGCTTACTGCTGAGCCATTTAATCGGTAAGTGACTTCTATCATCGACAATTTACTCAGATGTATAAAATATGCTTGAGTCTATTTCGTTGCAGCAAGGGCGTAAACTTGTATTGCACGCCCAAGGCCTGCCAAGTAAAAGCCGCTCTGGCGATCCGGTAACCCATTCTTTACACTCCCTAGAAGCCTTGGGGTATGTACAAATTGATACCATTAGCGCTGTTGTGCGCGCCCACCACCATACGTTATGGAATCGAAATCCCCGTTACCATTGTGACCACCTAACGCAACTGATTGCCAACAAGCAGGCATTTGAGTATTGGTCCCACGCGGCTGCGTACCTTCCTATGAAAGATTACCGCTACAGCTTGCTGCGCAAAAATGCGCTGGCAAACGGTACGCTTGATCATTGGTATCCCAGAAATCCTAAATTAATGGCTCACGTGCTCAGGCGCATTCACGCTGAAGGGCCTTTGATGGCTAAAGATTTCGAGAGTGCAAGTACGGCGTTCAAATCAAAGCCAAAAGACTGGGCGAGTAAACCTGCCAAACAAGCGTTAGAGTACTTGTTTATGCAAGGGGATTTGATGATAAAGGAGCGGGTTAATTTTCATAAAGTATATGAGTTAACCGAACGGGTTTTACCCAGCGATGTGGATGTACATCCCCCCAGCGAACAAGACTATTGGCGTTTTTTGATAACCCGATTTTTAAGCGCAAATGGGCTAGGACAAGCGAGCGAAATAGCTTATTTGCGCAAGCATACCAAGACGGGTATAAAACAAACTATCAATATCATGTTAGAAGCGGGCGAACTCATTGAGCTTGACGTAGCAGGTCTCCGCTATTATGCGTTGCACAGCCAGCTAGACGCCCTTAATACCCCTATAAAACGCAGTCAGCTGCACATTTTGTCGCCGTTTGATAATTTGCTTATTCAACGTAAGCGTATGCAAACCCTGTTTACATTCGACTACTTATTAGAATGCTATGTACCTGCCCACAAGAGGCAGTTTGGTTATTTTTCTCTGCCTATTTTATGGGACACCAGGCTCGTTGCCAGAATGGATTGTAAAGTCGATCGAAAAGGCAAGGTCTTGCACATTCATCATTTAGTGCTTGAAGCGAGTTTACGTAAGCTCGATGCGTTTCATCAGGCGCTGAATAAAAGCTTGAAAGCATTTATAGCATTTAATCACTGCCAAACCTATCTCTTGCATAAGACTACCCATTTATCCTAACCTTGCATTGACCCCCCAGTAGATAATGAGCACAAAATGAAAACTAACTTTAGAAAAAACATTCGATTTGTGGTGCTAAAAGAATTGGCGCGAGCATTAGACGCACGGCGTAAAGGCAACTATTTACAGGAATTCGCCCACCTGGAACATGCTCATGTGCTGGGTCAGAATTCAACGTATTGGCATACTAAAGTTCATTGTTTGATGTTTGCTTGGGCAAAACGCCAAGCAGATAAAAAAGAATGTATTGGGCAGTTATTGCGCATCGTAGGTGCCGTGAGTAAAACGGCAGTGGGCGCCCTGCCCCAAGGCAACACAGGGGGGAGTAATATCAGCCCTTTTAAATCACTTCCATTACAGGAACGTCACGCAAGAGCAATCGCGCGTGCCCAGGCGCCTCGTTAACGACACGCTAGTTCACTGATAATGACATTATTGCTTGCGATGAGATTTCTCTAACTGGTTATGCTCAATAAATTTAAAAATATCACGCCAACTTAAGATCCCGATGGGCTTGTTATTTATATTGACGATAGGTAAGCAAGAAATTGAGTATCGATTGAAGGCTTTAATCGCCTCCAGCAAGCCACTTTTTGGAGATAAACAAACAGGGTCGCGAGTCATGATCTGATGAGCAGGCTTTTTCAAATAAGCTAAGTCTTTACTTGTCTCTGATGCCGTACCGACAGCAGGGCTGATGGCTTTAAGTAAATCGCGATCTGAAATAATGCCAACTAACTGGCCCTTGTCTACTACCAACAAATGATGAAATCGATGATGTTCAAAAAGTACCCTTACGTGAGCTAACGTGTCGTCCATATTGATACTCACCACTTCTACTGACATTAACTTGTCTACTTGCATGCTCCGGGTTCCTTATTTATGAGTATTGGCATTCTTTGTAACGGGTGATAGTCATCATAAGCCTCACACTGTCGGTGTAAGCCACTGCTTGAGCGGAAATTTTTCATTATTTGCCAAGATGATCATCGCTATTTAGGATACGCCAATTAAAATGGGCTTGACAATATTTGCGCTGTCGTCCCCTAATTTGCTAAACATGTGAAACAAGATAGGGCTAGAGCCGTTCTGGTTTTATTGAAGTACTGCGAAGAATTATTTAATGCGACAGCAAACGAATTAGTCAAAGACGTCGACCTACCATGACTTGCTTAACGCTTGTGAGTAAGATGTCGCACTTATGCCGAACGAAAATGCCTATTTACTTAAACCCCAGTTGAGAGTCCTTGATGTTACGACTACCCTACGCTTTGCCCCACTCCCTTGGGCCAATCATAATTTGTGTCATCGCGACCATGCTTTTTATCGCTGAGCCTTCCAGTAGCACCTGGCTAGCATTCGACCGTGAGTCCATAAACCAAGGTCAATGGTGGCGGGCACTAACGGGTAACTTTTTACACACCAATTTTAATCACCTCTTGCTCAATCTGGCGGCCGTAGTTTTGCTCTGGTCACTCCACGGTCAGTATTATCACACCGCTCATTACTTGCTAATGTTGGGGTTGTTTTCGTTCGGCGTCAGTGCGGGGATTTATTATTTTGAACCAGAAATGCAATGGTATGTCGGGCTATCAGGCATTTTACACGGTGTTTTTGTATGGGGCGCCTATCAGGATATCAAGTACGGCGTCACTAGCGGCTGGATCTTAATGGTCGGTGTATGGGCAAAAATAGCAAACGAACAAATCGCAGGCCCAAGTGGGAGCATCGCCGAGCTTATTGATGCAAACGTAGCCATTGATGCACATTTATTTGGGGCTTTTTGTGGGCTCCTAGTCATTATTTGTTCACTTATCAAACAGCAAAAAAACGGCTAAGCTTGTGGTTACATTCGCAGTGCCCATTAAAGTATTGCACTAGGAAATAGCATAAGGAACGTACATGAGCCAAGCGATAAACCTAACGGGACATTGCCTATGCAAGGCAATAAAAATAGCAGTGAGTGATGTCAAACCTCATATGGAAGCCTGTCACTGTTCGTCATGTCGTGCCTGGGGCGGCGGCCCGCTGTTGGGCATTGATTGCGGTACACACGTCACGCTAACCTCTGAGGATGACGTTAGCGTGTTTGACTCATCCGAATGGGCACAGCGCGGGTTTTGCCGCCACTGCGGTAGCCACCTTTTTTACCGCTTAAAAGAAAACCAACAATACATCATGCCAGTGGGCTTATTCGACATACCAGAGGGAGTCAAAGTTGAGTTTCATTGCCAAATTTTCAGTGATGAAAAGCCCAACTATTACGACTTTGCGAATCAAACTAAAATGATGACGGGCGAAGAAGTGTTTGCCGCGTTTGCACCGAAAGAGTAGCTGTTTTATGGCCTAAAAAATACCACTAAGCTGTGATGTGAGTCGAGCTTAGTGCTTATTTTTCGATAAAAAAGCCCGCTGAACATACGTTCAACGGGCTTTCTCACAACTGAATTTATTAAGCAGGTTACTTGTCAGCGCGGCTGACAAATTTATGCTCGCTGGTGCTAATCTTAATGCGCTCACCACTTGAGATATACTCAGGCACTTGCACCGTTAAGCCTGTGCTTAGCGTAGCAGGCTTAGTCCGAGCACTGGCTGAGGCACCTTTAATGGAAGGGTCAGTCTCGGTGATCACCAACTCTACATTGGGTGGAAGCTCTATGCCCACAGCAGAGCCGTTCACTATCATCACTTGCAACCCTGTAGTGTCTTCGGCAATGAATAATAACTCTTCTTCAATGGTTTCTTTATTGATGTTGTAAGGCGTGTAATCTTCCGAATTCATGAACACGTACTCATCGCCATCAATATAAGAGAAAGTCACCGGTTGGCGCACAAAATCAGCGGTTTTGATCATTTCATCGGCTTTAAAGCTCTCGTCTGCTTTTGCGCCAGTGGTTACTTCGTACAAACGCATACGGTAAAGGCTCGCGCCGGCGCGACCGCTTGGGGTTAATTTATTGATATCTTTAACCACATAGACTTTGTCGTTATGTTCAATGGCGGCGTTCTTTTTTACTTCACTGGCTTTTGGCATGTTTTTTCTCTGACGTTTAGTTCTGCTAATGGGCTCTGATAATCGGTTTTACTGTTCGACACAGGCAAACCATCAAATAAATTTGGCATCGAAATTACCAGAAAGCCCGTGTAAGGCAAGCAGATTCTCAGTCTGCCTAAAAGTAAAAAGCCCAGACAGTCGTGCTGGGCTTTGAGTTAACCACTCTAGGTAAAGGCGTACGCTACAGTGTTACAACGTCGTTTCAAACAACTTGTAGATGCGGCGATATTCGTCAAGCCATGAGCTAGGTTGCACGAAACCATGTGATTCCACGGGATAAATCGCTGTTTCAAAATCTTGTTTTTCAAGTTCGATTAAACGTTGTACCAAACGCACCGTGTCTTGAAAAAACACATTTGAGTCCACCATAGGCGCATTGATCAGCAATGGCTTTTCTAAGCCTTCTGCGAAGTACAGCGGTGAGCTGCGCTCATAGGCAATAGGGTCCACGTTTGGCATGTTCAATATGTTTGAGGTGTAACCATGATTGTAATGAGCCCAATCAGTGACAGGACGAAGGGCGGCACCAGATTGAAACAAGTCTGGCTGAGTAAAGAGCGCCATAAAAGTCATAAACCCACCGTAAGAGCCCCCATATGTGCCAATGCGTTCACGATCAACATTAGCGTTTTCTACTAACCAATTAATGCCATCGCGTAGATCATCAATCTCTGGTTTACCCATATGGCGATAAATCGCTGTACGCCAGTCTCGCCCATAGCCTGCTGAGGCGCGATAGTCCATGTCCATTACCACATAGCCTTGTTGGGCTAACATGTTATGGAACATAAATTCACGGAAATAACCTGACCAACCTAAATGCGAATTCTGCAAGTATCCTGCCCCATGGTTAAAGATCACTGCTCGGCGTTTTTCGCCCTTGTTATTCGCATTCTCTGCCGGTTGATACACCCGTGAAAAGATTGGCTGAGTGGTATGGCTGGATTTGACCGGCACAATATCCGGTGCCGCAAATCCCATGGCCAAAAACGCTTGGCTTATGGTGTGCGTCAAACGCGTTACTGGTGCGCCAGGTGCGGCATTTTGAACGTACAGTTCAGGCGGCATTGTCAGCGTTGAATGGGTCAGTAAAAGTTTGCTTTCATCAGGGCTGAGTTGGTAATCAGTCATGCCATTTAAGTCAGTCAAGGCTTCGATTTTCCCGCTACCTATGTCAACACGGTAGATTTCATAAATGCCTGGGTGCTTCTGATTGGCTTTGTAATAAAGATACTCGTCGTTTTTTGTGAGGGTCAAGTCATTGACCTCGAAGCGCCCTGAGGTCAATGCTGTTGCGTTTGCGTTTAGTGGCTTGACATACAAATGCGCATAGCCCGACTTTTCAGACAGATAATACAATTGTTCAGTATGGTGCAGCCACCCAAAGCTATTAAAGCGATAGTTAATCCATGCCTCATCGTGTAAACGCTCTTGATTAACTAAGCTATGCTTCTTCAAATCGACAGTAGCAAGCCACCGGTCTTTGTTGTCCCACGCTTCAACCATAATGGCGACCTGTTCGCCACTTTCATGCCATTGAATAGCGCCTTGGGTCCACGACCAATCACTCATCAGTACAATATCACGTGGCAAGCGGTTGCTTTGATAGCGTTTGCCTGCAGCGTTCGCATTCTCCTTTTTAACCTCAGCTAGCACGTCTTCGTTGTAGCCAGGCAAGTTTTGGTAGCTCAGGGCATGTTTTTTGTGATTTGTTAAGTCTAGTAACCACAGTTGATGATTAACGGGTTTAGCATCTGCAACACGTTGGCGCACTTCTTTATGCTCAATGCGCCCGTCTTCACCGATGTAAGCAGGCATCAAGTCATTGTCGCTACGTGTTTTTTGCGTAGCCGTCGTCGCTAACAATGCCCATTTCCCATTGGGGGACACGCTAGCCAACACGAGTTCATCCCCGTCGCTGAAATAAAAAGCCTCTGGTGCCAAGGTGCTGTTGTGCTTTGCAAGTGCGGCTTGCTGCGCAAACTTAGCTTGTCGGTCGCTGCGCTTTTTAGCCACATAATCAATTAACGCAATTTGCTGCTCGGCGATGTAATCAGCTGGTTTTTCGTTGACGATTGGGGCTTCGCTGAACTGCCAAGTGGCTAGCTTTTGCGAGAACCCATTGCTGGGGTCTAAGCTGATCAAGTTGTTGCCTCGCTGGTAAGCAAGGCGCCCATCGTTCAAGAATTGGATCTGCCGTGGGCCATCTCCGTCTTGGGTTAATTGGCGGACTTGATGTTGCTCGCTGCCGCTGAGGGATTTAATAAAAATATTGCCCTCAAATACCCAAGCAGAATAGGTGCCTTGTGGATTAGTAACACGATCGCCATCGCTAACCTTGTGCAATTGTGCTAATTCAACTTTTTTCGCGTCATCGGGACTCGTGCCTTGCGACAAAGTGCTGCCCTGAACCCGCCACAAGTGCGTCACTGGTGAGCCTTGCTCTTTACGGGTATAAAAAACCGATTGGCTGTCATCCCCCCAATAGCTGCTTAATGGTTGCCTGCCTATCCAATCTGGGTCGGCCATAATCTGTTCAAGGCTAAGTGTATTGTCACCCGTTATACTGTGTTTACTCGCAATCGTACTTGGCGACGGCTCGGTCAACGCTCTGTTAGCTATGGGGGCTTGAGCATCATTTTTATTGCTGATTGGCTGTGTATCTGTCGTGTAGGTGGCACTGCAAGCGAACACGCTGGTAGAAATTAATACCACCAGCAGTGTTTTAGAAAATTTATACATTATTGTTTTTCCTGCGAATTTTTTTAATTTTTTTGAATAACAATTTACTTTAAACGCAAAATCAATCAAATTAAACTGCTATACAGACACACTTACAAAATAGTCAGCGCTATAATAGACATGATAGTAAGTAAACCAAACGTACTAGATATGCTGACTATGTAGAAAACACTCGAGGTCTCCATGAAGAAGTTACTTGCTATTACCTGCCTAATGTTCTTTTGTAACATGGCTTACAGTGCACAATGCCCTGATTTATTAAAGTTTGTTAAGCGTAAACTCAACTCTCAAGACACGGTCAATCTGTGTGAAACCTATGCAGGCAAAACGGTACTCTTCGTTAACACCGCGAGTTACTGTGGTTTTACCCCGCAATTTAAGGGCTTAGAGGCGCTATACAGTAAATACAAAGATCAAGGTTTGGTGGTTTTGGGCTTTCCGTCACATGATTTCAATCAAGAAGACAAAGATGAAAGCAAAACAGCTGAGCTTTGCGAGCTCACATACGGTGTCGAATTTCCTATGTTCGAAGCCATGCCTGTGCGCGGGCGTGATGCTGACCAACTCTATCGTATGCTGGCGAAGAAGTCTGGCACGACCGTTAAGTGGAACTTCTATAAATACTTGATGGATAAAAACGGTAATTTGGTCAACGCCTACGCCTCATCAACCAAGCCGACAGATCCAGCATTTATTGAAACCGTGGAAAATACCTTAAAACGATAAACACCCTTTACTACATGTTAAAAAGCCCGATTGACTCGGGCTTTTTTAGCTATTAAACGTTTAAACGGTTGCAGGTAGCAGCGTTGTCAGACTTTCTCGGGCTTGTTGCCATGATGTTTGGGCATACTCTTCTCCCATATTCAGTCCTTCAAGATAAATAAAGTTCACATCTGTTATCCCCATAAGACCAAAGACCAGTTTTAAGTAAGGCGTCTGCGTATCGTTATCAGTACCTTGATAAATACCGCCCCGCGCAGCGAAGATATACACTGTTTTGCCTTGTAGATGCCCTTTAGGGCCTTCTGAGGTGTAACTAAACGTACGCCCTGCTCTTGCGACTCGGTCAATCCACGCTTTAAACGTAGACGGAATAGTAAAGTTGTACATGGGCATGCCCACCACTATGACGTCGCTGCGCTCTAACTGTGCCAATAACTCGTTTGAATAAGCAGCAAGAGCGGCTTGATCATTGGTCATATTGTCGCTGAGCATGCTCCACGTTTGCATCTCTTGAGCGCTTAAATGCGGCAGATTCAAGGTGTTTAAATCAACCTTTTCCACCTTGATACTTTCAGTTTGCTGTAGTTGTGTCACAAACTCACTCGTCAATTGACTTGAGTTGCCGTTCTCACCTTGTAAACTGGCATTTAGCACTAATACGTTCTTCATTTAAAACTCCCATTGCTGACTGATTTGAATGCAGTATATGGTTATTTAAACGAATGAAAATTGCATTATTTAGCGAATTTAGTTCTATTTATTAGAACTTACTAACCTGAGCGGCGATAAAACTGCACGCCTTGATCTTCAATCAGCAAGCGCATTTTTTGGTAAATATCAGGCCTAAAGACCTTAGCGACCAAGTCAAGCGGTATTGTCACATGTGGCGGTATTTGCCCAGCACTGACCATATGCTTTATTAACCACTCTCCGCGCACCAACTCAGGCTGGTTAATGCAACCATTATTGCTCACAGAAAATTGATTATAAGAAGGAATGCTGCGCGGCGGCAGCGACTTGTGCGTTAAACAACTACCGAGCAATGACGGCGCTATTACATCAAGTTCAGCATTTAAGTATTCTTGTCGGCAAAGTAATCTAGCGGCTTCAAAACGATTGGGCACAGATTCGAGCCAAGCACAGGCTTGCTTAAGGGCTGCACACAACGCTAATACCGTATTAGGATGTTTTTTGTTGAAACTATCTAGCAAGCCCAATACCTTCTCAGGTGAGTCTTGCCAGATATCGAACGACGTTAGCGCCGTCATGCCGATGCCTGCGCGAACCGCTTTGGCGTTCCATGGGCCGCCGACACAAAAGCCATCAATATCACCGTTTTTCAAACATTCAACCATGCTGACAGGTGGCACAACTAACATTTCAACGTCGTCTAAACTTACTTTTGCCGCTTTAAGCCAATCTCTTAGCTGGTAGTAATGACAGCTATATGGAAAAACCGTAGCGAATTTCAGTTTAGATAACCCCTGACGCTTACGTTTCTCGACCACGTGTTGTAATAAGTAGCCTGCCATCGGTAGCGTGACATTGGTTAGATCATTTTCTTTGAGTATTTCTTGCAACAAACTTTCTGAAAGGGTGATGGCATTGCCATTTAAACTGAGTACTAAAGGTGTGATCACATTTGCTGGCGGCGCCCCAAGCCCTAATGCGCTGGCAATTGGCATAGGCGCCAGCATTTGTGCCGCGTCTAACACACCTGCATGGAGCTTGTCCCTGAGAGTTGCCCATGAGTTTTGTTTTTGCAACGTTACGCTAAGGCCCCATTGTTCAAAAAAGCCTAGCTCTTTGGCGACAACAAGGGGCGCGGAATCGGTGAGCGGGATAAACCCAAGCGTAATATTTGGTTGTTCTGGTTTAATCATTTTCATTACCTTTTTCAAATGAGCGCAGCATGGAAACGATTGTCTTGGCTACATCTTCGAGCTTCTGGCCTGTGTCCATAGCGGTCTTGCGCATACTATGAAATGCCTGCTCTTCACTCATTTTATTTGTCTTCATCAATAAACGTTTTGCTAAATCGATGCTTTTGCGCGATTCAAGTTGATGCTTGGTATCGTTCAATTCATCTTTAAGTTTGTGAAAGGCTTTAAACCGAGCCACTGCGGCGTCCAAAATCGGTTTAACACGCTCGGGATCTATGTCTCCAACCACGTAGGCACTCACGCCAGACTGCACCGATAGATTAATCGTTTCTGTGTCTTGCTGTGATGAAAACATCACCACAGGTTTAGGGTTATAGTGAGAAATTGTGTGTAAGCTTTCTAACATATCGCGATTCGGAGACTCGATATCAATCACTATGATGTCAGGCTGAATTTCGTCTACCTGCTTCAAAAGCCCAGCCTGAGAACAGGCCAAATGGCTCACCTTGTAACGGGAGTTTCCAAGCGCCGTCACGATGGACTCAGCGCGCTGAACATTCTCATCTATCAACAAGATGTTCAGCTGCTCATGATGCGATATTCGCGTTTGGCTTTTTGCTGTAGATATCAACGGAGATTCCTGAATGAGTTACATGCTGCTCTAAGTCAATAACTGTGTGCAAAGCTTACGCCAAGATAAAAAACCAATACTATCAATTAGTTATATGATGCATTTTGTTCTAAAATGGGATTGAACGTACGAAAATGGGCAGTCGCACCATCAAAGTGCAATGGGTTGCACAAAAAATGAACGAGCAATAAATTACTCGAAGTCTTTGCCTGTCACTACTGAAGTAATGTAGGTTTCACTAGGGCTAAGTGCCTCGGCGTACAAGGCACTTTCAAATGTATGCCAAAAGGTGCTGCCCAGAGCATTTCTGAGCCTATTGCTAATGGGATCATGCAGAGTAAATTGCGCATGTAAATGAATAGGATGATGGTGGATGTGAGGGCATCGAATCAGCTCTTATCCCCTCAATTGTTCATTTCGAGCGGCACATAAACTCAGTGCGCTTTATGTGCCCCCGCAGTTTGATAACTAGCAGTGTCATTTTTAACAGGCAGGGTAAACGACCACTTTTTGTTACGCCCTTGCCAGCATTGCTCCGCGCGATGTTTAGCATCTTCAAGACTGAGATTCTCAGTGAGTATCAACATTAAGCTCAAGCTACCCAAAATAGCTTGAGTGCCATATGCATTGTCATTGCTGCCTTGCCACACCTCTACTAACTGTTTCACGTCTAGTGTTTTCGGCTTAGTCACCCACTGAGACAAAAATACCGGAACCTCTACGGTGGTTTCTCGTCCTGCTTGACAAAGATGTAAGGTTACCTCGCGCTCAGGGTTGTACTCCACTTCCCCTCCTTCACCGCGAAAACACATGATGCTGGTTAGAACAGTCGGATTTTGCTCATACACTAGCTTGGCACAGTGACTATGCTTGATGTCTACGCCTCGGTGGAAAACGCCTTGAAGGCTACAGGGGGCTTGACTGGCATTTAACATACGAGCAAGCGTATTAGCACATGAACGCAGCCCAAACTGGCCGCGTAATTGGATCATGTCATCGAGCTTGGGATTTATATCGGCTAAGTCCATATAACTAAAACCCAATGCTTCAAGTTGCTCACCCGCATGAGCAGCATTTCTGGCCGGCTCAATCCCTAGCTGGGGTAATACATCTTTCAAATATAGCCGGTTTGAATCTGGCTCATGGGTACCGTGTAAAAACACCTTTTTACCTTGCTGACCTAGGGCAATAACCGCTAGCAAAAACCAAGGTAAGTGTCGGCGCTTCCCCGCATAGCAACCTAAATCAATATCAATCGGCAGGGCCGCTATCTGTCGGTCATTCACTTCACGAAAGGCTTGAATGAAACCGGCCAATTCTTCTGCAGTTTCTTCACGTACCCGCAGCAGCATCAAAAAAGCGCCTTTTTGCTCAGGCGTGATCTCATCATTGATCAGCATTTTCATGGCTTGGTACGCTTGCGCCTGACTTAGGGTGCCACCAGCGCGTTGGCCGCGGCCAATAATACGAATAAACTCTTTAAATTCTGTGGGATGTTGCGTGCTGCTGTTTGTTCTCATGGATGTAAAAATGCCTACAGGCTCGTTATGCCTTTATCAATGCGACGCGTCGATGTCTGCTAATGGTGTTTCAAGTGGATTGTACAATCAGCGCTGAGGCTTTGCTTTCAGGGCTAATCAAAGGCTCACTGCCATGCACTATGCACTCAAAGCACCAATAACGTTATAAAGACTGTGCAAGCGCATCGTTAATTTCATTATGTGTTTGGCATTGTAAACCGTCTTGTTGGTGATAAGAAACGACTCTTTGACGCTTACTGACCACTTCACCCACGATGATAAGCGCAGGCCCAGTAAATTGACGACATACTAAGCGCTGTGCGATGTTTTTTACTTGCCCTATGCACACCTGCTGCTGAGCACTGGTGGCTTTATCGATTATCGCCACTGGCAAATCAACAGGTAAACCATGCGACTGCAGCTGTTGCATAATCGATTCAACCCGTCGCAATCCCATATAAAATACCAGGGTTTCAGCGTTTTTACCTTTGGCATCTGGCATAGCGCCATTAACCAAGCTTTGCCAATCTGGCTGTAACGCAGGATCTTTTAAATGCGCAGTAATAAAGCGCACTGACTGAGCGCAATCCCTGTGGGTTAACGGTATTCCCGCGTAAGCAGACGCGCCAGATGCCGCGGTAATGCCAGGTACTATGCTAAATGGGATCTGATGCTTGGTCAGTAAGTCACATTCTTCAGCCGCTCTAGCAAATATGGCAGGATCACCGCCTTTTAAGCGCGCAATGGTTTTGCCCTCTTTAGCCACACTGACTAACAGTTCGCTTATCTGTGTTTGGGTCATGCTATGTTCGCCGCACTTTTTACCCACAAAACGACGCTCTACATGTGCTGGGATCATATCTAGAATATCCGGATTGACCAGCCAGTCGTACATAACCACATCGACACTTTGCAGTAGTCGATAGGCTTTAACCGTCAGTAATTCTGCATCACCAGGGCCAGAGCCAATAAGGTGAACATGCCCTACACCATGTTGGGCATTAGCCTTATTTGCGCTGTCATTTAGGTTTTTAAGCCCAGTGCGTAACCCTGCATTTAGTCCTTTAAGCGCATCCAATGAGCGCGCTTGTGGCGAGTTCAGATTGAATTTAAAAAGTTGCGCCACAAATTGACTCAATGCCTGTGGCAAAAGACTATTTACATGTGAAATAACGCTGGTTGGCGTGTTCATAATTGGGTCTCCACAGCGATACGTTCACCGCTAAATGTCATCTGATTTTGTTGGGTATTCTCTGAGGGCGAAGCGCCATTCACTGTGGCTAAAACAGGCGTGTGGCGGGCGCTATTTGCATTGTCATGCTCGTATTCGTGAGCATTGATCAACTGTTGTAACTCGCTTTTACACGACCCGCAGTTTGTGCCGCACTTTAGCGTTTCGCCTAATTCATCAACGCTGTTACAGCCTCTGGCTATTGCTTCATTGATCGGGTTGATGCCCACTTTAAAGCAGCTACAAATTAAACGTCCTTGGTTAAATTGCTCGTCTGGCTCGCCACGTAGCAAAGCGGTTGTTTGCTCTACGCTCAAGCTGTCAGCTGCGAGTAAAGCACTTAGCCATGGCGCGTTATCCTCTAGGGTATGTACGTCACTAAATGCAGCAAACTGTAATTTATCACCCATTAATGCGTAAGCGCTTTGCTGAGTATCGCCTTTACGCGCAGCCCAAATATACTTATTGCTGATACTTGTTTGAATAAACTCTTTTAAATCAAAGGCTAGACTGTCGTTTTCA
Source organism: Paraglaciecola sp. T6c (assembly GCF_000014225.1). Taxonomy (NCBI): domain Bacteria; kingdom Pseudomonadati; phylum Pseudomonadota; class Gammaproteobacteria; order Alteromonadales; family Alteromonadaceae; genus Paraglaciecola; species Paraglaciecola sp. T6c. The sequence goes on from NC_008228.1 coordinate 3,068,782, forward strand.
ACCCGCGGCGAAGGAATTCGACCGTGAGCAAACGTCAGCATCTCACCGCCCGCTATCTTGGTTAGGCGCCAATAATCAAATGTCGAGCACAGCTTGCTTATTACGGCTTGGCGTTGCTCATGGCTGCCCTGAAGGTGCTGCGTAATAAAGATGTGACCATGATGGAAAAACTCGACTTTTAGTGCGTTAATCGCAGCATGTTTTAATTCAGGTTGGCCAGAAATAGGGTCGTTGGCGTCTGTGTATAAATGGCTAATATTCGCGGCCGCATTGTTTTGCTCGCTCCAGTGAATGGGTGCGAAAAACTCACCGTTACGCTGACCTTCATCTATTTTAACCGGTAACATCACTTGACTAAGACTGGTGCTGACTCGTGAGGATAAGGCCAACAAATCACCTTCTTTTACCTGTAACTTAGAAGCATCAACACTGTTTAGTGCCACGCTAGCATGGGCCACGTGGCTGGTTAGATCGGCACTGGCACCTGTGCGCGTCATGGTGTGCCACTGATCGCGAACCCGCCCACTGTTAAGCACAAACGGAAATTCAGTCGTGGTGGTTTGTTCAGGGGCTTTAGCCTCAATAGCAATGAACTGGGCTTTTTGACTCGCGGTGAAAAAGCGACCATCGGTAAACATGCGCTTTACCCCATCAGGGTTGGCTTTATTCACCGGCCATTGAATGGGAACAAGGTTGTCGTACTGTTTTTGCGTTAGCCCACATAAACCAGATAAATCAAGATCTCGGCTTCCGTTATTCTGCTCTGCCGTTAAGCCGCAATACTCATCGAAAATTTCACTCGGGTCTGTGTAATTAAAACCGTTGCTGAAACCCATTTTTTTCGCCACGTCACAGATAATCTGCCAATCATGACGTGCTTCCCCTGTGGGCGGTAAAAAACCCCGCTGGCGGGAAATTCTGCGTTCTGAGTTAGTAACCGTACCGTTTTTCTCTGACCAACCTGTGGCAGGCAATACCACGTCAGCCATAGCGATGGTGTCATTGTTAGCCACGCAATCTGAAACCACCACCATTTCACATTTGTTTAAAGCGGCTTTAATTTTATGCCTATTGGGCATGCTCACCATAGGGTTCGTTGCCATTACCCAAACGGCTTTAATCTTGCCTTGCTCGATGGCATCAAACATATCCACCGCTTTCAAGCCAATATCAGGCACGATGGTGGGTGACTGCCAGTAGTTTTGCACTAGCGCTCGATGCTGTGCATTACCAATATCCATGTGACACGCCAACATATTGGCAAGCCCACCCACTTCACGACCGCCCATCGCGTTTGGCTGGCCCGTGATGGAAAACGGTCCGCAACCTTCACGACCTATTTTGCCCGTGGCAAGATGGCAATTGATAATCGCATTGGCTTTATCAACACCGCTGCTAGATTGGTTTACACCCATTGAATAAAAGCTGATTGCTGACTCACTGCCTGCAAAGAGCTGATAAAACTGTTCAATTAAGGTTTGATTAACATCACAATATTCGGCAACAGCCTTAAGAGTCCAACTTTCACAGGCGGTAATGGTGGCATCGAATCCCTCGGTGAAAGCGGCAATGTAATCTGAATTGAGGTGTTTATGTTGCTCAAGATAGTGAACTAGGCCATTGAATAACGCTACATCGGTGCCTGGTTTAATGGGTAAGTGTAAGTCTGCGGCCTCACAACTTGCGGTGCGCCGCGGATCGATGAACACCAAACGCATATTCGGGTTGAGCTTTTTCGCCCGCTCAATACGTTGAAACAATACTGGATGTGTCCAAGCGGCATTTGAGCCCACAAGCACCAATAATTCTGTTTGCTCTAAATCTTCATAGCTACAAGGTACGGTATCAGCACCAAACGCACGTTTGTAGGCAGCCACTGCAGATGACATGCACAAACGTGAGTTGGTATCTATGTTGCCGCTACCGATATAGCCCTTCATTAATTTGTTGGCGACGTAATAATCTTCGGTCAATAGTTGCCCTGACACGTAAAATGCGACTGAGTCTGGCCCGTGCTCCTTTATAAGGCTGGCAAATTTGTTGGCTACGGTGCTGATAGCAGCATCCCATTGAGCCCTCTGGCCATTAACCATAGGAGTCATGAGTCGACCTTGCTTAACGTTGGTTTGGGCCAACTTACTGCCTTTAACGCATAAGCGCCCAAAGTTAGCTGGGTGGCTAACCGTGCCCTGAACGCTAACAAGTTGTTCGCTGTCACCCTCGACGTTACTGGTAACGTCTACACCACACCCTACTCCGCAATAAGGGCAAGTTGTGGTGCTTAGCTTTGAACACGCTCCTTGAACTGAGGACTGAGAAGCGCTGGTTGGGTTTATCATGTAGTAGGGCCTTTTGAAAAATTAACTTATAGGCTGCATCAAGGTGGCATTACGCCACCGCTAGCTGCACCTTGTCGCCCTCAACACGCACGTCATAGACACTGACTTTACGCGCTTCATCGTCTAGGCATTTACCGCTTGTTAAACAGTAACGCTGTTTGTACAAAGGCGAAATAATCACAGTTTTATCTGCCACTGAACCAATCAAACCTCGATACAACACATTTGCTTTACCAATAGGATCCCAGTTACTGATGGCATAAAAGTGTACTTCGCCTTTCTCTCGTACTTTAAAAATGGCCACTTGTTGCTCTTTCACTAACGCACACACGCCTGAGTTATCAACCAAATCATTAAGGTGACAAATATCTGTCCAATTTTGTTCTGTGCTCATAACTGACTCCTTACGCCAACTCAACAACATCGATAATTTGCTCGGTACCTTTGCCGGATTTAGCAAGGGTCTCTAGTTCCGCTTCCGTAGCGGGTCGAATTTGCGCGCGCTCTTGTACAAACACGACATTTTTATCGCTCTGTTCGCTGTTGACGAATTGACGAAAACGTTTACGTGAAGACTCATCTTCAATGGCTGTTTTCCACTCACATTGGTAAGTATCTTTGATGTGTTGCATTTGTTGCTCGAGCTCTTCGCCTAAGCCTAGGGAGTCGTTGATCACCACATCTTGCAAATACGCTAACCCGCCTTCTAGATTCTCTAACCATACTGAGGTGCGCTGTAAACGATCCGCAGTTGCCACGTAAAACATCAACACGCGGTCAATATATTTAACTAAGGTGGCGTCATCTAAATCAGTAGCAAACAAATCCGCATGGCGAGGTTTCATGCCGCCGTTACCACATACATATAGGTTCCAGCCGTTTTCAGTAGCAATAACCCCTATGTCTTTACTCTGTGCTTCTGCGCACTCGCGGGTGCAACCTGACACACCAAATTTTATTTTGTGCGGCGCACGTAGACCTTTATAACGGTTCTCCAGATCGATAGCCTGACCCACAGAATCTTGCACACCGAAACGACACCAAGTACTGCCTACACAAGACTTAACGGTACGCAGTGATTTCGCATAGGCATGACCGGTTTCAAAACCGGCAGCAATAAGGGCTTCCCAAATAGGCGGAAGTTGTTCGACTCGCGCGCCGAACAAATCGATACGTTGGCCACCTGTGACCTTGGTATACAAGTTGTATTTTTTCGCAACTTGACCCAATACAATCAGTTTGTCTGGGGTAATTTCACCGCCGGCAATACGTGGCACGACCGAGTAGGTCCCGTTTTTCTGCATATTGCCTAAATAAGTATCATTGGTGTCTTGTAAGGCTACGTGAGGCTTTTCTAACACGAAGTCATTCCACACCGAGGCCATAATTGAGCCCACAGCAGGCTTACAAATTTCACAGCCTAAACCGTGACCGTGTTTTTCAATCAACTCGTCAAAGCTTTGAATTTTGCCGACTTTAACCATGTGATAAAGCTCTTGGCGCGAATAAGCAAAATGCTCACAGATGTCTTTTTTCACTTCCACGCCGCGTTTGCCCAATTCACTGTCGACCACGGTTTTCAGTAACGCCGAACACCCACCGCAACCAGTGCTGGCTTTAGTGCATGATTTAACACTGGCTAAATCGCAGGCTCCGCCATCAAAAGCAGCAATAATGTCGCCTTTTGATACGTTGTGACATGAGCAAATGGTCGCCGTTTCAGGCAGCGCGTCTGCGCCTAAGCCACCTGCTGGCGCATCACCTGAGGCAGGCAAAATCAAGCTTTCAGGGTGTTCAGGTAAATCGATGCCATTTAACGCATATTGTAGAAGCGTGTCGTAGTCACTGGTGTCTCCGACCAAAACGGCGCCAAGCAGCACACTTTGCTCATGGTTAACCACCATTTTTTTATACACGCCATCAGGCTGATTTTCATAAATGTAGGTTTGCGCACCAGGTATGCGAGCATGTGCATCACCAATAGAGCCCACTTCAACGCCCATGAGTTTGAGCTTGGTGCTCATATCTGCGCCTAAAAATTCTACATCGCCACCCGTGATGTGACTCGCTGCAGCGCGCGCCATGGTGTAGCCTGGGGCAACTAAGCCAAAAATAAAGTTATTCCATAAGGCACATTCGCCAATAGCATAAATATCTGGCTCGGACGTTAAACAGTGGTTATCAACCACAATACCGCCGCGTTCGCCGATTTTAATCTCATATTGGCGTGCTAGCGTATCCTGTGGCCGAATACCTGCTGAGAACAGGATCATGTCGGTCTCTAAAAAATCCCCATCGGCAAAACACATGCGATAACGACTTGTTTGACCCGCCTCAATACGCTGTGTGGCTTTTTGGGTGTGAACTTGCACGCCTAAGGCTTCAATCTTGTCTTTTAATAGACGACCGCCGCCTGTGTCGACTTGAACCGCCATTAATTGCGGAGCAAACTCCACAACGTGAGTTTCAAGACCAGCCTCTCGCAATGCGTTCGCCGCTTCTAAACCCAATAAGCCGCCCCCCACAACCACACCGGTTTTGCTCACTTTAGCTGAAGCGCTGATATCCTCTAAATCTTCAATGGTGCGGTACACCAAGCAATGAGGTTGATCGTTCCCCTCAATTGGTGGCACAAACGGATAAGAGCCAGTGGCCATGATGAGTTTGTCGTAAGCGAAAACCTGACCGGATTTGGTTTTAACAAACTTACCTAGCTTGTCAATATCGACCACTGCGGCATCAAGGTGAAAATCAACACCTAATGCTTCATAGTGTGCTGGCGTGGTTAACGCGAGATCGTCCGCTGTCTTGCCTGAGAAATATTCCGACAAATGCACTCGGTCGTAAGCGAGTCTTGGCTCAGCTGATAACACAGTGACTTTATAAGTAATAGAAGGGTCGGTTTTGCCGTGGTTAGTGATTTGCTCAACAAAATGGTGGCCCACCATTCCGTTTCCTACCACGACTATATTGACTGTATTTGCTGACATGTTGGTCCCCTGAACGAAGTGTTTACTCAACTAATTTTGCCCATAAAAAAAGCCCACGCGACTGAGTGCTAACAGTCTGAGTGGGCTTCTTTGCCTGTTCCATGCTTGGCACTAATTGCCGGCACAGTACATAAATGTATTTATCGCGAACGGTATTCGCTATCTAAAACGAGTTCAGTTAAATTAATGCAGGATCATTGCCAAGTATTAATTCCTTATAATTCATATGGTTATAATTCACGATTTGGGATTTGAATTTTATGGCGCTTAATTTTGGTGCAAAGTACCTAAAATGGAGCAAACACCATGGGCTGCTTTACGTTAAGTTGTGTACAGAACACCGCGACTCTCGGATTAGATCATTCCCGCGAATTGCTGTTAAGTATCGATGGATTGCACATTGTTTGCCCAAACAGCCGTAAACAGCGGATTTTTGGTTCCTTTGTCTGCTGAAAAGCGGCACACTGAGTGATTAACGACTAGGTTATTTGTACTCATTCAGCGCTTTTTTGACTCAGTAAGCCCGACGAGTCCTAAGAAGCCGATTATATATCTCGTAAAGGAAGACTATTGAACATGTCATTATTTCGCTCGGCTTTTTACTCAGTTTCTGTACCACTCATTGCGGCCATCTCGATGTTCACCACCACGGTGGACGCCGCTTCAGTATGGAAGGTCACCTCTGGCGACAACAGCTTATATATTGGCGGCACTATTCATATCTTGGCCCCAGAAGATTACCCCTTACCCAGTGAATATGAAACGGCCTATCAACACGCTTCCACCCTAGTGTTTGAAACAGATATGACGGCGGTAAAAAGCGTTGAGTTTCAGCAAAAAATGTTAGGTATGATGACTTACACTGATGGCCGATCACTCAAAGACGACTTATCACAACAAAGTTACCAAAAACTCGAAACGCATTTAGCCCAGCGGGGTATACCGATTGCGCAAATGGCGGCAATGAAGCCGAGCCTTATTAGCATTACCCTGAGTATTATCGAACTGCAAAGCCTAGGCTTTACTAGTGAAGGCGTTGACCAATTTTACTCTGACAAAGGCACTCACGCGGGTAAAACCATTCAATGGCTTGAAACCCCAGATGAACAATTGAGTTTTCTCGCCAATTTGGGTGGTGACGATAACGACGCCCTGATTGAATACACCTTGCGAGACATTAAGAAAATGCCCGTTTTAATAGGCGACATGCGCACCAGTTGGCGCGAGGGCGATATGCAAAAAATGGCGGACATCAGTATCGTGCCTTTTAAACAAGACTATGCACAAATTTACCAAGATTTGATTGTCACCAGAAACGCTAATTGGATGCCACATATAGAAGACATGCTAAAAACATCGAACGTAGAATTTATTATGGTCGGTGCCATGCACCTTGCGGGCGATGACAGCGTATTAAAGCAGTTAAAAGCGCAGGGCTACCGCGTAGAAAAATTATAGCAAAGCAGAAAACGGCCATTATTTATCAGGACACTATGCCCTCTATTACGCCCCCGACACTAACCAAAGCGCTCGCCTTGCGTTACGCGAGGCAAATTTTATTGCCAGCTATCGACCTTGATGGCCAAGAAGCCCTCATGGGTTCCAAGGTATTGATTATTGGTGTAGGCGGTTTAGGCTGCGCTGCTGCGCAATACCTTGTTAGTTCTGGTATTGGCGAAATCACCTTGGTGGATGATGACAAGGTTGAGCTGTCTAATTTACATCGCCAAGTTCTTCATCATGAACAAGACGTGGGCGTTAAAAAAGTCGATTCAGCGAAGACGAGTTTACTGGCCAATAATAGCCTGTGCGTTATCAACACCATTGATGAGCGCCTTGATGATAATGCGCTTAGCCAACACGTCAGCCAACATAATGTGGTGCTCGATTGCACTGACAATTTAGCCACTCGCCAGCAAATTAATAAACTGTGTTTCACTCATAAGGTGCCCCTTATAAGCGGCGCTGCAATTCGCTTTGAAGGTCAAGTGAGCACCTACCTGATGGATAACCACAGCCCTTGTTACCAGTGCTTAAGTCAGGTTTTTCCAGAGCAGCAGCTCAGCTGCATGGAAGCTGGCGTGATACCTCCGTTAGTAGGCGTTATAGGCAGCATGCAGGCATTAGAGGCGATTAAATATCTCACAGGTGCTGGCGAACTTCTCAATGGTATTTTGCAACTGTTCGATGCTAAATCTTCGCAGTTTCAACGCTTTTCTATCCCTAAAAACCCGCAATGTAGCATTTGTTCTAAAACGGGCTAATACAGCTCAATACACACAACAGCATTATATATTCATATACATAGCTGCTTGCAGTTTTATTTTATGTTTGGCCTTTCGTTACGTGGCCCTTGTCAGTAATATTGGTCGGCTAAGAAATTCCTCGAATAAGTAGTCTTTTATGATGATAACCAGTTGCGACACTCCGGGTTTGTTACCTTTATCACAGGCGCTAGATGCGATGCGCAGCGTTATTTCAGCCGTGACAGAGCATGAACAATGCGACTTAATGCAGGCTCGAGGACGTATTTTAGCCGAAGACGTTATTTCTCAGGTAAATGTTCCCCCTAGCGACAACTCCGCCATGGACGGTTATGCCATGATAGCTGCAGACTTGCAGCAACAAGACACCTTAGAATTAGTCGGCACTGCCTTCGCAGGTATTCCTTATGAAGGCACTGTGAATCCAGGTCAATGCGTGCGCATTATGACCGGCGCCATTATGCCAAGCGGGGCCGACGCCGTAGTGATGCAAGAAAATACCGCTGCGCTTGATGACACCCCCCAACGCATTCAGTTTATGCAATCGCCTAAAGCCGGTAACAGTGTGCGAAAGGCAGGAGAAGATATTAGCCGAGGTGCGGTGGTACTCAACGCTGGCACACGCTTAACTCCCGCGCATTTATCTCTGTTGGCTTCTGTGGGAATTGCCACTGCGTCCGTAGTTCGTAAACTTAAGGTGGGCTTAATTGCCACCGGTGATGAATTGGTATCACCTGGCAATACACTTAATAGCGGGCAAATTTACGAAAGCAATCGTTATGCCCTGCGCGGGATGCTAGAGGAGTTTGGCGCACATGTGATTGATTTTGGCATAGTAGAAGACAAACCTGAAAGCCTACAACGCACCTTTGAAGAGGCTGACACGCGCTGTGACATTGTGCTTTCTTGTGGCGGCGTGTCCGTCGGTGATGCTGATTATGTGAAAGACGTTTTGCACAGTATAGGCAGTGTTAATTTTTGGAAAGTGGCTATCAAGCCAGGCAAACCCTTCGCGTTTGGTCAATTAAGCAAAGCGTGGTTTTGCGGCCTTCCAGGCAACCCTGTTTCATCTTACGTTACCTTCGAGCAATTGGTGAAGCCGGTGCTTGAAACGCTAAGCGGGCAAACGCCGAGCATGGCTATGTTATTAAATGCCACCGCAGACTGTGATATACGCAAAGTCCCTGGGCGCGCTGATTATCAGCGAGGTATATACCGTTCGGGCGAAAACGGCCAATTGTTCGTCAGCCCCAACGGCAAACAAGGCTCAGGCGTAATGAGCAGTATCGCTCATGCTAATTGTTACATCGTGCTGGCGCAAGATGCTGGCAGTATAGAACAAGGCAGCACTGTACTTATTCAACCCTTTACCTCATTGGCTTATTAAGTGACCCTAAAAATCGAATTCAAAGCCCTTGCCCATTTGGCTTGGCCCTTATTAATTGCCCAAGTAACCCAAACATTAATGGGCGTATCTGACACCATTATGGCGGGGCGCTTTTCCGCTACCGATATGGCCGCTGTGGCCATAGGTTTTAGCTTTACTATGCCTATGCTCGTATTTATTCAAGGCCTAACGTTAGCACTGCCGCCCATTATTTCGCGCTTTAACGGAGCAAAACAACTAGATAAAGTCGCCAATGCCAGTTATCAAGTGATGTGGTTAGCACTGTTTTTTGCCCTACTGTCCTTGGTGCTCAGCACCTTTCTGGATTTTTTCTTTTCGCTAATTGAAATGGAAGCAGACCTTCGCGTGATCACTATCGATTATGTGCGATATGTACTCTACTCCATGCCGGCTTTTGCGTTATACCAAGTGTTACGCAATGTGTGTGAGGGACTGTCTATCACCAAACCGAGCATGATCATTATGATTATTGGTTTGCTGGTGAATATCCCTGCCAATTACGTGTTTATTTACGGTAAACTCGGCCTACCCGCTTTTGGCGGTGCAGGCTGTGGTATTGCGACTGGCTTGGTGTTTTTGGCCATGATGTTTGCCACGTGGGTGTACACCCTCAATTCTAAAAAGTTACAACAATATGCGCTTTACACGCGTATTTTTGCTCCCAACGTTAAAGACATGTGGGCTAGCCTCAAATTAGGCTTACCCATTGCCTTGACTATTTTATTTGAGGTCACACTTTTTACTGTCGTCGCAATCTTACTGGCGCCTTTTGGCTCTACGATTGTCGCAGCGCATCAGGTGGCTCTGAATTTCTCATCGTTGATGTTTATGATCCCATTAAGTTTAGGTATGGCGACCAGTATCCGAGTGAGTCATCTACTGGGTGAAAACAATCCATCACAAGCTAAGATGGCTACCCGCGCAGCACTATTAATGGGGTTAACCTCTGCCACACTGACTGCCACTATGACCTATTTGGCCCGGGTTCATATTGGTGAGCTTTACAGCAACAACGCTGAAGTCATAAACATGGCGGCAGGCCTTATGTTACTAGCAGCCCTATTTCAGTTTTCAGATGCCATACAAGTGGTTTCAGCTACTGCGTTGCGCGGTTACAAAGACACCGCAGCCATGTTCTATCTTAGTTTTATTTCCTACTGGGTAATCGGCATGACGATAGGCTGCGTATTAGCCCTCACTGATTGGATAGTCCCGCGCATGGCCGCAGCAGGATTCTGGATAGGCTTTATTTGCGGGTTAACCTCAGCGGCAATTTTGCTGGGCCTTAGGTTGCGCCACGTACAGCGCCGCCAAGAAAACATGCCTGTTGAAATAAGCATTTAACCCGTTCTACAGCCACCTATTGTTACTCACTTTAGGTGGCTGTGATGATGAGGAAATACAATACCCGCTATCGTGAATAGTTCCCCATTGCATCGAATTGGCTTAACGATTATTGTTTAAATAATCGCCCATCCACTAAGCCCGTCATGAAAAACCTCTTTAGTCTGTTCATACTTACCTGCGTTTTCAGCTCAGCCGCACTGGCTTTTGATAAAGCCAAGTTAGATAAATACATAGAAAGCCTAGATACCCATGACAAGGCCATGTTCAGTGTGGCTGTGGTGCAAAATGGCCAACCTATTTATCAAAAATCCATTGGCTATGTAGATATCGAAACTAAGCAAGTCGCCAATAAGAACACTCAGTATCGTATTGGCTCCATCACGAAAGTATTCACATCCACAATGATTTTTCAGCTTATTGATGAAGGTAAGCTTGCATTAGATACCAAGCTCGCAACCTTCTACCCGCAAATCAAGAACGCCGAATTGATCAGCATGTCCATGCTACTTAACCATAGAAGCGGTATTCATAATTTCACCGATACCCCTGATTACGAGCAATACATGACTAAAGCTAAAACCAAAGCTGAAATGGTAAGCTTGATTGGATCGTTAGACAGCGATTTTACACCAGACAGCGCGGCCAGTTATTCAAACAGCGGCTACGTACTACTGGGGTTTATCATTGAGGACATCACAAATGATAGCTACGAAAATCAGTTACATAAGCGAATTACCGCTAAAGTAAACCTGAACAGAACGACATTTGGCGGACCCGTTAAGCCGTCAGATAATCAAGCTCACTCTTATAAACATGCAACAAGCGAATGGGTCGCACATTCAGAAACTGACATGAGTATTCCATATGGGGCCGGCGCTATTATCTCTACCTCGACTGAAGTCGGGATATTTATCGAAAATCTCATGACTGGCAAGCTTACCTCAGCAAACTCACTGGCGAAAATGAAAGAGCTTAATCAAGGTTATGGGCGCGGACTGTTTGCATTTCCGTTTCATGAAAGAATCGCTTACGGACACACAGGAGGAATTGACGGATTTACCTCTCACACTGGCTACATTGGTGACGATGAAGTTGTTTTTACCTTGACCTCTAACGGTATGAACATGTCAATGAACGATATCAGCATTGCCATTTTAAGCATCTACTACGATATGCCGTTTGATTTACCTGACTTTGGTCAAAAAGCCATTACCTTAACCGAAAGAGAATTAAGCCAATACCAAGGTGTGTTTTCGTCAAAACAAATAGCGCTTAACATTACCCTCAAAACCGATGGGGCTATTCTGACAGCACAAGCCACCGGTCAGAAAGCATTTAACCTAACGTCCTATTCCAGCACTGATTTTCGTTTCGATCCGGCGGGAATAAAAATACAATTTGCCACTCAAGGGGAAAAGGTTGATTACACCACCTTTGCGCTCAAACAAGGGGGCGGTAAGTACACGTTTATCCGCGAGTGATGCCATAACAACGAAAGGGAAACTCAGGGAAGAGCAGTACTAATCATTAATTTTGGCGAGCTTGAGATAAGTAATGTTCTCGGCGAATGGTAGCAAATTCATCATCCTTAATCGCTTTTCGCACGGCGGCTTCAACCAAGTGTTTATGCTTAAATAACGGCGAATTTTGGCTGATGGTTACATAATAATTATTCACTTCAATGGGTTGATACTGGGCTAAAACAATATCATTTTGTAGGCCCATATCATTGATCCGTGGTAACGCACTTTCTTGAAAGTGGATAAAGGTATCAATTCTGCCTTTCTTTAACAGTTCTATCTTTTGCAAAAGCGTCGATACGGGAACCATTACCAAGTCTGTTTCTTGGTTAAATCTCTCAAAATATTTTGCATTTCGAGTCACGCCAATATTCAGCTTTCTCAAATCGGTAAAACTCAGTAGCTGGTTTTCATCACTTTTGCGAACAAAAAAAGTGTGTCTCAGGGTTTCATAACTTGGTTTGATATAAACGACTTCGTCTTGCTCACCATCCACACGCCGTAACCCAACTAACAGATCTAAATTTCCTTCCCGTAATTCTCTTATTCTTCTGGCAAAAGGCATGGGAATGATTTCAATTTCCATGTTCATATGTTTAGCAATATTTTTAAGATATTTGACTTGTAACCCGTTGATGAACTCCTTAGACACCGAGCTTTGAATGACATATTGCCCATAGGAAATCGCGGGAAATAATCCAAAGATTAAAAGGAAAACTAAGATAAAAAAACGCATGTCTAAACCAGATAAAACAGATAATGAATCGTCATTATCACCCAGCATGGGGTTTAAGCCAATAGCCACATACTACCTTTACGCACTCTGGCATCGGATTTCAATTAGCCGCAGAGGCAATAATCCTGTACGGAGGTATCAAGCACGCTGAATGAGTAAAGGCGTGGCCATCCATCTTTGAATTTGTAGACAGCGAAACGTTGCACTGTCTACAAACTGCTCGTTCAAAACGGTTTATAGACTTTAAAAAACCTAAAACGAGCAAAGCATATTCTAACTCGAGCTTATTTAGATACAGCTCAATGAGATAATCTTATCCCATTGAGCTGTCACATTCTGAGCACTTTTGTTAATGCCTAAAACTGCTAAGCAGTGCCGGAATACCCGGTAACATTCCCACCATCGCCATGACGCTGGTCAATATAATGAACATTACCAATGGGATGATCCAACGACTCATGTGTGTTAGTTCTGCGCTTCGCTCTTTGCAGCCGATTAGGCCTAAGTTATCCAGCAGCATGGTTAATGACCAGCCAAATGCGGGGTTCACCAGTGATGACGCAAACACCACTATCGCAGCAGATTGTGTGGTTTTGCCTTCTCTGGTCATTTCCATACCTGCTTCAAGCAACGGAATAAACACCCCTACAATCAACGCCACACACAATACGGGTTGCCAAATAGCGAGATCCATTGGATACCCCCACACACCAGCAATGACACAAAACAGCGCGGTTAAAATAGCACCGGCAGGTATCGGGCGCTTGGCAATGGCCGCCGGCACAATGTAGGTGCCCCAAGACGAGGTGAAATTGGCACCGCCAAAAATAGAGCCAAAGGTTTGCCTTACCGATGCGCTAAGCATGGTGTCATCAATATTCATTTGTACTTTTTCGGTTCGCTGCGGGTAACTAATTTTTTGAAATACTTGATGACCTAAAAAGTCTGGTGACCACATAGCGACCGCCAGAATAGCAAACGGCAATACCACCATAAAACTCTCAACGGTTGGCATGCCAAGCATCCAGCCGGTATTTTCGCCCCACCAGTACATGGGGTTCATATTGGGTAAACCGGGTGCGGTGTGGAATTCAAAAGGTGCGCCTAGCAAAAAAGCAACAACACCGCCCATAAGGCAGCTTAGTGGCACCGCCAGCCAGCGCTTTTTAAAGTGCTCTAATAAGGCATACAACAAAATGGTCGCAAGAATAACGATAAAGGCAATGTGCGTCATTTGGATGCTTTCTGCCCAAGCAAACAGTTTCTTCACTTGGGAAATAGTGCCTATAAAGCCTAAATACAGTAATAGCCCGCCGCACACACCTTTGCTGGTAAGCCTTGCGAGTAAACTACCGCCCTTGCTAAATGCCAATATCAAACCAAAGGCCCCGATTAACAAGCCAAACGCCATAGGATGACCACCTGCAGCTACTACAATGGGGATCAAAGGAATAAGTGGCCCGTGGGTGCCTGCGAGATTGGCGGTGGGTAGAATAAACCCAGAGAACAACACAATAAAAACCGAGACGATGAGTAGCTCGTAACGAACATTCTCAAGCACAAAAGCATCACTTAACCCTAGGGTACCTGCAAAGGTAGCGGCAATAGCACTGACCATAACCACCTTGCCAATTGTTCCGGCCAGTGCCGGTATCGTATCTTCTATCTCGAAACGATAATCCCTAAAAGGTAAGTTTGCTCGCCAGCGTTTAGGCTGCATAATTTGCAGTTCGTGTTCGAGGTATTCATCTCTAGTGTTGAACTCTGAGCTGGGTCTGTGCAGATCTTCGTAACTGCCTGAGGGGGAAATCTGCTCTGTTGTCTCAGATGGTGCAGAGCCCGCATCGTCGTGTGTTCTGGTATTCATGTATCTCCTAAAAGCGAGTGAATTGCTGAAAATAAAAATCGCTTTCGTTTAAAGCAAAATTGAACAGAAGCGAAGAATAAATCAAATACCGACGGCTAGCGCATAAGCAAAAGGTCTTATAGAGTAAGTACAATTTTGCTAGGGAGATAACGTGGAGAGGATTTATGGGTGAATACAGCTTTTTGATCAGCATAGGAATAGTATTTATGCTCGGTACCATGAGTCCTGGCCCTAGTTTTATATTGGTCGCAACAACCGCAGTCAGCAAATCAAAAATGCAAGGATTTGGTGTCACGCTAGGCCTCGCCATAGGTGCCGCTATTTTCGCGCTTTTAGCGATATTTGGCTTGTACGCTATTTTACAGGCAGTGCCATCTATGTATGTTGCTTTAAAAGCGCTTGGGGGAGCGTATTTACTATACCTTGCTTATAAGATGTGGAAGCACGCTAGTGAACCAATGAAGGTGGTAGCGCCTGAGGAAACAAACACAAAAAATTTTTTAAAAGCGGTGCTATTGGGGTTAACAACCCAGTTGAGTAACCCGAAAACAGCCATCATCATTGGTAGCATTTTTGCCGCTCTCTTGCCAAATGAAATCCCAGTATACGGTGAGGCACTACTGTGCTTACTCGCGTTCACTGGGGATATTGCTTGGTACTCCTTGGTCGTACTCTTGCTGTCGACGAAGAGAGCCCAACATACTTACTTACGATTCAAGCAACACATAGACAGATTAGCAGGCGGATTATTGGGGCTATTAGGCATCAAACTCGTCATTGATTAACGTTTCCAGAAAATCATAAAAGTCCATAAAACGAAGAGCAGCATGCAAGCTGAGTAACCGAATAAACACATCCCCCTAAAGCAAGGCTTATTTGCTATCGTTCTGCGCTTTTTTTGCTTTTATCGATTCTGCTATCGCCTTGAATTCATAGGTTGGGTAGATATCCGTGTCAAAAATGCCCCATGCTGATTTTTCAATGGCAAGGTTAAGGGTACGTAAATCTTTTGGGTGAATGTTAACCGTAATCACCTGCCCTAATCCCATCATCACATACCAAGATTCAACCTCTATGCCTTTAGGTGGAAACGACTGCCAGAAACGATTTTCATCCATTTTCTGTTGTAATTCAGTCAAGCTCTTGTCTTGCTGATGTTTCAGTACCACAGTCACAAGGATTTTATCGCTGTTGATGGTATAGTCTTCATTCGCAGATGCCGTTGAAAACACGCCGTAAAAACAAAAAACGGCCATGAGTACAGACCTCAGATATTTTTTCATAGAGCAACCTTGTGAGTAACGTGAGATGGCATCTTGTTATGTTGCCAGTGATATGAGGAATTCGGATTTGCTTAGCCAAATGCCTTTATTCTACTTAAGTATATGACAACATTAGGTAAAGATTCCTCTAATATTAAGCTTTTATATCAGTATGAAGTGATCAACCAACTTGAACCAAGAAAGGCTAGAAGCCAAACAAATTGACTCCAACACTAGCCTACTAAGGCCCGTGGCCTATTTTTTTGGTTTTCTTTATGCTGTTCTAACTGTGGCGCATTTCTTCTTATTAGAAGAGCCTTTTAAGTGGATTTTGTTCTTAGCTGCGCTAGCCACTGCCGTAATTAATACCGCCGTTGGTTTTCGAGCGAATGATATCGATCCCCCGCGTAAAGAAGTTGTCCTTTTACTGCTTATATTTTTAGCCAGTGCAAATAGCTTTTTGCATCTTTGGTTGTCTCAAGCGCCCGAACAAACCACCAATATATTCGTTACCGTCATTGCCTCTGGTATCGTTTTGTCGCATCGAGCTTTGTGGTGCAGCGCAGTGCTGTTTAATTGGATTGGGTGGATAGTCATCAGTAACGTTTTACAAATGGCTCTCATTCAACATTTTTTCTTTGCGATGGCCATGAGTACCTTACTCAGTTGGTTTGCCCATTTGGCTCGGAAAAACTTGGTAGAAAAACAACAAGAGCTTGAACGGGAACGCGATATCGCCCTTAAGCACGAAAAAGAGGCTAAAGCTGCCACAGAAGCCAAAAGTGCTTTTTTGGCAAATATGAGTCATGAAATTCGCACGCCCATGAACGGTGTTATCGGCATGATCGAATTGGTGTCGCAAACCAAGCTCGAAAAAGTGCAGCAAGATTACATAGCAACAGCAAAGCGCAGCGCTGACTCACTTATGGTGATCATTAACGATATTCTCGATTTTTCTAAAATAGAGGTGGGTGAGCTTACCATTGAGTTAGTGGAATTTGATGTTGAGCAATTTTTTGCAGAATTGCTTCACGACCAACAATTTCAAGCGAGTGAAAAAGGACTAAAACTGTCGCTTATAAAAGAAGAATTGCAACACACCAAAGTGGTTGGTGATCCCTATCGAATTAGGCAAATTGTCAATAACCTATTGTCTAATGCGATCAAGTTTACCCAGTCAGGCCATATACAAGTGCGTTATAGCTTGACGAGTTCAAGTGACAACTTGGAGTTGCACTGCGCTGTGACAGACACAGGCATAGGCGTGAGTAATGAGGCTTTGCCTTATCTCTTTGATTCATTCTCTCAAGCTGATACATCAACAACGAGAAAGTTTGGTGGTACCGGGCTTGGTTTATCAATTACAAAACAGCTTTGCAATTTGATGGGCGGAGACATAAAAGTGCAGAGTCAATTAGGTAAAGGCTCAACCTTCGAATTCTCTGTCAAACTTGCTTTTTCACAATGTTCAAACACCGAGCTAGACAAGCCTAGCGCAGCCGTAACATTTCCAAACGTACAAGTTTTGTTGGTTGAAGACAATTTTATTAATCAAGAGGTTATGTTGGCAATTCTGCAAGGGTTAGCAGTAAGAGTGTACATCGCCAATGATGGGCTTGAGGCAATCTCCACCTTGAGTCGTTGCCAAAAAACACGGTTCGATCTCATTCTTATGGATTGCCAAATGCCAAACCTTGATGGTTACGAAACCACTAAACGCATTCGCGCGGGTGAAGCGGGCGACATCTTTAAAGACGTTCCCATCGCTGCGCTAACGGCGAACGTGCTAGATAGCGAACGGTTAAAATGCTTCGAATCAGGAATGAACGAGTATTTGACTAAGCCTGTCGATTTTGACGCACTAAAATCGATTTTGTACAAATATCAACACGCTAATCTCGAACAGTAATACAAACTACCTTTCGAGGTTAGCGCCGCAAGATTGCTAAAAACACACTCGATTACCAATGGCTGAAAGCGCGAAGCCTGCTAATCGGCCCATCTTATTGTAATGGTTACTAGGCTTGTTTTTTCCAGTCCAGCAAGGTCTGAATATGCCCAGTAGATGCAGCAATTAAATAACACGCTTGTAAATAGCCCTTCATTTTGAAGTCTTCTAGAGTTTGCCCCTTTAATTCAGCGAGTTTCGCTTCATTAATATTATACAGGCCGTCAAAGCGCTTTTGCTGGCCATCTTTTAGGGTAATATTCAGTTGCAACTCTTCGATTAAGTCCAGCTCGAGCAACGCATTGATAAAGACCTCAGTACGGTTGTTTCCTGACATCAGTTGACCCAACAAATCAACCATTTGGGTCAGATAAGCACTGGCATTACCTTGCTCATCAAATAAACGCTCACCTTGCTCAGTGTTTACCCTAGGGCTATCCATATCCACTGTGAGTACGGTATTCTCGCTAGTTGGCTTGGCGCCGTTTTCTGTCACCCCCACCAAAAATGGCTGGCGTCTCAAATGAATAGGTACATAATGCGTGCGCCATTCATTATTTTGCAAAAATAAGTTTTCACCCGCTTCGAATCCCGTCAACACATTTAGACCAAACTGCCCCGTGTTATTGTCTTTCAAAAAACAAATAGGATACGCAAGGGCAAGTGCCCTCACCTCATCGGCTATCACTGGAATAAAGTGTACATTCTCGCCGAACTCGGCGCCCCTCTGCGTTTTTATTAGGGTTTTACTATGCTGTTTAAAATCGATTAGTACTGGCTGGGCCACTGCCGCCTCCTTGTTATGCTTGTTTGCTGACTATCCGGGAGTCATGTCGAGTTGAAAAAGTTTACACTTTTTGTAACCCATACTGATAAATTTTATTTATTAACGCGCGGTTACTCGGTAACGTTTTAAGCATTTGCTGAATTTGTTGCGTGTTTTTTTGGCGAAAATTAGTGGCTCTTTGTTTGTATGAGTCTGACATACCCAACGGGTTCGGCTGCGTATTAAACCCCATGCCGTAAAGCACGTACTGATAGCTGGCCGCGGGGAACACCTCTACCGCGTGTTCAAAATCATTATGCCAAGGCGGTTGATATTGCCACAGAGTTAATTGGTCTTGCAGGCTTTGAGGAATGCTTGCTGGGTCGCGATTGTCTATCCAAAAAGAAGAGTCATCGCGTTTACTCAGCATATAATGCAGTTTCAAAAAATCGATGATCCGTTCCCATCGGTACAAGAACGTGCTGTTGAAGCGCTTGGCAACGATTTCCATCGCATCCCGTGTCGCAGGGAATTGGTCAGCAATCATTGACGCTGATATCTCAACGAGTAACAAAGATGATGCTTCTAAGGGCTCAAGAAACCCTGCGGATAACCCAATGGCAACGCAGTTCTGGTGCCAGAATTTTTCTCTGTGCCCGGGATTTAGCGGGATTTTACGAATATCAGCTTCGTTTACATGGCCACCCGTTTGGGCGATATAATTGAGCAGCTCTTCACTCGCTTGCGCCTCATTGGTATGAGCGCTGGAATAAACATGCCCTACCCCGCGCCTGTTTTGCAAACCAATATCCCACACCCAACCGGCTCGTTGCCCGGTTGATATCGTATGCGAGGCAATAGGTGCATCTTCACTCTCATAAGGCACGTGTACCGCCAAAGCTTGATCCACAAACAATACATCCTTGCAGGACTTAAAACCAACCTTAAAATGCTCTTTAAGCAGCAGTGATTTAAAGCCAGTGCAATCGATAAACAAATCCCCCTCGATATCGCCATTAGCGGTTGTAGACACACTGGCTATATCATTATTTTCAGCGGCGTTAATCCTTGTTACGTTATCCAGAACATGGCGCACGTTTAGTTTTTCAGTGCAATGTTGTTGCAAGAAGGCTGAAAAACGCCCCGCATCTAAATGATAAGCATAATTAATAATGGACGTGTATTCAGCGGTCGCAATTGATTTTGGGGCGAGCCCTAATTCACATACCGCCTCTTGCGGGCTGACCGCTTGCGAAAAAGATTGTTCGAACGGGCGCTCCATCCAATGACGAGCAAGGTTAGTGCTGTCAAAGTCTTGGGGTAGTACAAGTGGATGATAATAAAAATCATCTTCGGCACCTGTGACCCACTTGGCAAATTTAGCCCCTTGCTTAAACGATACATTGCACTGGCGAATAAAGTCGGTCTCTCTAACACCCATCGCCTTTAGTGTGCGACGCATAGTCGGCCAAGTTCCCTCGCCCACACCTATGGGTTTCACATCCGGTGATTCTACTAAGGTAATGCTAAAACCATCAGCATATTCGCTTTGAAGTTTGGCGGCTATTGTGCCAGCGGTTATCCATCCTGCGGTGCCACCGCCTACAATCACGACCGATTTTATTGCCTGTGCCATATGACTCTCCAGAGGGCTTATTCTCTTACTAAGCTAAAAGGTAGTAAAACACTTTGCAGGTGATAAAAGCCATGCTTTTCACCGATAATAAAAAGCCGCCCATAAAGGCGGCTCGATTTAATGCTTATAGCGTCGGCTCAGCATTCACGTGCATGTTTACCTGAATGCTCTGTAGTGGCGCCCCTACCATTTACCACTAATACCAAAGCTGAAACGTGGACCATATTGTTCAGCAGAAATCAGTTGCTCTTGGAAGCGGCCGTGACGACGAACCGTTTCATCCGTCAGGTTTAAACCATCAACATAAACAGTAAAGGTTTCGTTTATCTCGTAGTTTATACTTAAATCCCACTGACCATACGCTTCAGTGAACGTTGGCTCAGTACCAAGAGACAATAAGAAATCATCGCGCCAGTTATAGGCGATCCGCACTTGAAGCTTCTCATTTTCATAGAAGCCGACCAAGTTACCTGAATCACTTAAGCCAGTTAATGCAATCGTTTGGTCAAAGTCATATGGGTCAAATGACTCATCGCTGTCCACCAAGGTGTAGTTGGCCACGGCACCAAATCCGGTATCAGAGAACATATACTGGGCGTTCAACTCCCATCCATCAACCTCACGATTTTGCAGATTGTCTGGTGTAGCCACATCAAATATCACAATAGGATCAGATGCTTGGCTTAAACACGCTGGGTTTGGCGTATCAGATGAATCTGGGCAGCCAGGGCGTGGATTAATACTTGGGTCTCGCAATGGATTGCCATTCACATCGTTAATTGCGCGCTGCTCAACACCTGCGCCGATGAAGTTTTCTACGAATTTTTTGAAGTAACCCACAGAGGCATAACTGCCGTCATCGTCATACCATTCAACAGAAAAATCGAAGTTATCTGAGGTGATTGGCAGCAGATTAGGGTTACCTTGTGATGCGTTAAAGGGGCCTTCTGGTCTAGCATCAATGTTGGTTGACGGGAACATCGCACTTATTCCAGCGCGGGCCAGCGTGCGACTGTATGAGAAGCGGGTTTTCACTTCTCCCGTTAGCTCCATACTAAAATCAAGATTAGGTAGTATACGCGTGTAGTTACCATCCAGCTCTTGGGCAGTTGCTGTAGTATCAAATACAGGGCGCAACTCTTCTGCGTGGCGATAATTCAAGGCAACAATACCTGGCTGCACTGAATAAGCACTTACGTCAGTGTCTTCATAACGTACCCCTACATTTAAATCGATAGGGAAATCGTTAAACTCCGTTCTGAAATCAAATGACACATACAAGGCGGTGGTTTTTTCATTCACCCCGTTCGTCGTCACGTCAGGCGCACGAAATAAACCTTGGTCTCTAACAATATCGACAAAGGTATTTGCGCTGAATTGCGGAATGTATGGAAACAACGCATTTGCACCAGAGAATTGGTCGGCAAAACCACCTAAAGGTTCAAACGTAAGTCCAAGATCATCAAGAGGAATATCAACAAATGAGAAACGCTCAGAAAGATAAGTATCGACTTGATAATCAGTGTGCATAACGCCGAAATTAATCGCTGCTAGTGCGCCATCTTCGATGTTTTCCCAATTACCGTTTATCTGATATTGCTTTATATTATTTTCCATCTCGTAACCACGCAGTTGGTACAAGTCAGACACTATGTTGTCAGGGTTATACGCGCCACCAGCTAGGCCGGAATCATCAACAACTATAGAGGGGATTTCTCCGCTAAAGTTTGCCCCAATCAAAGCAACCGAGCCCGATGGGTTTTTCAAGTTAGCCAATGTTTCCGCTGTTTGTCCATCAGGGTTCGAATGAGATGTTGAATCGTGGGCATCAAACGTGAGGTTTAGCGATTCCGTTGCTTGCCACTTTAGATTAAAACCAACCGAGTCATTTTCTTTTTTCTCATAACGTTCCCACGCCCAAAAATTGAGTTCGTCATTGACATTGGTAATATCAACTAAGGTTCCATTCTCATCAGTAGTTCCTGCTGGATTATCGAACCAGAACGCTTGTTTGTTTGTGGAGCTGGTTTCTTCGAAGCGTGACATGGTGTAATCCAAGGTTGCTTCAATGTCTTCGTTTGGAGCGAACTGCAACACCAACTGTGCGTTTTGGCGCTCACGCTCGGTGTCAAAGCGCTCTATTTCAGGTGTCCAGGGTACCCAATAGGCTCCCGTCGGATTATTACTTGTGTTAATGGCACTGGCGTCAACGCCGTTTGGATTTGCACGATTACGTACCCAGCCTGATGATGTACCAACACGGTCACGACCGCTGTCACGCTCTGAATGAGATGCCGACAATAAAACGCCAAACTTACCATCAGCAAATGTTTGACTGATCATGCCAGAGATTTCTGGGGTAATGCTACTACCTGTGTCTACACTGGAGTCATGGACTCCTTTGACACTTGCAAAGGCTTTGAAACCGTCGTAATCAAAGGGTTTTGCAGTACTGATATCGATGGTTGCACCAATGCCACCCGAGGCCACATTAGCTTTACCCGTTTTAAACACAGAGACACCTGAAACACTCTCTGAGGCAATTTCTCGAAAGTTAAAGCTTCTTGAAACACCGTCCGATTGTAATGCAGAAGAATTTGGCATTTGACGACCATTCAAAGTCACTAGGTTAAAGTTAGGCCCAAAACCACGCACAGTCACCTTGTTACCTTCGTTGTTGGCGCGATCAATCGACACACCACTGATACGCTGTAATGACTCGGCCAAATTGGTGTCTGGTAACTTACCAATGTCTTCTGCTGAAATAGCGTCTACAACACCTGATGATTCTTGCTTGATCGATGCAGATTTACTTAGCGCACTTCTAATACCAGTCACATTAATGACTTCAAGGTCGGCGTCTTCGGCTGCTGTGGACTCCTGCTGTGCATAAACGTTAGTGGATGACACTAACATCGCCATGCATATGGCATTCAGTTTAAATTTTGCGTTACTCATTTCGTGCACCTCAAAAAACATTGGAAATTCAGAATGAATCAGTTCTGGTCATGTTTACATCATAACCAAACCAATATTGTCAGCAACAATATTGTTAACAATTCACAAACAATAATAAAAATTGTAGTAACAAGTCAATCTAAATCAACATTATTTTTACAAATTAACAGGAGAGCGATTACGCGTTAAGTAAAAGAGTACATGCCAAGCGGAGTCATTTATTACACGCTTTAAAAGTACATTTAGATTGGCTTGTTAACACTAACCCGCTGAAATTATTCGTTATAAAATCTCGATAACCGAATCAGCGGTTACAACAACCTAGTAACTTTGAATTTCAAGCGAGGGGTTAACAGCACGATTGTTAATACGAGAAAGTGAATATTAAGTCGTTGTTCTATGATCAATTGACACGTGTTAACGCTGAAGAGAAAGAGAAAGAGCAAGAGCAAGAGCAAGAGCAAGAGCAAGAGAAATTAAAAGACTGGGATTAAAAAGGAAGAAATTAAAAAAGCCGCTTCAAAGAGCGGCTTGGAATTTAGCACCCATCTCACTTACGTGAGACGGCCAATCTCACTATTTTATATTCTTGCGAATACTGGAAATAGCAAGTTTCAAATCATTTTTACGCAGCGCGTCAACAATATGGCGATGCTCGTCCACCAATGTTTGCGAGTTACGAATACGTTGATAGTTCATGCGCATTCGTAACACAACTGGGTACCATAGATTGGTTAAGTCTTCACCACCGGCCAATCCAACAAAATACTTGTGAAACTCGATATCGGTTTTGGTTAGCTCAGTAAATTCTTCTTTGTCAAAGTGTTCTTGCATCTTATCGATGATGGCATCCATACGCGCCAAATCCGCTTCAGATATATTGTTTTCCAATTGCTTTACTGCATGCTCTTCAATCTTACGACGAATTTCAATACTCAGTTTTTGTAACTCAGGCGTCAGCGGGCTGCTAACCGACGACCCTACATTGTCCTTGCTGACTAACAAGCCTTCTTTAGTCAATTTAATTAATACGTCTCTGATCGGGCCGCGAGACGTACCAAAACGTTCAGCCAATTGTTGTTCATTCAACTTTGTGTTCGGCTCTAATTCGCCAGAGATAATATCTGAGCGCAATACATCAGCGATTTGCTCTCTGACGGAAAGAATTTTATTAGGTAAGCTTCCCAAAAAGCGGCATTATATTATGTACTATATACTAAACGAAAAAGTCTTCGTGTGATAAATATTTTTAGTTAACAATGCTCATATGTATAGCATGATCATTTAGGTTTGCAATTAATTGTTAACAATGTACAATTAATTCACGGTCAATTTACATAGTCAGGATTTCCATGAGTGTCATTACCAAACTAGACACACCTGCCATGAACAGTTCACAAATTCAGTCAGTCAATGTTGAGTTATTCAACGTGCCCCTTGACGAAGTGTTGAACGATGCTAAGCACGGCGATCATACCCACTTTGAGCTGATCCTATGCACCATTACTTGTACCGATGGTACTCAAGGCGTGGGTTATACCTACACAGGTGGTAAAGGTGGACGCGCTATATACTCACTGCTTAATGACGAACTAAAGCCTTTCTTGATGGGTAAAGATGCTAGCTGCATCAATCATTTATGGGAAGAAATGCAATATCACTTGCACTATGTTGGTCGTGGCGGTTTAGTCAGTTTCGCCATATCCGCAGTCGATATCGCCCTGTGGGACATTCATTGCAAGGTTCTTAATCAACCCTTGTGGAAAGTAGCTGGGGGCTGCAGTGACCGCGTAAACTGTTATGCAGGAGGCATTGACCTTAATTTTTCCACTGAAAAATTGCTCGGCAATATCCAAGGCTACTTAGACTGCGGCTTTGAAGCGGTCAAAATAAAAGTGGGCAAAGAAGATTATCGTGAAGACGTGGCCCGCGTGGCGGCTGTGCGCAACCTGATTGGTCCTGATGCGATATTTATGGTGGATGCAAATTATTCACTTACAGTCAATAAAGCCATTAAGTTTGCTCAGGCGATAGAGCAGTATGATATCACCTGGTTTGAAGAACCGACCATTCCTGATGATTTTGCCGGTTTTGCTCACATTGCCAGCAAAATCAATATTCCGTTGGCCATGGGCGAAAACCTGCACACTATTTACGAATTCAACCAAGCGATAAGCCAAGCCAAACTTGGGTTCTTACAACCTGATGCATCGAATATTGGCGGTATCACTGGTTGGCTAACGGTTGCCCAGATGGGCTACGCGAACAACTTACCTATTTGCAGTCATGGCATGCACGAATTACATGTATCTCTTATGGCATCTCAGCCAAATGCGGGTTACTTGGAAGTACACTCGTTTCCCATTGACCGATATACCACTCACCCTCTGAAACTTGAAAATGGCAAAGCCGTTGCGCCCAGTACACCCGGTGTAGGCGTCGAGTTCAAGACAGAGTTACTTCTTCCCTATTTAGTTAAACATTCTTAGGAGGCGCGTATGTTCGCTGCTCAATATATTGGTAATAAATCATTCAACGTAGTTGAAGGTCACGCTATTGCACCACAAGCCGGTGAAGTTCGCCTTGATGTTGGCTATGTAGGCATCTGTGGCACCGACATGCATATTTACCATGGCGTGATGGACCAGCGTGTGTCTATTCCACAAACCATAGGTCACGAAATTTCAGGGGTTGTGGCGCAAATCGGTGAAGGCGTAGAAGGCTTTACGGTTGGTGAAAAAGTCGTGGTTCGCCCACTGGACTGGTGCGGTGAATGCCCTACCTGCGAAGCAGGTTTAACGCACATTTGTCAAAATCTCAAATTCATGGGTATCGACACCCCTGGTGCTTTTCAATCAAGTTGGACGGTAAAAGCCCGTACTTTGCATAAATTGCCGGCAGGTGTGGATTTAAAACAAGGTGCATTGGTCGAGCCTCTTTCTGTGGCTTGCCATGACGTGCGCCGTTCTCGCTTAAAAGCCGGTGAAAAAGCGGTTATCCTCGGCGGTGGCCCTATCGGTCAATTGGTTGCAGCGGTCGCTAAAAGCGTTGGCGCTGAGGTATTGGTGTCTGAGCCGAACGACAGTCGCCGCGAATTTGCCGACGAGCTTGGGGTGAAGTCTGTTAATCCTATGGATACCGACTTAGCGGCCTACGTCGACCAATGGACAGGGACAAAAGGTGCTGACGTAGTATTTGAAGTATCCGGTGTGTTACCCGCCATTCAATCGATGACCCAAATTGCTGGACGTCGTGGCCGCATAGTGATGGTGGCGATTCACTCCACTGCACCACCAATTGATTTGTTCCAGTTCTTCTGGAAAGAGCTTGAACTATTGGGTGCCCGCGTTTATGAAGCCGCTGATTTTGATTGGGCAATTGAATTAATCGCCAGTGGTCAAATAGACTTAAAACCTTTCATCAGCTCTGTGAGTCCGCTGGCAGATATCGGCAGTGCATTTGCCAATATGGACGGCAATCCGCAGGGCATGAAAGCCCTGGTTGAATGTAACGCTGAGCAATAAAAAATAGGGCAGAAAGGAAAATTAATATGTTAGAAAAATTCAGTTTAGAAGGTAAAGTTGCTCTAGTAACGGGGTGTAAGCGCGGCATAGGTAAAGGGATCGCGCTAGGGCTGGCCGAAGCAGGCGCGGATATCATTGGCGTTTCAGCAAGCTTAGCGCTTGAAGGTTCAGACGTTGAAAACGAAGTGAAAGCACTGGGTCGTAATTTCAAAGGTTATCAATGTGACTTTTCAGACCGTGATGCGTTGTACGCTTTTATTAAAGAAGTTAAAGCTGATTTTCCTAAAATCGATATTTTGGTGAATAACGCAGGCACTATTTTGCGTGCTCCCGCAGCGGAACATGGCGATGATTTATGGGATAAAGTGATTGACGTAAACTTAAACTCTCAGTTCATTCTTAGCCGAGAAATTGGCAAAGAGATGGTGGCCCGCCAGTCTGGAAAAATCATTTTCACTGCATCATTACTCACCTTTCAAGGCGGCATTACGGTACCGGGCTACGCGGCAAGTAAAGGCGCTATTGGTCAATTGGTGATGGCACTGTCAAACGAATGGGCAGGCAAAGGCGTGAATGTTAACGCTATAGCCCCGGGTTATATTGATACTGACAATACACAAGCATTGCGCGAAGATAGCGAGCGCTCGGCGGCAATTTTAGGGCGAATTCCGCAAGGTCGCTGGGGCAACCCTGACGACTTCAAAGGGCCTGCGGTCTTTTTAGCTTCTGACGCTGCCAGTTACGTCAATGGCGCTATTTTATTGGTCGATGGCGGCTGGATGGGGAGATAATCTCAATGACTGTTCAAGATTTACACTTTAAAAACAAGGTTAATTTCATTGGAGGGCAATATGTGCCCTCTAACGAATCCGATACAATTGACATACTTAGCCCGTCAACTGGCAAAGTCATAGGCGAAATACCGGCAGGTTGTAAAGCGGATGCTGAAAATGCCCTAGAGGTGGCTCAGGCCGCGCAAAAAGCATGGGCTAAATTAACCGCTCGTACACGCCAGAATATGCTGCGTACCTTCGCTAACAAAATTCGTGAGAATAAACACATTCTTGCCCCTATGCTCGTCGCTGAGCAAGGCAAATTGTTATCAGTAGCCGAAATGGAAGTGGACGTAACCGCTACGTTTATCGACTACGGATGTGACAATGCCCTGACCATAGAAGGCGACATTTTGCCTTCAGATAATCAGGACGAAAAAATATACATTCATAAGGTACCAAGAGGCGTGGTTGTGGGCATTACCGCCTGGAATTTCCCTCTGGCATTAGCAGGTCGAAAAATTGGCCCTGCGCTTATTACCGGTAATACCATGGTGTTAAAGCCTACCCAAGAAACGCCGCTTGCAACGACTGAGCTTGGGCGTATTGCCAAAGAAGCAGGCCTTCCCGATGGCGTATTAAACGTCATAAATGGTACTGGCTCTGTGGTCGGGCAAACCTTATGTGAAAGCCCCATCACTAAAATGATCACCATGACAGGCTCCACTGTCGCGGGTAAACAAATTTATAAAACCAGCGCAGAGTATATGACCCCTGTCATGCTTGAGTTAGGTGGTAAAGCGCCGATGGTCGTCATGGATGATGCCGATCTTGATAAGGCGGCAGAAGATGCACTGTGGGGGCGTTTTGCCAACTGCGGACAGGTATGCACTTGTGTAGAACGCTTATATGTTCATGCAAGTGTTTACGATGAGTTTATGGCTAAATTCTTACCTTTAGTGAAAGGGTTGAAAGTCGGGGATCCCATGGATGCAGACTCACAAATGGGCCCTAAGTGTAACCAGCGTGAAATTGATAATATCGACCACATAGTGCATGAAGCCATCAAGCAAGGTGCAACGGTTGCCACTGGCGGTAAGACGGCAACAGTTGAAGGCTTCGAAGGCGGCTGTTGGTATGAGCCCACCGTTTTAGTGGATGTTAAACAAGACAATATAGTGGTGCACGAAGAAACCTTCGGCCCCATTCTACCTATCGTTAAAGTCAGTAGTATGGAACAAGCTATCGAGTTTTGTAACGACAGCATCTATGGTTTAAGCGCTTACGTACACACCCAAAGCTTTGCCAATATTAATCAAGCTATCAGTGATTTAGAAGTCGGTGAAGTGTATATCAACCGCGGAATGGGTGAGCAGCATCAGGGCTTCCACAACGGCTGGAAACAAAGCGGTTTTGGCGGTGAAGACGGTAAGTTTGGCCTTGAGCAATACTTGGAAAAGAAAACCGTTTATATCAATGAGGCTTAGTTTTTTATTGGAATTCATATCGCAACAACGCTCACTGATAGTCTAAATAAGCTCAGGCAAGTTTAGACGAAAATAATAATAATGTACCAACGCAGTGCAAGTCAGTAAGTGATGTGCCCTACAACCCAAAAGGGTAAACTTAGCAATAGGTTTACCCTTTTTTATGACCTTTCTACTGTGAAACACGTCCCTATAAAGTCGCTTCCTGGGTATCGCTCTTTAGCTATTGTCAGTCAGGCTTTTTTACCCCCAGCAATGATAAATTAATGCGTGCTTTCACGGCTATGGGGCTTTCTGCGCGTGGCACTCGCGCGATCAAGGGTGCATTAAGTAAACGCGCCAGACTGTGGATGTTCTCTTCCAAAAATGGCATTTCTGGCTCAAGCATATTAGCGACCCAACCAGCAACATTAAGACCGTCCTGCTCTATTGATTGTGCTGTTAACAACGCGTGATTAATACAGCCTAACCGCATACCAACAACTAAGATCACTGGCAGTTTTTGGCTAATGGCAAAGTCAGATAAAAACTGTTCTTGGCCCTGACTATTTTGACCAAGGGGTAAACGCCAACCGCCCGCGCCTTCTACCAAAAGCATATCGCTTTTTTTCTCTATTAAGGCTACGTAGCCTTCGTTTATGGTATCTAACTCAATGGGAGCCCCCTGGCCTTTAGTCATTAACTTTTCGCAGGCTAAATGCGGCGCGATAGGCTCTGCAAACGCAATTGGGTTTACTTCATCGTAGCTAAGTGGGGTATTACTGGCTTGTTGTAACGCCAGTGCATCTTCATTTCTAAGGCCCGCCTGGGTCACGTCGCAACCAGCGGATACGGGTTTATATGCCGCTGTTGATAAGCCAGCGTCATGACACGCTGCTAGTAACGCACAGCTAACAAAGGTTTTGCCCACTTCAGTGTCAGTGCCTGTCACGAAAAAAGCATGTTGCTTACTTTCTTTTAAGGGCCTTTGATCTGAGGGCGTTTGCTCCGCAGGCGTATACTCTGAAGAGCCTTGTTGTAAGGCATTTTTGCTGATGCTTTGCTGATGACTTTTAAGGTGGCGTTGATTAGTGCTGGGTGAGTCTAGCGACATGGCGCTTTCCTTAACAATTCGATGATAACGGTGATAATAACGATGACGATGCCAGCTTAAGATCAGCTCATTGCTTGCTAACTGGCTTTACCAGGCTTAAGAAGCACACATTATACGTCAAGGGTAACCCTTGATTACGGCCAAATGTGCTTTGATAGTAGAGCTCAAGTGCATGTAGCGTGTTACGGCTAATGGCTTTTTGTCGCGTGTTGCTGGTAACGACATTAGCGCCAATGTTTTTTATTGACCCAAGTAACTCGCGCACATCTTTATGCCATGTCACGTAACTTTTCTGCTGCGCCGTCACCTGTAATCCTGCCGCTTTTGCCGCACTTGACCATGTTTCGGCTGACGCAAATTGATTGATTTTGCGCTGACTATCAACGTGCTGCCAACATGTATCTAGCTCGTGCATGGAGCCTTGACACATGATGGCCAGCACGCCACTTGCCCCAGGGGCTAGTACTCGGTTAATTTCAGTACATACTTGGGTACTGTTTTTACACCACTGCAGCGCCATGGATGAGAACACACCACTTGCGGCACTATCCCCCAGGGGCAAATGTTCCGCGTCACCTTGAAGCCAACTAATGTTAGTGTTAGGAGCGTCCTCAACGGTTTGCTCTCTTGCGTGCTTTAGCATCCCTAGGGCAAGGTCCATGGCGAAAATATGTGATGTGTGCTGCGTATTAAGACGTGCTAATTCACGCGTTACCCGCCCGGTGCCGCAGCCAATATCAATAATGCGTTTAGGCAATATTTGACTGTGCTCGTCACACCTTTCAAAGAACAATTTCAAGGCATCATCGGCGATATCGATTTGTACTTGCGCTGCAGCATCGTAACGCGTTGCTGCACGGCTAAACTGTTTGGCAATACGAGACTTGAGTTGCTGTTCATGATTAATATTGGTGTTAACAATATTATTTTCAACGCTTTCTATTCGCGCAGAATTTGCCACAGGGCGAATCTTAGCGGCTGAATGCTTAGCAGAAACATTTACCTTATCAGCCACATATAAAGCGGCATTACTTGTCATCAGGTAATTCATCCATCACAAGCGCTAAGCCATCCACTAAGGCTTGAATGTCTCTTTTATGGTGAGAAGCACTCAAGGTAATGCGCAAGCGGTCCGTTCCTTTTGGAACAGTCGGCGTGCGAATAGCGCTGATCCACAATCCCATTTCCCGCAGCCGTTGACTGATAACTAACGTGCGTTTCGGGCAACCAATAATAATAGGCTGAATAGCGGTGATGGATGATGTCAATGGGATCCCAGCAGCAGTGGCAAGCTTGCGAAATTCGTCAATATTTTGTTGCAGCAAGCTTCGCTGATCACTTTGTTGAATCGCTTGCAAACTCGCCAAGGTGGCAACGGCTTGCGCTGGCGGCATAGCGGTACTGTAAATATAATGCTTAGCAAAATTACTTAAATAATCTATCAAATCTTGGCTACCGGCGATAAATGCCCCTGAGGTACCCACCGCTTTTCCAAATGTAGCCATCAACACCGGTACCTGATGTTGGCTCAAACCCGCTTGTTCAACACAGCCCATGCCGGTTTCACCTAACACGCCGAAACCGTGAGCATCATCAACCATAAGCCAGGCGTTATGCTGCTCACTGATACCCGCCAACGCTTGAAGCGGTGCTTGATCGCCATCCATGCTGAACACACCTTCGGTTACCAGCAATACATCTTGCTCTTTGCCTGACTTTTGCGCGTCGCTAGCGCGTATCTTACTCAGCTGAGCCTGTAGATGCGTGCAATCATTGTGCACAAATCGGCGCAAAGTAGCATTGCTGCCCATAGCTCCATCAAGCAAAGAGGCATGCATTAACTTATCTGCCAGTATGTAGCCCTCCCCGCTATCTTGAAGAACAGAAGAATGGGCTTTGACCTGAAACAGAGCCTGACATGCAGCCTGATTCGCTCCAAAGCCAGAATTGAATAACATGACTGCTTCACGATTTAGGCTATGGGCTAAGTTGTCTTGCAACGCTTGATGAGCTCGGGTGTGGCCAGTGACCAAAGGCGATGCACCACTGCCACCGCCAAATTGGCCAATACCATCTACCCAGCCCTGCATCACAGCAGTTGATTGGCGCATACCGAGGTAATCATTGCTGGAGAAGTTTAAATAGTGCTGACCGCCCACCTCGATTAGCGCACCAATAGAGGAATCTAACGTGGTGACTTGGCGAAATAAGTTGTCTTTGCGCCGCGCGGCGAGCGCGGCTTGAATAAAATCAAATGCCATTAAATGTTTACTGTTTCTGGTTTTTTCTGGGTAGCATCATAGAACATTTCAGGTGCTTGAGGTGCTTCATTGGTTTGAATTTCATCTAGCAAGGCCGCTTGATGAGCTTCATCAGAATACTCGCGGGTTTGCTTGGCATTGATGCCCAACTTTTTGAATAGCATCACGTCTTCGTGCGTCTCAGGGTTTGATGTAGTCAATAGCTTGCAACCATAGAAAATCGAATTAGCACCAGCCATAAAGCACATGGCCTGCATTTGCTCATTCATGGCTTCACGCCCAGCAGATAAGCGCACGAATGATTTAGGCATCATGATACGGGCAACGGCGATAGTACGAATAAACTCAAAATAATCTAAGTCTTCTACGTTTTCCATTGGGGTACCTTTGACCTTCACTAACATGTTAATAGGCACACTTTCAGGTTGATGTTCTAAATTAGCGAGCTGCATCAATAAACCCGATCGGTCTGAGCCTGTTTCACCCATACCAACGATACCGCCTGAACACACATTCATGCCTGCTTCACGCACCGCATCTAAAGTATTTAAACGGTCCTGATAAGTACGTGTGGTAATGATATCACCATAGAATTCTGGCGATGTGTCCAGATTATGGTTGTAATAATCAAGGCCAGCTTGTTGCAATGCAATGGCTTGCTCGCGCGTCAACATGCCAAGGGTCATGCAGGTTTCCAGGCCAAGCTTTTTGACTTCACGTACCATGTCGGTCACATAAGGCATATCGCGCTCTTTGGGGTTTCGCCAAGCGGCACCCATGCAAAAACGCGTTGAACCAGCCGCCTTTGCCTCGCGAGCCCGCTGAATGACTTTTTCAATTTCCATTAAACGCTCTTTTTCAAGACCGGTATCATAGCGGGCACTTTGCGGGCAGTATTTGCAATCTTCTGGGCAAGCGCCCGTTTTGATCGACAGTAAAGTACTGACCTGTACGTAGTTCGGGTCGAAATGCGCCCTATGTACGCACTGAGCTTTAAACAATAAATCGTTAAATGGCATGGCGAATAAGGCGTTCACTTCTGCTAACGTCCAATCGTGGCGTACTTCACTGGCGCCACTGCTGCTAGTTGCGTCGACATTGACTGACATACTTGGTCCTTTACTTCATAATAATTCGCGCTTAGTCTAAGTCCGCTCAGCACATTGTCAACTTAAATTCTTCCCCAAACTTTACAAGCGAGTGTTTTTTGAACAATTCAATACAGGCAAATCTTGCCTTTGACCAACAACATATTTGGCACCCGTATACGTCAGCTATCGATCCATTACCTTGCTATCAAGTGTCCGGTGCACAAGGCGTATATATTCATTTGGCCACTGGCGAAACGCTCGTTGATGGTTGTTCATCCTGGTGGACGGCCATTCATGGCTACAATCGCCCAGAATTAAACGCTGCGGCTAAAACGCAAATTGATAACTTCTCTCATGTCATGTTTGGCGGCTTAACGCATCAACCTGCAATTGATGTGTGCAGAAAATTAATCGATATGACTCCCACCGGCTTGGAGCGCGTTTTCCTGGCGGACTCTGGTTCGGTATCCGTCGAAGTTGCCATGAAAATGGCATTGCAATACTGGGCGTGTCAAGGCAGTCCAAATAAGCACAAATTTATTACCCCGCGCAATGGGTATCATGGCGACACGTTCGCAGCTATGTCGGTTTGCGATCCCGTAAACGGCATGCACTCTTTGTTCACCGATGCTCTGGCCCAACAGATTTTTGCCCCCGCGCCACAAACGCGTTTTGCCCAAACCTGGAACGAAGATGACATCGCGCCACTGGAAGAGCTGATCCAGCAACACCACAATGAGCTTGCTGCGCTGGTCATTGAGCCTGTGGTGCAAAATGCGGGCGGTATGCGTATTTATCACCCTGAATATCTAAAACGTGCTCGTCAATTATGTGATGACTATGGTCTGTTACTTATTTGCGATGAAATTGCCACTGGCTTTGGCCGCACGGGCAAACTATTTGCCTGTGAACATGCTGATATTAGCCCAGATATTATGTGTGTCGGTAAAGCGCTGACCGGTGGCTATGTGACGCTTGCCGCCACAATATGCACAGAAGATGTGGCACAAGGCATTTGCCAAGGCAGCCCTGGGGTATTCATGCATGGACCCACCTACATGGGTAACCCTTTAGCATGCGCTATCGCAAATGCCAGTTTAGATATTATTGCCACTGGTGCTTGGCAGCAGCAGGTACAAAACATTGAGCAACAATTAAAACAAGAGTTAACAAAATGTGCTGAGCTTGAAGGCGTGGCTGATGTGAGGGTACTAGGCGCAATTGGTGTCGTTCAGTGCAAATCTGCTGTTGATGTGGCCTCGTTACAGCGAAAATTCGTTAAAGCGGGTGTGTGGATCCGTCCTTTCGGTAAGCTAGTTTACATCATGCCGCCTTATGTTATTCAACCAAAAGAGTTGCGCCAGTTAACACAGGCAATTTATGACGTGCTGAGCTAAGTGGAATTGGCTTAATAGACGTTGACCCAATAAGACCGCAGCACGTGTCAGTGCATCACAGGTGGCGTCGTGTTCATGTGTTTAACTTGCTGAGCCAATAACGTCGCAGCTGGGTCCTTGGGACATTGGCGAATGAAATATTGATAATCAATGATAGCCAGTTGCGGACAGGCCAATTCGTGCAACAATACGCCCCTATCTCTGCGCTCATAAGGGTTATTGGGGCACAAGGCAATCAACAGCTCAATACTTCGTAATGCTTCTTCGTAGCGTTTTGCGTTGATTAAAGACGCTTTAAGTTGATTTAACATGTGAACGACCACTTCATCACAACTTGCTGTTTCAAGCGCCTCTTTGGGCATGGTTTCGTCGTCAATTTCCTCAATGACCTCAAAATACATTTGCTCTAGTATTTCTTGGCTGAGAACACGCCCATCGTTCGGGTCAATGAATAAGCTGGTGCAGGCCACAGGGGAGTCAGAATATGCCTCTCTATTGCTCTGCTGGGATGACATTAGGCCGTTTTGCAGAGTTGCTTCTACCTCTGGTGGAGAAATATCACAGCGCAGTAAAAAATGCCCAGGGAAATTAACACATGCCACCTTAAAACCCAGATGTTGTGCCACGCTACTAAAGACGATCCCTAATGTAACAGGTGTACCACTGCGATAATCGAGAACCTGGTGCAGCACACTTTGGCGCTCTACTTCACCTGGGCTTATTTCACCCCTTAAATGTGAGCCGCTAAAGGCTAAATCTCGATAGAAGAACTGAATTAAACGCTCAAATGCGGCCTGATCTGGCTGTGATATATGTGCCATAACCTTGGCTTGTTTGGCCCATCGTTCCACTTTTCGCAAGCATGTGCAGATGTCTTTTTTAGCACCCACAATATGCTGGCTTGCAATAAGTCCTGCGCGCGCCAGCTGGTTGTTTTGAATGGCTTGCTTTATCAACTGCACTGAAAAATATACCTCATCCGTAATCTATATATTTTATCGGAAGATGAAGCGTATTCTTGATAAGAAATTTAGTGGAATGTTGTGAACTCGGTTCGACAAAAAAGCGCAGTACTGCCTGCACAAATCAGACAGCAAGTGTCTAATAGCATTCCACGTTAATCAGTGAGCACTCAGCGAGAGCGTAAAAGGACTTAAACAAGGCGCATGACTGGATGAATAGTTGCTCTCTTTCGACGTCATGTAATGCAGTGTAAGCCCTATTAAAACGCACCTCAGAATGCGGGTTGATATAACAGTGTTAGGCGAACAAAATTGGTTGCTTACTGATCGCGACCAATGCAGTGAAGGCTATCCAGCTTAATGCCCCCACTAAACCAACGACACGCATAAAATTGGTACGTGCCATCTTTAATGCTAACGCCACCATAAATACGTACATCAACAAACCCACAAACTTTTCAGTGACCCATGGGGTGACAAATGGGTATTGGCTGATCATGACACACAAAGTCGCAGCACTTAGGATCAGTAAGGTATCAACAATATGTGGGGTAATTTTCACCCATTTTTTTTGCAACATACTTGAGCTGGTCATGGTCCAAAAAAAGCGTATAACAAATAACAAAACACTCAGCGCTATGCAGGTTAAGTGAATGTGTTTGACTGCTGTGTACATGGGTTGGTCCTTATGATGTTAATCGTATTTTACGTTAATTACCTAAATTAGAATCGGGCTAGGTAACCAAGAATCGGGGCGCATATTAACGCACAGCCCCCTGACTGACACCCTCAATTTGATGAATATTTTCACTTAACAAGGCCACCAAATTTGGGTCAAACTGCTCTCCGGCCAATGCTTGAACGCGTTCCAGCGCTTTTTCAACTGACCATGCTGCTGTTTCTTGTGCAGGACAGCGCATGACACTGTAGGCAATGGCGATAGATGCCACGCGTGAATACAAGTGAATATTATCCCCTTTCAAACCATTAGGATAACCTTGTCCATTCCAATATTCATGATGCTCTTTAGCAATCGTGGCGGCTATTTTGATCAACGGCTTGTTTGACCCTTTTAATAGCCGATAGCCAAAGTTAGTGTGCTTATCGATTGAGTCAACATCGTCTTGTGTGAGTTGCTCTAATTTGAATAACGCATGGGTAGACCCGCACAAGTTGCCCACATCGTGTAGGGGCACCGCCGAGGTTAATAATTTTAGCTGCGATTTGTCTAAATTTAGCGCTTTCCCTAGTACCTTACACACATCAACGATGCGTTGCGTGTAGTCAAGACTGATTGCCCCATCTTCAGTAACTTGTCCTAAACGCTCGATAATTTCCCGTTGGGTGTCTTCGATGTCCTTGGTCAACATGATGTTGTCAAAAGCGATTTGCACATTTTGCGAGAAAATTTCTACTAGTTTTTTCTGGGAATCAGTTAACTTTTTTGGCAATCCGGACAAGTAAAGTAAAGAGCCGGAACCTCGTTTACTCTCACAATACGCTACCAGATACTCGTCTTCGTAAACCAAAGATTTGTTGTTCAGTGCTGCGCGACACGCTTCTAAATGCTCCCCTGATAACACCGATGACAATGACTTTCCCGCTGCCCTCTTGTATTCACCCTGTCCAGTAAACACATAAAGCTGCTCTAAGGAGTTTAAACGTGATGTCTCTGAGGACTTAGGTCCCGCGACGGCGCAGGTTAAGTAAGCTGCATCTTTGCTGCCCCCGAGTAAAGATGAGAGTTGCTGTACGATGCCCTCAATGAAGTGCTCGACGGAATGAGTTTGGAATAGGTTAGCAGATGCTGAGATAATTTTTTCTAAGCCAATACGATTCTCATTGATTGCCACTATGTCACGATAAGACCGCAGCGCTGCAATAACCACAGTGAACAGCTTTTGCGCGGTTAATTCGGTTTTAGACTTATAATCATTGATATCATAATTGATAATCACATCACGCTCTGGGGCTTGACCTGGTTGGCCTGTGCGTAAAATGATCCTGATGAAATGGTTATTCGCTTCATTGCGAATAAAATCGGCAATTCTTAAACCTGCGTCATCGGTTTCCATCACCACATCTAATAAAACGACGGCAATGTCTGGTTCACTCAACAATATTTCACGAGCTTGAACACCATTGTATGCACTCAGAAACTCTAAATTTTTATTTTGAAACTCAAAATCACTCAATGCCAGTTTTGTTACCGCGTGAATTTCTGGCTCGTCGTCAACAATGAGAATTTTCCATGTGCCTTGGTACTGAACTGTGTCTTCATCGGTATCGTCTGCAAATAACAACTCGTCGTTCATTCTACCCTTCCCTTCGCTTGCGCAATTATCATTCTGATTTCGTTGTACAACTATATGCATGTCTAAAATAGTACGCTTTTCAAACAGTTGCAATCCTGCAGCATACTAAGCGCTGACTAAACACCCAAGCGTAATACGAGGTAGGTCGTTTAAATCGTTAACAGAATGAACCTGCTCGAATCCATTGTTTACTAGCAGTGCTTGTACCCCTTGCGCTTGCTGATATCCATGCTCAAAGGCAAGCCAACCGCCGCTAGGCAAAAACGTTATCGCTTTACTAATGATAATGCGAATATCGTCTAAGCCATCTTTGCCTGATGTGAGTGCGCTGGCGGGCTCGAAACGCACGTCACCTTGTTGCAAGTAAACGCTGTCATCTTCCACATAAGGCGGATTGCTGACGATCAAAGAGAACACGTTATGCTGATTGTTTTGCTGATCTAGTTGTGTCTGTTCTAGCGCACTAAACCAATCGCTTTGCATAAAACGGACTTGTGGCAACGAATTTAACTCGGCATTTTGCTTAGCAAGTGCCACCGCATCAGCACTTTTATCGATGCCCAGTACTTGCCAATTGGGTTTCTCACTGGCCAGCGCAAGGGCGATTGCTCCTGTACCCGTGCCAAGATCAAGCACATGAGCATCTTCAGCGATAGGAAGATTAAGCACAGTTTCAACCAATAATTCGGTTTCAGGGCGGGGGATCAATGTCGCGGGGGACACACGTAAACGCAGGCTCCAAAAATCACGATACCCCAGCAGATAAGCGATGGGGTAACCTGTTTTGCGTTTTGCAACTAGTTGCTGATAGGTGCGCAATTGCAACTCATCTAAAGGCTTTTCTGGCCACGTCATCAAGTACGCTGTTTCACATTGTAAAACATGGCACATGAGCAAACGGCTATCCAACGCAGCGCTATCGCTGTCAATGAATTGCGCCTTTGCCAGTGCTAATTGCTCGGCGATACTGTGGCCACTAAGAGCACGTTGCAGGGTGCTCATTAAATTTAGCCTTCGTCAGATAATGACGCTAACAAATCAGCTTGGTGCTCTTGACGAATAGGTTCAAGCACCGCGTCTAAATCACCCGCCACAACGTCATCTAGACGATATAAGGTCAAATTAATACGGTGATCAGTCACTCGCCCTTGAGGGAAATTGTAAGTTCGAATACGCTCGGAGCGATCGCCACTTGCTACCAAATTGCGCCTGGTCGAGGTTTCTTCTGCTT
Organism: Paraglaciecola sp. T6c; assembly: GCF_000014225.1. Taxonomy (NCBI): domain Bacteria; kingdom Pseudomonadati; phylum Pseudomonadota; class Gammaproteobacteria; order Alteromonadales; family Alteromonadaceae; genus Paraglaciecola; species Paraglaciecola sp. T6c. Next base: position 3,107,957 of record NC_008228.1, read on the forward strand.
GACGCTTTTCTTCTTCAAGTTTGTTTAAACGTGATTGCAATACCGCCATGGCTTTGGCGCGGTTTTTATGTTGTGAGCGCTCATCCTGACATTCCACCACAATACCGGATGGTACGTGAGTAATACGAATAGCGGAGTCAGTTTTGTTGACGTGCTGACCACCGGCACCCGAGGCACGAAACGTATCAATTTTAAGGTCAGCTTTATTCACCTCAATCGCTTCGGATTCTGGTACTTCAGGCATAACCACCACAGTACACGCCGAAGTATGAATTCGCCCTTGCGATTCAGTTTCAGGCACACGCTGAACGCGGTGACCACCGGATTCAAACTTAAGCACCCCATAGGCGCCGTCACCAATAATATTTGCAATCACTTCTTTGTAACCGCCATGGTCGCCTTCATTCATGGTAACCACTTCGACTTTCCAGCGACGTGCTTCAGCGTAACGGCTGTACATGCGAAACAAATCCCCAGCAAAAATCGCCGCTTCATCACCGCCTGCACCTGCGCGTATTTCAATGAAGCAATTGCTTTCATCGTTAGGATCTTTAGGTAGCAACAGTATCTGCAATTCATCTTCATACTGTTCAATGGCCTGCTTAGACGATTTATATTCTTCTTGGGCCATTTCACGCATTTCAGGATCGCTTTCTTGCATCATTTCTTGCGCAGATTCAAAATCTCCCTGAGCACCTTGATAGTCTGCAAAACATTTAACCACGCCCTCGAGTTGCGAGTATTCCTTGGTCAATGCGCGGTATTTATCTTGATCGGCAATAATCTCAGGCTGACTAACTAATGCCTGTACCTCTTCAAAGCGCTCCGTTAATGACTCTAATTTACGCTGAACTGATTCTTTCATGTTATTCCTGCTAATCACCTTTGATTCGCTGTGTACTTGTTGGTCTCAACCCAATGGCTTGAACCTGGCAATAGTACCGAGCAACATAGGTGTAAATGAAGTTACTTAGATGAGTCGTTTGCGCGAGCTAACCCTAGCGCATCCTGTAATAGACTCATATTTTTATTATCTTGCTGCATAGCAGCTTTTTTTAATGCTTTGGTCGGCGCATGTATTAACGAGTTCGTTAACTTATTCGCTAACTCTTTGATAACTTGCTCCGCTTCCTTGCCGTCTGCTAACTGATTTAATGCTTTGGCAATCAACGTATCTCGTTGACTCTCACTTTGCTGGCGAAAATCACGCAATACGTCAATAGATGATTGTCCTTGGCGCCATAGCATGTATTGCTGAGCTTGTTCTTCTATCATCTGCTGAGCTTGCAAAGCAGCATGCTGGCGCGACTCAATGTTCTTTTCGACAATTTGCTGTAAATCATCCACGGTATATAGGTAGGCATCATCGAGCTCACCCACTTCGGCTTCGATATCCCTGGGTACGGCTAAATCAACCAAGAACATAGGCTTGTGGCGTCTGTCTTTTAACGCTCGCTCAACTAACCCTTTGCCGAGTATAGGCAACTGACTGGCCGTAGAGCTGATCACAATATCGGCGTCCTTTAAATGCGCTGGAATTTGGGTCAAGGTTAGGGTTGTTGCTCCCAGCGGCTGAGCAATGGCTTCGGCGCGTGCCAATGTTCTGTTGGCTACGCTGAGTTTTTTAACCCCTTGCTCATGCATATGCTTAGCAACCAGCTCTATGGTTTCACCCGCACCGATGAGCAACACATTACTTTTCTTTAATGAAGAGAATATATGTTTGGCTAATTGTACCGAGGCATAAGCCACTGATACAGCATTAGAACCAATTTCCGTTTCGCTGCGCACCCGCTTGGCCACTGAAAAAGTCTGCTGGAACAGGCGTTCAAAATCACTTTTAATAACGCCAGAGTCTTTAGCACTGACAAAGGCCTGCTTAACCTGCCCTAAAATTTGCGGCTCACCTAGTATTAATGAGTCTAAACCGCAGGCTACACGCATAATGTGTTTTATGGCGTCTTCTTGATGATATATGTAACTATTAAGGCCTAGTTCGTCCGCTTTGGCTTGATGAAATTCAGCGAGCCATGTTGTGAGCGCGTCTGCGGTGAGGTTTTCCGCTTGCGCGTATATCTCTGTCCGATTGCAGGTAGAGACAATCACAGATTCATCAGCACCTGTTAAGTGTGCTAAAGATTTCAAGGCTTCGACCATAGCGTCCGGCGAGAAAGCGACTTTTTCTCGCAATTCTACTGGCGCAGTTTTATGGTTTATCCCAAAGGCAATTAAGGTCATGCGGAATACAGCTTTTTCATTAAACGGTGTTAAGGCCAGATCAGGGCGGCATTGTACGCAAAAGGTAAAACTATTGAAAGCACCCTGCTATGTATGTTCCTATAGCCTCCTTTCATTTTCTAAGTATGGTGCCTGTGAGCGTGCGTTCAACAATACATTTCGCATTACTTATTCTTATTACGATTTTACTCAACGCGTGTGCGACGCCTCCACCCCAAAATATTCAGGTTAATAGTCAAGAACATCAAGCTAAGTTAAGTCAGATACAGCATTGGAAATTAAAAGGTCGTATGGCCTTTAAAGGTAGCGATGAAAAGTTCAGCGCGAATGTAAATTGGCAACAAATCGACGATAGCTACCATCTTTCTCTCAATACTATGTTGGGCATTAATATTCTGACTATGCAGGGAGACAAAGAGTCTGCTGAGCTCAGTACAGACGATGAGCAGTATCAAGATACGGATGCCAGCCATTTAATATGGCGAATTACCGGGTGGCAAATCCCGGTGTCGCAATTTCCATTTTGGATTAAAGGCCAAGCTCAGCCCATTGACAAGGTCATTTATGCGCAAAGTGGCGTAATCGAGCAGCTAATCCCTGTTTGTGACAGCTGTGCGGGTTGGCTGATCACTTACCAAGACTACCACCAAGTGGATGATGTTTGGCTGCCTCACAATATAAAGCTCAACAATTCCGCTCTTGGGAATCAAATTTTAATCAGAGTAAATCAATGGACCAAACAATAGATTGGTGGCCAAGCCCCGCCAAATTGAACCTGTTTTTACACATCAATGGCCGTTACCCCAACGGCTATCATCAATTGCAAAGCCTATTTCAACTATTGGATAAAGGCGATGAATTGGCTTTTACGGTTACGCCCCATGCTGAAATTACATTGCTCACGCCAATAGACGGGGTAGCAAATGAAGACAACCTTATCGTTAAGGCGGCACGTTTATTACAAACACATACGGGCTGCTCCGAAGGTTGCGACATCCAATTACGTAAAGTGTTGCCCATGGGGGGGGGAATTGGAGGAGGCTCGTCTAATGCGGCGACCACATTAATTGCCCTTAACTATTTATGGAAATGTAATCTAAGCCTGACAGAATTGGCGGAATTAGGCCTAGCGTTAGGTGCTGATGTGCCGGTTTTTGTCATGGGCAATACCGCTTTTGCTCAGGGTGTTGGCGAGCAGCTAACGCCTGTAAATATTGCGCAGAAGCACTACCTGGTTGTGTTTCCTGAATGTCACGTGTCTACCGCTGAGGTATTTAACGCCCCTGATTTGCCCAGAAATACACCACTTATTTCTTGGCAAGAGTATGATTTTGACCAAACACATAACGACTGCCAGCAATTAGTCTGTAATCGCTTTGAGAATGTTGCAAATACATTACGCTGGTTGTTAGAATACGCGCCGTCTCGAATGACAGGCACAGGTGCTTGTTTATTTGCGGTCTTTACCAGTAACCAAGAAGCAGAAAATGTACTTGCTAATTTACCATCAGGTTGCTCAGGTTTTGTCTCCAAAGGAGTCGATGTGTCTCCCGTGCACGACAAATTAGCGCACCTAGGTAGCATTAGCTAGCGCAAGTAAAACGCGTCATTACGCGGCGAAAGGTTATATTAATACAGAGTATTTTTGGGATATCGCCAAGTGGTAAGGCAACGGGTTTTGATCCCGTCATTCGTTGGTTCGAATCCAGCTATCCCAGCCATTTTCACTTTTACGCACTGAGGAATTTAACGTGCCAGACATGAAGCTTTTCGCTGGAAACGCAGTACCTGAACTTGCACAGAAAGTAGCCGACAGGCTGTATACCAAACTTGGCCACGCCAGTGTTGGGCGCTTTAGCGATGGGGAGATCAGCGTAGAAGTACATGAAAATGTGCGCGGCTCAGACGTTTTTATTATCCAATCGACTTGTGCACCTACCAATGACAACTTAATGGAATTGATTGTCATGATTGATGCATTTCGTCGTGCTTCGGCAGGCCGTATTACCGCTGTTATTCCTTACTTTGGTTATGCTCGTCAAGACCGTCGTGTACGTTCTGCCCGTGTACCAATTACTGCCAAGGTCGTTGCCGATTTCTTGTCAAACGTTGGGGTTGACCGCGTATTGACTATTGACTTACACGCAGAGCAAATTCAAGGCTTCTTCGATGTGCCTGTTGATAACGCCTTCGGTACACCGATTTTGTTAGATGACATGCGTCGTCGTAACATTGAAAACCCAGTGGTTGTTTCTCCAGATATTGGCGGTGTTGTGCGTGCTCGTGCGGTAGCAAAACTGCTAAACGACACCGACCTTGCCATTATCGATAAACGACGCCCTAAAGCGAACGTTGCTCAAGTTATGCACATCATAGGTGATGTACAAGATCGTGACTGCATTATAGTTGATGACATGATTGATACTGGTGGCACTTTAGCCAAAGCGGCAGAAGCCTTAAAGGCCCACGGAGCTAAGAATGTTTTCGCTTATGCTACCCACGCTATTTTCTCGGGCAACGCGGCACAAAACCTGCGTGACTCTGTAATTGATGAAATTATCATCACTGACAGTATCCCCCTTAGCCCAGAAATAAAAGCCCTTGATAAAGTGAAGCAATTGACCTTATCAAACATGCTTGCTGAGGCCATTCGCCGCGTGAGCAACGAAGAATCAATCTCGGCGATGTTTGAATACTAACGTGTGCTGAGTGAGAATCTATTGAGCCGCTTTTACAGCGGCTTTTTTGTGCTCATTTTCTACCTCTTTATTAACCATTTATAGCCAACCAACTGGGTTTGGTACATAACTTGCGCCACCACGATACCTTAAACTGTTGGTGGAATAACGATGCAAGAAGTTTGGCAGTTTATCCCTTACCCGTGGCTGGTTGTTGGCGGGCTAGTGGCTATCAGTGTAATCACCATGTACTTAGTAAAACGCTTCGTATTGGTGCAATTACAAAGAATAAAGCGCAGTGAAGGCCGACATGTCACCAGCGTGCTGCTCGACTCTTTGAGTAAACCGCTGAATATATTTATTCTTGTCATCAATCTTTACCTCCTGCAATACCTGCTACTTAAATACGAATTGATATCCGATCAGTTTTATAAACAAGTCGATGTCACGGCGCAAATAGGCATTATCATCGCATTGCTGGTATTTGCAGAGCGATTTTGCAATCAACTTTTGGTCAGTTACGCTGACACGTCAGAGGCCCTACGCAACAGCCAGAGTATTATTCGAGGTACCAGCAAAATACTCATTATCGGGATTGGCAGTTTAGTCATTTTAGGCACCCTAGGAATTTCTATTACGCCTATTGTGGCATCTTTGGGTATTACCTCACTTGCCGTGGCACTCGCCCTGCAACCCACCTTGGAAAACTTTTTTTCTGGCGTACAACTGGTTATCGATAAACCCATACGGGTGGGCGATTTTGTTGAGTTGGATTCTGGCGAGCAAGGCTTTGTCGAAAAAATTGGTTGGCGCTCTACTTGGATTAAAATGCTACCGAACAATATTGTGGTGATGCCCAACAGCATGCTGTCACAATCAAAGGTGATCAATTATTACTACCCTGAAAAAGAGTTGTCTGTACCGGTCGATGTGGGAGTGCATTACGATTCAGACTTAGAGCACGTCGAGCGTGTGGTCTTAGAGGTCGCAAGGAAAATATTGCACTCTCATAAATGGGGCATAGATGACTATGATACGTTTGTGGTTTTTCACACCTTTGATAGTTCAAGTATAAATTTTACTGTGATGCTGCGGGCTGAAGAGTATTTTAACCGCTTTTTTATTAAATCAGCTTTTATAAAAGCGTTACATAAACGTTTTCGTCAAGAAGGAATTGTGATCCCCTATCCCATTCGGGCAATCAATACACAACAAGAGCAGTCCCAGGAGGTGAATACTTCGCGTTGATGCACATCGGAATCCTCGCCCCCAATTGCTGTTTTGGCTCCTGAACGGATGCGTTGCATGCTGGCCCGCTTTAGATAGACAACAACGGAGATCTTTCTTGTTAACTTACTATGTCAGTGGTAACATTCGCCGCCCTTTTTATAGGGCTGCAAATTATCTTGTTTTGATAACGGGTTAATTTAGCGAACATAGTAGATTTTGGTCGCAGAAATCTACACTTTATTACTTACTTATTGGAGTTATCTCATGTCTGAAGGAATTTTCACTCTAGACGCAGAAGTCCGTACTGATTTAGGGAAAGGTGCGAGCCGCCGCCTACGTCACGAAGACAAAGTACCAGCTGTATTATACGGCCTTGGTAAAGAAGCCGTTTCTTTAACTTTGTCACATAACAAAGTTTTCCAAGCGCAAGAATTCGAAGCTTTTTACTCTCACGTTCTTACCTTGAATGTTGACGGTAAAAAAGTTGAAGCCGTTATTAAAGACATGCAACGTCACCCGTTCAAGCCTCGTGTAACTCACTTGGACTTTTTACGTGTTGATGCGAAGCAAGCTCTTCAAACAAACGTACCTTTACACTTCGTAAACGAAGATAAAGCAGAATCTATTAAAACTCATGGTGGCCACGCTGAGCACCACATGGTTGACGTAGAAATTAGCTGTTTGCCAGCGGACTTGCCTGAGTTCATCGAAGTTGACGTGACTAACGTTGAACTTGGTCAGACTCTTCACTTGTCAGACATCGCTCTTCCTGAAGGCGTAACGTCTGTTGAGCTTGCTAAAGGCGAAGATCACGATCTAGCTGTTGTAACCGTTAAAACTGCTAAAGGCCCAAGCGTAGAATCTGAAGAAGATGATGCCGAAGGTGAAGAAGCTGCTGCGGAATAAGTTGTTTGTCTAACATACAACTTATTGTAGGCCTGGGTAATCCAGGCCTCGAATACAAATACACCCGCCACAATGCCGGTACTTGGTTAGTTGAAAACCTTGCCCGGATGCACAATTGTACTCTGAGTTTACAAAGTAAGTTTTTTGGTTATACCGGTCGTGTGACGATAGGTGGCCAAGATATACGTTTGCTCATTCCCACCACTTATATGAATAAAAGTGGTCAAGCGGTTGCGGCATTAGCCGGATTTTATCGCATTCCCCCTGAATCCATTTTAGTGGCCTATGATGAACTCGATTTGCCCCCTGGCATCGCCAAATTTAAATTAGGCGGCAGTTCAAGCCAAAATGGTATTCGCGATATTGTATCAAGCTTGGGAAATAACAAAGATTTTTATCGTTTGCGTGTAGGCATTGGCCACCCTGGTCATAAAGGCAAGGTGTCAGGCTACGTATTAGGCAAAGCCCCCGCGAAGGAACAAGAACAAATGGATGCCGCAATAGATGAGGGCGTCCGCTGTATTGAAATACTAATAAAAGATGATATGAAAAAAGCCATGAACAGGCTGCATTCATTCAAAGCAGAATAAGCACATCAGTTAATACTGATATTAAAGATAAAGAGGATCTAAAAATGGGTTTTAAATGCGGCATAGTGGGATTACCAAACGTAGGTAAATCAACGCTCTTCAATGCTTTGACCAAAGCCGGTATCGAAGCCGCAAACTTTCCGTTTTGTACGATTGAGCCGAACACGGGCGTAGTACCTGTTCCTGATCCTCGTTTAGACAAGCTAGCTGCTATCGTTAACCCAAAACGTATCTTACCTACCACGATGGAGTTTGTGGATATAGCGGGATTGGTCGAAGGCGCATCTAAAGGCGAAGGCCTTGGTAACAAATTCTTAGCAAATATCCGTGAAACCGATGCGATTGGTCATGTTGTTCGTTGTTTTGATAACGACAACATAGTTCACGTTGCAGGTAAAATTAACCCCCAAGACGATATCGATATTATCAATACTGAATTGGCGCTAGCAGATTTAGAAACCACAGAGAAAGCCCTTTTACGCGTCGCCAAACGTGCCAAAGGTGGTGATGGCGATGCCAAGTTCGAACTTAAAGTACTTGAGAAAATTAAGCCGCATTTAGACGAAGGCGAGTTGTTGCGCTCCGTTGAGCTTGAAAAAGAAGAACTAAAAGCCATTAGCTACATGAACTTCTTAACGCTTAAGCCAACCATGTATATTGCCAACGTGAACGAAGATGGTTTTGAAAATAACCCATACCTGGATAAAGTACGCAGCATCGCCGAAGGCGAAAACGCTGTTGTTGTTGCAGTCTGCGCGGAAATGGAAGCAGAAATTGGTGAGTTAGAAGACGACGAACGTGCTGAGTTCATGGCTGAAATGGGCCTTGAAGAACCAGGGCTAAACCGTGTTATTCGAAGTGGCTACAGCCTTCTTAACTTAAACACCTACTTTACTGCTGGTGTACAAGAAGTGCGCGCATGGACTTTCCCAATTGGTTCTACCGCGCCGCAAACGGCTGGTATCATTCATACCGATTTTGAGAAAGGCTTTATTCGCGCCGAAGTCATTGGTTACGACAACTTTGTTGAATTCAATGGTGAGCAAGGTGCCAAAGACGCAGGTAAATGGCGCTTAGAAGGTAAAGAATACATTGTTAAAGACGGCGATGTTATCCACTTCCGTTTCAACGTATAGCTATTTTTAAGATCCGCTAGCGTATCTCCCCCCTTTTTTGAAAGAAACAGAGCTTTTTAGCTCTGTTTTTTTATGCCTAGAACGTGGTCTGTTATGTGCTGGGTAATTCACACCAGCGTTCATCGACTAAAGCATTAAGGAAAAACACCTAATGTACACTAGTATCACGTTAACTCACTATTACGTTAACTCGCGCACTGCATCTTAGCTGTGTGTTGCCGTGCTAAATTGGGGCTTAAAAATTAACTAAGCCACTTCAACTTTAGGTATTTTTATTATGCGCTTTTGGCCTTTCATGCTGCTTTATTGCTTTTTGAATATGGCCGCCCCTCATGCCAAAACGAATGAGACCCTAAACATTAGCTTATTAGTGGCCAGCAAAGGACAGCGAGCGGCATACCATCAATTAGCAGAAGCATTTGAACAGCAGCATCAAAATCTACGGATTGTGTTTACGGTGCAAAACGACAAACAGTACAAAGCATCGATAGAGAAGTGGCTAACCCAAAAAAATGGATTTGATGTCGTATATTGGCAAGCGGGAGAACGTATGAATCAGTTTGCCTCCCAAGGTCTATTAGAGCCGTTGGACGATTTGTGGCAGAAGAATAACTGGCTCACGCACTTTCCTCAAAGGATAACGAGAACAGTGCAACAAGGTGATAGTTTATATGCAGCGCCTTTCGCTTTTTACCAATGGAGTATCTATTACAAAAAATCACTCTTTTCCCGTCTAGCGATAGAGCCGCCTAAAACTTGGAGTGAATTTCTGGTTGTTTGCGCAGCCCTAAAATCAAATGGCGTTACGCCTGTCGTGGTCGGTGGGAAAGAAAAATGGCCTGTGGCGGCATGGTTTGACTACCTGAACTTACGTATCAACGGCCTCGCCTTTCATCAACAATTAATGGCTGGAAAAATAGACTACACCGAGCCAAGGGTAAAATCGGTTTTTAGCGCTTTGAAGCAACTTATCGATTTAGGTTATTTTTTATCGGGTAGCCAAGCAAAAAATTGGCAGGATGCTATGCCCTATGTATATAGAGATCTGGCAGGTATGACGTTATTAGGCAGTTTTGTGGAGCAACAGTTTGTTGAGCAATTTCGTGACGATATCGGTTTTTTCCGTTTTCCACAAATAGACAGTAAATTACCGTTATTCGAAGAAACACCCATTGAGGTGTTTATGATCCCTAAAAATGCGCAAAACAAACCGGCTGCACGATTGTTCATGTCCTTTATTGGCCGTGCAGATATCCAAGAAACGCTCAGTAAAAATTTGGGCTATCTGTCCCCGCATCTGCAAGCAACACGGACCCACAATTACCATTCAAACCAGGAGCCTTACATATTCGCTGATAACCAGGATATCACCCAATTCTACGACCGTGACACCACGAAAAATATGTCTGTCGATGGTATGCAGCTCATGTCAGATTTTATTGATAACCCAGATGTTTCCCTGATCACGCGCAAACTGGAACAGGTTCGCTTAAGATCCTTTCCGCAATCTGATATAAAATAGCGTTGTTAGTCTTTGTAGTGTATTTTTAGCGCGGCCTGTGTACCGTTTTGGTAATGGCGAATGTTAGTGCTGCTAGGGTTAAATGATTAAGCATTTAGCTCCGCATATAGACCCCTAATGCTCATCAACAGTGAATTTACTATCCACATATCACTTACAATCAGCTAAAAATTGACTAGAAACAGAAGCCGAATGAAACCTATATTTGATATACAGCCGTCTTTAGGCACCACGAAAATCCCTTTAGATGCCCCCAGAGAGCAAGTACTAAATACCCTAAATCAGCCTTTCAAATCCATCAATAAGTATCCTGAACGCAAACTAGCAAGTGACGCTTTTTACCGTAACGATTTGCATGTATCTTACCAGGGTGATCCAGCGGCAGTTGAATCCATCGAATTTGCTTACAGTGAACTATACGATGTCACCTTATTAGGCGAGTCTATTCTGAGCTTACCGGTGAAGAGTGCATTAGCAAAAATCGAAGCACTCACAGGGCACTCGCCAGTCACACATGATAACGGTTACACCTATGAAATTCCTGAGCTTGGATTATGGCTGTGGCGTGAATCAAACGATAACTTTGACGAAAACGGCTTTTACTTTTTTACTATTGGCATTAAAGCCGTTCGCTAATATCACTTAACAGGCTATGCACGTTGAGCTAACACAAATTGAATAGAGTCTAACTTCTTAGTGGAGGGATGATGGGAGTCTAGAGTTTGCGTGTAGCGTAACAAACAACGGCCACACCGTTAGCAATTCCTTGTGTGCCTCACTGTTTCGGTGATTGCCTGTACCTACGTTCGAATTCCCGGCTGAACTGATATGAACTCACATCGCCCACTTTGGTAGCAATATCATCAATAGTGGCATTCAGCCCTAAGTGATTGAATAAGTATTCTATTGCATGAGCAATTTCGTTTGCTGCCCCAAAAGCACGCCTGCTTAAAGACCCCTATTCTCCCCTTAACACAGCGCAATAAAGCTCTCGAAGACGGCTTTCATCAAGGATGGCTGTATCGGTTGGGTTTCCCATTAACTGCATCAATCGCAATAAGGCTTCGCTGACGTTGTCATCCCATTGAGCCAATACTAATCCCTGCTGCTGTGAGCCACTTTCAGACGTTTTAATTACACCACTGGTACTTTGCATCTCAATCGTTCATTCGTCATTACTTTTGAATCTAATAGGATGTAGGGGGCTTAAAATAAACGTCTTTCGTGATAATAAATGCGCACTAAACAGGCACTCATTGCCAACAGCTTTTTACGGCGGCTAGCGTGCTTGTATCGGCAGGAATGAAAATGATACTGCGGGATCCTTCCAAACCAGTCCCATCTAAAGTTGCCAGAGCTTAGCTTGCGCAATCAAGGGCAAATTTACAAAAAAGGTTCAGATAGAAGGTTCTTGTAAAATCTCAAGTAAAAGAACACTGAAACATCCACACCTCTTTGACATAAAATACTGATTCAGCATCTGCCAAACGTTTTTTTAGCAAAAAGATACCTCTAAATTAACTAAGACAAGAAAAGTCGATTGAAAATTTTATTTAGTTTCCTCAAAAAGACGCCGTTAATGTTAGGAATTGTGTGGTTTTAGCGGCTCAATTTCTATAAAAACAAATCTATTAAACCAGAGTAAACACAAAAACAGACTCATATTGCCAATTTTTTACTCACAAATAGAGTAAATTCACACCAGCTGTTTATTATGCGAGCAATCAAACATTTTGCTTTAAAAAAACGGTTGACGACTAAAAGCCTAATCAGCATAATACGCGCCTCTTCTGAGAGGGAGAGAAGGAATGGCTACATAGCTCAGTTGGTTAGAGCACATCACTCATAATGATGGGGTCGCAGGTTCGAATCCCGCTGTAGCCACCATTTCCTGTTTGACTATGTTTATAATAGAGAAACAGGGAAAAAATGTGCGGGAGTGGTGGAATTGGTAGACACGCTGGATTTAGGTTCCAGTGCTTCACGGCGTGAGAGTTCGAGTCTCTCCTTCCGCACCATGTTTGGGATATCGCCAAGTGGTAAGGCAACGGGTTTTGATCCCGTCATTCGTTGGTTCGAATCCAGCTATCCCAGCCATTTTTTCAATAAATAGATTGTTGATATCTGTTTTATTGGGATATCGCCAAGTGGTAAGGCAACGGGTTTTGATCCCGTCATTCGTTGGTTCGAATCCAGCTATCCCAGCCATATTTAGTGATTAATATCATCAGTATATGCTTAAAAAGCCAGACTAATGTCTGGCTTTTTTCGTTTGAGCGACAAATTTATTTTAATTAAGCTTTTCCAGTCTTTTTCCTTGCCTTTTTACTGCCCTTTTCCCGTTTGAACCTAGACACACCCGGCTTTACGCGGCACACTTTATTCCAATCATCATATAATTAAAAATTACGGAACGTCTTTTGATTTCTGAACTTGTCAGTTTTATCAACAATATATTATGGGGTGATGGTCAGGTATTGATTTACCTGCTTATCATTGCGGGAGTTTGGTTTACCTTTAAACTAAATTTTATTCAGTTACGCCACTTTACGCACATGTTCGGTGTCATGAAAGGCAGTAACAAAAGTGACAAAGCAGGGATCAGTTCTTTTCAAGCGCTGTGTACCAGTTTATCCGCTCGGGTGGGTACAGGTAACTTAGCAGGTGTCGCAGTAGCGATTTCATTAGGCGGAGCTGGCGCTGTATTTTGGATGTGGGTTATTGCTCTACTTGGAATGGCAACCGGCTTTGCCGAAAGTGTTTTAGGCCAACTCTATAAGGTACGTGATGATAACGGCGAATATCGTGGTGGGCCCGCTTATTATATTCAACAAGGATTAAACAAACGTTGGTTAGCTATTACCTTCGCACTCTTCTTGTTCCTTGGTTATGGCTTTATCTTCAGTGCCGTGCAAGCCAACACGATTACTGACGCGCTAAATTTCGCTTACGATATCCCTACCCTGCACTCAGGGTTAGTCATCATCGGATTAGCGGCACTTATCGTAGTGGGCGGGCTTCGTGCTATTGCTCGTTTCGCTGAGTGGGTTGTTCCTTTTATGGCAGTGGGCTACGTAGCGGTCACCTTATTCGTGACCATTATGAACATCGACATGCTCCCTGGGATGCTGATGGATATCATCAAGTCAGCCTTTGGCTTGCAAGAAGCCGGTGCAGGTGCATTGGGCGCTGCCTTTAAAAATGGTGTACAGCGGGGGCTTTATTCAAATGAAGCGGGCTCAGGTAGTGTGCCTCATGCAGCGGCTAGTGCCACACCGAACCCGAATCATCCGGTTTCACAAGGTTATGTGCAAATGCTTGGGGTGTTTATCGACACCATGATTTTGTGTACCTGTACTGCGTTTGTAATATTGCTTGCGGGCGGTTCATCAAGCGACCAGATGGAAGGGATCCGTTTAACCCAAAATGCCATGAGTAGCCATTTAGGTGGTGGCGGTACAGAATTTGTTGCAGCCGCTATCAGCTTATTTGCTTTTACGTCTGTGGTGGCAAACTATGCTTACGGTGAAAGTAACCTGCATATGTTCAAGCTTGATAATAAACTCGGCAGAGCGTGTTATACCACAGGTTATTTGGCGATGATTTTGTGGGGCTCTATGGCCGCTTTACCAGAAGTTTGGGCTGCCGCTGATATGGCACTGGGCTTGATGACGGTGATTAACATTATTGCTATCGTCATGCTTACCCCAACGATAGTGGCCATTAGTAAAGACTATTTTGACAAGCACAAAAATGGAAAAAATATGGAATATCGCACCGGTGATTGTGAAATTCAAGGCGAGAGCGAAAAAGGTATTTGGGACAAAAGCGAGTAGACTTATTCACTTGCAAGGCGACTGATTTGTTTGTTTCCTTCTCAAGTAAATTACCAGTAAAAAGCCGCGGTGACGTTACGTCCAGCGGCTTTTTACTGTCCCGTTTACCGGTCTAGCGTGCTTACAAGACTAATTCGATGTTTCAGAAATTAGCCGAGCAACAATTAATCCCAAGGCACGTTGTTGCTTTTCATCTGTGAGCTTTCCTTGATTATCAAACGCTGTCATTCCACCACCGATTGCCAATTGCTCAGGGATCACCATCACCTGAATATTGCCAAGTAGCATCCGAAGCGGCACTAAACCACGCAGCCCTCCAAGCGCGCCAGGGGAAGTAGCCGCAAGTGCAGCCACTTTATCGGTAAAGGCTGATAACGGCCGTTCCTTCTCAACATGGGGGCGTGAGATCCAATCAATGCTGTTTTTAAGTAATGCAGAGAAAGAGCTGTTGTATTCAGGTGACGCAATAAACACCCCTGAATGCTCAATAAACAGCTGTTTCAATTTAATTGCATTTTCAGGTAAACCATTGGTGGCTTCATCGTCACCATCGTAAATCGGCATGGGGAAGTCTTTTAAGTCGATAAATGTCGCATCAGCGCCCTGCTCTAACGCCAATTCATACGCGACTTTAGCCAATTTTTTATTGAGTGAATCCTTGCGAGCACTGCCCGCTAAAAAGAGTATTTTCGAAGCCATAATTTTTCCGTTTAGTGATCCCGTAGCGAGTATCAAATAAGTCAGTTAGCGGTAAAGTGCATGATGAGCTGGATAACGACCATCACAACCAACAATGGCAATATCCAACGGCTCATTTTTGACATTTGCTCGTTGGATATTCTAAAGCTTGAACGTTCAAGCAAAGGTACAACGATTAATAAGGCGATGAACAAGACGCCCAAAATAATTAAAACTGTCAATTAATGTTTCTCCTCATGCAGTTAAAAACGATTGATGCGCTTAACAAGCTTTATCGCTATTAACTTTCATTTGTAGTGGTCTTCATACCAAGAGCGTTAACCCGCACCATTACTGGCAATCCAGCGTTTGACATCACTTCTAACTACTGACATGGGGCGGGCACCGGGTAAAAGCAACAGATCATGAAAACGTTTCAAATCGAATTCACTTCCCAGCTCTCGCTCAGCCATTTGGCGCAACTCAACAAACTGCAGCATGCCGAGCTTGTAACCAAGGGCTTGGCCCGGTAGCGCCATATAACGCTCAACTTCTGCGATCACATCCGTCATGCCCGTGCCCGTGGTTTCATGAAAGTATTCAATTGCTTGTTCACGCGTCCACTTTTTACGGTGCAGCCCAGTATCCACGACTAAGCGCACCGCACGATATAGCTCTGCTTGTAAGCGCCCTAAATCACCAAAGGGATCATTTTCATACATGCCCATTTCTTTGGCGACTAGCTCGGAATAAAGCGCCCAACCTTCCACATACGCATTAAAAGGTGCGTTCTGCCTAAGTAGACCTATATCTTGCTGTGCCATGTTAAGGGCAATCTGAAAATGATGCCCAGGTACAGCTTCATGGTAAGTCAGTGTTTTTAGCGAGAAGCTGGGGACAGCTGACATGTCTCGAAGGTTAATCCAAAAAATCCCTGGGCGCTCGCCATCTAATGATGGCTGGGAATAATAGCCACCGGCTTCCCCTGCTTCGGTGACTTTAGGAATACGCTTGACCTCAACCTTCTGCGTCGGCAAAGCGCCATAATACATATCAGTTTTAGCCATTATTTCGGCTATTTGTCCGTTAAGATCATTTAATAGCTGCGCACGCCCTTCGTCACTGTCTTGATATAAAAATTCAGGTTGCTCAGCCAGCAAAACCATACGCTCACCAACAGGCCCCTCGTCGTAACCCTGAGCACGCAAAATAGTGTCCATTTCAGTGCTGATCCGCGCGACTTCATCTAACCCTAACTGGTGAATGTCATCCGGTGTGATGCTTGAATCACCTAAATACCGCACCTCGTGCAGATACATAGCGTCGCCATTAGGCTGCGCCCAAATTCCATCCCCTTGAGGCGCGTTCGCTTGGGTCGCTAATAAAGTGTCTTTCACGGTTTGATAAGCAGGGTAAACCACATTAGTTAATGCCTCTTGTGCCTGCTTAATCAAAGCGGTTTGTTCATCTTGGCTTAGGGGCGTTTGTTCAAGTTTTTTGGCGAACGAGGTCACTAAGGCATGTTCAGCAACCGGGCTGCCTAAAAAGTTCTCAAAATACGCTAAGGTTTTTGGATAGAGCTTTTTCGGTAATTGCACACCGTTTAATTTATCCGTTTTATATTTTTCAACCACACCGGCAACGAGAAAATCGAAGTGTTGTAATCGCGCGATATAATCCTGTGCTTCTTCAAAATTCGATACAGGCTGCTGCACTTGCATCACTTTAGGAACATCGATTAACGGACCTGAAAGCTGGTTAATAATATAGGGTAAATGCCCGGCCCATGTGTCAATGTAACCGCCGTGAAATTCAGAGAAGCCAGCGTAATAGCGTAAAATGTCAGTCACTATTTGTTGATGTCGCTTTTCATCTTGAGCGAAACCCTTGTTATCAACTTTCGCCACCGCCATGGCTGCCGTATTCATATCGTCTTGCAGCTTGCGCATGCCCATGGCAGAAAAATCGGTAAAACGCCTGTTGTAACCCGCTCCCGCTAAGGATTCTGGTACACCTATCGCGGTGGATAATAGCGGCTCATAACGCAAAAACTGCTTAGTGTACTGCTCCACTAAGGTTTGCAGCTGCGCTTGATTACGCTGGGTATTGACCACGTTTTGTGCTTGCTGTGCATTCGGCGCTTGCAAAGCACTAGCACCTTGGTCATGGGAAGTAGAACAAGCACTCACTACCGCGCTCAGTGCGAAGGGTATCAGTAGACGTTTTATCATTATTATTCTCCTAAAATGGTGTTCAGTTTTTTATGATGAAAGCATTGTGCCAGCTTAATCTAACCCCATGGCATATTTCATGACTTGCTGTTTAACTACGCCGCCATTATTAGCCAGTTTCAAAGCGATATTACGCGCTGCTTTGACTAACGGGTTGCGCTGTTTAAATGTGCTGTATATTGCATCCATAGCACTCATCATGAGTAAATTATCATTGCGCCTCTTGCTTTCATACGCCGTGATATTTTCCGCTGAGGGGTTATCCCCATCGATGCAATCAAGTAACGCAGCCACATCTTTAAAACCAAGGTTGACCCCTTGACCAGCCAGCGGATTAATAGCATGAGCCGCATCACCCACCAGCACGACCCGGTGCTTAACGTATTGATTCGCGTGCATTCGCATCAAAGGAAAACGGGCTGTTTTTAGCACATCAAAATCCACTAACTCATTTGGAAACGCTTTTTTAATTTCCTGCTTGAGTGCAGTTTTAGATAATGCTTTTAAGTGATTGATGTTGTCACTGGTGTTGTACCACACCAGTGACGCAAACTGCCCATACATGGGCAAAAAGGCCACAGGTCCAGTTGGTATGAATTGTTGCCAAGTGATGTCTTGCTGGGCAGCATGGGTGATAATTTGAATAGCAAACGCCTGCTGGCGATATTGCCATCCTTTGGTACCAATATTCGCTGCTGTGCGCACGCGAGAATGCAGACCATCAGCCCCAATTAACCATTTACAGGTCAATTGACTCTGGTCAGCAAAATGCACCTCGGGGAACCCATGAGTGACGAGCTTAGTAATCTCACTTTGGGTAAACCAAGTCACATTTTCGCACTGCAATAACGCTGCGTGCAGGCCAAGCTGTAAAATACGATTTTCAATGATGTAGCCAAGGCGCTCTGCTTGAATATCAGCGCTATCGAAATCAGTGCGCCCTGAGGAGTTCTCCCACACTGACAAACGCCGATAAGTGCACGTACGCATGCTTTCAATATGTTGCCACGCCCCTAAAGACGCAAGTAACGCTTGTGAGGTGACACTGATGGCTGACACGCGCATATCAGGCTCGTCAGTTGCCTCGAACGGTTTTGGCATATTGGTTTCAATTAACGCCACAGAGAATCCCTTTTGCGCTAAGCCTAATGCCGTTGCTGCGCCGACCATACCGCCGCCTACTATACAAAAATCAAACACCTAAGCTTCTCTTATCATTGGTTTTTTCCAATGCGTTTATGATAAATAACTAACTCGAATTATGCCTCTAGATTAACACACATCCTACTGTTAGCGGCGATATCTGGACAGCGCAAATTCTGGTATCCACGACAAAACTCATACTAAAGGATAAGATCACATAACTAACTTTGCTTAAATACGTGTAATTTATACACTGTGAAAGAGGTTAATTATTTACCCTTTTGATAAAATTGAGATAAAACATATATTGCATTACCACCAGCCAGCACCTTATGTAACGGACACTAAAGGTAGATAGATCATGAATTATTCTGACAAACGTGTATTGATTGTGGACGACCAACGCCCCTTTCTCACACTCCTGCGCGGTGTGGTTAACAACATGGGGGCGCAATCTGTTGTAGCCGTTCAAAACGCCGATTCGGCGCTTGCTGCATGTAAAAAAGAGAAATTCGATTTTATCATTTGTGATCTACATTTGGGGGCGGGCAAAAAGAATGGTTATCAGTTTTTAGAAGAAGCCAGACAAAAAAATCTGGTTAAACCAGAAACCGTGTTCGCGGTAGTCAGCGCAGATTCTGACCGTCCGGTTGTATTTAGCAGTGTCGAGCACCAACCTGATGACTATTTGATTAAACCTTTTTCCCAAGCCCAGTTAAATTTGCGCCTGTCAAAGGCCTACCATAAACGTATCGCACTGCGCTCGGTTTATGATGCCATGCAAAAAAATAATACGCCCGATGCCATAGCGGCCTGTCGCAAGCTGATCATGTCTGGCACGCGCTACGCTAAAACATGTTGCCGCCTATTGGCTGAACTTTACTGGAAAGCCGGGGAATATTCTCAGGCGAAACACATGCTGACGCCACTGTTGGCGCAAAAACCCCAGCCTTGGGTAAGCATCGCGCTAGCAAAAACAGATATGTACCTAACCAATTACGATGCCGCTATTGCCCTTGCGCAGGATGTATCCTTACGCAATCCCATGCTTTTTGAAGCCCAAGATATTTTGGCCCAATGTTACTTGTTGCAACATGACTACCCTAGCGCTTTAATCGCCATCGAACGTGCCATTGAGATTGCGCCTTACTCAGTGGAGCGACAACTGACCGCATGTAAAATTGCTCGACAAAATCAGCATTATGAAATGGTTAAGCTACGTAGTTTGGATGTATGGGAGCTGTCTAAAAAATCAATTCACCGGGATATCTCTCATCTTTGCTCATACTTTCGCAGTATTTTAGATGCCGCAGAACACTGTGACGACAAACATCTGCGTAGCCGTTACCAGCACGAAATGATGACGGCGATTGCCCGCTACCGTCACGACGATGCCCTAGCCAGAATTGATGAAGACTTTGATTACAATATCTACGAGAATATTCTCACTGCGCGGATCAACTACTTAGATGGGCGTTTACTCGAAGCAAAACGTACCTTGAGCGAATGTCAGCAGCAAATTGCAGTGCGCTTTGAAAAATACCCTAGCGCCTTTGCACCTGATTCCATAAAAGTCATGCTGGATTTAGGTGAATATGACGATGCCGAACGGTTGAGCAAAACCCTGGCGAAAAGTGGTAAACAGCTGGATGAAGGGACCTTGTATGCGCTGAAAAGCAGTGTCGAACAATCAGCCCAGCGTAGACGCGATTACCTAAATTTCAATAAACAAGGCATAGAGCATTACAACTGCGGGCGATATCAAGAGGCCCATAATGCGTTTACTCAAGCTCAAAAAGTGGCCCCAGTTAATACGGGTGTGGCCCTGAATATTTTGCAATGCAATTTAAAACTCATCGCGCAAATGAAGAAACCCGAAACCCGTGCCATCAATGCACTAAAACAGATGTATCGGCATTTGAAAAATATGGTTATGCTTGAGTCACACCAACAAAAATTTGAATCACTTAAAAGTGATCTCGGGAAATACGTAGAGGTAGCATGAAAAAAATAATCCTCCTTGTTAGCACCACACTCGTTCTCGGCCTTTCAGGTTGCGCAAACAAACAGAAACCCTGTGAAGATATTCTCGAAGTAAAACGCCAAGAGCAACAATGCAATGAATGGCGCAAGACCATGAATAACAAACAGTACCCGCAACAGGCTATCACCGCTAAAAAGCGCTACGAAGAAGCCTGCGTCAATTTACGCTACTACCGAGACGGTTATGACACCATCTGCAAGGGCAACGATAAAGCCATAGGCGAAAAAAAAGACCGACCGTAACGGGACTTGCGACTAGCTAAATAAAATATTACCTCTGGCTTAATTAACCTTCTCTTTCGGCTAAGGACACATGCAGCCGATTTAGCGCGTTGAATAAATACACATTTACAAATCCACATCATTTTAATGGTTTAACTTTGCCATCGCATAGGTGTTTTTTCCTGTTCGCTTAACCTCGTACATGGCCGCATCAGCCATATCCAGAAGCCCTTTTCGTTTATTTCCGTGAAGTGGAGCACAGGCAATGCCTATGCTTGCTCCTATACTGACATTTATTCCGTTTCTTATTTCTATGGGCTTTGCGAGTGCTACAAGTAGTGCATCTGCTGTTATGTATAACGTTTTATCCGTCGGCCCAATGTTTTGCATTACCACAACAAATTCATCTCCTCCAAGCCGGCCAACCATATCGGAGGAACGCCTTACAGCATCTTGCATTCGTTGAGCGCAGGCGATCAATACATTGTCCCCTGCTTCATGACCATATTTATCATTAATTTGTTTAAATCCGTCTAAATCGATACCCAATATACTAAGGGGAGTACTTTCCTGTGTACTTTCCATTAGAAAACGTTCAATTAACTCGTAACTAGCAGCTCGATTTTTAAGCCCAGTGAGAGCGTCGTGTTCTGCTTTGAATAGCGCAGCTGTCTCAGCGCGTTTACGCTCAGTGATATCGTATATAACGCCCTCTGTTATTTGACTCGCTACATTGTCTTTGCGCCACGCGGCTTGATGAACTGAAATAAGGCAGTGCACCCAACGCCTCCTCCCACTGCGAGGAATGAGTTCAAGATCTTTGGAAACCGTTTCTCCGGTTTCAGTCGCTTCTTTTTGCATCGCTTGCAGTTCTTCAGCGTGGTGAAAAACCTGCTTAACAAAATCCTCATTTTGCAATTCCAATAATCTAAAAAGCGGCACACCAATGACCTTTGCTACCGTTGGATTGCTATTTACCAGTTTACCGTTTCCGTCTAATACAAAAATGCCCGCACTGCTTGAATCGAAAATTTGACGATATTGCGTTTCTAACGCTTCAACATCAGCTCTAAGCTCCCTTTCTCGTTCCAGCGCTTGCGCATTTGAATCTAGCAACGCGTTTGCGCTGCTCATTAACATACCCACTTCATCGCGCTTATGAAGAGCAGGAATATCTAGGCGCTCATGTGTACCAGGACGCATAGCACGTAACGATATGGCAAGTTGGGTGATTGGCCGAGATATTAAAAACGTCACTACAGCGTAAAGCAACAACGCGAGCACTGATGCTTGAATTATCATCATCACCGTTAACGTCATTGCCTCTTTTCTTGACGCGGCAGCGATATGTGCGGGTTGTGCAAAGATCCGTATTGCACCAATACGCTCCTCAGCGTCAAAGGGTGAATAAAGTGCTCGCTCAATGTAGGGTGATCTGGCTGGCAGCGAATCGATGTTAGCGGCAGATTCAACCTCAGCGGATTGCAGCAAAATTTGACCGTTATTGGAGTAGACTTCCACACGGGCAACAAGAGAATTTCGGGCCAATCCTTCAACGACCTCTTCAAGTAGCACAAGGTCTGACGCGTAAGCGCCTATAGCAACGGTTTTTTCAACCGCTTGCGTCAAATCATTCAAACTCGCCAGACTCGTCTCAATCGCTTTTTGCTGCCCTAAATAGTAAGCCGCAACACTTGCACCTATTGAGAATACACTGGCCCCTAAAACGATAACCAATAGCAGGCGCATTTGAAAACCAGTGAAGCGAATACTGCGCGTGATTTTGCTCAAGAAAGCTCCTTGAGTATGAGCAATACACGAAGGTTTTCATCTTTGGGTACGGATGTTAACCACCCTATCGCACTGGGATTACGCTTAATGATATCTATCATGGCACGTTCATTCGGCAAGGGTTGCGGCGGCATGTTTTGCCCAGAAAACATTAAGCGCGACCAATAACTGTTGACTTGCGCCATGCTCAAACCGGTTAGCGCTCGGTAAAAAGCACCGGAAACAGGCTTGCTTCTGGGCAAGTCAAATACCAATGCGAACTCTCCATTTGCAAAGGCACGACTACGGCCCATAAATAGGTTGACCGCTTCTTTCTGGCTTAATGACTGCTGTTGATTACTTGAATGCGCCACAATATAAAAATCTGCTCTGGCATGAGTGCATATAAGTAATGCGATGCCAAACATGCAATATTGAACAACGCTTCTAAAAGACATCATCAAAATATAAAATCAAGCAAGACAGTGGTTACATTTGCATTCCCTGACGCCATAGTGGCATTAGCCCACAACCTTCCTCCGTAATGATCAATTTGAATATGATCCCACTGTATTTTTAACGCCATGTTAGAATGAAAATCCCAACGCGCGCCAACCGAGTAACTTTGTTGGTTTGCACCAGATTTATTGATTGCAAACTCTGCTGCAGAACCTAATCGTTGTATTTTCTCAGCTTCAGACTCACCTAACACAGCTGTCAATGCGGATGACCACTCTGGTGTAAAGTTAGGCAAATTTGGGCTTGAGATTAAACTAACGCCGGCAAACAGGGTCACCGCATCGAAGCGTTTACCCGCACCCGCATATCCACTTGTCATATGTGCAGAGGGGTGACCCGTCACCTTGGTCACTTCGAATGTCCACAACCAGTCACTTACCTCGTAATGTGCGGAAAGTGTGTAATAAACGACGTGGGCGTTTGAGCTATCAAGCCTTGCTTGTAATTGCCGTGCTTGTTCTGCTACCTCGGGTATTTCAATGGCACTGATACTTTCTAAACCCGTTATTATAGGTTTCAACACAGTGGGATTGTCTGACAAGCCAGAATACGCTACCCCAGCTCTTAATGTTAACTCACTTGTTTCTCTGGTTGTGGTGATACCCACAACGGGTTTCACTGCAACACGCGCGTTTTCAGACAAATCGCCACTACGAGACTTTCCCCCATAGGCTTTAAAGCGCCATAGGCTGTCATCAAATTGCAGCGTTTTGCTGATGTCCGCGCCATCTAGTGTATGGGGTAACGACGCATAAAAGTCCACTGGCGGTCGGGCAAAATGATAGGCAAAACCCACGTTGCGGTAATTTGCTAACAAAAAAGCGTCTATGTTTAACCGTCCAATGCGAAAGGTTAGATCTGTTTGAGGTCGATAAGCTGCAAATGCCCATTCGATGCTGTCGCTCAAAGGGGCGTACGAAGAACGACGAGTGGCAACTAACTGACCGACTAACTCAAATTGCACAGAAGGTGCGTAGTTCATTTGAACACCTAACCGTGAGTCGGTGTCTGCTCGCGTTCCACCATCATTTTGGGGCTGAGAAATTGCACGCCGATACCCCCACCCGTCAGGCCCACTGCTGTGGGTCAAGCCAAGTGTGCCAAAGCCGCTTATTCTAACGGATGATTCTGGCAGCTCAGGTACGCCTGACTGCGCCGATACGCAGTTAATGCCCCCACACGAAACCAGCAAAATGAACGCGCTATAGGCGACAATCTTTGAGCGATACCAACAAAACATTAATGCACTCTCTTTGAAAATACGGCGCGCAATTTTGTGGTAGTAGGATATTGAAAATGTTCGTGTTGTTTATAAGTAAAACGTTTCATTTAACCATCCCTAATGAAAAGCATCTAATCAAAACGGAACCGTCATTCAAACCTAGTAAAAATGGCGGAATTTTCGTTACATGACGCGAAAAAAACATTAAACAGACGAAACTAACGATAACAATGTACACATCAATTTATGTAAATAAATATTCACACACGATTTTTCTGCCAAAGCAGATATATAGATATAAGAGATGAGGAGAATAAGAGTCCCCAAATATCATCCATATTAATGAGGCTGTTTTTACCCAGACTTAACAACTATCTATTTTATAACCAAAAAATCAAATGTCCGCAAAGCCTATTTTTTATTGCCTTGGTACATTTCATGTTTTGTATATGAAGTCGTAAGGAACCTAGCGGTGAAGACCACCGCTAGGTTAGGTGAATATACATGAAAGGTCATTTTAAAATAACACCAACGAAAACGGGTAAATGCATACACGTTTTGCTGATTAAAGCCTACTGATTAAAACTGGCTTTTATCTACCTCTTTTAACCAAATCGGGTTCGAATAAGCTTTGTGCCCTTGCATATCTTCGACCACTAAGGCGGCCCAGCCCGATACCTTAGGCAGGTTAAAGGTAATCGACGCACTATCACCACTGAGTGCCTGATGCTTGATTACTCTGCTGCTGTGTTCGCCTGAGTTTTCATTTTGAATTTGGGCAGAACGACTAGACTCGCTCACGCCACCAATCAACTGTATAGACTTAAGGCCGTTGACTGCAACCAGATCCACTGTAAGCAATTGAGGTTGGTCTTTTGCCAGTTTAACCGTGTCACCAAACATCACATTTTGCGGGTAAATGATCGGGCCGAATGACACATAAGAACGTCCATTTTTCATGGCTTGAGCGAACGCATGTGCATCGGGTTTACTGGCCGTGTAAACGAACATGCGATTTAAGCCGCTGGTTTGATTCCATACATCGTGAGTGTCTGATCCTGCGGTATAGTAGTAAGGCAACCCCTGTGACCAAAGCTGATGGGCTTTCTCAATTGTTGGCGCGTTATCGACTCCAGCGTTTAATTCGAACAAATCAAGACTAGGGTTGAAACCACCTGGAGCAGTGTTTTTATTCAAGCTGCTTAGGTAACCATAGGGAATATACGGGTGGTTTGATGCGATTACCGTGGCGCCCATGCGGCGCATATCTTTGATCAGGGTGTGAATATCATCCACCCCTGGGTCGACCGATAACTGTGCCCCGCTATCAATTGGGAATGCATTAAAATGCCCCCACGACGGTGACACCTCAATTGACGGAACAAAAGGCACACCGCGTTTATCTGCCAGCGCTTGTATTTCAGCATTGTTTTTGGTCGAATCATGATCGCTCACAAACAACACATTTAATCCCGCAGCTAATTGCGAGCGCACCAAATACTCAGGGGAAGTAGAGCCTTCGAGCACGTTAGCATGGTGATGTAAGTCCCCTGCGTACCAACCATGCTGTGTCGAGTACGTACTGATGGTAATAGCACTGGTAATATTTGTAGTCTCATTAGCTTTGACGTTGGTGTTCATTAATTCAGGCTTTGCGTTGAAACCACCACCAGCAGAGATATTCAGTTGGTATTCACCGGGGGCCAGTGGAAATGTCGCTTGGCCTTTACTATCAAGTTCAGTGAAAAACGTGCGCGCACCTAAAAACTCAATCAATGGCTGATTGCCTTTTTCAATTTTAATTTTCGCATCAAGGGGCGCGTTGGTGTTGGCATCGGTTACCTGAACACTGACCTTACCGGGGGCGAGAAGATCATTAAACGACAATGTTTGGGTTTGCTTTTCAGTTATTTCAATGTCATGAATTTTGCTCGCAGAATAGCCTTTGCCTGTGGCATAGACTTGGTATTGCCCAACGGGTAAATCAAATTGATACTGGCCATTTTGGCCTAACCCCCACATATAGGGTACATCGTCTTTGGTCACGACAATGGCAGGTTGTGTGAGCAAGTTTCCGCTTTGAGTGCGTACTTCTCCTGAAAGCGTGCCCGCTTTCGCGTTTTTACGGGTAATTTCAGCCCGTACCACTGGGGCTAAATCGCCGCTGGCCAAGACTTGGTAATCACCTGTGAACGTCACAGTTTGGCCTTTTTGCAAACTATGCTGGGTATATAAATCTCTTGATTGGTGTTTGGTTTCGCTCAGGTAAGGAGCGTGTAAGGCAACCGCCCAATCGGCAGCATAGCCCACAAAGCGATCAGCAATAAAATTCGCAGCCTGCTCCTTTTTATCGCTTGATTTATGTTCTGGTACCGCAAACTTGTATCCCCCATCGGGCCATAAGGTAAACCCTGAACGCATGTCTGGGATCGCTTCACCTTGATTGGTCATAGTGGTTTGTACATGAATAATGTCAGAGCCTGAAAGCAAACTATAGGTAGTGCTTATTTCAACCTGCCCAAAATCTCGGGTAATGTTAACGATGGCTTCATCAGAGCTGTCTTTTATCACATCAAGGGTTTGATATGTGTTGGGCCAGCTTGACCAATCATTCGGTATGAAATCCGCAAACGCCACGCGGTCAAGGCTCAGTGCCCCATCGGCTTCAACGTTTGCAATATCAACAATACAACCTCGCGCTACGCCCCAAGGCGGTGCTGATCCCATGGCTAATGAAAATGCGAGTTTATCGTTTTTAATGGTGATATCGCTGTCTGAGGTCGCGTTGCCATGGGGAATAACGGTTTTGCCTTTTATGATACTGACAGTGGCATAGCTTGAAAATGACACGGTAAGGCCTGTCAATAGGATCCCGAGACTGGCAAATAAAGAAGAGCGAGAAAAGAGTTTCATGGTTATCTACCTGTAGCAGAGTTTAACGCTCTGCCTGTTCTGATTAAATTAGGTTTATCACATCTGCGCGAAATAAGAATCTAAACGCGTTTTATGTCAGTTTTTGCAGCGCGCATAATAACAAAATGGCGGTATTCATGAGCAATCGCGCTGACAAACACGATCACGAACGCAAGTACAAGTACAACTACAAGTACAAAAAAGGCCACAAACAGAGAGTCTGAATGTGGCCTCATAGGGTCAGTAATTTTACATTACGAATCTAACGTTGAATGATGCGATGCGCGGTGCACCAATCCAACCCGCATTTGGCGCGATTGAACCTAAGTACTCTTCGTCAAATACGTTGTTTACGGTAAAGCTAAGCTCTACGCTCTCGATGCTGCCACCGATATCGTAAGCTGTTTTACCTACATACAAATCGCTCACTACGTAAGAGTCGACTTCTTGCGTGTTGGCTTGGTCTAAGAAACGCTCACCTACATATTTGGTGCTAAAACCAGCGTAGAAGTCATTCTTGGCGTAATCAAAGCTGATAACCGCCATATCTTCTGGGCTGCCGATAACTGTTTTGCCGCCAATATCTTGATCATCATCAGTGTAAGTCGATTCATTCTTAGTATATGAAACATACACACCGAAGTTCTCGTTAATCTTATAATCGATTGATGCTTCGATACCGTCTGATTCAATACCACCGTCATTTAGGAAGCCACCCGCAGCAGATTCTAAGAAGTCGATACCATTAACGTCTTCGTTGCTGATGAAGGTAATACGGTTTTCAAACTTGATGTTGTAATAGGTCAAGCTTGCGTTAAAACCAGGCGTTGAATAACGTAAACCAAAATCTATGTTATCAGCTGTTTCTGGCTCAACTGTGCTCACATCAGCGTCATCACGCTCTAGTACTGCATCTTTTACTGCGGCAAAGTTCTCAGCATAACCACCGAATACTTCTAGGCCGTCTAGCGGCAATGGCGCAACAAAACCAGCTGAAATAAGCACGTCTGAATCAGATGAGACATCCAAGTCGTTCTCTGGTACAAACTGGTCTTCTTTAGATACATCAACCTTGAATTGCTTTGCTCCTAAACGGAATTTAGCGAAGCCAGCATCAAGTTCGTCTTCAATGTAATACATCAAGGTTTCAACTGGGAATTCACGATCGTACTGCACCCAATAAGGGGTTTCGTCATAGCGAGGGCTCGTGGCAGCATCTATGGTTTTGTGCCAATCACGATACTCATCACGTTGGTAATCTTCATACCAAAATCCACCGCGTAATACGTTGTCCATATCAGAAATACTGGTATTCCAGGTAAAGTCACCGTTTACGCCGTAACGTTTTTTATCATAATGGGTATGACGGTTTGAGCTAACTGGAATAGCGCCTTGCTCGTAACAACCTGGGTCGATTTCTGCACCGCCACCGCCGTAAGGGAAGCCAATTGAGCTTTCACAACCAGCGATTGGCGATAGCGTTTCGCCAGCGCGATTAGTAAAATAAATCAAACCTTGAGATGCGCCGCCATAGGCAGTGGTCGATGAATCTAGCTCAGAATTTGGATTACCTACGCCGTCATCAGTGACATCAGCAATGTAATATGGGATCCATTTTCCTGCGCCTTCATTCTCGTGGTAATAGACGTTAGTACTAAAATCAACTTCCCCTACCGCGAAGTCAGCTTTTAAGTAAGTGAAAAAGTTCTCACGCTCAGTTACCCAACCTTCACGAAACACTTGGTCTTGGTATGGCACGCCAGACCAATCTTCAGTCAAGCCGTCCCATTCAGCGTTTTGCTCGTATTGAGCTAAACCGTAAACTCGTTGATAAGTGTATTCTTCTGCATCGTCGTAACTAACATAAGCGGTAAGATCCACTTCACCAATGGTGCTGATAATTTTACCTTCAGCGTGATCACGTTTGTTGGTGATTGAACCGTCCATGTAGTCATCATTTTGCTGGCTTGATAGTGACATCCACGCGAACGTGTCTTGTGCTATTTCGCCGGTATCGTAACGAACGTAAAATTTTCTCGCGTTATGTTCTGCAAGTGTTGTGCTAACCGTTAATTGCTCATCTAACGCAGGTAGAATGGTGGTGAAATCCATTGTGCCGCCAAGCGCTTCGTTTGAGCGCGAGCTGATATCAGCAGTACCTTGAGATACTTCTACACCACGCAAGTTTTCGGTATCAATATAACGACTGGCTTTGGTACCACCGCCGTAGTTCGAGTTACCATTTGATATGCCATCAACCGTCATACCAATTTGCTGTGATTCAAGGTTCAATTGAAAACCACGAATTGAAATACTAGTAGACCATTCATCAGAGCCAAACGGGTCACCTTCAGTCACTAATACGCCTGGCAAGTTATCGACTAAGGCCAGCACGCTAGTCATGGGTGTTTGCTGCTTTTTCATTTCTTCAGAAGCGGCACTGTTTGCGTACGACACGTTACGTCCCGTTACTACGATAGACTCAAAGTCTTCTTCTTGTTGTTTTTTTGCACTGGCTTGTGTGTCTGCTTCTTGAGCAAAAGCTGGCAATGACGTCATAGACATAGCTGACAGCACAGACAAAGCAATAAGGCTTTGCTTCTTTGGCACATTAGTATTCATAAAAAGTCCTGTTTTGTGTGTTGTGTTTATATTGTGTGAATTGATGGTAAATTCCTTAGTTACTAATTCTTGGTGTTAATATTTCAAACTTTTAATCTACTGAATCTATTTTAGTGAAATCAATCTCGTTATCTTTTGGTGAACTGTCGATGTTTTTGACTGTTTTAGGTTTGCTATAAGCGATGAAAATTGCACAGCTAAAGAACAAACCGATCACCAGCGCTCCAACCCATTGAATTTGCAGAAACTCTAATTTGAACAGTAGGGTCAACAACGACAATGTGATCACGTTTAAGGCGATGTAACCGAGCTTACCCAAACGCTTGACCGTCATATTCAAATTATCGGTATACAAACGGATCAGCGAATCGAGTGAATTGATCACAAACACTATGCCCACAAAAGCCATGGCGAAGTTCTTCAGCCCAGCGGTAGGAATGCCCGCTTCATGGTATTGATATATAACGCTGAACCACACCGCGATAGGAATAGACGGGAAGATCAACATGGCGCCAAGTACTTGATACGTTTTTAAGCCGCCGACAAAACGAGAGGTAAACTGACCAATCATGATGCTCCACGCAAACCACCAGAATAAATAAAATTCGTGGTACTTGTTCAGGGGCAATACAAAGTCTTCTAGGTTGCCAAAATAGCTACCTATCAGCTCTAGGTTACTCACAAATGCGGCAACGTGGCTGTCACTGCCTAAAAAGGCCCCCGCCCACATAAAAGCGATCAGGGCGATAAACAGCCAGGTAGTAGAAATACTCAATATGCGTACATATTTGATGTCAGTACTGGAATACACCGCAAAGCAAATAGCGGCAAATACAATAAAATAGAAGCTCGGGACAATTGATTCGCCATCACCGATGGCCGGTAGGTACCAAGGCAAATTAGATAACAACAAAAACGCAGTAAAGGCACAGGTGCCAATGATCACCACATTGTTAATCAGTTTAACCAGCGGGATCTCGAAAAACTTAACCTTGGGCTCAACCACACAGAAGTAAAAACAAGTAAGAAAGTAAAAGCCCCAAATCAGAAACCCCCAATAACCAAATTCAATGGCCATTGGGTTGGTAAAGGCGTATTCGGGGTTGGCCTTTAGGTTTGCGTAGCCACCAAACTCGGTCAGCGGGAACATGATCAAGCCAACGTCTAGGCCTGAGGTAAATAGAATAGCAATAAAAGTGAAAAGCCTGACCGGCGTAACACCGACACAAACGACATTTCCCCATTTGAGCAAAATAACCACAATGGCCAATAGGGTGAAAATGATCCCAGCGTTAAGCCATAAGGTCATTTGAGCCTCCCCAAAATAAGCGATAAAACTTCATCTTTCTTCCTGTTTTTTGACTCGCGTTACGCAGCAAAAATACCTCCTTTACTGCGTGTCAGGTGGCCAGATTAAATCGTTGCGTTACGTTGCACAGTTTGCCAATTGCTTGAAGTCGCAACCGTTACCTGCGCTTGGCTAAGTGCAGGTTTGCCCAAAATCATGTCTGCGGCTTTTTCTGCCACCATAATGGTGGGGGCATTCAAGTTGCCGTTAGGCACAGTGGGGAAAATGGACGAATCGACCACTCTAAGCCCTTGAATACCGTGCACCTGAGTGCTGGAATTCACCACAGCCATGGCGTCTTCACCCATACGGCAAGAACACGACGGATGGTATGCACTCTCAGTTGCTTGGCGCACGAACGCGTCTATTTCTTCGTCAGTTTGGATGTGCTTACCCGGCTGAATTTCATCATCACGGTAATCATCAAACGCGCTTTGCTCGATAATTTCACGCGTTAAGCGCACGCAGGCGCGAAAGCCTTCAATGTCATCTTGGTGCTGCAAATAATTGAACTGAATTTTTGGTGCTTCAGTCGGATCGGCAGATTTAATCGTGACTGCTCCACGACTTTTCGGTTTGTTATGGCCCACATGCACTTGAAAACCATGCCCATCAAACGCGCTTCGCCCGTCATAACGCATAGCTGCCGGCAAAAAGTGGTATTGAATATCTGGCCACTCTACGCCGGGTTTTGAGCGAATAAACGCACACGACTCAAAGTGATTGGTGGCGCCTAAACCTTTGCGGGTAAATAACCAGCGAGCGCCAATCAAGCCTTTAGAAATAAGGCCAAGTTTGCCGTTTAACGTGATGGGCTGCTTGCACTTATATTGGAAATAAAACTCCAAATGATCTTGCAGGTTTTGCCCTACGCCAGGTAAATGATGTTTCACCTCAACCCCCGCGGCGGTGAGTGTGTCACTGTCACCGATCCCGGAAAGTTGTAACAGGTGAGGAGAGCCAATGGAGCCTGCGCTTAACACCACCTCTTTCGATGCTTTAGCCGACGTTTTGTTGCCGTTAATGCTGTACTCAACTCCAACGGCCTTTTTGCCGTCAAGCAGCACTTTTTCAGCAAGTGCACCTGTGACTATGGTTAAGTTCTTGCGAGACTTAACCGGGTCAAGGTATTCGCGACTTGCAGAACTGCGCACACCGTCTTTTACGGTCATGTGCATGGGGCCAAAACCCTCTTGCTGTGCCGCATTGTAATCATCGGTGGCCGCGTAACCCGCTTGCTTACCAGCCTCGATAAACGCGGTGTAGAGGGGGTTCGCCATTTCATTGCCATTATTGACGCCAAGAGGGCCTTTATCACCACGGTAGGCATCTTTACCTAAGTAAAACGTTTCTGCTTTTTGAAAGTAAGGTAAGCAAGACTGATAATCCCATCCCTGTGCCCCGTGCTCTTGCCACTCATCAAAGTCTTTGGCATGGCCTCGTACGTATACCATGCCGTTGATAGACGACGAGCCACCTAACACCTTACCCCTAGGGCAATGCATTTTTCGATTGTCTAAATAAGGTTCAGCTTCGGTGTGAAACTGCCAAGCGAGTTTTTCAGTGTTCATCGGAATGGACAGCGCAGTGGGCATCTTGATAAAGATGTTTTTATCGCTGCCGCCGGTTTCCAATAACAACACTTGATTGTTGGCATCTTCAGATAAGCGATTGGCCAATACACACCCTGCAGAGCCCGCGCCCACTATTATGTAGTCGTAAGTTTGCTCAGCCATTAAAATGGGCTCTCTATGTCGGTCATACCCACATAAACAGATTTAGTTTGGGTGTAATGATCGAGTGTTTCGATGCCGTTCTCACGGCCGATCCCCGATTGCTTATAACCACCCACTGGCATTTCTGCCGGGGAATTACCGTAGCTGTTGATCCAGCAAATGCCCGCTTGTAATTTGTGAATAACGCGGTGAGCGCGCTTGATGTCTTTAGTGAATACCCCCGCGGCCAAACCTAAGTGCGTATCGTTCGCACGGCGTATCACATCAGCTTCATCATCAAACACCAACACACTCATCACTGGGCCAAATATTTCTTCTTTGACTATGGTCATATCGTCGGTGCAATCGGTGAACACCGTCGGTGCCACAAAATAACCGTTCGGTGCTGATGCAGGGCTAAGCGTTGTTCCGCCCGTTAATACGGTCGCGCCCTCTTCAATGCCCTTGTTGATATAGCTCATGACTAAGTCTTGGTGATTTTTAGAAATCAACGCGCCCAAATTAACGTTTGGATCAAGCGGGTCACCAGCAATAATGTTCTGCTCAGTGCGGGTTTTAAGCTCGTCTATAAATGCCTGATACACAGACTTGTGGACATAAACCCGGGTACAATTGGTACACACTTCACCTTGGGTGTAGAAGTTACCAAGCATTGCGGCGCTCACCGCTTGTGACACATCGGCATCTTCAAACACGAGTAACGGGGATTTACCGCCTAATTCCATGGTCACATCTTTTAGTGAGCCAGCTGCACTGGCAACGACTTTTTTGCCTGTGCCTACTTCACCGGTGAAAGACACCTTCTCGATGTCTGGGCTTTGGGTCAGCCATTGGCCTACTTCTGCAGCGCCTTGCACCACATTGAACACACCGGCTGGTAGACCCGCTTCGAAGAAAATCTCTGCTAATTTAATCGCGCCTAATGGGGTTTCCTCAGACGGTTTGAAAATAAGTGCATTACCCGCAGCAAGCGCTGGGCCCGACTTCCAACAGGCGATCTGCAGTGGGTAGTTCCATGCGCCTATGCCAGCACAAATGCCAAGTGGCTCTTTGCGGGTGTAATAAAAATCATCACCTATCGATTGTTGCTGACCAACTTGAGCTGGGGCTAACCCAGCAAAGTATTCGATAACATCAGCACCCGTTTGTACGTCCACGCACTCGGCCTCTTGCCACGGTTTGCCGGTATCTAGCACTTCAATTTTTGCTAAGGCGTCATTACGCTCACGCAGTAATGACACAGCTTTCAATAAAATCCGACTACGTTCAATGGGCGTCATAGCTGACCAAAGTGCAAAGCCTTCTTTAGCACTGTTGATTGCCGCCTGTTGAACGGAATCATCTGCTACTTCAACGCGATAAATCACGTCGTCAGTTGCTGGGTTTTTAACAGCAAATGTTTCGCCAGATTGGTTAGCGAGGAATTGGCCATGAATGAAATTTTGGTAAACAGGTGTTGTCACGTTAGGATCCATATTGTTTGATAAGCGAGCGCACGTAGCCTTTTGCCAGTCGCTCACAGTGTTCAAATTCATCTTTGTCAGACTTGCTTAGTACCGCTCTTAACCACAAGCCGTCTATCATTGCCGCGCTTAATTCAGCGGCAGCTCTTGCGTCTTCAGCGTTCATTAACTGTTTAAATGAACACGCTAAATTACTGCACAGTCTTTTGCTGTTTACGTTCTGCAAGCGATGCAACTCAATGTCGTGCATGGATTGCGCCCAAAAGCTCAACCAAGTCTTGGTTGCATTACTTTGTTGTTGAAGCCGTGAAAAGTTAGCTTCAACGATTAACATCAGCCTTTGCTCTGAGGTGGTATCTGCCTTCAGCCCACCTAATAACGTTTGTTTTAAGTTAGATAACAAATAACGCACGGTCGCTTCGATAAGGCCTTGCTTCCCACCAAAATAGTGGCTAATGATGCCCGACGATAAACCTGCCTTTTTACTGATGCTATTGATGGTAGTCGCACGTAAACCAAGCTCAGCCACCGACTCTATCGTGGCGTCAATTAGTTGTTGTCGACGTACAGGCTGCATTCCAACTTTAGGCATAGTGTGCAAAGACTTTTGTTAATTGAACGTTCAATAAAAATAAATTTTAGGGTAATAGGTTTGATAATTCAACGTTGACAAACTGTAAACTGGCCAGATAAATGCGTAGAGCTAAATCTAATTCGTTGGCACACCGCGTAATTAAAGAGCAAACAAAAAGAATAAAAATAATCACATTTTTTTAATTAAAATCTTTAAAAGGGCTTTAAAACGAGCATATTGCGTAAATGTAATCCCATAAACGCGTTTATTAGGGTCGTCATAAAACTGTCATATTTAGTAGAACACTAACGATTTAACGAGTGAAAACACCCCATCGAAGTAAGCATGGCGATACCGAAAATGCCGACCGCTAACTGCGCCTTGTTTCTACGTCATTGCACGGTTATTAAGCGACAGTCTTACGCGAGTATTGCGCACGCACTAGCAATGCTTCGTGCTATCTGCTTGTTGTCTATTGCCTCCCAACAAACACCGCGTGATTGAGCCAAGCTAGCCATATCCAAAACGCCCTAGGCGCGCTACTATTGACGTCTTAGCATTCATCCACGAAGGATAAAAAACGTTTATGAATCAACACGTACTTGTGCTCAATTGCGGTAGTTCTTCGATTAAATTCGCCATTATCGATGCCGAAACAGGCGCTGCTCCTTTGCAAGGAATTGCTGAAAACCTCGGGGCACATAACGCCCAATTGCGCTATAGCTCCGATGAGCACAAAACCACCGTCGCACTCACTGACAATGCCAATCACAAACAGGCCCTGGCCAGTATCGGCCAAGTGTTAACGCAATATGACGCCTTACAATCAAGCATTATTGCGATTGGACATCGCGTGGTGCACGGGGGGGAACGTTTTGAGCAATCGTGTTTAATCGATTCATCAGTCAAAGAAGGCATTCGCGATTTAGCGAAAATGGCGCCACTGCATAACCTGGCGCATGTGGCGGGTATTGAAAGTGCCCAAGACGCGTTTCCAGATTTGCCCCAAGTCGCGGTTTTTGATACTGCGTATTTTCAAACACTTCCCAAGCACGCCTATCTATACGCCCTGCCCTATAGCCTTTACGAGCAGCATGGTATTCGTAAATACGGCTTTCATGGCTCCAGCCATCATTTTGTGTCACATGAAGCCGCTAGATTACTGAATAAAGATATTGCCCAATGTAACCTGATCACTGCCCATTTGGGCAACGGCTGCAGTATTACAGCGATAAAACAAGGTAAGGCGATAGATACCAGCATGGGGTTCACCCCACTTGAAGGCCTAGTCATGGGGACTCGATGTGGTGACATTGATCCCAGCGTGGCGACCTATCTAATTGAGTCATTAGATTACAGCGCCGCTCAGGTCAGTGCGCTAATGAATAAGCAATCGGGCCTTCAAGGCATTTCACAGTTGAGCAATGACTGTCGAGCATTAGAGGAGCAACAAGCATTAGGCAACAAGAACGCCAAACTTGCCCTCGATATGTTTGTGCATCGCTTAGTAAAATATATCGGCTCATATTTGGCGCTTGTTGGCCCCTTAGATGCCTTAGTGTTCACTGGCGGCATCGGTGAAAACTCCAGTTATATTCGCCAGCAAACCATAGCGCAACTTGCCCATATGGGCTTTAGCTTAGATGAAACGTTAAACACTGAAACACGCTTTGGCCACTCAG
Source organism: Paraglaciecola sp. T6c (assembly GCF_000014225.1). Lineage (NCBI taxonomy): Bacteria > Pseudomonadati > Pseudomonadota > Gammaproteobacteria > Alteromonadales > Alteromonadaceae > Paraglaciecola > Paraglaciecola sp. T6c. The sequence goes on from NC_008228.1 coordinate 3,144,259, forward strand.
GACGCATTAGCAACGCAACCTCTAAGCCTGTTTTTGCCATCGCCACCAACGAAGAGTGGGTTATTGCTAAAGACACCATTCATTGCGCCTTTAACGCCTAAGGAGACACCATGGCACGTAGAATAATGTTAATACCTGTTGGTAGCAGCGCCGGACTCACCAGCGTTTCACTGGGTATGGTTAGAGCCATGCAGCAGCAAGGGTTAAAAGTGAATTTTTTCAAACCGATGGGCCAACCGCGCCATGGCGATGATGAACCAGAGAAGTCGACAACGATTATCACTCAGCTAGGCCCAACAAAACCCGCAACCCCCTTAACCTCGGCGTATGTTGAGGACATGATCAGCAATGACAAGATGGACGTGTTATTAGAAGAAATTATCGCCTTATATGAAACACACTATGCAGACGAAGACATTGGTATTATCGAGGGATTAGTGTCTACCCCAAGTCATCCTTATGCAGTGCGCCTAAACCGCGAAATTTGTAACGCACTTGACGCCAAAATTGTGTTGGTGAGTTCCCCTAGCAACCTCACAATGAACCAACTCAATGATAAATTAGAGATAGTGGCAGATAACTACGGTGGTCACAGAAGTAAAAAAGTGCTCGGGTGTATCTTCAATAAAATCAATGCTCCATTGGATGTTCGTGGCCATTTAAGCACTGAACTACTGGAAAATCATGACGAGAGCAAAACCGCCGAGATAATCAAACGACTTGAAAATCTGCCCATTTTTAACAAAACGTTTGCCCTTCTTGGGTGCATAAGTTGGAGCTTCGATTTAATTGCACCTCGGGTGGATGATTTAAGAAAACACCTGAATGCAAAGTTACTCAACGAAGGCGATTATAAACACCGCAGATTACGCAGCGTGAACCTATGTGCCCGTGAGATCCACAATATGGTGTGGGTATTAAAACCCGGCGCATTGCTTGTTATTTCAGGCGATAGAAACGACATGTTTGTGATGGCCTGCCTAGCGGCTCAAAACGGCACCAAAATCGGGGCTATTTTGCTAACCGGTGGGTATGAACCTGACCCAAGAGTAATGGCATTGTGCTCCCAAGCCATGGAAACCGGCTTACCTGTGATGCTGGTAGATGACAACACATGGCAAACATCACTAAATTTACACTTTTACAACTTAGAAGTGCCGGTTGACGATGAGCAACGCATCAACCGTGTGATGGATCACGCCGCCAGTTGTATTGATCCCCATTGGATAAACTCACTAAGCGCTGGCGCGTCAAAAGCCCTACGGTTATCGCCCCCTGCATTTCGTTTTAAACTCACCCAGCTAGCCAAAGCCGCTAACAAAACCATAGTGCTCCCTGAAGGTGATGAGCCACGTACCATAAAAGCCGCGGCAATTTGTGCCGAGCGCGGCATTGCTAATTGCGTATTGTTGGGCTACAAAGTAGAAATCTTAAGAGTGGCCGAGCAGCAAGGCGTTGTGCTGCCAGATTCAGTCACCATACAACAACCACAGGACATACAGGCGCATTACATCGCCCCGCTGGTTGAGCTGCGCAAGCACAAAGGGTTAACCGACGTGGTAGCGCAAGAGCAACTGCTCGATAACGTCGTACTTGGTACCATGATGTTAAAGCAAGGTGATGTTGATGGCTTAGTGTCTGGCGCGGTGCATACCACAGCCAATACCATACGCCCTGCCCTGCAGTTAATTAAAACCGCACCCGGGGCGTCTTTGGTGTCGTCCATCTTCTTTATGCTGCTGCCGGAACAAGTACTGGTATACGGTGACTGTGCAATTAATCCAGACCCGACTGCCGAGCAACTAGCGGATATTGCCATACAATCTGCTGACTCAGCCGCTGCGTTTGGTATTGAGCCCAAAGTCGCCATGATCAGTTACAGCACGGGCACATCAGGCACTGGGGTTGATGTAGACAAGGTTAAAAAAGCCACGGAACTGGCACAACAAAAAAGACCTGACTTGTTGATTGACGGCCCGTTGCAATACGATGCCGCTGTGATGGAAAGTGTTGCCAGTAAAAAAGCACCGAATTCAAAAGTAGCCGGCCAAGCCACCGTATTTGTGTTCCCGGATCTCAATACAGGCAATACAACCTACAAGGCTGTACAGCGCAGTGCTAACTTAGTCAGCATTGGCCCTATGCTGCAAGGTATGGGTAAGCCAGTGAACGACTTGAGCCGCGGGGCGCTGGTAGACGATATCGTATATACGATAGCGCTAACAGCGATTCAAGCGACGCAACTAAATAGCTAAGGTGTAACTCCTAAATGTTTGAATGCCCGTTCTATCGAGCAATAAATACGGTCAATGGTAAATACCACAAGGTATGAACATTGTCCGGGTCTCGACTGACCGGGTCTCGAACGACCGGATCACTGATGGCACGTCGCTATTTAGTGCAAATTATTGACCACACACTTTAACGGCAAAACAAATCCACTAGACGTTGTTGCTCCGAATCGATGGTGTGTTGCTTGGCTATTTCAGAAAATGGCGTCAGTACAGGCTGATTATTGCAAATACCCGCCATCTGGTTGCTTTCCCCTTGGATAAGGGCATTTACTGCCACCACGCCTAGCCTTATGCCTAACATTCTGTCTGCTGCTGTAGGGTTGCCTCCTCTTTGAATGTGGCCCAGTTTGCACACACGTAAGTCTATTGAGTCGTTCACTTGACGTATCTGCTGTGACACTCGGTCGATGCTCAACTCGTTGCCTTCTGACAACACCACAATAAACGCATCTTCACTTTCGTAACCCTGAATTTTATCTAGCAGGTACGTCATATCCTGCGGGCTTTCTGGGATTAGGATCGAGTCAGCCCCTGATGTTAAGCCTGAAAACACCCCTATATAGCCGGAATCTCTGCCCATGACTTCAATAACAAACATTCTGTTATGAGACTCTGCGGTGTCCCGTATATTATCAATACAGTTCATCGCCGTATTGACCGCAGAATCGAACCCCAAGGTAAAGTCAGTGCCTACCGTGTCATTATCTATGGTGCCTGGGATACCAATACATGGAATGTCACTTATCTGTGACAACAGCGAAATGCCACGAAAAGTGCCATCTCCGCCAATCGCGATGAGCCCGTCGATTTTATTATCGTGGATATTCTGTAACGCCACTTCTCGCCCTTCAGCCGTTCTAAAGCGCTCGCTTCGCGCAGTTTTAAGCACGGTACCGCCCAGATGCATCGTTTTTTGTAACTGCTTAGTCTTCAGCTCCACGAAATCGTTATCAATCAGCCCTTCAAACCCTTTGCGTATCCCGCTGACTTTAATGCCATTGGCGCTAGCCGCTTTTACCACTGCATACAAAGCGGCATTCATACCAGGGGCATCGCCGCCTGAGGTAAATAAGCCAATATGCTTAATATCTTTTGTCATAAATCGTCATCCAAATCGTTGAAAAAATCTCTACTGGTATTACTCAAGCACCTGCTTACTGAGTATGTCCATTGCTGTATTGCACTGATAAATATGAGGGCTAGCAGTTTTTAATTCATATGCAGCAATCTGCGCGGCGGTCATTTTTTCAATGTGCATAATAATGGCGCGCAACGAATTACCGTGAGCACAAACCAACACATTCTTGCCTTGCTGTAGAGCCGGAACAATATGCGATTGAAAGTAAGCGATCGCGCGAGTGGCGGTCATCGCGAGACTTTCGCCATTGGGCGGTGCGACATTATAACTTCGCCGCCAAGTATGAACCTGTTCATCACCGAACAACTGCCGCGCCTTGTCTTTGTTCAGCCCCTGTAGGTCGCCGTAATAGCGCTCATTCAGTTGCTGTGAAACGTAAATTCTCAGCTCAAGTTCCTCAGCGGGAGACGCTTCAAAATGCTCATACCACTGACTACCAGTATCATGAATACGCACGTATTGGTGACATTGGCGATTATGCCGAAGTATCTCATATAGAGTGTCTTGCGCCCGCAATAGCTCAGAGGTGAATGCTAGATCAAAGCGCTGCTGGGATAACATTTGTGCGGCTCGCTGCGCTTCTTTTACCCCTGACTGGCTAAGCGAAACATCCACCCATCCGGTGAACCGATTTTGCTGATTCCAAATGGATTGCCCATGGCGTATCAAGGTTAATAACGACATTTTCGCGGCCTTTCATCAATGTACCTATCATTGATTATGCCGCGCTACTCCCTTAAAAATAATCAGGGTTTATACCTATATTCGCCAATTTTGCTTGCAGCCCCACATTCAACGCTCTGTTGTGCAACAGGCACTTTTTGTGGTGCAGACGGCCCTTGCGATAAAGACGACTCTATGCCCATTTTTCTCCAAGGCAGCTATTTTGGTGGGCTATTTTTTCGCGAGCTGTTCTTTCGCGGCGAATACTGTGACGTGTGGGCTGTCGGTGTGCCCGTCAAACTGACGGCTTTCAGTTACGAGTTACATGTTGCACTACGTATAAGCCACGCGTTTGTAGGTGGAATTACGCATAAAAATAGCCTTAAGTAAGGCGTAAAATATCGGTGATTTAAGGTGCCTCCACTGACATTTTGTTGAGTTAATTCGTGCCTCTGAAAAACACAAAATATAGCCTTTACAAAATGGACGTCGCTCGCCCGAGTCAACTAACACTTTGATCCCAACACGCATATCAACCCAGCCACGGCTATCGGTATTGATCGGGTGTGGAACAGATCTAATTACGCAGTAAATTGAGTTGCAAAACATAAACGTGAGATGAGTCAGCAGTACATTATTTCGTAAAGTTTCATGAAATGCATCGGCTCAGCTAACGCAGTTCAACTCGACTTGCTGCTACATTCTACTCTTCAGCAAAAGGTAAGTTTTATGACAGATTCAACACGTTATGTTCGCTGGTTTAAAGAGCTCGGTATTGCTGATGTGGCTCTTGTTGGCGGCAAAAACGCCTCTCTAGGGGAAATGTACCAAAACCTGACAGCAAAAGGTGTGCGCGTACCGAACGGGTTTGCCGTTACCGCTGAGGCTTACAATTATGTGCTTGAATCTAATAACGCATGGCCCAAATTACATGCCGCGCTCGATGGACTCAATCCAGATAACATCAAAGACTTACAAGCCGGCGGAAAGAAAGCCCGTGAGATAGTGATGAACTGCGTGCTGCCAGATGATCTCAAAGCAGCCATTCTAAGCGGGTACGCTGAACTCAAACAAGAATACGGTAACGACATTTCACTGGCTGTGCGCTCATCTGCGACCGCTGAGGACTCTCCAGAAGCCTCCTTCGCTGGTCAAAACGACAGTTACCTGAACATAAGCAATGACGAAGCTTTACTGGATGCTTATCAACGTTGCTTAGCATCAAATTTCACTGACCGCTCTATTCACTACAAACACGATAATAATTTTGATGTGTACACCGTGTTTTTATCTGTGGTCGTGATGAAAATGGTACGCAGTGATATCGGTGCCAGTGGCGTGATGTTTTCATTAGACACTGAAACATCTTTCAAAGATGTGGTTTTTATTAACGGTGCCCTTGGCTTAGGCGAGAACATTGTGCAAGGCACAATTGAACCCGATAGTTTCTATGTACACAAGCCCACTTTTAATCTTGGGCATCGCACTGTACTCAAGCGCCGCTTAGGTAAAAAAGAATTAAAGATGATATTCACCGACAGTCTCAATACTGACAATATCGCGGTGGAATATACCAACAATATTGAAACCAGCGACGACGAACGAAAACACTACTGTATTTCAGACGCAGACGTCATGGTATTAGCTGACTACGCGATTAAGATTGAAAACCATTACTCAGGCGACGCAGGTCATTACAAACCGATGGATATGGAGTGGGCGAAAGACGGCATCGACGGTGAGCTCTATATTGTTCAGGCGCGTCCTGAAACCGTTTCATCGCAGAAAAACGGTGCGCTGCTAGAGATTTATCATCTAAAAGAAACCGCGAATGTTGTTGCACGCGGACAAGCCGTAGGCACACGCATTGGCGCGGGTAAAGTTCGAGTTATCAATGACGTAGCCTTACTGAGTGACTTTCAACCCGGTGAGGTATTGGTCGCCGATACCACCACCCCTGATTGGGAGCCGGTGATGAAAATAGCATCCGCAATTGTAACAAACCGAGGCGGTCGTACTTGTCACGCCGCCATTGTTGCGCGCGAGTTGGGCATTCCCGCCATTGTCGGTACCAATAACGCCACTGAACTTCTCACCGATGAACGCCCTGTGACGGTTAGCTGCGCCGAAGGAGAATTTGGCAATATCTATGAAGGTATTTTGAACTTCGACATCGAAAAAACAGACCTTAGCCAATTGGCGCACCCTAACACTGAAATCATGATGAATTTGGGCAACCCTGACCGAGCATTTAGTCTCGCCTCTTTACCGGTCGACGGCATAGGGTTAGCGCGCATGGAGTTTATCATTAACGAATACATCAAAGTGCATCCTATGGCGCTGCAACATCCCGACCAAACCGATGACGACACCCGCCAAAAAATAAATGAATTGTGCGCAGCTTATGGAAGCCCCCAAGATTTCTTTGTAAAAGCCTTGTCTGAAGGTGTTGCCTCAATTGCAGCAGCGGTGTATCCCAAACCCTGCGTTGTTCGTATGAGTGATTTTAAAAGCAACGAATACTCAACATTATTAGGGGGCACGTTTTTCGAGCCTGAAGAAGACAACCCAATGATTGGTTTTCGCGGCGCGTCTCGCTATACCCACCCTGCTTACGCCGATGGTTTCGCGTTAGAGTGTCAGGCCATGAAGCGAGTAAGAGATGAAATGGGCATGACCAACGTTAAACTAATGATCCCCTTTTGTCGTCGTGTGCAAGAAGGCGAAAAGGTAATAAAAGCGATGGCTGAAAATGGCCTGACGCGTGGTGAAAATGACTTACAGGTGTATGTGATGTGCGAAATCCCCAACAACGTCATTCAAATCGATGCGTTCGCGCAACTGTTCGATGGTTTTTCAATTGGATCGAACGACTTAACCCAGTTAACGCTAGGTGTGGATCGTGATTCGCAAATCGTTGCTTTTGATTTCGACGAGCGCGATCCTGGCGTAAAAGAAATGCTTCGTTTATCAATAGAAGGCGCCAAACGTAACGGCCGCCATTCAGGTATTTGTGGGCAAGCTCCGTCTGACTACCCTGAAATAGCCGAATATCTCGTGGAACTAGGCATTGACGCCATGAGCCTAAATCCAGATACGGTATTGGCCACCACAAGGCGCGTTTTAGACGTTGAAAAGCGCTTAATACAACCGGCTAAATCAGCATGAAAGTAGACTACGACATAACGTAAAGAGCAAGGAAGAAAATGTGCGCAGTAGTCAAACAAGACTACTGCCACTTCACGTTAGTGTTATTCATTATTGATCATTCAATAGACGTGAAACCCAAGAAATGACCTTCGAATCCCACCACATGATAAATACCAACACATCGACGCCATTTTAATCAACTTTGAATAGAAAATTGATTGCTATCAAGCCGATTAATGTCAGTTAATCAATAATCACATTTGATAATCAGATGAAGATAATGCGTGTTTAATTCATCGGAATATATCGTAAATAGCATGCAGCGTATGCAACCCAAATCAGCTTATGAATATTCGAGAATTCGGCCATGTTTGAAAAATACAATTGGCGCACCAGACGTGAAATTTATATGGGAATATGGAGCTTTGGTCTTGGTGTTGTTGGTGCCATTGGGGCGCTTGGGTTTATTTGGTTACTGCAAGTGTGCAGCGAATTTTTTATCGTGGGCATAGGTGAGTTTGATGAAACTCAACCCCTGACCTTTCCGTTTTTAATGCCGTTGTACTGGGTACCTGTGGTGACCACTTTAGGTGGGTTAATATCCGGGGTTATCGTTTATCGACTTGCACCTGAAGCGGAGGGACATGGTACCGATGCCTATATCGAAGCCTTCCATCAACATGATGGCGCCATACGCAGCAGAGTCCCTTGGGTAAAAGCGTTAGCGAGCGCAATCACTATTGGCTCAGGAGGCTCTGCTGGACGTGAAGGCCCCACAGCGCAGATTTGTGCGGGGATCGCCGCCATCCTTGCAGATCGTTTTGGACTAGCAAATGCAGAGCGTCGCTTATTAACAGTGGTTGCCACAGCTGCCGGACTTTCAGCGATATTCAAAAGCCCACTTGGGTCAGCTCTATTCGCGGTTAAGGTTCTTTATTCTGGGTTTTCAATGGAGACCCGTGCTTTATATTTTGCCATACTCGCTTCAGCCACGGCGTACACCATTATGGGGTTTGTTGTCGGTTGGTCACCTATTTTTAATATCCAGGCGGCCTTATCACTGACACATCCGATGGAGCTAAGCTGGTATGTTGGCTTAGGAATAGCCAGCGGCATTGTCGCAAGTATTATTCCAACGATATTTTATACAATTCGCGACCTTTTTCGCCTAATCAATATACCTCATTTTATTAAACCTGCGATTGGCGGGTTACTGCTTGGCTTAATTGCCATGTGGATACCGCAAATTCTCGGCGGTGGATATCAGTGGATTGAACTGGCAATCAATCATCAACTGTCACTCACCGTGTTACTTGTTCTACTTTTACTAAAACCCCTAGCGATGGCCTTAACCATAGGCTCCGGAGGATCGGGAGGTATATTTGCACCCACGTTATTCATTGGCGCTATGTTGGGTGCAGTATTTGCTGAATTAGCCGGTGCGGTAGACTCTTTATCCCCGAGCTACGCAAGTTGTGTGATTATCGGTATGTTAGCGCTGTTCGGTGCTGCTGCGCGCACGCCACTGGCGAGTTTAGTTATGATTATGGAAATGACGGGGGAATATGGTCTGGTCGCGCCAGCAGCCGTGACAGTGGTAATAAGTGCATTGGTGCAGCGAACCTTAACAGGTTCACTTAAGTACCCCACACTGTACGAATCCCAAGTGGCATTGTCTATTGACAGTCCGACGATCCGCAGAGAATACATCGGCCAAATGGTCGCATTAGCGGATCCTAAGGGGCTGAATCTGCCACCTACGCTTTTGGTCGACGAATCCATTCGTCATCTCAGTAACGGTCAAACTATCTCATTTCCTGACGGACGAGTGATGCGTGCCTACAGTATAACTAACACCGCCAGCAAAGACGGTTTACTTGCCTTGGCGCAACAAAATCACGTTTTGTTACTCAGTATTATTCGCAATGGCGTCAGCATGATCCCGGGAGATGGTGTCAGTCCAGCAGAAGGCGACCTTGTTATTGTGGTCGGCTTGCAAGCAAGTCTACCTGCGTCATTAACCTCAGACGAAGAAGCTGTGTAATATATATGTGACGCGGGATTACTCCCGCATCACATGTTACGCTTGTGTGGATATCAAGATGCCTTGGCTAAGGCGAGAGCGGTATCTAACATCCGGTTAGAAAATCCCCATTCGTTATCATACCAAGCACACACCTTAACCAGTTTTCCGTCTATCACATTGGTTAAGCTCGCATCAAAAATGGAAGACGCTGAATTATGGTTGAAATCAGTAGATACCAGTAATTCATCACAATATTCAAGTACCCCTTTTAGCGCCCCATTACTTGCCGTGCGCATAATAGAGTGGATTTCGTCAATAGTGGTAGCACGACTGGCGATAAACGTTAAATCCACCATGGATACATTAATGACAGGAACGCGAACCGCGAAGCCTTTGAGTTTGCCATCTAATGCGGGTAGCACAAGGCCCACTGCCGTAGCAGCTCCGGTTTTAGTGGGGATCATCGACATCGTTGCAGAGCGCGCCCGACGAATATCCTTGTGATATACATCGGTGAGCACTTGATCATTTGTGTAGGCGTGGATGGTGGTCATCGTGCCGCTTTCTATGCCAATCGCCTCGTGCAGTGGCTTTACTAATGGTGCTAAGCAATTGGTGGTGCATGATGCGTTCGATACGATTGTATGCTCAGCCAACAGCGTGTCGTCGTTAACGCCAAATACGATTGTTGCATCAATGCTGTCTCTTGCCGGAGCGGCCAATAGCACTTTCTTTGCACCCGCATCAATGTGCATTTGTGCCGTTTCTCTGGTGCGAAATAAGCCAGTGCATTCTAAAACGATGTCTACATTCAACTCGCTCCAGGGTAATTTCGATGGATCTCGCTCTTTAAACACTCGCACCTCGTCATTGCCGATAATGATGTTATCACCATCAACACGTACCTCTGTTTGGAAGGTTCCGTGCGCTGTATCATGTTTTAGCAATAGCGCATTGGTGCTTGCATCACCTAGGTCGTTTATCGCTACGATGCGCAGTTCATCTGCTCGTTCAGATTCATAAAGAGCTCGCGTGACCATGCGCCCTATACGTCCGAAACCATTTATCGCAATATTGATAGCCATTTATATCCCCTTAATAGAATTCAATTCATGAAACACCCATCTGTGAGAATTAAAAAAATTCCCAGCGTTATTGATGCATCACTACCATTACATTGAGCAAATATTCGATATTGATGGGCATCAATAATGGGATGTTTGTTGAGCAAAAAGTTAAAAACACACACTCATGACAGCCCATCGTTAGCAAGATTCGCTAGGGCAGATGAGGCGCTTGTGCCCGTTAGGAAGTGAGAGGTGAGAGGTGAGACGTAAGAGGTAAGAGGTGAAAAGTGAAAAGTAACAACTGAAAATCTCCACTGTCGACCAAACAATGTAAATTGCGGCATACCACTAATTAACCCACATGGAATTGCGGAAAACCCTTATATAGCGAACGATCTTTTGTCGCTAACATAAAGGTCTATTGATACCGCTACTTCGATTGCTAGCATGGTTAATAGATATCCTCGACATATAGGTACCGACCTCTTTTGGGCCCATCAGTATCACTGCTAGATGGGCTCCTTTTTACGTGTCATCTTGCCGAATTTTCACGCAATATTAAGCGCTAATTTTCAGCAAAGCCAAACAGCGTAACTTTAATTAGTGGGTTGAATAATAGGCCATGACCCCAAACATCTACTGTATACAGGGTTTCCACTTGCGCTATCTATATGTGCTTTGTGAGCAGACTGTATACATTAGCAATGTAAATCACACCATACAGAGGAAGCTTTATGACTGACTACAACGATCAAAGTAACTTACAACAACGACCTGAATTGGCGACTCAAGCTATTAAAACAGCGATCGCTAACGGCGACGAAGTACGACTTAAAGCATTACTGACCAACGAGCTATTTGATGAGTTGGAGAAAAAGCATTTTATTGAATTGGCAAAAGAGAACGGAAACACCAATATTGTAAAATTACTCGAAGGAACGCCAGCAACCCCATAGTCTGAAAGCTAACGGCCTCTACGTTAAGCGCTGACAGTTGTCGTGTGACGTTACGCTTGGCGCTGGGGGATCCCCTCATAGAATTGGTCTCCCTTCTTTGTGAACCCAGGTAATATATTGGGCGATAGCCCATGTCATTTGAGCTGAGTTCATCCTGTAATCTTTTGCCCTTTTCCTGACTTCTCTGCCTAGCCTAATGATAGATAACACGCGCCGATGACGGATGGTGTTAGCTTGAAATGCTCTTTCCCAATTTTGTTTTTGAGCAATGATACCGAGTAACCGTAATAGCCATTCTGCGAGCATCGCTATCAGCAGTAATATGTCGAATCGTTTGGTACAGCGACTGTTGCTGTGGCGCAGTCCCATTCCGTATTGAGGGCTTTTAATATCGCGGAAGGTTTCTTCTATTTGCATCCGTCTTGCGTAAAGGGAAACCAGCTGTTTTGAGTTAAGTTTATCGTTCTCGGGAAGGTTAGTGGCGAGTAGCCAAGGCTCTTTGCTACCGGCACGATAGCTTTGCTGGGCGGTGTGGTTTCGACCTGCCTTTGAAGAACGGTTGTCCTTTCGATGTTTGGCCTTTGCTTTGTACAAATGCAGGTGTGCATGAAGCGGGCTTTTACGCCCTAATTGCCCACACCCAAGGTATTTGGCCCGAGAATTTGCACTGGGATAAAACGACTTATTACTTTGCCATGATGCTTGCCCATCACGCTTAAATCCCACATCACCGCGCACTCGGCCTAGCCAGAACCATCCATGCTTTTCGACTTCACGAAACCAAGGGTTACGATAGCCTGCATCGGTCACAATCAACGGGCAACAACCCGACGGCAGGATACTCGCCAACTCCCGTAAAAACGGATTATGACTAACAGGTGAATTGTATTCACCGAATGAAAATACGCGCTCATAAAGCGTGACAGAGCGCCCCTGAACACTGACCGATGCACGTAAGGTTAAATGCCTGAGCTGCTCACGCACATCAGACCAATCCACAAGAACAACCGGCATGGGGTTAGCACCGCAAAGCAAGCGAGCGTGCCAACGGTAGATGTCGAGCCGTTCATTATGTAGGTTGTTATTACCAAGCAGCCTGTCGATGCGTTTAATGTTGTGTTTCGGGGCCACGGAGCCTGAGATATTGCGTCCTAATTCGGTCAACGACAGTTGCTGACCATCTAGCAAAGATTGTGTGGCAACCATCAAAGAGGAAAGGCGTTTTGCATGTAGATTAGGACATTGTTTTTTAAGCAAATCGTGTAAGATATGAATATCACGCATGGTGTTGTTATCTAGTTGGTTTTTGGCGAAATTTATTAGATCAAATGGCGCTATGCGTGTCTATATTATTGTTTCTGCTCATAATTATGAGGGGATTCGTTAGCGCTTGGCGTTAAGTTTGTTTATAGATTGCTGCGACATCCGTGCATCTTCAATTCTGCGCCCTGCACCGGCACAGTGACTCCAACGATATGCCAGCCAGGCCTCATCTGAGCGGGTGTCGGTTATCAGTGTCTTCCACCTGACTTAAAAGGTTTCTTTGAGCAGGTTTAACATGTCATCCACCGACAGCTTAGTCGCGGCTTCATTTCCTTCTAATAAGGTATCCGCTAAGTCGCGTTTATGCTGATGCAGGGAGACGATTTTCTCCTCTATGGTGTTCCGAGTAACTAAGCGGTAGATAGTGACTGGGCGCAGTTGCCCTATTCGATGAGCACGGTCCGAAGCTTGTTCTTCTACTGCTGGGTTCCACCATGGGTCCATGTGTATAACGTAATCCGCAGCGGTTAAGTTTAAGCCTGAGCCACCCGCTTTTAAGCTAATCAAGAAGATATCCCCCTCCCCGCGCTGAAAAGCATTAACGCTAGCTTGTCGCTGCTTTTGCGGTGTCGAGCCATCTAAGTATTGGTAACTAAATCCTTTGGCTTCAATGTGCTGCTTGATCAATTGTAAATGCCCAACAAACTGGCTAAAAATAAGCGCTTTATGATTATTCAGCTTGAGCTCTTCTAATAACTCATCAAGAGCTGCGAGTTTGGCACTGGGTATTGTCGTTTCCGCCATGACCAATTTGGGGTTGCAGCAGGCCTGGCGTAATTTTACGAGCTCTGCGAGCATTCTAATGCGCTGCTCACCTGCGTTAGCTTGTTGACCGCTTTGACTAATATTGTCGATGGCATTGAGTCTAAGCGCTTCATAAAAATCGCGCTCCTGAGCGCTCATTTCAACACGAATATTAATCTCAGTGCGCGATGGCAACTCCGTTAACACTTGGTTCTTCATGCGCCGTAATATAAACGGCTGTATCAGTACTTTAAGGGCTTGACTGGCCTTACGCGCTGCCAAAGGGTCTTCATGGGCATTTTCGATCGGCACTGAAAAGCGCTGACCAAAGCGCTTAATGTTACCAAGCAAGCCTGGGTTGATAAAACGAAATAGGCTCCACAGTTCGGTCAAGTTGTTTTCAATCGGCGTGCCTGTTGTGATCATCTTAAAATCACTTTTCAGTGCACAAGCCGCTTTTGTGCGCTTAGCCAGCGGGTTTTTCAAGGCTTGGGCTTCATCTGCCACTATGCTGTGCCAATGCACACCTTTGAGTATTTCGCTTTCTCTTTGCAGTAATCCATAACTGATGATCACGCAGTCGAACGGACCTAAATCGTTCAACAGCATTTCGCGTTGTAGCGTGTTAGTCGAGTCAGCGAATAACTTTATATTCAAGGTTGGGGCAAATTTAAGCGCCTCTTGTTGCCAGTTAAAACACACAGATGTGGGGGCAATCACCAAGCTTGGCCCATCACTGGCTCGGGACAATAAAATGGCCAAAGCTTGTAAGGTTTTCCCTAGACCCATGTCATCAGCTAAGCATGCCCCTGCCCCCCAATGAGCAAGGCGTGACGCCCAATCAAAGCCAACCAGTTGATAATCACGTAATTGCGCTTGAAAGGTCGAGGGGATCAGCGGCGAAATCTCGCTCGCTTGGTGCATTTTTTCGGTTTGCTGCTCCCACGCATGAATGGTTTTCATGCGCATACCTGTGGTGGCTTCTTCCATTTGCAAACTGGCTAATGGGTGAAATTTTCCGTCATCAGTAACTTGATTCATTAACTCAAGTTTATGCCGCAAATCGTCAGACAAGGCGAGTATTTGTTCCTCACCAAGCTCGATAAATCGCCCATGGCTGGTTTTAACCAGTTCAAGCAGCTTTCTTAATTCAATGACCTGTTCATTGTCTATTTGTACGTCACCGGTAATATCAAACCATTCGTTCTTTTGACTGACCGCCAGCTGCAGTTGCTCACTGTCTAGGGTTTTCGACAAGGTCACTTTTTTACCTTTCGGCCAGCGCAGCACTAAATCAAAGGTGTCTCGCTTGTGGGCTATTTCCAACTGTTCAAGTGCACTCAGGGCCGCTTGCAAATCATCTAACAGAAGAACGTTGTCCGGCATATCCAAAAACACTGGGCAGGCTTGGTCTAGCTCATCGAGTAAGGTTTCTTCTCGCTGCAAATCACGTTGTGTCGCCATGCGTTTGCCGTCTAAATCAGTGGTCAAACTGGCATTGCCCACACCAGGTTTAAACGCCGGTCCATTCTCTCCAAATGGCATTACGACGCAGGTAAAGGTCAAGCCGTTTTGATTTGGCTGAATATTGACCACCAAATTAGGATCGCACTCAAAGGCTTCTAATCCGGTGTCCAGCTCAGCAATATCAGATTGAATATTCAAAAAAGGAGCAATCGCAGAAATCCCTTCAAGGACTTTTTGTTTGGCGCTAATGGGTATAAGCAAACCGGATTCGCCAATGATGTCGGCCACTTTTAGATGCGATGTTGAGAACACGGTCAGCTGATATTGATTATCCGAAACCGCCTTTAGATTGTAGGCGGGCTGATCGTCGTCTTCGCGAATGTCATCGGGTAAATCAGCAATGCTCAAACAGAGTTGTTCGCCTAACGCGCTAACCAATAATTCTGGTTCGCGTTGGGTGATGTCAATCTTTTGGTTTACATCGTCCGCTTTGTATAAGTTGTCTATGCCAACGGCGGCTTGCAGCGCAGGTAACCCTTGCAGCATATAGTCAACTTTTGAGTAGTAGCCCCAACTTTGATATGCATCAATGGCATGGCAAAGCTTTTTGTCACTTTCGGTTAAATAGTCAAATTTATGGGGTTCTTCTTTGAGGCGTTTTAGCGAGACTACTCGCCCTTTGCTCCAGCCTGACTTATTCAACTTCTGCTCTCGCGCCGTTAAACTGTGGGCATAGGTCTGTTCAAATTCCCAAATTAAGCGCACAGGCTTGATGACCACCTCTTTAGCGGGTGTGTCATTTTTAGGTGCATTTGGGTTAAGGGCAATCAGTTTATCAAGGGCTAAATCCCACTGTGATTTAGTCACGATCAAACGGGTAAAATCCACTAGATTTCCTGCTAGTTCTGCCGAGGGTGCGAGCGTCGAAGATGGCGCGGTCTCAGCTTTCTCGTGATTGAAGCTGGTGGCAAATTGCGCGCATATTTGCGCGAAAAGCGGGTAATCAAGTTGCATAAAATGCCCTCGATATTTCAACGCTAACGTTGCCAATGCTGGATCTTGGCTTTGATTACACCAAACCTGCCCTAAGAAATAATTGAAGTAACACAGCTGATGGGCGAAGAAGTCTAATTCATCGTCAATGCTGTTGTAACCAATATTGATATCGTATTTTAGCCCCGCAGAAAGGCACATAATGGGCTTAACAACGCCTTGGCCTATATAATAAAAGTCGCTGTTAACTTTACGATCGCTTTCTTCATATTCCACTTGTTGCAGTGCACTGCTAAACGCACTCACATCATCTTGATTCGCCTTTACCATTAACGCCAATTTATAGAAGTAACCTGGCAGCTCATTCAAGTATTGTTTTTTGCGCTTCGTTAACTTGTTTTTTGCCAGCATGGCTTGTTCGAAATAACCAATAGCAAGCTCATTCTGCCCTGTTAAAAAACAATAAGTGCCTCGCAGCTGCAACCCATAGCTGCTTTTGTCTTGTGGATTTTGAATACGTAAAAAGTCATCAAAGCGCAGCTGATATAAATACTGCTCCGCCAATAGATGATGACAGTCGCTATTGTAACTCGGCTCTGTGGTATCTGGTGCAGCTGCGCAAACTTGCTCTAATAATTGAATGGGGTACGCACAGCTTTGCCCTTCTATTTGGAACGTTCTAAGAAGCGTCGCGAATGCTTGGTATTGAACAGCGCTGGAAAGCTGTAAAAAAGACTTTAAATCAAAGGGTAAGAAAAGAACCTCGAGCAATACCTTGTTCTTTGTGTGCTCAATAATTTGGGGGTTCTTATGAAAATCTAACGCGGCTTCAAAGTCACCCATTTGATGCAAATAATACAAATCTCGGATCACCCTAGCCCTATCAGCTTCTTTGTTCTGCCAACTATAACTGTTTATGACTGGCACCACTTGCTCGCCAGTCATGATGATTTCGAGTAATCTTTGCCCTGGTTCAAGGTCTGCGGCGACAGGCAATTGGTCGATTTTTTTCACTAAAAAATTGCCTAACAGTGGATTAAGTTGCAAGCCTTCTCGGTTGTTTATTAACAACGATTCAGAGGTGAGTTGTTCTTTTTTCTCAGAGGTAAGTGCGTATTGTTTTTTGGGTAACGCCAGTAAGCCTCGACCAATGAGTAAATCAATGACCAAGGCTAATTTCAGCGCCCCAATGGGCTTATGAATGACGGATAAAATGAATAGCGTCGCTTGCTCAGCTTCACTCAGCGTTAAAAATTTCTGATATAACGCTTCGATTTGATGATGTGATTGGGGATGAATTAAAGCAGCAAGCTTCATAGTCAATTGATTCTTAATAACGATTCTTTTTCAGTGGCGTGAAGTTATCAAAATCATTGCCGCTAAACAATTGCCACAAGTCAGCTTCAAGTTTCCCAGCCGATCCAATGCTGCGTTGTTTAGCCTAGATTGGCTATCGCTACTCGCGCTAGCCAAACCCATAACGCTTGCTATTTTGATTGCCAAAGCTAATCAACAGTTACCGAAATTTTAAGCCGTGCGTTTTTCTTTGCTCATACATCAAACATTCAAAAGTACGCCCAAGCCCAGCGAACGTTTAATCGAGTCTAACGGCTAAATAGTGAACACCTGCGTTTGATGATTGTGGCAAAAAGTAAATGTCGTAATATTTAAAATACTGCTGGCCATCTTTGCTAACCGGCTCGGCACCTTTTGGTAGCGAGTCATACGCCTTACCCAATTCATATCCTGTGTTATTAGCGGTCGATTGCTGATATTCCAGCGAATTTGCCACAACTGAGTTATCTTCAGTGACGTATTCGTCCCCCAAGTAAGCAGGCTCGTCAATCACTCGGTAAGCGCCATTATCAAACACATAATAAATGCCTTGAGCAAAATAGTAAGCACTGCCCCTCACAACAATACGCTCGTACCCTGCAGGCAGATGATTGACCCTGAGTCCAACGGGCGGACGCACCACCTTATAACCTTGCTTGACATGGCGATAATATAGGCCATCGTGAAAAACAAACGACACACCACCAAAGCGCAAAGCAATACTGTTTACTGGAGCTTTACGCACTAACGCGCCGGTTTTATACACCACCCGTGTTTTTACTATTGGCTTGTGCACCGACGGTGCATGTACAACGTTCTTCTGTATAACCGTTTTATACTCGGGGGAGTGGTGAACGACACTCTTTTTCACCAGCACTTTTTTATCAACGACGTTTTTATTAACGACTTTTTTGTCAGTGGCCTTCTTCACGACCACATCGCCATTATGTCGCTCATTCTTATACTGTGCCTGACTTAGAGGAGACACAGCACTTAAGCTAATAACCAAGGGTAACAACCATTTTATATTCATAGTGATTCCTTAATAACGATTTTCGTTACGGGTGATATTAGGCCGCAAAACTGAATATAAACTGACTGCAATGCCCTATGCCCGCTACTTTACGCAAACTTTGTAGTTCTTAACGTTTCTTAACTTTCCCGCCCTTTTTTATTTAACGTTAATAAGGGTAGCCCTTCACAACAGCAACTTTTTACAACGGCGAAAATATTCAACGTGGGCAAGGTGAATGTGATGTGCGTGCACTTCTTCTTAAAATATAAAGTCACGCTTTTTTTAAATACAGGCCAGAACGTTACTCGCGTATGCATTACCGCTTTTACGGAATGCACATTGGGTTTTCGTCACCGCGCAATTAGCATCAATCACAAGATATGATTACTTTTTTGCAACAAGTTAATTTACTCTACAAATAAATGGCTATAAATAAGGTGCTCACATGCAGTTAAACGTAAACGGTACATCCCACGAAGTGGACGTGGATGATGAAATGCCCCTGCTGTGGGTGTTACGTGATGAACTGAATATCACAGGCCCCAAGTTTGGCTGCGGTATTGCGATGTGCGGTGCCTGCACTGTGCATATTAACGGCCAACCCGCGCGCTCATGCTCTATGCCCGTAGGTCAAGTATCTGGCCTTGTGACCACCATTGAAGGCTTAGGGACGCCGGACGCTATGCATGAAGTACAAGCAGCGTGGGTTGAACACCAAGTCGCCCAATGCGGATATTGCCAACCCGGGCAAATTATGTCGGCGGCGGCGTTATTGCAAATGAACCTAAATCCTGATGATGAAGCCATTGATCGCGCCATGTCAGCCAATTTATGTCGTTGTGGCACCTACCCGAGAATTCGCGCTGCGGTGAAAACCGCCGCACAAAATATTCGGGAGAAAAACGCATGAGCACACTCGGTAAAATTACCCGTCGCAGCTTTGTGATTGGCTCTGCCGCCATTGCGGGGGGCGTGCTTTTTGGCGTGTACAAATATAAACAGCCTTACCCTAACCCGCTTAAAAAAGGACTTGCCCCAGGCAATACCGCCCTGACACCTTATGTACTCATTAATGCAATCGGCGTCACCATTATTGTTCCACGAGCTGAAATGGGCCAAGGGGTCAAAACCACCCTTGCGGCATTAGTCGCAGAAGAGTTGGATATAAACGTAGAAAACATCACCATTGAACACGGTGTTCCGTCACATGCCTATTACAACGCAGCAGTATTAGAGGAAGGCGTGCCTATTCCCCCTCAAGATAACAGCGCCATGGCAAAAATGGCCCGAAACTTTATGCATGTACCGGCGAAGTTTTTTGGAGTGCAAGCCACGGGTGGCTCATCATCTACCGTAGATGCGTTCGAAAAAATGCGTATGGCCGGTGCGACCGCCAGAGAAGCCCTGCTATTAGCCGCCAGTGCCAAGTTAAATGTGCCGAAAAACACCTTAAGCACAGACAACGGCGAAGTGATTACACAAGACGGTAAGCGCCTTGCCTACACCGAATTAGCCAGCTTAGCTGCGAGCGTAGAATTACCTGATGACGTAAAGCTAAAACCACAGAGCCAGTGGAAGCAAATAGGCAAGTCCATTCCCAGAGTGGATATGGTCGAAAAGTGCACCGGTACTGCCACCTTTGGTATCGACGTGCTGCAAGATGAAATGCTCTACGCTACCGTTAAAGTTAACCCTAATTTGGGTGCGAAATGCAATTCGTATACGGCGAATAATGCCGCGAGCATGAAAGGGGTTAAGGCAATTTTACCCCTTGCAGATGTGGGCGTTGCGGTGGTTGCTACCAATACTTGGTATGCGTTTAAAGCCGCAGAAAAAATCGATTTTGACTGGGCGAAAACGGACTATGGGCAAACCACAGAGGACTTATTCGCCTCTGCTATCGCCGCCTTCACCGAAGAGCATCACGACAGCGAAACGCGCAATGATGGCGATGTTGAAGCTGCTATTGGCCAAGCGGGAGACGCCACCGTGCATCGTGAGTACCGCGCGCCATTGTTAGCCCACGCCACCATGGAGCCCATGAATGCCACGGCATTGATGAAAAATGGCGAGCTAGATGTATGGGTCGGTACTCAAATGGCCACATATGCGCTGTCCGAAGCCTCACGGGTGTCGGGCATAGACCCAGAAAACATTCGTATTCACACCACGTATTTAGGCGGCGGCTTTGGCCGGCGGCTCGAAATGGACTTTATTATTTACGCGGTCATGGTCGCCAAACAGCTTGAAGGCACCCCAGTGAAAGTCACTTGGACCCGAGAAGAAGACATGACCCACGACAGTTACCGACCTTTCGCTGTAGCGCGCTTTGAAGGCATTACCAAAGGCAAAAGTGTCAGTGCTTTAGATGTAAAAATATCCTCTCCTTCGGTGATGGAGTCACAAATGGGTCGCCTTGGCGTGTCGATACCCGGGCCAGATAGCACTATAGTGCAGGCCCTATGGGATCAAGCCTACATGATAGAGAACTACCGCGTGACGGGTTATCGCGTCCCTATGGGTATACCTGTCAGCTCTTGGCGCTCTGTGGGTGCTTCACAAAACGGCTTTTTTAATGAATCAATGATGGACGAGCTAGCCATTGAAGCGAATGCGGATCCTATTGAGATGCGCTTGGGTCTTATCACCCATCAACCGACCCGAGATGTGCTTGAAACCGTCGCCAAAATGGCAAATTGGGGACGTGACCTTCCAGAAAACCATGGCTTAGGCGTGGCACTTGTGACCTCGTTTGGGGTGCCCGTGGCTGAAATTATAGAAGTGGTCAATACACCAAGGGGGATCAAAATACTCAATGTGTACGTGGCCGCCGATGTGGGCATTGCCATTGATCCAGTGAATATCGAGGCACAATTAATCTCAGCGGTTAATTTTGGTTTAGCTGGGGCCATGATGGGTGAAATTACCTTATTAGACGGTAAAGTACAGCAGACTAACTTTCACAATTATGATGCTATTCGCATGCATCAAGCGCCCGCTATACATAGTAAAATACTCGAAAATGGTGAGCGTATTCGCGGCATCGGTGAACCAGGCACCCCACCAGCAGCACCCGCTCTTGCTAATGCCATTTATGCGGCAACGGGTCTTCGCCTACGCGAAATGCCATTTAATAAGCAAATACAGTTTGTTTAGGAGCACCATCATGCAAATGAAATCAATCATGCTAAAAACTATTGCTCTTATTCTTTTGCCTATGCTGTCGTTTGTTTTTAACGCCTCAGCTCAAGTTAACAGCCTTGAGCGGGAAAACAGCCCTGAGCCATTAAAGGCCCAAGAGGCCAGCCAAGCCTGGAATAAGATCTACGAAGTATTCTCACATCCGCGCTGCGCCAATTGTCACGTACCAGATGACAACCTACCCCGCTGGTCTGGTCCAAATTACGGCAAAACTAGCGTGCATGGCATGCATATCTCTGGTGGGCAGAGCCGCATCGGCGTTGAGACCGTGATGTGTAGCACCTGTCATGCGCACACAAATTCAGATGAGCCACATGGCCCGCCGGGCGCCCCCGTATGGATGCTTGCTCCAGTAGAAATGCTCTGGTGGCAGCAAAGCTCAAAACAAATTTGCGAGCAAATTAAAGATCCCGCTCGTAATGGGGGGCGCACCCTAGAAGAAGTCGCCCATCATATTGAAGAAGACGAACTAGTCCATTGGGGCTGGAACCCAGGTATTGGCCGAGAGCCCGCACCCTATTCGGCCCGAGAAACGGCAGCCTTTGTGAACGTATGGGCAGACGCTGGCGCCCCCTGCCCCGAATAACATAGATTTTTCAAAGGTAAAAAACGGGTACCCAGCATAATATTGCCTTGATACCCGTTTACCCGTTGCTGAGCCTTAATTTGTCTCAGTTAAAACCGAGCGCGCACACCCAGGCTAACTGAACGACCAGGCAGAGGTATTTCATCTTTTACGTAAGATGAGTGCACTCGTCCCTCTTCATTAGTTAAATTGCTGCCTTTTAAGTAGAACGTCATATCAAGATCATCAAGCGCTAGATAGTAATTCGCTGCAGCTGACCACATGGTATAGCCGTCTGTGTCCGTTTCATACGCAGCAATTTTATCTTGTTTACTGTTGCGCACCACTTCGACTTCGCCGTGCCAATTGCCTTGCTCATAATGCAGCGAGCTACCGACCCGCAGCGGTGGAATTCGCGGCACGTTGCCCCCTTCATCCAACTCTGCACGGGTATAATCACTGAAGACTTCCCAGCGCAGCGATTCAGTCATGTGCACATCAACTTGGGCTTCAAAGCCATACAATTTGGCGTCTTCTTGCTCAAAGTTGATAACAGATAATCCATCGGTTTCTTCTTCATATTCGCCGTTTAATGCCACATTTGCAGCATAATTTTCTGCGGTGATTAGTTCACCACCGGCATACACTAAGCCAGTACTTTGCTCGAATATATAATCGCCTACTTGGTTGTAAAATACGCTTGCGGTGGCGTTCCATGTGTCGTTTTGGTAACGGTACGTCACATCTATATTGTTAGATTCTTCTTTGTTTAGACTGCTAGGTGCCTGATTAACACTGTAAACACCGTTTTGCTCATCGATGTTAAAACCGCCCCCAATTTCATAGGTTTGCGAGCCCACATGAGGGCCGTATGAAAACATTTCAGAGGCTGAAGGCGCCCGCTGGGAATAGGCATAATTGAACGCTAAAGAGTGATGCTCATTTAGGCTCCACACCACACCGGCTGAGCCTGAGAACGAAGTGTAATCTTTATCGTTAAAACCGATGCTGTTATTTGTGTCTAGCTGATCATAGAAACTGTTATCAACCTCATGGGTCAGGGTTTCAACTCTTGCGCCTAGTTGCCAGAGCAACGGCCCTGAGTCGTGCTCTTCCATAACAAATGCGGCGATTGAATTGGTCTTGGTGGGGGGCGAAAAGGCTTCCTCACCCAGCGCTGAGGCATCACTGTAGTTATAATGAGCGCCCATAACCCCCTTCCAGCCAGCCACTTCTTGATGATCCGCCCATAAGCGCGATTCCACCGATTTGTTTTTAAAGGTGGTGCCTACTTCTTCACCTTCAAATTCCGTGTGCTGGTAATCAGTGAAGCCATTTTGAAAATGTACCGCCTCAAAGAAACCATCGAGGTTTTTCCAATCAACAACAGCCTGGTAGCGGTCCTGTTTCAATTTAATGTAAACGTCTTCTTCTACGGGCAAGCCGTATTCTGAATCCATGCGACCGTAAGACAATGCAACGCGCGTATCATCGGTGATCCAACCACCCCCTAGGTTAAAACCGTGAGCACTGACGGAGGAATTATCTAATTCGCCGCTACCACCTTCATCATCCACATTGCCAGGCACAGGAATTTTATAATCGTCGGTGTCGCGATTGTAGCCGTCAACATGAAACACAAAATCCCCAGTTCCCATGTTCAAATCAGTAGATACCGTTTTCGCATCTGCAACATTGTCGTATTGGGCGAATACCTCACCGGTTAGTCCTTCTTGGCGCTGGGCTGGCAAGCGGTTATCTACCACGTTAACCACACCACCAATGGCACCACTGCCGTAAAGTAAGGTTGCAGGCCCCCTTAGTACTTCAATTTGGCTGGCCGTTGAGGTTTCAGTGGCAACTTGGTGATCAGGCCCTACTCGAGAGGCGTCGGATGCGTCCAAACCATTTTGCACTACCTTAATACGAGGGCCATCTAGGCCACGAATAATTGGGCTACTTGCCACCGGTCCGTAGTACGAACTATGCACACCCGGCACATTACTTAAGGTGTCCCCCAAGGTAGCAGCCTGATTTTGGTCTAATTCCTCGCCACTTAAAATAGACACTGGCGTACTGGATTGCAGTACCGTCTTGCTGATGGGTGATGCAGTGATAAGTAGCGTTTCTAAGTCCGCTTCATCTTTGTGTAAGTTCTTTTCTTGGGCGTGCGCCATTGACGTTAACGCAGCTAATACCGCGATTAACACAGTTGAGTGTTTCGTTTTCATTGATTTTCTCTTCAGAGCATGAGTACACACCGGTTTTCGAAATGAAAATCGGCCAATTAAGTTGATATGAGTAAGCTAATAATCTGAGGGGGGATCGCGATTACCAGCCGTTTTACTAAACGGCAGAATAACTTGCGCGATAATTAACTTAGTCGTATCTCCTGCAAGAGAAACGTCAAATAACGGGGGTGAAAAAAACGCTAACGGACAGTCGTAATCATCAAATGCCACACAAACCGAACAGTGATTGGCAGCCTTCGCTAAATCAGAGGTCTCGTGCCATTCAAAGACGATATTCGAGGCAAACGAAAACAACAACAAAAACACGACGCTATATTTCAGCATCATGGGCTTGATTAGGGTTCGAGGAGATGAATAACGCGACATATGTTATAACGTATCATTTATCATTTTAGGGGTCGAGCGAACATCCACTTAATACGTGCTTTGTTACAAAGTCTGCTCGTTACTTGCGGAAATATTAGCCACCTAACGCATAACGGCTAGATTTTATCGGTCTTGGGGTGTTTACGAAGCATTCACCGAAACGATGGACGATTAGACAATGAGAACGGCGGTCTCTTGTGCAAAAGCAGCACACCAAGCAATAGTCTATGAGCACAGCGCCTCTGTTGAAACACTGACGCGGTCTTTTGCAGAACGGGCGTAATCTTAGCTAAGTTAGCTTCGTAACTCTGTTGTGAACTGAGTCGCTGCCCAATACAGGGCACCTTTTACTGGTGCCCTACACATCGTCTCATTTGAACTTACTTAGCGGCAATAGCGGCAATTTATGAACGTTTACGGCTAGCTGCAACGCCCGCAAAGCCAAGCATTAACACAAGTAAGCTACTTGGCGCAGAGACAGGCACTTCATCCAGCGTTACGCTTAGGTTGTAAGCATAATTTGTGAAGGTATCAAAGAACCCTTCGTTTCCGCCAACCGCTAAGGTGTATGAGCCAGCGGTTAAAGCGATATCGGTTAAGCTACCCCCTAGACCCGGCACAAAAGGGTTATTACCCGCGATGAAATGTAAGTCACCAAATAGGTCAGTAAAATCGCCACCGTTTGAAAAAGGGATGGCAAAATCATTGACTACACTGCCTTGATAAACACTCAGACCTAAGTTGATTAACGCTGAGCTTGTTATTGATAGGAGTGAATCTTTGCTGACGTCAAAGGTCACAAAATCTAGCGCATCCCCGAACGTATCTTCATTAAGCCAGCCACTGTCACCAATCAGTGAATCCGACACGTTCCCATCGTTTGGTAGAGCAATAATGGATGCCGAAGCCAGTGTGCTTGTGCATAAAGCCACTGTCATCAGAAGTAGAGTAAAATAGCGTTTCATAGTGTAATTCCTTAAATAGACCCTGCATCTGGCACAAATGAATAGATACGCATTCGTGCCAACGGCGCTGATGATGACCACCAACGCCTACAGATAAAAAGCATTGAAATTGAGAATTGGCGTAAGTCAGCCAGCCCCTAAAGTGCGCCGTTTTCCCAAGGGCCCGTAATAGCAAACGTGACGCCTGGCGACTGCACATTGGCAAACAACCAGCGGCCATGGAAACACGCCCCTGCCCATTCGCGGCTGGTGAAGCTGCGACGAGCGCTCCCGTCAACTGACTCCCCCACCGAGTCCCAAAAATTAGCTTGAGTGCCAGGATAAATGCTGTCGATAGAGGCTAAGTCACCTTCGTCTAACGCAATGTTATTCTCAGCAAATGGAAAGATGTCGCCCGATTTAGTTAACCCCACAAGGCGCTTAGGATTAGAGCCGCCGTCTTCACATAACAGCATGTTGCCACGTGGGCTGATAGCGATGTTATCTGGACCATCAACTTGGGTGAGCGCGTCTTGAGATTCAAACAATATGGTGACTGTCTCCTTGCGCGGGTCATAGCAGAACACCTGACCAAGATTAGCTGCGCCACCGGAGGTAGAAACGAAATAAATTTTACCGTCGTCGTACCAGCAACCTTCTCCGCGCTCTATGATGGCAGCGTTAAATGCTTGGTCGAAACAACGTTCACTCATGGCATCTGGATCTGGCACTTCTTGCCACGTCACGTCCCACACCGTGCCTTCGACTAAACCACCGCGTAAGTCAACCCGTGGTTGATCGTTTACAACCATCGCATACAGTTTACCGCCTGATTTTAAATCTCCCCACTGACCCGCTGGTTCAAACTTATAAAAAGCAGACGAACCTGCATCTTCCGTTTCATAAACAAAACCTGTGGCTGGGTCAACCGCTGCTGCCTCATGAGAAAAACGCCCCATTTCACGAATAGGTTGTCCATCTGAGATACCAAACCCTGGTACTTCAAAAACGTAACCATGGTTAACGCCCTGAGGACCTGCGTTCCAGGCGTGAAAAGTCTCTTCGCATGACATCCACGTGCCCCAAGGTGTAACACCACCAGCACAATTGCG
This sequence comes from Paraglaciecola sp. T6c, assembly GCF_000014225.1. Taxonomy (NCBI): domain Bacteria; kingdom Pseudomonadati; phylum Pseudomonadota; class Gammaproteobacteria; order Alteromonadales; family Alteromonadaceae; genus Paraglaciecola; species Paraglaciecola sp. T6c. The sequence goes on from NC_008228.1 coordinate 3,170,870, forward strand.
TATCGTTCCACCTAGGCTGTTATAAGAAGATAAAAACTCGCCCTTTAGTACATCAAACATGATGGTTGAGGTACCGCCATTTTGTGCTTCATTATAGACACCGCGATTCCCTCTGGGAGATGATGGAAAGCCTTCTCCTTCGGAGCATTCGTGGTTCCGTACCAGTGCGATAACGTTACCTTTTACAGCAGCTACGCCCATTCCGTCATGATCCGTTGGTGTGGGTAATCGATCGGCTTGAACTTGACCTGTCCATCCGTATGAGGTGTATTCAAACCCTTCTGGCAGTGATAACAACATTAGGCCTGTCGCTTTATCAGCAGTAGGAAACAACGGGCCGTAAGCGCTGCTAAACGGCAAAGATGCCGCTTGTGATTTACTGGATAACGCCATAAATGCCGTACTGGCCGCAGCCACTGAGCCGCCTTTTAATACTTGCCTACGGCTAAATGCCGGTTCGATTTTCTCTTCGCTTACTGGTCCTAAATCTTGGTCTAACATGGTATCTCCTAAGGATTAATTTTTATTTATTCAAAGGTTCAACAGCGCGTTGACGACAACCCCGCAAGCACTAAATTAGCGATATTAGATTACAATTTGTTAGCGTTTTTCTTACGATTTAAGGATGCTTTTATGGCGTATTTATGTCGAATTTGTGGCGTAAAAATGACACACACCCAGTCGTTAAATCGACGGGCCCATTTGTTTTTGCTGTAAGTGTTTTTTGTCTGACTCACTGCGCTTTATCAATACAATTGACAGCTCGTATAACAGTAAAATTGGCACTCCTAATACAATTTGAGAAATCAAATCTGGTGGAGTAATCAAAGCGGCGATAAAGAAAACTAATACTATGGCATGTTTGCGATACGTTTTAAGCATGTCGGCGTCCACCACCCCCGCTTTGGCGAGCACCAACAACAACACAGGCAATTCGAAACATAAGCCAAAGGCGAGGATCAATCGGATCACTAGGGCTAAGTACTCGCTCATTTTTGCTTCCAGCTCGACGCTGATCCCATCCTCTTGGCCTAGTGATTCAAAACTAATAAAAAACTCCCACGCTAATGGCATGACCAAATAAAAAGCCAGTGCCGCGCCGCCTATAAATAGAATGGGCGTGGCAATAAAAAGCGGTGAAAGGGCTTTTTGCTCCTGTTGATACATACCGGGGGCAATAAACTTCCAAACTTGAATTAGGGTGATGGGCAAGGTGCAAAACGTTGCGCTAAAAAATGCCAGTTTAAGGTATGTAAAAAACGCTTCGTGCAAGCCGGTGTAAATCATTCGCCGACCGCTGTCGGGGCCAAAGATCTGCAGTAAAGGTTGTTGTAGAAATTGGTATATTTGCTCAGCAAAAAAATACGATACACCAAACATCAGAGCAAAAAATCCAAAGCAGTACAGTAAGCGACGTCTAAGTTCGATAAGGTGTGTTAGCAGCGGGGCTTTATTGGCATCCATTGCACTACTCATGCTTGTTCCTTTTTGTTTTGCGTGGCAGATTTTATAGTTTGCACCTTCGCCGCACTAATAATATCTGTTCCTCCAAGCTCGCTGTCTTGCTGCTGTTTGGCTTGCGCTGCTACTTTGGCAGCGTGATGAGCTTGCCGCCTTAAACGGTGATCCTCAGCAGACATAGAGCCCGGGGTGAAATCATCTGGCAGGTGCTGAATTTCTTCAGGAAGGTACTCTTTCCAATGATCGCTCTGCTGCCCTTGGCTGATATTGATTTCGTTTTCCAACTGCTTAACGCTGCCCTTAACATCGTTGAGCATACGTTTAGATTTATTCATCACGTGACTCATCATGCTAAACAGCTTGGGCAAGTCCTTTGGGCCGATAACAATCAACGCCAAAGCAGCAACAAAGCTCAGCTCTAACCAACTTAGATCGAACATTTTTCGCTCCGATAAACAAGGTAGACAGTACTTTCAACGTAAAAGGCAGTGCTTCACAAAGTAGGAGACTTTTTCTCTAGGGTTTCGCCTGACGTTTTTTCAACGCCCTGCTCGTCCTGACTTTCGTCTTCGCTTATTCCACGTTTGAAACTCTTGATCCCTTGGGCTAAGTCGCCCATTAAAGCTGGAATACGGCCCCGCCCAAATAGCAAAATAAACAACAAGGCCACCAATACCAACTGCCAAACACTTAAGCTCATGCTTGTATTCCTTAAAATAAGTTTAACGTTACAGGCTAAAAAGAATGGCGCCGAAATATGACCTAGGGGTGACAAAAATATGAACTTAACATGTCTATCGAGTGGAAGCGGCTTTGGATCAGCTATCTGTTAAATACCGATTTAACATAGGTTTACTTTTTCTTAAATGTTCCGCAAACCATCTGTGATACGATCGGTGCATCTAGAGCAGTGCGCCTCATCTTTGTTTTTTATCGGCGCTATTTAATAAGGTATGTACATGAAAGTTATCATCGCCCTCGTTGTTTTAGTCGCGGTAGGGGCAACCCTATGGCTTTCCAATCAAGGGCAAATTGAAAACCCAGTTCCTCAAACTCAGGAATTGCCGGTTATCTCGCGCCAGCAAATTTTAACCGCTACTGATTTAGTTAATGGGGTCAAGAATGCCCTGCAAGAACAGGACGAAGAGGCGATTTCCCAGTGGTTAGACAGAGCCCTAGCGGTAGCAAAAGAAGCGGATATGTCACAAGAAGACATTAACTATATTGCCTCTGATATGGCCAAAGACTTCGTTATTTTTCAAGCCCAGCGCAGTATGTTTAATGATGCCGTAGAGCAAGCTTATTATGAGTTATCTACCATCGATGCGATTAAAGCCGCTTACCCTCAGGCCCAGGATTTATTCCCCAGCGCCGATAAATTAATCATTGAAAGAGATAAACTCATCGAAAAAATCGCCACAGAATTAGCTGGCGGAGATACCCCAAGCGACGCTGAAGTGCGAACCGCTCGTCAGCAATGGCTAATGCGTTACGCCCATCAATAACTGCGGCCGACTCACTTTGAACATAGCCTAGCCCGTTTCAACCATTTAAGAGGTTTTCGACAATGCCAAATTTTGTTATCGAATACAGTGCGCCGTTAGAACAACAAATTAATGAAGACACGCTGATGGACAGCGTCTTTGAAGGGGCTAAAAATAGCGGTCACTTTCCGCCAGAGGCGATAAAACTCAGAATAGAAAAACGCAGTGGCTTTCGTTTACACGACAAGCAAAAGGACTTTTTACATATTTCGGCGCATATTCTAAGCGGAAGAAACGACGAGCAAAAGAGTGAAATCTCTAACGCTGTGTTAGCTGAACTTAAAAAGCTAACCTTGAACAGTGTATTTGTATCGGTAGAAGTAGTTGATATACACAGGGCCAGTTTCGTAGATTTTGCGTTCTGAGAATAAGTGTAATTACGCCCCTTTAAACGAGCGCTTGGTACAGTTTTTGGTCTCATCCTAGCGAATCATGCCCTCCTCGCCTTGATTAAAAATAGCCGCTATTAGTTAAATTTAGCGGCTATTTTGTATAGCCCAAGTTACTACCAGGTGATTGGACGTAGCTTAATTCAAGTAGCTATTGTCCTTTAACCAAGCATTAGCAACGCGGTCTATGTCCTCCCCTTCTCTGCTGACCTGATAATCAAGCTGGGCAACGTTGTCATTTGAGATCCGTAACCCATCTAAACGCCCATTGCTCGCCTAAACGCCCTTAGCTCGCCGTTTACGCGACTGCATAAAAACCAAATGTCACGCCATTCTTAAACAATTGGTCAGTAAAGGGTTGGTATCTCCTGGCGTATTCGATTAAGGCACACTTGGTTTAATTTTCATTGAGTGTTTTACGTCACTTAGTTCTACTCGAACACGAGCTGATTGCCCGTTCTAGTTTATGAATCAGAGCGATTGATTCTTTCAATTATCGCAACACCACGACCATGTTTAGAATTGCGTTATCAAATTTCTAGCGCAACTATCACAAAAAAACATAAGAGGTCACCATGAAATCCCTAGCTTCAACCAACGCCATTAACCTAAACAAGTCTGCGCAGCCTAAGCTCGCGCTGATTGCTGAAGGTGGCGGGCAGCGAGGGATATTCACCGCAGGTGTACTCGATGCATGGTTAGAAGAAGGCTACGACCCTTTTGATATGTTTTTTGGCACTTCGGCTGGCTCGCAAAACTTGACCAGCTACTTGGCCCGGCAAAAAGGCTATGCCAAACGATTGATTCGGGGGTTATCACGGCACAAACGCTTTTTTCATTTAGGCAGAGGTTTAGTGGGTAAACACATAGTGGATTTGGACTGGTATTTTGACAAAACCACCGAGGCCAATCGCGCCATTGATTTCACCACAGCAAAACGCAGCTTGGGCGATCGTGAGTTATACATTACCGCGACCAATGCTCGGGATCGTAACCCGTACTTCTTAAGCCCAACAGGCGAAAGCCAGCAATGGCGCGAGTTGCTAAAAGCCTCTAGCGCGTTACCGTTTTTGTACAAGCGTGGGGTGAAACTCACGCCTTGGCTAGGTGCTACTGCAGCGAATGAGTCAGACGTGACAGCAGCCAAAGAGCCAGGCGCAGTCGAGGCGCAAGCAGACTTTTATCTAGATGGCGGTTTAGCGGCGCCATTACCCGTGATAGAAGCCTACAACCGAGGTGCGCGTAAAATCGTGGTTATCCGCACGGCCGACGCGCAGTTTCAAGCACAATCAGCCTGGGTACACAAATTGAGAACCTTGGTCTGTGCGTCAGGCTATTGCCCAAAAACCATTGATTATTTGGTGCAGCACGAACAAGCTTATCAGCAAGAATTAGCGTTTATTGCCAACCCACCAGCTGACGTGGAAATCGTGCAAATTTTTGCCGGTGAAAGGCTTCACAGTAAATTGCTTGGCAGTACAGATACGGATCTTAAGCACGATCATAAAATCGGTGTCGCCGCAGGCAAAGCCTTCTTGCAAGGGCAATATGCTTTTGAAAGTGCTGAACTAGAAAGAGCTCAGCCAGAAAGTGCGGAGCTAAATCGCGTCGACCAAGCAGCTCTTTATGACAAGCTTGGTAATGTCGCGTTCGAGGCTCGTCACCAAGAGCGCTCACCTGAAAAGAGCGAACTTAGAAACAAAGCACTTGAAGCGCGAGTAATTGAAGAGGTAGCAGATAAAGACGCTGAATACGATGCACTGACGCTTGACGCATTCGTCGCGAGCCAACAAGCGACCATGCCCCAACGCTTATCGGCCTAATCATCGCTCATATCTGAGAAGCCAACGGGTAAGGTCATTCAACGCGTCAACGAATGATCTTGCAGGTTTTATAGATTCAAAGACAAACCTGTAATCTGTAGTGGCTCATATCTGATCTGACAGTTTTGGTGAATAGGTTTGGAGTTCATCTGACGGACAGCTATGAGCGAAAAGCGGACGTCTGACATAACTCAGTTAGATGACCGCATCAGGGGCATTGGTGTCTGTCGAGATAGCCACAAAAACTCACTTTCACTCGTCCAATAAAACCTCCCTTTTTACGGACTGCCCATATTTTCACTTAATTTGAGTCCAACGTAGCGGTGTAATGAAGTTGGCAGAGTTATGTTCGAAGCATTGTAAGGCGTTTATCGCAAGAGCTTTACCTGAGTTACATCATAATCGCGAGCAAGCCATAAAGTGTCGTTAAATTTATCGAAGAGTGTCAACCACTTCTTATCAATGTTTCCCAGTACCCGCTTGGGTGTTAAGTTTAGAACAAATGCTTTATCACCCGATAGAGAATAAAAATGAATGCTATAGGGACTGAAGATTGTTTTAATCATCAGGTGTTGTTTATCTGAAGAAAAGCTCCCATGGCCGTGTTCAGTCGGAGTCACGTTACAGATACCATCATCATTAATCACCGTTAGGTGCGTTGATCGCGAAGGGCACGGCTCTCTTTTGTGCCATAGTGATGGGCAATTGATGGCGAGCACAAGAGGCCTTTCATCAAAACAGATGTCACTACATTCGTGATACCAAGCTGTGTTGAACGGAAAAGCATACAATGGTGAATAATGAGCAAGGTTGTTATTTAAACTTATTTTTGAAATAAACCGTCCTCGTCTTTTATAAAAGAAATCTTCCAAAATTACGTGGATTGTACCAGTGTGTTCATCCATGTGAGCTTTTACCGGTGACGTTGAACGGTTTGCAGCATCCATTGGGAACGGTTCGGCGAAGGGATATGTTTGAAAGTGACTATCTGAGAGCGTATAGGTAACAACACTATCGGGGAATACACAGCCGAATCCAGATGTGGTTTTAAATAAGGCAGCACATGAGAGTTCTTCTAAGCTATACGATATCGTATAGGAAAGAACATCAAAGTTACCCTCTTGCAACGCAATAAATTGATACCCACTATATTGGCTCCAACTCAGGGCTACGCAGCGCTCTTCAGGCAATGCCACGATGTCTATGACTGCCATTTGTAAATCATATTGATGAGTGATAGTTGATTTGGCTGCCATAGCTATTCCTTTAGATGCGTGTTCGCATAAATTGACGTGATATAAGACAAATTAGCGCTATACATTACCCTATGTTACAGGTGGCTTTCAGAGTGGGCTAGCGTGTTAAAGTTAAACAGAGGAATTATTTTGGTTTTACGTAATATATTAGTCGTCATATTCACCTGTAGATGGGAGATTAGTACAGGAAAACTGTGATTGGTGTGCCAGTACTCCCGGCATGAAATAGTGTATTGCTTCAGTTCGTTCCACCTCATGATGATATTCAGGATACGATGAGTGAAAATATATAAAACGCATCAATTAGGAGGTTCGCAAGCTCCTAACTATTGCGCTGGTGTTCACGACATTTCAGCACATTATGGATTAACAGATTTGCATAAAGTGCATAATCGAAATGACCTCTTTTGGCACATATGAGACTGTCAGATTTGATTGAGTCTTGTAAATCAGAGCTGGCAGATTCTGTTTAGACTTATTCATGTAATCAATAGAGTCAATGACAGATTTACTCTGACTCCTGTTTACCTAACCCGTTTATACGAAAACTTTTCCTCTGTGGTGTTCCCGCTGTCTTCAATGGCCACATAAATATTCATTTCATTGTCGCTAACACGCTCAAGGGTTAAGCCGTTGAAGTACACCTTGTTTTTCGTCACTTTGACTAACGCAAAATCCACTGTCTTGTCTTTCTCTTCCCAACCGGTTAAGTCTTTGTTGAAATGTTTTAATTTAAATATGAGTGTGTCGTTGACCTCTGATAGGGTTTCAATTTCGTAAAACTGTACTTGGCCTTCGACCACCAGCTTGAATGCGCCCATCATGCTGCCACCAAGAGGGGGCGACCATATCTCTTCAATAAGCCCACCAAAGGCTTCACCACGCCAATGGCCTGCCAGCCAATTCACCGCACTAAGATCTGCGCGAGGTGATTGCTGCTTATCATCTAAGAACATCAGGTTCGGGAATTTGCCTTGTGCTATTCCATTAAAGCAAACCAGCATAAGCAAACAAAGCAGACTTTTCCTTATCATTTTTTATCCCTTGTATAGTGCGTATTTACATCAAATTTCGCTTTCGGCAAAAGTATAGTCTTTCTACTTTGGAATGGGTTTTGTTGTTTTTCGCGGCTCAAAACGTCGAAATTACTAACATGCCTGTCCTATTAATTATTCGTTGCTGTTAAATATTCGTTGACTGGAGTGCGTAGCGAAGCCGAAACAGTCAACTGCAATTTGTCCCGCTCTAACAGCCTGCTAAGCTCCACTACCACTGTGTATTTTGTTTTAAAATTTTTGTAATTAATTTTGCAATTTCCCATCGAGGTGTGTTGCTTGAATTAGTAAGGAGTATCAGCGCATTTTTGCTGTCAGGGTAAGTAAGGATAAGTGACTTATAGCCTCGAATGCTTCCTGGATGCCTAGCAATTATGTCGTTTGAATGGTTATACACTTGCCAACCCAACCCCATATATATTTCACCCCAAGCAGTTTTGACTTGGGGCTTTAACATCTCTTTATAAGTCTGCGCTTTCAGAAGAGAGGGATCACCAGAAAGTGTCAATTTAAGCCACTGACTTAGATCATTTACGTTTGAAATAAGGCCTTCGCTTGGATTAAATGATAGGTCATAAGGCCTCTGATCAGCTTTATCCAGTAACTTGCCTTTGTATGTTGGTTTCGTTTCAGAAAAATATGCACTTTCACTATCGAAATAGCCACTTTTTATCATATTGCTGGGCTTCAAAATATTGTTATAAATATACTTTTCATAACTATCTACTGAAACAGTGCTTATGAGTGCTCCTAGAACATTAAAATTAGTGTCACTATATTCAAAATCGTGACTTTCACTCTTTTCTGGTAAAGACCGTTTGACTAAGCCTAAATAGGAATCGACTGTTCTTTGCTTTTCAAAACCTACAGGTTTAATCGTATCGCTAATCCCTGAAGAGTGAGTAAGTAGCTGCTTAATTGTAATGTTACTCTCTTTAAAGCTGGGTAAATATCGTCCTACTTTTTCATTTAACTCTATTTTATTTTTCTCGACCAGCTGCATTATTGCTTGAGCAGTAAACAACTTAGAAATTGAAGCGATACGAAATAATGATTCTCCAGTCGTAGCTTTTTTCTGCTTCTTATCTAGAAAACCGAAACCTTTAATATACGTTATTTCACCTGACGTAATGATTGCGACGGACATAGAAGGGATATCATTTTTTATCCGAATTTTTTCTAAAGCTGTAGACAGTTCATCGTGAGTTTTCACTGTATTGGCAAGTGTGGTAAAAGGCACAGATAAAAGAACTATTGTAATTAATGTATACACCAGGCCACCTTGTGGAATTTGACCGCTAATATAACTGGAAATACGACGCGTTTTGGGCGTAACCCAGCGAGTGGTTTTCCCATGACTTGGTTAGTATGTTTTAAAGCCATGACCTAATGTTAATTAGTGGCTGACAATACTAAAATCATAATTGTACTTACGACAACTACCATAATTACTTTTCCCAAGGGGTATCCTGTAACTTTTGTATTACATACAGGGCATACGAAGTAAGAATAGTTTGATGGTACTCGAACTTCTTTTGGCGAAATTATAGAACTACATTTTTTACACATTTTCATGTTTGAGCTTTAATTTACTTCCTAAAACACAACAGTTTAATCAGTCGGCATTTGCCGTGTTCAAACACGCTTATTCACTGCGTATTATTATTCCCTATTTCTAGCATGTTTACTAAATCGCTGTAAATTCTAATTTTTTTGACGGGATGACATAAAGACTTGGGGAAATACGACTAAACACCTCGATCTTGCACATAGGGGGAACCACAAACAAAAACCAATGAGTTGACCACAAAGTCACTGCTTTTGATTTACACATGACTCAAACTTTCCCGATAGAAGTAACCTATTGTCAGATAACCAGTCAAAACATCAGTCTAATAATTAACATGGCTGTCCTATTAATTCCTCGCTGTCAATTCCTCCTGTTAATGCATTTCGTGCGCCCAGCGCATGCTTTGGCGACAAAGTCGCTGCTTTTGATTTACACGCGACTCAAACTTTCCCGTTCAAAGTAACGATTTGTCAGATGGCCAGTCAAAACACCAGTCTAATAATTAACATGGCTGTCCTGTTAATTCACTCTGATAGCCGAAGGCGATAAATAAGCGAAGCGCATAAAGTGTGAATTCCCATTTCATCAGGTAGAATGCCGCCACTTCAATTATTAATTCTTTTTGGGTAGTTTCTCGATGCAAATCAATCGTGTACTTCTAACGGCTGTGGGCAGTGTGTTACTCGCTATGGTGACTATTCAGTCTGGTGCGTCTTTAGCCAAGCAGCTTTTCCCTATCGTTGGCCCAGAAGGCACCACGGCACTGCGTTTGGGATTTGCTGCTGCGGTACTTTGGTTAGTATTTCGTCCATGGCGAGCACTCCCTCAGGGGCGAGATTGGCGCAGCATTATTGTTTACGGCCTGTGCTTAGGCGGTATGAATATTCTGTTCTACTTGGCGATTGAACGTATTCCCTTAGGCATTGCAGTTGCCCTTGAATTCACCGGCCCGCTGGCTGTGGCTTTGTTTTCATCTAAACGAAAAAGTGACCTATTGTGGGTGGCTTGCGCCATAGCGGGGATCGTACTGCTAATGCCTGATTTATCCAGCGCACAGGGCCTCGACCTTACCGGCGCGCTAATGGCACTAGGTGCTGGTGCATGCTGGGCAGGTTATATTTTATTTGGCACCCGTACAGGGAAACAAGCGTCTGGTGGCATCACTGTCGCTTTAGGCATGACGGTGGCAGCCATTGTGCTGGTCCCCGTTGGCGCGGTGACCCAAGGCTTAGCCTTATTTAGCTGGGAAGTACTGCCTCTAGGATTATTGGTGGGAGTGTTATCTAGCGCTCTACCCTACTCTTTGGAAATGGTCGCTCTTAGAAATATGCCGACACAAGCGTTTAGCGTACTCATGAGTTTAGAGCCCGCCATCGCGGCCTTGGCGGGCTTGGCTATTTTGGGCGAGCACTTGAGCCTGTTGCAATGGGCTGCTATTGCCTTGGTGATTGTCGCGTCGATCGGCAGCAGCTTTACCCCTAAAAAAGCGGTCAATATGGGCGTGTAGTCGTTGTGCGAACGCACAAGACAATGCTGTAGCGCGCTCAAGGCTGCTACGCGCTTAGGGCGATTGCCCGCTCAAGGCTGTAATCCTCCCTTGGCGCAGCTCACTGGCTAAGCAAAACTAACACGACAACCGGCATTCATTTTGATTTGGCATTCACATTGATTCGGCATTCACTTTAATAATAATGGTAGTTGGCTAACCCAGGTTTTTTAAGCCTAGTCGCCACTTCTTGTGGCCAAGTTTGCGGCGACAGGCTCATCGGTCAACTTCGAGATAATCCATTTTTGCAGTGAATCGTCATTGTATCTAGGATGCCAAGCAGCAATAACATCGAATGGCTCAGGGCAATGCTCAAGTTCAATTTCGACTAAATCTAGGCCCTTAATTGCTCTTGAGGGCAAAAAGGCGATGGAGTCTGTGGTGTTCAAATACATGGGCACAATCGAAAAACACGGGGCTGACACCACCACATTGCGTGTTAAACCAAACCCTTTAAACCAGTCATCAATTGAGCCTTTAAAGTTTGGCCGTGAAGGTGACGCAATAATACTCGGGTAGCTTGCCACCTCAGCCAGCGATGGGCTTTGCGTCGCGATAGAAGCATGGCGAGATGCCACACAAACATGGTGCTCTTCAAACAAGTTGATGATGGGGTAGCTATCAGGGATATAATCAGGAAAGGCAATCGCCAAGTTCACTTTGCCGCTTAGCATTAAGTCATGAAGTGTGTCTATTTCAAAGTCCCGAACGATGATCTTCAGATTTGGCGACTCAATTCTAAGTTTTGCAATTAAGCTAGGCAATACAACCTGTTGCGCATAATCCGTGGCAGAAATAACATACTCACCACTGATGGTTTTTGGGTTAAACACTTTTGGCGATAACAGTGCCTGAAAACCGTTCAACAGTTTATCGATATCAACGGAAAGGTGTTCCGCCAGTGGTGTAGGAATAAAGCCGTTGGTTTTTCGCAGGAACAACCTGTCGTCGAACACATCGCGTAGCTTCTTTAACTGTTCGCTCACCGCTTGTTGGGTTAAGCCCAGTTGACTGGCCGCTTTTGACGCATTTTTCTCGCGTATCAGCGCCTGAAAAATCCTGAGTTGTTTAATATCTAACCTGTCTATTTTGCTCATGTTATTCCTCGCCCAAGCAGTTCGCGTTTTATCCAAAACCGGTAGCATGCTAACACTTAACCAATTTATCCTGTATCACTAACAAAAAAGCGTTGTTTCTACTTGTTGTAAATAGTCACTAATATCCTGCCATCAAATGACTAAACACAACCGGAGAGACAAATGAAAACAGTAATTTTAATTGGTGCATTGGGCAAAATGGGGCAAGCAGCATTAACCGGGCTTGGTAAGCACAACGTTATCACTGCTGGGCGCTCTGGCGACGTTGATCACATAGTGGATATCACTAACGAAGCGTCCATTCGTGAGCTGTATGAAAAAGTAGGTCATTTTGATGCAGTTGTGAACACAGTTGGTGTGTGTGAGTACGCAACCTTCGGTGAGATGACAGAAGCACAGTGGATGACCACAGTGATGAGCAAAATGATGGGCCAAATCAACCTAGTTCGCATTGGGCAAGAATACATCGCTGACAGCGGCTCGTTCACCCTAATCAGCGGCATTTTGAATAAAAAGCCCATTCCCTTTGCGATTGCCGATGCCACCACCAGCGGCGCCATTGACACCTTTGCTAAAATCGTATCACTGGAAATGCCACGAAACATCCGTATCAACGTGGTCAACCCAACGGTACTCACAGAAGCATGGGATGTTTACGGTGAAATGATGCCAGGCTTTCAGCCCGTACCAAGCGAATTGGTAGGCAAAGCGTTCGAACGCTCAGTAGACGGCTTCATCACAGGCGAAGTCATCGTCGTAGACGCATAGCGCTTTAGCTGTCCCAAAGGATGTCCAGAACGTACAAAGGATGTCGATATCTGCAAAGAGCGCCGAGAACGTAAAGAGAATTACCGGGCATTCAACGCACTTTTAGAGTGTGTTGAAAGCCTGTATGCAAATGAGCTTTAACATAAGATGTGGTTAGCATTCTGGCTCACCATTGCAGGCGTAATGAAGACAGCGAAGAATGCTTACCACCATTCTCATTCGCTAATCGCATTTAGAATATAAAATTTATATTAACCACGTATATACCAATATCCTGGTTTTCTATGATTATGCATTATGGCAACAATATTAATTTGATGATTTTCAATAATCTTGTAAACAATAGAATATGGGAAACGGCTTAAACAAAACGACGATGAGTTTGCCCCATCTTTGACCACGCGGCAGGTAACGATTGAATTGACGCTATTGATTCTTCTATTTCGTGAACAAACTCGTGACCTAGTCCAAGAGATTGCTCCTGATACCAATCAAATGATGCTTTTACTTCAACTGCGACATCAGGATGAAAAATAACAGAAAACGTCGACTAAATAAGATCCTGTTTGATATCCCTCCAAGAGATACCTTCTACCTTCCCAGACTCTAATTCAGCACTTCGCGCTTCTACAAGCTTTAACCACTGGGTTTCAACATCATCTTCGGCAGTTGAATCCATAGCGGTTAAAAGACAATGAGCAGCAAGTGCTTTCTCTTTTGTACTTAATTGCTCGATGTTTTCAAGCATGATTTTAAGCGCATTGGACATATTTGAGTCTCCAATAAATTCCGGTCCATAATACCATCAAAACGAAAGGAAAGAAGATGCAAGTTTTCAAGCTGATTGATAGCTATCTCATCATTAAACATGATCGCTCGGTGAGACCATTATTTGAGAGTAACTCAAATTCATATAAACCACAGCCTTATTACAAAATCACCGCAGCAAACAAGTCATTAGGGTTATTTCCGCTGGTCTATGTGATAATTTTCTACTGCGAGCCTGACAAATTGACAAGATAAAGTGCCATGACTCCCCTTTTAATGTGCGTGCTTTCGTATAGAATCCCCGTCGTATTTTTACTTGTATGAATAAAAACGTGTTAAGCCGTTTAGCCTCAACCTGTATCTGACAACGCCTTCCCTTTCCTCTGCAAAATGATAGAAATGATGAATGATAAAATAGTAGTAACCCACAGCGGCAATTTTCATGCTGACGATGTATTCAGTGTCGCGGCCCTTAAAAGCGTTTTCCCTACGTTTACCCTCATTCGCACCCGTGATAAAGACACTATCGCCAAGGCAGATGTGGTAATTGATGTAGGCGGCGAACACGATGCAGCAACAGACCGCTTTGATCACCACCAACGCGGCGGCGCCGGTGAGCGCGACAATGGCGTGCCCTACTCGTCATTTGGTTTGATTTGGCAGAAATATGGCCTCACCATATGTGGCGATAATCAAGAGCTCGCCAACGCGATTGACGCCGGTCTGGTATCTACCATTGACGCCATCGATTGTGGCCACGTAAAAGGAGTGGCTGAAGGCATTAGCCTTAGCCAAACCATTTCAATGTTCAACCCAACGTGGCAAGAAGAAGGTGATTTTGACGCCGGCTTTAACGAAGCGGTTGATTTCGCAGCGCGCGTATTAGCACGCGCAATAGCAGCGGCCAGCGGTGGATTAAACGCAAAAGCCATCGTCGCCGAAGCAATAAAAAATGCACAAGATCCAAGAGTGATCGTGCTAGAAAAATACACCCCATGGAAGAAAACCGTTCACGCCCTATCAGAGCAAGCTTTGTATATGGTCTACCCGTCACAATCAGGGCAATGGATGCTCCAAACCGTACCCGTAGAACCCGGCTCATTCGAAGACAGAAAATCCCTACCCAAACCATGGGCAGGCTTATCAGATGCAGAGCTACAAACAGAAACAGGCATAAAAGACGCCATGTTCTGCCACAACGGCTTATTCATAGCCGGCACGGCATCATTCGAAAGCACAATGAAAATGGCCGAACTCGCCCTACAAGACTAAAGCACCAAAAAGGGCAACGCATAAAGCTGTTGCCCTGCTTATCATCTATTTCAACTTTGGCTACCGACGCAGAAGCGCAGCCAAGGCTACCCCCAACCAAGTAATCCTCACTATCAGATAGTTATCATGAGTGTCTTCGTAATATCTAAAATTCACGATTTTTATCATGGGTGTCTTTGTAATTTAAGTTAATGGCATTTATAAACAAGCAATAACCAATCAATACATGAAATGGTTGTATTATTTTAAGCGCTCAGACACGGCAATGAATCGCCAGTATGAAAAAGGGATGCAACTCAATACGCAATACAGCCAATCGCAAACACAAAACACCAATCAACCGCCTGGCAGTGCACACAGATAATCCCTCGAACGATTTGGTGTTGGCGATACGTAACGACATTGAAAACGTTCATTCAATGTTGATGAGGGGAATACACACATACTTGCTAACGGGAGTCACACTTGTTTTGGCGTCACACAGGCAATTGCACGGAATTCTCGCGTCATATGAGCTTGGTCGCTAAAGCCAAATTGCTGAGCTACATCCGCCAAATTTGGGGTTGGGTGTTGGCGTAAAAAGCCGATAGTTTTTTTTATCCGAAGGATGCGCTGATAATATTTAGGAGTCATTCCCAACCTAAGCTTAAAAATACGTTCAATTTGTCTTTGGCTCAAATCGATACTATCACTGAGCTGGCCGAGCAACTCATCCTGCTCTATGCATTGCAATGCTTTGTCCAGAGAATCTGGGAGTACATTGGTAAAATCCAAATTTTTATTTGCCCAAAGGTTTAGTATTTCAAGTGAGCTACTATTGCCTTTGTGTAACCTAAGTTGATTATAAATTTGGTAGAGACGATATTGCTCGTCTTGCTCTGGCGATAATAGCGTTGGCTTGTCATAGTGCCGCCCCAAAACACCATACCCGATTGCGGGATGAAAACGAATACCCGCAAGTTGCGCCCCTGGTGATAGAACAATACGCTGAGCTTGTTTATTGATAGGAAGCATAATGACACCTTCATGCAAGGTATCACGGCCGATCATCACATCACCTACAAAGTTAAATATAATTCCACTGCCAGCGTCGCTGTACAGCGGCTTTGTTATCGGTGTAGGTTGAGCCACAGAAGCTATCCACATTCCTTGCACAAATGCGGACAACTGCCCCGATGGTTTAGACAGCTCAAAGTGAAATGCGCTGGTACGTGATTTATTGCGGTTTATAGGTGCCTACCTCTGGCGTAAACGTTTTGGCAATTCGGTTCCAACTATTGATGGCATTAATGGCAATGGTTAAATCAACAATTGCTTGTTCACCCAATACCTTTGCCACGCTCTGATAACACTCATCATCCACTGGTTTAGCTAAGGTTAAATGTTCAGCCCAATCCAGTGCGACCATTTCGGTCTCTGAATACAGGGGCATATCACGCCAAGCACTTAACCCAATGATTCGCTCCGGAGTCTCGCCTTCACTCAAGGCATCTTTACTATGCATATCAATACAGAAAGCACATTGATTGATCTGCGAGACTCTCAATTTGACCAACTCCCAGATAACAGGAGTCACCGTTTCTGACACGCTAAATTGGGCACGCAAATAGCTTTCCTGATTCATCAGTATTTGCATTGCTTTTGATGCTAGAGCAAAGTAATTAACGCGTAAAGCCATATCTTATCTCCTCAATTATTGAGGGCGTAAAGGTAACTGATGACGCAAAACAGATATTGAATATTTTCGACACTCACACCACAAAAAGAAAAAAGTGAATTATCCAATTGCTATTCATTTAATGCTACTCAGGTAAAGTGCTTCTCTACTTTGGCGACAAAGTCGCTGCTTTGCTTTTGCTTTTTTCTTTTATACCGACTCAAGTTTCCCGAGCATCGCAGACTCACTCTGGTTCGATTGAAGGGATTCAATCTAAGTGAAAGCCGCGTCGGGAACGCGTTTTCACGACCAGAGTTAGGCAAGACGCACAGGAATAGAAACTTGCTGGAGGGTGGCCCTTTTTGTTTACTTTTTGCGGCTGTTGGTAAAAAGTAGATCGAGCCCTCGGGACGAGGGTTTGAAAAAGCGTCATGGATGACGTGGGCGAAGCACATAAGTACGCGAAGCGTATGCCCTAGTAGCCGAAGGCTATCAATAAGCGCAGCGCATGAAGTGGGCGCAGCCCATAAAAGTGCACGCAGTGCATAAACAGCAAAGCTGTGCTCTGTGCACGAAGTGCATAAATAACAAAGATGCCCCCTTTGTTATATAAGCCCCCCTGATTACCACGTATAAAAACCGCTGACTTCGCAATCTCCCTTTTTTGTTTTATTTTTGAGCAGTATTGTTTCTTCAGCTTGCGAGAAAATATGCCCGTCAATACCAATGATCAAAATACACTACTCACCGATATAGAAGTCGTGCAAAGAATTTTCGCACATATCGACAACAGCACAACCGATCTAGGCAAGCAAAGCTGGCGGGAGCCCACAGCTAATTACCGCTCGAAAGCGCGACTTGAGGCAGAGCTTGATATTTTGCAAAGTCGAAGCATCGTTTTTTGCCCCTCAAGCGCACTCGCCAAAATAGGGGACTATGTTGCCCGTGACGCAGCCACCGTGCCTTTGATTGCTGTGCGCGGATTGGACGGCGTTATTCGTGCCTTTAGAAATGCCTGCCGTCACCGAGGCGTTAAACTCGCTGAAGGGCAAGGTTGTGCTCGTGCATTGGTTTGCCCCTATCATGGTTGGGCATACAATCTTAACGGGAGCCTGCTAAGTATTCCCCATGAAGATGGGTTTCCAGATGTTGATAAAGCAACACGTGGACTTGTTGAGGTGGCCTGTTTCGAGAGCAATGGCTTGGTATTTATTAACCAAAACCCGCAAGCAAATATAGAGCAAGATATAGCGCCTATTCCTCACCTTATTCCTGAGCATTACCGTTTATTAAATTCAACCCGTCAGGTAGTCAAAGCGAATTGGAAGCTTTATCTAGAAAGCTCTCTTGAGGGTTACCATATTCGCCAAACACACAAACGCACGTTTTTCCCCGTGCAATACGACAACCTCACGGTGATCGAAGCCTTTGGGGAGAATAGCCGCGTAACATTTCCCTACCAAGCAATAGAGGGGTTAAGGCATAACAAGGCATCTGACATCTCAGTTGATGGGCGACTTACCTACGTTTATCACCTGTTTCCCAATGTGGTTATTTCAACCTTTCCAGGATGTATGCAAGTCAATGTGCTCGAGCCTATTGATGAGGCAACAACAGAGCAACATACCTACCTTATCAGCGCGATTGGCGAGCATGACACCGCAAGGCTTGATGCTATTTCAGAAGGTCAAGAGTTCGCTGCTAAAGGTGCGGTTGAAGATTTGCAGATAGTGCTATCCGCTCAAAAGGGACTGGCAAGCGAAGCAAATGAATTTTTAGAATTTGGCTTATTTGAGAGCGCGATCGTGCGCCTGCATACCCACCTTGCAAAAGAATTTGAGCGAGTGAGTAAAGCAAAAGGCTAAACGTAAGTGATTAATTGCAAACGCCACTGGCTATCAAATAAACCTAGCAGATTGGTATTTCACGTTGCACCTATTGAATAAATAAACAGGGGCTAACATGCCTAACAACGAACCCTATATCCCCCACAATACGCCCTCCGCCGAGTTGCGATCCCAAGGACGCGCTGTAAAACCTAAAGATGCCGCCACCCTGATTATTGTGCGCCGGGACAGTACTCACCCCAAAATTCTGATGGGTAAGCGCTCAGCTGAGCATAAATTCATGCCAAATAAGTTCGTGTTCCCTGGGGGTAAGGTTGACGCGGGCGACAGTCGTATTCGCCCGCCTAACGACCTTCAACCCAGCGTACTGCAACGTTTAATGAAAGGATGCCCTGAGTCACGTGCTAGAGGGCTTGCACTGGCGGCTATTCGTGAAACGTTCGAGGAAACCGGATTACTCCTTGGCGAAACCGATAGCTTAACCATAAAGACCCGCTCACCCCAGTGGCAGGCGTTTTTACAACATGGTGTAAATCCGCGCCTTGATACCCTGAGTTTCATCGCCAGAGCCATCACGCCGCCCTATCGAAATCGCCGCTTCGATACGCGATTCTTTATGGTAGACGCAGATATTATCCAAGGGGATGTACACGAAACGCCCCAAGGGTCTGGTGAATTGCTCGCCATGCACTGGGTATCACTGGTCGACGCCGAAAAGCTCGATTTACCTATTATCACCCGAATGATACTTAAAGAAGTAGCACAACGCTTAACCAGCGGCCAAGCGCCTGAAGCCGAAGGTCCATTTATATACTTTCGCAACGGCAAACCCGTGATAGATAAAATATAAAATTGGCAGGAATTATCACGGCTGTTTTGATGATTCTAGCTTGAGCAAAGCGAATGCTTTGGCGACACCGTCGCTGCTTTTGATTTATGCGCGACTCAAACTTTCCTGATAGAAGTAACCGATTGTCAGATGTAAAAACAAAACATCCACCCAGTAATGAGCACGGCTGTCTAGTGAATTATTGTTATCAGGTTCTTGGTATACGCATGTAATTACCTACACTTTTATCTAATTCTCTTAGTTTATTCAGTGATACTTGATACTGACCATTGCTTGGAATTGTCTTTCCAGCGAACTGACGCCAGACGAAGTTACCAGGTCCATTGTAAACTTCTTCAAACGTTCCATTCGGAAGAATTTTAATAACGATTATATGCTCCGGTTCACTTCGAAAAGCTACTGATTTTGATTGAGTCGCTTTTATCTCGACTTCTTTTCCCTCCGTAGTAACCGCATCAAAACCTTTATTAGATGCAGTCTTTAATTCCAACCCATATGCATCTGCAACAAGGCATTCACCGATGCTACCAACCATATGGCCGTCAGGAGTAAAGTGTCGATTTGGAAACATCAACTCTAATTCATTCACTATGGAATAAAGCTGCTTGATTAATCCCTGAAATTTGTCGTGATTCATTTTATACCCTTAAAGTGTTACTGATTAAAAAACTCCATAGTGTCAACCGTAGTTCCATACGAGACGTTCGTTTATTGGAAACGGTTACGTCTATCACACTGAGTAACTTATTGTATATAATGATTTTTCCCCAGCACGTGCGAAGCTCATGCTTTGGCGACAAAGTCGCTGCTTTTGATTTACACGCGACTCAAACTTTCCTGATAGAAGTAACCGATTGTCAGATGGCCAGACAGGGGTAAATCCGAGGCTGTTTGGAGCAACGCTCCTATCGGGTGAACGATTCGCCAAGGATGGTGAAGCTGGGTGCGTCATCATGGATGAGTTCAGATTGCGTTTTGTTTAATAGTAAAACGAAGAACAAATTTAGCGTGTTGCTTTACAGGCGATCTGCATGGATGCAGAAAGGTAGAGCAACGCAGGGAGCACCGAGCTGGCGTTCCAGTTGCCGAGATGTTTCCTCACGCCGCTCTGACATTAAAGCCGTTACTTTTAGCGGTTAAGAAAGTTTGTTGGAGACCGCTTCTTTTATGAAATACATCCATGTATTTCACCTGCGCAAAGAGGGCTTAGGCCATCCTTCGGATGTTCAAATTCATTCCCGATGAATTTGTGCTTATAGTCTTAGTTGTTGAAGAAAAGTAAGTTGTACGACGCGCCGAACTGGCATTCCGGCTGAAGTAAAATCGTGGGCGAAGCCCATTCTTTGGCGACAAAGTCGCTGCTTTTGATGTTCCACCGACTCAAGTTTCCCGAGCATCGCAGGCTCACTCTGGTTCGATTGAAGGGATTCAATCTAAGTGAAAGCCGCGTCGGGAACGCGTTTTCACGACCAGAGTTAGACAAGACGCGCAGGAATAGAAACTTGCTGGAGGGCGGCCTTTCTTGGTTACTTCTTTCGGCTGTTGGAAAGAAGTGACTGGCTGACCATGGATGGTCTGTCATACCCAGCATGGATGCTGGTGCACGAAGTGCGTAAAGTGTGCGCAGCACATAAGTACGCGAAGCGTATGCCCTAGTAGCCGAAGGCTATCAATAAGCGCAGCGCATGCCATAGTAGCCGAAGGCTATCAATAAGCGCAGCGCATGCTTAGCACACGCAGTGCGTAGACAGCGAAGCTGTGCCCTGCGCTCGAAGTGCACAAATAACTTAGCTCCCCCCTATCACCATACTTTGCAAAGTACTGACAAACGGCAACACTTTATCATTCAAAAACACCGCTCCGTCTTCTGTGTGCAACCAATACAAACCGCCTAGATTTAACACCACAGTAAACCAAAAGACGTTTTTAAACTCCGCCTTACTCGATTTATGTCGCAAGCGATTTTGCGCTAACAAGGCGCCTGGCCAGCCACCTAAAAAAGCAAACAAATGTAACGTGCTCTCTTTGGTGCGCCAACGACCATTCTGCGCAGCTGACTTATCAAGCGCATAGGCAACAAATGCAATCATGCTCATGACAAGGTACACACCACCAATAACCAGAGGTAGTGCCCCCATCAAAATAGATACAACTAAGGCAATCGAAAACAGCACTAAGAATACATTCACGGTGGTATTGTTATTTGTTCTACGCTTATTCGCTTTGTGTTTATTTGCTTTGTTGGGATTAGCAGACTTTATACTGGCTTGCCTAGTGCTAGCCCCGTTTAATCCCCGAGCAAACTGAATATTCTCAGCTTTACAGCGATTGTGAGACTCGCGCACCAACTCATAGGTGATGACGTCCCCATCAACCGGCCGCCGAGAACGTGGCGTAAACGCTTTGATATGCACAAACACCCGCTCACCGCCCCCATTTGGCTCAACAAAACCAAAGCCCTTGTCATCATTCCAATTAAACACCTTTCCCTGAAACCGCATAATCCCTCTTACATTCTACAAACAACATTTTGAACAACACTGAAAACTCAAAAGTCAAATAAATTTACCCAAGCTAGCCATAAATAACCAGCAAAAAATCAAAGAATGACCAACAAGTCAGTTGGCTAAGAAAACACCCTAGATAAAACAGCCAGCCCATAATTATCGTGGCTGTCCAGCTAACTCTTGTTCTTGACAATTCTTAGCGCTTTGCCACAATTGTGGCAAGACGCTACAATTAAACCATACAAATGAGGAAATGATGATGGCAACTGCGAGTATTAGATTGGACCAAGAGCTAGTAGAAAAAGCCAGCATAATGGCTAAAGCACTTAACCGCACAACACCAAAGCAAATAGAGCACTGGGCGAAAATTGGTGAGATGATGGAAGACAATCCTGAACTGCCATACGAGTTTGTAAAACAGGCCATTATTGCAAAAGCTGAGAAAGAAGCAGGAAAATTAGAGACCTACGATTTTGGCTAAAATCACAAAAGTTTTACAAACATCCAGTTTTAATAAGGCTGTGAAGAAACTCAGAAAAAATCAAAAAGCCGATCTTGACGACGCAGTCCGAGCTTTAATGGAGAATCCTCTGTTAGGAGAGCAGAAAAAGGGAGACCTTTCATTTATGCGCGTATACAAATTTAAGATGGCAAAACAACTCACCCTTCTCGGCTACAGTTATCAAGATGAAGCCGTTGTACTTGAGCTACTCACATTCGGCACCCACGAAAATTTCTACCGCGACGCCAAAAACCTATATTAATCTGAACGCCAAAATCATCCACGCCGACTGGTCGCAGCGACTAACAGAAGCTATTGCCTAACAACAAAGCCGCTACTTTAGATTTTACGCGCCTCAAGCTTTCCAAATAGAAATGAGCGCTTGTAAGATAAGCGGTCCGACAGAAAGTTATGGCAATAGTCAGCATGGCTTTTGGTTTAATTTTGATCCAGCTGGCTTGGGCGTCAAATAATGTTTTGTTACTCATCATTAGCTACCCATTAATAATACGGATTTAAGTGCAACAACAATTACTACTGCGATAGTAATTTGTAAAAAGAAGAAAACTACCAATAATTCTAAAAGTGCAATGTATCTCTTTCTTAATGCAGCTAATACAACAAAATATACATTATAAAACTTACTGCCATTAAGTTTATTCGCCCTACGATAATATCTATTTACCCACTCATTTTTGCCTGGGTAAAGCGTATTCAGTAACAAACTACAATTACAATATACAGCCACAATGAATGAAAGCAGCAATGTATAAAACAAAACGGTTGGCATTGTGTTACTTAGATCTATTTTGGAAAAATCAAGTTGACGCCCAGTGATAATAACAAACGAAAAAAGTAAAGTCTGAGGTGTCAAATTTCTAAGAAAATCTAGATAGGCTCTTTTACCTTGCCTTACAATCCTAAAACTGTTTTTTGAACTTCCCAATGTATCCTCCTTGACGACTAACGCCGAATTTTCTGGTGGTAACATTACCACCTAAAATGATGTCCAAGATCATTAAACCATTACAATACAACTTCAACTTCAACTTCAACTTCAACGCAGAGTAAACCGGAAATTTAAAGTGTCGCTGCTTTTCAAGCTAAGTTTTAAATTGTCAGAGTTGCACCGATTGGTAAGGATTTATTTCACCAAAAACTGCTTCAAAAGCCTAGTGGACAACGAATAGGACTCACCAGTAAAACGGTTTTTGAATCGAGGAGAATCGCTATCTCCTATTTGAGCAAAAAAGTGATTGCGATCACATGCACAATATTGGTAAACGATCTCCTCTGCCTCAGGGCCGACGATTTGAGATACTTCATTACGTTGGTTAGCAGATACCAAGTTTTCAGCAAAACCGGCTGTTCCATAGGCGGCACGATATAAGCCAGCATCTTTCAAAGCCTCAGACGCCGCCATTCATCTGAGAGTTTTCGAGTGCCTTGCAAATGTTCAATCAAAGATCCATCTAGATGTTCGAAATCACCGGCACCTAGCTCGGATAACCTCCTAAATTTATCGTCCAACCTAAAACCTCCTAGGGTACTTAGTAAAATTAATATCTAGGATATTTTCCACTATTCCCGTATTTCGTTTTCTGCATACACCGTACCTTGTAGTACAGATTAAAATTTCGAATTTCATCTTTAAGAAGCATAGCGAATACCTTGGCGACAAAGTCGCTGCTTTTGATTTTATACCGACTCAAGTTTCCCGAGCATCGCGGGCTCACTCTGGTTCGATTGCATGGATGCAATCTAAGTGAAAGCCGTGTCGGGAACACGTTTTCACGACCAGAGTTAGGCAAGACGCGCAGGAATTGAAACTTGCTGGAGGGCGGCCTTTACAAAATACGTCCTGTATTTTGCCTTTCAGGCCTTACTTCGTAAGTTCAAAATGGTTCCCGACCAATTTGTCTTGGTTACTTCTTATTGCTTTTGATTTATACGCGACTCAAACTTTCCCGCTCAAAGTGACGGATTGTCAGATGGCCAGACAGGGATGTCTGGACAAGGCGTGTTGCTTTACAGGGATGTTTCCTCACGCCGTTCTGACATTAAAGCCGTTACTTTTGGCGGTTAAGAAAGTTTGTTGGAGCAAAAGACTTTTTGGTTATTTTGTCGTCTTTTGAAAAAGTGACTGGCTGACCATGGATGGTCTGTCATATCCAGCATGGATGCTGGTGCACGAAGTGCATAAACAGCGAAGCTGTGCTCAGTTCACGAAGTGCGTAAAGTGTGCGCAGCACATAAGTACGCGAAGCGTATGCACTAGTAGCCGAAGGCTATAAATAAGCACCGCGCATGCTTAGCACACGCAGTGTGTAGACAGCGAAGCTGTACCCTGTGCACGAAGTGCATAAACAGCGAAGCTGTACCCTGTGCACAAAGTGCATAACGTGAGCGAAGCTCATAAGTGCACAAAGTGCATAACGTGAGCGAAGCTCATAAGTGCACAAAGTGCATAACCTGGGCGTAGCCCATAAAAAGCACGCAAGGTGCATAACGTTTACCTAATAAAAGCTAGAATGGCGCAAAATCATCCAATGGTGCCGTTGGCACTGCCCAGCGCTGCTTCGCATCGACTGCAACACGATCAGCGCCTTGCATCGGCATTCTGCCATAGTCCCCATACAACCAAAGAACAAAGTTGGTACGCTCACCACTGGTGATAGGTTGCGCAGCATGCACCACATTGCCGCGATGGATCATCGCACTGCCCGGCTTAAACGCCAAGCCAATCATTTTGCCTGTAGTGGGATCGTAGAAGTCCACATTTGAACCGGTAAATACCTCATCAGGTAAATTCAAATTAATGTTCAAGGTGACCGCTGAGGCGTCTGTATGCGGGCGAATCGATGTATCTGTATTTGGTTTGTAATGAATCGAAAAACCAAACGTTTGGGTATCGTAACCCACTATATCAGGGAACAACAAACGGGCTATGGGGCGCATGTATCTGTCTAGCATTTCGCGATAAAACACTTGAAAGCTTGGCGCAGCCAAATACCCTTCAGAGCGACTGTCTAACATCGCACCGCGGCGGTTCAATACAATGCCGTACGGTGGGCGAAGCGGAATGTGTGCATCCCACACTTGCTCAAGATAACCGCGTAAATCAGCCAAACGCTGCGGATCAAAAAACTGGAATTCGAATACATCTGGTGCCACTTCTTGCATCAAGTCTTGTACTGCTAATTCTTTACTTGGGTCGGCCCATGCTTGCTCTACGGCGTCTCGCAAACGGCTATCGAGCAAGGAGCTGTCAAGTGTTGCCAGCGTGTCGCTGTTGCTCTCTTCCCACTCTTTCCATGCATCGCTCAGTAAGTTGTAGTGGTTGGTCCAAAACTGCTGGACTGAAGGAGTGCGATGCAACATGGCTTCACGGGAAGGTAAATCTAAGTTGCGTGCTTGATTTAGTTGGTTTAGTTGATTGGTTTGCATAATAAATCATCCTGTTATGTTGCACGATCTTATATCTGCAACCGAGGCGCACAATTTATTACAACTACTTTCATGGATAAATACGCCACAAAAGGAAACAAAATCAATTAATTCTATATAATCACTTGCTAACGACTGAGCCACGCTATGCACAACCACCGCCGCAGCATCAGGTAATGCCTTCGTAGTGATAAGGCGTGATGAT
The DNA here is from genome assembly GCF_000014225.1 of Paraglaciecola sp. T6c. Lineage (NCBI taxonomy): Bacteria > Pseudomonadati > Pseudomonadota > Gammaproteobacteria > Alteromonadales > Alteromonadaceae > Paraglaciecola > Paraglaciecola sp. T6c. Next base: position 3,196,434 of record NC_008228.1, read on the forward strand.
AAGTCGCGATGATAAGTCGCAGTGACAAAAAATTGCCGATTATGAATATGAAGATTGGGGAAAGGACAAAAAGTCAGGCATACTTATTTTACGCAGCGTTCATACTCGCTATTTCTAAAGCTGCCCCTAAGCATTGCCAAAAAAGCAGCCAATAGCCAAGTAACAACCTAGTCACCCTCAGAATATGAACATCGCAAGTCATAAAGGAGACCAAGATATCAGTGAATAATATTAAGCTGACCCAAGACGAAAACTTGTCCATACGAGTCGGTTACCAGCTTTTGCCCAGTGATCACCAAAGACTCGACCTGTATTTTTCATTGCCTGATGAAATGGGTATCAGCGCAAAAACCTTGACCGAGGAACAGTACTTTCACCACAGCATTCAAAACCACAGTGCCTATTATTCTGACCAACTGCATGTGCCATTGGTGCGCAGCCGATACATTAGTCAAAAGAAAGGCGAACAAAGTGATTATCGCTTAAACCTCAATTTGTATTCTTATCAAATTCGTACCGCCCTTGATACTGACATCAAGCAAACGCTTAAGCTTAAAGACAGCAAAGAGTTTTACCCCCAAGCGATAGAGCTTGCTGAGCAAACCTCTGGCCTGCTTAAAAAATTAAGGCGCTATACCCCGTCTGATGAAAAGCTGAGGGCGTATTTTGAGAATGCTGATAATTACCTGAGCTGGCAAGTGGAGCAGTCGTTTTTAAAGCTGCTATCAAGGGCGCCCAAAAGCGCAGAATACTCCAGTGAAAGAAACTTTCTGTTCGGTTTATGCCGCCGAGAAAATGAATATCGAGAAGAAAACCAGTACAACTCGCAAACCACACTCGGTGACCCGAATCGCATTACCAATAAAATGCGCTTGTTACAGCGTTTAATAGAATACGGAGTGGTATTTCAAAAGAAAACCAAGAACCTCAACAGCTATTTAAACCGCATCGTCAAAGGTACCGTAACCGCGATCATTATGGCGTTTGTGATGGTATTAGTGTTAAACGCGCGAACCAATTTTACCGAGGTTACCATTGCATTGGTGGGCATGTTAGGGGTGATTTACGGCTTACGGGAAATATTCAAAGAAGACATTACGCGTATTATTTGGCGGCGTATTCAAAAAGGCTTGCCAAAATGGCGGATTTTATACAGCCACAGTGTGAATAAGAGCAAGGTTGCCAATCAAACCATTTGGCTTGAATACATTCGTAATAAAGATTTGCCGCCTCAAGTAGACAAACTGTTTCAAACACGTCGCCAGCAAAACAAACAAGCGGCGCAATTGCTGCATTTTCGTAGCGAAACCAAGGTCTTCGCGAAAAGCTTTTTACCGGGCTATGATGAGGTGCGCCAGCAAATTTATTTCAATTTAACCCCCTTTATTCGGTTTCTAAGAAAGGGCGAAGGACGCCTTTATTCTTTAGAAAACAACAAAATCACTAAGCAAGCAGTGGAAAGGCGTTATCAAATTAATGTAGTGCTAATGCACACGGATAAAGACAAGAAGCAACAAACCCAGCGCTTTAAGATCACCTTAAATCGATCGAACATCATTAATATTGAGGCGTTAGAAGTTCGCAAAAGTGAGTGAACTCACCTCGCGTTAACGACTGCCGACAAACGAAGTTAATCGTGGGCGCATGAATTCACGCCCACGGACTGCCTACCTGAAAAGGTTCATTGCCAATGCGTCGGCAAAGTTACATGTGCTCGCTGATAGAGCCTGTAACCTTGTTGGCATCAAATATTTCAATCCAATAACCGTCAGGATCTTTTATAAAGGCGAGCCCTTTCATTGCACCATCATTGGGGCGTTTTTGAAAAGGTACGTTCAACGCTTCAAAACGCTGACAGGCAGCGTCGAGGTCGGGTACGTGAAAACCGATATGACCGAAGCCTTTTGGCTCACTGTTACCATTGTGATATTGGGTATTCTCAGGTGTATCATCCCAATTATGAGTCAGTTCAAGCATGGCTGGACGACCAAAAGTTTGCACTGTTCGCGCGTTGTCATCATTACTCACGTCAGAAAAGTCATCTCCTGCACTTAAAAAGTACAAGCTAAACTTCATTTCTGGGAAATCGAGGCGCTTTAACAGCGTCATACCCATTACCCGAGTGTAAAAATCTAACGAGCGCTTTGGGTCAGCAATGCGCAGCATCGTCTGGTTAAACACGTAACCAAGGGTGGTGGGATCTCTTTGTTCACACAGGCCGTCGGCCTTATCAAAATGACGACTCATAAAGTTAGCTCCTCATAACATCTAAAGTTCATATTCACTCAGTGGGGGCAAAATAGATAATTAACAATGGATTAGTGTAAAAACGATGGTAAACGCTAACATGCTAGGCAAACTTACACATACCGTTTCCCAGTGATGTATTTGGTCTACTTACGTAGCCATATCGTTCATAAAATGGCTCTTTACCCTTGGCTGCCAACAAGCCAATAGTAGCGCCCTGCGCAGCTGCACTTTGCAGATATGCTTCGATGTTCAACATAATTTGGTGACCTAACCCTTGGCCTTGATGGGTCGGTGTCACTATCACATCTTGAATATAAAAATACATTGCGCCGTCGCCCACGACGCGTCCCATGGCGAGTAATGCGTGTGATTGACGGATACACACACAGTACAAGGTATTTTCAAGGCTTTTTTGGGCGATATTAATATTGATTTCTCCCCACCCTGCTTGCTTACGCAGAGCGATAAACTCCGCAACGGTTGGGTTTGCTTCTATCACTTGATACCGTTTCACTTATGCTCCTTGCCTGCGTTTAGCGTTTAGCGGTGATGGATACATCTCATGCTAGCCACATCATTTTCAATATTATTTTGAAAATGTTTCGTCACCACCCCAGTTTTTCTTCGAACTGCGTTGCCATAAAGTATCGCCATTGGTGCTTGAGAACAAAATTTAAATGTTCGTTCAGCCAGATGACATGTGTGTAACGTCTGTCATCATTTTCAAAATGAAATATTACATGTATCGATTTTTAAACCCTAGTAGGAGAACAAATTATGTCAGTACCTAAGCAAATGAACGCCATCGGTTTCACTCAATCATTACCTATTGAAGAACAAAATAGCCTATTTAAATTTACCATGCCTATTCCGACTTTGGGCGAAAACGATATGTTGGTGCGTGTTGTCGCCACATCCATTAACCCTGCTGATGCAAAAAACCGGGCGCTTTCCGCGATTGATACCCCTCACCCACAACCGGTTATTTTAGGTTATGACGCAGTGGGCATCGTTGAAGCACTTGGCAAAAATGCCTCAGGTTTCAGCGTGGGCGATAAAGTGTATTACGCTGGGGACGTGACCCGTGCAGGCTCAAATTCTGAATATCAAGCTGTTGATCATCGAATCGTTGCCCATGCACCAACCAGCCAATCAGATGCTCAAGCTGCGGTAATGCCACTCGTTTCACTGACTGCCTATGAGGCGTTATTCGATCGCCTTCGTGTGTCCAAGACGCAGAAGAAAACGTTGTTGATTATTGGCGGTGCCGGTGGCGTGGGATCAATTGCTATTCAACTTGCTAAGCAGCTGACGAACTTGACGGTTATCGCAACTGCTTCTCGCCCTGAAACCGAAAAATGGGTTCGCAGTATGGGCGCAGATTATGTGGTTAATCACAGAAACCTACTTGACTCTACTCGTGAAAGTGGTTTTCAACATGTTGATTATATCTTCAATGTTGCCGATACGCAGGGCCATTGGGATGCCATGGTAGAGTTAATCGCGCCTCAAGGAATGATAAGTTCAATCGTTGAGGTCAATAGCAAAGTAGATATCTCACCTTTAGCAGCAAAATCGGCAGGGTTTGTTTGGGAGCTGATGTTTACCCGCTCTATGTTCAACACCAGTGACATAGTACGTCAACAAGATATTCTGGCTGAAATAGCGCAATTACTTGACCAAGGCAGTATCAAAAGTACGTTAACTCAAACCTTCAATGGTTTTAATGTTGACACCTTTAAAGAAGCCCATAGCGTGATCGAAAGTGGTAAATCTATTGGCAAAACAGCTGTCATTTATTAGGGTCTTAAGATTTAGAACTCTGTCAATTTAGCAGCACTCTTATAGTGCCAGCTGCTACAAGCAGGCCGATAGAATCGTCAGCAACAGGTGTAGTACCCGTTAATGTAAAACTAACCATGCTTCTCAGCCCGCTTCACGCGGGCTTTTTTATAACTCTAAATTGCAGAGCAATGCATAAGCAAAAAATCAATTGCAATTAAATAGACGATCGGTCTAATATATTTAGGTACCGAACTGATTTCCCCCAAGTGGTAGCTTAATACTCAGATGAATGTGCAAACTACAAAACCAAGACGCGGCCGGCCGCCCAAAGTCGCTCGTGACAATTACGACACAAAAGCAGAGCTTCTGCGCGTTGGCTTAGAGCACCTAACCGAATTTGGCTTTGCCTCGTCAGGCATTGATACCATGCTGAAAAAAGCCGGTGTGCCTAAAGGCTCTTTTTATCATTACTTCGCCAGCAAAGAAGCCTACGGTGAAAGCCTGATTGCGCATTACGATAGCTACTTTTCACGTAAGCTAGATATGCACCTGCTTAACGAACAACATGCCCCTTTGTCGCGTATCGCAAATTTTGTGGATGACGCGGCTATTGGCATGGCGCGTCACGGCTTTAAGCGCGGCTGCTTGGTGGGCAACTTAGGCCAGGAAGTGGACGCCTTACCCGTTAGCTTTCGAGCACAACTGACAAATGTTTTTTTGAATTGGCAGCGCAAGCTAGAAGCTTGTCTCATTCAAGTAAAGGCTAATGGTGACATAAATCAAAGCGCGGACTGCGGGGCACTGGCTGAGTATTTTTGGATCAGTTGGGAGGGTGCAGTCAGCCGAGCGAAGTTGGTACAAAGCGACAAGCCCCTAATGCTTTTTTTGCAGTATTTTTTACAGGCCCTGCCCAAATAAGCACTTGGGCTTTTTTTTAGATATTAATAGACGATCGGTCTAAATTGGAGAGATGACATGAATGATGCGACTACTACCCAAAACAGTACAGAAACACGAGCAGAAACCACCTTTAGCGGTATTTTAATCAACAAAGACGAGCAAGGTTATCGCGCGGCTTTACAGCAGATTGAACAAAGTGTGTTACCCGAAGGTGACGCGACAATAAACGTGCTGTACAGCACGTTGAATTACAAAGACGGATTGGCGATTACCGGTAAAAGCCCTGTGGTACGCCAGTTTCCTCTAGTGCCAGGGATTGATCTGGTCGGCGTAGTTGAGCACAGCGACAGCCCGGATTTTAAAGTAGGCGATGTGGTCATTAATAACGGCTTTGGTGTAGGTGAAAAGCACAGCGGCGGCTTAGCGCAAAAAGCCCGCATGAAAAGCGAATGGCTCATCCCCTTGCCCGCTAATATCAGCCCTAAACAAGCCATGATCATAGGCACCGCAGGTTACACCGCCATGCTGTGTGTGCTTGCGCTTGAGAAAAACGGGGTTACCCCCGAAAAAGGCGAAGTTCTGGTCACTGGAGCGAACGGCGGTGTGGGCAGTTTTGCCATCTCGATACTGGCAAAACTGGGCTATACCGTGGTGGCTTCAACCGGCCGATTGGATGAAAGCCCTTATTTGAAAGCACTAGGGGCAAATGAGGTTATTCACCGTGATACGCTATCTAGCCAAGGCAAACCACTGGCCAAAGAACGCTGGGCTGGGGTCATTGATTCTGTAGGCAGCCACACATTAGCCAATGCTTGCGCCAGCACAAAATACGGCGGTACCGTTGCCGCCTGTGGTTTAGCCCAAGGCATGGACTTTCCAGCCAGTGTGGCACCGTTTATTTTGCGCGGTGTCACCCTTGCAGGTATCGACAGTGTTATGCGCCCCATTGAAGACAGAAAGGAAGCATGGCAGCGCTTAAGCGATATTTTAGAGCCGAGTGTGTTTGATGATATCGCCCAAGAAATCAACTTAGAACAAGTGGTAGACGCTGCAACTAAGTTACTAAATGGTGAAATTCGCGGTCGAGTGGTAGTTAACGTGCAAGGAGAATAGTCGTTTACAAACGCAAAACGCCCGACGTTATCGGGCGTTTTTTGTTATCACTAAGCCTGTATTAGTCGGCTAAGCGTTTTTGGTACATGGTGGATGTCACCTCTTTGACCGCTTGGATCATATGCGGATATGGGATATCCGTTACCGTTACAAAGCCGATATTGGCGTTTTCGCCGTCAAATGCACGCCCCGATATGGGCTCATCTATGTATTGAAACCAATGGGCCCCGACCATATACGGCTTGTCTAACACGCTTTGCATGTAATCTTTGTACATTTGGGCTCTGTCTTGCTGGTTTGCGCTGTGCACAATACCCGGGTTGTACATGCCTGAATCTGTCGTGCTGCCAATATGAAACTCACCAATCACTACGGGTAAGTCGACTTCTTCAAGGAACTTCCAATAGTCTTCTTGCACCCCTTCCTCATAAATATTGAAGCTCAGTACGTCAGAGTATTTCAAAGAGGCAGTAATGATTTCATCAGGCATGCCCCAGTTGGCCATGCGCGCGCCCATGTACAAGTGCTCTGGCAGCGCCGCTTCTAAGGTATTGTGTACCACTTTAAAGTACTGCTCACCCAGCATCTCGAGCATTTTTGACAAATCAGCAATTTGGGCATCGGTGTGCGTGCTGACGCTGGCGTCATCTTCAAACATTTGCCAACTATCGAAGTGTGATGACCATGCAGAATTCAATGCATCGATCGTCTGGTATTTTTGCTGCAAATGGGCTGCAAAGGCCGTTTTTGCAGGGCTCTTCTCAATATTTTTTGATAGTGCATCAAGGATCACCCCATAGCGTTGTGACACTGTGCCTTCACGCTCTCCCCAGCTCTTCTCATTATCAATAAAAATACCCGCACACCAAGGTGACGCTTGAATATTTTCGGCAATAGCATCGATAGTGACCTTTGCTCGCTGTGCAAATACGGGATCAAAAGGATCTGGCATCAAGCCCCAATGATTAGTGTGACCCGACAGTGTTTGGTAATCGCCGATGATCCAACCATTGGCGAAATAAGGCACTTGCTCTGATTGATAAAACGCTGGGTCTACCCAGTTACCAAAAGAGGTAAACCCCCAGTCATGCATACGCTGTGCGGTGACGTCATGCCATTTTTTTACGTAGGAAGGATCGCTGCCTTGATTTTCGCCTGCTTTTTCACCTTCACCTGCGCGTAGGTCGTCATCACCGTATCTACGTTCTAAATTAGCGCGGTAAAAGCTGTAGGTCTCGCCGTAAGGAATAGGCCCTTTGTGGGTAGAGCGGCGATAGCTATAGTGCTCAGAGAGCTCATCATCATAGCTTGGTAACCACTGAAACATATCGTTGCGCGCCTTTGAAATGACATAGCGTTTTTCTTTTGCGCTGTCAGGAACAGATACAATTCCCATGGAATCTTCTGGGGTAATTTCATCACTGGTGCGCACGCGAATACTCGGTTGGTCGTAGTCTATTCCGGTTAACGTACTCATGTTTGCCATACGCACGTTAGCTGGCCCGTGTGAGAAAAACAGATAGCCATCAGGGTCGACCATCCACCACTTACCATCGACCTTTTCCGTTCTAAAAAAGCCGGTTGCTTCACGTTTTGGGGCTTTGGTATAACCACCAAAACGAGAACGGTCTGGCATACCCGATGATTTGGCTAGCTTGGCCAGTTCTTCATCGGCTTGTTGTTTTAGTTGGGCATCTGAATGCACATCTAAGGGGGTGCTTTGTTTGGCGTTTTGCCCGTATTTATCGATTAATCCGACCGATACGTTCGGGTCGTGAGCTGGATTCGCGCGCAGACGCACATCATCCAAAATCACAGATTTGTTTTCCAATATTCCAATAGTGAAGAAATTAAGCGCGGTGAGTTGGCTATAGTCTTGCTCTGCTTTGCGCCAAGAACGCCACACCATTAAGTCGTCTTGGGTTTGCCAATGAGGCACATCTCCCCACATGCCGCTGTCGGTTTCTGCTTCAATACCATCGAGGGGAAAATACACCGTGCCTTTGTAATTCGGAGCCAGAGAAATTGAGTGACTCTGGATTTGTCCGTTTACATTTTCCAAAGACAAGTACAAATGAACTGAATCTGGGCTGGTGTTTTGCACATCAAAGGCAATGTTGTAGTTTTCGTACTCCCTAAGATCCCAAGGCTTCGGTGGCTCTACGCGCAACGTGGAAATATTACCGGTTTTCGCAAACTCCACCGCTAATTGCTTGTCAATTAAGCTCTCGCTGCTGGTGATCTGCGCGAATGAGGTATCACTTTGCTGCAGCCAGTTAAGTTGCTCTTGGTTATCAAAGTCAATCAGTGAGACGATTTTTTGCTCGTTGGTAAACGCGTCCTCTGCACTGCCTAGTGGGCTACCGTTTCCAGCAAGGTCTTGTGGAACACCCTGAGCCTGAGCAATTTCATGTTGATCATGACTACAGCCGGTTAGGGTAATAGCTAGCGCAATCGCGCTTGCCCTAAAGGCGACCTTTGTAATGAATTGTGGGTATTTCATGTTGTTGTTTCCGTTATTAAATAGGGTGCTCAACCTTGGGTATGTGCGGATACACAAGGCTGAGCAGAGCCTAAGGTTTTAAACTAAAACTAAGTAATTGATGGTGCGCAGTGACAAAAACACGAGTTTGATCTGCGTTGAAAGCTAAATTGGCCGAAATACTTGGCATGTGCACTTTTGCCAGCAACGTACCTTGGGGATCAAACAGCCAAATACCGCTAGGCCCAGTGGCGAACACAATTCCACTGCGGTGTACTTTGAGGCCATCAGGTAAACCATGGCTGGCATCTGATTGCACCGGTGCTTGGTGAAACAATTTCCTGTTATGCACCCCGCCCTCATCATCTATTGAATACGCGTACCAAGCCGGTTTTTTAGGGTTAGAGGCTGCCACATACAGGGTTTTCTCATCAGGCGCCAAGGCAATGCCATTAGGGTAAACCAATGTTTTGTCTAGCAGAGTCAACTCACCTTTCGGGCTAAGGGCGTATACCCCTTGAAAGTCCAGCTCTTTAGCCGGATCGTCCAATTGCTTGGGCAAACCATAGGGAGGATCGGTGAAATACAGCGTGCCCTGCACGCCGCCTTTACTGTTGCCCTCAGTGCTGTGTTTTGTGCTTCTCTGCGCTTTAAAGACACCGTCATTTGGGCTGTTGAGCATTTGACCTTGATAGTGACGCGTCAGAATAATGTAGTCATCAGCAGGAAACGTCTGTTGGCGCTCGTGTGGCTTCTGGGCTTTTGCTGGCTGCTTTAGCTTATGTGACTTTGCTCGCGGCGCTGCTTGCTCAGCACCTGAGGCGATTAAGGAGCCTCGCCACTTAGCTATTTGACGCGAGCGAGACTGCATAAGGACCAATTCATTTTGCGCGTTGATAAGCAAACCATTTGAAAAACCGCTGTGGGAGATAAATTCACTTACCCCCTGCCCATCTTTGTAGCGATAAACCTTGTGAGTGGGAATATCTGAAAACAAAAGCGCTTGGTCTTCTTCCCACCACACTGGCCCTTCTACCCATTCAAAACCTGTGGCTAGGGTGTTTATCTTGGCGCTTGTATCTAAAATACTCAGTACTGACGGGTCGAATATTTCATAGGCTCCCATGCGTATCGGCGCACTCTGTGAGGCACTCTGTGCGCTATTTTCAAAGGCTTTGTGTGCCTTATTTTTAAAGGTATTGTGCGCATTTTTGTGGTTGACCAAGCTGCGTTCAGTGTTATTAACAAGGGACTTCGGCGCTGAGCAACCACATAGAGTCATCATCATGGCCGTGCCGAGCGCCAGCGCCTGTACTTTATGGTTACTTAGGCTGTGCATCGCCAAAACGCCTCGTGTAAATATTTGCGTTAACCGCTTTGGCGGCATCAACTAATGGCTGGTATGGCGTATCGGTGACACTCACAAATCCAACGTTATAGTTTTCACCGTCGTAAGCCCTGCCCGTTAAGGGCGAGTCAATATATTGAAACCAATGCGCCCCGACAAAATACGGGTTATCAATGACACTATTGATATATTCTTGGTATTTTTTGCCTCTATCCGCCTGAGAAGCGCTGTGGATAAGGCCTGGGTTGAGTAGCCCTGAGTCCAATGCGCCATTGTGGAACTCGCCGATAATACTCGGCTTGTCGATTTTTGCTAAGAAGCCCCAAGCTTGGTCGGTTATGGCTTCTTTATAGTAGTTGTAGCTAACCACGTCAGCGTATTTTGCCGCGGCGTTGCGAATTTCATCCGTCATGCCCCAATCTGCAAAACGCACTCCCATGTACATGTGATTTGGCATGGCTTGCTCTACAGCATCGTGCACTACCGCAAAGTATTTCTCGGCGTACAGGCTGAGCATGGCTGATAAGTCTTCGATAATAGGGTCGTTAAACCTGGTCAGTGTTATGCCAGTGGCCACATCATCCCAAGTACGAATTTGCGTATTCCATTTGCCGTTTAGCTCGGCAATGTCTGAGTATTTGTTCTTTAAATACGTGACGAATTGCGCTTTGGTTGGGCTGTCTTTGGCATCAACTTCAAGGGTGTGAATAGCAATGCCATACTGGCGTTCAATCGAGCCCTCTTGTCCCCAACTTTTTTCATTGTCGATAAACACCCCCACACACCAAGGGTTGTTTTGTACTTCTTGGGCAATCTTGTTGGCAGTCACCATTGCCCGTTGTTTAAAAACGGGATCGAATGGGTCCGGCAATGGACTCCAGTAGTCATTACCGCTACTCACGGTTTTGTAATCACCGATTATCCAACCATTGGCAAAATACGGAATACGATTAAGCTGATAAAAGCTCGGGTCAATCCAGTTACCAAAGGAGGTAAATCCCCAATCGAGCATTCTGTCCACTGTGGTATCGCGCCACTTAGGCATGAACACCTTTGGGTCGTTACTGGCGTATTTGCGTGCTAGGTTAGCGCTATAAAAGCTGTACGTTTCGCCTTTATCTACTACCCCAGTGTGCACTTCTCGTCGATAGCCAAAATGTTCGGCTAATGGCTCATCAACGCTTGGCAACCATGTGAACATATTCGCACGTAGTTCTGAGGTCACATGACGACTTGGCCACGCTGCTTTTGGTGCCCTGTTTAAACCAATGGAATCTTCTGGGGTAAAGTCGCCCTGGGCGCGCTGCTTAATAAACTGACTGTCAAAGTCATACCCAGTAATGGTAGAGGTATTAGACATACGCACGTTGGCGATACCGTTTGAGAAAAACAGGTACCCTTGTGGGTCAACTAAGGTCCATTTCCCTTGATATTTTTCGGTTCGAAAATACCCTGTTGCCGCGAGCTTTGGCCCATCAGCCCAGCCATTAAATTTCGATCGCCCTTTTGGTACGTCATGGGTGAACGCACTTTGCTCTTTGGCATTGAGTGCCCGTAGCTGTTCCACCGTATCAATTTTATTGGTGAACTCAAGTTTATCGTTCTGACCGAACTCGTCGACTAAACCCACAAGATAGTTTTGATCTATTTTCTGCGGTTTAATAAGACGTGGGTTATCCACAATCAAGTGTTTGTCTTCCGGCACGCCTCGAACATCGAATTCGATACTTTTTACTTGGCTCAAATCAATTTTCTTAGTGCCATAACGCCAAATCATTGGGGTAAATTCACTTTGCCAATTATTAGGATTAGAGCGAATACCGGTTTCAATAGACAGGTCTGGGTCGTTTAGCGCCATAAAATAAGTATCTTGGGAGTGGCCAGGTACAGCAAAGCTACGATTATGGGATTGCCCTGTGGCGTCTTTGACTGACACATACAGATGGGTTGAAGATTGGCTAGGATTCTCGATTTCGATTGCAAAGGCGAATTGACCTTCGTGGCTCCAATCCCAAGGCGAATCAGGAATAAAACTAAAGCCTGCGCTTTTATGCTCTTTGGCGTGTAAATCGATAGCCAGTTTTTGTTCACCATCAACATCAACCACGTGCATATCCGCCGCGGTGAGTGTTACGTCTTGCATGTCTGTCACCCCTGCAAAATCCCAAGGCAACACATTTTGCTGTGTTTGTCTGGTTGGGGCATCGCTTGGCGTTGCAACACTGTTATTTGTAGCTTGGTTGTTATTGCAGCCTGCAAGTGCGGTGACTGCCAGAGCGATAGCACTAAGGATAAAGCCTGCGCTTTTTGGCGATGTATTCATTGTGCTGCCTCAAGTGGGTAGTTTTCTAAAGTTGCGACTATGGCGCGTACCTTTGCGGTAAGTGCATGCGCCTCTTTTTCATTCTTAACGGGCGATGCCAGTGCACCACCTATGCCTATTCCCGTAGCGCCGCTTTGCATCCAGGTTTCAAAGTTATGCTCATTAATGCCCCCTACAGGAAAGAAAATCGTGTCTAAGAAGGGTCCCTTGGCCAAATCTTTCAAATATCCGGGACCCATTGCCCCCGCAGGAAATAGTTTGACGATATCCGCCTTGGCTTGCGTGGCATTCACCACATCAGTGGGCGTTAACGCGCCCATGACCACAGGCACATTTAGTTTATGGGCGCGTTGCACCACTTCAATACTGGTATTAGGCGTGACCAAGAACTGCGCCCCCGCTTTTATGGCTTCATCCACAAGAGCGACATCGGTGATGGTCCCTGCCCCTACCAACATATTCGGGTAACGCGCCCGAGCTTGGGTAATCGCGTTTTGGTACCCTGGTGTATTGCTGGTTATTTCGACTGCCCCCACACCCGCATCATGCATACAGGCGATAATTGGGGGAATATCCATAGGGTCTTTAACACGGATGATGACCACGAGCTTTTCTGTAATAAGTCGTTGGCGGATATCATCTCGGATAATGGAATTTAATTGGCTCTCGTGGGGACTCGACATGTTCATTCTCACTTACGTTAATTGTATTTACTACGCGCGTTTCTGGCTTATTCCGCGCTTATAAAGCGTATTTTGCTAAATTGGACACATAATCTAGGTATCAGCGAATAATGTGACCCGACATATCGCCATTAGCCACAGCCATAATTTCAGCTTCACTTAACCAATTTTGATCCCCATAACAGGTATGTGCCAAGGCAAATGCGGCGTTAGCAAACTGTACAGTTTTGTCTGTTTCCCAGTGTTGCTGTACGCCATGGAGTATGCCTGCGGCGAATGCGTCCCCCGTACCTAACCGGTCGAGAATATCCACTGTGATATCTGTTGAGGCAGTCACATCAGCGCCACGTAGGTAAAAGCCGCGCAGAGCGTTTTGATTAGCGCTGTGATGAATACGTTGGGTAATGGCGGCATCGACGCCGAATTGATCAAACAGGTAAACTCCGATCTCTTGGGCACCTGCTACACTGTCGTTTGATTTGGGCACGAAATCGAATACATCTTGCATCACGCCCGCATTACCAAAAGCCAATGTGCTCTGGGTGAGAATTTGACTAAAGTAGTCTCTCGCTAGGCTGCTGTCTTGCCATAAGCTACGGCGATAATTCAAATCAAAACTCACTGTTAAGCCCATTTTTCTTGCAATGGTCGCGGCTTTTATACTTTCTACAGCGCACTGCTTTGATAACGCAGGTAAAATACCACTTAGGTGAAAATGGGTTTGGTCACTGAAAATGGCTGCCCAATCAAATTCGTTATGGTTGATCTGCGATATGGCAGAATAGGCTCTGTCGTAAACTACTCTTGAAGGTCTAATTGAACTGCCTAATTCAATAAAATAAGTGCCGATACGTTCGCCACCGCGCAAGGTATGCTTAGTGCCAATACCATATTGGTGCAGCGAGGCTATTGCATGATCGGCTAATGCGTTATCAGGCAATTTCGTCACAAATTCACACTGGTTGCCTAATCGGGCCAATGAGCTGGCCACGTTACTTTCCGCACCAGCGAAATCAACGCTAAGCTCTTTGGCGACAATAAGTTGCTGTTGCGGCTGGGAAGGGGTAAGTCGCAGCATGAGTTCTCCAAAAAAAACCAAGCTCATTGTGCTCCTCCTGATGAGGTGGATTGTGGGCTTACCGCTTGCGCAGCTGGCAATATTTCATCGTTCTCATCTGAATTTGGCACTTGAATTTGCTCGACTTTACCCACTAAAAAGATGTAGGAGCACAAGCCAATCAAGGCGAGACACGCGACCAATACCAAGGCCGGCCTGAAGTCACCGTCTTTGGCTAGGTACCCTATCGCGATAGGAACAGTGACAGCAGACAAGCCGCCGATAAAGTTAAAGCAACCGCCCACTAGGCCAACCATATGTTTCGGCGCGATGAGCGAGACAAACACCCAATTAATGGATGCTAAGCCGTTACCAAAAAACGTGACGGACAAGAAGAACGTGACCCACTGGGTGCTCTCAACGTAGTTGGCAAAAATAACCGAACTGGATAGCAGTAAGCCTAAGATAATTGGGGTTTTGCGGGCGACCTCGTTCGATACGCCTTTTCGCACTAACCAATCAGATACAAACCCCGAAAGCAGAACGCCACAAAAAGCTGCTAAAAATGGGATCGATGCCACAAAGCCAGTGTTTAATTCACTTAACCCGCGATACTCAGCCAAATAGGTCGGAAACCAAGTTAAAAAGAAAATGAGCGTGCCCCCTAAGCAGAACTGACCTATATAGATGCCCCAGAGTTTGCGACTGGAAAAAGCGATTTTAAGGTTGCTCCAGCTTGCTGATGCCTGTGCTTGAGATTTGACTGGGGCCTTAGCTACTTGCGCCTGAGTATGCGCTTTTATTGCCTCTTGGCTGTTGATGTTTTCTTCGTCATCGTGCTCTGGTGCAGGATCTCGGTACAGTAAATACCACACGCCAGCCCATAAAATACCTATACCGCCAGAGATAAAAAACAAGCCTCGCCAGCCAAACCACTGCTGAATAATGGCAAGTACCGGCATTAAGAACGCCAAACCTATAAATTGGCCTGAGGTATAGACGGCAATCGCCCCAGCTCTTTCTTGCTCAGCAAACCACTGCGTCACTATTTTATTGTTCGCGGGATAAGAAGGTGCTTCAAAAAAGCCAATCGCCATTCGACAACCAACAATAGCTGAAAAGCTACTTAGCAAACCTTGTACTATGGTTGCCGCTGACCAAGCGACTAAAATCACCGGATACAAAATACGAATACGCACAGAATCGACTAACATGCCGCCTGGAATTTGCATGATGGAGTACGTCCACGCGAATGCTGAGAAGATGATCCCCATTTGCACCTTGGTGAGCTCTAAATCGTCAGAGATCGCTTGGGCGGCAACGGATATATTGGTACGATCCATATAGTTGATCACCACACTTAAGAAAATCAGCGCTAATACGCCAAATTTACTTTTGCTCTTTCTGGAAGCTGCATTGCTTTTCATCTGTTGTATCGTTGTCATGTTATCTACTCGCTTACCAGTTGGTGTATGAGCCGTCAGGCTTGATTAAACGCGGTGGCTCCCAGAATTTGAATGCATCTTTAGGAATAGCCGACTCGTTCACATCAATGCCCAAACCTGGGCGATCGCAGACCTCAAACGTATTACTTGATACTTTAGGGCGATGGCTAAAAATCTCGTCGTACATGTCTAGCTCCCCGTCGTAAGGGGCAATTTCGAGCCAATTTAGATTGGCCAGTGCAGCGCAATAATGCACGGATGCGGCAGTGCATATAGGACTAAGGGGGTTGTGCGGCATCATATCTATGTAGCGGGTTTCGCACATAGCGGCGATTTTCATGGCTTCACTAAAGCCCCCCGCATTGCAAATATCGATACGCGCAAAGTTGGTTAAGGCGGAGTCTACATAAGGTGCAAAGTCCCATTTGCTCGAGAACTCTTCGCCGATGGCGAAGGGAACATCTACTAAGGTCCGTAAATTTTGATAGCTGATTAAAGATTGGTCTCGAATAGGCTCTTCGATGAAATCCAACGTACCCGTGGGCATACGTTGACAAAATGACGCGGTTTCAGCCACGGTTAACCTGTGGTGATAATCAATACCTAATACGGTTTCATTGCCCAACACCTCACGGGCTTTACTCAACCAAGTTGCCGCTTTGGCGATAGATTTACGTGCATCGAAAACCTCGGTTTTACCCGCTGAGCCATGCTCCCCTGTAGTAGCACGAATAGCCTGCCAGCCTTGAGCCTTAAGCTGGCTAACGTGCTCAATAAATTCATCGCCAAAGTCCAACGTAGAGGTGACAAATAACGGTATTCGCTGACGTTGCTTGCCCCCTAGCAATTGATAAACAGGTACATTAAGGTACTTTCCGCAAACGTCATGTAAAGCAATATCGATAGCAGATATTGCCGCCGCTAACACTCTGCCCCCTTCAAAATACTGGCTACGGTACATCTCTTGCCACAGGGCATTTATATTCAGAGCAGATTGGCCAATCAAGAAATGTTTAAAGTGCTCTATCGCCCCGATGACGGCTTGTTCGCGCCCTGATAAACCGGATTCTCCCCAGCCATAAATACCTTGATCGGTTTCAACTTTCACTAAACAAACATTGCGAAAGCCCAGCCAAAAACCGTAAGTTTTAATATTGGTAATTTTCATGCTGATAACTCGCTTAGCTGCTCGGTGATCACGCTTGACCAATACTCGCCGCCACTGATCACATGCTTGGTTAAGGCACGCACGGCTGATTCATCGTCTCGTGCGTTGAGTAAATATAAAATATGATCGTGCTCTTTTAACGTGGCGTTAAAGCGCTCTTGGCAGACAGGTAAATCACCATGCAAGGCTTGTAAAATAAGCTTTTTGTTTTTCCATAAACGCAGTGCACTGGCGTTATAGTGATGACGGTACATCTCCCAATGAAATGCAGTATCAAGATCACGCAGGCCCGCTGAGTCTGTAACAGCAAGCGTTTTAAGCTGGGCTTGTATCTCTGCTAATCGAGTTAGGCTTTCTTGTGAACAATGGTTGGCATACCAAGACAAAAAATACGGTTCTAGCAATTGCAATATTTCAAACACTTCACGCATGGTGGCGTATTCAAATGCTGCCACTCTGGCGCCACTGTTTTTCTGAGACGTGACAAACCCCTCTCCTTCAAGCTGCTTAAGTGCCTCGCGCACAGGGTTTATGCTGGTGTTGTAACAACTTGCTAGCTGCGTGGTGACTAATCGGTCGCCACTGACGAGTTTTCCCATGGCTATGTCAGCCAATATTCGATTGTAAATACTCTGTTCACCTTGCAATAAAATGCGCATACCAAGGTTTAATTCAGGTGCTTGTTCGTTCATGGAAAATCCAAATTACACATAAAATTCAGGAAAAGCGGTTGCGAATATCTCTAACTCACTTTTCTTTATCGTGATTACACATTCTACAAATTTCGCCATATTGTCAACAATTAACTTTAATTTTATTAACAATAACAGTACAGAGGAAGAAGGAAAATAAATCAATCTGCATGGTAGATGAGACGGTTTATACAGGGATGGGAAACACTAATAGTCCGTTTTAAAGGGATTAATTAATGGAATAGGCGCACTAGGGTCTGATAAGATAAGGGCCGTTTTAGTGATATGAATAATTGACTTCTTATGAAAATAATTTCTTTTAACATCAATGGCATACGTGCCCGCCTTCATCAACTTCAGGCATTAATCGACAAACACCAGCCTGATATTATCGGCTTACAAGAAATCAAAGTGCACAACGATATGTTTCCAGTAGCAGACGTAGAAGCGATGGGCTACAACGTCTATTTTCACGGTCAAAAAGCCCACTACGGTGTGGCGATGCTTTGCAAAAAAGAGCCGACAGATGTGCAATATGGCTTTCCCACTGATGATGAAGATGCTCAGCGTCGTATGATCATGGTCAGCTACCCTATGCCTAACGGTGAAACGGTGCGCGTGCTAAACGGTTATTTCCCCCAAGGTGAAAACCGTTCACACGAAACCAAATTTCCTGCCAAGCGCAAGTACTACGAAGATTTATCAACTTATTTAAATACTCATCATACGCCTGACGACAACGTCATTGTGATGGGCGATGTGAATATTTCCCACACAGATCTAGACATTGGTATCGGCGAGCCAAATCGCAAGCGTTGGTTGCAAACCGGCAAATGCAGCTTCTTACCTGAAGAGCGCGTTTGGTTGAATGATTTAATTGACTGGGGCTTTACTGACGGCTTTCGTACTTTAAACCCAGAAACAAATGAGCACTTCAGCTGGTTCGATTATCGTTCTAAAGGCTTTTTAGACAATCGGGGGTTACGTATTGACCTTATTCTTGCCACCAAGAAATTACACGAATCCCTAACAGATGCGGGGATAGATTATGAATTACGTGGTATTGAGAAGCCGTCTGATCATGCGCCAATTTGGGCTGAGTTCAAAGCTTAGGTGAGGAATAAAGAGTGCTAGATTATACCACCAATATCCAGTACCTCGCATGGGTGGGATATGCAGTCTGTTTAATGGCCGTTGTGCGTTTTTTGCCTTTGAGCAGTTTAGTCAAAGATAAGAAGATCCAGCACTTGGTTTTCGGTTGTGCCGCCAGTGTATTTTTTCTTTGGATATTTCAAACGGGTATCTATCCTGGCCTTCAGGTGCATTTTTTATGGTTGACCGCATTGATGTTAGTGCTTGGTTTTCGTTGGGCAGTGGTCAGTTCGTTTTTAGCCTTGCTCGGCGTTACCCTAGTCGGCGAAGAAAGCTGGCGCATGTTTGGGGTAAATGGCCTGCTTGGCGTACTTGCTCCGTTAGGCATGAGTTATTTGATTTATAGCTTTGTGTTCCACAAATTATCCCGTCATGTGTTCGTGTACATTTTTCTATGTGCATTTTTACCGGGCGCATTAATGATGGCATTTAAAATGTACTTATTAGGCGGGTATTTTTATCTCGATGGGCAATATGATTGGCACACCATTCATGATAATTACTTAGTACTGATTTGGCTGCTCTTGTTTCCTGAGGGGATGTTAAACGGTATGACCATGACGCTAATGGTTATTTACAAACCCCATTGGGCCTATACATTTTACGAAAAATTCTATATTCATAATAAATAGCCCCTTGCCTCAGCAAGTTACTTTTGGGCAACACAGAGTCAGATAAAAAAGCGCCACTACATAATAATGTAGTGGCGCTTTTTTTAAGAACGTACATTTTAACTAAAGCGTTATTTTTACTGCCCTAAACGCTCTACCATGGCTTTGCCAACAGCACCGGCTGATGCTGGGTTTTGCCCCGTGATCACGCGGTCTTGCTTAACCACGTATTCACCCCATGGAGCGATTTTGGCATACTGCCCAGCGCGTCGTGTTAGCGCCTCTTCCAGCAAGAAAGGGATTTTATTGATGGTGTCATACTCAACTTCTTCTTCACGGGTGAAGCCTGTGACCATGATGTCTTCTATTAGGTATTTGCCGTTAGATAATTTAATCGGCAGTAACCCTGCTGGGCCGTGACAGACTGCGCCTACAACTGCACCCGCTTCAAAGATAGAGGCGGTTAACTTAGCCACATTTTCATCATCTGCTAAATCAGACAGCAGACCGAAGCCACCAGGATAGAATACCGCGTCGTAATCAGCTGGGTTTACGTCACTGGCTTTTTTGGTATTGCTTAACTTGCTAGCTAAATCTTCGCTTTTGAACACATCGCTGTTAATTTTGTCATCTTCCATGTCAACACCGTAAACAGGGGCTTCACCGCCTTTAATCGACACTAAATCATAGCGATATCCGGCTTCAAGAAAGGCATGTAATGCATGGGTTAGCTCAGGAGAAAACGTGCCGTTAGCTTCATCGGTGGTTCCTAGCGTGGCATGGTTAGTCAAAATAATAAGTACATTTTTCATTGGTAACTCCTAGCGTTGAAATAAATTAGTTTTTACGATGAACAGAGTGTAGCCCTTTGGCATATGTTTGATAATCCCGATAATTGACAAATCATTATTGCAAATATGCAATAATGATTTATTTACAATGTATCTTTGTCAGAGTTATATGAATATAAGCTTCAATGGGATCATCGAATTTGTAGCTGTGGCTGAAACCCACGGTTTTTCAGCCGCCGCACGCAAGTTGGGCGTGAATGTGTCACACATCAGTCGCAAAGTGGCGGCCTTAGAAAAAGAGCTTGGGGTAAGTTTACTGGCGCGTAGTACTCGAACGGTGCGCTTGACTGATGCCGGTCAGGCGTATTTTGCTCGTTGCCAAGAATTGGTGTATGGCTTACAGGAAGCCAACGAAACCGTATTAGACAAACAAGTTGAGTTAAGTGGTGTGCTGAAAGTCTCTGCGGCAGGCGAATTTGCGGAGCAACACATTGCCCCGTTACTGATTGAATTTGGCCAATTGCACCCTAAACTCACCATTGAAATGGATTTTAATTCGCAGATGGTCAATTTTGTTGATGACGCGTTTGATTTCTCCATTCGCTATGGTCCCATGAAAGACTCTAGCTTAATTGCCCGCAAACTGACCAATCGCTCATTAGTGGCAGCCGCCAGTAAGCGCTATCTCGAGGTTAACGGCACACCCGCGCACCCCAATGAACTGACTTCGCATCAATGCTTGATGACCAATAATTCAACTTGGTTTTTCGACAATCAGGGTAAACCACTTGAAGTAAAACTAGATGCAAGATGGCGCTCTAACAGCGTCCGCAGTGTGGTACTCGCATGTGAAAGAGGCTTGGGCATCGCCTACTTGCCCCGCTCAAGTTTTGGTGATGCACTGAAAGGTGGCTCGGTGGTTCCTATATTAGCGCCCTTCTGGAATCGCGAAATAGCCACTTGGATTGTGTACGCAAACCGGAACTTTTTGCCTGCAAAGGCACGTCTTGCGATCAACTTCTTACTAGAAAAATTCGAACACTGGCAAGAATAATCCCTCTTGGAAGTGCATAACGCTCTAAGAGAACATTCCATAAGAGCACTCAATGACAAAACTCTACGAGGAACATTCCAAGAGGGATTTATACCCACATTAAGCTGTAGCAGCTCATATCTGATCTGACAGTTTTGGTGAATAGGTTTGGACTTCATCTGACGGACAGCTATGAGCGATTAGCAGTAATTGGTTTCGTTGTCTTTGAACGACGGCTTGAGACAAAGAGCAGATATTCAACGCTTTGAATCTGGGGCGAATGCGAGCGCTTTGGCCGAAGGCCAGCGAGTATTTGTCCCAGTGAGTTTACGAACGACATTATTCACTTGTTATATGTACTTTGTTAGATTAATTTCTTTGGTTCTGCTGCAAACCACATTATGAAGCTACAACCCTTACATGATAACAATGATGCACTGTCATTTGCCCAATCTAAATTGAGAAAAGTCATACCAGCAGTATTTAATTGAGCACTTCCCAATTCGAAATGACTATGACCGCAGTGAATACATTTAGCCTTTACACCATTAATTTGATACTCATCAGAATTAACAGCGTTCATTGCGCCTTTAAGGCCTTTGCCCAGTTTAGAAATTAATGACATTTAAAACCTCAATGTACATATAACGCCCTGTTAACAGGCAAAATGCAGTTGGCTAAATAATGAGCGAAGCGAACAAAGCCAACTGTATTTTGTCCTTGTTTAACAGCTTGTATGGATAATAACTCAGGTAAATCATCCTGATTTTAATCGGGGTGAGGTAAAGTGAGACCCAAGCTTTAGCAGCAACTAAAGCCTTCTTTTGTGGTAGTTCGATTGAGCGATGGCTCCTCAGTTGAGAGACCGATAACAAGAAAGAACACCACAAAGGACTCCAAGCAAAACACTCGAATAGTCTACTGGGTCTCAACCCGCATTATGCAAGCAAGAGTTAGCTTATTATGAATCCAAAAACAAATCAAAGCGTTAACGTCGGTGTCGATACGGGCAAGTTTCAATTGGATATTTATATCCGCCCTCACGATATTTATTTCACTGTTTCTAACGATGAAAAGGGTATCAAAGAAGCCATTAAAAAAATCCAACAGCATTCGCCTGGGCGTATCGTCATTGAAGCAACTGGCCGATTAGAAATGCCGTTTATTATCGCGTGTGCAAATGCTAATTTACCCTTCGTTGTCGCCAATCCCATTCACATTAAACGCTTTGCTGGGGCGATAGGTCAGCGAGCTAAAACAGACAAACTAGATGCTCAATTGATTGCTCATTATGGTGAAGCTATTCAGCCTAAGTTATCTCAACTAAAACCAGATACTATGCAGGCTATGAGTGATTTAGTTGCAAGGCGAAATCAATTGCTCGTCATGCAAACAATGGAAAAAAACCGCCTGCAAATTCTACCAAAAGAACTCGCCATGACCATCAAACCTATTCTCACTGCCTTTAAGAATCAGATAACCAAAATCGAGAATAAAATTGTCGCGCTCATTGAATCTTGTCCTGATTATCAAGCGAAGAATTGCATCTTACAGAGCATGAAAGGAATAGGAAAAATAGCCTCCGCTTCCATCATCAGTAACCTGCCAGAGTTAGGTTACATGACCAACAAACAAGCCTCTGCGTTAGTCGGTGTGGCTCCCATGAATCGAGAAAGTGGGCGCTATAAAGGGTTGCGGAAAATCCAAGGTGGCAGACATCAAGTCAGAACCGTTTTGTACATGGCGATGATGTCAGCGATACAAAGTAACCCCGTATTTAAGGAAACATATCAACGATTAGTCGCAGCAGGAAAGCCTAAGAAAGTGGCTATTATTGCGTGCATTAGAAAGATGGTTGTTATCTTAAATTCAATGCTCAGAGACGGGGTCATGTGGGAAGCGCCGAAGACTACAAATTAGCTATTGACGCCATAGTCTCTTGTTAGAGAGCTTATTTGCTATTGTTTCGGTGATCTTTTACACAGGCATGTATAAACTGCCGACCTAACCCGGTCAATTTGATTGTTTTTTTATCTACACCAAACGTCCGGCCTTCTAATTGATCAATATAACTCTTATGCGCCATAACAAAAGGATGTTCTTCAAGGTGTTTATAAATATTTTCACCTATAAGGGTATAAGTATCTGGGATTTCTATTATCCCTAATCTACATAGATTATCTAGATAGTTTGGGATAACGTTATGATCTTCTATACCTGTTCTTTCACCTAACACTGAAAAGTGTCTAAATTGATCTCTTCCACCAGAATTATCTGCTAGCATGTTTTTTACTGTGATAATCGGCTCTTGTTCAACAGTTAAGAATGCTGTTAATAATTTTGCTTCGTCAGCAGAAAGCTGTTTTATAATTTCAACAAAGCACGGATGTGCTTCTTTAGTAGTTGCTGCATCCATCGATGACGCTAACAGGTTTGCATATAATTCTCTTAACTCCTCGATACTACCTGTGTATTTTAGCGACTCTAAAGTCGGTCCTGCCACATGAGGTGGTGGAGTTATAATATTTTCTTCAGGTGTATTTTGAAGCTTTTCTGCTACTTTGTTATCAACAAAGTCTTTTATATGATCATAACCCCAAATTAATGCCGATACTGGCGCTAAAGCAACATTCACCGTTTTAGCGACTGTTCCTAAGGCTTTCCCTATTTCTTGTGCTGCTGGTTGCAAAGCGTCTTGATATATTGGAATAGCCTTAACAAGGCCAGTAGTTGCGTTAATAGTACCTTCAACATTGCTTTCTGCTTTACCTGAATTTTCGACTTCGACTGTCACAATTTACTCCTTACCCTTGAATGCTCTCTAACGCTTCAATAATACGTGTAGCTAGTTTGGCGGTTTTATTGTGTTGTTTGCAATAGAAAATGACAAACAAGTGGAATCGTATTTATTGACTTGTTCTCTGGCAGACAGACCTTAGTCGTTTTGGCTGCGAAGATTGGGAAATTCGCAAAAATGGTACTTGAGAGGGAGTTCATTACCTTAAGCTTAGTTAGAGGTCTGTATGGAAATTAACGCGTATTTCAACAGCCTCATAACTAAGCTTAAGGGTTGAAGAACAGTATAGTCCCGTCAAGTCTCCTTGCTAGATTTTATTGTCCTTAAAACAGCGTCAAATATACTGTTTATTTATACAGTAAAATATTCTATATGGACTATAATATCTAGGTTTACCTCTTCCCAATTCCAAGAGAACAATTTAATAAGGCGCAACTTGCGCGTTTTTCTGCCGACGCATCGCTCACTTTTATACTTCAGCTAGTAATACCAAACTAACTATCATATTGCTACATAAAGGAAAACTGGCGATCTGGATAAAATAATAAGAATAAAAACGAGCGATTGGGTCGTTTTCCTGAATATATGGGAAAGCCCTTTAACTTGTATATCTAAACAGGGGTTTACGCCTTAATAATCAAAAATATTTTAGTCAGCTATTTTACTGAATGCAGAAGGGTAGAATCAGTCGAGGGACTCCTGATCGCTCATTGACGTCAGTCAACTTTTTTAGTGCCAATGACCGCTTTACGTACAGAGCTGGCAGATTGTGTTAAGACTTATTCAATTAATGCTGGCACCCGCGTTAGCCGGTGCCAGCATTAATTTGACCGCTGTTAGTATGCGCCGGCCGAGTAAGTTAGTTCGTAGCTGTGGCTGTAGATCTCTAAGATATTGCCGAACGGGTCTTCCATGTAGATCATGCGATAAGGCTTCTCGCCTGGGTAGTAATAACGCGGTTTTTCCATGCGCTTTTTACCACCTGCTGCGACAATGGCTTCTGCTAACTCTTCAAGATTTGGATCTTGAACGCAGAAATGGAACACGCCGGTTTTCCAATATTCAAAGTTATCTGCTGGATCTTGTTGATTCGCAAACTCAAAGATCTCAACGCCTATTCTGTCGCCCGTGGACAAATGCGCGATTTTAAATTTCTTCCAGTTAGCACCGAATACATCAGTACACATTTCACCTATCGGACTGTCATCTTCAACAATAACAGTGGGTTTCATAATTAAGTACCAACCAAGAACCTGGGTGCAAAACGCTACTGCTTTTTCAACATCTGGCACCGAAATACCAATGTGAGAGAAGGTACGTGGATATGGGGTCGTCATAGTATTACTCCTAGGAGATGATGTTAATTCAATCCGGCGCAAAGCAATAATGCTTACTCGCCGCGGTTTAATTGATGGCTTATCAACCAAGTGACGCCACTGTACTCCCCATGTTAAAGTATGAAAAATTATGATTTAAAATTAATATAAGTACATTTTGTAATGATAAATCCTGTTTGGTTAAAGACCTTTTGTACTCTTGCGGATATTGGGCACTTCACAAAAACGGCAGAGACGTTATTTATGACGCAGTCAGGGGTAAGCCAACAAATTAAAAAACTGGAAGAACAATTGGCCACTGCACTGCTGATCCGCGAGGGCAAGTCATTTACGTTAACGGATGCAGGCATGCGACTGCATGCGGATGGGCTTAAATTATTGCAAGCGGCGGTGCTACTTGAACAAAACGTGAAGCAAGACGAACCCTTTGTTGGACAAGTGCGTATTGCCACACCTGGCAGTGTGGGACTGACCGTTTACCCTTTTTTATTAGATATTCAGGCTCTACATCCCGACCTGTACATCAACCACGCTTTCTCACCGAATAAAAGCATCGAGCGGGATATAGGGCTACGCCTATTTGATTTGGGTGTGATGACACAACCGAGCACCTCAGCTGACGTAATCACCGAAGCAATAGCCCAAGAAGCACTGGTTTTAGTCACCTCAAATGAGATAGAAACCCTCACTTGGCAGACACTGCAGCGCTTAGGCTATATTGGCCATCCCGACGGCCATCAACATTGCCAAGCACTGTTACAAGCCAATTTTAGCCAGTTCGAGCACCCGTCTCAATTTCAAGAGAAGGGCTTTTCAAACCAAATTAGTTTAATACTCGAACCTGTCAGCCGCGGGTTTGGCTTCAGCGTGTTACCCCTGCATGCTGCACGGGCTTTTCACGCTCAAGAACGTATACGCATTCACAACCTTAAAGCCCCCGTGAACGAGACATTGTACTTATGCCGTCATACTCATGTTGGGCAAAGTAAACGGGCGCGCTTTATCGCACAGCAAATAAAGTTATTGCTTAAGCCTAAGCAATAAATAACGCCTGATGTATAGCAAAAAACATAATCGTCAGAATGCTCGCCTAGCGGCATCATGTTCAAATTAACAAATTAATAACAGGAATCGTTATGTTAAGAAAGTTCATGCTAAGAGGGCGTTTGAGGAAAGAATTGATACTCAAGTTAAACCTGCTTAAACCCAACATGCTAACGATGAAACCTTGCTTGTTGGCACTCGCGTTAGCGGCGACATCCACTGTAAGCCAGGTAGCTACAGCCGTGAGCTCAAATGACTCAGCCTTGAGCCTTAAAAATGAGGCAGTGAATCCTAAAAACGAGGCTGTGAGCCAAACAAAAAGTCTGAAAGCCCATTTCAGTAAACAGTTTTTAGTGGGCAGTGCTATTAACGCACAGCAAGCTAAACGCACCGAACAAGACACTGATGCCTTAATCATCACCCAATTTAATACGATTACCCCTGAAAACGAATTAAAGTGGGAGCGCATTCATCCAAAGCCTGATGCCTATGACTTCTCTCTGTCCGATGAGTACGTGGATTTCGGCTTAGCCAATAATATGTTCATTATAGGGCACACGTTGGTTTGGCACAGCCAAACACCGGATTGGGTATTTGAAGACGTACAAGGTGAGTTGTTAACGAGAGAGGCGTTGTTAGCTCGCATGAAAGAGCACATTCACACCGTTGTGAGTCGCTACAAAGGCAAAATCAAAGGCTGGGACGTGGTCAATGAAGCGCTCAATGAAGATGGTAGCCTGCGGGATTCTAAGTGGCGGCAGATTATTGGCGATGACTTCATTGAAAAAGCCTTTACCTATGCCCACGCTGCAGATCCAGATGCTAAATTGTATTACAACGATTACAACTTATATAAACCAGAAAAAAGTGCCGGTGCAGCAAAACTAATCAAGTCATTACAAGACAAAGGGATCCCTGTTCACGGTGTCGGCTTGCAAGGCCACTACTCGTTAACGCACCCTGCCTTAAATGAATTAGACGATGCGTTAACGCTGTTTGCTTCCTTGGGGATTGAATCCATGATCACCGAGTTAGATGTATCCGTATTACCCTTTCCCAGTGAAGCTGAACAAGGGGCAGATATCAGCCAAGATTTATCCTTGAACAAAGCCTTAAATCCCTATCCTGATGGGTTACCAGAAGCGCAGCAGGACGCATTAAGTGCTCGATACAAGGAGATATTTTCGGTATTTCTAACGCACCAAGACACGCTAACACGCGTTACGTTTTGGGGCGTGAATGATGCCCACAGTTGGCGTAACAACTGGCCAATGCGCGGGCGCACCGATTACCCATTACTGTTTGATCGAAACAGTGAAATTAAGCCCGCCTATCGTGCTGTCATGACACTAACTATTGACTGAAATACAAACCGCCTCACATATCGCCATAGGTGAGGCGGTTGCAGTCGTTTTTACGCCTCTACCGTTAAACTATTGTTTTGCACTAAGCTTTTCAGAAGCTCTTGATCGGCAAAAGACACGCTGAGTGTATCTGTTGCCGGCTCAGATGCTGCACTAGATTCGGCATTTTTCATCACACTAACCACCTCCGCATCTTCAGGGGTGGTGAAAAGCTCATCAGCAGGATCCGTTATGAGATCAGCAATATCCAGTGTTACCTCGGCACTTTCGTCGTTCACCTCTGATACATTATCTGTGCTTTGAGCCCCTATCTCTGTATTGCTTTCTTCTATCGCGAAGGACAGGTTAATTTTATCCTCATCGTCTAGGGCAAAATTAAGCGTTTCCTCTTCTGCAACGGGATCAACTGCTGTTTTGGCTGAGGGGGCGCTAGGCGCAGCTAGAAGTCCGTCGAGCAAGCTATATGTATTAACAGCACTCGTCGTGTTGCCTGATATATCAGTCACACTGCCTTCAATATTAAGTAAATCTGGCAATAGTCCTATTTCGACTAATACACTAAACCCGCCACCTGCCTGCACTACTGCTTGCGTATCAATGGTAACTAAGCCTAAAGCGCTTATATTGATCGACACTATAGTACCTGCAGGCTCAGAACTACTCCCAGTTAACGTATAGGTTCCAGCAAGTACGTTAAACAGACTAAAATCATCAAAGGTTAAGGTCGGTGCTGTAATATCAATTAGCCCTTGAGATGCTTCTGTACTCTGATTACCTGCTGCATCAGTGACACTCAAGGCTATATCAATATCTCCTTCAATAACTTGTGCTAAGGCAAGCGGCACAGCAACTGAAATTAGGCCTCCATCTAATACAGTGGACGTTAATATATGATCAGTACCACCTTCATCTGTTAGCGTGAGTGAAACTAAAGACCCGGCAGGTTCATTACAGGTACCCGTAATCACCGGCAGCCCTAAGTTCACGTCAATCTCACCAAGTTTATCCAAAGTGACCAATGGCGCAGTTAAATCAATCGGTACCGTGGCATTAACGATGGTTTCGTTACCCGCGATATCCGTGATACTCACAACCGCAGAGGCATCCCCCTCTGCCACGGTGATAGGCACAGCGACAGTAAACAGCCCACCAATTCCCACCGTAGCGGTTAAGGTGTGATCAATGCCCACGAAGTCAGTTAGCGTCACGCGCACTTCTGTGCCCTGTGGCTCACTACAGGTGCCCGTGATAACAGGTAGCCCTAAGTTCAGATCGATGTCACCGAGTTTATCTAAGGTGACTAACGGGGCGGTTAAATCGATTGGTACGGTGGCATTGACGATGGTTTCGTTGCCCGCGATGTCTGTAATGCTAACAACCGCAGAGGCATCCCCTTCGGCTACCGTCACAGGTATCGCAACGGTGAACAAACCACCAATTCCCACCGTTGCAGTTAAGACATGCTCATCCCCCACGAAGTCAGTTAGCGTCACGCGCACTTCTGTACCTTGTGGCTCACTACAGGACCCTGTAATCACAGGTAGCCCTAAGTTCAGATCGATGTCACCGAGTTTATCCAATGTGACCAATGGCGCAGTTAAATCAATCGGTACCGTGGCATTAACGATGGTTTCGTTACCTGCGATGTCCGTAATGCTAACAACCGCAGAGGCATCCCCCTCTGCCACGGTGATAGGCACAACAACAGTAAACAGCCCACCAATTCCCACCGTAGCGGTTAAGGTGTGATCAATGCCCACGAAGTCAGTTAGCGTCACGCGCACTTCTGTGCCCTGTGGCTCACTACAGGTGCCCGTGATAACAGGTAGCCCTAAGTTCAGATCGATGTCACCGAGTTTATCTAAGGAGACTAACGGGGCGGTTAAATCAATCGGTACGGTGGCATTGACGATGGTTTCGTTGCCCGCGATATCCGTGATACTCACGACCGCTGAGGCATCCCCTTCTGCCACGGTGATAGGCACAGCGACAGTAAACAAACCGCCAATTCCCACCGTAGCGGTTAAGACATGCTCATCCCCCACGAAGTCAGTTAGCGTCACGCGCACTTCAGTACCTTGAGGCTCACTACAGGACCCTGTAATCACAGGTAGCCCTAAGTTCAGATCGATGTCACCGAGTTTATCCAAAGTGACCAATGGCGCAGTTAAATCAATCGGTACCGTGGCATTAACGATGGTTTCGTTGCCCGCGATATCCGTGATACTCACAACCGCTGAGGCATCCCCTTCTGCCACGGTGATAGGCACAGCGACAGTAAACAAACCGCCAATTCCCACCGTAGCGGTTAAGACATGCTCATCCCCCACGAAGTCAGTTAGCGTCACGCGCACTTCAGTACCTTGAGGCTCACTACAGGACCCTGTAATCACAGGTAGCCCTAAGTTCAGATCGATGTCACCGAGTTTATCCAAAGTGACCAATGGCGCAGTTAAATCAATCGGTACCGTGGCATTAACGATGGTTTCGTTGCCCGCGATATCCGTGATACTCACAACCGCTGAGGCATCCCCTTCTGCCACGGTGATAGGCACAGCGACAGTAAACAAACCGCCAATTCCCACCGTAGCGGTTAAGACATGCTCATCCCCCACGAAGTCAGTTAGCGTCACGCGCACTTCTGTACCTTGTGGCTCACTGCAGGACCCTGTAATCACCGGCAACCCTAGGTTCACATCGATATCACCCAGTTTATCTAAAGTGACTAACGGCGCGGTTAAATCGATTGGTACCGTGGCATTAACGATGGTTTCGTTGCCAGCGATGTCCGTGATACTCACAACCGCAGAGGCATCCCCTTCGGCTACCGTCACAGGTATCGCAACGGTGAACAAACCACCAATTCCCACCGTGGCGGTTAAGACATGCTCATCCCCCACGAAGTCAGTTAGCGTCACGCGCACTTCAGTACCTTGAGGCTCACTACAGGTACCTGTAATCACAGGTAGCCCTAAGTTCAGATCGATGTCACCGAGTTTATCCAAAGTGATCAATGGCGCAGTTAAATCAATCGGTACCGTGGCATTAACGATGGTTTCGTTGCCCGCGATATCTGTAATGCTAACGACCGCAGAGGCATCCCCTTCGGCTACCGTCACAGGTATCGCAACGGTGAACAAACCGCCTACCCCCACCGTAGCAGTTAAGACATGCTCATCCCCCACGAAGTCAGTTAGCGTCACGCGCACTTCTGTGCCTTGTGGCTCACTGCATGACCCTGTAATCACCGGCAACCCTAGGTTCAGATCGATATCACCGAGTTTATCCAAAGTGACCAATGGCGCAGTTAAATCAATCGGTACCGTGGCATTCACGATGGTTTCGTTGCCCGCGATAT
Organism: Paraglaciecola sp. T6c; assembly: GCF_000014225.1. Taxonomy (NCBI): domain Bacteria; kingdom Pseudomonadati; phylum Pseudomonadota; class Gammaproteobacteria; order Alteromonadales; family Alteromonadaceae; genus Paraglaciecola; species Paraglaciecola sp. T6c. The sequence goes on from NC_008228.1 coordinate 3,227,167, forward strand.
CCGTGATACTCACGACCGCTGAGGCATCCCCTTCGGCTACCGTTAATGGCACAGCAACAGTAAACAGACCACCAATTCCCACCGTAGCGGTTAAGGTGTGATCATCCCCCACGAAGTCGGTTAGCGTCACGCGCACTTCAGTACCTTGTGGCTCACTACAGGTGCCCGTGATAACAGGAAGCCCTAAGTTCAGATCGATGTCACCGAGTTTATCTAATGTGACCAATGGCGCAGTTAAATCAATCGGTACCGTGGCATTAACGATGGTTTCGTTACCCGCGATGTCCGTGATACTCACAACCGCAGAGGCATCCCCTTCTGCGATTGTTGCTGGGATTAGCACAGTAAACAAGCCACCGACGCCAACGGTTGTGGTTAAATTAAATTCATTAGCGGCAGAATCCGTTAGGGTGACGCTGATAATAGTCCCAACAGGCTCCGAACATGTACCGGTGATTGAAGGCAGATTTGCATTGGCATCAATACTACCTAATGACTCTAACGTAATCACCGGCGCAGTCAGATCAATCGGTATCGTCGCATTTAGGATAGTCTCATTTCCTGCTAAGTCCGTAACGCTGACTACAGCTGTTGCATCCCCGTCAGCAACGGTGACAGGAATAGCAACCGTAAATAATCCATTGGCATCTACTTGTGCAGACAAAATGAATTCAACGTTATTAGAATCAGTCACAACCACTGAAACGATCGTACCTTGAGGCTCAGAGCAAGTACCAGAGATAATAGGAAAACCAGATTCCACCTCACCAACAACTGTTAAATCGATAATCGGATCAGCAGTATCCACACTGCCGTTATCGCTGGCTGTGGCAGAATTACCCGCGGCATCTGTGATGCTCGCTTCGGCCGTGTAAGCACCGTCGGCTAAATCACTGGGCACATCCACGCTGTAGGTGCCATTGGCTTGCACTGTGGCGCTAAGGGTTTGCTCTACCCCATTGGCATCCTTAATGAGGATGGAGACCGTGGTATTCTGTGGCGCGTTGGTGATGCCAGTAATCGTTGGCGTCGCATCATTGCTGTTATCGGGCGCATCCACTGTCAGGGTGGGCGCGACCGTGTCGACACTGCCTGTATCATTGGCTGAGGCAGGGTTACCCGCTGCATCCGCTACCGCTGCTTCAACCGTATAAGCGCCTTCTTCCAGTGCACTGGGCACATCTACATGGAAACTGCCATCAGGTTGAACTGTCGCCGTGAGGGTTTGTACCACTGTGTCACTGCCCGTCACCGTGATAGTCACCGTTGACCCTACAGGGGCATTGGTATTACCCGCAATCGTCGGGGTGGCGTCATTGCTGTTATCGGGGGCATCTACCGTAATCGTCGGCGCAACAGTATCCACACTGCCTGTGTCTGTTTCGGTTGTGCTGTTGCCTGCGGTATCTGTGATAGTCGCTTCAACTGTGTAAGTACCTTGAGCTAAATCACTGGGCACATCCACGCTGTAGGTGCCATTGGCTTGTACGGGGGCGCTCAATGTTTGCACTACATTATTGCTGCCCGTCACAGTAATACTCACAGTGGCATTTTCTGGCGCATTTGTGGTGCCCGTAATCGTTGGCGTGGCGTCATTGCTGTTATCGGGCGCGTCCACTGTCAGAGTGGGCGCTACCGTGTCCACACTGCCTGTGTCTGTTTCTGTGGTGCTATTGCCTGCCGCGTCGGCTACTGTCACATCAACGGTGTAAGCACCGTCGGCTAAATCACTGGGCACATCCACGCTGTAGGTGCCATTGGCAAGCACCGTGGCACTCACCGTTTGCTCGACACCATTGGCACCGGTGATAAGGATGGAGACCGTGGCATTTTCTGGCGCGTTCGTCGTGCCGGTAATGGTCGGCGTGGCATCACTGCTGTTATCGGGCGCATCCACTGTCAGGGTCGGCGCGACCGTGTCCACACTGCCTGTATCGGTTTGTGTGGTGCTATTGCCTGCTGCGTCAGCCACTGTCACATCAACAGTGTAAGCACCTTCGGCTAAATCACTGGGCACGTCTACATGGAAACTGCCATCAGGTTGTACTGTCGCCGTGAGATTTTGTACCACTGTGTCGCTGCTCGTCACCGTGATAGTCACTGTTGACCCTACTGGCGCATTAGTATTACCCGCAATGGTCGGCGTGGCATCACTGCTGTTATCGGGGGCACCCACTGTCAATGTAGGCGCGACCGTGTCTACACTGCCTGTGTCGCTTTCTGTTGTGCTGTTGCCTGCGGTATCTGTGATGGTCGCTTCAGCCGTGTAAGCTCCTTCGGCTAAATCATTGGGCACATCAACACTATAGGTGCCATTGGCTTGCACGGTAGCGCTCAATGTTTGCACTACATTATCGCTGCCCGTCACGGTAATACTCACCGTGGCATTTTCTGGCGCGTTGGTATTGCCGGTAATCGTTGGCGTGGCGTCATCGCTGTTATCGGGCGCATCTACCGTTAACGTGGGTGCTTGAGTGTCAACACTGCCGGTGTCGCTGGCTGTGGCAGGATTACCAGCGGCATCTGTGATGCTCGCTTCGGCCGTGTAAGCACCATCGGCTAAATCACTCGGTACATCCACGCTGTAGGTGCCATTGGCTTGCACTGTGGCGCTCAAGGTTTGCACCACATTATTGCTGCCCGTCACAGTAATATTCACCGTGGTATTTTCTGGCGCGTTCGTCATGCCGGTAATGGTCGGCGTGGCATCATTGCTGTTATCGGGCGCATCCACTGTCAGGGTCGGCGCGACGGTGTCCACACTGCCTGTATCGGTTTGTGTGGTGCTATTGCCTGCTTCGTCAGCCACTGTCACATCAACGGTGTAAGCACCTTCAGCTAAATCACTGGGCACGTCTACATAGAAACTGCCATCAGGTTGAACTGTCGCCGTGAGGGTTTGTACCACTGTGTCACTGCCCGTCACCGTGATAGTCACCGTTGACCCTACTGGCGCATCGGTATTCCCTGCAATGGTCGGGGTGGCGTCACTGCTGTTATCGGGGGCATCTACCGTAATCGTCGGCGCAACAGTATCCACACTGCCTGTGTCTGTTTCGGTTGTGCTGTTGCCTGCGGTATCTGTGATGGTCGCTTCAACTGTGTAAGCACCTTCAGCTAAATCACTCGGCACATCCACGCTGTAGCTACCATTGGCTTGTACGGTGGCACTGATGGTTTGCACCACATTATCACTGCCCGTCACCGTGATATTCACTGTGGAATTCACTGGCTCGTTAGTATTGCCGGTAATAGTCGGGGTGGCGTCATTGCTGTTATCCGGTGCATCCACTGTCAGGGTGGGCGCGACTGTGTCCACACTGCCTGTATCGCTTTCGGTTGTGCTGTTGCCTGCCGTATCTGTAATGCTCGCTTCGGCCATGTAAGCACCGTCGGCTAAATCACTGGGCACATCCACGCTGTAGGTGCCATTGGCTTGCACGGTGGCGCTGAGGGTTTGCTCTACTCCATTGGCATCCGTGATGAGAATGGAGACCGTGGCATTTTCTGGCGCGTTCGTCGTGCCGGTAATGGTCGGCGTGGCATCATTGCTGTTATCGGGCGCATCCACTGTCAGGGTCGGCGCGACGGTGTCCACACTGCCTGTATCGGTTTGTGTGGTGCTATTGCCTGCCGCGTCGGTCGCGGTCGCAGAGACACTATATGCCCCTTGCCCTAACTCAACGGGCACCTCAACGGAGTAACTGCCATTCGCTAGAACCGTTGCAGAAAGATTTTGAACTGCACCTTGGCTGTCTGTCACGGTGATAGTGACTGTCGAGCCTGGCGCTACGTTAGTTGAACCGCTAATTAATGGCGTTGTGTCATCAGCCCCAGAAGGAATAATCAAAGATAACGTTGGATCAATAGTATCAATATTTCCAGAGTCAGTTGCACTCGCTACATTGCCATTGCCATCATCTACCGTGGCGGTTACCGAGTAGTTTCCATCAGCTAAGACTCCAGGCACATCTATAGAAAAACTACCATTTGATTGAACGACAGTAGAAAGGTTTTGAGTAGCTCCTTGACTATCTGTCACGGTAATAAGCACTGTTGAGCCATCCAATGAGGCATCAGTTGTACCATTCAAGGTGGGCGTATCGTCATTCGTGTTTGCTGGTAAAGATAGCGTTAAACTCGGGATCGTAGAGTCAATAGAACCGCTATCAACAGCGGTTGTAGAGTTGGTCGCGGCATCGACAACGGTTGCACTCACCGTGAAATTACCATCCGCCATCACGCCAGGCACGTCGGCTGAAAAGTGTCCGTCAGGCTGCACTGTCGCATTGAATGTTTGGGAAATATTATTGCTATCAGTCACCGTGATGCTCACATTTAGACCAGGATTTGCATCGGTGCTGCCATTGATCGTTGGCGTTGTGTCGTTAGTATTATCAGGGGCATTAATGATCAAGGTTGGGGGGAATGTATCAACACTACCCGCTTGAGAAACACTTATTTCATTCCCTGCACTATCAGAAATAGCAGCTGTGACGGTATACGTACCTTCAGCTAAATCACTCGGTACATCCACACTGTAGGTGCCATTGGCAAGTACCGTGGCACTCACCGTTTGCTCGACACCATTGGCACCGGTGATGAGAATGGAGACCGTGGAATTCACTGGCGCGTTCGTCGTGCCGGTAATGGTCGGCGTGGCATCATTGCTGTTATCGGGCGCATCCACTGTCAGGGTCGGCGCGACGGTGTCCACACTGCCTGTATCGGTTTGTGTGGTGCTATTGCCTGCTTCGTCAGCCACTGTCACATCAACGGTGTAAGCACCTTCAGCTAAATCACTGGGCACGTCTACATAGAAACTGCCATCAGGTTGTACTGTCGCCGTGAGGGTTTGTACCACTGTGTCACTGCCCGTCACCGTGATAGTCACTGTTGACCCTACTGGCGCATTGGTATTACCCGCAATCGTCGGGGTGGCATCATTGCTGTTATCGGGGGCATCTACCGTAATCGTCGGCGCAACAGTATCCACACTGCCTGTGTCTGTTTCGGTTGTGCTGTTGCCTGCGGTATCTGTGATGGTCGCTTCAACTGTGTAAGCACCTTCAGCTAAATCACTCGGCACATCCACGCTGTAGCTACCATTGGCTTGTACGGTGGCACTGATGGTTTGCACCACATTATCACTGCCCGTCACCGTGATATTCACTGTGGAATTCACTGGCTCGTTAGTATTGCCGGTAATAGTCGGGGTGGCGTCATTGCTGTTATCCGGTGCATCCACTGTCAGGGTGGGCGCGACTGTGTCCACACTGCCTGTATCGCTTTCGGTTGTGCTGTTGCCTGCCGTATCTGTAATGCTCGCTTCGGCCATGTAAGCACCGTCGGCTAAATCACTGGGCACATCCACGCTGTAGGTGCCATTGGCTTGCACGGTGGCGCTGAGGGTTTGCTCTACTCCATTGGCATCCGTGATGAGAATGGAGACCGTGGCATTTTCTGGCGCGTTCGTCGTGCCGGTAATGGTCGGCGTGGCATCATTGCTGTTATCGGGCGCATCCACTGTCAGGGTCGGCGCGACGGTGTCCACACTGCCTGTATCGGTTTGTGTGGTGCTATTGCCTGCTGCGTCAGCCACTGTCACATCAACGGTGTAAGCACCTTCGGCTAAATCACTGGGCACGTCTACATGGAAACTGCCATCATGTTGAACTGTCGCCGTGAGGGTTTGTACCACTGTGTCACTGCCCGTCACCGTGATAGTCACCGTTGACCCTACTGGCGCATCGGTATTCCCTGCAATGGTCGGGGTGGCGTCACTGCTGTTATCGGGGGCATCTACCGTAATCGTCGGCGCAACAGTATCCACACTGCCTGTGTCTGTTTCGGTTGTGCTGTTGCCTGCGGTATCTGTGATAGTCGCTTCAACTGTGTAAACACCTTCAGCTAAATCACTCGGCACATCAACACTATAGGTACCATTGGCTTGTACGGGGGCGCTCAATGTTTGCACTACATTATTGCTGCCCGTCACAGTGATACTCACAGTGGCATTTTCTGGCGCATTTGTGGTGCCCGTAATCGTTGGCGTCGCGTCATCGCTGTTATCGGGCGCATCCACTGTCAGGGTGGGCGCGACCGTGTCTACACTACCGGTGTCGCTGGCTGTGGCAGGATTACCAGCGGCATCTGTGATGCTCGCTTCGGCCATGTAAGCACCGTCGGCTAAATCACTCGGCACATCCACGCTGTAGGTGCCATTAGCAAGTACCGCGGCACTCACCGTTTGCTCGACACCATTGGCATCCGTGATGAGGATGGAGACCGTGGTATTCTGTGGCGCGTTGGTGATGCCAGTAATCGTTGGCGTCGCATCATTGCTGTTATCGGGCGCATCCACTGTCAGGGTGGGCGCGACGGTGTCCACACTGCCTGTATCGCTTTCGGTTGTGCTATTGCCTGCCGCGTCAGCCACTGTCACATCAACGGTGTAAGCACCTTCAGCTAAATCACTGGGCACGTCTACATGGAAACTGCCATCAGGTTGAACTGTCGCCGTGAGGGTTTGTACCACTGTGTCACTGCCCGTCACCGTGATAGTCACTGTTGACCCTACTGGCGCATTGGTATTCCCTGCAATCGTCGGCGTGGCATCACTGCTGTTATAGGGGGCATCCACTGTGAGTGTGGGCGCGACCGTGTCGACACTGCCTGTGTCGGTAATACTTGCTTGGTTTCCAGCTTGATCGCTAACATTTGCTTCAACGCTGAAAACGCCCTCAGCTAACACGCCACTTACCTCGATTGTGAAAGAACCATCATTAAGCACTAAGGTATCTACTACTTGAACGTTACCTGCGCTATCAGTTACGGTTATCTGAACAGAGGAGCCTTCCGGTGCATTCGTCGAGCCTGAGATAATGGGAGTTGTATCTGCGCTATTGTCCGGAGCGTCTAAAATCAAATTTGGATATAGAGTATCCACATTACCGCTATCATTTGCACTAGCGTCATTACCTGCGGCGTCCGTGATACTCGCTTCAACGGTAAAGTCCCCCTCTGATAAAGCGTTAGGCACATTCACGCTGTAGGTGCCATTGGCTTGCACTGTGGCGCTGAGGGTTTGCACTACTCCATTGGCATCCGTAATGAGGATGGATACCGTGGCATTTTGTGGCGCGTTTGTGGTGCCTGTGATCGTTGGCGTCGCATCATTACTATTATCAGGCGCATCCACGGTTAAAACCGGTGCTGTGGTATCTATGTTGCCAGTATCATTTGCATTCGCCTCGTTGCCAGCGGCATCGGCTACCGTCGCGGCAACAGTGTAATCACCTTCAGCTAAATCATTGGGTACATCAACACTATAGGTACCGTTTGCTTGCACAGTCGCACTCAATGTTTGTACTGCACCATCGTTACCGGTGACACTAAGATTGACAACTGAATTGGCCGGTACATCGGTTGTGCCTGTGATCGTTGGCGTGGCATCATTGCTATTAGCTGGCACATCCACGGTTACAATTGGTGCTGTGGTATCTATGTTGCCAGTATCATTTGCATTCGCCTCGTTGCCAGCGGCATCGGTTACCGTCGCAGCAACAGTGTAATCACCCTCAGCTAAATCATTGAGAACATCAACACTATAGGTACCGTTTGCTTGCACAGTCGCACTCAATGTTTGCACCGTACCATCGCTGCCTGTAACAGTAAGCTCAACGACTGAATTGGGCGGTGCATCTGTTGTTCCAGTGATCGTTGGCGTTACATCATTGCTATTTTCAGGCGCATCCACCGTCAGCGTTGGTGCTGTTGTATCAATAGTGCCAGTTGCTGATACTTGGGCCTGATTTCCTAAACCGTCATCAACTGTTACAGAAACATTATAAGTGCCATCTTCTAATATCACTGGCACTTCAACGCTGTAGCTCCCATCAACTTGTACACTTGTATTGAGGGTCTGAATAACGCCGTTGCTGTCAGTGATAGTGATATTAACCGACGAACCAACAGGCGCGTCCGTTGTTCCACTTATTATGGGGGTTCCATCATTACCACTAGGTAACTCGTTTACGCTCAGATTAGGTAGGGCGCTATTCACTTCCCCACTTGCTGTAACATTGGTTGTGTTACCTGCATCATCTTCTACAGACACGTTCAATGTGAACGCCCCGTCTGCTAATGGCGTGTCGATTTCAACACTAAAACTCCCATCTACTTGCACCAACGCTATGAGTGACTGTGTCGCGCCATTGCTATCAGTAACTTCAATCTTGACTTCAGTACCTAGAGGAGTATCTGTCGTTCCGGAAATGATCGGGGTATTATCGTTAGAGATATCTGGCGCATCCACCGTTAAAACCGGTGCTGTGGTATCTATGTTGCCAGTATCATTTGCATTCGCCTCGTTACCAGCGGCATCGGCTACGGTCGCAGCAACAGTATAATCACCCTCAGCTAAATCATTGGGAACATCAACACTATAGGTACCGCTTGCTTGCACAGTCGCACTCAATATTTGCACTGCACCATCGCTGCCAGTCACAGTAAGATTGACAACTAAATTGGCCGGTACATCGGTTGTTCCTGTGATCGTTGGCGTGGCGTCATTGCTATTATCAGGCGCATCCACGGTTAGAACCGGTGCTGTGGTATCTATGTTGCCAGTATCATTTGCATTCGCCTCGTTGCCAGTAGCATCGGCTACGCTCGCGGCAACAGTGTAATCACCTTCAGCTAAATCATTGGGAACATCAACACTATAGGTACCGTTTGCTTGCACAGTCGCACTCAATATTTGCACTGCACCATCACTGCCTGTAACAGTAAGCTCAACGATCGAACTGGCCGGTACATCGGTTGTTCCTGTGAGCGTTGGCGTCGCATCATTACTATTATCAGGCGCATCCACGGTTAAAACCGGTGCTGTGGTATCTATGTTGCCTGTTGAGGTAACAGATGTGGTATTGCCGGCTTGGTCGGTAATTTGCGTGACAAGCGTAAACTCTCCTTCTGCTAAAGCATTGGCTGGACTGCCAGAATAGGTGCCATCCTCTTGCACCACGGCATTGATGACTTGGCTGTCACCGTTAGCATCGGTCACCGTGATGGTGACCTCACTGCCTGGCTCAGCGTTGCTGGTACCGGTCAATAACGGTGTATCGCTGTTACTGCTTGGGTTGGTTGTATCTGTCACCGAAGGTGCTGTGGTATCTACGCTACCTGTTGATGTTACAGATGTGGTATTGCCGGCTTGGTCGGTAATTTGCGTGACAAGCGTAAACTCTCCCTCTGCTAAAGCATTGGCTGGACTGCCAGAATAGGTGCCATCCGCTTGCACCACGGCATTGATGACTTGGCTGTCACCGTTAGCATCGGTCACCGTGATGGTGACCTCACTGCCTGGCTCAGCGTTGCTGGTACCGGTCAATAACGGTGTATCGCTGTTACTGCTTGGGTTGGTTGTATCTGTCACCGAAGGTGCTGTGGTATCTACGCTACCTGTTGATGTTACAGATGTGGTATTGCCGGCTTGGTCGGTAATTTGCGTGACAAGCGTAAACTCTCCTTCTGCTAAAGCATTGGCTGGACTGCCAGAATAGGTGCCATCCTCTTGCACCACGGCATTGATGACTTGGCTGTCACCGTTAGCATCCGTCACCGTGATGATGACCTCACTGCCTGGCTCAGCGTTGCTGGTCCCGGTCAATAACGGTGTATCGCTGTTACTGCTTGGGTTGGTTGTATCTGTCACCGAAGGTGCAGCGGTGTCCACGTTACCTGTTGATGTTACAGATGTGGTATTACCGGCACTATCTGTAACTTCGGTGACGACTGCAAAGTCTCCTTCTGTTAATGGTGTCACTAGCGTGCCATTAAAACTTCCGTTGTCTTGTACAATCGCATTGATCACTTCGATGTTACCGTTGGCGTCAGTGACCGTGATAGTCACTTGCGTACCCGGCAAAGTGTCCGTCTGACCTGAAACAGTTGGCGTATTTGAATCATCACTGATGGCTATATTATCGATAATTGGAGGAGTAACATCGACAGCAGAATTAACGGAAACCGTTGTAGTATTACCTTGATCATCGGTAATACTTGCATCGACTGTAAACGTACCTTCCGATAAAGTACCATCGACATTAACCGTAAATGTACCATCGTCTTGCACCACACTTGTTAAGTTTTGAGCATTCCCATTTTGATCTGTGACCACCACTTGGACAAGCGTGCCCTCGGGCGCTGACGTTGTTCCGGTGAAGGTTGGAGTAGCATCATTAATTTCATCAGGTAGGTCGAATTCAATATCAAAATCTGCTGCAAGTACCCCTTGAGTGTCTAATTCAGTGGTTTCAATAACGGCTTGGTTATATTCAAATTCGATGGGATCAATCTCTTCCGATATTCGGTCGACACGCACGAATGTTGAACCGTCACCACTTTCACCACCTGAATCGGACCCAGCAGCTGTAGATTCTAATGAATCAAGCAGGTCACCATCCCCATCAAGTAAGGCTAAAAAATCTTCATCAATGTCTATTTGAGATTCTTCATCGGATTGAATATTTTGTTCAGGCGCAAGATCGGTTCCAATAAACACATCAATACTATTATCAAGAACGATACTCTGCCCATTGGCTCTTAAAACGACTTGGCCCCCATCAAAAGATAAAATGGTATCACCAATACTGACAATTTCACCTTCTGAAACAAAACGAATATCACCCTTTTCGTCTATTACGGTAATTGAATCATCACCATCAATACGTTCTACGATATATTCAATATCAGCCATAAAAACCTCAAAATATTAAACAAAGACTTTGATAGAGTTTAGTTAAAAAATGAACTTCGTCTATCCGTCCAGAGTGGTTTCAACTTATGAATATACAACTTAAGCTCAGGATATTTCTTATTTTTTTAATTTAAAATTTTCATCTTGCTAATTTTCAATTTCCGACTACCGTTAGAAAATATTTAAATAAAATCTCATATAAAAAAGCATTGAAAAACAATTTTTCACATAAGGATTTTGTTAACACACAATTCAAACGAGTATTAACTATGAATTTTTACAAATTTTTCTTCGCCGTCACTTTGTTATTATCGTTAAAAACTTACGCTAAAGATAACGATAGCGTTGCCAGCGCAATTTATGATGCACTAGAGACCAATCCAGAGGTCCAAGCAACTTGGCATACATTCCGTGCAGCCAAGCATAGTCTAAGAGTTGCCAAGGCGGGTAATAAACCGACCGTCGATTTAGTGGCGAATATGCAATATAAAGATCGCAATTACGGTAGTGACACCGAATTTTCGAGTAATGATGTGGAAATGGTATTAACCCAGTCCTTGTATAATGGTTCGCGTGTGAAACACGAGGTTAATCGCTTCAGACAAGTTCAAATGGTTAGGTACTTTGAATTTACCAACAGCGTCGAAACGGCAGCAAGAGATACCGCTTTGGCATACTTAGACGTTCAGCAGTATCAGGCTTTGGTCAAGCTTGCAGAAGACAACCTTAATACCCATGAAAAAGTGTTTTCACAAATTGAAGAAAGTGTCAGTGCCGGGGTCTCAAGAGCCGCAGATCTAGAGCAAATCAACGGGCGTTTGGCCTTGTCTGAATCAAATGTCATAACCGACGTCAACAACCTTTACGACGTGAGCGCGAGGTTCTTGCGCATAGTGGGTCGTTACCCTGCAGTTAATTTACAAGCTATCCCTACTCAAGATCTTCAAATACCAAATGAGTTGAAAGAAGTACTAGAAAAAACGTATCGCACCAGTCCTTCCTTTTTCGCCAGCATGCACAATATCGAAGCTGAAAAATTAGGAGTGAAAACACAGAAATCGAACTATAAACCTCAGGTCGATTTCATCGCTAGTTACGGTAGTCAAAGCAGAGACCAGTTCGGTTTAAACAACACTATAACTGAAGGCTCAGTTGGGCTTCAGTTTCGCTACAATCTATTCCGCGGCGGTCAAGACAAAGCGTCGATAAAGCAAGCTCAAGAACAGGTCAATGTGGCCAAGGATCTTAGAGATAAAACCTGTCGCGATGTGCGTCAAAACATTCAAATTGCATTCAATGAATACACGACGTCCAATCGTCTTTTACCGATATTGAATCAACACAAATTATCGTCTAGTCGGGTCAAAACAGCATACAAAGATCAGTTCGATATTGGACAGCGTACTTTGCTAGATGTACTTGATGCGGAGAACGAATACTTTGAATCTAGCCGTGCATATATCGATGCACAATATCGTCAAAAACAGGCGTTAATAAATGTGTTAGCCGAAATTGGAATATTGGTTAAAAGCTTAAACATTTCACTTAACAACTTACCAAACATTAACGATTCAGACAAAGTAGATATACATTCTGACATTAAATATTCATGTCCTAAAAATTAACAGGGCATTTTGAATTACCCCCATACTACTTAAATATTAAAGAACGTAATATCAAAATATAAAGTATCATTTCAATATCGATACAAAAATATAAAAAGTTATAACAAAGCGCAAGTTGAATTGATCGAAAAATAGTTATCGAGAGTGAATTATGGAAAGTACCTCGGGGAAACCAACAACAGAAGATTTGAGTAGTTGCTTATATGTAATATGTGAACACTACAATATGATCTATTCAAAAGATGTTTTACTTTCAGGTTTACCTTTAGTGGACGGGGACCTCACTCCGTCAATATTTTCAAGAGCAGCTGAACGAGCAGGTCTTAAATCAAAAATCGCCACACGCACGTTTGAACAAATTAATCCCTCACTTTTACCTGCGGTGTTGATCCTTAATAATAATACGGCGTGTGTTCTTCTCAGCTTAGACAATGAAAATAAAACAGCTAAGGTTATCTATCCTGACTTACCTGGCGCAGATGTGGACGAATCAATCGAGTCGTTATCAAAACGCTTTACGGGTCAAATTATTTTTGCCCGCCCCAAACATCAATTTGATAAACGGGCTCCAACCATAGAAAAAGAGACGACTGGCCATTGGTTTTGGAGCGTTATAAAGGAATGTAGAGGACTGTACAGAGATGTCATTATCTCCGCGGTAGTGATCAACTTTTTCTCTATCGCTATGCCTCTATTTGTTATGAATATATATGACAGAGTTGTGCCTAATGGTGCCATTGAAACACTATGGATGCTCGCTTGTGGCGTCGCGATTGTCTTGGTTGCAGATTTGGTACTAAAGATGGTGCGAAATTATTACGTAGAACTTGCTGCTAGTCGCATAGATGTGAAAGTCTCTTCTTCGCTTATGGAAAAAATTCTTAACATTCGGTTGATGGAACGGCCCCCGTCGTCTGGTGCATTCGCCAGTGGTATTCAATCTTTTGAATCTATTCGAACCTTACTCAGTTCCCTAACCTTGGTTTCCTTTGTAGATTTACCGTTTGTACTGTTATTTAGTGTCATCATCGCGATTATCTCCCCAATACTGATACTGCCGATTATTGTTGGTTCACTTGTGATCCTAGGCTATGCATTTTCAGCGCAAAAGAAACTGCATAGTTTATCTACTGGTGCAATGCAATCAGGGGCTCTGCGAAACGCTATTTTAGTAGAAAGTATCGATAATATAGAGGAAATCAAAAGCTTTCATGCTGAGTCAAAAGTGCAAGTCGACTGGGAGAAAAGCACAATATTTCTTGCGCGAACTCAATCGCAAATTCGTTTTATTTCCTCTTCAATCAGTAACGTGTCGCAGTTTATTCAACAACTAGTCGGAATTGTCATCTTGATTATTGGCGTGTATTTAATTATCGAGAGAGAACTCTCCCAAGGCGCGCTTATCGCCGCTTACATGCTAAGCAGCCGGGCAATGAACCCGATCAACCTTGTCGCTGGGGTCATTGCCCAATATCACAATGCTGCTACCTCAATGGAAGTGCTCAACGCGTTAATGAAACAACCTTCTGAGCGACCTGTTAACACGCACAAAATTCATCACCCAACGTTTAAAGGCGAAATAGAATTTAAAAATGTCTCCTTCCGTTACGACGATGACTCGAAAGATGTGTTGTCTGATGTGAGCTTCAAAATCAATGCAGGAGATCATGTAGCGATTTTAGGTAAAAATGGTTCAGGTAAAAGCACTATTCAAAAACTCCTGCTGGGTCTATACACGCCAACTTCAGGCCACATATACATAGACGGTATAGAGTTACAGCAATTAGAATTAACCGAATTGCGTAATAATGTAGGTTATGTGCCGCAAGAAATATCCCTGTTCTTTGGAACACTTAGGGACAATATTATGTATTTAGCCAAACATACCGAGCCACAAGCCCTCAACCGTGCCCTAGAACTCAGTGGGTTAATGTCGGTGGTTAACAACCATCCCGACGGTTTAAATATGCAGGTTGGTGAACATGGCCATCACTTATCTGGGGGACAAAAGCAGGCCGTTGCCATCGCCAGAGCGATTGTAGCAAATCCGCCGCTTTTACTTCTGGACGAACCCACATCCTCCTTGGATCATCAAGCTGAAGATCACGTTAAACATGCGCTAGAAAATGTCAGTAAGGGGCGCAGCATGGTTATGGTTACGCACCGTATGTCCTTACTCTCGATGGTTAATCAAATCATCGTGTTAGATTCAGGTAAGTTGGTAATGAAAGGCAAAAAAGAGCAAGTACTTGACGCCCTGAAAAAGGGTAAAGCGAAGGCAGCATCATGAGTAGAAAGCCTACCACCACAGAGCAAGATTCATTTAATAAACTTGGCGAAATATTTGGTTCTAACGAAGAGCCCAAAAGCAGTTATGTAGGCAAAATATTTAATCGATGGTTATCGCCGCCAAAAAATAATGACTGGGTACTCGACGCTGATTGGGAACAACTTCAACAAAACCCCTTAAAAGCTAGAATGTTATTGTACTTCATTGTCTTTGCACTGACTGCATTGCTCATTTGGTCCGCCTACGCCACCCTCAATGAAGTCACCAGAGGTGATGGCAAAGTGGTACCGACAAACCAACTACAAATCGTACAATCCTACGACGGTGGCATCGTCAAAGAAATTTTGACTCGAGAAGGGCAAACAGTAAATGCTGGGGACGTACTCCTTAAACTGGACCCAACGAGATTTATCTCGTCTCTCAGAGAAAATCGCAGCCAATTTTTATCCCTCAGTGCAAAACTTGCTCGCTTGAAAGCCCTAACCGAAAAGACACCTCCAATTTTCTCAGCAAACTTAGTCAAGCAAGCGCCAGAAATTGTCAGTTCTGAAAGAAATCAATATGCCGCCAATGTAGAAGAATTAGCGCAACACATTTCAATGTATCAGCAACAAACGAGGCAACGAGAACATGAGTTGCAAGAGGCCCAATCAGCAAAAGAGCAATACGTTCGAACAAAAGATTTAATTCACAGAGAGCTCGCTGTAACGCGACCGCTACTGAAGTCTGGCGCTATCTCAGATATCGACATCATTCGTCTTGAACGGCAGCTGGTTGAGATAGAAGGAGAGATAAAACGCAACGAATCCGTTATGCGTCGTAATGAGTCTGCTATTCAAGAGGCCAAATCTAAGATCCGAGAGAAAGAACTGACCACTATCAATGGCTGGCGAGATGAATTAAGTGATGTTTCAATTGAGCTTAACTCATTAAGGGAAACAGAATCAGGCCTCGCCGATGTGGTGTATCAAGCGGATTTAAAGTCACCGGTCAAGGGCACAATTAAGCGGTTATTTACCAATACCATAGGAGGCGTAGTCCCACCAGGTAGTGATGTCATTGAAATTATTCCACTGGATGATCAACTGATCGTTGAAGCTAAAATAAAACCTAAGGACATCGCATTTTTGAGGCCAGGGCAAACCGCTATGGTTAAATTCACCGCCTATGACTTCGTCATATACGGTGGCCTTGAAGCCGAAGTCACCCACATCAGCGCCGATACCATCACCGATGAAAATGATGAGACCTATTATGTCGTTAGACTTCAAACTGGCTCCAACAGCTTTAAAAACGGCATGCAGATTATTCCAGGAATGACAACCCAAGTAGATATTATTACCGGCAAAAAAACGGTATTGGATTATATTTTAAAACCTTTGCTTCGCGCCACATCGATTGCCATGACTGAGCGCTGATCTCAGCGCTCCAATTGAGTTTTAGATAAGTCAGTTCCAACTGAGTGTAAAAAGATGAGCTTATATGCATAGCACTTCACTAACCTGACATCGCACTCAGCTACAAGTTAGAACTGCTGCATCAGGGAAATAATCCCATCGAAGCCATTCTCATAAAGTGACTTAGCATCATCTTTACTGGTTACCCCATCTGCGATAACGATGATCCCCAATGAGTGCGCTAAAGAACATAAGCCACGAAGGAAGTTTTGATTAGTGGCGTTGATCGAAACATTAAACACGAACGCACTATCAATTTTAATGTAATCCAATCCTAACTCTTGTAAATCAAGGAGGGTAGAAAAGGAATCACCCACCCGTTTTAAACCAACTTTACAACCAGTTTCTTTGAGTGTCACAGAGAAATGCCTGAACAATTCAAAATGAGCGGAGGCAACACTCTCTCTCACTTCAAGGCAGAGATGGTGTGCCACTTTAGGGTGTTCAGTTAGTAGTTTACGTAAACGCTGCACTGATTTTTCGCAAACCATCGTCTCTTGCGATAGCAAAATAGCGTAGTCATATGCTTTATTTTCTTGCTCAATTTTAGAGATCATAAACTCAATCATCCGAAAATCGAGCTGGGGGATCATATTTAGCTTACGCGCCCAGTGAACAAAATAGCCGCCCTTACGCACATCATTATCCAGTTCCAAGCCCATCAATGCTTGATAATGAATTGCACTACCATCTTTTTTAACCACGGGAAAAGTAATTGAATGCACACCACTTGTCAGCGCATGACTAAGCGCTTTTCGCCACTGAATATCATCTTGAAATGGCGCAACAATAGTAAGCTTATTATCGGTTAGCGCGAGCGCCCTTTCTTTTGATGCTTTAATCAGTAGTGCTTGTACCCTGCGCATTAGTGCAGTGCGTGTTTCATCGGGTGCGAGGTATACCCCTGCATGCAAAGCATACAGCTCGTACGTATCACGAGAGCGCCCTTTAAACGCGCGTACCGCATCCACTAGGACATCACTTAATTGCTGAATATCTTCAGCTTCAGTCAGTAATATGCAAAACTCAGAACCACTGACTCGGCCAAATCGTACATCGGTAAAGCGCCCTTCAATCTGTTTAGCAAAATCTAAAATCACTTGTGTGAAATTAACAATAATATCGTTTACTTTGTGCTTATCAAGACGCTGTGATATTTCGCTCATGCCAAAGATTTTTATCATGAACAATACGTTATGCCCCTCTCGGTCACGGTATTTTAATTGAGCATCCAACAATGTATCAAAAGTCTCAGAGTTAGCTAACCCTGTTAACTCATCGTGCTGACTCCTATATCGCAGTTCATCTAATCGCTTGTTACCCTCTTCTATGATTTTTTTGAAACGCAGAGCTAATGAATTCATAGCTGTAACCACTTTGGCAAACTCTGTGGTACGCGGAATAGGTAATGTCATAAAACGTTTTTCAGAAAAACGATGAGCCTGCTCAACTACCATGTTCAAGGGCCTTAAAAGAACGTGCAACACAAACGAGCCAATCGCACCGGCTATTAGAGAAATAACCAGAAAGCTGATAAAAAATGCTTTAGTTCGGTGCCATAACGCTTCGTGAACATATTGGGTATGGCTTGCAAGATACAAAGTGCCAACGCGCTTCCAGCCACTGCTCACTTGCGCTACACCCGTTTTCACTTCAAAATCGAATATTCTGCGTGCAAACTCCGGCACATTAGACTTTGTTTTTTCCTTATACTCACGTTTGAAGACACTTTTACCAGCAGGATCAATCAGTTCGATAAACTCATAGTGACCTGTATCGAACGTGGCAGTTATCAATAATTCGATGTCCGTCAATTGCTTCTCATCTTGAGAAAGCATCATTGCCAAGGAATTTACATCATCGACGTTTTTCAAAAAGAGTTGTTCTTGCAAATTTTTTCGCTCGAAATAGGTGCTTATAACGAAATTAGTCAGTGAACTGGCCATTAGGATTAGTATGACGGATAACCACAACTGCCTGACTAATGACATCTATACACCACCATTTGCCTTGACACGAAACTCATCCCCACGTAATCCCCTCTAATTTGATTTTTTCAAGCGCATTACGCCACCTAGATAAGCGAGCTGTCGGACTAGCTACAGACTCAGTTGACCCTTTCGCCCACAATCCTTCAGTATTAAAACTGAAGACGGGCAACAGATCCGTTCTTTGCGACGCAGGAACCACATCCGCAAGAAGGCTATCAAGAATGAGAGGGTCATTTTGCTTCGGAAGGTAGTAAGACAAAACCATATGGGCTTGGGTAATTTTACTTCTAGGCCCTCCGATTCGAGCTTTTACATAAACTAGGCGTAATTGGCTTTCATCAATCCCCAAATAACGCAGCATGAAATATTTAATAATAGCGTAATCTTCACAGTCACCACGACCCTTCCCTAACGTTTCTAACGGACTAGCCCAATAATCCTTTTCATGCCACAAAGCAATATCGGTTTCATACGTCAGCTCTTCATCAAAAAATGCGTTCACCGTGTTCACTTTTACAATTTCATCTGCCCCCTTAAGGTTTTCAAGCATGCTTTGCATTTTTCGACCCACAGTAGCTCGCATAGGATTGTATTGTTCATGCAGTAAAGAAATCAGCTTTTCGAATTCCAAATTCACCGTCTGAGCACTAATCAATGAACCCGTTAGAAAAAGAATGAGACATAGACGGCTAAGATTTAAAGTGCGAGATACGGAAATTGCTTTACTGAATACAAGAATTGTAGACAGATACTGACGAAATCTTTTTATTTTTAAAAGATTGATTCTAATCACCCCACATTTCACTCATTAAATATGTTATTGGTTTAGCTGTTCGTCACCGCAAGTCAATTTGAGTCAACGTCCTTTCCCAGTCCTAGCTATCACATCAATAATACTTAATATTACTAGTTTATGAGAAATACCGTGAGTAAGAGTATTAACTGTATTTCTCAAGCACGGCGTAGAGGTTTTCTTGGTCAACAGGCTTAGATAGGTATTCGCTCATGCCACTGGCAAAGCACTTATCACGCTCTTCTGATAATGCATTCGCGGTCAGCGCGATAATAGGAATAGTCGCTACATGAGACGAAAATTGCCTAATATGCTGAGTAGTTTGATATCCATCCATATTAGGCATCTGGCAATCCATCAAAATTAACGTGTATGGGTTCTCACTACTTAGTTCGTCTTCGAGTATGGCTAGCGCTTCAAGCCCATCATTAACGATGTCATAGGTTATTTGTCGTTGTTTAAGCATTTCACCAATCACCACTTGATTGATTTCATTGTCTTCAACTACCAATACATGTAGACCGCTTAGATCCCTACTTTGGGATACAGCCAGTTCAGGCTCAGCAGGATGCACACTTTTGGCCATAATACCCACTTCAATTTGCGCCGAGAACACACTTCCTTTGTTCAGTACGCTTTTTACGCTGACATCCCCTGACATCAATTGACAAAGCTTGCGCGTAATTGATAACCCCAATCCTGTGCCACCGAATTTGCGCGTGGTAGACACATCGGCTTGGCTAAAAGGTGAAAATAATAGCGCTTGTTGCTCTTGCGTCATGCCTACCCCAGAGTCTTTCACAAAAATGGTCAATGTAGCCTTGCCTTTTTTCAGTAGCGTCAACTCTGTCGCAATGTTCACTTGCCCTTGATGGGTAAACTTAAGCGCATTTGAAAGCAAATTAGCACAAATTTGCCGCAGCCTCGTAGGGTCGGTAATGATACTGGCGCCCTGGGTGTTTTCGAGTTGCTTAACCAATTGTATGGATTTTTCTTTTGCGTGTGGATTAAAGATATCAACACAATTATTGAGAACCTGATTCAGGTCGATAGGGACGGTTTCCAGTGCCAACTTACCAGAGTCAATTTTGGTAAAATCTAAGATGTCATTGATGATCCCTAGCAATGACGTGGCGCTGTCTTTGGCTAAGCCCAAAAACCGTCGTTGTTCATTATCCAAAGAAGAGGCGTCTAATATTTGCAACATGCCCAATACCCCGTTAATGGGCGTACGAATTTCATGACTCATATTGGCTAAAAATAAACTGCGAGCTTCAAGCGCCAATGACAGTTCCTTGTGCCTGTGCTCCAGCTGTTCACGTGAATTGACTTGCTCAGTGATATCTTGAAACGCACCCACCAGCCGGACACATTTTCCCCCGTCTAATTCGGCTTTGCCCTTAACCGCCGCCCATTTGGGCGTCCCTTTTTGAGTGACAATTTCAAACTCACCAGAGAAATTGCCGCCGTGATCCATCAAGCGTCTGACGCATTGAGTAATACGGGTTTGATTCTCTCCCTCTTTATAGAAATTTAATCCGTTGACCAAATCCGGTACAAAATCTTGATCGACCTCATGAATGTCTTTCATCACCGAGGACCAATAAAGCTTCCCGTCAACAAGATCTAGCTCCCACGCCCCTACACCTGCAACTTGACCCATTTGTTCCAATATATCTTGCTGGCGCGCCATTAATTTTTGCTGTTCTTTTAACAACGCTAATTTCTCATGGCGGGCTATTTCGTTGCCAACCCAATGCGAAAGCAGTTCGATAAAACTCAGTTCTTCAGTGCTAAAAGGCTGATTGCGTGGGGCACTCGCTGAAAAATTTATCGTGCCGAAACGTTTACCTTCAACCACAATTGGCGCACCGATATAACTTTCTAGCCCCAAATTAAGGTAGCAAGGATGCTGAGCAATATGACTTTGACCTGCGTGATAAAAAGACAGAGCTTGATTTGTGGCTAAAGTGTGTACGCAGTAAGTATCACCTAAGTCGAATGTGGTGCCACTAAGTAAATCATTTGCAGGTGAAATCGCGTAGGAGACAGTGTAAAGCTCGTCTTCAATGTGGCTAATAATGCCCATTTCTAACTGAAAGTAATCAACGCCTAATTGCAAAAGTGCAACCATTTTTTGCGAGTATGACAAGGCACTATCTGATGTTATTTCATACAGTTTTTGTAAGTTCTGCAACGCAATTTCTCTCAGTTATTAAGTGCACTTTTTCAATCCCTAAAACAACATCCTTGATGGAAAGGCACGTGTGATGTGACTATATCCTGTCACTCATCATTCGCAAAGTTGGGCCTTTGCTAAAACCCTCTTCTCGCCTCTATTGCATTTGCTTATTTTTGCCGATTATCCATCCTGTAGCAGCCAATTAACCTAGTTCAACTGCCTTTCACAGTGTAAACGCGTTAAATCACCTTCATTCTTCCTTACGAGCCTTTATCTTGTGCAGTACTAACAAAGATACTCAAACACTTCAGGCGTAATCGTTTAGCAGCAAAAGATAATCATCAAGTAAAAGCGGTTTTGCGAGAAAATAACCTTGGACATAATTGCATGAGACTGAACGCAAGTAATCTAACTGCCCTTGGGTCTCGACCCCTTCCCCTACCGTGACTAAATTATAGGACTGGGCGATTGACATGATCGCGTTCACCATAGGCAAGTGTGAAGCGTGCTCGCTGTCGATATCAGCCACGAAAGTACGGTCTATTTTCAAGCAATCTACTGGATAGGCCAATAGTTGATTAAAACCCGTGTAGCCTGTTCCAAAGTCATCCAAGGCTAAATTAATCCCTAATTTTTTAAGCTCTTTTAATATGCTTAAACTCGTCTCCCCGGCTTCAATTAAGCTAGTTTCGGTGATTTCCAACTCAATATATTCAGGGGGTATTTGATATTTATGCATGAGCTTTTTTAACTGCTTCGGAAAGCTGCTGTTGAGTAGCTCAATGGCTGAAATATTAATGCAAAAGACTGGGCACGAACGACCAGGTGTCAGAAAATGCATTTGCATAGCGGCGAAGCTAGTCTCTGCCACCCATAAATCAATGTTTTGGATGATGCCAAATTCTTCCGCAATAGGAATAAAAACATCCGGAGTAACCCCTTGCATGGCGTCTGACTCACAGCGAATAAGCACCTCAACGCGTCTAGGTTTTAAATCGGAACAACTGAATATGGGCATAAACCTGAGTGAGAAATCTTGGTTTATCAGTGCATTTTTTAAATTTTCAGCAATGGATTTTTTTAGATAGATCGCAGAAGCGAGGCTATCATCAAACACCTTGAATCGCCCTTTTCCTTGCTCTTTTGCACAGCGCATCGCAGAGTCTGCTTGAGACAGTAGCGCTTTGAAAGATGCTTTTTTATCACTGGAATACGCTAGACCAAGACTAATACCAACCTTAACCTCGCAGCCGCTAACGGGGATTGGATCAATCAATTGCTGACCGATTCTACGACTGACTTGTATCGCTTTTTCTTTGTCACAATCAGTAATTGTCAGAACAAATTCATCACCCGCTAACCTAGCGAACGAGTAGCGCCCCTCAAAGTTCATTTCGCTTATGATCAGCTTAACCTTTTGGCAAATTGCTACCAGAAGTTCGTCGCCAATGGGGTGGCCGTAGGTATCGTTTATCTTTTTAAAGTCGTCAACGTCAAAATAAAATAAGCTTATCGTATGGTGCTCAACGATATGTTTGAACTCTTTTCGGACTTTTGAAATCATTCCTCGCCGGTTCAACAAACCAGTGAGCGGGTCGGTACTCGATATTTTTTTGAGATTATTTTTCTGCCTGATGGTCAGCAGTACTATGACCATAAAGAGTAAGAGTAAAATCAATCTAAGCAGCTCAGGCTCTGTTATCGCTTCCCCTGACATGCTCAAACTGTGCACCGTCAATACGTAGTCACCAAGCTCCTTCGCTTCATCAATGACCAGCTCGATAGAAACGATGTTTGAGATATCGACATGAGATTGCTCATACCCTATACCTCTTTCTCTTTTCCACCACTGGGCAACGAACAGCGCTTTGCTGGGCACATTCAAGGTGGTGCTTTCATCCCCCAGTTCAAATTCGATGGTGTTAAATTTATCGCTAATATCAATGTGTGGTAATGAATAAGCAGGGTTATTGTTTCTTAAATAAAGTTTAATGTTTTCTTTGCCTGAAGGGCTTTTTAATGTGGCGACTATTTCAACAGATTGATAGTTTGAAAGATCGAGTCCTCGAGAAAAATGGTTTCTCCGGCTGTAGTTAAGTTTTAATAAACAAAGGGAGTAAGCACTGATATCAGAAAGTTCGCAGGCGATGGCGATTGAATGTTCGCCAGTATGCAACTCGCTGCGCATGCCGCCTTCATGTTGGTGCTCCATAGCCACCAGGGTGTCTGGGGAAAGTAAATCGAGTGAAACGTCCATTAACCCCAAGCGGTGGGCAGTTAACGCCAGTAACGAACACATTACAAAAGCAATGATGGCCTGAGATTTAAAGTCTCGAAAAACGCCTAGAGTCATATTTTATTATTCAATTAATCATTAAAAGTAACATCACACACAAACATATGTGTGAGATTTCTGCCATGTATACCACCCAAATTGGGCGCTGAGTCCTTGGCGTTCCAAAGATGCTAAACGAGCAACAACCAAGCTCGGGATAAAAGCATCCCCCCTGTTATCGTTCGCGTAGAATCGCTCGCTTAAACCTGTAGGCTTAGCCTCGCTCACCAACCAGCATATTGTTTTATGCCGTGCAAAAATAAACCCTATCCTGAATCTCAGAAATGAGCAATGAGTAACCGTCGACCTTGCACTATAAATCGAGCAAATTAAAATTCCTCACGGTAAGCAAACAGCCCCTGACTGCCCCCAGTATGAATAAATAGCTGGTGACTATTTGCCCCAATCTCACCTGTGGCGCACAAGTCCATAAAGCCAGCCATTGCCTTGCCCGTATAGACGGGATCTAATAACACGCCTTCTAGTTCGGCGCAGCGCTTGACGGCCGTTACCATTGATGGCGTAGTCATACCGTAACCTTCGCCAAAATAGTTGCCATTGGCAACCACTTTGCCTTTCGCCCGATTGGGATCAATGTCTAAAAAAGTGAGCGTTTCTCTGAGTAACTGTTCCACTAACTGTTCTTGCGCTTCCTTCGAGCGACTCACCGCTACCCCCAGTACCGAGATGTCTGAGTTAGCAGCAATCAGCCCTGCAAGCAAGCCTGCTTGGGTACCTGCACTGCCCGTCGCGAGCACAATTTGGTCGATGTGAAGATCATCATCTGCCAATTGTTGTAATATTTCTTTGGCGCAGCGCACATAGCCTAAACTGCCCATCACATTCGACCCGCCCATGGGAATAAAATACGGCTTTCGCCCCTGAATTTTTAGCTTTGCAAGCAGCGCACTGGTATACGCTTCAACCTCTTGTTCTAGGCCTAAACGATGGATATTGGCGCCCAGTAGAGTGTCCAATAACACATTTCCGTTTTGATAATAATCCGCTTTAGGCGTGCCCTTAACATCTTCGAGCACAAGCTCGCAACCTAAGCCAAATTTAGCGGCCGCGGCAGCAGTTTGCCGCGCATGATTTGATTGCAAGCCTCCCACCGTCACCAGAGTGTCGGCCCCGTGTTGCTGAGCATCGGCGATTAAATACTCTAGTTTGCGGGTTTTATTGCCGCCACCAGCAAGTCCGGTGCAATCATCGCGTTTGATATACACCTTGCATCCCACTTTTTCAGATAACCTGGGTAAACTCTCAAGGGGTGTTGGATTGTGGGAGATTGTTACCCGTGGAATAAGTGCAAAGTTTATCATCGTGAACCCACTAAATTCGAAAAGAAAATCAACGTTACAACTTTTTCGGTCCTGTGTTAACACCACTGCAATTTTTCATTATATATTCTGGTTGTCGATTGTTCGCCTTCACACTTGCCCGGTAAACGAGT
Source organism: Paraglaciecola sp. T6c (assembly GCF_000014225.1). Lineage (NCBI taxonomy): Bacteria > Pseudomonadati > Pseudomonadota > Gammaproteobacteria > Alteromonadales > Alteromonadaceae > Paraglaciecola > Paraglaciecola sp. T6c. The sequence goes on from NC_008228.1 coordinate 3,252,055, forward strand.
CACGCTATGCAACGCAACCGATACACTCACGTTTCTAGGTAACCAAGGATTTAAATGAAGTTATTTCGCAAGCAGTACAGTCAACCCGGCACGCAGCCTGGTGTTATTCACGATGATAAAAAAGGCCAGTTAACGCTCAGTGTGTTTGATTTTGATGCCAGCGACTGTGTTGAGAAAAAAAATGTGACGGCAGAACAATGTGCGTCGTACTTGGGGAATAACAATGAGACCTGGGTGCATGTTCAAGGTGATCCTGATAAAGCCACTTTCTCCCAATTGGCGAAAGATTTCGGCATCCACGAACTCTTCATCGAAGATGTGTCGAATCTCGGACAAAGGCCAAAAATTGATATTCAGGAAGATCAAATTTTCATTATTCTCACCCTGCCAGTAACAAGCGAAAAAGGCGTTAGCCTGCAGCAAATCAGCATATTTTTGAAGAACAATACGGTTATTTCATTTTGCGGGGGGCAATTCAATCCATTTACCGCCATCAGTAATCGGTTAACACTGCCCACCTCTGGGTTGCGTAAGCGCCACATTGATTTTCTGTTTTATAGTTTAATCGATACGGTTATCGATTGGGGATTTCCCGTTTTAGAACAATACGCCGATCGTATCGATGCCACCGAGGAACTACTCCTTGAAAATCATGACAAAGACATTTTGCAAAAAATTCATCTGTTACGCCGTGAGGTACTGCTGTTAAGAAGACAAATTTGGCCTCACCGAGAAATGCTCAATACCCTACTTCGCGACGACACATCAGACTTAATTAAAGCTGACACTAAGCTATTTTTGCGCGATTGTTATGACCACAGTATTTCTATTCTTGAATTGACTGAAACCTACCACGAAATGGCTAATGGTCTTATGGAACTCTACATGAGCGTGGTCAGTTTAAAGCTCAATGATGTAATGAGAGTACTAACGATCATCGCCACCTTGTTTATTCCCCCCACTTTCGTAGCAGGTATTTATGGCATGAATTTCAGTCATGATGCAGGCCCGCTCAATATGCCCGAGCTATACTCCCCTTACGGTTACCTTGGCGCATGGGCGGTAATGATTTTCATGATTGTGGGCATGCTTTTATTCTTCAAAAAACACAAATGGATTTAATCGTAAGGCTTAGTGTGACAAAGCGACGGACTGACTCTTTTTCGCTGTAGTCTAATTTTGATACTCAACATAACGTTCTCTGTCGGAAAAGAGAAATCACATTGTTTTCAATCCTAAAGTTGACACGAGTCAATATGCGTTTCTGAGCCTCTTGCATAATAGCGACAAGGTGAGATCCATAAGTTGACTTAATTCATGTCGAATGTAAGCACATCGGTTACTGCGCAATATCAACTCAATCCCGCCCAGAACACAGGCCTTGTGGCCGCTGTACGGGGAAGTATCGTTGATCTGATATTCGAACAGCATGTACCGCCAATTCACAACGTTCTTTATGCCCAAAACAAACATGTGGTGTTGGAAGTTGTCGCCCAATTATCAGCACAAAAAATTCGCACCATTGCTTTAACGGCTACCCAAGGCTTGGCGCGGGGCATGCCTGTAGAAGATTCAGGCGGCCCTCTTAAAGTGCCAGTTGGCCCTTCCACTTTATCTCGTATGTTCAATGTGTTTGGCGCCCCTATTGACGGTCATACCTATCAACACGATGGCAAGTGGCGCAGTGTTCACCAAGCTCCCCCTGCCTTGACTAAGATATCCAGTCAATTACAGATATTTGAAACCGGCATTAAAATTGTCGATGTGTTGTGTCCACTTGAGCGAGGTGGTAAAGCGGGTTTATTTGGCGGTGCGGGTGTAGGTAAAACCGTGCTATTAAGCGAAATGATCCACAACATGGTTAGTCAGCAACAAGGCGTGAGTATTTTTTGTGGTATCGGCGAGCGATGCCGCGAGGGAGAAGAGCTGTACCGCGAGATGAAAGAAGCTGGCGTGCTCGACAATATGGTCATGCTATTTGGCCAGATGAACGAACCGCCAGGCAGTCGTTTTCGCATAGGTCACGCTGCGCTTACCATGGCTGAGTATTTTCGCGATGACGAGAAAAAAGATGTTCTGCTGCTGATAGACAATATCTTTCGCTTTATTCAAGCGGGCTCAGAAGTATCCGGCTTAATGGGACAAATGCCATCCCGCATGGGTTATCAGCCCACGTTAGGCACTGAATTGGCGGGATTAGAAGAACGTATTGCCAACACTGAAGATGGCGCAGTCACTTCTATACAAGCGGTTTATGTCCCCGCTGACGACTTTACGGACCCTGCCGCAGTGCACACCTTTTCTCACCTATCAGCAACCTTAGTGCTATCACGTAAACGCGCCAGTGAAGGGTTTTATCCAGCGGTGGATCCGCTGCAATCCAGTTCGAAGCTAGCCACGCCCACGGTCGTCGGCCAAAGACACTACGACGTGGCCCGACAAGTGAAGCAAATTCTGGCTCAGTACAATGAACTAAAAGACATTATTGCCATGTTAGGTCTTGAGCAACTCTCGAAAAAAGACCGCGACGTTGTGTCAAGAGCAAGGCGATTAGAGCGCTTTTTTACCCAGCCCTTTTTTACTACTGAGCAATTTACCAGTATGAAAGGCAAGTTTGTCTCCCTTGAACAAGCACTTACTGGTTGTGAGCGTATTTTACAAGGTGAGTTCGACGATTATCCAGAAAGCGCGTTGTACATGATTGGCGAAATAGATGAAGCCATCAAACCCAAACAAAGCGCCACTGAGAAAAACAGCTCAATGAACAGCGACCTCAAGCCCAGTAACTCTGAAAGCAACAGTCCTGGGCCGAAAAACTCTGAACCAGACAACGCTATACCTAGCAGCGCTAAACCCAATGTCTCCCAACCCAACACTTTTAAGCAAGATGCGCAAAACGAGTCACTGGAGGAGCCCCAAAATGGACGTTAACATTCTACTGCCCTATCAGGTGTTCGCCACGCTTGGCGATGTAACAAATTTGGTGATAGAAACGCCCTCTGGCAGCCATGGCATTCTTCCTCAACGCTTAGACTGTATTAGCCCATTAGTCCCCGGCATTTTGACTTATCAACAAGGTGCCCAGCAGTCTCAGTTTATTGCCATAGACCAAGGCATAATGGTTAAGACGGGTGCCCAAGTGATGATTTCGGTACGCCGCGCCATTCGGGGCAGTTCATTGCAAAAATTACAACAAGCCGTCAAGCAAGAATTTTTAGCGCTGGATCAAGAACAACAAGCGCTGCGCACTGTCTTGGCGAAACTAGAAAGCGGCTTTTTGAAACAGTTTTCAGCATTGTCGAAGCACTAAATCGATGAAAAGCCATTCCGCTAAACCACAGCCTAACGAAAACAAGCACAGCGCAAACAACGATGCGCCCCATCTAGCCAAACAGGTTGATGCAAAAGTGGCGTTAAAGCTAAAAGCAAAACGTCAAAAAAATGCAGGCGTTTGGTTTGGCCTAGGAATGATGGGCACCATAGGCTGGTCGATAGCTATCCCTACGCTGATTGGCGTTGGAATAGGCATATGGTTGGATAAGCAATATGCCGATCCGCGTTCATGGACACTTGCATTACTGCTCGCTGGATTGGCGCTGGGGTGTTTCACTGCGTGGGCGTGGATCAGCAAAGAATACGCGGCAATGCACGAGGACGCGACTATGCAAAAACACGATAACAAGGAAAATGATCAACATGATGTCTAATTTCACACCCCAGTTAGCGGATTTACTGACCCCTTTGTTAATCGGCCTGCTATTAGGGTGCGGTTTCTTTTATGCGCTCTGGTTCACCGTCCAGAAGGGCTTACAGTCACCCCTTCCAGCAGCATGGTTTTTAGGGGGTATTTTAGCGCGAATGGCAACCGCCGTAGCGGTTTTTTATTGGGTCTCGGCAAACGATATGTGGCGTTTAATCGCCTGCTTACTTGGATTTGTTATCGGCCGCTTACTGATGACGAAATGGTTAACACGCTTTCAAAATTCACACAACGAAAAACGAGAATTGCCCCATGCACATTAGCCCTGATGAAATCATTTATTGGCAGTATGGTTTCGTTAAAATCAGCGCCACACTACTCTTTACATGGGTCGTCATGGTCGTGTTGGTAAGCGCCTCTTACCTAATTACGCGTAATCTTAAAAAAGGCCTGCATCGCTCTCGTTGGCAAAACGGGCTAGAAATGTTGGTACTAACTATCCAACAACAGATAACGGACGCAGGCTTAACAAAGCCTAGAGTTTACATGGGGTTTCTAGGAACGTTATTTCTGTTTATTGCCATGAGTAATCTACTGACGATGGTTCCTGGCTTCGAGCCTCCCACTGGGTCATTGTCTACCACCATAGCGCTGGCAGCGTGCGTATTTGTGTCCGTGCCGTATTACGGCATTAAAAATAGAGGCATTAAGCGTTACTTATTATCCTATACACAACCTACCCCGTTCATGCTGCCCTTTAATATCATAGGGGAGTTATCACGAACGCTCGCCTTAGCGGTGCGATTGTTTGGGAATATGATGAGCGGCGCAATGATCTTGGCCATATTACTGGTTATTTCACCGTTCATATTCCCGGTGATCATGTCAGTACTTGGGTTACTCACTGGCATGGTACAAGCCTATATATTTTTCGTTCTTGCATCTGTCTATATAGGGGCTGCAAGTGTGGTAAATAACCAGCAGTCTCTTACTTTACGTTCGCCTAAATCTAACCCAACAAAGGAAAAATAATGGATAGCCTAACTTTGATTGCTATTTGCTCCATCATCACTGCAGGCCTGACGATTGGCATTGGCGTATTAGGGCCTTCTTTGGCAGAGGGATCCGCTGTGGCCAGCGCACTGAAAGCGTTAGCGCAACAACCTGATGCCTCATCAACAATCACCCGCACCTTGTTTGTGGGCCTAGCTATGATTGAATCTACAGCCATTTATTGTTTTGTAGTTTCCATGATCCTGTTATTCAGTAATCCCTTCTGGAATTACTTTATTAGCCAGAATGGGGGGTAAAGCATGCCAATCGACTGGTTTACGGTCATCGCCCAAGGGATCAATTTCTTACTATTGCTATGGTTGCTAAAACGCTTCTTGTATCACCCCATCATCGATGGTTTAGACGCCAGAGAAAAGAAGATTGCCGGTATTTTAGCGGATGCTGATACCTGCAAATCACAAGCAGAAAACTTGCGCACTGAGTATGAAAGTAAACTTGCGCACATTGAGCAGGAACGCACGCAACTAGTCGGTGAGGCTAAAAATGAAGCGCAAATGGCTTCACAAAGCCTGCTTGATAACGCACGACATAATGCCGAACAAATAGTGAAGAAACGGGTCGCCGCCCTGCGTTTAGAAATGGCCGAGCTTAAGCAAGATGTATTGCAACAGAATATTCATGAAGTGTATGCCATCAGTCGCAAAGTGTTAACCGAGCTAGCGGACGGCGACTTACATACGAAGATGATAGATAAACTTGTTCAGCGCCTTAACACCCTAGATGATGATCAGCATGCTGCGCTTACCCGAGCACTGGCTAATAGTGGCAATCAAATTGTGGTGCGCAGCGCTCAACCACTCGCTGAGGCGCAAAAAAAACAATTGCTGGCATGCTTACAACAATACTTGCCCTCTTTTAAAAAAGACTCGTCACAAAACAACAGTGTGAATGCAGCGCCATCAAATCCCGCCCCTTCAATAAAGCTGTCAGAAAGTATCGTACCTAGGTTAATTAACGGTATTGAGCTTACCATGGGGGGTTGGAAACTCGCCTGGAGCACTGACAACTACTTAGCTGAGCTACAAGAGGACGTTGAGGCAGAGTTTATCCCTTTCACAGAAACGCTGTTAGGCCTACCTGAAAACGAGGGAACTGACAATCCCGAGGCTAATCCCCCCCACGCTGAGGCTAAAATCCCCCATGCCTAAGTTTGAGCTCGCATACCAAAGCGCCAGTAACAAGACTCGGCTAAAAACAATAATAAGAAGGAACGGCAATGACTCCCAGCGTTGATAACAACCTGAAACAAGGTTACCAGTACCTTTTTGAGCACCTTGAGCAGAGCCGTCAGCGAGCACAGCCCAACCTTGTGTTGCAAGAAATCGGGTCGGTGAAAAGTGTTTCTGCTGGCATTGCCATCGTGCATGGCTTACCCAGCGCAGGCTTTGAAGAATTATTGCGCTTTCCTGGGGATATTTACGGCATTGCATTCAACATTGATGAACATGACATTGGCGTCATCATGCTGGGGGATTACAGTCAGCTTAACGCTGGGGATGAAGTTAAGCGCACAGGACGTGTGGTAGACATACCTGTTGGGGCTGATTTAATAGGTCGAGTCATTGATCCCCTTGGTCGTACGCTTGATGGTAAAGGCAACCTGACCAGCACGCAACGCATGGCAATAGAACGCCCAGCCCCTGAGATAATGACGCGCTCCCCAGTCACTGAGCCGCTGCAAACCGGCCTCAAAGTATTAGACGCGCTCATACCGATTGGTAAAGGCCAACGTGAGCTCATTATGGGTGACCGACAAACAGGTAAAACATCGATCGCGATAGATGCCATTCTCAATCAAAAAGACAAAAACGTGCTGTGCGTCTATTGCGCCATAGGACAAAAGTCAGCGTCGGTGGCCAAAATACTGGCCACCTTAAAGCACCATAATGCGTTTGAATATACAGTGGTAATGGTCACTGAGGGCAATGATCCCCCCGGGCTTGATTACATCGCCCCCTATGCGGCAACCAGTATTGGTGAATATTTCATGGAGCAAGGCAGAGATGTGCTGATTGTGTATGATGATTTAACTCAGCACGCGCGCTCTTATCGAGAGCTATCCTTGTTACTGCGCAGGCCTCCGGGCCGAGAAGCCTTCCCTGGGGATATATTTTATCTGCACTCACGCTTACTTGAGCGCTCAACGCACTTGAATGAGGCGCACGGAGGTGGGTCGATGACCGCATTACCCATCATTGAAACTGAAGAGCAAAATATGTCGGCTTACATACCGACCAACCTGATTTCGATTACCGATGGCCAGATATATTTATCGCCCGATCTTTTTTCGCTTGGCATCTTACCAGCTGTCGATGTGGGCAAATCTGTGTCTCGGGTGGGTGGCAAAGCGCAGCGTTCGGCATTTAGAAAAGTCTCTGGGGCATTAAAATTAGCATACGCACAGTTTGAAGAGCTTGAAACCTTTGCCCGCTTCGGGGCGCGTCTAGATGCTAATAGCTTACAGACAATCGAGCACGGACAGCGTATTCGCTCATGTCTTAAGCAAGCTGAGTCAAGCCCACTGTCGGTGGCAGCTCAAATTGTAATATTACTGGCACTGACAAATGACCTGTTTGATGCAATCGATTTAGCGGCTATGGACAGCGCTCAATCCGCTGCCATTGATGGCCTAACTAGCCTGCCCCTGCCTATTATTGAAAAATTAGAACAGGCTGAAAGCATAGAAGAGCAAGATCAACACATCATTCTCGACATGTTATCCCAAGCACTTAAACCTTTTGCCCAAGGCACTTTGCGCAGTGGTGATAAAATTCAGCCTACGGTTAATGAAGCCAATGGGTGAGTCAAGCAGCGTCATACAGCATAAACTGCACAGCGCAAACGATTTAAAATCGGTCGTGCGCACCATGAAGGCCATGGCAGCGGTCAATATCACTCAATACGAAAACGCTGTGCATGCTTTAGATGATTATTATCATACGGTACAACTGGGCTTAATGGGGTATTTCCATCATATCGACTTACCCGCTCAAACGCCGAGCGTTAAGATAACCCCATCAAGCAAAGAGCGTGGCAAGACCGGGATTATCGTCATTGGCTCTGATCAAGGACTCGTAGGTCAATTTAATGATGTGCTGTTGGCATTTATGACCGAGAAAATCGCAACGCTTACTAACGATAAACTAATATGGGCGGTGGGAGAGCGAATGTACTCCTACCTAGAAGACAGCCAGCATACGGTGCAAAAACCCCTTGTTTTGCCTAACACCATAGGTACTGTCACGTCATTGGTCACAGAATTGTTGCAGGAAATCCACAGGCATCAGCAAACAAATCAACTAGAGGAGGTCTATCTATTTTTCAATCACAGCGCCCAAAACGCGCAATATGAGCCGACTTGCCAACGCGTATTACCGCTAGATAAACAATGGCAGCAGCAAATTAACACTCAAGTTTGGCCGACCAAGTGCATCCCAGAACTATTAACTGCCCCTCAAAAAAGTTTTAGCGCACTGATTGGAGAATATCTTTTTACATCTCTTTTTAGGGCCGCTACACAATCACTGGCCAGTGAGAATGCCAGCAGACTGACCTCTATGCAGCGAGCCGAAAAAAACATAGATGAATTGCAAACCTTACTATTGCGGCAATTTCATCGCCATCGTCAAGGTGCCATTGATGAAGAGTTATCAGATTTGGTCAGTGGGTTCGAAGCGCTGGGAAATGCTAATTAATCCGTAATCAAATCTGATAAGAGTAAACAACTAACGTTTTTTCATGTTAGCGCGCAGACCCAACTACCTTATAAAAATTAAACAACTTTCCTTTGACCTGCATCAATAGCTGATTTCGTTGAGCGCGCATACTTATTTGTATGAAAAAGTAGATATGACATCACGTTTTGCGTGAATAATTTTATCGCGCGTAGCGCATTTTAACACGTCGAACTCACCACACTAAAAGGCCGAATCAATGCAACCAACTGATCACATCAACACCTATCAAAAGCTACAAGATCTCAGTGCTAAACTAATCTCTGAAATCCCTGAGACCATGGCGGGTTTCGGTGAACTCCACGTAAATGCTGTCGCCAAAGGCGCTTTGGACAATAAAACCAAAGAGCTTATTGCACTGAGTATTGCGATATCTGTACGCTGCAATGGGTGTATCGCTTTTCACGTGCATGACGCTCTGAAAGCCGGTGCAAATAGACAAGAAATTGTAGAGACCATAGGAGTAGCAATATTAATGGGTGGTGGACCGTCTATGGTTTATGGTTGCGAAGCATTAGAAGCCTTAGATCAATTCGAGCTAAATCAAGACTTACCTTTGTAAACAAAACACCAAGGCTATTAATCTTTACAGGGTATTTTTAGTGCAGTTTGTGATTTTGAGCAAAGCGGATAATCGCGATGCCTGAGGCTCTACATCAAAGCGTGCATGCGAATATAAGTGCCCGAAGGCGTTTGCGGATCAGGCCTATATTGAAGAAATACGCTTTCTATTTCAGCGCTATGTTGTGGCTTTTTTCCAGCGCTTTGTGAATTCATTTGGTCTCAGTAGCTGCTGCGCATTAATACAGCCCCCTATAGATTGAATTTCACACGTAACAGATAAATAGCCTCTGGTTATCAGTATGTCTGACAACGGCCTAAGAGCAAACTTATTAGCTTATCTTATTGTTTTTTATAACACTAACGGTTAATTTCAGCTATGTTATCCATTGGTTTATTGCACTTTAAGAGAACGCCACCATGCATTATACGGTGACCTAATATGACGATTAAATTCCAAGATCGTACCTTAGAAGATAAAATTCTTCTGGCTATTACAGGCTCAGCTTCACTGGTACTCTCCCCTTTTCTCTTGTTGAGCCTTATGGCTGGAGACATCGCTAATAGTTTGGTAGATGTAGTGGCGGTAGGTGGCATATTTGCCATTTTTTTAGGGGTTTGGTTCACTAGCAGAATCAAACTGTTAAGCGGGATATTCGCCTTTGTTGCCCAAGTCACCATTCTAATAGGGATACACGTTAAGGGCGCAGGGTTAATTTATTGGGTTTTCCCGATCATTATTGCCAGCTTTTACCTCTTACCGACCCTGATCGCTAGCCTGTTTAACTTGGTTTTAATTACCATCGCGTGTTTTTTAACGTTTCAACAATTCGATAGCTTCACACTCCCCCGCATCATTGCATCCTTTGTGGTAACGAACATATTTTCGCTAATATTTTCAGTTTTTATGCAAAATAAAAATCGACAATTATCAAACAAAGACAAAATAAACCAAATTCACAATAACATTCTCGAGTTAATCGCCAGTTCAAGTAAGTTATCTAAAATACTACCGGCAATTATTAATGGCATCGAAAATGAAATCCCTAATGCGTTATGCAGCGTGCTACTCGTCGATCGAAAAGGCAGGCGGTTATTGGTTGGCGCAGCGCCAAGCCTACCGGACTATTACAATCTGGCTATTGACGGCCTATCAATTGGTCACGGTATTGGCGCATGGGCTGAAGCGGCGTTCTCCTCAAAGCGTGTGGTTGTAAAAGATATTGCTAGTCATCCGGGCTGGGTGGATTGGACCGAGTTGACCCAAAAAGCCCATTTGGCTTCTTGTTGGTCTGAACCCATTATTGGCAACAACGGAAAAGTTTTAGGTAGCTTCGTTATCTATTTTCAAAAACAATACTCGCCAAAAAATGACGAACTCAAACTGATAGAGCAATTTGTCAATCTTACTCGCATCGCCATTGAGCGAGAAAAAGCGGATAAATTAATTTGGCAACAAGCCAACTACGACAGCTTGACGTATCTGCCTAATCGAAACCTACTTTACGAACACCTCGCCAGCGCAATGACTCAAGCTAATCGAGAGAAAAAACAGCTTGCTGTTGCCATGTTAGATCTTGATAAATTCAAAGCGGTCAATGACACACTAGGTCACGCTGCTGGGGACATCGTACTGGTAGAGTGTTCGAAACGTATAAAAGGGTGTATTCGCAAAAGTGATATCGCAGCGAGACTCGGCGGAGATGAATTTATCATCGTCCTGCGAGATGCTATCTCCCCAGAGGATATTGCGGCCCTGGGGCGCAAATTATCAGATGCACTGGCCAAGCCGTATTTTATCCAAGATGAAAGCGTTTACTGTACCGCGAGTATTGGTATTGCGTTTTATCCAAATGATGCTGCTGACATGGATACACTGCTTAAAAACGCCGACCAAGCTATGTATAAAGCAAAAGCAAAGGGGCGCAACAGCGTCCATTACTTCGCTAACCAGTCAATCCCAAGTACTGAGGAAATTGACGCGCCTTAAAAACACGCATTAAACCTCATTAGAGCTGCTTTACGGAATGTCTTTCTACCAGCACTGGACGGTATTTGTGCTCATCTATGGCGTAATCATGCTCGCTATCACCATTTCCCTTGCTTAGTGAAAGTGCCAGCTCCGTCGCCTTCATGGCCATTTCTTCGATAGGATTGTGGATTGTCGTCAGCTTAGGCTTTATGCACTGTGCCAAGATCAAATTGTTAAAACCAACCACTGATACATCATCAGGCACTGTCATGCCATGAGCCTTCAACATTGAAACCGCCCCCACCGCAATGGCATCGTTGTAGGCTAAAATAGCGCTAAACTCTACCCCTCGTGCGAGTAAGTTTTGCACTGCGACTTCACCGCCTTCGTAGGTAGCCGCGCCTTGCGCTAACATTTCGATTTCGTAGGTGACTGGATATTTGGCTAACTGGGCTTTCATGCCCTCAATGCGAAGTCGGGTGTTATTTTGAATACCATCCACGCCAATAATCGCTATTTTTTTATGGCCTTTATCCACGATATGGTCTGCCATCAACGCGCCGCCTAACTTGTCATCTAGCCAGATGCAGCGATTTTCAATCTCTTTGATATGCCGATTGAGTAACACTAACCCTGGCACTTTACGGGCAAATTCGATTAGGGTCTTTTCGTCTATCATCGCACTGTGCACCACTAAGGCTTTATAGCGATGCTCCAGTAATACTTCAATGGCGTCGAGCTCGCTGGTGCGGTCAAACGCCCCTGAGTTGAGAAAAATCTGTAAATCTTTTTGTGCGGCGACTTTTTCAATACCATGAGCCATTTTGGCGAATAAAGGATCCGTTAAGTCAGCAAGTACAATTCCTATAGACGCGTTGTTTTGCATGTTAATTGCTTGCGCATTAGCATTTGGTTGGTACTGCATTTCGCGCATAATGCGCTTTATTTTTTCACGTGTTTTAGCACCGACTTTCGGCCCATCGTTAATAACCCTTGAAACACTCGCCGGTGATACACCTGCAGCCTTAGCAATATCTTTAATGGTTGGCATGACTTACGCTCATTTTAGACTCCATGTGTAGCATCTTTACTCAATGCCATTCGTTGTTCGGATAAGGGATAACACTTCACAATCATTAAGGATATAAAACACAGTACTAACGGGCCTCCCGCTAGACACACCCGCATCCAAAATATACTATCGGGGCGTTGATTTTCCCCCGCGTTAGCATCAAAACCCACTAAGTTGAGCAGCAGACCAGCACCGATCATCGTCATTACAACACCAATGTTAATCACTTTATTTTGCGCTGAAACAAAATACCCTACCTTATTCTGTCCTGATAGTTTTCGCTCATAGGCACATAAATCGGCCAACATACTGGGTATGATAACGGAAATGGCCACCCAAGAAGGCGCACCTAATAATGCATCTATGATCACAGCCCACTCATTGCCTGGCTGATAAATAAACCATTTTAACACCGCACCCAAGGCAGTTAACCAGTAGATAATACTCAAAGCCTTTAATCTGCCGAGCTTTATCGCAACGTATGAAAATAGCGGGATCATAACTAAGGTTACCAATGCAAACGTTGACGATAAAATACCCTTCCAGTAAGCACCTGCCTCAACGTCACCGCCCTTTACAAAATACACCAAAAGATAAAAATCAAAACTGGTAAAAATGCTGATTGCCCCAAATTTAATCAGCGTCAAACTCAACAATAAAAATAAGGCCCTTTTCGTTCTTTCGTCCGTTGGTGGTTTGGCGCTGCTTATGCTACCAGGAGCATTCCCAGGTGTTTCTTTTTTGCGCTCAAATGGATTCGTTCGCTCTGTATTGATCGACGGGGATGTCACTTTTTTTGGTGCACAACACCACGCGCTAACGATAGAAAAAAAGGCAATCAACACTACCCCGATAAACCAGCCCACATATTGGATCCCCAGATGTATGCTGCCCCATATGGACAATTGTGCCAAGGGAAACAACCAAAAATAAGCGAAGGTGCCAAACCGCTCAAACAAAGAGCCAAATGCCATGACCTTAACGCGCTCAGTTTCGTTGCGGCTTAGCTCAAATGCCAGTGACTTAACGTTGATAGTAAGAAACGTTAAGGCGATTGAGAACAAGAAGTTGAGCACTAACACATACCCTAATACGTCAGTATTGGACCAAGTATTTGGCACTAACCATATCGCTCCAAACAGCACACCTGAGGTCACGCCCGATATAAACAGTGTGACTCGGCGGTTGCCATGTTTATGCTGTAAACGTTCAGACACTCGACCAACATTTTGGCTGATAAAAGCGGCAAACATAATAGGAGCGGCAATCACTAGGCTTAACCAAAATGGGTCTAGCCCTAAGGTCATTTGAAAGTAAGGAACGGCCATTGCACTAAGGCTCTGGTTTGCAAAGAAGAGTGCTAAAAAACCAAAGCCAAGAGCGATAAGATGCTGACGAGAAATATCGGGTAACGTCAGCATGTGCTCGCCACTTCGCTAGCGTTTTGTGGCTGACTCACGCTTCACCAGAAATGGCTTATATTGGTAGTCTTTGGCGTTTTGGTTAAGCGTTTGTTCTTTAGCAATAAGGCTTAGGGCCAGTTCTGTGGCCTTACGTGCCATAATATCAATAGGGTACTTCACCGTAGTCAATTTAGGCATACAATACTTTGCCAACAAAACATCATCAAAGCCGATGATTGATACATCATCCGGTATTCGTTTTCCTAAATCCGTCAATGCCGAGATAACGCCAGTTGCCATTGCATCGTTGTAGCAAAGCACAGCACTGAAATTCACCCCGCGCTGAATGAAACTTGCGACTGCGGCACGGCCTCCGTCATAATCTGGAGAGCCGTGCGCAATATACTCCTCTGGTAAAGCTATCTGATGAGCATTCAGTGACTGGCGAATACCATTTAACCTGTGAGTTGCATCATAGACTCGCTCTTTGGTGGAAACCACCGCAATTCCAGTATGACCAAGGGACGCCATGTAATCGGCCATCACCTTTCCTCCCGCAATATTATCAAACCACACACAACGCTCACTGATCTCGGGAATAAATTTATTGATTAATACGAAGCCCGGAATGCGCTGAGCCAAATCGATTAGCACGTCATCAGCCAAGGCTTTACTGTTCACTACCATGGCCTCACAGCGCTGGGCTTGTAAACTTTTGATGGCGGTTAATTCTTTTTGCGCATCTAACGAGCCGGTACTGACCAATACCTTGAACTTGCGTTTTTTAGCGACGTCTTCGATGCTGCTAGCCATTTGCGCAAAGAAAGGGTCGGCGAGCTGCGAAATAACCACACCTATGGTATGTGTACTTTTATTCACTAATGCACGAGCGTGGGCATTGGGCCTAAAATCCAGCTCAGCGATGGCTTTTTCAATTCTGGCTTTGGTTTTTGGGCTGACGACAACGGTCGAACTCAAGACCCTAGATACCGTCGCTGGTGACACACCGGCCAATTTTGCTACATCTTTAATGGTTGCCATTGCTTTTTACTGTCTGCTCCCAAAGCGATAAACGGTTGATTCAGAGTATGTTTCACCGGGCCTTAATAAGGTAGAGGGAAATTCAGGTTGATTCACCGAGTCGGCAAAGTGCTGCGTTTCTAGTGCGACGCCACTGCGAAATGTCATTGGTTTTCCCTGCTTACCTATTGCACTACCGTTCATGAAGTTGCCTGTGTACACGTGTACACCTGGCTGAGTGGTTAGAATGTCTAGCATTCGCCCGCTGTCAGGCTCATATAGTTGAACTTGATGGAGCAACTTACCATCATATCGGTCGAACACCCAAGTATGATCAAAGCCACCATGGGTTTTATCTTGTCCGTTCGCCAATTTCAATTGTTCATGCACACTCGTAAGTCGTCCATGCAGGGTCGCTGCTTTTGTTAAATCGAACGGCGTCCTTTTCACGCTCATTAGCTTACCAGTGGGTAGTAAGCTCTTTTTGACTTGCACTAAAGTGCTAGCGTCAACCTGCAGTTGGTGCTGTTCAATGTTGCGCTTTTGGTTGCCGGTCAAATTAAAATAGATATGAGAGATGAGATTAATAGGAGTGGTTTTGTCACTGGTAGCATGAAAACTAACGGTAAACTCATTATTAGCATTTAAGCGATACAGCACAGTTACATTGGCATTGCCTGGATACCCTTCTTCACCGTCGAGGGATAAATAGCGCATCTCGACTCCACTGGGCACTTGGCGTGCCTGCCACAGCTTCTTATTGAACCCCAATTCTCCGCCATGAGCATGATTGCCTTTGTTACCACCATCACGCTTGACGCTTAATTGCACTGGTTTACCATCGATTTGAAAGTGCCCACCAGCAATACGATTGGCAAAACGGCCGACGGTTGCACCGTTATAACAACAGTCGTGCACATACTCATCTGCGCTGTCGTAACCCAACACCACATCTTCAAATGTACCGTTTTTATCCGCGACAATAATGGATGTTACATAGGCGCCCCAATTCGTTACGCTAACCCGCATGCCATGTTGATTAGATAAGGTGAAACGCTTTATGTCCTCACCTTTATATTGGCCCCAAATTTCCTCAGTCACGTCCACGTCAGACTCATCTTCTTGTGCCTTTGACAGCGCGGGTAGACAAATTAAACTGCACGAGCCAATAAATACAAATAGTCGAAGCAACCCCCCTAGTCGGTTAAATCGAAAATAAGCACAAGTAAATAATGTGAATGGTTTCATCAATAATACATATGATAGTTGAATAGACAGCCACAAACATACGATAGAAAGACGATAAACTCCAGTCAAAATGAAATCGGTTTACCCATGAAGATTACTTTACGTAAGATCATTGTTAATGGCGGCAGCATTCAAAAACGTTGACGCAAATTGTAAAGAAACGAGATAGAAGACATGAAATTCAGTGAAAAAATCAGGGCCGAACACCAGCCCTGATGAAAGACATTACCACCAGGTGACGTACAGACCTATGAGTATTAACACACAGCCTATGCCCGCGATATTAAAGCCAGTTGTAGTACCAAAGTTCACATCACTTAAATCTACGCTGCTATCATTTTTTGGTGCGGACTCACGTAATGATACGAAATAGGTTAAGGCTAAGCACATTAAAAATACGATGCCGATGCGATCCATAAATGGCAACTCAGGTAAGAAAAGGGCAAACAATACAGAGAAAAGTGCGGAGCCAATCGCTGCTGCTAGCGCACCTGAGGACGTAGTGCGCTTCCAGAACATGCCCATTAGGAAAATCACTGTGATCCCGGGGGAAAACAACCCGGTAAATTCCTGAATGTATTGAAACGCCTGCTCTGACTGCCCGATAAGGGGCTGGGCAACACAGACCGCTACCACCAAAGAGGTAACAGTTGCCAAGCGCCCAATATTCACATAGTGATTTTCATCTTTGTCATGACGCACAGGGCGGTAAATATCCATGGTAAAAATAGTTGAAATACTGTTGGTCATTGACGCTAAAGACGAAACAATAGCGGCTACAAGTGCGGCGAACACTAGTCCCTTTATACCCACTGGCATAAGCGACATCATTGATGGGTAAGCTTGATCGGGCTTTTCAATGTCTGGAAACAAGATAACCGCTGCGATACCAGGCAACACCACTATGATCGGCATAAGTAACTTTAAATACGCGGCAAACGCAATACCTTTTTGCGCTTCTTGAATGCTTTTTGCCGCCAGCGCTCGCTGAATAATATATTGGTTGAAGCCCCAATATCCAACGTTCATCACCCACAGACCGCCCACTAACACGGAGATACCGGGCAGATTCATGTATTCGCTATTATCAGGGCTTAAAATCATGTCGAAGTGGCCCGGGACTTTCTCGGTTAATATGTTAAAGCCTTTCAAGACCCCTTCCCCGCCCGATATTTGTTGCAGCGCTAAGTAACTTAAAAAGAAGCCCCCGAAAACCAGTAACACCACTTGAATGATATCAGTGTACGCCACTGCCTTTAGTCCACCGTAGGTGGAATACGCCACAGAAAAAACAGCTAAAAAGATCATGCCATACATCCAATCAATACCAGCGACGCTTTGTATTGCTAATCCCCCTAACCACAAAACCGAGGTCAAATTGACGAAGATAAATACCCCTAACCAAAAAAGCGCTAAAGTAGTTTTAACCCGACTGTCAAAGCGTTGCTCTAAATATTGCGGCATGGTGTAAATGCCATTTTTAAGGAATATGGGCAGTAAATACTTACCCACTAAAATCAATGTAATGGCCGCCATCCATTCATAAGAGGCAATGCCGAGGCCTAACGCAAAGCCAGAGCCTGACATGCCAATGATTTGTTCTGCTGAAATATTGGCCGCAATCAATGACGCACCAATTGCCCACCAGGGTAGCGATTTACTGGCCAAGAAATAATCTTGTGTGGTTCTGTCATGTGACTTCTCGTCTCGGGATATCCAAAGAGCAAGGGCAAGTAACCCAGCGGCGTATACAATAAACACCCCCAGATCAATTGGGTCGAGTGAATAGTTCATTTGTTATTTTCCTTGTCGCTATTTGTTGAAATCTACCACTGGCCATTTAAAAGAGGGCAAGTAACATTTAAGATATTTTCTTGGTTTGGCTATACATCACTTAAAGCGGAAAACTATACGCTACCGCCTCATTTAACGCCAACATCATGAAATCGGTTTACCTTTTTAATTAACGATAATAATGACTAGCGATGCGAAATAATCATTCAACATCAAATGACCTGTAGATAGGCCCTATGTCGTACAACCGATGTAAAAAAAGCCGCAAAAGCGGCTCTTTTTATTACGCTATTTCATACGTACATTTACAGTTCACGCACCCAAATATTACGAAAACTCACTAAATTACCATGATCTTGCAGCTGCAGAGGTGCACAGCCGTGGGCTTCGTAGCTCGGGGCGCCAATCCATTCTGTTTTACCTTGAATCTCGGTATGATTTTGCAATAGGACACCATTATGCATCACAGTGACGTATCCAGGCTGAGTCAACTCTTTACCCTTGAAACGCGGCGCGGTATAGATGATGTCATAGTACTGCCACTCACCAGCTGGGCGCATAGCGTTTGCTAACGGAATTGTTTGCTTGTAAACACTGCCTGCCTGTCCATTTGAATAGGTAGGGTTCTCATAGGAGTCTAACACTTGCACTTCATAGCGCTGCTGAAAGAACACACCACTGTTATTACGTTGCTGTCCTTTCATACCCTCAACTTGGGTAGGTGTGCGCCATTCCATATGTAATTGCACATCACAAAAGCTCTGTTTGGTTTTAATATCGCCAGCACCCGGTTTTACCGTCAACACATCGCCGCCGATACTCCAAGGTGCGTCGCCGCCTTTAAGCGCTTCCCATGCACTTAAGTCATCGCCATTGAAAAGAACCACCGCGTCAGACGGTGCTCTACCCACAGGGGTTGACACAATCTTAGGGACAGGCTCCCACACTTCGGTTTTTTGCGCTTGAGCTTCACGCTCTGCTTGGCTCTGCTCAGCGTTTACATGCTGGCTCAGCGATATGGCACCGGCCAGTATTAACGTTAGATTGCTTATTCGTTTGGTTAACTTCATTAATTTTGTCCCTTGGGGTAAATTTTTGTCACGGGTGACGGTGTCATTTAGCACTCAATTAATTGCCTGCTACGTAGCCCACGCGCGATCCCCTTTCTTATACGGCAATTCACCATCGTAGCGACCTGGAATAGCCACATAGCGCAATACTTTGGTAGCGCCTTCTTTTGAGGTGAAAAAGGTAAACAATGTCAGCTGCTTAATTAACGTAAAGCCGTGAGGCGTAGGTTTTTCTGAGTCTTTTACGCCTTTATTTGCCAATTTAGCGTTAGTGTTGAATACATCGGCTTCGTCATTCAATGAGGCTAACAGGCTAGCGCGCTGTTCAGTATTGAGCAGAAGAAAATCTTTACCATAAGTTGATTTAGCCAACGCCTTTATCGATGCAATGCCCTCTTTAAATGCAGCCTGCTGAGGAGCGGTATAACAATCAGTGACAATCACCGCCATCATATAGCCAACATTGACATCTTTAGCCCCAGGCGTATCCGTGCGAGGAATAATCACCTCTCCGACTTCATTAAAAAATGCGATATCATCTTTTGAGAACGCCGTTTCTTGAACGGTTTTCATCGGCAACGTGACATAGGCCATCGCGTTCGCACTAACAAACGCCGTGCCTGTGGCAGCGGCAATCATTTTAAGTAATTCGCGTCTGTTCATACTCATGATTACAGGTTTCCTTTCTTCAGCTCTTCAACAGCAAAATTTGCTGCACGGGCAGTTAATGCCATATAGGTCAACGAAGGGTTCACACAAGACGCGGACGTCATGCACGCACCGTCAGTTACAAATACGTTTAAGGCGTCCCACACCTGGTTATTACCATTTAACACCGAGGTTTTAGGGTCGCGCCCCATTCGCGCCGTGCCCATCTCGTGAATACCTTGTCCCGGGAAGTAATCAGCATCATAACCTTGAACATTTTTCATGCCTGCAGCTTCGAACATATCGATAGCATCTTGCATCATGTCTTTGCGCATGCGTTTCTCGTTGTCTTTTATCTCAACGTCCATGGCTAAGACAGGCAAGCCCCATTTATCTCTCTTGGTCTTATCTAAGAAAATACGATTGCTATGATCTGGCAACATTTCACCAAACGCCGTCATGCCAATTTGCCATGAGCCTGGCTCGCTTATCGCATTCTTTAGGTCAGCTCCGATACCCATTTCGGCGACATCGCGTCCCCAGCCTTGACGACTGGCAGAGCCTTGATAACCAAAACCACGCACGTAATCGCGCTTGTCATCACCCCAGTTACGAAAACGTGGCACATAGAAACCACTTGGACGACGGCCATAGTGATACTTATCTTCATAGCCTTCCACCATAGCGTGGGCACCAATTCGAAAGTGATGATCCATTACATTATGACCAAGCTCTCCACTGCTGCTGCCCAAACCACCTTGCCATATATCGGTCGCTGAGTTCATCAATAACCATGTGGAGTTAAACGACGACGCATTGACGAACAATATCTTGCTGGTGAATTCGTAAGTCTCGTTCGTTTCGGCATCTATCACCGCCACACCTTTAGCACGCTTCTTATCTTTATCGTATAAAATTTCAGTCACGATAGAATAAGGTCGCACCGTCAAGTTACCGGTTTTAACCGCTGCTGGCAGCGTCGATGATTGCGTACTGAAATACCCACCAAAAGGACACCCCAACCAGCATTTATTGCGGTATTGGCAGTTTGTGCGCCCTTCTTTTGGCTTAGGCTCAGTCATGTTCGAGGTTCGGCCCGGAATTAAATGACGTTGGCCTTTGAAGGTTTTCTGAATTCTAGCCGCCACATCTTTTTCTACGCAGTTAAGCGGCATGGGCATTTGATATTCACCATCAGGCAATACGTCTAATCCATCTTTACTGCCACTGATCCCGGCGAAGCGTTCTACGTAATCGTACCAAGGGGATACATCTTCATAGCGAATTGGCCAATCCACCGCGATCCCTTCTTTAGCATTAGCTAGAAAGTCTTCTTTGTTTAATCGATAGCTTTGACGACCCCAAGTGAGTGAACGTCCACCCATGTGGTAACCACGAAACCAATCAAAACGCTTTTCTTCCACATACGGGCTGTCTTTCTCGTTCGCCCACATGCCAAGTGTTGGTTCATTAAGAGGATAGTCGCGTTTTAGCACTGGATAATTTTCGATCATTTCCTGTGTGCGTTCACCGCGATGGGGGTAATCCCACGCTTCTTTATGGGCGTTGGTGTAATCTTTTACGTGCTCAATGTTTCTGCCTCTTTCCAGCATTAACACTTTAAGCCCTTTTTCGGTTAACTCTTTTGCTGCCCAACCACCGCTGATACCTGAGCCAACAACGATTGCGTCATAATGATTATTTGCCATTTTTGGTCCCTAACTTCTTGTTGTGTGATGTGTACTAAAAAGCGCTAAAAAACACTTAGATAAAAAGTTACACATCACAGATATGAATTGCTTCGCGTAACGATTCGATTTTGCCTGCTTTAGTCTCAGCAGCAGGTATAAACTCCTGAGCAAGATAACCGGTAAAGCCCACATCTTTAATTGCACGAGCAATCGCTGGATAGTAAAGCTCTTGGTTATCTCCAATTTCATGACGACCCGGCACACCTGCAGTGTGGTAGTGGCCAAAATATTGATGATTATCTTGAATGGTGCGAATGATATCGCCTTCATTCACTTGCATATGGTAGATGTCGTAAAGCAGCTTAAAATTTTCTGAGCCAAGGGCTTTACATAGATCCACGCCCCATTTCGAGCTGTCAGCCATATAATCTGGGTGATCAACCTTGCTGTTAAACAACTCCATTTGTATTACCACACCTTTTTGCTCAGCATAAGGCAAAATACGTTTAAGACCTGCCACTGCATTTTTAAGGCCCTGCTCTTTACTCATACCTCTGGCATTGCCGCTGAAACAAATGAGGTTTTTGTACCCCGCCTGTGCCACTAAATCGATATGTTTTAGATAACGCTTTTCAAGCTCATCATGAAATTCAGGGTGAATAAAGCCATCGACTAAGTTCAGCTCAGCTCCATTACACATTGATGAGTCGATACCGTAGCGCTTGAGTATTGGCCAGCCTTCTGGGCCAATGAGATCGATGGCTGAAAAGCCCAACGATTTAACCACTTGGCAAAGCTCTTCAATAGATAATTCTCCGTATGTCCAGCGCGCAACCGAGTGATTAATATTGCCTTTAAATTTCGAAGTAGTTTGTTGACTTCCACTTTGTGACGCCTGGCTTGATGCACAGCCACTGACCATTGTACTTGCTGCCAACGCGGCACTACTAAGTGCCATACCTTTAAGCATATTGCGACGTGAGTTACTCATTACCTGACACCTTTTCGTCCTTAAACGTGAACATGAAAATAACAAACACACCTAAGGCGAACGCCGCAGGGAACAACCAGATATCAAGCCAAGAGTGGCCGGCTGCGGTGGTGTATTTATCGGTTATTTGCCCGGCGACCCAAAAGCCAATCAGCATACCCACACCGTATGTGGCTAAGGTAATCAGGCCCTGAGCGGCGCTTTTCACTTTTTCTCCTGCTTTTGAATCAGTGTAGATTTGTCCTGAAACAAAAAAGAAGTCGTAACAGATACCGTGCAATGCGATACCCACGAGCAGTAATGCAACTCCGCCAGCTGCATCGCCGTAAGCAAATAATGCATAACGCACTACCCAAGCGAGCATGCCGATGAGCAAAGTGATTTTGATGCCGAAGCGGTTTAAGAATACTGGCAGGGCTAGCATGAATAACACTTCAGACACTTGGCCTAAGGTCATCTTGCCCGTTGCGTTGTCCACGCCGATTTCAGTTAAGAACGGGTTGGCATTTTGGTAATAAAACGCTAAAGGAATACAAATTAACACTGAAGATAAAAAGAACACTAAGAAGTTTCTGTCTTTTAGCAGTGCCAGTGCATCAAGGCCCAGCACCTCTTTTAGCCCAACCTGCTCCCCGGCGCTTTTTGGCGGTGTTTTTGGCAAAGTAAAGCTAAACAAACCGAGTATCAAAGATGCGCCTGCACACAATAAGAACGTATTGCGTAACATGCCCTCTTCGATAGCCTGTTTCGAATCCCATGAGAATGCATAGCTGATGGCTAAGCCGGCGACAATCCAGCCCACTGTGCCCCACACGCGAATTTTACCAAATTGCTTCGATGGGTTATCCATTTGTGCGAATGACACAGAGTTAACCAGCGCTAAGGTCGGCATGTAGGCGATCATGTAACCCAAAACAAGTGGGTAGAACGCATCAAAGTCAGGCGCCTGATACAAGCAATACATCAACACTGCGCCAATGAGATGCAATACACCTAAAATACGCTCTGCGTTAAAGTACCTATCTGCAATAAGGCCAATCACAAATGGCGCGATAATCGCCCCCCACGATTGAGTAGAAAAGGCCATGCCTATTTCACCGCCAGTGGCTTGCAACGTATTAGCCAAGAATGTGCCTAAGGTAACAAACCAGCCCCCCCAGATAAAAAACTGCAGAAACATCATCACGCTTAATCGCGTTGTTATCGTATTCATTTTCTAACCCTTGATTATGGCACTGGCAAGCATGCGTCCGCACCGTCTCATCATTTTTATTGCTTCACTTAAAGGCCCTAAGCTAATTAAGGCACTGAGCCAATTTGTGCAGCGTTTAAGCTTTACAGCCCCAATATTCTGCGATTGCGCTGCTCGTCACTCACTGCACCAGCAAAATCATCAAACGCGCGCCCTGCGGGGGTAATAATATGGCTTGCGATAAACGGCGCACCTTCAGCGGCCCCTTGGTTTGAGTCTTTTAAACAGCATTCCCATTCCAAAATGGCCCAGCCATCAAACCCATACTGGGTTAGTTTGCTAAATATTCCTTTAAAGTCGACTTGGCCGTCGCCCAATGAACGAAAACGGCCTGGGCGTTCCTTCCAGTCTTGATAACCTCCGTAAACACCAGAACGCCCATTAGGATTAAATTCGGCATCCTTTACATGGAACATCTTAATGCGCTCATGATACAAATCGATGAATTGTAGGTAATCAAGCTGTTGTAAAACAAAGTGGCTCGGGTCAAACAAAATATTCGCTCTGGGGTGGCCATTAACGGCATCCAAAAACAATTCGAATGACGCCCCATCGTGTAAATCCTCACCGGGGTGAATTTCATAACAGACGTCCACGCCCGCCTCATCAAACGCATCTAAAATAGGTAACCAACGTTTTGCCAGCTCAGCAAAACCTTGCTCAACTAAGCCCGCAGGGCGCTGTGGCCAGGGATATGCTAAATGCCATAAAAACGCACCTGAAAACGTGGCATGCGCTGTTAAGCCAAGGCGTTGGCTTGCCTTTGCGGCCCATTTCATTTGTTGTATTGCCCACTCGGTGCGCTCGGCGGGTTTGCCCCGCAGCGCTTCAGGGGCGAAGTTATCGAAAAGTTCATCATATGCTGGGTGCACAGCCACTAGCTGGCCTTGTAAATGCGTAGAAAGTTCTGTGATCTGCACGCCCGCTTTGTTACAAATCGCCATCACCTCATCACAGTACTCTTGGCTATTCGCTGCGCGCTCCAAATCGAATATTGCTGTATCGCCAGTGGGAACTTGAATTCCTTTATATCCCAACGAGGCTGCCCATGTAGCAATCGAATCCAAACTGTTGAAAGGCGCTTCATCACTCATAAACTGGGCTAAAAATACTCCGGGGCCTTTAATAGCAGGCATAATCTTCTCCTTAACTGGTGCGCTTGGGTAAACCGCCGAGCGGCTTACGTGTTAATCACTTGTTCGTGACGTAACAGACTCATTTGTTTGCTTTTTGTGCATTCTTTTTCGCGCGAGCTTTTCCCGTGATCTTTTTCGCGCGATCTTTAACGGTTTATTCAGCGCTTGGCACAGCATGCCATTTGGTTTCACTGTCACTACTGGCTAACATGGCATCGATAAACGCCATTCCTCTTATCCCTGAATCAATCCCAGGTACACCAGCGGCTTTTCCAAGCTCATTGGCATTCTTTGATGCTGTACCTGCATCTGCTGCTTTCACTGCTTTGCCAAAATAGCGGTACAAGTTAGCCATTGCCTCTAAGTAGCCCTCAGGGTGACCCGCTGGTGTGCGGCAACGCTCTGATGCTTCTTGGCACAAGCCGGGTTGCCCCATGCCTGCTCGTAACACCTGAAACGGCTGGCCTAGTGGGCGATAAATAACCGAGTTGGGCTCCATTTGTTGCCACTCGAGCCCACCTTTATCACCGTAGACCCGAATTTTTAGCGCGTTCTCTTCACCAGCACACACTTGACTTGCGATCAACACACCGCTTGCTCCACCATCTGTACGAATAAGTGCAGCGCCGTCATCATCTAGCCTACGCCCATCTACATGGGTATTTAAATCGGCGCAAAGCGACGTCACTTGTTGCTGCAACACAAACTCCACCAGCCCGAAAGCATGGGTACCGATATCGCCCATACAGCCGCTGCCACCAGATTGCGCAGGATCCGTACGCCACGAGGCTTGTTTGTTGTGGCTTTCTTCATCGGCTGACAACCAACCTTGAGGATACTCAACGTAGACTTTTCGAATGTTACCCAGTGCGCCACTGCCCACCATATGCTGTGCTTGCCACACCATGGGATAGCCCAAGTACGTGTGTGCAAGGCCATACAACACCGAGCTTTTCTTCAATGCCGTTTTTAAATTACTTGCTTCTTCGAGCGAAATAGCAGCGGGCTTCTCACAAAATACATGAAACCCAGCTTCAATCGCCGCGATTGAAATTGGCACATGTAAATGATTAGGGGTCACTATGATGAGCACTTGCATGCGTTCATTTTCTGGTAATGCTTGCTCGGCTTTTAATAGCGCCTCCCAGCTGGAATAAACGCGGTTATCATCTAACCCCAGTGCGTCTGCAGTGCGCTGGTTATTGCCTTCGTCACGGCTAAATGCACCGCACACCAATTCTATTTGACCATCAAGGGCCAAGGCATGGCGATGAACCGCGCCAATGAATGCGCCTTCACCACCGCCCACCATACCCATTCGAACTTTGTTCATTTTTGCCACGTAATCGTTCCTATGCTATTGAGGCGCACGGCCAATTGTTACACAAATGTATAATATCGTTAAAATGTAACGGGTTTCATTTGGTCATGTCAACTGTAATTAGCCATTAGTATGATAATTTATCGCTTTAAGTAAATTTTTCGTTGCAAAAACGTACTCAAAATCGCTCCTATTGAATAATATAGCTAGATTTTTAATTTTCCTGCGGTATTATTTTTACATTAAATGCTAACGGTTACATTTTGACTTTATGTATGAAATAACGTCACTGTGAAAAATACAACGACAGGTTTCTATGAGTAATATTAGGCAAGTGGCTAATTTAGCAGGTGTGTCGGTGGCAACAGTCTCTAGGGCATTGCAGCAGCCGGAGCGCGTGTCACCAAAAACGCGTAATAAAGTTATGCTTGCCGTAAACGAAGTGGGTTACAAACCGAATCTGATGGCGGTCAAGTTCCGCTCAGGTAAAACACATAGTTTGGTAGCACTGGTACCTACGGTAGCAAACGTCTTTTTTGCTCGCGTGATAAGTGGAATGCAGATAGCGGCCGCCCAGCGTGGTTATACCATTTTACTTGCTAACACACTGGGCGATGAAACCATAGAGGCAAACTACGCAAAAATGGTGCAAACCTCTCAGGCTGATGGGCTCATTCAATTAAGAGCGCATAATCCCTTTGATGCATCGATCAACAAGCCCAACGAATTACTGCCCATGGTCAACGCGTGCGAGGTCATGCACGACATTAACTGCCCTGTTGTTACGTTAGATAACCGCGCAGCGGCTAAAGCCATGACGATGCATTTAATTGAGCAAGGTCATAAACGTATCGCACTCATCAAAGGCCCTCAATCAAGCCCACTGACGCGCGAGCGCTTGGCAGGTTATGGCGATGCGCTAACCGAGGCAGGTTTGAAATTTGATGATTCCCTGCTCTATCCAGGTGACTTTACCTTGCAATCCGGACATGACGCAGCCACTAAAATCATTGCCAGTGAGCACCGCCCAAGTGCGGTATTTTGTGAAAATGACGAAACCGCCATTGGGGCAATGCAGTGTTTTAAACAAGCGGGACTGCGAATTCCCCAAGATATTTCCATTGCGGGGTTTGATGATATTTCATTTTCTGCATTTTGCGATCCCCCGCTGACCACTATCGCTCAGCCAGCAGAAGAGTTTGGCCAAAGTGCGGTGTCATTATTGATTGATTTACTCGAAGGCAAGATCACCAAAGCGCCAAAAGTCATCATGCCATTTGAATTAATTGTGCGCGCTAGTACGGGCCCAGCGCCGACGCTTTAGTCGACTCGCTGAGACGCATAACACACGCACCCACTCGGAGAAAAAACCATGAAAGATTTCGCCCACAGCTCAGTCTGTGAACAAACATCTCGCTTTGATTTAGCCCATCAAGACAGTCGCAGACGTTTCGTTAAACTCAGTGCAGCGGCTCTGGGCCTAGCAGCCATGCCTGGTTCTATTGCATTTGCCGCCAATATGCTAACGACCCCAGCGGCAGTTGGGCTACAACTGTACACCCTGCGAGATATGATGGCAGTTAGCGTGCCCGCCACACTAAAGTTAGTCGCTGCTGTAGGTTACAAAGAACTAGAGTTTGCTGGTTATTTCAATCACAAACCCAGTGAAATCAAGACAATCCTAAACAATGAAGGTTTAAGCGCTCCTTCTGCTCATATTGGGCTCACTGCATTTGATGGTGGCATCGATAAAGTGATTGATCATGCCCTAGAAGTGGGTCATCAATACATTGTAATTCCGTATTTGACCGAAGAACAAAGAGGCACGGGCATAGACGTGTACAAAAAGCTCGCTGAGCGTTGCAACGTGATCGGCGAGGCATGCAACAAAACGGGCTTACAACTGGCTTATCATAATCACGCTTTCGAGTTTGAAATGCGTGACGGTCAGTTACCGTACGATGTACTGCTTAACGAAACGGATAAAAATTTAATGGCTATGGAAATGGATTTATTTTGGATGTTTAAAGCCAAACAAGATCCCCTCGCTTACTTTAAGCAACACCCAGGGCGCTTTAAACTATGGCATGTAAAAGATATGGATGAAGCAGGAAACTTTGCCGATGTGGGCACAGGAACAATAGACTTTGCGCCTATCTTCGCCCAATCTGCGCTTTCTGGTGTTCAACACAGATTTGTTGAACGCGATAAAACAGACGACAAATTGAAAACTATCCAGCAAGGGTACAAAGCCATGTCTACGCTATTGGCCTAGACGACAAGCATTGGTCTACACTATAAAGGTTAAGTTTTTACTGATAAATATTTTACCTTTAGTTGTGAACCTCCTCAGTTTAATTAAAAAGTCGCACAGCCCGCACGCTGAGTGACTTTTTTATTGATTGAAAAAAGTTAACGTACTTGGTATCGAGACCAATATCGGCCACTGCTGGCGATATGCGCTTTCAACGTTTTTAAGGTTTTTGCTACCTCTCTTTCTTCGAGAGCCTGAAGCAATGCTTTATGCTCAGCAATACTTTGTTCAATACGCCGAGAGCTCAATGTCAGGCTTCCATGGGCAACATGTAAAATGAGCCTATTACGTCGCCAGATTTCCACTGCATTCTTATTGTAATGGTCTTTATACATAAGCCAATGAAACTGCGTGTCTAAATGTCGAAACACACCATGAGGTGGCTCAGCAAGCGACGTAAGCTTTTCCATTTCAAATAAAACATTTTCAAGTTCATGACGCTGCTCATCAATATGCTCTTCAACAAACCACTCCATTAGGTAGGGGTCGAGCAGTTGCAGCACCTCAAATACATCGCGTGTATCACTTGCGGTGAAAGTTGAGACACTGGCACCTGAGTTTGGCGCAACGTTAACAAACCCCTCTCCTTGCAATTGCTTTAATGCCTCTCTAACTGGGTTGATACTGGTGCTATAACGTTGGGCCAATTGCGTCGTCACTAAACGCTCACCACTGACGAAAACCGCATTGATAATGTCGCTTAAAATGTTGGCGTAAACACCGGCCTGATCTGTGAGCAAGGGGGAAGTTAACACGTGTTTTGGTGACAAACTATTTTTGTTCATTTGGCTCTATTGTGTCTGATGTGGTAACGGGGCTTATCTCTTTCTGGCACTCGCCGCTGTCTTCTGTGCTCTTGCACATAACGCGTTATTTTCGGGTCGCGGGATATTATTAACGCTTAATATACTCTTATCTTAGCGCGCTACCTAAACGTTTAACATCTCAATTTTTTATAAATGCTTAATACCCACTCCAGTCAATAATTCACCATTTAGCAAAGATTTAAAGAAACTTAATCACGTTAAATAGCCCCCCCCACAAAAAAAAATTACACATAATTCTTTTTATTTAGCACATAAAAATTCAACAAATTGTATTGAGCTTGTTAAAACAATGTGCAATTATCCACCACAATTGTTAACAATTAATTGTTGCAATGAGTGGTATTTCTCCCAAAAATTAGTACATAAATCGACAAAGACAACTGAACTTCGATTCCAAAGAGTAAGCGAGACAAGCGAAATCAAGCTGACTCATGAAATACCAAAATGGTACTCAGATACAATACGGACAATAAGGTAGAAACGCATGAAACACTTTACACATAGTTTTACCCATACCAAACTTGCCAGTGCCGTGGCGTTTGCACTAATAAGTTTGCACACCACTTCACCTGTTTACGCTCAACAAGCGGACGACCAAGAAGTAGAAGTTATCAATGTGAAAGGCGTCAGAGGTGCATTGGTTAGCGCAGCAAATATAAAACGTGATTCAGATGGGGTCGTTGATGCGATTACTGCACAAGATATAGGTAAATTCCCTGATACCAATTTGGCTGAATCGCTGCAACGTATTACCGGTGTGTCAATTGACCGCTCCAACAACGAGGGGAATCAAGTCACGGTGCGCGGCTTTGGACCTAGCTTTAATTTAGTCACCCTCAACAATCGTCAAATGCCCACATCATCCACTTTGTTAGAAGACGGAATTGATCGCAGCTTTAATTTTCGTGAAATTGCCGCAGAGAGTGTGTCAGGTGTAGAGGTATACAAAACTGGTAAGGCGAACATTTCCTCTGGTGGCATCGGCTCTACTATTAATATAAAAACCGCGAAACCTTTTGATTATGATGGCTTCAAAGCCGTGGCAACGGTCAAAGGCGTAGTGGATACCAGTGTCGAAGTGGGCGATAGCGTTACACCCGAGGTGTCAGGTATGGTGAGCCAGCAATTTGCAGACGGTAAAGTCGGTGTGCTGTTGTCTCTATCACACGCTGAGCGTGACAGTCGTAAGGAACGTGTCGGCACACCTGGCTGGGTGCCTGAACGAGGTTCTAACGTTGATAAAAGTGGCATAGATACAAATCTAAATCCAAGCCGCACACACTGGGCACCATTGTCCATCAGTGTGGATACCCACGATAACCACAGAGAGCGACAAAATGCGCAATTGGTGCTGCAAATGGCACCAAGCGACACCTTAGTTGCAACATTGGACTACACCCTTTCACGATTTGAAGAAACCTCGAACATTAATCGCACCAGCTTTTGGTTTGACGGTGATACAGGAGGTGACGCAGATGCTAACGGCACAGTCACTAATCCGTTTAGAAATGACGATGAGTTGAATTTTTGGTCGTATCACAACTACTTTAATACTGAAAATGATTCAATCGGCTTGAACCTTGAGTATCAAGCCACGGAAAACCTAAGTTTTAATTTCGATTACCATGACTCAACGTCACATTCGCAGCCAGATGGGCGCAACTCAGAAACCATCATGAACCTGAAAAACCCACGTGTGAACGATACCAATGGCGATGGTATTGCCGACCGTGGCGGCGTAGATGTGAGCATTACGACTCACCCAAATGGTCGACCAGATATATTCTTCGATGCAGCCGATTTACCCGGTCAAGACCCTTACGCCAGCCAGAACATTCAATTTGATTTGTTTCAAACCCGCGGATACGAAATTGAAAACAACATCAAGCAAGCACAGTTACATGGACAATGGCTCAATGCCTATAGCGGCGCGTTAAACAAAATCAATTTCGGAGTGGCCAATACCGATTACACAATAGACACCTATGCCAAGCGAACCATCGCCTTCGTGCCGCTTGATATTTCTACTTTGGATTTACAGTTCAATAGCAGCAATGGCTTTGGCAAAGACATAGGTGGCAACAGCAACTTCTTTCCTTTGCTATCGAGTTACAGCGCTCAAGACGCTTTGCAACTGGTGAAAGATCAAGGTTTTTACTTTCAAGAAGACCCTGTATACAACGGTGTAAATGAAGAAACCTTCGCCGTTTATTTATCCTTTGATTTTGAAACAGAATTCAATCAGATGCCGATTAAGTTCAATGCAGGCCTACGCTGGGAAGACACAGATGTCACATCAACATCTCTTCAACGGGGCATTAAATCTTTAAACTACGTTAATACAGCAGGGCGTTTTGGCGAAGTGTTTACCGACGAGCCGACCAATATTCGTCTTGAAGGCAGCTATACACGATTATTGCCAAATATGGATTTCAACATCGAGTTTACTGACGACTTAGTCGGTCGCGTATCATATAGCACCACCTTGAGCCGCCCTGATTTATCATCATTGTTTCCCTCAACAACCATAGATGCAAGACCTGACGGTCCTTACAGCGCCTCAATTGGCAATCCTGGATTACTGCCTCTTGAATCAAAGAACATCGATTTATCGCTAGAGTGGTATTATGGCAATGGTAGCTACGCATCAGTAGGTTTCTTCAAAAAGTACGTTGAAAACTTTATCGGTATTACTACTCGAGAAGGCACGATGCCTGATGTGAACGGCAACCCTCTTACCGATCCGAGTATCATTCCTCGCCCAGGTTGCCCAGATGAAGTAGTCGGCGGCAACCCCGCGTGTTTCTCTACCCCTGACGATCCAGAAATTACCTTTTTAATCTCATCGCCCGATAATTTAAATGATGCCGAAGTAGATGGTTGGGAGCTCAATCTACAACACATTTTTGGTGAAAGCGGATTTGGTACAGTGGCCAACATGACCTTTGTCGATGGAAACGTTGAATACGATGTGTATGACGTTAACAGCACCTTTGCGTTAACCGGATTGAGCGATTCAGCAAACCTTATCGCATTCTATGAAAAAGACGGCTTTCAGGCACGTATTGCTTACAACTGGCGGGATGATTTCTTATTGGCGCTCTACCAACCTCAGCGTCAAGGGGAGCCAAACTTCGTTGAAGCGTATGGCCAGTGGGATATTAATGTCAGCTATGACATTAATGAAAATCTGTCGGTGTTCGTCGAGGGATTAAATATCACTGAAGAAACTACCCGCAGACATGGCCGCTTTGCCGATCAACTCATCAGTGCAGAGCAGTTTGGTGCAAGGTACAACATAGGTGTCAGTGCTAAATTTTAGCGCTGGTATTATATAAACAGAGGGCTAATCATCGCCCTCTTACATTGATTACACGTGGTACAGGGAATTTGATATGTTTAAATTTACACTCTATAGGCACTTTAAAATGGTGGCGCAAACCATTTTTACATTGAGTGCGCTGTTGCTTGCTCCTCATGTGGTTGCAAAACAACGCCCCAACATAATATTGATCATTGCAGATGATTTAAATTGGGACGATCTTGGGGCCTACGGTCACACTGGGGTAAAAACCCCCAACCTAGATAAGCTCGCCAAGGGCGGTATGCGCTTTGATAACGCATTCTTGACGGCAAGTTCGTGCAGCCCTAGCCGCGCAAGTATGATCACTGGCCGCTACCCTCACAACACCAATGCAGAGCAGCTTCACTGGCCTTTGCCGAAAGAACAAGTCACTGTTTCACAAACGTTACGTGACGCTGGCTATTGGACAGCAGCCGCTGGAAAGTGGCACCTAGGCGAAGACACCAAGCAACGATTTGATGAAGTGGTAGAGTCTAGATATGGCATTGATGAGCCCTCAGGTAGCGCACAGTGGGTGCCGCTGTTAGAGAAACGCCCAAAAGACAAACCGTTTTTCTTATGGTTCGCCTCATGGGATTCACATCGTCCGTTTTATCAAGGTGAATACCCCCATAAACATACTCAAGACGATGTGCGCTTACCGCCTTATTACCCAGCGACCGAACTTTACATGAATGATTTCGCCGCCTATTACGACGAGATTTCCCGCTTAGACGAACACGTTGGCAAGGTCGTCAATACTCTTGAACAACAAGGCGTAGCAGAGAATACCTTGATCGTATTTGTGGCGGATAATGGCCGGCCCTTTGCCAGAGACAAAACCACGCTATACGACTCAGGCGTTAAAACCCCATTTATTGCCTATTGGCCAAATGGGATCCCTAAAGGCAGCGTTAGCCAAAGTATTATCAGTAGCATAGATTTAGCCCCTACGTTTGCAGATTTAGCCAACACAAATATCCCAAATACCTTTGAAGGTAAAAGTCTGACTGAATTATTCGAATCCCCTGAAAAGCCATTTCGAGAGTATGCGATTTCAGAGCGTAACTGGCACGACTTCGAAGATCATGGCCGTTCCGTACGCACCGAGCAGTATCGGTACATTCGCAACAACTACTACGATTTACCTGCCACACCGAGTGCGGACACGGTTTACCACAAAACATGGTGGGAGCTTACCCGATTATTCGAGCAAGGTGCATTAACGCCAAACCAAGCTAGACCGTTTCTGGCCCCAAGACCCAAAGAAGAATTATATGATTTGATCAACGACCCGTTCGAGCTGACAAACCTTGCCACTGACGAAAACTACTTTAGTGTGCTTGCGCATCACAGTGCAATTTTAGATAAATGGATAACATCAAGTAACGACTTTATCCCGAGTTTTCGTACGCCAGATGATTTCGATCGTGTGAGAGGCGCATATGCGCCTCATCGCAAACGTCCTCGCCCCTCGAAAATGCAAATGTACCAAGCGTCTGGTCGCTACTGAACATAAAAGTGGCTCAAGTTCCCGGTAAAGGTGGCGAAGCGGTTAATCGTCACCTTTTTTTATTCGTTCATGTGCACAACTGAACATGAATTTAATTGCTAAATCGGCAAGTCATCTAACAACAAGGTCATAAAGCAACTATTCGGGTCAAGCGGGTAACTAGAAAACGGCCCACAATCAACAAAGCCGAACCTACGATACAGGTTTTTAGCGGGTTCGAAGTAACTCATGGTGCCGGTTTCTAAGCTTAGGCGGCATAATCCACTTTGCTTGGCATGGTGAATCAAATGCTGTAGCAACGCCGCTCCAACGCCACGTTTACGGGCATCATGAGCGCTGCGCATGGATTTAATTTCGCCATGGGTGTCCGACAACGACTTTAATGCGATGCAACCTAACACCTTGTCGTTCTCGCGAGCTGACCAAAACGTGATCGATTCATGTTTAAGCGCCTGCATATCTAATGCAT
The DNA here is from genome assembly GCF_000014225.1 of Paraglaciecola sp. T6c. NCBI lineage: Bacteria > Pseudomonadati > Pseudomonadota > Gammaproteobacteria > Alteromonadales > Alteromonadaceae > Paraglaciecola > Paraglaciecola sp. T6c. The sequence continues at coordinate 3,286,208 of NC_008228.1, forward strand.
GCACGCTTTCGGGTGGCGATGTGGCGTACATATCTGCTAAATGCTCTTCTAGCAAACCTCGCACCCCATCACAGGTTAATGTGTCCACGGCTATCTTCATCTCCTTGCGCTCCTTTAAGCATTTTTTTAATCACGCTATTTAAGCGCGTAATTTGAGCGCACAATATGCTATTACCTAGCTTTCAAACGCCATACTTTTGCAATTCACACGGCTTCTAAGTCGCAAACACGTGTACTTTTTATCGGGCTAATTGATCTTTGTCAATTGATCTAAGACACGCTTTGCCCAAATTTTAGCGCGTTTTACGCATTTCTTTTACGCTTGTTTCCACTACCCATCGCTTGCTTATAACCTTAATCAAAACCTATATGTGGCAAGGTTTAGCACCGTCTAATCCATACTGACCCCGCCCTAAATAATGCTCAATTTTGGCAATGCGATCGTTGCCAAGCACCAACAAATCAGGAATACAAATGTGCAGTTACCTTTTATTCGGTACTTGTATATGATTTATCAACACGAATATTTGTACGGACAAATTTTAATGAGTTTGAAATTGAATAAACAATTTTTGATTTTAATCATAGGCGCACTGTTAGCGAGCTTCACTCTTGCCAAACATGCCTATGCAGATTCAAACGATGCATTAGCGCCCAAAAGTAGTGTGCAAGACGCCCTTGCAATGCCACTACATACCGTGACGATTGCCACGGTATCGTTGGAAAAAAGCCTATTGTTTTACCGTGATGGTATGGGCATGCAGGTTGAAGGGCCTTTAAAAATAAGTCCTGCTCTGGAAAAAACACACCGTGCACTATGGCAAATGCCAGACGATCTAAGTTGGCAGACTTATCGCTTATATCGAAAAGGGGTAAACAGCGCCATACAAATTCGTCTACTTGTGCTGAGTAAGCCCATGCCGACCATCCATGATAGTTGGAACTCGAGAGAGCTAGGGCCTTTCTCTTTGGGCTTTCCCAATACGGATACCATTGCGCTGGATAGACACATTCGTACCATAGGTTTTGGGGCACTCAATACCCTTGAAAGCTACCCTATCCCACGCGCGGATGGTAGTACCTACCAAATAGACGAAACCATTTTTAATGCCCCAGATTTTAATCATGGAGTCGCTATCACCCGTGGCAATGGTATGGCGCAATTGGGCCCAACAGACGCAAACGGCAAAGGTGGGCCTGCCTATTCGGCACAAGTGATCACAGATTCAGCATCACAGCTTACCTTTTATACGGACGTACTTGGCCTTGAAATTCGCTCAGACAGGGTATTCAAATCCGCTGGTGACAAAGGGGCAATGAATCTGCCCAATGGCACCGAGTTCAGATTCGCCATTGTATACAGTAAAGGCGCGACGACTGGCCACATGCTGTTTGTGGATTTTCACAACGTTGAACCGATCAAACCCAAAAATGCACCTAGCTTACCGAATATTGGCTTAGGCATGTGGAGCTTCCCTGTACGCTCGATACAACAGGTCATGGATAATGCCAACGCACACGGCGCAATGATAGTCAGTCAGCCTAAACGGGTTAACGATCCGCTTGTGGGCGAATCCATGGTTGCCACGTTACGTGCCCCCAACGGCTTTTTAATTGAAGTGTTTGAGGTGCAACCCTAATGCGCGCCTTCAAACTGACATCTATATTACTGGGTTCTTTGCTGTGCTCCTTTCTGGTGTCCTTGTTGATCGTGCCTTTTACTCACGCAAAAGACTTCACACTTAACGGGTTTACCGAAACCGTTTTTATCGTCTCAGACGTCGAAAGAAGCAGCCTGTTTTACCAACAATATGCAGGTTGGGAAGTACGCTCTACAGAATACGTCGCGCCAGAGCTAAAGCAGTTATGGCAACTGCCTGAGAAGGCACGCCTAAAGCAAGTACTGCTGGCCAACAAAGGTGAGCAACGTGGTTACGTGCGTTTAATTCAAATCGACAACGTAGCGCAAGAGATTATTCGGGCAAACACCCAGTCGTGGGATGTTGGTGGCATATTTGACGTTAACGTGCGAGTGGCTGATATGGCAACTAAACGTCAACAGTTGCAAGATGCTGGCTGGCGCGGCACAAGCGACCCCGTCTCGTTTACCTTTGGTCCTTATGAAGTCACTGAGTGGATAGCAACTGGTTTTGACGGCATCAGTTTTGCGATGATCGAACGCATCAAGCCCACGCTAGAAGGCTGGCCAAACGTAAAGCACATGAGCCGAGTGTTTAATTCCACCCAAGTCGTCGATAACATAGACAAGTCTTTAGCGTTTTACCGCGATGTACTTGGCTTTCAAGTGTATTTAGAGCACAAAGGGGCCAGTAAAGATGCGGGCCCAAATGTGCTGGGACTACCCTATAACCTAACCACAGAAATTCCCCGTTCAGTGTACATCTTGCATCCACAAAAACGAAACGAAGGGTCAGTTGAATTGCTGCAGTTTCACGGTGCTATGGGTAAAAATGTTAGCGCCAAAGCCGCGCCACCAAATTTAGGCATTGTCACCCTGCGTTTTCCAGTAGACAATTTACCTGCACTCAAAGGGTATTTGCTCGAAAATGAAGTGCAAATTGTATCTCAGGCGACGCTGAATTTACCTCCATATGGAACAGTGGATATGCTGGCAATTAGAACGCCAGACCAAACATGGATCGAGTTTTATCAAGCGCGTTAATATAATAATAAAATAGGCTGAATTCATGTCACTCGATATCAATAAAGTAGTCATTAAAACTTCCCTTACCTCATGTTTCGGAAGCCATTTTAAAGAAGTTGAAGGGGCCAATGCCTTCATTGATGAGCTAGCCGAAGATGCAGAAGAAGTGTCTTTCGCGCAAGGTGAATACGTGTTTCGAGAAAAAGACGCACCAGAATACGTATACATTCCTGAGTCTGGCTCATTAATGCTTGAACGCTCTACCGCATCAGGTTCGCGCCAAGTATTTGCCTTTCTGTTCACAGGTAATCTCGCTGGATTATCTGAAAATGTCAGTTATAGCTTTAGCGCAAAAGCACTAACCAACTGCGTGGTCATCCGCATTAGCCGTAAGTTAATGCAAGATATTTTCGATAAATACCCTGCGGTAGCCAAACGTTATCACGACGTTACTGGGCATATCTTGTCACTGATTTTGGATCAACTGTTTATCATGGGGCAAAAATCCGCTCACCAGCGCTTAGCTCACTTTCTATTAGATATGGAACATAGGCTGGGCCGTGGTACACATCGCTTTTTATTGCCCATGAGCCGACAAGATATTGCTGATTACCTAGGCATGAGTTTAGAGACCGCTAGCCGCGGGTTCAGTAAATTGAAAAAAGACGGGTTAATCTCTATCGAAAGCAACTACCAAATCACCGTTACCGACAGCGAAAAGCTGATTTCCTACGCTGACTAATTTGTCCATCAGCAGTACAAAGCAGCACAGTTGATCATTATCAATGCGCCATTTTTAGATGGCGTAGATATTGTTATTTGTTTTTAAGCGAAGCAAGCATCAACAACGTCGGTAACGATAAAAATGGAAAACCAAACATGAAAATCAGATCCTCTTTATTTGCAGTCGTACTGTGTGCCCTGCCCTGTATTCAAAGTATTGCGGCCCCTGTAAGCGACGAAGACCGTATTTCAGTCGATATTCGCCGCACAACCTTTCTCGTTAATGACATCGACACGTCGTTGCAATTATATCGCGATGCGCTTGGTTTAAATGTGATTTACGATCAGATGATTAATAGCCCCATGGAAAACGGCGAAACCCGTAAGCGCCGTTTGGTGCTGATGCAAGCGAACGACACCTTCATTGGTGCACTAGGTTTACTGCAATACATATACCCTGAAAAGCCCCAGCGCCAAGAGAAGTTTGATGAGCCGGTCCCCGGTGACCCTATTATGGTGATGAACGTATCTGACCTAGACACTCGATGGAAAAGCGTTGAGCAATCCCCCAAGGTAGCCGTTATTGAGGCGCCTCATCATGTTGAATATCCTAGAGCAGACGGTGGCAAAATCGCCGTTATGGTGTCTATGATCCGCGATCCAGATGGTTATTGGATAGAAGTAAATCAATTGCTCGACGCCCCAGCTAAAGCCAGCGATTAAGTTAGTCCGCTATAAAAAAAGAATAATAAAATCTTACAAAGCAGCTAATAACCCCTTGTTATTGGCTGTTTTTTTATTTCATTCATCAATATAAAACGCATGACTCTTTTACTGCACAACCAGTTATTTAAGCAGATTGAGATTGTTGATTTTTATCAAACCGCCCCTGAGTTAGCAGTGCTAGATTGCCGATACCGATACCGATCAAACAATAATTTGTTCGCACATACCCACACTCAACAGGAATGCCAATGACACTAATAATAAAAAAGCTCCCGCTGGCGATTGCATCGATTTTGATGACGCAACCATTGATTACCCTAGCTCAAGAAGCACCGGCTGTGCCCGTAAACGACGATGCACTGGAAATCATTGAAGTCACCTCACGTAAAAAAGTCGAGTCATTAAACCGTATTCCTGTGGCCGTTTCTGCTTTTTCTGACACTATGATCGAGCAACAAGGCTTTCAAAGCATCGATGATATTGCACGCTTTTCATCTGGGTTGAGCTTCTCTAAAGCCTTTGGTCGTGCCACGGAACGCCCGGTTATTCGCGGTATGGGCAACGTACTCGCTGGTATACAGTTCGGGGTTGAGTCAGGCGCAGCTTACTTTATTGACGGCAACTACTATTCTGGTGATGTGCAGAGCTTAGATATGTCAGACGTTGCCCGAGTAGAAGTGGTGAAAGGCCCGCAAAGTGCTTTGTACGGGCGAAATTCTTATTCAGGGGCAATCAATTTCATCACCAAAGGCCCTGATCACGGTGACTTTACCGGCAACGTAAAATTGAACTTGGCGCAAGATGCACAGCGCACAGCTTCTGCGTATATCAGCGGCCCGTTAAATGATTGGTTAGCGGCCAGCTTAAGTCTGCGAGATTACCAAGTTGACGGTGATGATAATTGGCGCAATATCGTCACCGATGACATAGTGGGTGGCGAAGACACGCGTTCAGTTAGCGTTGTTTTAGATGCGGCCCCCTCTGACAAACTCGGTGTGCGCTTTCGATTTCAAAGCCAAGAAGACAGAGATGAAACACGGCCGTTTTTCCTAACCCCCACCAGCGAAAACAACTGCGCACCTGGCTACCGCTCTTTGGCCTCTTGGGCTGCCTCTGGCTCTGACAATAACTTTCAATACTTCTGTGGCGAGATTAAAAACCAGCCCATTGCCCTTAACGATAAAGCGGATACCGACGGTATACCAAACGAGGTGCCGGGTGTTCCGGTTAGTAGCTTTCTACCTTCTGGCTCAACGTTTTTCGGCACGCCTTACGATACTGCAGATGGAACCGCCTTTGATGGCGTCGGTCGAGATCTGATTATTTCGAGTTTGGCAATGGAGTATGAAACCGATGCAGGCTATAGCATGTCGTTAGCACTGGGTTATCGTGATGACGACGTCAGTACGGGCTCTGATGGCGATAATTCATCGGTAAATTATACCTTTGCACCGGGACAAGAGGCCTTCTTTGCCAATACGTCACGCCAAGAAACCAAAGATAAAACGCTCGAGTTCACCTTTCAATCACCTGAAGGAAAACTCCAGTGGATGGCGGGTGCTTTTTACTATGAGCAAGACCGAGATAGTTTTGATCTGACCTTTGAAGACACCAAAGTCGGTATTTTCCAAGACAACAGTACGGTCACCAACAAGGCCGTTTATGCCTCTGTTGATTACCAATTTAACAATAAGCTTGACGGTACGCTTGAAGCTCGCTGGGCCGAAGAAGAAAAAACGGTGACCGAGTTTGCCCCAGATGGCCTAATGACGTTTGATGCAGATGGCAATTGGAACAACTTTACCCCCAGAGCCACCCTCAATTACCGTTATGACAGCGACACCATATTTTACGGCATCGTCGCCCAAGGCGTTAAACCTGGCGGCATTAATGGCTCAGCTGGCGCCGACACGGGCAAACCCACCTACGAGCAGGAAGAAATCACCACTTACGAGCTCGGTATAAAAAGCAGCGCCTTGAACAAGATATATGCCACGGTTTCTATGTTTTACAACGATGTAAGCGACGTTCAATTGACGACACCGCTGAATGTACCATCAGGCAATATCACCTCTGTCGCCACAAACCAAGGCGAAGGTAAAGTATTTGGTATAGAGCTGGATATTAACGCCCAGTTTACCGATAACTTATCAGGGCGGTTTACCTATGCATTAGCGGACACCAAATTTACCAAAGGTTGTGACGACTTTCAGTGGTCATTAACCAGCGGCGGCGGAGTGTTAACACCTGGCACGACTACGGGTACCGATTTTAGAGACGATTTTGGTATTACCACGTCCGCTAGTTGCTCTATCGATGGCAACGCGTTCCCTCTCAGTTCGAAGCATCAAGCCAGTGCCTTTTTAGAATACATCACGCCCATCACCGGCGAACTCGAAGCCTTCTTTAATATCGATGCCAGCTATGAGTCTAAAAAGTATGTGCAAGTGCATAACTTAGCCTATGTGCCCAGCGCTATCATTATGGGCGCCCGAATGGGTGTAAACGGCGAAAACTGGCGGGTGAGTTTGTATGCTAGAAACCTGACAGATGAAGATGCTCCCATTCTGACATCTCGCTGGTTAGGCATTCCTTACTTTACCTTTTCATCCCTTAACACTGCGCCTGACGGGGCTGATAATGGCTCACCGCGAGCATTTTTTAGTGCCGCTCGACGAGGTCGACAAATGGGAATAGACATGACATATCGCTTCTAACATCAAGGCTTGGTGCGGTTGAAAGTTGGTGCGTTTTGAAAGTTGGTTCGTTTGAAAGTTGACGCGTTTGAAACTAACTCGCTATCCTGATGATCATAGACAGTAAAACGGAGCCCCTTGGCTCCGTTTTCGTATTGTGTGATTAATATTTATAATGCTTACTCCCAAGCTTTTCTCCTTTTCTGGTATAAAATTCCACTCTTAAACCGCCGGGAGAAACCCGAAGTTTTGTAAAGGCATCCGTCGGGAAGACATCACTGGATTTTTTAACCTTGTAGGTACTGCTTGTTAGCGTATCAATCGTTCCTCTAAGTTTAAAGCTTCTCCTGTTAGGGTGCGGGTAAGGCCAAAATAGCGCAGATGAAACCACTGACGTCACGGTAACACTCGTACTCAATTCTAATTGAGAGGCCATGCAGGCATGCACATCACCCGATAAAAAAACCACTTTTCGAACTTCGTTTATTCTAATGCACTCAAAAATCTCGTCTCGCTGATGAATAAACCCATGCCATTTATCTGACGACTCGGATTCATAGGGCGGCACACTGGACACAATTATTTTCACCCGTTCACTGCCATCGCTTAACCACTTTTTTAAGGCCGCCATCTGCATCGGCCCTAGCATTTCTTGGGCCCCTTCAGTTAGGTGGCGCTCTGTTCTAGTGTCACATACGAACACATCACAGCAGCCATCACTGTATGTGTACCAAAGATGCGTCGGTGCACCTGTGATACGGCTACCGTTCAAATCAAAAAGCGGACTATGACTGGCCTGATACGTCGAGTATGCATGAATAGCGGCTGGAAATTTTGTCACCCAGTCTTTGGCGTTAGCAGATTGCGGCCAATTATCTTCTATTTCATGGTCATCTAGGGTCATATACGTTGGAGTACACGACATTAACCGGCGCAGATATTTAGACGTGAAGACTTTACGATAACGCTTATTGTATTCGTCTAGGGAATCATCGGCGCAAATGACGTTCAAGTCATCCGCGTAGATTTGATCGCCACACATGATGAGCTGATCAACCTGCTTATGGTCTTTTGTATGCTCTAAAATGGATTTGAAGGTTCTATCACTGCGATCATCCCACCACAGTCCGCCGAACAATCGTAAAACATACCGACAGGAGCCAAACACAATGGTTCTTGCTTGCGTCACATCTGATGATGCGGTTCTCATATGGTTGATATCGATATGCTTCCAATTCAGCACGTTGTCGACATTGATTTCGCTAGAATCTACCTCGGAATAAAACCAACCTACCTGATATTCATAGGCCGTATTTTCTTCTAACTCGGTTAACACCACCACACCCGTTAGGTCGAAATTCGGGTTCATTTTAAAATACAAAGGGGGACTGAACGCCGACTTACCCGCTTTTCGATATTGAATGACACCGTGAGCCTTACGCGGTCTACCATCATAAATAGACAATTCAGCCCGCCCAAAAATTCTAACCAAATGATATGAAGTGTGACCGGTAATAGGGCCAACCGTAAGATTTTGTACATCCATGTTGTGTTCCTTTTCAAAAGAAGGGTGAATAAAAGGCTGAGAAGTACAAACGTCAAAATTGACTCAGTCTAAAAATGAGCCTAGTACATGATGTTAAAAATGCATTAATGGGGAGAAGACTAGAATATGCGTTTTTTTGATGCGCGTTACCCTTTATCTCGGATCATCATGCAAAGTAGTCTGCTACAGCGTTGCCCCGACAGATAACCAACCCTTAGTCTTTAGTTGAATCTCATTCAACTCAAATATACGTACAATGGGTGTGTATAATGAAGTAATAGCATTGCTTAGTGTATTTTATTACACAGGTAGTGCAGTTCCAGATAAAGGCAAAGCAATTTCACGTATTGTTAAGACAAGGAATATTTAGGTAAATGTTTAGACCGAGTTTATGGGCAAACGAGCTGGACTATCGACGAACTGTGCTGAAGGTAGTCCTGTGCATCATCATTTTCGCGGGCTCAATCTTTGTTGTTAACAATTGGCTCAACGGGTTCAAAGTGTATGCGTTAATTGAATTGGCGGTTGTTTTGTTTTCTGTAGGGCTACTCGCCATTCACAAGAAAACCCCCAATCTGACGCTTTGGTCGTCCTTGTTTCTATTTACCGTTTATACGGTTATTTTGATTGGTATATTCACCGTCGCATTTAAAGCGGCCCTTTATACTTGGCTGTTCTTAATCCCAGTCCTTTCTTACCTTCTGCTTGGCATCACCCTAGGCAACGTTTTTACCTGTGTGTATGTCATTGCTGGCGTGGCTATTCTTTGTAGGGCTCTGTCCTTTGAATCAAGTGAGATACCTCTGATATCGGTGGTGAACATCAGCCTATGTTTATCGGCTATTTGGGCCTTGTCTTACACCTATGAATCAAAAAGAGCAGCAATGGTTAAACGATTGCAGCAAATGGCATCGGTGGACCCATTAACAGGTTTAAATAACCGGCTGTTGCTCGATTCCAGCTTCGAGATGCTGTGTGAAAGTCTCCCGGAACAACAACAAACAGTGTCAATGTTACTCATTGATTTAGACCACTTTAAAAAGGTCAACGACGAATACGGCCATGATATTGGTGATAAGGTGCTGATTGAGGTAGCTCGGCTTATCAATGAAACACGCCGCTTAAATGACTGGGCTTTCCGCCTAGGGGGTGAAGAATTTTGTATGCTTATTCCAGACACCAGCGAGCAGCAGGCTAAAAATATTGCTGAACGTATCCGCTTAATCGTAGAAAAAGACATATTGATTAATAGTAAGGACATGAAAATCAGCGTGAGCATTGGCGTTTCACACTGGCCCGAAGATGGTCAGACGTTGAACCAAATTTACAAACTGGCGGATGAGAGACTATATAAAGCTAAGGAAACAGGTCGTAATAAAGTCATTGCTCACTAAGGGCCTACCCTGCTTCTTTCACCAAACCATTTCACAGGTGCATCTTGCCAGTGGGTTGCCTTATCATTTTGCACCTACTGTTTACTCGTTCCTCGACTCATTTCAATCAGACGGCTATACGTTCTGCGAAACTCGAAAGTCAAAGCGCCGTCTAGATACAGCTCATCGAGCGGTACATCACAACTTAGGTAAAGCCTAACATTTTGATCGTAAAGCTCATCGATAAGACTAATAAAGCGCCGCGCTTTGTCATCATTCTTTGAGTATGACAAGACTCGCTCCCCCGTAACGGTCGCTTGATTATCCCCAACACCATCTTCCGTGCCTCTGGCTTTTATCCAGCCTCTGACCCTTGCTCCTAAATGAGGAACCTCGCTGATCATCACAGTCTTAAAATGCGATGCAATTTCCATGTAATCGAGCTGAGAGCGCGGCCCTTCGCACAGTGCACTAAAATCAAACCAAGCAACATTGCTAGCGGTTTTCATGTTGGTCGCCTTGCGCACGGGAATATCACGATGGCAAATTTCTATCGTGGTGTTCGTCACTTGTGTGCTATCCACCTCCTGAGTCAACTGAGCAAACACAGCGGGGAAATTCATATTTTCTGAAACGCCAACATACGTGGACAAGCTACCTAAATCCGCCTCACTTAGGGAGGTGTCTAAATGATGTAAACGATGATCTTGCTCACCGCAAAGATGCAACATATTGATATGTTGCTGCAATAGTGCGATACAGGGCAAAAATTTATGTCGCGCTAAGCCATTTTCATATAAGCGTTCGATCGGTATATTCGATGTCGCAACCAGCACCACACCTTCTCTAAATAAGCATTCGAACAAGCCTGATAACAGCATGGCATCGCCGATGTCTGATACAAAAAATTCATCGAAACATAATACGCGACGCTCATTACCCAGTTCTTGAGCGAGCGCTTTTGCTACGCTGACTAGCGGGTTCGGCTGACCGCTGTGCTCATTAAGTGACTGATGTATCCGCGCCATAAAGCGATGAAAATGCAGGCGCAATTTTCCATCTTGCGGTAAGCAATCGTAAAACAAGTCCATCAGAAACGTCTTACCTCGGCCCACATCTCCCCATAAATAAAGGCCTTTTACCTGTGCAGCCTCGCAAAGGTTTCGCTCAATAAGTTGATGATAAAGACCATCAAGCGCCTCTATCGCTTCACGCTGGCTAGCGTCTTCAATCAAGGTTTTGCCCAGTTGAGACTGATAAACACTAATTGGTGAGAGCGGTGGTGAGAGTGATGGTGAAAGTGACATTGAGCGAAAGCTTTGCCCATCAGGCATGGTTAATGATTCCAGTCTAAAGCGTCAGTAAAGAAGCACTCTAACGACTTTTAAGCAACTCGCCAAATGAATTTTCATTTGCTTAATGCTCATTACAAAATCTCTGTTAAAAAGTGCATTTCAGAAGAATTCTATTCCGTCTCTAAGCGTTTGATTTCATCGGCAATCAAGTATGGGTCTTCCATAGGGATGAAATGCGTGTGCCCGGGTAGGTAGTCCTCGATTGCTCCTGGAATGAGCCCAACTAAACCTTTGTAAGTGGCTGACGGGCGAAAATCAAAAGGTGCGTCGTCTTTTGTGCGTTCTTTTACCCGCAATATTTTTACTGCGGCGGTGATTGAGGACAAATGCTCAAGCAACAAACCGTTGTCAGAGCTTTGATAAATCGCAGCCTCGCATAAAGGCGGGCAAGCTAACTCACACAATTCACTGTCGATTTTATGTTCACCTGTTGGTGTTTTCTTTGATGTACTTTTTGGCACAAGGCCATAGTCGCAATAGTCTCTCAACACTTGAGGATCCCAATCGCTAAAAGGCGGGCGGCTACTAAAACGCGTAAACATTTCATCTGCGGACACCCATTCGTTGCGCCTTGACGCAATCGGGCTTTTTGCCGGATCGGTTTGTGTTGGGTCGGGGGAACCTGGGGTAAAAATAACAGGATCTAATAACAAAATACGCTTGAATCTATGAGGCAATTTACATGCGGCCTGCAAAACTACATGTCCGCCCATCGAGTGACCGCAGGCTGTTATGTCGCTCAAATCTAGGGTTTCGATTAATCCGATAAGATCATCACCAAATAACTGAAAACTATAGGGCGATGCAGCGTTTTCACTTAACCCATGACAGCGCAAATCAACCGCGTAAACGTGCCGATTACCTAGTGCCTTAATGATTTTGTCCCACACTCGAGCATGAAACCCCGCGGCGTGAACCAGTAGCAATGGCGGGCCGATACCTTCCCACTCATAAACATTCAAAGCGATGCTATTTATCTTGCCAGCGTGCACTTCAATAGTGTGTCTTTTGGGGCCTTGTGACGACATTTACTGTTCCAAATTTACGTTAATCTATAAAGCGCTGCAGTGAAAGCGAACCCATGAACACATTAAACCCTCAATACGCCTAGCCATTTACACTAATATTATTTAGCGACTCTTGATAGCTTGGCTACTGAACTCGCCGTAGCCGTGAGTACGTCGTTTTCATTATAAATATGCCCTTCGACAAAGGCCACTTTATAGCCTTTTCTGACTGCCCAACCTTCGACCCGCAGTTTTCCTGCACGCGTTGGCTCCAGATAGGTGGTTTTGATCTCCAACGACGAAATATTGATAATATCTTTATTAAGTGCCATCACCGCATGACTCATCGCTGTATCAAGCATGGCCGTAACAAAACCGCCCTGTACAACGTCTATTGAGTGGCAATAATCTTTCCCAATATTAAATTCAAATCGGCAAGCGTCTTTTTCAACATCAAAATCAACCAGCTTCCCACCCAATAGACTTATGAACTTAGGGGCATGCTGGTTTATCTTTTCAATGGCTTGTTCTTTACTTGGCATAATATTACTCGTCATAAAATAGCTACCTGTGTTTCATTTGATAAGTGGATGTGTCACCTAATGCGCAAGAGCGATTATTATCGAAACAGTAGATCATGGATAATTTCATCTGATGATGAGTGTTTATAACGTAACGAATCTCACTCAATAGACTTTGCGTTGACCTTTTTTTGAAAGCTGGTTTTGTGATAAACGCTAACTATGGATTAGTATAAATTTCAATCGTTCGTTTGCCGTTCCCAAGGCGGATATACTGTGGCTTTATAGAAAGGTGAGGCTTTACTACCTCTTCTCATCTTGGCCGTTTGGCGCGTTGTAATGTGTTTACGTTTTCATTACGCCATTAATACGCTGATGTATGCCAATCTCGGGTTGAAGCGGTAAAGAGAACGTTATTTTACAACCTATCGAATTTTTGTCGCTTTATTAAACGGTTCAATCACGGTTATTTAGATTGCTAAATACCCCCTAATGTAAATATCGAGAATAATGTGTCTATACCAAAAATCATGCAAGGCCGACTCTCCCTACCGGTGGTGGGTGCGCCACTATTTATAATTTCAGGGCCAGAACTCGTGATCAGCCAATGTAAGGCGGGTGTTGTAGGTTCATTCCCTGCTCTAAACGCGCGCCCTGCAGAAATGTTAGATACTTGGCTGACCAGAATCAACTCTGAGCTAGATGCTTATAATCAAGCGAATCCCGACTGCCCAGCCGCCCCTTACGCAGTCAATCAGATAGTGCACAGCTCAAACGATCGATTAATGCACGACGTAGAAATATGCGTAAAGCACAAAGTGCCCATCGTCATCACCTCACTAGGGGCCAGACCAGAGGTATTTGACGCTATTCATTCTTATGGTGGTATATGTTTGCACGATGTGATTGACAATCGCTTTGCCAAAAAGGCAATTGAAAAAGGTGCCGACGGGCTTATCTGCGTGGCAGCCGGTGCAGGCGGTCATGCAGGGACACTTTCCCCGATGGCGTTTATTCAAGAAGTAAGAGAATGGTTCGATGGACCCGTTTTGCTGTCAGGCGCTATTTCGACGGGCCAAAACGTATTAGCCGCGCAAGCCATGGGCGCTGATCTGGCCTATATCGGCTCAGCTTTTATCGCGACTAAAGAAGCCAATGCAGACCAAGCTTATAAGCAAGCTTTGGTTGACTACGCAGCAGGCGATATCGTGTATACGAATTTATTTACCGGTGTTCATGGTAATTACTTAAAGCCATCTATTGTGGCTGCAGGTATGGATCCGGATAATTTACCTCAAAGCGATCCTTTGAAGATGGACTTTGGCTCAGGCAGTAGTTCAAAAGCGAAAGCATGGAAAGATATTTGGGGCTGTGGCCAGGGCATTAACGCGATCAAACAAGTTCAATCTACTCAAGATTTTGTCAGTAAACTAACGTCTGAATACGAAGCAGCGAAAAAAAGGCTGCTAGCCCTATAGAACGCAGGGCTAACTAGCTGGCTAACGCAAACGCTATGTTTATTGCGCTATATCGCTGATTTGAACGGTTGGCTGGGTATTGGTGAAGTTAACCAAATCAGCCAAAATCACCTCTTGATGTGGCCCGAACGCCTGCTGGAATGATTCAACTGATTCGAAAACCAAGTGCCCCATGGCAATATACGCAGGTGCTTCGCCGGGAGCACCACCCCCAAGCCCTAAATCAGCATGGGCCGACACCAGGGCATCACCGACTAGCTCAGCAACCAGCGGCAAATGCGTAGCGCGGTAATAATCCATATCGAAGGTAGCACTTTCACTGTTTGGGTATAACACACTGACTTTAATCATTAAATTTATCCTACTAAGATGATATTGAGTATTGGTGCTTTAGCGAAAGTAGCGGTCTATGCACCAACGTGAGCAACTGTTCAAGTATGTATTAGGCTCTAAGCCCTTGCCAGTATTTTATAGTTTCATACACGTTTAGTAACGTATTTGGCTCCCCCCGCTTCACACTTGCAACGTGATAACAGCGAGCTCTTTACATCGCCCGGCTCTTTACATCGCCCGGCCCTTTACATCGCCCGGCAGTTAATCGCTGCCATACGACCGATGTGCACGGTTAAATCGTCACCTTTGCCCCGAATACTGTTAGGCCCATTCGTATACGAAAAACCTGATGCGCTTGGTTCCTGAGTCAACTCTATCTCGTCGTTGTTACGCGTCATAACGGCTCGATCACTGTCGTTGTAAAAACGCACCGTCACAGGGGCGTTTCCATCACATTCAAATATCACCCGGGTATATTGCTCGGCCTCTTCAGCCTCTACACGTTTTTTATCTTCTAGATTAGCTTCTGGGCTACATGCTTGTAAGCCAAGTATTAATAATGGCATGAGTAGCACCGTTTTCATTTTAGCTTGCATACTGGTTCTCCCTAAATAGTCGATAGAGCATCGGCACCGTTTCACGATAAAGAACATTTAAAGTCGTTCGCTGACTTCTTGTGCCGCTCGCAAACCCGATACTATCGCAGACTCCATACCAGAGTACATAAACTCAGTGTGCTCACCGGCGAAATGCAACTTACCCTCAATGGTTGCCATATGAGGAACAAGTGTTTGCACTTGCCCAGGGGCGAACTGGATATAAGCTCCCCTTGAGAAGCGCTCGTTTGCCCAAGACTGATGGTGCACCACCTCGATTTTCCCTTTAAGCCCAGGGTAAAAGGTGTTGAGTGCCCCCTTAACAACATTAATGGCCTCAATCGCTGGTAGCTTGTCCAAGGCCTTTGCTTGTGGGCCATTTATCCAGCTTGTTAAGTAGGTTAGAGAACCACTCTCATCGACTTGACTAAATACGCGCCCCAAAGTGTTGTCCGTCCATAAATTAGTCGCTTCTAGCATGGACACATCCGCCTGCTTATTAACAGCGAAATGCACTTGTGTTACAGGCGTATAAACGGCTTCATTTATAGCACGACGTTTGTGGGTGCTTATATCGCAGTGAAGGGCCACCTCCTTTAACGCAGAAAATGGGCTGGTGATGATACAGCGTTTAGCTGAATATTCGCTGCCATCTTCACAACGCACCTTGACTGTGTCTGTGCCTTCTATGATATGGCTTACCACCTTATCAGTACGAACAACATCTCCCACGCTATCAGCGAGTGCTTGAGTGAAGCGGCTATTGCCCCCTTGGATTTTCTGCGCGCCTCTTGCGCCTACTCGCGCTAAGCTCAAACGATAAAAGGCATCGGCGGCAGATAATTGTTGCAGGCTCGAGGCATTTACATTCGCCTTTATCAGGCGTAGCGCTTCTACTGATAAGTGTTGCTGTTGAAAATACTCCTCAAGTGAAATGTCTAAGGGCGCGTATTTCCCTAACGTCCAGTCAGACGGTAACGCGTACTTTGGCCCCTGCCCCAACGCTTTATAATACAAGCTTGAAGGTAAGGTTTTTTTGTCATCGCCGAGGAGCTTATTTTGCGGATGGGTAGGCCATTCAGCTGCGCTAATGCGCTGGCCATTTATCACAAAGGTATTTTGTTTGGCATAATTCCCCAAAGACACCAACGGCAAACCTAGCTGCTGGGCATACGTGCGCATCATGCCGTACCCTTGACCAATTTGAAGCCCCCCTGCTTCCGCGTTTATGCCATGAGTATTAACCGTAAGTATGCGCCCGCCAACTCGCGCGCGCGCTTCTAAAACCAGCACATTATAACCTTGCTCTTTTAAATAACGCGCACCGGTAAGCCCAGCCAATCCTGCACCAATAACAATGACATCAACATGACTGTCACTTGCGGCCCAAAGCGGCGCAGCTATTCCACCAGCCCCAAGTACTAATGAACTAGCGGCTAAGCCCTTAATAACGTGCCTGCGTTGCATAAGGTACCTCAATTGCTATTAACACCAAATTGGTTTTAGCCAATAAAAAAGCGAGATAACTCGCTTTTTTATAAGTTGATAACGACGCGAAACGTTAGCGCATCACCCTCTGTATTTGAGCATCAAACTAGAACTTATATGAAGCCGTGATACCAAATTCACGACCTCGACTTGGTGCAACAGGAAACGCGCGAGCGCCATAAGCAAAGCTCTGCACATCAACATATCTAAATACATAAGTAGGCGTGTCATCATCCGTTACGTTGTTCACCCAGGCCGTTAAACGTATATTCTCTAGCTGAACACCTGTTTTGAGGTGTAAAAGCTTACGCGAGCCAGTTTCAATCAGATTATGCACATGGGCATAACGCGTTGAATCGTATGCGAAGTCCAAACGGCTGAACAACTCCATACCATCATTAATTTGGGTCGAATAATTTAGTGCTAACGTGGCTTCGTTTTTCGGTACTTGCGGCGGTGTATTGCCTTTTAAGTCACCGAACTCGCGCAGGTTGTCACCTACACAGAAACTAGAAGCACCGCCTGGGGCGAAGAAGCGACATTGATTAGAGTCAAACAGCTCTTCAAACTGTGCATCCGTACGTGACAGGCCAAAGTCCAAGTTGAAGTGCTCGTTGATAACCCATTTACCTTGAATTTCAATCCCTTTGATTTCAGTAGAGCCTGCATTAGAGGTGTAAGAAACGGGTGGCCCCTCAACCTCATCATAGCTATCCGTCAGTTGCTGCTTAGTCCAATCCATGGTGTACGCCGCAGCAGAAACGTATAAGCTGCCATCAAACATGGTGGACTTAACACCTAGCTCATACATCACCATGTCTTCTTCATCAATAACCACTAAGTCATCAGGTAACAAAGTGCTGGTGTTAAAGCCTCCAGGGCTATTACCTTCAGAGCGCGTTAAATATACTAAAGTGTCGTCATTGACATCGTACTCGGCGATAAAGCGCGTGGTTGTGCTGTCAAACTCATTGCTGACATCGGCGAATTGTTCATTTTGAATGAGGGTGTCATACGCTTCGGTCGTAACTTCGTCGCTTGAGCGACGTATTTCAGCTGATAAACGGAAATCATCGGTAAACTCATACGTTCCCATCGCCATAAACGCAGTGTTGTCTAGCTCTTCAGCGAAGTTGTCTACCGCTGAGGGCTCTGCTTCTGAGTGCCATATGTATGCACCGACTGACCAATATAGCCTGTCGTCAAATGCGCTGGAACTGAAACGAATTTCATGACTGTATTCATCTGAGCCGGAGGAATCAAGGGTATACCAGGAGTCTGCCGACGTGAAATAAGGCCCACCACTGAAAAAGCCAAAACTAAAGGATTGTTCATCGCCGTTGTAGGTCTGATCCAAGCCTGTTTCACCATCATAAGAATTCCAACCGCTGATCAAAGAGACGGTTCCAAAGTCAAAGTGATGGTTTAATTTGAAGCTGATGTGCTCGCTGGTATTACGCAGGCCATAGTCGTCATTATCTAAAAACCCACCGCCACCAATGCTGATAGGTTGGTCTGTTAACGCTTCGCCGCAGTAGTAAGGGCGCGTGTCTAAGAAGCAGTTGTTCTCTTCAGCCCCTTGAAAGCCAAACGGCTGGGTTTCATCGTCGTTTTCGTTGTAAATATAGTTAAGGGAGATATCGGTATTTTTACTCGGGGTAAAGTACAAACCTAACATGCCAGATTTGGTTTTCTCGCCGCCTACATCAGGGCCATCCTCTTTGGTGTTGTTCCAATCACCGTCGTAACTGTCTGCGGAAACAGATGCTCTAAAAGCGAACATATCATTAAGCTTACTCGAAACCCCTGCGGCAAGTTTTTGGTTACCGTTTTGGCCCAAGGTTAAATTAACATAGCCTGATAATTCATCCGCTGGCTTGCGAGTAATGAAGTTGATAGCGCCAGAAAAGGTACGGCGACCATATTGAGCACTTTGCGGCCCTTTAACAATCTCTACCCGCTCAATCAAATCTAGAGGCAAGCTTTGAATCGAACCACCAAAATATACGCCATCAATAAAATAGGAGGCTTTTTGTGAACCGAACCCTGGGATCCACGATACGCCACGTATCACCGGAATATCAGATTGACGACCAAAGGTTTTCTCCATGGACATACCCACTGCACTAACGGCAATATCATTAATGTTTTGCAGGCCACCTTTTTCAATGTCATCCGCATTGAAAGTCGTTACAGAAATAGGAATTTTGTTAAGCGTTTCTTTACGATAACGAGAAGTTACCTCAATTAACTCAATCGCCTCTTTATTAAATTCGGTTTCAGTATCTGGCGCGACCTCTTGGGCGAAGGCCCCGAGTGGCGCGGCGACAAATGGTGCCACTAGGGCTAACGTAATCATTTGCGCTAATTTGCTGCGACTGTAATGCATGTTCATGGATGGTCCCTCTGACTTTATTGTAATAGTTCGGTTTTGTGTGCATTCCCGGAAACACGAATGTAACGAGCTGACGAATATCACTTTAGCCAAATTTGCACGGACAAATTCGTCCAAAATTTCCACGATTGACATTTATCAAAGAGAATGAGTTGATAAATGTCAATGTCATCCCTTGATCAAATTTGGTGACGCATGCGTTAGACTGAAGATAAGAAGGTTGGGTAAGTCGTTGCTAATAAACATAAAAAAGGCGGGTTAGTTTATCACCCGCCTTAATTGCTCTGTGTCTTTAATTGCATATCAGAAGCTAAAATGAGGCCGTGTTTCCTTGATTTTTAAGCCTGCCTGCATCCAGCGCAAATTCATGCCAGTGGTGGGATTGGTGCGATCACTCCAAATATAGGTGATGGTTTTACCTGTGGCATCATCAATCAGACCCAGTTTGAAAATAGGATCAAAGGTATTCTGATAGGTCAGTAACGCCAGTTGAATCGAGTAGCCTGACTTTTCACCCGTTTTAGCGTCCTGCAAAGGCACTATTTGCCCTTCGTTGTGCAGCAGTAAATCGCGGTTAAACACCCACTTGGCATCCTCGGGGGCATCTTTACCGCCAATCCGTGTGCCGCCCCAGCCAGTAAAATAAACCACTTTTCGGTTTTTATGAGGAATACCCGCTTTGTTGCCAAACACATAGTTACCATCTTCATCGGCGGCTTTGTCGGCTATCCAAATTTCGTTATCGGTTAGCCGCAATGTATCGTTAAAAAATATCTTCTTGCCACTGCGCTTTGACACGATGCTGCAGGCATCCTGGCCCATGGTGCCATCAAAATACTGGCCGTTGTATCGCCAGTACACTTCGCACCCTGGATAGGTCGTTATCTCGTCAGTACTCAATGTTTGGTATACCTCAGGGTGCAAGTGGGCATCGGCATATTTGGCTTCGTCTTTGAACCGATAAATATTCAGTTGCAGTGCGCCCTTTTCTTCATTGCGAATAAATTGGTACAAGCGCTGACGATACACCTTGCTTGGGTCGCCATCCATGTACTGCTTTACGAAGTACGTGGTGCCCTCAAGTGCCGGTGTTGCAAGTGGCGCGAACACATGATGAATATGCTCGTGAACCTGTAAACCTGGCTCCTTTTCTTTAGATATATTGTCTTGCCAGTGCTGTTCGTGATTATCAAATTCAGCGGCAAACCACTGGTGGAATAATGCTTCTTGAAGAGTGTCTTTAGCTTGTATCTGAGCTGACGCCATTGAAGCGCTGTTTTGGCTAGCGCCTTCTTGGCTGGCGCTCTTTTCGCTGGCGCAACTGGCTAAACTTGCGGCCACACATAATGCGGCAATGATTTGTTTCATGACTTTCCCTATTGGTTAAATAAACGCATTTTTGCTGCGCATGGTGGCAATTTCTGTATCACTGTAACCCAGCTCAATAAGCAAATTTTCAGTGTCTTGGCTAAACGCCGGTAAAGTAAAACTGGGCTGTGCTGGCTCTTGTTTAAACTTAACCGGCACCCCTAAATGCACGTTACCTTGCTCATCAGTTAACAACATATCGCGCTGGGCTAAATGTGCATCACGAACGGCGTCATTCAAGCTGCGCACAGGTGACCAGCACACATCTATGTCAGCCAAGAATTCGCTCCATTGGCTCAGTGTTTTCGTCACAAAAGTATTTTGAAAGAAGGTTTTGACTGGCCGTTGTGCCTCACCAGGAGGTTCAGAGCAAAGTGGAATTAAATCTTCTCTGCCCAGTGCCGTCAGTAAATTTTTGGCAAATTTAACTTCACTGCCACCAAGCGTTAGGTGCTCGCCGTCGCGGGTTTGATAAATGTTATACATGGCTGCCCCGCCCCAACTACGCTCATCTTTAGGCTCGGGGGAGCGGTTTTCGGCAAAAGGTGGGCCCATTACGTTGGCGTACCATGCCACTAGCGAGTCTTGCATAGAAATATCAAGGTAATCCCCTTGCCCAGTTTGTTGACAGCGTAACAACGCCATCAACACCCCAGAAAAGGCCATTAAGCTGCCCGCCATATCGGCCACTGGCATAGCCGGTTGCGCTGGTTTTCCATCTTGTCCTTGATTGATTTGCAAAGCGCCTGAGTCCGCTTGAATACTCAAATCATGTGCGGGGTTCAAACGTTTGGGCCCCGTCTGGCCATACGCCGAAATTGAGCAATAGACGATCTTGGGGTTAATTTTTTTAATCGTTTCAAAATCAATACCTAGGCGCTCGACCACACCGGGGCGAAATGCTTCCACCACCACATCAACGGTTTCGCAAAGCTTATAAAACGCCTGTTTTCCTGCATCACTTTTTAAATTTAAGTTGATGCTTTTCTTGCCGCGAAACACATTTCTGAACCACACAGACTGGCCGTTTTGCTTCAAGCCAATTTCACGCACTGGCTCACCTGTGGGCGGCTCTAGGCTGATGACCTCTGCCCCGTGATCCGCCATCATCATGGTGAAGTGCGGTCCGGGTAGAAACAAAGATAGGTCGAGTACTCGATAGCCGTCTAATTTCACCTAACACCTCTTATAAATAATCGATTGAAAGCACGTTTTACCATGTCGCTTTATACGGCTTTATTAGCGCTAAGCTCAGCGATGTCAGCTTGGTTGTAGCCCAACTCATTGAGTAAATCTTGGGTATCTGTGCCCATAGGCACGGCGGCGTTTCCGCTTAACCGCTGACCATCAAGCTTGATCGGATTAGCCAGTATTTCCATTTTTTCATTCTGGGGATGAGGCACACTTTGCACCATGCCAATGTCTCGAATGTACTGGTTATTCAACGCTTCTGGTACATCGTAAACCGGCGCACAAGGAATACGCCCTTTTAGCACTTCCAACCAATGTGCAGTGGGATGAGCAGCCAAGACGCGATCGATTTCAGTGGTCAGCACATCGCGATTTTCACGCCGTCCTGCCACTTGGGCAAAACGTGATTCTTTAAGCACTTCATCATCGAGGATATCAACTAGCACATCCCAAAACTTATCCGTCATGGCCATCAGAAATACGAAACTGTCTTGGGTTTTATACAGCTGACACGGCACTGTGGCTGGGTGCGCCGAGCGCGCAACGCGCTGCACCACATGACTTTCGTTTAAGTACCAAGTAGCCGGGTAAGATAGCTGATGAAGCGCTACATCGAACAGGGATACATCTACGTCTCGCCCCTGACCCGTGCGGTGAGCCCCTAACATAGCGGCGGTTAAACCTAATGAAGCGACAGCACCTGTCATAAAGTCCACCATGGACACCCCAAAGCGTGTTGGCGCCTGATCTGGCTCGCCAGTGAGAGACATTAAACCCGCTTCGGCTTGCATTAAATAATCATACCCCGGCCAACTGGCGCGGTCGTTGTCTCGGCCATAGGCGGATAAATGCCCGCAAACTATTTTCGGGTTAATGTGCTTTAACTGCTCGTAGGTAATTCCCAATTTTTGTGGCTGATCGCCACGTAAATTGTTGGTCACGGCATCGGCGGTTTTAACCAGTTTTTCGAACACTTTTCGCCCTTCTTCTGATTTCAAATTCAGGGTCAGGCTTTTCTTGTTTACATTAAAAGTTTGGTAAAAATAGCTGTCGTTTTCACCTAGAAAAAACGGCCCGGTTTGACGAGAAACATCCCCTCCAATGGCAGGGTTTTCAATTTTGATCACCTCTGCTCCCAAGTCTGCTAAATACATAGAGCCGTAAGGGCCTGCGCCGTATTGTTCAACGGCTATAATTCGTACACCATCAAGGGGAAGTTGTGTCATGGCTGTGTCCTTTTTTGCGCTTTACCCGCGGTATTTTGACTGTTCTTAGGTATGAAACCACACTTAGTAAGTGCATTGACTAAGCGTGGCTGTTGGCGTTAGATTTTGTTTTTATCGATGATTTGTTTGGCAATAATAATGCGCTGCATTTCATTGGTGCCCTCGCCGATACACATCAACATGGCATCTCGATAGTAACGCTCGATATCGTATTCCACTGAGTAGCTGTACCCGCCAAAAATACGCATAGCTTCGTTGGCACAAAATACCCCAGCTTCAGAGCCAAAGTATTTCGCCATGCCCGCTTCCATATCACATCGCTCATTCGCATCGTATTTGGCGGCGGCTTGTTCAATCAACAAACGCGCGGCTTCCACTTGCGTGGCCATTTCGCCCAACTTGAGCTGAATAGCCTGATGTTGGCAGATAGCTTTACCGAAGGTTTCACGCTCTTGTGCGTAGCGCACCGCTAACTCAGTGGCGCCTCTGGCAATGCCCGCACCACGCGCAGCTACGTTAATACGCCCAAGTTCAAGGCCGCCAATAGCGTGTTTAAAGCCTGAACCTTCTTTTTCACCGACTAAATTAGCTGCCGGGACACGTACGTTTTCAAATACGACTTCACAGGTATCGATGGAGCGATAACCGAGCTTTTTCATTTTTGATACGGTGATGCCGGCTTTGAATTCGCCGTTTTCATCTTTCGTTTCAACGATAAACATACTGGTGCCGGTATGTGCTGGCACCGCATCAAGGTCTGTTTTCACCAGTACAGCAAGTGAATTACCGTTTAGGGAATTGGTGATCCAGGTTTTTGCCCCATTAATGATGTAATCATCGCCATCTTTCACTGCAGTTGTGCGTATGGCTTGTAAATCCGTGCCTGCATTTGGCTCAGTCAAAGCCACCCCGCCACGTAATTCACCAGTGGCCATCAATGGCAAGAAGCGTTCTTTTTGTGCCTGAGTACCGCAGCGCTCAATGGCTGAAGCTTGAATCAAATGTGAATTAAAGATGCCGCTAGGAGCCATCCAGGCTGATGCCACTTTCATCACGATTTTGGCGTATATCGACGCAGGCAAACCTAGCCCACCATACGCTTGGCCGATGGTGGCACCAAACAAGCCTAGCTCTTTCATTTGCTCAGCCAGTGCATGAGGGTATTTGTCTTCTTGATCATATTCTTTAGCGATGGGGCGAACGTCGTTCTCAACCCATTTATCGATCATGTCTATGATCCCTGACTCATCTTCTTTTGACCATGCTTCAGACATAGCAAACCTCTATTGATTAATAGTTAACTTTTTCTTCTACTGAGTAACCTTGTTTCGCAATTAACATCTTGCGCACAAAACTGCATACCTGCTTGCCGTCTTGGTTGAAACCAAGTGTTTCAACGGTCACGATTCCAGCACCTGGGCGCGACTTAGACTCGCGCTTGTCCAGTACTTTTGACTCTGCATATAAGGTGTCATCTTCAAAAACGGGGTACGTCATTTTGATGTCTTCCCAGCCTAAGTTGGCAATGGCTTTTTGGCTGACATCTGTCACGCTCATGCCCACCATTAGGGCTACGGTGAAGGGTGAGCACACAATGCATTTACCAAATTCACTGGCTTTGGCGTACTCGTCATCAAAATGCATCGGGTGAGTATTCATGGTTAATAACGTGAACCAGGTGTTGTCCGTTTTGGTAATAGTTCGCCCAGGGCGATGTTCATAGGTGTCACCTACTGTGAACTCTTCAAAACATCTGCCGAAGGTTTCGCGATAACGGTTGTCGCCGACTTTTTTTACATTCTGTACCATTAGTTTTCTCTCTCGGTTATCAATTTGAAGATGCGTTTTTGACTAACGCTAACGTTCGTTGACAGGCCAAAATAATTGGCCTGTCGACCATTTTATTGTTTACCACGACCACGCCTGCGTCTGGCCCATCGACTGCGGCCATGACGTCTTTCGCGTAAACAACTTGTTCTGCACTGGGCATAAACGCTTGATGAATAGCCGGGATCTGGCAGGGATGAATCGCCGCTTTACCGCTAAACCCAAGCGCTTTGACTTGGTTGGTTTCATCCACTAGAGCAGCTTCGTCTTTGATGTCTACATAGGGCACATCAATCAGGCCAACGTTGGCCTTCGCTGCCGCGAAAACCAGCTGGCTGCGCACAAAAAGCAGGGGTTGATAACTAAATTCACAGCGCAGTTCTGCCGCCATATCGGCGCCGCCAAACATGATGTGTTCAATTTGTTCGCTAGCGCTGGCAATTTGATAGGCGTTTTCAAGCCCTTCTAAGGTTTCGATTAGGGGAATAAAACGTGTGCTGCCCTTGCCAATAACACGCTGAGCATGTTGTACATCTTCTGCTGATTCACATTTGGCTAGCATGACGACTTCAGGCGCTATTGGCGCATTCGCGAAGGCCTGTAAATCTTTTTCACCCGTTTGCGTGCCCACAGGATTGATGCGCACACACAGTGTTGGCGTTTGTTGCACGCAGGTTAAAACAGCGTCCCGCGCGGAATCTTTATCACCGGGGAGCACGGCATCTTCTAAGTCGATGCATACGAGATCAGCCCCTGCCCCTAATGCTTTTTCGAAGCGCTCTGGGCGTGAGCCCGGTACAAACAGCAAGGAGCGTAAAATGCTGCTCATGATGTTTGCCCGTCCTGCTCTTTAGGAACGTAGCTCGTTGCAGGCACTTGCTCTTGAAACGTTTCAGCGATTTGCTGACGAGTGGTAAACCACACCCCAGGTTTCTCGCTCACGTACTTCAAAAATGCGTCAAGTGCGCCAATGCGCCCAGGGCGACCTATGATGCGCAAATGCAACCCTAAGCTCATCATTCTAGGCTGCTCTGCGCCTTCTTCGTACAGTACATCAAAGGTATCAATGGCGTATTTCAACCAGGCGTCCGGTGTTAATGACGGAGCAACCCACATCTTCATATCATTTGAATCTAGGGCGTACGGCACTATCACCATGGGTTCATTTGTACCTTGCACTGCATCCCAAAATGGCGCGTCGGCGCTGTAATCATCCATGTGATACAAGAAGCCTTCCTCTTGCAGCAAACGACGGGTATTTTCGGTGAGCAAGTAACGCGACAACCAACCTAGAGGCCGCTTACCAGTGGTTTTTTCAATGCTGGTGACTGCGTCTTTTATAAACTGACGCTCTTCGTTTTCGTCCATGCGAAATTGAAACACCCAGCGATAACCGTGTGAGCAAGTTTCATCATTTCGACGACGAATTGCCTCTGCGATTTGCGGCGCTCGCTCTAGGCTTAGGGCTGCGGCTGTCCATGTGGCAGGCATCTGGTATTTATCGAGCAGTTTGATGATGCGCGGTGCACCTTCATTAATACCGTATTGATAATTCGATTCGTTACCGTAATTGCGCATGGGCTTTTTGAGGTGAACTTGTAATTCGTCCACCGGCTCCATGCCTTTATCGCCTTCTTTGACACTGTACTCAGAGCCTTCTTCAACATTCACCACGATAGACATGGCAAGTCGTTTGTCTTTTGGCCATTTAAAATCTGACATCAAATTGCTCTCTTATTTTTTTAACTTTTTTTCAGCGCGTTTATGGACGTGCATCGTCTTTCTATGCACGTTTATCGCTAGTGATACTCTTCACCGCCGGACACGTTCATGCACTCACCCGTGATGTAACTGGCTTGATCTGAACATAAGAAAGCGCATGCTTTGGCGGTGTCTTCTTGCAAGCCTGGTCGGCCCAGAGGAATGCGGTCTCGCATGTCTTGCATATACTGTTCATGGCCTTTGCCAGTCACCTCTGAGAAATGTGCGTTCTGCCACGCGCCCAAGCCCGTAGTCACGTGATTTGGGCAAATTTCATTGACGTTTATTTTGTGGCTGCCAAGCTCAATAGCCGCTACGCGAGTCAAACCGTTCATGCCATGTTTTGAGGTGGTGTAAGCGGAAGCATGGCCGAATGCTGATTTAGATGCTTGGGAGCCAATATTAATAATTTTGCCACCCTTGCCCTGCTTAACCATTTGTTCAGCAGCGTATTTAATGCCAAGGAAGGTGCCACGCAGGTTAACGCCAAGTACGGCGTCCCATTCATCCACTTGCATGTCTAAAATGGATTTCATCAAGTAACCGATGCCGGCATTGTTTACCCAAATATCGACAGATCCGTAGGTATCTACTGCGAATTTCACTGCCGCTTGCACGTCTTTTTCATCCAGTACATTGCACACAAACGCGCTGGCTTCGCCGCCCGCTTGCTTTATGTCTGCAACGATTTGGTTCATTTCACCGCTGTGACCGATAGCGTTATCAGGGGTGTGTTCACTAACAGATTTACCGATGTCAGTGAGCACCACTTTGCAGCCCTCTGACGCTAGGCGTTTTGCCATGGCTTCACCTAGTCCAGCTTGGCGACCCGCGCCGGTAATGACGGCGACTTTGCCTTGTAATTCAGGGTATTGAGACATAGCGTTACCTACAGTTTTGAGGTCATGATAAAAGTAGGGTTATCAGCGAATTGCTGAAATTCCGCGGCGACTTTTTGCATAGTCTGCGTGGCGACATCTTGACCGAATTGGTCCATGTCATTGACTTTGAGAATTTCGATATATTGATAAGGCGGCGTTGCCTCACTCATCAACACACCTTCTGCCTTTAGCACTTCAAATGAATCGACCGATGCAAGACCGCCTGCGGTAGGAATATCCGTTTTTGTGGCCCATTGACGATAAACACTTTCATCAACGCCGGCTTGTAGATTGAATAATACGACTATGGTGGTCATTGGCTGCCTCAAGCAAAATAATTTGTACGGACAAATTTAGAGGGCACCACAAGACAAGTCAATCATTGCTGAAATTAGCTTTTAAGAAATTGACAAAAGGCAATTGGCGATTGATTGCTGCGTATAAGAGGCATTGCGTCAAACATGGGAAATGAGCAAATAGACTGCCATCTCATCCTGGGCAAGGTTGCTACTTACTTTGACAGCTAGCTATTGGCGAGAAGCGGACTTTGTGGATTTGCGGATTTGCGGATTTGCGGATTTGCGGATTTGCGGATTTGCGGATTTGCGAATAAATCATCCCCGCAGGTTAACAAGCTAACGACTCAATAGTGGTAACGACTTGAGATTATTGTTAAGTGCGAGTCAATAACGGCATAGATTAGACGACTAGTTTCATCAATTCTTCGTGACCAAAAATCGGATAAGTTTTCCTTTAAAGGCTCGGGTTTACCAATCCCATCAAACGCATCTCGCTTAGTCGCAATGAACTCTCTTTTTACTATCTTCGCCACTTCCCCTAAAACTTAGATATTGAGCTAACAACAATTGGCTAAATAACTAAACGGTAACCTAGTGTTTTAGTCATTTGGAGCATGCTTATCATGGTCAAATTTGCAGGATATTTATACGCATAAGATTAAAAAATTAGACTGTAAAGAGGTAACTCTTTTAAGAAAAAATATTTATATTTGTGCATAACGTCCTTGTAACCAAAACACGCTTTATCAAGAATCCCATATGTAACTTCTCGATTTAATTTTTATTGTCACCAATATTTAGTGCGACTTGCTCTTTCCTATTAAAATCTACAAGTAAAATATTTTCCATATATAGTTTGATAACTTATCGAGTATTGCAAAATCGAGGGGATCACCTGATAACAACTAAGCGTAAGTATCCACACTTTTGCTGAACGCGGGATTCATGGCCTTACCCTGCAATTTTTGTAAGTCAGCCAGCACATCACGGAAATTTTCCGTCGATTGGCCGGTGCTTTCTCGATAGGAAATTCTATTTTGGTAATAATCGATGAAGTTTATTTTTTCATCCTGCACGGCTTGCATCTGCGCCTTGGTGTTCGATGTGAGATCAATACCATCCGCGGGCAGTACAACGTAGCCAAGCGGAACGACCCCCGCTTTTACCAATTGATTATATTCTCGGCGTGACATGTTGGTGAAATCGTACTCGTCGCCAGAGTCTTGCTCGCTTGTAGTGTGAAGTGCTGGGGCGAGTTGCGCCGCTTTATTGCCATTGCTCGGCAATTCATTGCCCGAGGTGCTAAGACGTGTATTCTCGCTAAGTGCCGCTAACACTGAATTTGATTGAACTTGCATTGTGACTCCCCTAGTAGTTTACGGTGATTTTCCACGCTTATATTTATGACATAGCAAGGGGTATTCCAGCGGCGCGATAAGGGTGTTTTTTCGTGCGATTTTACTTGATGTTTAGATTTGGCATGCTAATTCAGCACAAGAAGAAAAATAATCATTGCTATGTGTGCCTATAAAAACGCATTTTTGTTATATTCCCTAGATTGTGCACTGTAATTTAAATTTTTTCGGATGGCGTATTAATTCATGTCAAAATCTCTTCTACATCCAAGACACTGGGCGAGCTGGTTTGCAGTACTTATTCTTAGGATCATTGCCTTACTTCCCTTTAAAGTAAAAATGTTAGCTGGCACTGCATTTGGCAAAATTGGCTATCGATTTTTCAAACATCGTCGTCATATCACCACCACTAATATTGCACTGTGTTTTCCTGAAAAATCTGAAGCGGAACAAGAACAACTGGTCAAAGATATTTTTGTGGCCAATGGCATTGGCTTTTTTGAAATTGCATGGGCTTGGTGGGCTAAACCTGAGTCATTACGTAAACGTTTTAGCGTACAAGGCTTAGAGGTATTAAAAGCTGCGACGACCAACAATCAAGGCGTATTGCTGATAGGCGGTCATTATACCCATTTAGATTTAGCGGGAATGATGGTCAACTTAGTGGCGGATATGGACGTTATCTATCGTAAAAATAATGATCCAGTTTTTGAATACGTGATCACCGAAGGCAGAAAACGTGTCTTTAAAAACGTATTTGAACGCTCTGATATGCGCGCCATCATTCGCTCCCTGCGCGAGGGTCGCGTAGTCTGGTTCTCACCGGATCAAGATCACGGTATCAAGAACTCTGTATTCGCGCCGTTTTTTGGTATACCCGCTACAACTGTCACATCAGCCAGTAAATTAATGCGCTTAGGCAAGGCCAAACCGGTCTTCGTCGCCCATAAACGCGACCTTGAAACCAATCAATATAAAATCACCTTTGCTATTCCAGAAGCTGAATTTCCAAGTGGTGATGATGTGCAAGACGCCACCATTATCAACCAAATGATTGAAAGCGCGATCCGTGAGCAACCTGATCAATACATGTGGGTACATCGCCGCTTTAAAACTCGCCCACCAGGGGTGCCTTCTGTGTATTGATTTGTAGCTATAACTTTTCACCATTCATCTTTAATTCAGCAGCCCACTTGGGGCTGCTGAAGATATTCAAACTGAAAGTGAACAGTCTATTCAGCGCGACAAAATCAAAGAGGAGTTGCTGATAATGAAACGTAATGAGAGTTTTCATTATTTTGGTAGCCATAATTTTGTTGAGTGTATCGGTCTACGCCCAAAACGAATTATACGTAAACAGGTATCTAAACAGTTAGCACCAACCGATGAACTTACATATATATCAAACAGACGTGACACTTATGCCCTCTTAGGGCAATGCTTTAAAGCCGCAAAGTAAAACGACAAGCCGTTTTCGATGATTTATTCTAAAGCTGAACACTTTACATTAGTTAACCACAGCTTAGGCCATGAAATCAGCGATAAAGTACCTATAGAGTTAGGGCGATAATGATGTGCAAAACAGACACAATAGGACGCGTAAGCTGCGACGTATTTATAATATTTTACTCAGCAGTCAGAAAAGCAAGGTAATCTAAATAGCGCACTGTTTAATTGATACTATTACGCAATACGTCTCGCCAAAGCTTCAGTGAACTTGCATTAAACGAGTAGTGCGGGATAAATACTTTTAATTATCGGACTAAATGGGGTGCTTTAACTCATTTTGAAAATCAATGCGCATATAATAAAAATAAATTGCCGTGGGCATACTGGAGTTAATAGAAATCATAATGCAGGTATCCGAAGCTTCAGCGTAAAATGTTGTCTCAAAAGATCGTTGCCTTGTGATAGTGATACCCGCTGATACTTATTCCAAATGTCTGCGTAGCAATATGATAAAAAGAATAGAAAATAACATAACATAGTGCACGCTTCCCGCGGCACTTGAGGTGGCTTGAACGTTATCCGTGCTAGATTTAACCGGTGAAACATTCAATGTAATGGCTTGCGAAACCTGCTGATGAAGGTCATCAGCAGTAAACAATAATGTGATTGACGTATCTGAGTAATCCGGTGGAATGTTTACCTGAAATTCGCCCACCGTTGGCGGTTGACCTAAGGAGTTCGAGAGTAAATTGTCGCTTGAGACACTCATATGAATAAAATCTTTATTGAGATCGATGGCTTCAATGTTAAAACTAGCCGTACTTCCTTTTTCAATGCTCTGCGTAACTTGAGAGATGGTTAAACTAGGAGCAACTTGGGTTGGATTAATACGCACCCCAATTTGCTTCCTAATCGTTTTATCTTGATCCTTAACAATAAACGCTAAACCCACATACTCTGCCTGAGTCACCTCTGGCGCTACGAAGCTTATGCTATTTCCATCCGCAGCTAACGTAACTGCTGGACCCATAAATTGTTTATAGGCGACTGACGCGTTATTACTATGGTGACTTAATTGATATACGAATTTTGCCGTATCCCCCCCATCAATGACGTGCTGATCAGTTTTAATTTGAAAGTGAATGTCAGAATAAATTTTTTCTTCCGGTAATTGATAGCTTTCCTTTTCTACTCCGATGGTATTGTAATTAAAAGTACCATCGCGATAACCAGTATTAACGATCGGAATTACCGCTTCACTTTCTAGTAAATACGCCTCTAGAAGTGCGTCAAGTTCACTTACTTTGTGAATCTGAGTGTTAGCTAAATTAGTAGACTCAGAGGGATCAAGATTAAGATTATAAAGTTTATAAAGATGGGTCCCAGATTTACCGTAATGAAACGTACGGATCAATTTCCAACCATCTAAGGTAACAGTGGCCGAGGGTGGGAGCCAATCTGGCACTTTTGGCTCAGCCGGATAATAAGTAAAAATAGCACGCGTCTCTAAGGTACCACCTTGTAAAACTGGCCGAATATCTCGACCATCAACAATATGAGTTGATGGCCACGACAAGTTAACTCCATTGAGTAACGTAGGAAAGAAATCTGCCGTTTGAATAGGTGTATTACTCAACGTATTCGGCTGTGTAAGACCCGGCCAAATAACCGCCGTAGGCACTTTTAAGCCTCCTTCATATTCAGTGGCCTTACCTCCTTTCAGAGGAAAGTTACTCGTTGCATGTGTGTTTCCTACAACAGTATACATATTGCCACCATTGTCTGAGGTGAAAATAATAATGGTATTTTTTTCTACTTTCGCTTCTACCAAGGCTTGCCACAAGACACCAATAGCGTCATCGAATTGCTTCACCATCGCCGCATAAGTGGCATTACGTTGACTATGAAATCCAGAGCGCTTATTGATAAAATAATCGATCTCGTCAGCGTCTGCATTAAATGGAGCATGAACCGAAAAGGCCCAAAAATTTAAAAAGAAGGGGCCATCATCTTTCACACTAAATATCCATTTTTTTGCCTCTTTGGCGAGTCGAATATCGATATGTTCACCCGCAATTTGTGGCTGAATATCGGGCGCGAATGACCAAGGAGCAAGATACCCGCCGGTGGGGCCGGCTCCTTGAAAATTAGGTATATCTATATCAAAACCGTGCTCCGAAGGACTATAAGGGTGCGCCCCAAGATGCCATTTACCGAAGTGTGCTGTGTGATAGCCGTTGGCCTTTGCTATAGAAGATAGAGTAGGTAATGCTGTGTCAAGACGTGTAACCGTTTGTGGCGCAATAGACTTTCTATTTGTAGCCGCGGAAGCTGGTAATGAAGGCATTAACCTCACGACAGGCAAATGATGACTTGGTGCAGTTGAGCCATGACGCGCCGGTGTTTGCCCGGTAAGTAGAGTAGCGCGAGTAGGAGAGCACAGTGGACTATTAGCGTAAGCCTGGCTGAAAATCATGCCTTTCGCCGCAAGTGCATTGATATTAGGTGTTTCTAAAAATTGACTCGGTTGAAATATAGTTGTGTCATTCCAACCAAGATCATCAGCCAGAATAATAACGATGTTTTTTGGTTGCTCATCTACTGCCTTGATATTGAAAGAGGTCATCAATATTAGACATGCAAAAAAACGAAGCATGTGATTAAGTCCTTCAAAATACGTCCAAGTTCTAAGAATATAAAGTCTTGGCAGCGATACAACGACATCAAGCAAATTTTATATTGATGTCCAGTTTGACGAGCACCTGAGTAGGTATATTAACAGGAGAAGCTACTACAGCAATTCTGCGACGTATCTCGATTTCAGCAGAACTCTTAAGATAACAACACCTTATTTGTTATTTTTGCATTATAAGGCTCTACAAAAAGAAAACCACACTAGTTGTCGAAAATAGGCACCATAATCGGCATAAAACTTTTGTTATTACTTCCACCTCCAACAAATCTAGTTCCACTAGCTATACACAGAAATGATGATGAAAGTCCGATTTAGATCTATTGTTTGAATGAAACAAAAAATGATAGGCGATCCTTATTTTTATGGATGATTCCGCTAAACCAAATCAGTTAGTCCAGCCCTATGGAACACGGTGTAAGTTAATAACGCCAGTACGATTAACAATAATAGATTGACGGTAACCACACCCAAAACGGTCAAGTTTGATTGATATTAAACTGTGCATGCTCCGATACTCGTGTTTCTTATTTAAACGCTTCATCGGTGGCGACGTCCTCTTCTTGGTAAATATAAACTGCAACATTGATTAAACCGGCTGGATGCAATACTTTAGCGCGCATTCAATTTTGAAAAAGAGTTACCCGTGTTTTATTTAGTCGCCGTCACCGTTTTATGGGCATTTTCGTTTTCACTGATTGGTGAGTATTTAGCAGGTTCAGTGGATAGCTACTTTTCTGTTCTTACCCGGGTGTTACTGGCGTCTTTGGTGTTCTTACCCTTCCTAAAGCTTTCACTGCTGAGCGCCAAGCAGAAACTTGCTTTGGCCTTTTTAGGCGCGTTGCAACTGGGTATGATGTACATCTTTTTCTACCATTCGTTTCTTTATTTATCGGTACCAGAAGTCCTGCTGTTTACTATTTTCACCCCGCTTTACGTGACTATGCTCAATGATGCCTTATTCAAGCGGTTCACCCCTTTTCATTTATTGTGCGCCCTAATCGCTACCTTTGGCGCAGCCGTCATTCGTTTTGAGGGCATTAGCGAGCACTTCTGGATGGGCTTTTTTATTGTACAAGGAGCTAACCTTTGCTTTGCGCTTGGTCAGGTGGGCTATCGAAAACTGGCCACTACCTTCCAACCAGATATGGCTAATCACACTATATTCGCCTGGTTCTATCTTGGGGCATTGGCTGTCGCCTTACCTGCCTTTTTCATGTTCGGTAACACAAATCAGTTACCTCAAACGCTAAGCCAATGGGGCGTGCTGTTGTGGTTGGGCGTGATGGCTTCAGGAATGGGGTATTACTTTTGGAATCAAGGGGCGCTTAAGG
Organism: Paraglaciecola sp. T6c; assembly: GCF_000014225.1. Classification (NCBI taxonomy): domain Bacteria; kingdom Pseudomonadati; phylum Pseudomonadota; class Gammaproteobacteria; order Alteromonadales; family Alteromonadaceae; genus Paraglaciecola; species Paraglaciecola sp. T6c. Next base: position 3,320,493 of record NC_008228.1, read on the forward strand.
TTTCAGCGGGCACCTTAGCCATAATGAATAATGCATTGATCCCCGCAGGTCTCGTTGTAAATCTACTGCTGTGGCAAAAAGACACCGACTTTAGCCGCCTTGCACTTGGCGGTTTGATTATTGCTATTGCACTTTGGTTATCGCAAAAGCGCAGTGATACAACCGCTGGGTAAGCTAGCTCGTAAGTATTTGTTAGCCTAAAAATGTGTTTTTAATTGAGCACAAAGCAAGTTATGCCCGCTGATAAAGGCTTGTCATTTTATAGTCTTTTCGTGGGCCTTTTACCTGCCACGTAGACTCCCAGCGCGGTCCATGCTCAAACGCATAACTCACTACATAAAGATCGTCACCGCACAGGTGCTTGGCATAGGGTTCGGCGGCGCTAAAGGTATGAAAGTATCGGTTATCATCAAATAACACCTCAATTTTGCCGCCTGCTTGCTGCTGCCACACGTAGGCGCGTTCGGCTTGAAGTGCACGGCCATCCGGCGCTGTGACCACCCCAGTTTCGCGGTAATGCAAATCAGACTCAACCCAACTAAAGTCAGCCTGCCCTTGAAACACAAAAGCCTCACCACTACTTTGCAGGATCTGCCTGTTTAGCTGCCATGCTCCTACAAAGTACGCAAGGTAAGAAGGCGAGTCACTGAGTGACGTCACCGCTGTTTGAGGTACTTGAGTGTCTTGATCGACGGCATTATTTTTAGTGACCAAAATCCACGCTCATCAATTTAATCGTTATCAAAGCAGTACTTATAAAAGCGGTACTTGTAAAAACGGTTCTTATAAAGGCGGGACTTATAAAATCAGAACTCATTCAAACCATACTCCCACATTCACTGAGCCAATCAACACGCGACGAACGTAACGCAATCTCGTTACCAAAAGTAGCTTGCTGTAACAGATAATTGATCAGAGCGCCCTGGCGTGCCGGGGATCTCTTCAAAAGATTCATCCCACAAGTTATCAACCGCCACCACCACGTTAAAGCCGTCTATCTGTGGCGGTGAATAGGTCAACGAGATATGGGTGAAAAAAGCGCTATCGCCGCCATTTCTCAACAGGTTGTCTTCTTGTTTTCGCCATTCATTATCTACTTTGAGCTCAAGCGCTTCAGCGGGATACCAAATCACACCCAAGGTGAATCGATGGGGAGGATAGTTTAGCGCGTAGAAACTTGCGTCTATATTTTCATCTCGATAGTCTTCAGATTTATCAAGATAGGTATAGCTCGTCACGACATCTGCGCTTTCTAAACGAGCAATTGCCATCAGTTCAACCCCTATGGTTTCGATATCAACTGGGTTTGCCACCCGTGCGGATGTAGAGTCAAAGCGGTAAGTCCAATCAGTGAGTTCGTTGTCCCAGCGGTAGAACACAGCAGAATCTACGCGCCACGAGGCTTTATCTAACGACACGCCCAACTCTAGGTTTTTACTGGTTTCACGCTCAAGTGTGTCATTGCTTCTAAACAATCCACTGGAGGTACTTCCACCAATGGCGGTATACCCTGCGACTTGTGTGGCTTCAGAATATGAAAAGTTCACCGTCCGTGTAGACTTGTCTGCGTTTGTTTTAAGCCAAACGATATCGCTTATCACGGATACCCGCGAATCATCGCGATTGGTGTCATCAAATGCCGCCCCAACACGAAACGTTAATTGTTCGTTGTCTTGCAAGGCAACTGCATACTCAGGCACCACACTGAACTTGTAGTAATCCCGCGAGGTGAAGTTGTTCTCAAGGGTGGTCGATTCAATCTCATCCGCTGTGAACTGCGCTGCATAGTTCAGCGCCAGTTTTGAATCTGTCATATGCCGACCCGATACTGCCACTGACTTTACCTTGGTTTCGTGAAAAGCTTGAAAAGCCTCTGGGTTTTCCCGTGAAAATACATAGTGATCGTTTTGCTGTCGGTAATAAGCTGACACTTCAACGGTGCTTTCTTGAGCATATTGCTGCTGGTGATTAAATATCAACAAACGGGTTTCTAAATCTTCTGTTTCATTCACGTTGAAAGGGGTATACAGGTTAGGCCAGCCAAAAAACTTTTGTTGATAACCGAAAAAGAGATCCGTTTGCGAGGTGTCGCTTATGAGCTGCACCCGCCCAGATGCCCGTTCGAAACGGTGATCCCCCTTGTCTATGGTGCCATCGCTTTCAGAGCGCGAATATTCACCTTCACCGCCAGCTTTCCACTGTGAAGAATCATCCACCGACCAAGAAATGGCGTTGTGTACCCTTTGCATATTAAAGTTATTTCTGCCAGCGCCTAATGAAACGCTACCAGCAGTTTGAATAGGTCGCCATTTGTAGGCCACTGAGCCCACTGAACTATTTGCGCCGTAAAGTGAATTATCGACACCGGTTAAAATAGCCGGTGCCGTGAGCATTTCTGGCGCAATAGGAATTTCAGCCACGTAATGGCCAGTTTGCGGATCGACAAGGGTGGCGCTGCCCACACTAAAGCCGGTGTTTTCGAAGATACCGCCGCGGATGGTGACATCAGCTTGTGCTTCAGCCATGTTTCTAGACTGCAGATCGACTCTAGGGTCGTATTCTAAATTAGAGATGGGAGAGTTGAAGGTGCCAACCGGTGATTCATTCGCTGTAGCTGAGCCTTCGATGTTAATTTTTTCGACGTCTTTTTCAGACACCTTTTTAACACTTTTCTCAATAGAGGTTGCACTGTTTGCAGATACTGAGAAGCTAGAAGCCATAGTTGCGGCGACAGTTAAGGCCATTGTTATTGCAGTGCGGAGCATTGTGTGTCCTTGTTTTGCAAGCTTTTTTTGCATATCGTTATTTGTGTTTGTGTTTCTTAGAGCGTAATTCGCATACCTATATCATGATCATGGCGTGCTTTTACAATACCCTTACTTGCTCAACGATTTCATGCTCAGCCATTTGCTAGTTTTAAATCAAGCAATCTAAGCACTGTTTAGCATTTTTCTCGTTTTTATTCGTAAAGGCATGTTTGTTAACCCGATATTTAACCGGCGAGGATTGTATATGATTGGGCACTGCCTAGGAAGGTGAGACGTAATAATACCAATGCGCATTAATAAGTGCCCTTTCAGAATGCGCCCAGCGGTCTTTGATTAAGGCGTCGCTATGCAGGAATGGTATAAGAATACGCTAACAGAGGTGATTGCTCACAGGCATGGGCTTCAGCCTGTGCGCAATCTTACATTTTTACATTCACAAACCTGCTAAGTGCTTGAGGCAGCGCTTGTGTATCTGTTTATCGACTTGTATATCGTCACAAATGGCAAGCTCGGTCACCACTTGGTGAGCTCGTCTTGCACGGTTTGCATATCAGGGTCATCACGATCTAACTCTTCTTTGTCCTGCTGCATAATACGCAGTACGCGCGCTAAATAAGCTTGGGTTTCAAGACTGCGTTTCGCTACTTCTTCTTTGCTTGGCTGATACTGGTCGAGTTCGCCTTTTTCAATCACGCCTTTGTCCACCAACATACATTCAAGAGACGATAAGCGCTCTTTAGTGACTGACAGCTCCATGGCCAGTGTCATGGCCACTGACAAAGCTTGCTCAGTTTGCTTATTGACTAAGAAGTAAGGACGCTGGCCTTTGGCTTTACTGCCTGCTAAATTCGTTTTTTCGCTTTGTGTCAGATGTTTTTTAATCTCACTCATGCTGCATTCTCACTTGTCTTTTCGACGACGTTTACGTCTTTATTACCATCTTTTTTCGCGTTATTTCTTACATTCTGTCCTTTCCATAACCCAAGGGCGTTCCACACGGGTGAGCGGCCATAATCTTCACCGTCTGTTTTTGGCTTACCGAATATCTTTTCATCTACTTTGGATACCACCCCAACATCAAATAAATCGTTAGGATCGAAGCCACATTCGGCGAAAACTTTCGGCAAATCAAGCTCGTGCATCGGCCCCCAATACGGTTCGTTATTAAAGTACGTATCCCAGTCGCGAATAAATTGCTGATAAACATCCATGCCTGTGTACTGGGGTTGTTCAAGGTGCAAGTTCAAGCCGCCATCCGCTAGCAAGCGGTTGATGCTCTTGAGGATTTTAGGTAAAGACTGATGTGATAGTTCATGTAAAAACATCGAGGTGGTAATTAAATCGAATGAGCCGTCATCGTATTGACTGAGATCTTCAGCATTGGCTTGTACAAATTGAATATTGCTTAACCCTAGCGATTTGGCGCGAGCATGGGCGTATCGCAAACTTGGGCGCGCCACATCTACCGCAATCACCTCTGCATCAGGGAAGTGTTCGGCCAAAGGCAATGCGTTATGCCCAACGGTACAACCAATATCCAGAATACGCTTAGGGGCAAAATCTGGGTGCTGAGTTTTAAGCCAGTTGGCGATGCCCTGCCCGCCACCGTCACTTAACGCGCCTAATAAACCGGCTGTGGTCACAAACAGGCCTAAATCGTAACTTGCCGCTACAGTGACATCGTTCTCAAAATATTCTTGGTAATAACACCCTGGCTGGCAATGTATATCCACAGAGCCCACATTCGGCGGAATACTCACGCTGTTATCTAGCTGGATGTTGCCATCGTTTTCACAGGCTTTATCCACCTTTGCCACTATGCCTTCAATCTGCCCAAGCACTTGAGAGCGTGCGGCTTGGTGGCGCATTTCCATGGTATTACGCCGCAGCGCACTCCACATTTGAAAGTAGCCGTTGTTCAACATATGTTTGCGCACGTCATGACGTGACGTTGGCTCTTTGCCTGTTTGCGCGATAATGGCAGGTTTTACCTGCTTTTCATAAGCGGTTTTAACGCCGGGCAATATTTGGCTGCTTAAATGCACGTTAAGGTGCGTCAGAAAATTCAATCGAGCCACTTCATCGTGACTCGCTACCGGAAACACATCGTGCTTGGTAAGCACGTCCCACGAGGGTAACGCATTGCTGTCGCTCATTATTCGCCTCCAATAATTTGATAATCGGTTAATTCATAATGGGTTTGCATGTATCCTTCAACGCCCGCTTTAAGCAACAAATAGTCATCGTCAGCACTCACCCACAAGTCATACGGCGGGTGCTCTTCAGGTAAGTTGCCTGCGGTATCGACCACTTGAAAATGCCGAGCGATGAATTTCCCTGCTTGCACCACAATGTTTTCTTCACCTACATAGCGAATACCCAGGCCATTCATTTTGAACAGTAAAGGCCCTGTCGCGCCGCGATGATCAGGTGAGGTCAGCATAATATCGGGGAAAAAGGTTTTTCCTGGCCCTTGCGATAAATCATAAAGCTTCATCAAGATACCGTCCCCGACGATAGGATGCGATTGTAACCATTTGACGCCTTGCTCAAGCTCAATTCGCTGGGTGATGCGCCCATCTCGCTGGTTATGGGTCTCACATTCAGCATAGGTATCAGTAAAACGGATCCAGCCGCTGCCTTCATATTTATCCCCCACGGACAAACGCACGCTACAGTCAATTGGGCTGCAGTCCTGACGCATAGATTGCACCACATCGCGCACTACATTTGGCTCATCGTCTATTTCGCAGTGAGCATGCATGACTTGTACACCATCTGATTGAGTGGTGATGCTAAAAAACTCACGTCCTCTTTCTTGGCCAAATTTTTCTGGTTTTCTGCTGGTGTATTGGATCGTCCCGCGAATTGTTCTGTGCTTCATGTAGGGTCCTGCCTTTATCTGTGTAAGGTACCTTGTAGAGTACTGTGTAGAATGCTTCGTAGAAATACACTCTAAACTTACTCTTCAAAGAGTACGTGACTAAGCCTGCTACGTATTTAGTATCACTTAAATCAACTGAGTGAATTGGTCGATGTCAATTTGGCTAGCAATTATATTTGCATGGAGTGCTAAAATTGAGTTATAAATATAATTGTTATATCAATAGCACATTTAGAAGAAAGTGCACCAAAAATTAACGCAATTCAAGGTTAAATTGTTGTCAATATCAGCCATAAAACCTATGACAATTATCAAAGATCTGAAGGTAACCCGATGCAAACGACCACTAAGACCGCAAAAGAGATTTATAACGACGTAAAAAATAACCCCGCGCGTAAACGTTTTGGCTTTGGTAATAAAGCGGTACTGGTCAACATCGATCCGCAAAAGGCCTATACCTGCACAGATGAGTTTGCCACCGCTTACGAGACCGACCCACGGCAAATGGAATACATCAATGAGATGTCAAAAACCTTTCGCGCTAAAGGGTGGCCAGTGGTATGGACCCATGTCGCTTACATGGATAGCGCCGAAGATGCCGGTATTTGGGGCACTCGCACGGATACTCCGGATTCACTGCAAAACATCAAGTTTGATTCACGGCGCAGTGAATTTGATGATCGCCTCGAAATCGATTACGTCAAAGATGTGGTTTATCTCAAAAAAATGCCCTCAGCCTTTTTTGAAACTCAGTTGCAGTCATTGCTGGTATGGCACCAAGTGGACACGGTCATTTTAACGGGCGGCTCTACCTCAGGATGCATTCGCGCCACAGCCGTTGACTCTTTATCTCGTGGCTATCGCACCATAGTGCCTGAGGAGTGCGTAGCGGATAAACATGAGAGTTACCACTACGCGAATTTAACGGACTTGTCTCTTAAATACGCCGACGTACTCACCTTAGACGAAGTGAATCAGTGGCTTGCTAAGTAACCTGAATACTGGATAAGCCGAGACTCTCGATAACGCTCTTTTTCGTCACCGAGTAAGCTTCAGAGTAAAACAACTTGGGTATAGATGCGTAAGCCATTGAATAATAATCTTAAATCCCATTGGAGCGATACTTCTTATCCAGAACTCAGGTGAAGTAATAAAACCTTAAGCGCAAACGACAGTACACAATAGGCAGAAAAATATGAAAAGCGATCCTGGATTTTACGACTATTGGCCTTACGAAAATCGCCCGAAAATTCGTTGGCCCGGCGGTAAAAAAATGGCCTTTTGGGTGGCGCCGAATATTGAGTTTTATGAACTGAATCCGCCAGCTAACCCATCTCGCAAAGCGTGGCCGCAGCCCTACCCAGCCACACAAGGCTACAGTATCCGTGATTACGGCAATCGTGTGGGCCATCAGCGGCAAATGGACTTACTGGATAAATACGGCATTCGCGGCTCTATTTCGTTATCAACTGCCCTTTGCGATCACCACCCTGAAATTATTCAAATGTGCAAAGAGCGAGATTGGGAGTTTTTCAGCCACGGCATTTACAATACACGTTACACCTACGGCATGTCTGAGCAGCAAGAGCGCGACATGATCAAGGATTCAATGCAAACGATTTATCAGCACACAGGGCAAAAGTGTGCTGGCTATTTGGCACCAGCGCTGTCCCATTCAGAGCTTACCTTAGATTTATTCGCTGAAGTAGGCACAGAGTTGTTTGGCAATGAAGGCGGTATCTATACCTGTGATTTATTTCATGACGATCAGCCCACCCCCATACACACTCGCAGTAATAAACCGTTTGTGTCTATTCCTTATTCACTGGAAATGAACGACACCATTGCCTTTGTAGTGAACAAAATTGAACCCAGACGTTACGGCCAGATGCTCAAGAAAAACTTTGATCGACTTTACGCCGAAGCGGACGAATCAGGCACCATTATGTGTATTCCTACACATAATTATCAGGTGTCTTGCCCACATCGTATGAAGGCATTTGAAGAAGCGCTTGATTACATCACCAGTCACGAGGATGTATGGGTGACCACAGGCAAAGAGATTGCCGATTACTACCTTGAGCATTACTACGAGCAAGCTAAAACAGACATTGCGCAAAAGAACGCGGCTGCCTTAAATAACGCTGTAGCCTTGAATAACGCTGTGGCCTTGAATACTCCTGTAGCCCCGAACAAAGGAGCGAAATAATGGCGCTAGATAAATCATACCTAGAATACGCTCATCGCGGTCATGGCATGGATCACGACCGTTACGATTGGTCGATGCTCACTGACAGACCCAAAGTCACTTGGCCTGGCGGTAAAAAGCTGGCATTGTGGGTGAATGTTCCGTTGCAGTTTTTCCCGCTGGATCAAAAAGGTGAGCCGTTTAAAATTCAAGGCGGCATGACCATGCCTTACCCTGATCTGCGTCATTTTAGTTTGCGTGATTACGGTAACCGGGTGGGTATTTTTCGTTTTTTAAAAGCGTTTGATAAATACGGTGTCACCCCGACCTTTGCCATGAACACCGAGCTAGCCAAGCGTAATCCCTATTTGCTCAATACCATCAAAGAGCGGGGCAATGAAGTGATGTGCCACGGCATGCACATGGACGCCCTGCATTATGGCGGCCAAGACAAACATGCCGAAACCCAGTTAGTACAAGACTCGTTATCGCAACTACGGGAGTTAACCGAGCAAAACATTACAGGTTGGTTGAGCCCTGGGCGCAATGAAAGTGAGAACACCCCAGAGCTTTTAGCCGCTAATGGCGTTGAATACTTTTGCGACTGGGTGAACGATGATATGCCCTATACCTTTAAGACGCAGCAAGGTCATTTATGGGCCATGCCATTATCCAATGAATTAGACGATGCCTTTATCATGCTCAATAATTTACACAGTGAGGATGCCTACGCAGAGCAAATGATTGATGCCTGTGATTTTCTACTTAAAGAGGCGAACGAGAGTGGCGGGCGAATTCTAAGCTTAAATATTCACCCTTGGATGCTAGGGCAACCCCACCGCATTGGCGCCCTCGAGCGCGTACTTGAATACGTGATGAGTCAAGATGTGTACAGCGCAAGCGCCTGTGAAATTCTGAGTGCTTTTAAAAGCATTCCACGTTAATAAGTGATCACTCAGTGAGAGTGTAAAAGGGTTTAAACAAGGCGCATGACTGAATGAATAGTTATTCTCTTTCGAACGATGAAGACTCTGCCCACGATATGTGATTACACATCGTGGGCTTAGCTTCCCATTTAAATTTTCGACCTAAATAAATTTCTAATTCGCGTAACCACTACCAATCGCCCGAAACGGCATATCCAGCTCTAATTCTGGTACCTGCAAACCCACCCAGGCAGGAAACGTATTGCTGTTAGGCCCTGGAAATAAGGTGTACTCGTTAGCCCAAGGGTAGCGACTCACCGCTGCGGTTATTTTAGGGATAAGCTCAGCGGCTTTGTCACCCTGAATAGATAAGACCGCTTCGGGCTTCGCCCCATACCAAAAACGGTCTGGCGTAGGGGTTTGGTATTCACGCAGTGCGGGCAGCCCTTCATTGACTCGCCAGCCAACCACTTCATACACTGTGTATTCAGGCTCGTTTTCAAGCTTAACCGCCAACCACGTATGCACTGCAAACCAGCCGCGCCAACTAAAGGCATCAGCGGCATAAACCTCAATCGATGCTTGGGTTTCTATTACTGGGTTAAGGGCAAGACCTGCAGGCTCTCGTGATGCCGTGCGCCAATCCCTGTTTGTGCAGGCCGCCAACAGGCTGACTAATACAATCAACACCAATACTTTCATTCTTCCCTCGTCAACTATTTTGTTTTAGTACCTAGCGCGCAGGTTATTCATACGCTCTTTTAACAGACAATAAAGCAAAATTGTATCGGCGAAGCAAGAGAACACTTGTTACCAATTTCTTCTAAATGCACCTAACTGCTCGCTTTTCCAAGCAAAATACTTTTATGATGATGTGTCTAGTGAGTGCTATCGGCCAAACTGATAAATGAAGGGTCACATACATGCAAGGATATAAGATAAGTACGGATACAAACGAAATGGATCTCGATGTAATACATGGGTTTATTTCGAGCACCTACTGGGCTAAAGGTATACCAAGAAGCGCGATGGAAAAAGCCATTAGAAATTCATTGTGCTTTGGGGTGTTGACCGAGACAGGTGAGCAAGTGGGCTTTGCTCGTTTGATCACTGATAAAGCAACGTTTGCATATCTCGCTGACGTATTCATTTTGCCTGAGCATCGTGGCCTCGTCCTAAGCAAATGGTTAATGCAAAATATTATGGCTCCCCCCGAACTTCAAGCTTTGCGCCGAATGCTATTGGTAACCCGAGATGCACAGGGTTTATATGCACAATTTGGCTTTAAAGAGGTAGTCGCACCTAAAGGCATGATGCAAATATTACGACCAGACGTTTATCAGCCTAAACCTGCGAAAACATGAAAAAACAATATCCTCATTTGAATACTGATCGCCTTCACTATCGTTATAAATGTGTATGTTGTGGGGCATATGTAAAACACGGCACGCGCCAGTGTTATCGCTGCGATAGCTGGTTTTCCGATGATGACGTTACCCAAATGCTTAAACATTACCGCAATAACAGCAAGCAGAACTGGCAGCATATTATTTACTTTGTTGTTTTTGTGGCAATAGCGGTAGATCTTTTTTTCGCCATGAGCTATTTAGTTTAGCGGGTATATTGGTGCGCAAATAATAAAAGGCTAGCCCTAAGACTAACCCTTGTACACTTCGCTACTGCTTTGTATATAACAGCTTATTATTGAGCTCGCTGGCGTTTAAACTTCTGAAAAAAAGACACCAAAATATAAAGACACCCATAATAAAAATGGTCATGATAAGGTCAGTCATATCGATAACACTCACAGACCTATTCTACAAAGATTGGGATTAGACGCTGTTCAGTGGTTAACCTTAACAGCTGAGTTCGAAAAACACTTCTGCTACGCTGCTGGCGCTGAGCAAATGATGAATGCATTTAAACGCCACACTCATCATCAACGGCTGCGAGGAATGGCCAAAGCGAGAGAATTATTAAAGCGTGCTTGAAACAACCCTAAAGGACCCATTCCCAACATAGCTTGTAGCTTAGCCCCTTGCCTAAAAATCGACCTTAAACGCCGTTTCCTTCCTATAGGCGCAATATTCCAGTAGAAATCCCTAATCGTTCAGATAAAAAGTACCTCAACGCTTCTTTAGAGGTATTTCCCCATACTGAACAGGTGTGCTTTTTAATACGATTCTAAAGATGGGTGTCTATGTATGTTGGGTGTCTATGTATGTTGGGTGTCTATGTATGTTGTACGTTTGCGACGCAGGAGCAAAACCAACTGTTTTTAGTCTGCTGAATGGATTTTTGGTGAGTGCAGTAAACTAAAACTTATAAAATTTTGGTAATCTCTGGCTTTATAAATAAACCTAGGATGTTTCCGAAAAGTTTTTTGTATATAGATTCTATTTCCTTTTTAGTAATACCTGAACCATATATTAACATTTCAAGATTTTCGCCTGGTTCTTTAACTATAAAACCAGAAGGTAAAAAACCGTTTTTTCGGTAAAATTCTTTACGTTTAACTCTTTGTTTATAATTATTTGTTTGTTTATCTATGACCTCAATATTTAAAACTATCCTTTTACCTAAATGTTCATTTTTTAAGGATTCGAGCACTTGACTACCAAAGCCTTTTGAACGACAAGATTCTAATATTGCAATTGATTGGATAAATACAATATCCTCATATTCCGTTATATAAATAAGGCCAATCCACTTATCTTCAGCATACAAAGCACTAAAACCTACCTTACCATTTCTCAACTTATACTTGAGAAGCCATTTAGGCACTTTCCTCGCTTCTGGGAATGCTTCTTTATAGAGGTCTATTACCCCAATATAATTAGCGCTACCACTACTTATAGGTGAGAACGTAATGCTCATAGGGAGTACTCATAACGCCCCAAGCAGGGGAAAACGCGAACGTTTAGGCACAGCCAGTGAGTGGTTTTCCGATGACTTGGTTTGTTATGCATCAACGAGTCCAAATAGGTTGGTGTAGTTCTTTTTATAAGTATTCACTGTTACCTTCGACCATATTAAAGCTGCATTAATAAGAGCAGGTAAAGCTATTAACAATGAAATAAGCTGGGTACTATCAAAAGGAATTAGAAACCCAGTTAATGCACCTGAAATGTAAGTTGCGTTGCAATATTTTCTGTACCAGCTGATATTTTGATACATGACCGATATTTCTAGCCCGTCATTAACAGCATCAAAAAACATATAGAGAAAAATCAAACCGACTAAAGCCCAAATAATACTTTCTGGCTCTGCAATTTTGATTGCAAAACCTAAAAACGTTAGTGCAATTAACACTAAACCCCAATTCGAATAAGCTCCTTTGTATAGGAGAGAAGTGTCTACTGGTCCTGTTGATAAAGGTCGTCGATTCATAGCTTAATTTGATGTATAACGCCCGCGTCTAACGAATCCCCTCATAATTATGAGCAGAAACAATAACATAGACACGCATAGCGCCATTTGATCTAATAAATTTCGCCAAAAACCAACTAGATAACAACACCATGCGTGATATTCATATCTTACACGATTTGCTTAAAAAACAATGCCCTAATCTACATGCCAAACGTCTTTCCGCTTTGATGGTTGCCACCCAATCTTTGCTAGATGGCCAGCAACTATCGTTGACCGAATTAGGACGCAATATCTCAGGCTCCGTGGCCCCGAAACACAACATTAAACGCATCGACAGGCTGCTTGGTAATAACAACCTACATAATGAACGGCTCGACATCTATCGTTGGCACGCTCGCTTGCTTTGCGGTGCTAACCCCATGCCGGTTGTCCTTGTGGATTGGTCTGATGTGCGTGAGCAGCTCAGGCATTTAACCTTACGTGCATCGGTCAGTGTTCAGGGGCGCTCTGTCACGCTTTATGAGCGCGTATTTTCATTCGGTGAATACAATTCACCTGTTAGTCATAATCCGTTTTTACGGGAGTTGGCGAGTATCCTGCCGTCGGGTTGTTGCCCGTTGATTGTGACCGATGCAGGCTATCGTAACCCTTGGTTTCGTGAAGTCGAAAAGCATGGATGGTTCTGGCTAGGCCGAGTGCGCGGTGATGTGGGATTTAAGCGTGATGGGCAAGCATCATGGCAAAGTAATAAGTCGTTTTATCCCAGTGCAAATTCTCGGGCCAAATACCTTGGGTGTGGGCAATTAGGGCGTAAAAGCCCGCTTCATGCACACCTGCATTTGTACAAAGCAAAGGCCAAACATCGAAAGGACAACCGCTCTTCAAAGGCAGGTCGAAACCACACCGCCCAGCAAAGCTATCGTGCCGGTAGCAAAGAGCCTTGGCTACTCGCCACTAACCTTCCCGAGAACGATAAACTTAACTCAAAACAGCTGGTTTCTCTTTACGCAAGACGGATGCAAATAGAAGAAACCTTCCGCGATATTAAAAGCCCTCAATACGGAATGGGACTGCGCCACAGCAACAGTCGCTGTACCAAACGATTCGACATATTACTGCTGATAGCGATGCTCGCAGAATGGCTATTACGGTTACTCGGTATCATTGCTCAAAAACAAAATTGGGAAAGAGCATTTCAAGCTAACACCATCCGTCATCGGCGCGTGTTATCTATCATTAGGCTAGGCAGAGAAGTCAGGAAAAGGGCAAAAGATTACAGGATGAACTCAGCCCAAATGACATGGGCTATCGCCCAATATATTACCTGGGTTCACAAAGAAGGAAGACCAATTCTATGAGGGGATCCCCCAGCGCCCGCCTAACACGCAATGTGTTGGCATGGCTTTTTGCGTTGTTTGCCAAAACCATGACAACAAAACATTGTCGGAGTTTAGGCGCTTGTTAGGTGTATCATTCACCACGTTCGTTAAAATCCCACCAAGTTACTTTATATCCGGCAGCAACAGTATATTGAATATGTTGTTTTTCATTTTTGTATAGGAACATAGCTTCACATTCACCATCAGGGCTTTCTATTGGAGTTAAGTACTCTTTAGACCAACCTTTACTTTCAATATGCTCAACAACTCTAGATTTTTGGTATTCATAATCAGTGCTACAAGCCATGGATGGCTCAGTTACTAATACGATTGAAATAATAACGATCAGAATAAGCAAGCCATAAGAAATAAACTTGGTCAGATTAAACATCCTATCTATCAAAGTATTCACTAAGCTCAAAATACACCTAACGCCCGGCTCTGGGGCTGCATGGAGCGCAGCGTAATGCAGTCCCTAGCAGCCGTTTGTTAGGTGCTCCCTTGCTCGCCGAGAGAATTAACACGGATAAAAAGACTTGGCTGCATCCTTTTTTGTATTCACCATAAAGTCAGTATCCTTAAGCGACTTTTCGATCAGTGCTTTTTTGTTTGGGATATGTAGAGTGGGCACTGAATCCATTGAGTCTCGAAACTTTGGCAATTTATCCCAAAGATCCTTTATCTGCTTTTTGAACGTTTTTGATTGGCAGTTAATAATATCAGATTTTTCCGTGTACTCTGGATATACAACAATAACCGGCAAGCCCAATGTATTTATTCCGTAGTCAATTTCTTCACGAATCGCTTTGGAACTTTTTGTCACAGAGCTTAAGAATAATATTATATTCTTAGATTTACTGAGTCGCTCTCTAATTCTCGGTTTTAAAGTTTTGTCCCAATCACTGCCGTCCCTTACATTGTAGTTTTTATTGTGGGAATCATTAAATGGAAAGTCTGAATCCTTTCCTTTCCATGCTCTAAGCATGCTGTAGCTTACAAAATCTTTAGTTGCATGAGCGCCTAGACCACCTTCAGTGAATGGCTCACTGACGTAAAACGCTGAATAATTTCCGTTGCGATATGCCATGTCTTCTCCTAATTATATAAGTCTCGTTCTAAGAGCTATTTTTAAAGCCCATTGTTGGACGATTTAATATCGAGTAAGTTAATAGCATCCATTTTCTCTGGATGAATAATAATAGTTAGCTTTGCTGGATACTTGAATCGCATCTCACTAATCCTGAATGTCCAAAGCATGATCTTAAGCAAGTCTTCATCACTGATATTTTTGTGCTCTTTAATCCGCGTTATCCCTGACCCAAAAATTGGGACCGAAACACTTTTTTGTGCATAGATTCTATTCACCCTGTCCCAGAAGTTAATAAGAAAACTGAGATATTCCGGCATCGTTAACCGAGCTCGGTTTTTATCGTCAAATTTCGAAAAAGCTGTTAACAAATACTCTCCATATACACAAATGGCGCCAATTTCGAAACGTTTCTTTTTCCCGCTCTTCCTCTCCGGATTTTCGCCAACAACATCATCATCTTCGAAAGGATAGTTTTCGATATAACGATCAAGGTCAACAACTGAAGTGTCAAGATGGCTATTAATAAATATACCGTTCAGTGAGTTACTAGATATAATCTTGTTATCCACTTTCGTATCTAAATATTCATTAAACGCTATGACTTTAAAATCAGGCTGCTTAAATATATCCCCTTTTTTTATCGTGACTTCACTTCCCTCGATATTAGTGTGAATCTGCTGCAAGTTGTTAGATCTGACCCACAAAGCCACATAAACGCCAAAAAGCAGTATTAAAAATATGCCCCCGACCACGAGCTTACAATCTTTGGGTATCTCAACAAATATAAATGCAAGCGATGCCACGACACTTATTACAGAGACAACTTCAAGAAATTGCCTGAAAATTCTCTTATCCAGAAAACTTACCTTTGCCAAAGGCTTTCTCCCTTAATTATGACAGCCTGATCTCGGCTGATACCATTTACACCTAACGCTTAACACTAACGAATCCCCTCATAATTATGAGCAGAAACAATAATATAGACACGCATAGCGCCATTTGATCTAATAAATTTCGCCAAAAACCAACTAGATAACAACACCATGCGTGATATTCATATCTTACACGATTTGCTTAAAAAACAATGTCCTAATCTACATGCAAAACGCCTTTCCTCTTTGATGGTTGCCACACAATCTTTGCTAGATGGTCAGCAACTGTCGTTGACCGAATTAGGACGCAATATCTCAGGCTCCGTGGCCCCGAAACACAACATTAAACGCATCGACAGGCTGCTTGGTAATAACAACCTACATAATGAACGGCTCGACATCTACCGTTGGCACGCTCGCTTGCTTTGCGGTGCTAACCCCATGCCGGTTGTTCTTGTGGATTGGTCTGATGTGCGTGAGCAGCTCAGGCATTTAACCTTACGTGCATCGGTCAGTGTTCAGGGGCGCTCTGTCACGCTTTATGAGCGCGTATTTTCATTCGGTGAATACAATTCACCTGTTAGTCATAATCCGTTTTTACGGGAGTTGGCGAGTATCCTGCCGTCGGGTTGTTGCCCGTTGATTGTGACCGATGCAGGCTATCGTAACCCTTGGTTTCGTGAAGTCGAAAAGCATGGATGGTTCTGGCTAGGCCGAGTGCGCGGTGATGTGGGATTTAAGCGTGATGGGCAAGCATCATGGCAAAGTAATAAGTCGTTTTATCCCAGTGCAAATTCTCGGGCCAAATACCTTGGGTGTGGGCAATTAGGGCGTAAAAGCCCGCTTCATGCACACCTGCATTTGTACAAAGCAAAGGCCAAACATCGAAAGGACAACCGTTCTTCAAAGGCAGGTCGAAACCACACCGCCCAGCAAAGCTATCGTGCCGGTAGCAAAGAGCCTTGGCTACTCGCCACTAACCTTCCCGAGAACGATAAACTTAACTCAAAACAGCTGGTTTCCCTTTACGCAAGACGGATGCAAATAGAAGAAACCTTCCGCGATATTAAAAGCCCTCAATACGGAATGGGACTGCGCCACAGCAACAGTCGCTGTACCAAACGATTCGACATATTACTGCTGATAGCGATGCTCGCAGAATGGCTATTACGGTTACTCGGTATCATTGCTCAAAAACAAAATTGGGAAAGAGCATTTCAAGCTAACACCATCCGTCATCGGCGCGTGTTATCTATCATTAGGCTAGGCAGAGAAGTCAGGAAAAGGGCAAAAGATTACAGGATGAACTCAGCTCAAATGACATGGGCTATCGCCCAATATATTACCTGGGTTCACAAAGAAGGGAGACCAATTCTATGAGGGGATCCCCCAGCGCTTAACATATGGGGATTTTAGGAGCGCTTTTTCAGCAAGTAAAATTCCCACCATTATGTTTTTGTTAACTGCCATTACTGATAACTACCACTGGCTTTTGACTATGAACATATTGATAACCAAAAGCACTGATAATGAAAATGACACCAAAGACATTAAGATACCGAGAAAACATTTTGTATTGTGTTTCATTGTTACGCTTATCGTAGTGGTCTACAACTACCAAAAGAGCATTTATCGCTGCGGTGATTAAAGCACAAATGAATAAAATCAAACCTAAATTGGTGAACGTAACACCATTGCTACCAGCTCGACCAGGAAAATAAAAACTGCTAGACAACCAACCATACATAGCCAAAATATAAGGACGCACGCCCATATTACGTTAAAAATGCGCGTCTTCTTCGGAATGTGATTAGGCTTAAATTCTTCCATGACTCTCGTTGGCAGTTAACGGCCCGCATAACGGGCAAATACACGTAGGCTAAAATACCGAGCAAAGCGAGGGGAGCCTACGTGTATTTGTCCCCCGCGAGCGTAGCGAGTGTTTATGCGTTTGTTAGCCATCATTTTGCTCAATGCTAAATGTTGTAGCACTTCCTAGATCTAATCCATTTGAGATAAATCTTGCTTCTACTACCAAGTTAAGAGGTTTCTGTTTTCTAGGGTGTTGGTCAAACCAAGGAAATACAAAACGAAGCGTGTCCTCTTTGGGAATGCCTGACAACGGTATATTGGGAAAAATCATATCTGGCAACTCCCCGCTGACAACATGAAAATAAACACCAAACTCTGATATGTCATAGGTTGAGATATTTGGAAGTGAGACCTCCAGTGTAATAACTCCTGAGTCGCTGCAAGAATTATTACCTTTGTAATTTGCACGCGAGATTTCGATGTTGGATACAACCGGAGCGGGAACAGACTCCCAATATTCTCCTTCTGCACCTTCATTTATTTGACTCGGTCCAGGGTGTTGTTCCCACCGTTCCAATGTTGGTTGAAACAAGCCACCTGTGAAAAAAGAGCAAGCTGATGCACTGAAATTGACTAGGTAAAAGAGTAGAGCAAGAGCTGGATATCTCATAATTCTTTCCATGATGGCTAACGCCCATAATAACGGGCTAAAAATTGTGGGCTAAAATGAGTGAGTCACGAGCGATAGCCCACTGTTTTTAATCCTGTTGATTTGCTTGTTATACATACTTACAAAGTCACTATTTCTAATGAGTAACTTTCAGTCTGGAGCTTTGCCTCTTTGATAATTACATCAGGGTATGTCGCTTTTAATGTATCTATTAGTAACTTTCTTTGTGTTGATGGCATTTTCTCGCCAATAACAACCTCTTTAAGTGTTTCCGAAGCATAGTGATGAAAATTACTTTTATCTAAAGACATAATCCTAAGTTCATTTTCATAATCCCATTCAGTAGACTTTGTGGCTATAGTTTCAGTCACCGCCTGGACAAAATTATCACTTCCCTCAGAGCCTAATACGCTTTCCGATTTGATGAAATCTACAAGATTTAAAGTGTTAGGTGTGTTTTGATATTGAATTTTTATCGGTCTCATTACTTTATTAGATGATGAATAAATATCTTGCTGTAATAAGTCATTATCAAAGACCAAACAAAAACCTCTTAAGCCATCAGCATAATGCGACCACATCAGGTTATTATAAATAGGGTCATTACCAGGTTCAGATAATGACAAACAAACGATTTTTGAATTATGAATAACATCAATAAGGATTTGAAGATCGTGTTCAGCTATCTTTTGAAAAAGTTGGGCATTTGTGAACTCACCTTCTTTCAACCCCATTTCTGTCAACATTTCAGTATACTTTTTTTGCCCTATTTCTTCTTTTGACTGGCATACGAAGACATCTAAAATATCTTGGGGCACTAAATTGTCTTTAATGTGTGCACCTTCAAAAGGGTCATTAAAGTCGCTTTGATTCGAAAACCATAATTGCTTGTTCGCTAACGCAGTTAGATTATTCGCGTTAAACTCTCTAAATTTATAAAGTAACATATCTTCCTTGAATTAAACTGCGAGCGTGATGAGTATGTATAACGCCGCCATAAACCGCGCGAGCTTGCGAGCGTCGGGCGACCGAAGGGAGCGAATTTGATGGCTTTGTTATGCAATTTTACCAACCTCTAATTGAACGCAATCTTGACTGTAATGATGCCGATAACTCGCCAAGACCTTCGGCATTAGGAAGATATCTTATGTACCGTATATGCCGTAGATCGAAAGGAATATCGTGCTCTGACTGTGTTATAAGGATCACTTCTTTTCCGATAGCGTGAGCAACTCCGGCCTCGTAAAACACATTGGGATTTTTCCCTGAACAGTCACATATTACAACTTTGGCTCTAGCTATTATGTTTACAATATCTTGGATTATCGTGTGGTGCTCCCATATATCGTCAGCTCTTACGCTCTCCATACCAACAGCACCGATTGATTGTTGAAGAACAGCGTATACCGAATTAAATTCAGCCCCAAATGGCATCATGATCGAAACAAGACTCTCATCTTGCGAGTAAGCCGCTTCAAGCGAGAAAACCTTTGGGCTAATAGATCTTTTTTGTTGGTTTTGTAATAACAGCTTAAATAGATCAACGTCGCACACAGACCAACATGTATGGGATAAGCCAAACCGACCTAACCGCAATTCCACTGAGTGCCCTTCTAACTCAGCATTGGAAATTGGCTGAATGCTATTGTCAATGGCGTACTGAATGGCTGTTTCAGAATGCCCTAGGGTGATATTTGTAATATACGCTACTCTTGCGAATTGCGGCCCATTGCCCCCAGTTTCAGTCACCAAAAGTGCAGGGCATTCCTTTAATTTAGCAACATCGAGTGTACCGTTTGAATAAAATCTACTGCCAACAGGATCGTCTTCTCTAATGTACATGCGACCTGTTGACAGTGTTCCGCCTGAGTCAGGCCATCCTTGAAAAGACACTAGCAAGTGAAACATATTTTTAATTGCTCCCTTTGTGGCTCAATATTTGTTCTGCATAACAACTTATTAGTAAGACCGCGCAAGCTATACTACCTTGTAAGGTAGGAGATAGTTATGTATCGGCGCACGAATAAATATCAAAAAAATGTTAGCGAATCATACACTAACAGATCTAAAAATGAACAGCGTCTTGAACGCAGTGAGAAGATATCGCCCGAGCGCGTTATCCCTAAATTGAGGCGTGTCATCGAAATCACAGACTATGACACTGGGCAACCCATCGTTCATCGCATTGAGTTGCGTAAATGTGACCGCATTGATTGCTATGATGCGTTTGTGGATGGTGTACTTTAGAAACGACGCGTAGGCTGGAGCAATGTGTTAACAGGGATACGTAAAGCAATGCCCAGATTAGCTAGGGCGTAAAGATTTCTGTTATGGTTGAAATTTAGCGTCCCCTGTCCACATAAGCATTGAGTTAGCTGATAGCCTGTAGCTAAGCTAAAACGCGCGGCTCCCCAAGGTGAAAATCAATCAAAAAAGGTTAGCCCTAAGGCTAACCTTTCTACGCTTCGCTACTGCTTTGTATATAACAGCTTATTATTGTGCTCGCTGGCGTTTAAATTTCTCGCCTTTCACCACTTTTTTATAACCCGTCCAGCTGGTTTCATTCGGGCGCTTATCATCTGTTGGCGGCGGCGTTTTGTACTTTGGTGCGTGTTCGTTGATAAAGGTTTTCATCACTTCCCCCATATCGTCGAAACTATCAACTTTACGCCCAGCGGTGTGAATATAAATTGAGCCTTCGCGCCCACTCATCATCATAAAGGGTAGCCAATCTGAAATACGTACCCAACCTACGTGAACATCGGCGGTATCTTTTTCGCTATTGGTCAAGCTTTCTAAATCACCTGAAAAGTTGAATAACTCAGATGCGTGATACACCCCGCCGACCTCTTTCTGGTACTCACCGCCAAGGTCATTGTGATAGAAAAGCGGTACGGGGAAAGTCATCCACCAGTAGTCACCATTGATGTCACCACCGAATTTTTGTTTCCAAGGAGAGGCCGTACCATCTTCATTACGAGGAAAGCTAGGGGGTTGATTAACAGGATCGTTTAGCACATGGTGCACATCAACCACTTCGTTAGTCCATGGGTTTTCCCATGTATCCAGTGGCTGGCCAGTCTTTTTGTCTGTATAGAGTAGAATTTCGCGCGTAACGAGGCGATACGCTTTGCCTTTTTTACCGCCATCCACCGTGCCGCAGGTACGCACATTCATGCCCTCAACATTAAAAATATGCTTGTCCACCTCACCTTGACGGCGAGAAAACACCTTGCCTTTCCACCAGTAAAAAACCGGCTTATCGTCAATGGTTGAGCATTGGATCTTGCGCATCGCGGTATTAGCGCCCTCGGGGGTATTTAAGTCTATTTTTGTGGCCGCAAATGCACTGCTAAAAGACGCACTTGCTAGCAGTAGTAATGATGCCAGTTTGAGTTTATTCATGTGTTTGGTTCTCTTATTTTTGACCGTACCTAGACTAGTTGAATGGGCTTTTAGCGCATTGAGAATTATCAATTTGCACCTATGATCTTCCACACCCCAGTGGCCTGTAAAACAATGTTTTTATTGGTGAATATTCGCCCCTCAGCGAATATCACACTGCGGGTTTTGCGCACAACACAGCCTACACCATACAGAACGTCTCCTTGTTTGCCTGGTGCAATCAAGTTGCTGTTCAACGAAATGGTAGCAAAGCGAATATCGTGACCTATTTCATCGCCAATACCACGGTAAATCGCATAATCCGCAAAGGCTAATGTCACACCACCATGCACCACACCTTCAGGGTTAAGATGATGAGCTTCTATTTTTAGCGCTCGGTGCACTACCCCATTAATATTCTTCTCATAAAACGGGCCGATGTGAGCAGAGAAACCGTCTTGTTGACTGCACGGGGTAAAATGCTCGTCAAAGTGAATGTCAGTCATTATAAAAATCTCGCAGTGCGCTTTTCAACAAAGGCGGCTGCACCTTCCTTGAAATCTTTACCATGAAACGCATCATCAAATAACTGCTCTAGCGCAGCTTTATTATCCGAAGCTTGTGCATTTGCTTGGCTAACATGGGTTAGCGTGCGTTTTGTACCGCTAATCGAGTAGCCGCTCACACTCAATATCTGCGCGATTAATGCGTCGGTTGCAGCACTGAGCGCTTCACGCTCGACCACCTCGGTCACCAATGCCCAACTGGCAGCCGTGTTTGCATCAATTTTTTTGCCTAGGTAAAGCAGCTCTTTGGCTCGAGGCAAGCCCACTATATCCGCTAAGCGCTGGGTATCTGCCAAACTGTATAGCAACCCTAGTTTAGAAGGCGTGATCGCGAAGCTTGCATTGTTAGCGGCAATACGAAAATCACAACACATCGCCAGCCCCATGCCCCCGCCCACACACACACCATTGATTTGTGCAATTGTCGCAAAGGGTAAGGCTGCAAGTTTTTGCTGGGTTAATTGCACTATTTCGTTGCTAGCAGCAAAGGCATCTGGGTTGCTCAGCATACTATGTAATTCTTGTATATCTGCGCCGGCGCAAAACGCTTTGTCACCCTGTGCACCTAGCACTAAAACGCGTATTGATTGGTCCTGACCTAACACATCGCATGCATCCGCAATGGCATGCCACATGTCTTGGGTTAACGCATTGTACTTTTCAGCTCTGTTAAGGCGTAAATAAGCGACTTTTCCCTTTATATTCAAGGTGACTGTTGACATAAATCAATAAGCTCCGGCGTTGGTTAAGTACGTGGTTGCGTTGTGCGTTAGGTTACGCCAAATTATCATCTATTCAGTGCAATTTTAAATTGCCATTTAGCAATCTAACCGAGAAAACCCGATGAGCGAAGCCCTTTTAGGCCCAGTCGTTGGCGCTACGTTATTAGCGCCGCACCTCAAATTTGCCAGCCATTCGTATCAGTCTGGCATGGGTTATACCCTTATACGTGAAGAGGTGGTCACCCAAGCGCTTTGCGACCTGTGGAATGCTCCAAAACTGTTAAACAACCCCATGCATATTTTAGCCGCCGCCAATGGTGATGCTTGGCTGCGTATCGTTGAGGACAGAAGTTGCGCCGAAACAACGCCCCTTAAAACACAAGGCTGGATGGCACTAGAAGTGAACGTTGCTGACGTAGACGTGATACGCGCTGAAATCGACACCAAGGTATTTAAAATCATCGGCGAACCAGCGTATTTGCAAATAAGTGACGCCATAAAAGCCATGCAAGTCATTGGCCCCTGTGATGAGGTGAGTTACATCACTCAAATCGACAAACCCGTACCGCCTTTCGAATTACCAATGACGAAAGCTCGCACTGGTAGCTTATTTATCCCCGTGCTGTGTACCCAAAATCGCGATGCTAGCCTCGCGTTTTATGAGGCGTTAAACCAAGTCACTGGCATCAAGTTTGATACCAAAGTCACTGTGTTAAACAACGCATGGGGCCTTGATATAGAGCACCAATACCCGGTAGCGACACTGCAACTGGGCGGTAATTGCTTATTTGAAATAGACCAAGTACCAGATGCTCAACCCAGTGTACAAAACCCTGGGGCTTTACCCTCTGGTATCGCTATGATCACCTGCATGGTGGACGACATTGAATTTGCCGCGAAACAACTAAGCTTACCCATTTCCCAAGTGTGCAATGCATACTACCCCACATCTCAGGTTGTGTTAGCCACAGGGCCAGCGGGTGAGTTAATTGAACTAGTGGAACGCCCCGCAACTTAGAGGCAGCGGCTACCGTGCTCGCCATTAAATCCTGTTCGACATAAGATGTTAAGCGCTAAATGGAGTACTCATCTCCCTCTTTTTTCGCTTTAACAAACGCATCGTGACCAACGACTAGATGCCCGGTCAGACTAAATGCTCATCGCACAAAGTCCGCTTGAAACACACCCCGTCTTTAAACCAGTGCCAGGTTCTGGCGCGATGTTTTTTGTCTGCGCCCATCACGATACTTTCGTAAAACCACGCACCGGGCTCATCTTTACGTTCAAGCTCAAGTAAAAATATATTCGGGCTGGCAACCCAGCCATACCCTTTGAAGGTATCCGTGTCCCAGTAGATTTTGTCGTTTTGGATAATGCCGTCAAACGCGACGGTGAAAACCCGGCCATCATCCCAAGTAAATTGATTGCGCTGCACATACACAACGGGGCCTGTTTCTGGAAATACACATTCCACCTGACTTTGATGAAAGTCGAGAGTATTGCCTTGTGCGTCGATGTGCCGGTAGGTGCCTTGCCACACGCCTGCGTGTTCTAGCACGGCAGGCATAAGCTGTTTTAGTGTTGATGTCATAATGTTCTCTCTTCGTGTTATTTCTACTGCTGATGCCAGACAGCGATGTCTTGATCATGGGGTGATGTTGTGACGTTGTGATGTTGAGCTGCTTTGCTGTTTTGTATGAACAAAACATCCCAAAACTGCCATTACGCCGCACATGCTATGCAGCACGTGCTAAGCAGAGAAAGCTAAGCATCAAAGAATGCCAACCACTCAGCCGCGACTTGCTCAGGGTAAGCATCTAAAAAACCTGTCGCCCATTGAAAATAATCTTTGCGGAAACCATTTTTTAGATAAGCATCTACTCGTTCACTTTGCTCGCGCATATCATCATTTAAATTCATCACGAATAAGCGATGAGGCAGAGTTTTAATATCTTCTATATATTGCGCGCCATGGTGAAATGCAGCCATGTGGCCCCACTCATAGGCTTCGCCACCACGCAGGTTTTCCGCCATGGAATCTGCGCACATTTTCAACGTCATACCCGGCCCGCGGTAATGAATGACCCGCTCCCACATAATGCGAAAACGTGTTCCCTCTTCATCAAGGGGTATTGGCGCGAACATATCGCAAAATGCCTGTACTTCGCTTTCTAGAAATACTGGGGCAGCGATATTAATGACCTTGTTCACCCACTGGGGTTGCAATTGGGCTGCGCGCACCGACACCATGCAGCCTGTGTGGTATCCCACAAAATCAACGTTGCTAATATTCAACGTGCGCAGCACCTGCCAAACCGCTTGGGCGTAACATTCGATGCTCGCTAGTGATTCTTCAAAAGGCGGCGATGACTCACCGTAACCCGGATAGTCGATGGCAATCGCTAGCCTGTCTTTAGCCAACAAAGGTAAAACGTACTGATATGAACGGCTGGATTTAGGCACCATGTGCAAACACACTATGGCCGGTTTAGCTGATGCTTCGCCTGCCATGCGATAGTGAAGTTGCCCGAACTCTCCGTTTGTGAAATGTCGCGTGACCTTAGGGTTATGCATTATGACTCCTTAGCACTAGCTCAATAGCTGTAAAAAAGCCCTTATACCAAGGGCTTATCGTGTTTTAGTTAACAAAGGCTAGTGGCGTATTAGAATCTATATTCAAAATCAGCACCCCAGGTGAGCGGGTCCGCTACGTATTGGGTAAAATCCCCTGCGGCAGCGGCGCGTGAGTACACCTCATCACTTAGGTTTTTGCCCCACAAAGCGACGGCCCATTTTTCGCTGTTTGGCTCATACGCAATGCGCGCGTTAATGATAGTGCCTACGGAGGTAAGTGAGTGGGCAGGTGCATTTGCCACTAAGCTGTATGAATCATCTTCAAAGGAGAAATCAATGCGGCTGGTCAGCAAGCCTTCAGCAATTGGCATTCTATGGGTAAAACCAATGGTGCCTTTATAATCCGGTGCGTTCTTAAGCTCTAATGCTTTGGCACATTCAATAGAGACTTCGCCATTGCAACCTGGGCTTGAACCACTGTTGGTTAAACCGCCAGCCTGGGCCAGTGTCATTTCTGTATATTCGCCATCTATGGTACCGAATGTCACATTAACGGTAAGGCTGTCAGTCATTTCAAACAACGCTTCTAATTCGATACCACTGATTTTAGTTTCATCGACATTAAAGCGAGTGAATCCTAATCCAGGTACAGTGGAAGCGATTTGCAAATTATCGTAATTGTTGTAGAAGTAGGTTGCGTTCAAACGCAGGCGATTATCCAATAAATCACTGCGCACACCGACTTCAAACGCGTCTAACTCTTCTTCGTCAACCGGTAAAAAGCACGCTGTCTCAACTCCGAAGCAATCCGGTGACCAACCGCCACTCTTAAAGCCAGTTGAGTAAGACACATAGCCCATCACATCATCCGTAAATTGATTGTTTAACGCTATGTTGTAGGTGGTATTGCTAAAATCCAGCTCTTCATTTCGATTACCACCGCTGACAGGCATCAGAGCATCAATCTCTTTGGTTTCGTCGGTATAGCGAATTCCTGTGGTCAGGGTTAACGTTTCATTAAATTCATAGGTGGTCTGTAAGAATGCAGCATAGGCTTCGGTTTCTACGCCTAACTCAGAAGGAAAGACAAATATTGAATCCATCTGTACATCTTCTGTGAAGTAATAAACACCTGTGACGAAGTTAAATGCCCCTTCATAGTTGGATGTTAAAGTGATTTCTTGGCTAAATTGATTTTGGTCAGTTTGTTGGCTGTAAGGAAAGCCGATGCGACTTGATAGGTCATCTTCCATCTGGCGATAACCGGTTAAAAAGCTAAGGTCATATTCACCAATTTGTCCTTGCACATTTAGCGATAAACCACTGGTTTCGACTTCACTGCGATAATCATTGAAACAGCCTAAGCTCAAAAATGCAGCTGGCGTTGCGGCGGAACAGGTCACGCCTGGCACAGGTTCGATGGTGAACAAATTGTTATCCGCATCATTGGCTAACGCGACGGTGTCTGGCACAGGGTCAGAATCATCTTTGGTGTAATCAAAGGCGAGATTCATATTCCAATCTTCGCTAAATTCATTGTACAAGGCGATACGAAATGCTTTGGTGTCTTTCTCACCTGCCTCAGTACCGGCTTGGTCGGCAAAGTCACCATTGGGGTTCACCGTGTGAAATCCATCGCGAGATTTACTTAGCACGGTAGCACGGACTGCTGTGGTATCTGACAAGCCGACATTGCCAGTAAAGCGACCGTCTAAACGGCCATCGCTGCCCACAGTGGCTTTTACCAGACCGTAATTTTCATCTAACTCTGGTGCTTTGCTGATCAGTTTAATCGCGCCACCGTTGGAGTTACGTCCGTACAAGGTCCCTTGAGGGCCGCGTAGCACTTCTACTCGCTCCAAATCGACTAAATCAAATAGAGCGCCTACTTGGCGACCAACATATACACCATCGACATAGACGCCCACTGCCGGGTCGGCTGACACACGAGATTCGTCTTCCCCTACGCCACGTAAAAATATCCGTGCACCGCTGGCAGTCCCGGTGTTTGTTGCCAAACTGATATTAGGAATTTCGTATTGTAAGTCCAACACGTTGGTGACTTGTTTTAGTTCTAGATCTGCAGCACCAATAGCGGTAACAGCGACGGGGACTTCCTGTATAGACTGAGCACGTCTTTGTGCGGTAACCACGATTTTTTCTAGTTCTTTATTCTTAGCTACATCATTCTGAGCAGCTTCATTTTTAGTCACCGAACTCTCTGCGGTTTCTTGCGCCATAACCGGAGAAAATGTTGACGCTAAAACAGCCGCTATCGCGGTAGCAAGATACCCCTTCTTTACAAACGTACTCATAGATGTCCCCTTAATATTATTTTAATGTGTCATGAGCCTAATGACATATTATTATAACATTAAGCAAAGTCAAGGTGTAAAATGGTCAAAGAATGAACCCCTCAAAAACGACCTAACCAATTGTTAAATATATAAATAATTTCATTTCAGAGTACATAACCTCGCATTCAAGGTAGATTAATTACACTCGAAATATGTATATTAAGTAGACTAATTAAATGTACTTAGAACTGTTTTAAGAACTTTTTGCTGTAAAAACCTGGAGCGACGCAAAAATTTACAATTGAGTGCTCTGCTTTTCTTCGTTGCGTGCTGCCTTGTTAGCAAAGACGTTGAGCAAGAAACTTTGTGGACTTTATTTAACCGACAACCTTATGACTTTTAGTCATAATTTAACGAATGACACAGCGTAACAGTACTTTTTGATATTGAACGTTCATTGCAGCTTATGGGTAAATAAAAACACCTAAAGAGTGTTTATCTAAGAGGCCACGTGGTTTTTATTGTCAATTTACTTTACAAGAAAATTTTTTACCCACGGAAAATCAACACCTAAAATGTTGATTTAGTTACTAAATTTTTAATGGCTTGAATTGTGCTTAATTGGACTTGAGCTGTACGGTTCGGCAAACCATATCTTTGATGTTTTAGTTGTATGTTGTTTCAGTAGTTAGATGTTCTAGGACGCCGCCCTGAAAATTTAAATACTCACAATCACTACGATAAAATAATTAAGGATAATTAATTATGCGTTGTCTAAATCTACTAAGTCGTCCCTCCCAAATAAAGTCTCTCATCGTCCTATGTGCTTGGTTACTTGGCTTGTCTGCGTGGCAAACAACTGCACAGCAAATCGACAACAAAGGGACAGAGTTTATTTTGGCCTTTACACCAAATTTTGACACCACGGGTGATGTTGAAATTCATCTAACCGGAGATACTGCTACCCAAGTTACCATCAACTACCCAATGAACAGCCCTACCTTTACCACTGTCGAAAATGTGGTTCCTGGTAGCGTTACTGTCGTCCCCATTCCGATCACAGCGATTTCAAACGCAACACCTAACACTATTCAAGATAATGCTATACATGCGGTTGCCGCTGAAGAGTTTGTGGTTTACACCGTTAACAGAAGACCGCAAACTTCTGATGCAGCGTTAGGTTTACCCGTCGATACTATGAATACGCAATATATTGTTTCCACTTATGACCCATTGTTTGGTTCGCAATTCGCCGTTTATGCTTCTCAAAACAACACAATTGTTACCATAACCCCAAACAATAATTTAAACGGGCACGTCGCAAACACGCCATTTGACGTTACATTGAATAGAGGCGAAGTTTATTACGCAGCGTCTGCCTCAACTGGGGTAAATGGCTCATTAATGGGTACTATCATTGACGCAACCAGACCTGTTGGTTTAGTAAATGGTAATAGATGTGCAAATGTCCCGAACAACACATCAGCGTGCGACCACATATACGAAGTAGCGCAACCTGTTCAGTCATGGGGTTTAAGTGCCTCAGCGACAAATCTACCTAATCGCCCATCAGGCACGATTTACCGAATAGTGGCATCTGAAGACAATACGTCAGTTGAGATAAATGGCATATTTCAAGGGTCTATTAATCGCGGCGAGTTCATTGAAACCCCGTTGCTCACTGGCAACCTATCATTTAGCGGCAATAATCCGATCTTCGTTACCCAATATATGCCGGGACAGAGTTCGCCGGGTGCAACATTAGGTGACCCAGCCATGGGCAACATGATCCCATCAGAACAATACTTAACTGACTATACATTTTCGACTGTAGGTGATTCGCAATTTGTACAAAATTTTGCAACCATCATTGCCGCCAATACTGATGTAGGTTCACTTTTACTCGATGGGGTTCCGGTGCCCGCTGAAGACTTCACCCCTTTCGATGATATCCCGTTTTCTTCTGCGGTGATTGAGTTAACCCAAGGTACTCACACGACTTCGTCCCTTAACCCACACGGTATTACGGTTGAAGGTTACAATGGATTTGATTCTTATATTTATCCAGGTGGTGCCTTATTCGGCTTTATTAATTCCCAAGGTGACCCCTTCCCGCCCGTGTGCTCTGTCACTATGAATGGCGATATGGCCAATGGCAGTGTAAGTGACAATGCCAACAATGAAGATCTCAATAATAATGGCCAGTTAGATCCAGGGGAAGACGCAAACAATAACGGGGTCTTAGATGCCGATACTGGGGTATTTTTCGTCAATACCTTGTCTTCAACCAACGTCAGTGTATCAGTAAGCCCATTTGCCGCAGGCGATGGCAGTGTCAGCGTTACAGCAACACGAATCGACGGTTCACAGCCTGGCTCAGCCAGTATTGAGGGGGTTGATGGTGCAGGTAATAGCTGTGCATTAGAGATCGTGTTTACCGATGATGAAGCGATGGCCTGTGATATAGACGGCGATATGAATGTAGACATGGATGATTTAATGATGATCCGCGCAGCCCGCAACATGACCGCTTTACCTGGGGATTTACGCGACAATGATGCTAATGGCGTTATCAACATATTGGACTTTAGACAATGCGCCGTACAGTGCACGCAAAATCGCTGCGCTGTTTTATAGAAATGGCGGTTTTATAAAGTAAAGATAGTAAACTCAAGAGGAATGAAAAATGTTAAAGAAAATAAAGTACTTTTGTTACGCACTCACCGCAATAGGATGGTTAGCACAATCCGCAAATGCGGCGGTAATCACCATGACGCCAAGTTCACAAACTATTGAACTGGGTGAAACAGCGAACGTCGATGTGTCCATTTCTGATTTTGCGACCGATCAGTATTTAGGTGCGTATGATTTTGAGGTTGCTTTTAACGACTCTATTTTGTCGGTGAGTAACATCGTATTCGGCACAGAGCTAGGATTTAGTTTTCAAGACGAGTTCTCATTTGGTGCAAACCTGCATGCCGTTCTCGAATCCTCTCTAGAAGATGCACAATACTTGGTTGACAACCAAGCAAGTGAATTTCTACTGTTTAGCATTGAGTTTACCGCTGTAGGGTTTGGCACCAGCTCGGTTGCTTTTGATTCTAGTTTACTTGGTGATCAAGACGGCAATGAGATTACTGATGTTGATTTTAACAGTGCACGCATCACCGTTAATAACCCCAATGCGGTTCCTGAGCCCGGTGCCCTGAGTCTATTATTAGCTGGATTTGCTTTTGTCGCGATACGCAAACGTGCTAACTACAAAGCGAGATAACTTCAGTTAGTCCTATTACCCATAAAAAACGGGAGCTGAAATCAGTTCCCGTTTTTATTTTGTCTGAAAGCGGTAACAACTAAACCTTTACTACCGCTTTTCCCATGTTTTCACCGCGCATAAGTCGGCAAAAGGCGTCTGGCGCAGCGGCTAACCCCTTTGCCACATCTTCGCGTACAATCAATTTCCCTTCTTTGATGTACTTAACGCAGGCGTCTACAAATTCGTCTCGCCGTGGCTCAAAATCATATACTACGAGGCCGTAAACTATGGCTCGCGCTTTGATCCACATCGCTGGTGGTGGGCCCATGCTGCGAGTAGTTTTGTTATAATCAGCCATGAGCCCGCATAAAATCACTCTCGCACCAACAGCAAGACGTTCTGACACGGTATTAAGCATATCGCCGCCGACTAAATCAAAGAAAATGTCGACGCCCTCTGGGCACAGCTTATCGAGTTGCTCACCTAAATCGCCTTTTTTACGGTTGATACAGGCGTCGTAACCTAAGTTTTCCACTGCGTAGTCACACTTTTCATCAGTGCCTGCGATACCAATGACGGTACAGCCGTATATTTTGGCTAACTGCCCAGCTACTGAGCCGACGCCACCGATGGCCGCAGGAATAACCACCACATCACCCGCTTTAGGCTGCGCTTGCCAGACTAATCCAGCGTAAGCTGTTAACCCGGGCATACCCAAAGCGGATAAGGCATATGAAGGGTTATCGATTTCTTTTTTAACTTTAAATATAGAGTCACCGTCATGCACCGAGTAGGTTTGCCAACCGCCAAAGCAGCGCACCACATCACCCACTTCGAAATCCGCATGGTTTGACTCAATCACTTTACTCACGGTTTCACCGCGCATCACATCGCCTGGGTTAACCGAGCCTGACATATGACGTCCAGCAATTTGACTGCGCATGTATGGGTCTAGCGACAAATACATGGTTTCGCACAGTACTTGGTTGTCACCCGCCTGAGGCATATCGCCTTTTACGAATGCGAAATGCTCAGGTAAGGGCTGTGATTCAGGGGTTGATGCGAGCTGCACCTGCATATTATCTTTCATGTTTGTTTATCCGATTTTGAAATAGTAATAAACAGCCGCTTTACGACCGTTGGCTTTGAAAGGCGGCAAAAGCACTGGCCATTTCGCTAATACCATGTTTAACGTCCGCATCGCTGCATACCCAATCCCACCACAGGTTTAGGTTATCCAGTCCGTCGGTAATCTTATTCTGTGCATTTTCTCCCACTGTGACATCGACCCACCAGAAGGTCGGCGCGAGGACAATATCCCCCATGGTTAACGCGTGTTTTTTTATATCAACATTTGCCTTAAGCCACTGATCGAGTTTTTCTAATGTGACTCTGACCACGTCATATTGAACGCTTTGATCAAACGTAAATTCAGGCAGCATCATGGCTTTAAAATAAGGCAATAAGGCGGGCGCTAAGTGGGTATCCGTAAAACTGGCCATGATACGGGATTTTGCTGCTTCAAGGGGCATATCAGGTCTAAGGGGGCGTTGCGGAAATGCATCCTCTAAATACTCCATAATAGCGATGGATTCTGGCAAGTATTGTCCATCATCCAACGCTAACAGAGGAATTTTACCCAGAGGATAAGCCGCTAAAAACTCCGGCGTTTTCAGCGCTAAACTTGGTGCGACTGGTACAATATCTAACTGCTTTTTACGGATCAATATGCGCACTCGCGTGGCATAAGGTGAATGATCAAGATTGATTAACTGCATCTAATTCCCCCTTTTTTTTCACCGTGACACGACGGTGTTTATTCTTCGAATGACCTTATTGTACGAACCATGTTTGCGTCGTCATGCGTTGTATCAACCGACGCTAGTGAACTTTGCACTTGCCATTGCAGGAGCTGCTTCGATATCTGTTTTAAACGTGGCGTTCCAGCGATTCAGAAAGCCAAACAATGAAATCACGCCGATTATTTCCACTATTTGCACCTCGCTAAAATACAATTTAAGGCGTTCAAACTGCTCGTCGGTGACTGCGTTTGGCACCAAAGCAGCATTGCGCGCAATATCGAGTGCTTCACGCTCAGCAAGGCTAAACAAGTCACTGGTTTGGTATTCCCAAATGGCAGCGACTTTTTGCTCGGTGATACCATGTTTCAACGCGCCATATTGCGTATGCGCCTGACAATACTGACAACCGCTAGCACTGCTGGTCATTAAGCCAAGCAACTTTTTCAGGTCATTATCTAACGCACTTGGTTGGTAAATTGACTGCACTAACCCTAAAAATGCTTTCAGCATTTCAGGGCTTCGCGCCATGATCAAACCATCATTCGGGGTAAAACCCATGATGTCTTCACCCGCCGACATGATGGCGCTAAGATCATTAGGCAACTCGCTAATTGATAGCGCTGATAAACGTGACATAGGGTTACTCTCCAGTTTGACGGTATTCAGGTTGAGTTGGCATGCTTTTTATCACCATTCGATAAACTTGCTTAAAGCGCACGTCGAAAGCCTTTTGGTAGACCTGCATCAGGGGTAAAACCGTAAAGTGGTTCATTCGGCAACGCATTAGCCAATATTTTGCGTGCCGCGAACAGTGCGTCAAAATCAATGCCCGTTTTTAGGCCCATGGCCTCTAACATAAAGACTAAATCTTCAGTGACGATGTTGCCGCTAGCGCCCGGTGCCGCTGGGCAACCACCAATACCGCCCATGGATGAGTCAACCGTGGTAATACCTACTTCAACCGCCGCTAGCGCATTTGCTAGCCCCTGCCCGCGCGTATTGTGTAAATGAATACCGGTGAGATTTTCTTTACCTACCGCTGCCCATACTTTTTTTACTAAACGCTGCACTTGCGCGGGGTTGGCGTAGCCTGTGGTATCTGATAACCCCACTTCATCACAACCGGCCTCCATTAATGCCACGGCGAGCTCCACCACCTTATATTCGCTCACAACCCCTTCAATGGTGCAGCCAAATGCGGTAGACAGCCCCCCTTCAAATTT
Organism: Paraglaciecola sp. T6c; assembly: GCF_000014225.1. Classification (NCBI taxonomy): domain Bacteria; kingdom Pseudomonadati; phylum Pseudomonadota; class Gammaproteobacteria; order Alteromonadales; family Alteromonadaceae; genus Paraglaciecola; species Paraglaciecola sp. T6c. Next base: position 3,354,278 of record NC_008228.1, read on the forward strand.
AGGGCGTTGCTCTATCGGTAAGCTTTTCACCAGTTCAGCAATACGTTTGACCTCGTCAAGCACTTGTTGATGGTTACGCTTTACGTTTCGCAGGCTATGAGTTTCGCTGACCGACAAAGGAATGCTCATTTTGGTCGGCCTAACCTCAATCGCATTTTGTGCACCGCGAAAATTGGGGACTAACACCGCAACAGACAGACCTGCGATTTCTCGGGCGTACTTAGCCACTTCCGCCGTATCCGCTAGTTGCGGAAGCACTTTGGCCGGTACAAATGACCCTACTTCAATTTCAGGAACGCCGGCAGCGGCTAGTGCATCAATCCACGCTAGCTTGTCAGCTGTGGGCATGATCGTGCTAATACTTTGCAGGCCGTCTCTTGGCCCTACTTCACTGATTTCAATATCAAACGTTGCCATATGTGTTCCAACTGTGAACCTAGTATTTGTTATTGGCGCTAGCGCTCGATAAAGCATTTGGGTTATTACCCAAGTTTGCGCCAAACAATTTACAAGGTTGAATAAAAAGATCCTGCTTTTACCTCAGTTACGTCTCGTGCAAGAAAAAACGAAGAGCAAAAGTAGAATGAGCAAAATTAAAATACGTTGCTTTTAAGCCCTTTTGCAATGGCACTGCATCGCGGTGGTGCAGCTAAATTGACAAATGTTAATCGGCTACTTTTACATCCAAACTCTATTGTTATAATATTATATCATACAGGCAAAAAGTAGTCTTTTTTACGGTGAAGCTTGTTCTATAAAAAAGATGTCGTGCGTTATCAACAAAACTGGGAATAGTATCGATGACAAATTCAGTTATGCCGAATGCAGGAAGATTGCCGTTAACGGGCATTAAAGTAGTTGAGTTTACGCACATGGTAATGGGGCCGACCGCTGGGGTTATTCTGGCCGACTTGGGCGCTGAAGTAATAAAAATTGAGCCACTCACTGGCGACAATACCCGTCGCTTAAAGGGCTCAGGCGCAGGTTATTTCTCCATGTATAACCGCAATAAACAGAGCGTATGTATAGATATAAAAAGCCCCGAAGGGAAAGATGTCGCGTTATCTTTGCTTGAAGAGGCTGACATTTTACTAGAAAATTTTCGCCCTGGCGCAATGGACAAATTAGGCCTGGGGTATGAGCAACTGAAAACCATTAACCCACGCCTGATTTACTGTTCGCTTAAAGGGTTTTTAAGTGGTCCTTATGCTCATCGCACAGCGCTGGACGAAGTCACGCAAATGATGGGCGGCTTAGCGTACATGACAGGTCTGCCCGATAAACCCATGCGCGCAGGCTCATCGGTAATTGATATCACCGGCGGTATGTTTGGTGTCATTGGTATTTTGGCCGCCCTTGAAGAGCGCCATCACACCCATGAAGGTAAAAATGTCACCTGCTCGCTGTATGAAACCACCGCATTTATGGTCGGCCAGCATATGGCACAGCAAGCGGTCACAGGGGAAGCGCCGCCGCCGATGTCGGTGCGTCGCTCAGCTTGGGCCATTTACGATATATTTCATTGCGCGAATGATGAACAGGTTTTTATTGGTGTGGTGAGCGATACTCAGTGGCGCATTTTTTGTGATGCATTTGGCTTACAGGAGTTTGCGCTTGATCAGACTCTTGCGCTTAACAATGGTCGTGTGGCACAGCGTGAACGTATTTTACCCGTTATTAACGCGGTATTCGCCACACTAAGTAAAGCCGAGCTAATGGCCAAATTGGAAAAATCCGGTTTGCCTTTCGCCCCTATTAATAAACCATCAGATTTATTTGACGACCCTCACTTAAATGCAGGTGGATTAGTTGATGTCACCCTGCCAGATGGTGTTAGAACTAAACTGCCGGGATTACCCCTGGAAATGAACAATGAACGCATGCCATTGCGTCACGACATTCCTACCGACAAAGGCAATTCTGTCGCCACGTTAAAAGACGCGGGCTTCAGTGATGAGGATATTAAGAAATTACTCGCCCTAGGCGTAGTGCGCGCTTAAGCCGCTAAACCAGAATGCGTTTTAAGTAAGGTGTTATGCGCTAAATCCGATACTGAAGCCCAGAACCGCAAGCCGCAGTTACTGAATATGGTAACCTGCGGCTTTTTATTTTCATCTACGAATGTTTGCGCAATCAAAGCATCGCGGATGCTCTACATTGTGGGCACACGATTGAGAGCACACAATTAAAAGCACAAAAAACAGAGCTATTTAGCTCTGTTTTTAATGTGCTACTGAGGAGTCACGCAGTAAGCGATATTAGGCCATGCAATATCAGGCCAACCACGGGTACTGTTGCTGATAAGCCTGTTTGAAGTTTTGTATTTTTGACTTTGATTTCAGCGTTAGCGCAATACCATCTAGCCCTTCTAGCAACATGGCCTGCTGGGCCGGTAAAATCGAAAAGCTGAATTGCGGGCTTTTAACAGTAGATGCGCTCGCATCATCAGCGGTGCTTGGCGAGCTCACATCGACCGCGCTCACCTCACATTTAAGCAAGTTTATATGCACCTGACTCGTCTGAGGGTTCTGCTCAACATGCTTAGCTAAAGCCAGTACCTCATCGTTTTCAAGCACCACAGGCAAAATGCCGTTTCTGATGCAATTATGATAAAAAATGGAACCAAAACCTGGCGCTATTACCGCTTTGATCCCGTATTCTTTTAGCGCCCATACCGCATGCTCTCTTGATGAGCCGCAACCGAAATTATCCCCAGCGAGTAAAATGCTGGTGTTTTTATATTGCATTTGGTTGAGTACAAAATCAGCGCTGGGCTCACGGCCATTGGGTAAGGTGTAACGCCAACCGGCAAACAAGCCCTCGCCTAAACCCTGCTTTGATACCAGCTTCATTTCCCGCGAGGGGATAATCGCATCGGTATCAATATTAATTTGCAGCATAGGGGCTGCAACCCCTTGATGAATCGTAAATTTATCCATTACAAATACTCCCTTACATCAGCAATACACCCTGCGATAGCAGAGGCAGCAACCGTCGCAGGGCTTGCAAGGTGCGAGCGGGTTTCGGGCCCTTGCCTGCTTTCAAAATTACGATTGGTACTGGTTACCACACGCTGGCGATAGCCAAAGCTTTCGCCACCCGCAAAGAAACACATGGAGCAACCTGCCTCACGCCATTCAAACCCAGCAGCAATGAATATCTTATCGAGACCTTCTGCTTCAGCTTGGCGTTTAACGGTAGTTGAGCCAGGCACACAAATCGCGTTGACGTTGTCCGCGACTTTTCGACCTTTCAGTACCTTGGCTGCCAAGCGCAAGTCTGATATTCGACTGTTGGTACACGACCCAATAAATGCCGCGCCAATTGGCAAGCCTTTGAGCGCAGAGCCGGGTTGCACGTCCATATACTCATATGCCCGCTTCAACGCTTTAAGTTGATTTTGAGTAGCATCCGCTTGGGCGCTGGGTACCCGTGAGTTCACTGAACATGCGTGCTGGGGGCTGTTGCCCCAAGTAATGGTTGGGCTAATATCCGCACAATCTATCTCTATCGTTTTATCAAACTGCGCTTGTTCATCACTGAACAATGATTGCCAATATGTGACCGCTTGCTGCCATAACTCACCTTTGGGGGCGTACTCACGCCCTTTGAGGTAGGTAATCGCTTTTTCATCAGGGGCAACTAGGCCACTGAATGCAGAGAACTCTACGGCCATATTACATAGGGTCAAGCGCCCTTCTATCTCAAGCGCTTCCACCGCACTGCCGGCAAATTCAATCACATACCCAGCCCCACCAGCGGCACCGTACGTGCCAATCAAGTGCAAAATCATGTCTTTAGCACTGACCCCAAACCCCATCTCGCCATGAAAGTTCACCCTCATGGTTTTGGGTTTACTTACCCGCAAGGTTTTGGTCGCAAGTGCATGTTCTGCTTCGCTTGAACCAATACCCCACGCTAACGCCCCTAATGCCCCTTGTGAGCACGTGTGGCTGTCGGGGCACACCAAGGTTGCGCCTGGTTGCACTATACCCAGCTCTGGAGATACCACATGTACAATGCCTTGCTGTGGGTCATTCACATCAAACAGCTTAATGTTGGCATCAATGCACGCTTCACGGGTGGCGAGAATAAAGTTTTTACCGCTGGGCACCTTAGTGTTGTCGTCTCGCCCTACCATAGTGTCAACAATATGATCCATGGTGCAAAATACATGTTCAGGGGACACCACTTGTCGGTTATCAGCCTCTAAACTTTTCAGGGCGATAGAGCCTGTGCGCTCATGTAAAAATACTCGGTCGATATAAATCAATGCAGCGCCATCATCAAGCTCTTCAACAAGGTGATGCTGCCAGATTTTTTCAAATAACGTTCTATCCATGAGGTTACTCACCTGAATCATTAGTAAGGCTAAGCATGGATTGCTTAAGCACATTAAAGCGATCGTCTATGCCCGCTTGAGCAAAGCGCATTTTAATATTGGCTGGCAGCTCGGCGTCATCTAGCCTGTCGACATATTGCTTCAATAAGCTGGTTGGCCAGCGCAGAATATGAGTAGGCACAGTAACCGGTCGCAGTTGCTCTGGGCGCTCGTTCATAAACGCCGCTCGATAGGCCAAATGGTAGTTTTCGCCTGCGGTTAAATATCCCATTAATGTGTCTTGTATTACCTGAGCAGGAATATCTGCATGGCCAACGCGGGCGTTTTCTGTGGTGTCAAACCATGGGAAGTAGTGAAATAACTGACTAGACATTTTCCAGACCATAGCCAAATGAGAGCCATCTTTTTGCGGGCGAATATCGGGGAAGTATTGCTCTAAGATGGCACTTCGTTCATCGTCTTTAAACCACGCGGCGTTTTCAAGCACCATGCCCTTTATGCTTGCTGGATGAGCTTTGGCATACTCTATGGCGATTTGTGCTCCCGTTGCCGAGCCATACAGAAGTGGCTGCTTCAACCCTAACGTATTGATAAATTCGTTTAAGGCTTTTACGTAAGGTTCGAGGCTGTCATTTGGCTCAAGGCTGTTGTTTAGCTCAAGGCTGTCATTTCGCTCAAGGCTGTTACTTGGCGTTTCATTCTCGCTGCTTTGTGTCGGCGGCAAGGGGTCTGATTGGCCATAACCTGGGGTATCTAGGGCTATCACCTTAAACGAGTCTGATAAGACGTTCATAATCGGCAACATAGTGGCGGACGACATTGGCGATGCGTGTAGCAGTACGATCACAGGTAAATGATCTGCACCTTGACTACGATAGTGCAATTGCCAAGGGTTATCCGTGCCCAGTGTCACATAGTGTTTTAATACAGAATGACGTGTCATAAGCTTACCCTAAGCCCAGTGTTTCAGGGTTAACCCGCCCATCTGGGTCGACCATGGCTTTGATGCCTTCAATCATTTTATAGGTATCGCTTTGCAGCCCTTCTTTGAACTGGTACGTTTTACCAATTTGCAAATGCACGCCGCCAAGCTCTTTAAAAAAGGTGCTTAGCTCGGTGCGAATTTGATGGACTTTCGCCCTAGCAGGTAAGTTCTCGTCATGTTTACCGACTTTCGCCAAGTAATCGGGTTCAACACTTTTCTCGTGAATTTCCGTGTAGGCATCAGGCCAGAAGAACACTGGCTCTAACACAAAGCAGTTATTCGCCACCACAGCAAACAAATAGCCTACGCCAATGTCAAACTTTTCAATGTCAGCACCGTGCTTGGCAAAAATCGCCTCTACCCCATCATGGGCTTGTTTGATCTTAGAGTGCGGAAAGAGGCCATGCACAGGCACCCAGCGCTCACCTTCTGGCCCAAGCATATTATTGACTGGCCCAAAGGGGTTCGAACGAGTGATTTTTGGGATGCTATTTTCAATTTCTTTACCGTTAAATTGCGCTGCAATCGCCCGGATATCATGCATACGTGCATCAACGGCGGCGTCAATGCGATCCTCAACGATGATTTGAACAGAGTAGCCAACATCTTTCATGTAGCCACGCCCCGCTATGGCCAACTTAGCACCGTCTTTCAGCGCTCCTAAAAGTGAACCCGATGACTTCATTACGCCAGCCAGCGCTTTTACGTCTTTGGCTAAGCTTTCTCGTTTTAAGCGAAGGGCTTGCAAAAAAGGGTCAAAACCAAAACATTCCATGGCCAACCCTTGGCGCGATATTTCGCTCATGGCGGCTATACAGTCGTCACCTTGTTTAAAATCAAACGCTAAAAAGCCTTTTGCAGGTAACTCAGGTATTAAGCGTAAAGTCGCAGTGGCTTTAAACCCTAAAGCGCCGTTATCACAGGTGAAAATACCGGTCAGATCTGGGCCGTAATGACGAAAGAACGGGCTGCCGTTAATTTGTGCACCTGATCCTGTGGTGACCAAAGTGCCATCCGCTAGCGCTACCTCTAGCCCGATAACCGAGTCAACCGCGGTACCAAACTGGCCTGAGCCCCAAAAAATTGAGTTCTGTGATAATCCGCCACCTATTGTGGCTTTACTGCCTGACAGCGTCCCCCAATACGGCGTGCGAACCCCTTTACCTTTTAGCGCTTCATGTAGTTTCTTCCACGTACAGCCGCTCTCCACCGTGACGTACATGTCTTGCGTATTGATCTCAAGCACGCGGTTCATACGACTTAGATCCACCATAACGCTTTGTGGCTTAGCAGGCACATAGCCTTTCGTGTATGACATACCGCCACCCCGGGGCACTACATCCATCGCAAATTCCGCCGCTATTTTTAACATTTCGCTCAATTCGTGTTTATCGCCCGGACTCACAACAACCGCAGCAGGTAAATCTTTGGTGTATACGTCTTGTGCGTACAAACTGGTGGTGTAATCATCGGTTAGCACATTGTCTTTGCCTAAGATTGAAATCATGGCTGTTAACATATCTTGCTTAGCTTGCGTCTTAGTATTCAAAGCCTTCTCCTGACAATTTTATCATTTTGTATAAACGGTTTGTCTGATGCCTACCAGATTAAACCTATTGTTCTATCATTAGGACATTACAGTATTAGAATAATCCTGACAACAAAACAATCACCTACGCATTGATAAAAGACTAACCGGTAGATTTATGTTACCTTGTTATATTGATATATCATTTTCTTACACCGCTTAAATATTTATTGGAGATGGATAGCCCATGTCATTCGATTCTCAATTCGCTTCGCTCAATCAAACCAAGTTAAATGAAGAGTCACCTACCCCCCTTTACTTCCAACTTTACAGTTTACTTAAGCAAAATATCTTAAACGGCAGCTTAGAAGATGGCTCCCAGTTACCCACTGAACTGGGATTGTCACAGGCATTCAGCATTTCTCGGATCACCGCTAAACGCGCGCTAGACGAACTTGCCGCTGAAGGCTTAGTGGCAAGACGCCGAGCAAAAGGCACCCATGTCACCCACAAATATCAGCCTAAGCCAGTGAAAGCGCCATTAGTAGGCATGTTGCAAGAATTGGAATTTATGGGCCAACATTCAGAAGCCAAAGTGGTTGAACTCACTACAGCTCGCCCACCTGCGGATATTGCAGAAGAATTTGCACTGGTTGAAGGTGAAACCCTATTGAAAATGACCCGAGTGCGTAGCCGTTTGCATGAAGCCTTCGGCTATTATGTGAGTTGGAGTAAAGGGCTAAATAAGTTCAATGAAAAAGCCAGCTTAGAGTCGACAACACGACTGGAAATCTTTCGTAAGAATGGTATTGAACTCAAGCATGTAAAGCAGATTTTAAGTGCCTCTGCCGCTACCCCAGAGGTCGCAAAAGAGCTAGGGGTTGAGCCTGGCTTTCCACTATTGAGTTTGACCCGCCGTTCGTATGATGAGAACGAAAATCTAGTGGATTATTTGTCTGCGCTGTATCACCCAGACCGCTTTCAGTACCGAATGGATTTGACGCCAGAGCCAGCAAGTTAGAAAGTTACCCGCCGCTCGGCTTGTTCAACACTGCGGCCAAGCACGCACTTAAATGCCGCCCATAAAAAACGCCACTTCACGTGGCGTTTTTTATATAAAGCGAATCGCTTATTCTCTTATTCTCTTATTCTCTTATTCTCTTATTCTCTTATTACATAGGTTTAACCGCACCGAAAAATGCAACGGTTAGAATGAGTATCCAGTAAAGATATGCCAGCTTACGTCCAAATCGAATTGAACGGTCAAGGGTGGCTTCTACTTCTGCATTGTCACCCATGGCAAGCTGGCGGAATAACTCGGTCCACTCTCGCATAATAAAGCGTAACTTAAGGCCGATAACCAAAGTACACGCATAGAAGAACATTTTAATGGAGAACCATTTTTGTCCGGTTTCTGCCATCAAAGGCCCATCCCCAAATAAGGACCAAAGACTGGTGATCATCAACGCAGGAATAACAATAAAGCGAATGCCCTCGTCAATTTTCGTTAAGCGAATACCCGTGTCTGTTTCACGAAAATAATACGCTGACCAACACAAACCTAACCACACAGCGAACAGGATCCACATACCCGTTAGCCAGTTCCCACCTAACGGCTGCACACCCCAAAGGTGTCCCATGTGCAGCCCAAGGGGCAATAACATGATGATGCCAGTACGGGCCAAAATATCGATGCGATAGGCTGTTTCCATATGGCGGCGACGTTCATCCATTGACAACTTGCGGTTAATCACATTGAACGACGTTTGAAATACGCCCCACTCGCCACCTAACCAATACACCATGGCGACAATATGTAGCCATCTTAAAATGGGTAACTGATACATTTCCAAAAAAGACATAAATTGACCCTTGTAAAATTTAATTATTCTTAGTCGGGAATTTTGGTAATGACGCGTGATTTGCTTACCACCCAACCCTGAATAAAACTCTACGCTAGGGGTAATTAATCCAGAATGATGAATATCAATTTGTCTATGTCAGCGGCTTTTAAACGTTGAATAACAGGGCTTTCGGAGAAACCACAAAAACAATAAATGCGGCGTTAGGCTTTTAAAAGGCAGCCAATCGGCGAGTCTACACGACAAAATAGAGGTCAAAATGCATCAAGGTAAGCTTGTAAAAGCGCAGAAGAAAAAGCGTTTTTATGGTGCTTCACCACATTGAAAATGCATAGGTGCCATCAGGCCATATTAATAACGCAATCTTGATATGTTCCATCATCTAGCCTGCGATATGGTGTTGTAGCTTAGGGTGGATCCCGCAGTAGGATGGAATCAGTTTCGACTGGCCTAGCGTTAGTTCGAAGGGTCAAAAGCACATTCATGCCTACTTTGACTGTTGGCCTCAATGCTCGCCACACTTTTTTATATCGGTTTCCATATTTTACCTTTACGTACAACGCTTATTAATGAGAATCCCGCATATAGTACTTTTATTTCTTACCGAATGAGCCTGGGATAAATTCACGTCTTTAGCCCCATCGATTGCGGTGAACATCAATACTACCGCTGTAACCTACTGTTGTGCTGAAACTAAACTCGTTATCTTGGTCAGGGCTTTAAAGCCTAACTTTTCATATAAATGAATGCCCGCTTGTGAGGCCTGTAGGCTCATGTAGTCAATGCCATCGTGTTGTGCTTGATGAATTAAGTACTGCATTAAGGCTGCTGCCACGCCCATTTTTCTGTAGCTTGGTACTGTGCCAACTTGGTGAACCCCTAACGTGTCACCGGTGTGATAAGTGATTGCAGTGCCTGCAATTTTATTATCAATGATGTAGGCCAAAACACTGGCGTTAGGGTCTTTAAGTAAACCTTGTATTACCTTAGCGTCAACATCATAACCAAATGCCAAACCACAAGCGCTCGCCCAATCTGATGCATCCTCTTCACACGTCAACCTTTTGATCTGCTGTGGTGCCTGAGTACTTGGCTTTTGGGTGATTGTTTGGGTATCGATAGGCAAATTCATTATGACGAGCAGGCCTTGAATTGAGAGGTTAGAGCCCTCTAAGGCATGTTGTTCGGATACAGTGCTAAACACTTTTCCCGGTGGTAGAGCAACATGGCTAGGTAAACTAAAGTCAGCACACCATTGTTTATTTGGCCAACTCGTATGCGTAAACAGACCATCTTGTTCTTGGGGATTTAGCGCCTGCCAATAAAGATTTAAATTGTTTAAGTTTTTATCTAGGGTTCTTTTCATTGCATTGTTCATTCTTTACTCCTTGTTAATGAGTACGACGCCAGTAATGAGTAAGGCTGTGCCTAACAGTTTACTGGCAGATAACATTTTAATTGGGCTATCAAAGAGACCAAAATGACTGATGAACATAGCCACTAAAATTTGACCTGTTAAGGCGTAGGTCATCATGTTTCCCACGCCCATTTTGGGGATTAAAAAATAAAAGCTCCCTACTCCAATAACACTCAATATGCACGATCCCCATAAGTACCAAGGCACTCGGTGCAGACGCTCGTTAAGTGATAAAACAAGCTCTGTTTGCTCTACTGGCACTTGTCTGTAGACGGTATACAAGAGTGTGATAGAGGCCACCAAAATAAAGCTGGTGAAAAAAGCATAAGTAGTTGCCAGTAAACTATTACTAAATATTTGTCCTAGTTGTGCATTCATGGCCGCTTGCATTGCGATACAAGCACCAGCAAAAAGGGCTAATAAAATGAAATTAATCATAGGTTTACTACAAGTTGATCCTGGCTAATGCGGTGTTTAGTACGCTGTGCTGAAACGTCATTCTCGGCCCGTATGCCCACTGGGCATAACACCGCTGCACTTAAACCTTTTTGGTTTAATTGCAGCACCTCGTTAATGCCATCGACTTCAAAACCAGTCATAGGGCATGCATCAATAAAACTGGCTGCCGCACTGGCGAGTAATATGCCAAGTGCGATATACGTTTGTTGTTGTGCCCAATTATTTTGTTCCTCAGATGAACGGGATAATAAGTCAGCCTGAATTTGCGTTTGATAAGTCGATAACTGGTGAGCCGTCTTATTTTGCGTTTTTGCCAGTTGCTCAATAAAGTGGGCAATGTCTTGCTGGGTGACGTTTGTTTTATGGGCAAGTACCAATAGATGCGAACATTTTGCGACTTTGTCTTGACCATAACTGAAAGGTAAACAAGCTTGTTTTGTTTCTGGGTTGCTGATCACCAGAAGTTGGTAAGGCTGTATTCCATAAGCAGAAGGCGCTAAACGGACACTTTCAATTAAATGGTTTAGTTGCTCTGAACTCAAGATGCTGTGCGCAAACTTATTCACTGCATAGCGCCAATTAAGGGCGTCATTCAGTGATGTATTAAGTGGCGTATGAAGTGGCGTATTAAGTGAGATGCTTTGTGACATGGTGTATTCCGAATGAGTAATGATGCTTGCAGTTTACTCAAAGGTACTAAGCCACTCCTTTACATATGTTGATAATTCTTATTATTGTCTTCCTTTTTATTTTTCAGCTTGTTTGATTTCTTTTTTTATACGGCTCAATTGGGTAGGGGTAATGCCTAAATAACTGGCAATATGATACTGAGGCAAACGAGGCAATATGTGTTGATACTTATCTAAAAACGTCACATATCGGGCTCTCGCTTCGTGTTGTAAATAGCCAATTTCTTTAGGTTCTTTTTCTAACACCCAATGGGTTTCAAGATAATTAATCTGAAACTTCATTAAGTCCATATTATTCATTAACGCAAGGCGAAATTTTGCGTGATGAATTTCGATAATTTGGCACGGCTCTAACGCTTGTAACTCTAATTCGCTAGGCTGGTCATTAAGTAGCGCACTCATACAGCCGGGAAAACGCCCTTCCGAAAAAAAGTTTTTATTATATTCGTTCCCATGTTCGTCGATGACATAAGCGCGCATTAGCCCTTGGTGAATAAATGCCAAACTTGTGGGTTTTTCACCGATTGCACAGAAAATTTGCCCCTTATCTAAATGTTTCACTGTGCAACAAGCAACATAGGTTTGCCATGTGTCTTCAGGTAAAACGTGATATTGATTGAGTGTGTGTTGAAGGTGGTTAAATGCGCTGCTCATTAAATGACTTATCGAATTGATTTAATGGCAGATTTATATCATTTTTGCCGATGTTTTATAAGAATAGAAACGGCGGCAATTGCGGGGCCACGTAAACTGACGGTGAGATTCGTTGAAATAGCGGCAATGTGCTCAAACCAACTTATCAATCGAGCTCCCTTAGGTTGGCAATAGGCCGTTTTCTGCCTTTTTGATACTGGCGCCTTTAGCTGCGTTAGGCCGAGTTATTAAATGAGCTTAATGACAAAGCGTACTTATGAAAAAATCTGCAGTACTTTTTTAACGATGGGAATTTTGCTTTGCTCAGGCTTTATGTTGCTCTTTATAGTACTTGCCTTGTCAGCTTGGGCTTGTTTCCAGCGTTTGTTGGTCGCTACACGCTGTGCTCTTCTTTGCTCAGCTTGATTGGCTACTTGCGTGAAACGCGCCCGCTGCTCTGAACTAAAACTCTCTGCTAGGCTTTTACTTGGGGCGCTGCGTGGTCGTCTTGAGCCGCTGCTTTTTGGTGAACTACACATTAACTCTGTTCCTGTTCTGGCTTATTCGGCTACGCCGCTAGCATTGGTTCGTATTGTACAAGACAGGCCAAGTGCACAATTGCTTTCAATACATTTGAGGGAAGAACAGGGCATAAAGAGACGAGAACGAGATTTGAAATAAGCCAAAGCGGCTACTGCGCCTTACCCCCTTAGCAGGCCTTTAGGATGGCATCACTGATAAAAGAATTGTGTTAATTCATAGACTTTCAGAATAATTAACACCATTCCCGTTAACGTCATTATTCTACCGCGGTTATTCAGTCGTTCTTTGCTTATTCTGGTGTTGCCCTTTTGTATTAACTGAAGCCGACTGCCTTGTATCACCAACAAAGAAGCCACTAAAAGTAAAAATACACCAATTGTTAATTCCGTCACTACCACAGGTAAACCCTCGCGCGTCATTTCATTATTTTTTACTGTTAAAACATAGAGCTTTGAAGCCTTAGCGCAGGTATTTTGACCTGCTGGCCTTCTCAAACGTTATGTTGTTTTGAGCGGGATTTAGCAGAAACCATACCAAATGAGGAATATCAGTGAAGGCGAGCAACCATCAGCCTTGGCAGGCAGTTAGAATTAAACAGATGCCGTAAACGCAAGCGTCACTCGGTAACTCGGGCAAATAACGTTGAAAAAATTACACGTAAATCAGACGGTTATCCCCGTATGGTTATCAAATCGCGTTTGCAATCTGTGTGAACGGGATTGCCCAACAGCAAAACGACAAGGATTAAAATAGATAGGATATAACGAGAAAGCGGCTCACTTGTATAAGTGATCCGCTTTCTCGTGATTATTAAAGATTGTTAAAGGTATAGGCGCCAAAATCGGTTGGGCTGGTCTTTTACTAGGCGGTACTACTCGTAACGCAGGGCGTCAATCGGTGCTAATCGCGATGCTTTCAGGGCTGGGTAGTAACCGAAAAATACCCCAATAAGCCCTGAGAAGCCTAAACTTAACAGTACTACTTGTGTTTCAATGATCCCCCCTGCCCCAATCCCATATTGATTGCCCATAAAGACAAAACCGTTGGCTATCATGACACCAATAAAGCCACCCAAGCCGCACAATACAATGGATTCAATCAAGAATTGATACAGTATATCCGAAGGCTTGGCCCCCACCGCCATACGCAAGCCAATTTCTCGGGTACGCTCAGTGACCGACACCAACATAATATTCATAATACCGATACCGCCAACGACCAGGCTTACCGAGGCAACCCAAGCCAGCAAGGTATTGAAGACCTGAATAGTTTCCGCCCGCGTGGCAATCATTTCGGATACATTGCGAATACGGAACATGTCATCACCGCCCACTGGAATGCGCATACGCTGGCGCAATAAGCGTGACATCTCTTCTTCGATATAATCCATGTCTTCGCCATCATAGGCACTGACTTGAATAAAGCTTACTGATTTAGGGTTGGTAGCACTGACTCCTGTTATCTTATTGCGCACGGTTTTAATTGGTAAAAAAATCACATCATCTTGATCTTGGCCTCTGGCATCTTGCCCTTTGGCTGCGAGCACCCCAATAATGGTGACATTAAAATTAGTGACACGTACCGTCTGACCGATAGGGTCGCTGGCGCCAAATAGCTCGCTGCGCAAGCGCTCTCCGATTATTGCCACTTTGCTGCCACGATTAATTTCGGCGCTGGTGAATTCTCGCCCGTTGGCCATGTCCCAATCTCGCACCAAAAAATAACGATTATCGATCCCGTTTATTTCAGTGGACCAGTTTAGATTACCAAAAATGACCTGACCCGAGGCAGACAGGTAAGGCGCTGCAGCTTCGACCCCTGGTACTTGTTTTTCTATAAGATTTGCGTCGTCTTCATTAATTTTGACCACGGATGCAGAGCGCGCTCCACCGCTTTGTCGAAAAGATCCGGTGACAAAAAACACATTGCCTCCCAAGGATTTAATTTGCTCGTCCACTTTTTGCTGAGCGCCTGCGCCCATCGCCACCATAATAATGACAGCAGCTACACCGATAATGATCCCCAGCATAGTTAGACAGCTACGCAATACATTGACTTTTAAGGCGGTGATGGCGGTTTTCAATAAGATAACAATTTTCATACGTTGCCCTCTAACGCCGCCTGACGCACATTGGTATTTTGCTCGTCACTGATGAGCTCTCCATCGCGAAAAGTCAGTTTACGCTTAGCAAATTGAGCAATTTCCGGCTCGTGGGTCACCAAGATAATGGTCTTTCCTTGTTGATTAAGCCCTTGAAAAAGCGCCATCACTTCTAAGCCCGTTTGCGTATCAAGGGCACCTGTAGGCTCATCAGCCAATATCATCAACGGGTCGTTGATCAGTGCACGCGCAATCGCTACTCGCTGTTGTTGGCCACCTGAAAGTTGCCCAGGATGATGATCCATACGTGACGCAAGCCCAACGCTTTCAAGGCATTGCCGAGCACGCGAGTGCCAATCTGCTTCTGGCACTTTGCTATACAACAGTGGCAAAGTGACGTTGTCTAAGGCACTGGTTCTGGGTAATAAATTAAATTGCTGAAACACAAAGCCAATACGCTGATTGCGCACGCTGGCCAATTCATTTTTACTTAGGGTTGATAATTCTTGGCCCGCAAAAGCAATACTGCCTTCACTGGCAATATCTAAACACCCGAGCAAATTCATCATGGTAGATTTACCTGAGCCAGAGCTGCCCATGATGGCCACAAATTCACCTTGATGAATATCTAAATCAACACCTTTTAGCGCCCATACCTTTTCATCCCCCATGGTATAAACCTTTTTCGCCTGTCGTACTTTTAGCAACGGTTGCGACATCACTCAGCTACCTTTTGGGCGCGAACAATCACCTCATCACCCGCTTGTAAATCCCGAGCGCGGATCTCGCTGTATTCTAAATCTGCGATCCCGATGCCCACGTTCACTTTACTAGGCTCACCGTCACGTAATACCCACACCGTACCTGGCTGTAAATCCCCGTCGCCTGCTTTGCGCTGTGCATTTCGTGTCTGGCCTTGCGCCTTAAATTGCGCCATCTGGTCTGGGGTTAAAATACTTTGCAGCTCAATATTCATCTTGCTACGAATTTTCTTTATAGCGTCATTTGGTGAACCGCCTGGACCGCCCCTAGGAGATGATTTACGTGCAGCTTGCATCGCATCGCGCATGTTTTCCATGACGGTTGCTACTTGTGCCTGTTGTGAATCATTTAACCCAAGTTGCTGCGCAAGCTGAGCGACAGAATCACCTGCCCCACCTTTACCTGAATCCGTGTTCGACGTTGTTCCCTCTGGCGTAAAACGCAGGGCTGAATTGGGCACGCGTAAGACATTTTTGCGCTCACCCAATATCACGTCTACATTGGCGGTCATACCGGGTAACAAGAGTAGTTGCTCGTTTTCAACACTGATAATCACTTTGTAGGTCACCACGTTATTGGTCACGGTGGCCGCTTTTCTTACCTGACTGACTACCCCGGCAAACTTGCGTTCAGGGAACGCATCTACGGTAAAGTTAACCTTTTGGTCTTTTGCGATGCGCCCTATGTCTGCTTCATCCACATCGGCTTCAATTTGCATTTTCACTAAGTCTTGCGCGATAGAAAACAAAGTGGGGGCCGATAAGCTCGCAGAAACTGTTTGGCCCGTGTCTACTTGACGATCAATAACCACGCCATCAACGGGTGAGCGAATATAGGTACGGTCTAAATCAAGCTTTGTTTGTTCAAGATTTGACTGCGATTGTTCAACTTGTGCTTCTCCTACCAAGATAGCCGCCTGTGCTGTTTCGATAGCTACTTTGGCTAGCGCATTGTTGGTTTCGCTGATGTCTAATTCTGATGCGCTAACAAGATTTTTATCTTTAAGCTCTTTGGTTCGGTTGAACTCCCGCTGGGCCAAGGTGGCCTCAGTCTGGGCTTTTTTAAGCGCCGCTTTTAACTGTGTCAAAGAGGCTTTAGATGACGCAAGGTCAGCTTCGCTTTGGCGTAGCCTTGATAAAATAGTGCGATCATCAATGCGCGCGATCACTTGCCCACTGCTCACCTCGTCATTGAAATCCGCATTTAACTGAGAGATTAGGCCTGATAATTCCGAGCCAACTAAGACGGTGACCACAGGAGAAATCGTTCCAGATGAGTTAACTGTACTTTCAATGTCCCCTAAAGACAGTGGTTGAGTATGATAGACAATGCGTTCATCTGACTGTGAAGGCTCAGTGAACCACCACACAGCAACCAGTGCGACAACCGCGATAACCAACCCTTTTACTAACCTTTCTTTGTTCATACAGTTCTGTTTAATAATCTAATGAAATACTAAAATATGAGCGAATTAAATCACTTATCAGCGATAATTACTGTAAAGGGAATGTAAAGTTATCTAAAGTTGTGATTTTGACCATCAAGCCTGTGCACAACATTCGCTAAAGGGTGCTTGAGCAACGGCAAGACACGGCTTGTCACCCAAAAAAAACGCCACTCATGTGACGTTTTAGTATACGAAGAATGGCTGATCACGACGTTACACTGGCGCACTTTGTGGGTCGATATCCGGCATTAAGTTTTCCTGCAATTGGTCCATGTTATCCACCACATCTTTGGGGTCGTCAAACAAGGCAATATGGAACATAGCATCCCCTTCTTGCACCAAAGGAATATTCTGCTTACCAATGATGATCCCGGAGCGATTAGCTATTAGAGGCTCGCTGTAGGTGCCCGTTGGGCTGCATACATCTGCAAGCACATCGCCGCGTTTCACATAATCACCTAAGCTTTTACGATCCCGCACTATGCCGCTTTCAGGCGCCCGTAACCAAGAACTTTTATAAGCCACCAGCGGCTCAATTTTAGGCAACGTACGACGACGTTTTGATACCACACCTAGCGACGCCAACACATTGAAAATGCCCTTGACCCCAGCGCGTATAGACAATTCATCAAAACGCAATGCTTCACCTGCCTCATACAATAAGATTTTAGTCCCTGTTTCATCCGCTGCTTGGCGCAGTGAACCATCCCGCAAGTCTGAGTTAAGCAATACGGGTACGCCAAACGCATGGGCTAACTCGGCCGTTTTCGGGTCCTTTAAATTGGCTCGGATTTGCGGCAAATTACTGCGATGAATCGCCCCGGTATGTAAATCAATGCCATATTCGCACTTAGCTGCGATTTCCGTTAAAAACATATGCGCCAAGCGCGAAGTCAACGAACCATTTGGCGAGCCAGGAAAGCTGCGGTTTAAATCGCGCCGGTCTGGCATGTAACGGCTTTGCATCAACATGCCATACACATTCACCATAGGCACTGCGATCACCGTGCCTGCAATCAATTTAAATGATGGGGAATCTAGCACGCGACGTACTATCTCGATCCCGTTTAGTTCATCACCGTGAATGGCAGCACTGATAAACACAGTGGGCCCTTCCTTTTTAGCCCGAATCACTTCAACCGGAATAGACATATCGGTATCTGTGTACAAGCGTGCAGCAGACAGCTGTAGCTTAGTACGCGTGCCCGGCTCAATAATGTTATCGCCGATCTTTAATGGGGCTGCTTTTACCATGATTAACCGTTACCTCGAGTCTTGGTGCTGTGTGGCTTAGATTTTTTGTTCTCTATAAATTCAATGATCATGTTGGCCACATCTTTTGAAGTTGCTGCTTCAATTCCTTCAAGGCCGGGGGAAGAGTTAACTTCCATGACAACAGGGCCATGACTTGAGCGCAGTAAATCAACACCACACACGTTTAGGCCCATCGCGCCAGCAGCAGAGACAGCCGTTGCTCGTTCAACCGCCGTCAATTTAACCAAAGCCGCGCTGCCACCTCGGTGCAAGTTAGAACGAAACTCCCCCGGTGCGCCTTGGCGCTTCATGGCAGCAACCACTTTACCGCCCACCACGAAACAGCGTATATCGGCACCGCCCGCTTCTTTAATGTATTCCTGTACTAAAATGTTGGCTTTTATACCCATAAAGGCTTCAACAATACTTTCTGCAGCTTTGTTGGTATCTGCTAATACCACGCCTATACCTTGCGTGCCTTCAAGCAATTTAATCACGACCGGCGCGCCACCGACATTGGCAATCAAATCTTTGATGTTATCTGGGCTGTGAGCAAACCCCGTACGCGGCAGACCGATACCTTTGCGTGACAGTAACTGCATTGAACGTAATTTATCTCGTGAACGGCTGATAGCGACAGATTCGTTGACACTAAAACTGCCCATCATTTCAAACTGACGCACGACTGCCGTGCCATAGAACGTTATCGACGCTCCGATACGTGGAATAATGGCATCGTATTGAGGTAAAGGTTCACCTTTAAAGCGCACAGAGGGCTTGTTGCTTGAAATATCCATATAACAATGCAACGTATCTATGATGTCGACTTCGTGGCCGCGGGCCAAAGCAGCTTCTTGTAAACGACGAGTTGAGTACAGTTTCTTGTTGCGAGATAAAATCGCGATTTTCATTATTTTTTCTTCTTTGCTTGAATGAGTCTAATAGACGTGAATACATCAATATAAGTCACAAGGATGTGTAAAATATACAAGTTAGTTTTACGATCAGCGTAATTCATCACTGTATCGTTTAAATAATATGCTAATCACAGAAATTCACTCTGTATGGATTTGATTTACATCACTATCTGTCTAATAACATCATTTTCCCTCTGGCTTTTGCGTTACTATGCGACTCTAAATCGAGCCGCCAGAAGACGGCCGTTGCTCCCGTTCTCTGTGAACATTACATTGCCTAAATTTATGACCTTTAATCTGTTACAACGCACATTCTTTCTTTTAGGGTTACCCCTGACGAGCATTTTCGCGTTTGCAAATACAATTCCTGCGGATATTGCCACTGAAGAAAATTCAGCCACACAACAAGCGCCTATTATACAGGCGGTTGAGGAAAACCCGTTCAAAGAGCAATTCATCCTTAGCTATGTTGAGTATCCTGGCGCAGAGCCATACCTAAAGGTGATCCAAGAGATATACACAGAACTTGGATTTAACGTTAAGAGCATTGCGACACCTGCACTAACAGGCATAACACTGCTAAGCAAAGGCAAAGTCGATGGAGACGCTTATCGACTAGGCAAAGTAGTGACCACATTTGACGATCTTGTTCTGGTTAAGCCCGAGTTAATTCGCGCCACGTTAGTCTTGCTATGTATCCAAGAGGTGGAGTGCGACCGAGCAGTATTAGATAACAGCCAAAACACCCTACTAACGAATGCCAGAGCACTGGAATATCTTAAGGAAGTAGATGTTCGAGCAACCCTAATAAAAGACGAAGTCATTCAACACACAGTAGAGATGCTTGTCTCGGGGCAAGTAGAATATGCCACGTTTATGATCGACGAGCGGCAAATCATTCCTAAAGGGATGCAAATGGTAAAATTAAGGAATATTTTTCTTTACCACGTGATCCACAAAAAGCACGCGGCCTTGTTACCTCAGATAGAACAAAAATTGCGCCACAAACGTCGTTTGTTACACACCACACTTTTTAACCCTAAAAAACGGTCTTAGGCACCTATCGATGATGTTGTTTAATAAAATCCGCTGCTCGCTCAGCAATCATAATAGTAGGTGCATTGGTGTTACCCCCAATTATGCTGGGCATGACTGACGCATCAACCACCCGTAAGCCCGCTACTCCGCGCACGTTTAATACATTGTCTACTACCGCCATATCATCTGTGTCGGCGCCCATTTTGCACGTCCCCACGGGGTGATAAATCGTTTCTGCATTCGCTTTTAAAAACGCTAGTAATTGCTCATCGCTTTGCATTGCAACACCGGGCTTCACTTCTTTACCTTGGTAGTCATGAAACCCTCGGGATTGTAAAATCTCTCGGCCTTGTCTAATGCCATCGATCATCACATTTTGGTCGTCAGGATGAGACAGATAACACGGGTCAATTACCGCAGGGGCAGCTGGGTCGCTTGAAGCAAGGGTGATCTCACCTCGGCTTTTAGGATACACATTACACACGTGCAAACCAAAGCCATAACCAAATGCAGTTTGTCGACCATGATCTTGTAAAATTGCCGGCAAAAAGTGGTATTGAATGTCCGGCAATGAACTAGCGAACTGGCTTTTTACAAACCCACCTGCTTCAGCGATATTTGACGAAAAAATGTCGCTGCGCTTGCGCCAATAACGAAGAGCCGCCTTCACATAACGTGGCAACTTAGATAACGAAATGGCATAACTGTGTGTAGATTGGCAGCGGTACTGAATGATCGCATCAAGGTGATCCTGCAAATTTTGACCGACCCCGGGCAAATCCTTTAGCACCTCAATACCTTTGTCCTCTAGATGCTGCTTCGGACCGATCCCTGATAACATTAATAGCTGAGGTGAATTGATTGCGCCCGCGCAAAGCAGTACCTCTTTGGTCGCGTTAAGCACGTGTAGCTTGTCATTAATGCGCAACGTCAGTCCTGTTGCTCGGCTGTCTTTAATGATGATTTTTTCGACCAACGCCTGTGTTATCAAGGTAAAATTATCGCGGGTTTGTGCTAAAGCCAAATAGCCTTTAGCACTAGAGCAGCGCTGACCATCTTTATGCGTGACTTGATATATCCCTAAGCCCTCGTGCTGAGCACCATTAAAATCTTCGCTAATAGGCACTCCAACGTCATGAGCTGCATCAACAAACGTCTGCGACATAGGATTGACAAAGCGTAGGTCGTCCACACACAAAGGGCCACCGGTACCATGATAGGCATCGGCTCCACGCTGTTGGTCTTCAGATTTTTTAAAATAGGGCAACACTGCGTCCCAATCCCAACCTAAGGCACCCTCTTGTTGCCAACGATCATAATCCTTGGGAACACCGCGCACATAACACATGGCATTAATCGCGCTAGAGCCGCCTAAGGTTTTTCCCCTTGGCCAAAACAAGGCTCGGTTATTCAAGCCAGCCTGAGCCGTCGTATTGAAATTCCAATTGATATTTTTAAAGCGAGATAATAGAGATAGCCCGAACGGAATATGGATCATTGGATTGCAGTCTTGACCACCCGCTTCAATAAGACACACACGATAGTGACTATTTTCAGTCAACCGCGCGGCTAACGCACATCCTGCTGAACCTGCACCAACAATGATGAAATCAAAAGAGGAAACATTTGTTGAAGACATGATGTTAAATACCAAGAAGAAAGAGAAAGGCGTCGAGGTAGGTTCGCCTTCTTAATTGTGCTCTTAATACCTCGACTATTCCGCCGCTGTTCAGCTCATCTCGCTCGCCGAACACAGCCAATGTAAACCAGATGTTAATAATTGTCATTCATTATTTTACATAACCACTTGTTTCTTTTGACTATTATCAAATCTAATTCATATGGATAAGTCTTGCCTATACACTTTTGGACACAGTTTGAGGTTTATTAAAGAGACGTAGATTGAGGTACTATCAACAAAGAATGCGTATAAAAAGACGCATCTTTATTTATAAAAACGACATATATCAGGGTAAATAAATGAAATTAACGCTTATCGCAGTCAGTATCAGCGCAATGCTTATGGGGTGTAGCAACGCGAACCATTCTGCTAACCAAACCCCAGCGACAATGAAGACTTCTATTACGAGTAACCAATTACAAGAAATGAACTTATCTTATCCAAAAACGCAAAAAGGTGACGTAATCGACACCTACTTCGGCAAGCAAGTAGCCGACCCTTACCGCTGGTTAGAAGACGATATGAGCAGCGAAACTGAGCAATGGGTAAAAGCTGAAAACGCCGTGACCCAAGCCTACTTAGCGCAAGTCCCTTCACGCGATAAATTAAAAGAGCGCTTAAAAGTGTTGCTTGACTACGAAAAAGTTGGCGCCCCATTCAAAGAAGGAAAATACACCTATTTCTTTAAGAACGACGGCCTGCAAAACCAAGCCGTGCTATATCGCCAATTGGACGATGGCGAAGCTCAGGTATTTTTAGATCCCAATTCATTTAGTGATGATGGCACGACCTCATTGGCCAGCATCGATTTTTCAAAAGACGGCAGTTTAGTTACCTATTTGATTTCAGAAGGCGGCAGCGATTGGCGTAAAGCGATCACCATTGATGTAGAAACCATGCAGCCTGTTAGCGAAACCTTAAAAGACATTAAATTCAGTGGCATATCTTGGTTAGGTAATGAAGGTTTTTATTATTCAAGCTACGACAAACCAGAGGGCAGTGAACTGTCTGCGAAAACGGACCAGCACAAGCTGTATTTCCATCGTTTGAACGATAAACAAACCCAAGACACCCTTGTTTTTGGCGGTACTGACGAGCAAAAAAATCGCTATGTATCAGGCCAGGTGACCGAAGATAACCGCTATTTATTAATCAGTGCTGCCGTTTCCACCTCGGGTAACAAACTGTATTTAAAGGATTTAAGCGAACCAGATAGTCCTTTGGTGACCATCTTAGAAAACACAGATTCAGACACAAACCTGCTTGATAACGAAGGCAGCACCTTGTTGTTTGTGACCAATTTAGATGCGCCCAATAAGCGTGTGGTCTCTGTTGATGCGGGTCAGCCCCAGCCTGAGAACTGGCAAGATTTTATTGCCCAAACCGACAACGTATTAGACGTATCTACCGGCGGCGGATACATTTTTGCCAGCTACATGGTGGACGCTATTTCAAATGTGAAGCAGCTTGATATGAGCGGTAAGTTGGTGCGAGAAATCGCATTACCAGGGGTCGGCACTGCCAGTGGATTTGATGGCAAAAAAGACCAACAAACTCTTTACTATAGCTTCACCAACTACAAAACGCCGAGCACGATCTTTAGCCTCAATGTAGAAAGCGGCGAATCATCGGTGTATTTAAAGTCGAAAGCGAATTTTGATAGCGACGCTTACGAATCTAAACAGGTCTTTTACACGTCTAAAGACGGCACCAAAGTCCCCATGATCATTACCCATAAAAAAGGCCTAAAACTGGATGGCACCAACCCAACTATGCTCTATGGCTACGGCGGTTTTAACATAAGCTTGCAACCCGCTTTCAGTAGTGTCAATGCTGCATGGCTTGAGCAAGGAGGAGTGTATGCGGTACCTAATTTGCGCGGCGGCGGTGAATACGGTAAAGCCTGGCATGACGCTGGCACAAAATTGCAAAAGCAAAATGTGTTTGATGACTTCATCGCGGCAGCCGAGTATTTAATTGAGCAAAACTACACTAGCCCTGATTACTTGGCGATCCGCGGCGGTTCAAATGGTGGTTTATTGGTAGGTGCCACTATGCTTCAACGCCCAGACTTATTTAAAGTTGCCCTGCCTGCTGTAGGTGTGCTGGACATGCTGCGTTATCATACCTTTACTGCTGGCGCTGGCTGGGCTTACGATTACGGCACCTCAGAAGACAGCCAAGAAATGTTTGATTACTTGATGACCTACTCACCGGTGCAAAACGTGCGAGAAGGCGTTAACTACCCTGCCACACTGATTACAACAGGCGATCATGATGATCGCGTCGTGCCCGCTCATTCGTTTAAGTTTGCCGCCCAGCTGCAAGCCAAAAATACCGGCCCTAACCCGATGTTGATCCGTATCGAAACCAATGCTGGTCACGGTGCAGGTACGCCTATCAGCAAAACCATAGAGCAGTACGCCGACATCTTTGGGTTTACCCTCTACAACATGGGTATTAAGGTGCAATAAGGCGCAATAAAAACGCAATAAAAACGCAAATATTAACTAACAGTCACAAAGCCAAAACATGCTACTGAGCTGTTTTGGCTTTTTCTATTATGACTTACTGCTTCACTAGCGACGCCTGTTGGACAGTTGCTTGCCCATCAAATTCAATCACGCAGGCATAGCCTGAAAAGGGATACTCACTGGTGGCAACAATATGCGTAGCCCCTTCAATATGCATATCAGCTTCAATATGAGTAACGCGGTACTGCAGAAATTGGCCCGTATCCAATTGGCTTATCACACTGCTTACGCTCTCCCCTTGAGAAAAAGTGTCACACAAATAAACCAGCTCTTTTCTTGCCTCTAGCCACAAAAAACCAGCCACGAATATGCTCCCTGCTATCACAGTAAGCATGGCGACACGCAAGAACATACGCTTTACACAAGTCATTGTTATTCCCTTTCTACCCCTTACAGCCTTTCTACTCTTTCTACCCTTTTCAATAAATAATCCCTGAGTGGCTAATTATTGAGCGGCGTTCGTATTAGGACCATTACCCTAGCGCAATAAATAACTGCAGCATAAGCATATAATTAACAACACGCTTTAGGCTAAAATAGCGAAAATTGTCCGTTCATACTCATTATCATCCATCCATGGAGCCCTACATGACCCAAGCCGCTTACGAACAAGCCGTCAATCTAATCGATAGCGCTAACAGTGAAGATCCTAATATAGAGCAAGCCGAAGGCAAAGAGTGGCCAAAAGAGCTGCTGTATAGTTTACGCATGTCAAACATGTTAGAGCGCTATCGAAGCGATGCGGATCACGTGGTTAAATTGGCCATTCGCGGGCAACACATACAGCGTTGGCATTCTCCGCGCAGTGCTTACCCTATGGATCGTCAGGGTTATCATCAATGGCGTAGCGACTTATACACCTTTCACGCAGATAAAGTCGCTGAGGTAATGCAGCAAGCGGGTTTTAATGAAACGGACGTGGCAAGAGCAAAAAAAGCGGTCGCCAAAGTGGGTATAAAATCAAATCCAGATACACAACTACTAGAAGACGTGGTGGGTCTGGTGTTCATTGAGCACTATATGTTGGCGTTTGCCGCCAAGCACGCTGATTACACAGAGCAGAAGTGGATAGATATCATCCGCAAGACGTGGATGAAGATGTCAGATGATGCACACGCGTTTGTGTTGGCAGGTAAAGTGGCCTTGCCGGAATCTTTGACGCCGATCATTTTGAAAGCGGTGCAAGCTTAATAACGTGATAACAGACACTCCCGCACCTGCTTAAACCCAGCTCAGCAGGTGCAATAAAAACAACCCAAGGGTGGTGGTAAACATCGAGAACAAGGTACTGCCGGCGATAATCGCTGCAGTAAGATGATGGTCTCCACCAATCGCACGTACCATAGGATAAGCAGCCGCTGCGGTGGGTGTGGCCATCATGATATATAACACCCCTAACGCTTCATTTTTAAGCCCGCAATAATAACCAATGACAGTAGTGACCAGCGGGATAAACACAATCTTGCTGGCTATCGCAATATACAACAACTTAGACGCTTTAAATTCTTGTAAACGAATAGATGCTCCTACGCATAACAATGCTAACGGTAATGTCATTTGCGCCAGATAGCTGCCAGACTCATACAGAAGATCAGGTAAAGGAATAGGTACAAGTGCGACCAATATGGCTAGCGCAATAGCAATCGCCAACGGGTTTTTAATCACACTCAAGGTGACCAATTTCAACGAAGCGGTTGCTGCTTGATGGTAATAAAGAGTTAAGATGGAATACACGTTATACAGGATGACAATGGCCGCTAGATACATAGATGCTAACGCCTGTGCGGTCTCGCCAAATGCGCTAACGGATAACGCCAAACCGATAATCGCCATATTGCCCCTGCACGCTCCTTGAGCAAACGCGCCACGTGCATCTTGGCGCTCTATCTTCAATGCGAATAAATTGAAAAGCAAAAACGTGATTGTGGTGGCAATGGCGGCAAACACCAGTAAGTAAGTGGGTGTAGTAACGCTTAAGTCGGTTTTAGCAATATTAACGAATAGCAAACACGGCAAAGTCACGTTAAATACCAACCGCGAGCCAATTATGGCAAATTCTTCGTTTATCCAGCGAATACGCTTAAATATGATCCCCAGTACAATTAGCAGACTGATGGGCAAGGTCACTTCAACGGCAAACAGTAGTGATTGGATTGGCATGTAAGGTAGCGTCCCTTGGGCAGCGGATAGGAAATCAGGTAAGTTATTGCCGACAAGCTTAAAGGCAATTTAGCGAGCTGACAATAAACCATCTAAAACAGTAAATTAGGGTCCAAATGTGACATCAGTCACACTTGTTACAATTGGTCGCAATTTAGTGAGTGCATTTGCGATAAAGCTTAGCATTACTGGGCTTGAAAGGATTGTTAACACTGGGCTGTGCTTGATAAAGTGACAGAGTCATATATGCCTGTTTTTTTAATTTCTATTTTCAGTTTTTTGCCCATTTTAGGCTTGGCATATTTTTAATATTATGGAGTTTCAATGCGTATCTCATTTATCGCCGCCGCTGTAGGTGCCACCTTAGTACTCGGTGCATGTTCAACCAACGTGGTTAATCATCAACAAACCAACAAAGAGCAAGCTAAAGCCATGGCTGCATCCAGCAACAATGTATTGTTTAGAAAAAGCCCGCTGACATATCAAGCCCCCCAATTCGATAAGCTCACCATGGCAGATTATGAGCCTGCTTTTAAAGCCGGCATAGAGCAGCATAATATCGAAATCGCTGGTATTACTGATAATCCAGCCTCGCCCACATTTGATAATACTATTGTGGCCATGGAAAAATCAGGTGCCCTACTAACCCGCGTCAGTAAAGTCTTTTACAACCTATCAAGCGTGATCTCCAACGATGATTATCAGCGCATCGAAGCACAGATGGGCCCTAAGCTCACCGCGCACGATGACAACATTTACCTTGATGCGAAACTATTTGCTCGTATTCAAAGCATTTATGCTGACAAAGCCTCACTGAATGCCATCGATCAGCGCTTAGTTGAGCACTACTACCAGAAATTTGTGCGCGCAGGGGCAAAACTCAGCGACGCCGACAAAGCAACCGTGCGCGAGATCAATGGTCAACTTTCAAGTTTGGCCACAGAGTTTTCGCAAAATTTACTCAAATCGTTCAAGCAGGACACCATTCTTGTTACCGATAAAAGCGAACTGAGTGGTTTATCGGACGCTGAAATAGCGACCCTTGCTAGTGCGGCTAAAGAAGCGGGCAAAGAAGGTTACTTAATAACGCTTGTGAACACGACGCGCCAACCTATTCTTGGCAGTTTAGCGAACCGCGATCTGCGTAAAAAGATTTGGCAAGCGTCTGCTCATCGCGCCATGGCCAGCAATGGCCCAGTGCTTATCAAACTAGCCGAGCTTCGGGCACAAAAAGCACAGCTGCTAGGTTACCCCACTTGGGCGGCATATGTGACCGCAGACCAAATGGCCAAAACCCCGGCGGCGGTTTACGAAATACTCGACGATTTGGCCCCTAAGGCGGTCGCCAAAGCGCAAATTGAAGCGCAAGCTGTTCAACAACAGATCGAAGCTGATGGCAAAGACTTTGCTGTACAGCCATGGGATTGGGCGTTTTATAGCGAGAAAGTGCGTAAAGCGAAGTACGATCTTGATGAAAGCGCAATTAAGCCTTATTTCGAACTTGAGCGCGTACTGCATGATGGCCTTTTCTTTGCGATGCAAAAACTTTATGGCATCACCTTTAAAGCCCGTAAGGATTTACCAGTATACCAAGATGATGTACAAGCCTTTGAAGTGTATAACGAAGACGGTAGTAGCATTGGCCTGTTCTACTTTGACCCTTATGCCCGTGAAGGCAAAGGCGGCGGCGCATGGATGGACGAATTTGTTACCCAAAGCGACCTACTCGGCCAAAAGCCGGTCGTTTACAATGTACTTAACATCCCTAAACCCGCAGCGGGTCAGCCGACACTATTAACCTTCGATGAAGTGACCACCTTGTTTCACGAGTTTGGCCATGCAGCTCACGGGCTATTTTCCCAGGTGAAATACCCAAGCTTAGCGGGTACCTCAACAGCACGTGACTTTGTGGAGTTCCCGTCTCAATTCAATGAAGATTGGGATATCGACCCAGAGGTACTTGCTCATTATGCGAAGCATTATCAAACGGGCGAAGCGATCCCAAAAGACTTATTAGACAAGCTACTTTCAGCTCATCACTTTAACCAAGGGTTTGATACCACTGAGTATTTAGCATCCGCTTTGCTAGATATGGAATGGCATTCAATTCCGGCCGGTACCAAAATCACAGACGTAGCTGATTTTGAACAAAAAGCGTTGGCTAAACACGGCATCGATTATGCGCCAGTGCCACCGCGCTATAAATCTGCCTATTTTAGCCATGCCTTCGCCGGTGGTTATTCTGCGGGATATTACGCTTATTTATGGACTGAGGTATTCGCAGCTGATGCCTTTGCCTATATGGCAGAGCATGGCGGTTTAAACCGTGATAACGGCGATAAATTCCGTAGCCGCGTGCTATCGATGGGTAACAGCCAAGATTTGATGCAAGACTATCTCGATTTTCGCGGCAGTAAACCCAGCACAGATGCATTATTAAAACGTCGCGGCTTAGACGAGTAGTCTTGCTGCTTGAACCTGCACGCTAGCATTGTGTGTCACGCTGACGTGACATAACAGAAAGGCGAACAATGAAAAAAATAAAAGCCCCGTGATGAAGCATCAATCACGGGGCTTTTTATTGCAGTTCTGAAGTGCGATGCCTGTTTACGCGCCCCACCCTACACCTGATTTGCTGGGGATTAGTTAGCTCTTGTGCATGATATTTAATGCAGCGGCTGTCAGCGCTTCCGTGGCGGTTGTAATCACCGCATCCGCCTCTGGCGCCCAGTATGGGCTGTGTAATGATGGCAAAGACGTGCCATTTTCTTTGGCTTTGTCCCAGTCACCTTGCTCTACCCCACCCACCCAGAAAATAAGGCTTTGAATGTTCTTATCGGCACGATAAAAACGACTAAAGTCTTCACCGCCCATGACCGCTGGGGTTTGAACAACGCGTTTTTCGCCGAAACGTTGAGTAAATACGTCAGCCATTTTGTGGGTAAACTCAGGCGTGTTGTAAGTTGCTGGCGTGTATTCGTCTTTAATATTCACCTCTGGCATGAGTGCTTCAGGCATTCCCGCAGCAATGGCTTCGCCCTTAGCGATACGCGCGATGCCATCCAGTAAAGCCTGACGGGTTTCATCAGAGTAACTGCGTACCGTTAGCAGCAAAGTCGCCTTGTCAGATATTATGTTGTGCTTAGCACCAGCATGAAAGCTACCAACTGTGACCACGGCTGAGTCTTGTGGGTCGAGCTCTCGACTCACCAGCGTTTGCAAGGAACTCACAATACGACTGGCCAACACAATAGGGTCTTTGGTGGTATGGGGATAAGCGCCGTGACCACCCGCCCCTTTGACAATCACATCGACACTGTCAACGTTGGCCAAGGCAAATTCTGGGGTATAACCTATGGTGCCAGCGGGTAAACCCGCAGCATCATGAAATGCGAGTGCATAATCGGGTTTCGGGAATCGCTCGTATAACCCATCGGCCAGCATGTCACGTGCCCCCTTCCCGCGCTCTTCTGCCGGTTGCAAAATCATCACTAACGTACCAGACCATTTATCTTTCATCGATGTCAGCGCTTGCGCCGTGCCGACCCAACTGGTCATGTGGGTATCATGTCCGCAGGCGTGCATAACGCCAGATTCGATGCCATCTTCTGTGGTAGCGCGCACCTTTGAGGCAAAGGGCAATCCTGTTTGCTCTATCACTGGCAGGCCATCCATATCAGCGCGGATCATCACCACAGGACCAGGGCCATTTTTCAGTACCGCGACCACGCCAGTCCCCCCTACCTTTTCGGTGACGTCAAAGCCTAAAGCTTTGGCGCGTTTGGCCAATTTTGCTGCGGTGTTCACCTCAAAGCCACTTAATTCAGGATGCGCATGCAGGTCTTTATATAACGCCATGAGTTTGGGCATATCACTACTGACTTTATCACTCACGCTATCAGCATAGGCACTTTGGCTTAAACTCAGGCTGAAACAAAATGGAATAGCTGCAATGGCTAGATTAAGGCGGCGTAATTTCATGGTAATTCCCTTGAATGTGGTAGTGTTTAGCCTTAGCTAAAATCGAGTAATGATATAAAAATAATCATGATGTTTAACACGTTAGCATGAATCCGCCTCACTGAACCAGTCATAGGACGATCGATGACCGAGCAAAAACTGCACATTAGCTTGCCCACCAGAAATATCCTTAGCAATTTGTTATAAAAGCGAGATCTAGCCGCCACGATTGTTTAGGATAGCCAACATTACCGTCGTTACTCTTTTCACGAGATCTTATACTTGCGTTTACGTCATATAGAAATATTTCATGCTATTTATACCACGGGCTCAATTACCAACGCGGCTAAAATTTTGCACGTATCGCAACCTGCCGTGAGTAAAGTGCTGCTTCATGCAGAGCAGCAATTAGGGTTTGCGTTATTTACTCGTAACAAAGGCCGCTTGATCCCAACCCCTGAAGCAAACATGTTGTTTCATGAAGTGGACAAAATACATCAGCAAATGCGTACTATCGATAACACTGCGCACAACATAAAACATGCTCACTCGGGCAACATTAATATTGGTATTACCCCGGCGTTGGGGTTTGACATATTGCCAAGAGCCATCGCTCGCTATCATCAGCAGCACCCAAACGTGAGCTTCAGCATTAATACCGTACACAACGACGCGGTCTTACAAAGCCTTATTGAGCATAAATCTGATGTGGCCGTTTTGTTTCATCCGAGCCCTAAATTAGGCGTAGATAGCATTGAATGTGGGCAGTCTGAGTTGGTAGTTGTTTACCCTAAAGCGTTATTCCCTGATGCACCTTCGCTGCTTAGCATCGAAGCCTTGGCAAATGTTAGCTTTATTGGTATTAGTGATTCAGGCCCATTGGGGGATATGCTCTACAGTCGTTTGCAAAGCGAAAACATGCAGCCTCATAGTCCTATACAGGTACAAACCTATTTTATTGCAGCAAGATTAGTGGCACAGGGCTTAGGGGTATGCGTAGTAGACAAACACACGGCGCTAGGAAATTTAAATGATAACATCGCCATGGCATCGTTCACCCCGCCCCTTAGCTTTTCTATTAATGCCCTGCATTTACAAAACAGGCCACTGTCTAAAGTAGTCCAGGGGTTTCTGCCGTATCTACAAGCAGAAATAACCTAAAAGCGCAGCAGAAGGTTGTGCAGATCCGGGGCCAACCTTAAGCGATAGCCTAAGCCATGTCTTAAGCTACAACCCAAGCCATAACCTGAAGTTATACCCCTGCTATACCTAGTCACTTTATTTTCCCGAACACCACGCTAGGATGCACTTATCAATCAGTAAATTGGCACTTCTAAAGGATATATTCATGGTGATTCAAGCCCCCTATTTGTTGTTTATCGGCGATGCTACCGATGCTCTGTCGATCAAAATGGCCCAAAGTGTCGCTCACTGGCGCCCTGACCTATGCGTCGGTGAATTCAGTGTCGAAGGCTGCACCGTAAGCACAGGATTAAACAAACTAAGCATCGAAGAAGCCGCCAAAAACGGCGCTAAAAGCTTGGTGCTTGGCTTTGCAAACAGTGGCGGTATTTTAGATAAAAAATGGTTACCGTTAATTGAATTAGCCATTAAAAAAGGCATGCATATCGTTAGTGGACTACATCAAAAACTGACCAGCTACCCTGAGCTAGTTCACTGCGCGCAGCAGTATGATGTTGAATTGCTTGATATTCGCCATCCCACCACGGCTTTTAGTACAGGCACAGGCCGCAAACGGGCCGGCAAGCGCTTATTGACCGTCGGCACAGATTGTTCGGTAGGTAAAATGTATACCTCGTTGAGCCTTGAACACGCCATGGTTAAACAAAACATAGCGGTTGATTTTCGCGCCACTGGCCAGTGCGGTATTTTAGTGGCAGGTGCGGGTGTGGCAATTGATTGTGTGGTGGCTGATTTTATTTCGGGTGCGGCTGAGTCATTGTCCCCCGACGCCAGTGACGACCACTGGGATGTGATTGAAGGACAAGGCTCATTGTCACACCCGGCTTTTGCAGGCGTAAGTTTAGGCTTATTGCATGGCTCACAGCCTGATGCATTGGTTATTTGCCACGCGCTTAATCGCACGCATATGCGCGGCTTACCTAATACCGCCTTCCCAAGTATTGAGGCCACCATTGCCCTTAACTTACAAGCAGCCCGTTTAACCAACCCTGATGTAGTTGTAGCTGGTATTAGTGTGAATACGTCTGCTGTTAGCGTGGAAGAAGGCCGTGCTATTTGTCAGCAGTTAAGCGAGCAGTTTTCGCTGCCCTGTGTTGACCCGCTTCGCGATGGGACCGATGCCATCGTCGCCGCATTGCCAATCTAAGCTAAAGGCTTCACATAAACTCAAGACATAATCCGTAAGCTAAGGGTATCGCCTTTGGTTAAACGCAAAAATACAGGAGAAAACAGCATGGGTTTTCAAGTTGAGGCTTACCAACAAGCGCTGCCTCTTAAAAGTGTATTTCGTATTGCACGAGGTGCTAAAACACAAGCCGATGTAGTGGTGGTCACCTTAACCGATGGCGTACACACAGGCTGGGCTGAATCAGTCCCTTATGCCCGCTACCAAGAGTCAGTGCAAAGTGTACTGGAGCAAATTGACCAAACGGCTAAGAGCTTGGCTACATTCGAGGGCGATATGAGCGGAGTTCGCGCGCGCATTAATGCAATGCCCTCAGGTGCTGCGCGCAATGTTATGGACTGCGCCCTGTGGGATTTAGTGGCGAAGTCACAACAAAAATCTGTGGCACAACTATTGTCTGTATCAACCCCAGCGCCCTGCGTGACGGCGCAAACGCTAAGCATAGACACGCCCGAAGCCATGGCCGCAGCGGCGAAAGCTCTGGGCCATCCTCCACTGATTAAAGTGAAATTGGATAACCAAGACATCGTCGAGAAGATGCAAGCCATACATTTAGCTTCCCCCGACAGCCAGTTTATTGTGGATGCCAATGAAGGTTGGTCTATCGACGATTTAAAAGCCTGCGGTGATAACTTAAAAGCACTGAATGTAATCTTAATTGAACAGCCGTTACCGGTAGGCGACGACGCAGATTTAATAGATTACAGCTGCCCCGTGCCACTATGCGCCGATGAAAGTTGCCATACCCGTGAAGAATTGGCTTACCTAAAAGGCCGCTATGATGCAGTTAATATTAAGTTGGATAAAACAGGTGGCTTAACGGAGGCCTATGCTCTCGCCCAAGAAGCCCAAGCAATGGGCTTTGAAATAATGATTGGGTGCATGGTGGGTAGCTCTCTAGCCATGGCGCCGATTTCTTTGTTAAGTGACTGGGCTAAATACGTGGATTTAGACGGCCCACTGTTAATTAAAACAGACAGAGAAAATGGCTTTGCGATTAAAGACGGCGTGATGCAACCTTTAAACCCCGCGTTATGGGGTTCCCCACAAAGCCAAGTGATTTTGGAAAGATAGAGTGGTTTCACTAAAAAGCCGGCCCCGTTAATCGGTTCCGGCTTTTTCATAACGTATGAGGTTCATATCACTGGTGTCATCAAAAGCGCTCTATCGCCCAGTTTAACGCCACTAATGCAATACCAATGGAAGCACCAGGCATGACCCAGCGACGGTACAGCGCTGTTTTTGCAAGTAAAATCAGTAACGGTAAAGCAACTAACACTATCGCCAGCTGGCCAATTTCTACCCCTAAATTAAACGCTAAGATAGAGAGTAATTTCTGATCCCCCGGTAAACCGAGCTCCCCCAAAACGCCGGCAAATCCCATTCCGTGTAGCAAACCGAAAGCAAAAGTGAGCCACCCCAAACGTAAGATTATGGGCTTCACATTATTCAAGGCTGCAAATAACACCGAAATCGCAATGCCAAATTCCACCCAGCGACTGCTCGGTATTATCCAGCCTAATGCTGTGGCAGTCAGGGTGATTGAATGCGCTAACGTAAACGCACTGATGATCCACACTGTGGTGCTCAGTACGTTCTTTAACTGTGGATTTCGTTGCCATTGCCCTTCTTGACGCAGCAAAACACAAGGCAAAAGCAGCGCCAATAAAAACAGGATATGATCGGTACCAATCCAGATATGGATGATGCCCTGATAAACAAACTCTTTGAATGTGACCCAGCGACTGCCATCCGTTAGATCTATGTCAATTTGGCGTTGAGCATTATTCAGCACAAAGCTCTGTGTATTGGCATCATCACTGATATTAACGACGACTTCGTGACTGTCGTCTTTAACGAATATCGCACTGTAATCTATGGTGAATATACCTGCTAACGGACACTGAGCAGTAAAGTCAGTTACCGCAAACACGGAGTCGGCGTGATCTTCTAAGCGCTCTATACCTGCAAATTGAGTGATGCAGGCCAGCCCACCCCGTTTAAGCCATAAATGGTCGGCTAAATAAGTGGCGATATCTGCTCGACGCTCAATGACCTCTCCCCATGTCAATTGACCGTTTTGGTCCGCATCTAGTCCTAAAACCAATTCTAAATCCGTCAAGCCCAGTTGCCATTCACCTTGAATACGACCTGTTTGATCTACGTTGGCAATGATGTAGCCAGTACTGTTTTGGTGCGCATAACTCACGGTGCCGCTCATCACGCTGACTAAAAAAAGGAGCTTGATGACATAACGATAATACTTGTTCACTTCTACTAACCTAAATGACCTCTAACCCCATAAATTATATATGTTTTTTTTCACTTTAAATATCCGATATGACGCTTAGGGATGAATCTATACAAACATTTACACAAAAAAAAGCCGACCATAAGGTCGGCAAAGGGTGCAGCGTTAAATGGGGTACATATTTGCGGCTCAGCCGCTAAAGCCATACGTGGCTAATAAACTCGCTTAGTGCAACACGCCATAATCGAGCCACCAGCCACAATCGAGTTACTGTTGTTTGTTATCACTCGCCAGTCGCTGTATCGGCATTTCTACACTTGATGACAAGAACTCAAAACTTTGCTCTGGCATCTCTTGCCACTGTTCCGGCGGCATGGGCGGGCTAGATAACAATATTTCGTCTTGATGCTGCATGTTGGCTAGGCGGATCCTAAGTGTACGCAGCGCCGGGATTTCCTCGACCTCGCTCGGGCTGACAAACATCCCCAAACTGCGGCTCAATTTGCCAAGATACAAACTGCTGGAAAATCGAATAATTGGGGCAGCAAGTAACAAACCGAGTAGCACAGGGGCCAACCACCAAAATAAAATAGGCGTTAGAGATAACGTAATCCCGCCCCACGCGATGGCAATAGCACTGGCCACCCAAGTACGCTTAAAGGCTTCTTTCCACGGCACCATGCGACCTTCTCTGCCCTGTGCATCCCAGCTGACATTCTTTCCAACAAGAACATTAAGTACAAAATAGGCGTGATAAAACATCATTAATGGGGCAATGATAATGGCGATAGTCGCTTCAATTAGCGCCCCGGACATTAATGCTAATCCGCCGCCAAATTGCTCTCTGCGCCTAACCAAAGCCACAATAGCGCCCAGTAACTTTGGCCCCAATAGCATGACCACAGTGGCACTTAGCAATGTAATAATGTATTCAGTTTTGACCACAGGCCACGAGGGAAATAAAGAATAATTGGAAGCAAAAAACACCGTTTCTGTGGTCGCGCGTACGACGGCGTCTATTGTGCTTAGTACTAACATCACCAACCACACTAATGACGACATATAAGCTAACGCACCAAAGAGAAAATGCAGGCGATTTACCGTGTGCAACCCCTTACCATTGATAATGCCAAGGTGCTGAATATTGCCTTGCACCCAACGCCTGTCTCGTGTGGCGTAATCGATAATATTACTGGGGATTTCTTCGTAACTGCCCTCTAAATCGGCTAGTAATAGTACGTCCCATCCTGCACGTCTTAACAGCGCAGCTTCGACAAAATCATGGCTGAGTATGTCGCCACCAAAAGGCGCTTTACCCGCTAATGTAGGTAAACCACAATG
Organism: Paraglaciecola sp. T6c; assembly: GCF_000014225.1. Lineage (NCBI taxonomy): Bacteria > Pseudomonadati > Pseudomonadota > Gammaproteobacteria > Alteromonadales > Alteromonadaceae > Paraglaciecola > Paraglaciecola sp. T6c. Next base: position 3,390,571 of record NC_008228.1, read on the forward strand.
TTGAATAAATGCGTCCACACGGATAATGGCATTATGTCCCCAGTAGTTTGCGCTGTCGGTTTGCCAGAATGCCTGACCGGTTGCCAGCATGGGGCAATATAAGCACGATGCGAACTGCAGAAACCGCCCAAACAAGGTTTGTGAACGCACTGGGATAGGCACGGTTTGAATTAAACCTGACATCGGGTTTTGTTGCATTGCTTTCACTAGCGTCAACATGCACTCACCCGTCATCACGCTATCAGCATCGAGTACGATCATTGACTCGTACTGGTAACCCCAGCGCTGACAAAAATCGGCCAAGTTACCCACTTTACGATGGGTATTTTGTTCTCGGCGTCGGTAATAGATATTCTCAGATAATGCCCCTACGCGCTGACAAAGCTCATTCCACGCGGTAAGTTCAGCTTGCGCCATATCGGGATTCTGAGTGTCACTTAACATATAAAAGTCAAAGTGCTCCAGCTGACCTGTGCGCTGTAAATCAACCAAGCACGCCTCGAAGCCCGCCATGATGCGATCTGTGTCTTCGTTGTATACGGGCATGACGACAGCATGCCTGTCTTTCACAATGACGTTGTCCAATTGGCCAGCAAAATGTTTATTGCGCTTAAGCTTCAGCGGGTCAATATCGAATATCTGCAGGATGAAACCGATAAAGGCGCTCCAAAACGCGGCAGAGATCCACAAAAAAGTAATACTAAACAGCACCAACAAAATTACTTCAAGCACGGTGATACCGCTTTCTGAAAAGATTTCGTACATCATCCAGCTGCCCGCAATAGAGGTGACAAACACCATTAATGCATATATCCACTTACGGACGGCCTTACCCTTAATATTTATTAACATGGTCGTGCCCTCGCTGTTATCTCGATTGCTATAAAGGCTAAAATTACTCAACCTCGTTGGCGCTCCATACGTAATTCCACACTTCACTCACCTGAGTATCACCAAGGGTAAGAAACAGGCGCATATCTATCGCATTGTCGCTCTCAGGCACTAACTTAAATTGAGCGCGCCACGTCTTCTTGTCAGGCAGTTGAATCACTTCTAAATCTTTAAATGTGCCTGACGACAGAGATAACTGCGGCGTTAAACGAATTGAATCGGTCAAATGCGCAAACGCGTCAGTACTAAAATCAATCATCATCTGACGCTCGCTTCGCTCTGGCGCGTTATCTTGACCCGGTAAGGCTGCCCAACTGTTAAATACTTGCGTCACCCTAGCGACTTCTTCGTGGTGAAGTGCTCCGTTTACTGTCGTTAAGGTGTAATCGAACTGACGCATTTCCCCTTTTTTGAAGGGTTTGGCCGGTACCCAGTAACTAACAATATTGTCATTCGTTTCTGAGTTAGTGGGTATTTCAACCAGCTCTACTCTTCCTTTACCCCAATGGTTGTTGGGGGTTATCCACATACCAGGGCGTTGGTGATAGTGAGCTTCAGCATCTTGGTAGCTCTTAAAGTCTTGGTCTCGTTGCAGCAGCCCGAAGCCCTTAGGTTGGTCGTCTTGCAAAGAGGTAACCCGCAAATCTTTAGGGTTATTCAATGAGCGCCATATCCACTCGCCGCTTGATGTCTGCATAGATAAACCATCAGAGTCGTGCACCTCAGGCCTGAAATCATCAAACTTGCGCGTGTCATTTTCGCCACTGAGGTACATGCTGGTAAGTGGGGCAACACCTAATTTCTTGACGTCTTCACGAGCGAATATAACGCTTTGTACGTGCATAACAGAATCTAACCCGGGAACAAGTTCAAAACGATACGCCCCAGTCACTGATTTACTATCAAGCAAGGCAAAGAACACAAGTTTGGTGTCATGCTCTTTAGGCTCTAGCATCCAGAATTTGGTAAATGCTGGAAATTCTTCACCGCTTGCTTCCGCGGTGTCGATAGCGAGCCCACGGGCTGAAATACCGAAAACTTGCCCAGGGCCTATCAAACGAAAATAAGACGCACCTAAGAACACGGCTACTTCATCTTTGTAGTGATTAGTTTTTAATGGGTAATGCACTCTAAAACCAGCAAAACCTGCATCTTTAGGCACCAACCCTTTCAGGGCTGCAGCATCCTTTTCATAAATAAAGCGGTCTGTTTCAAACAACATGTTTTTAGTACCACTGTTGTCATCAACTATTTTAATGCCCACCGGTGAGCGGTATAAAAATCCTGGGTGGAACAATTGCATTTCAAATTTGGCTTTGTTTTTCCACTGGGCTTTTTCTGGATTGAAGCGAATCGCGCGGTATTGCTGATAATTCATCTCAGCTAATTCAGCTGGAAGATCTTGTTTAGGTGGCGCATATGACTGAGTAGCAAGGGATTTCGCTTGCTCTGTGACTAATGAGAACACGCGTTCTTCGGTGGTTTTCTCTGCAGGTGCCTCAACAGGATCAGCGGCCGCGTCTGAAGGCTTTGCTTCCTTGTCTTGTTTATCTTTTGCCTTGGTCTGAGTTTGCTTTATCGATTGCGTTTTTTTGTTATCAACAGGTGCTTGTTCTGGTGTCTGAACTTGGGTAGAAGCCCCCACACTGACAATTAAACACACTAAACCCACAAGACGTGACAGAGTACTCCTTTGACGAGATACCGCCTTGAGGCGTTGACGATTGACGGAGTTCTGGGTTGTCATTTTATTTCTGGTCCCTTTACTGGTTTTGGCGTTTTACAATTCTGGGGTTGGTCGTTCCCAGTGATGAGCAGTTTTTACAATACTTGAACGTTTAACGCGTGAAATCGCTACGTCTCACCCGCAGATTGCAACTTTCGAACCACAAATTAAATATGTGCCAAACCCGCTGAACATTAGACTAAAGGATAAGCTATTAAGGACTCACTCCTGTGCAAACCTGAGACGAAAAAACAGCTAAATGAATAAGGCAACGTAGTTGCACGTTCAGCACAGTGCGGTGCCAGCGACTTACTCGGAGCCCTTTAAAATTAAACCGCGTAGAAAATACTAAGGCAGCATTGATACTAAAAAGTCCCGAGATTAATGTGAATTTTTAGCGGCAGCATGTCACTGTGAAAAGGAATAATGCCTTGCACGCAAAATCGCCGCCGCGCGCTCAAAAGTTTTTGCCCGTCGCAAATTAGTCTCACTTTCAAAGGTTGGCATTAGGCGTAACATTAATGAGCAGCAATTTTGTTGCTTATTACGGACAGTGGTGTACTGGTATGGATATAACCTATTAAAATTAATGGCTTACAAAATCAAAGGCGAGAATAACCTAGTCTGTTTTGAGAAACAGCCGCGGTTATTTAATCTACTTCTTTGCCAAGTCTCAAAACAAGAAAATCGAGATAACCGTGGTATTTTTAACCCGCCATTGTAAATTTTACTCGTGGGACATATCTAAAAAGCAATTAGGGAGAATCGGTATAGGTTGAGGGGTTAAATAGTGGGTCTAAGTAGTGGGTCTAAGTAGTGGGGTTAAGGATTGACGAACAAGGTATGGCAACATAAAAAAGCCGCAAAAACTGCGGCTATTTAAAATCATATGACTCTTAATTCCCACAACATGCGGTACTGAGGCTAGTCAACTAAGCCCTTGGGCATCTCATCACGCATCTCGTTCCACAACTTACCGCTGGCGATACCGTAATTGCGAATGACTAACAACACGCTTTCGTAATCACCTTTTTCAGCAAGCGCGAGCAATTGCTGGTAGTAATCATGGGTCAGCGCCCGAGATTTCTCATTAGAGAAGTAGTAACCACCGATACGTGAATACAAACCTTTAAAGCCATTCATCATTAGCACGTATACAGGGTTTCCAGATGCAAAGGCCAAGTCATGATTTAATTGATAATCTTTAACAGCAAATGCAGTTCCGTCTTGCTCTACTTCTTTATATTGCTGCAGAATTTCAATGGTTTTTTCTTGGTTGTTGCGGATCGCCCCACGAATAAATACTGCACTTAAGTTAGTGCGCGCCGCCAACAGATGATCCACTAGCTCTGAAATCCCATCTTCGTCTAAACGAGCCAAGGTTTCTAAGATGTTCAGACCTGAGGTTTCCCAGAAGTTATTCACTTTAGTCGGCTTACCATGTTGAATAGTCAACCAACCGTCTCGCGCTAAGCGCTGCAGTACTTCACGTAATGTTGTTCGAGTTACCCCAATTAATTCTGATAGTTCACGCTCTGCAGGAAGTATGGTACCGGGAGGGAAGCGACCGCTCCATATAGATTCAACTATATACTCTTCGGCAAATCCGGCTGGACTCTGTGCCTTATAAATCATTTCATTGCTCGCAAGGTTATCAATATTATTATGCTATTAACTGATTGTACCAGATGATATTTCTCGGGAACAATGAATCTTTAACAAGATGTTAAGTTATATACTGAGTGTCACATTCATCGAATAAACTTTTGAGCACCTTATTTTAAGTTAAATGTAGCTAAGCATGCGATTTACCTTGCATTTTTACGTTACAGAATTTAAAAAGTAGTTATAAAAGCTAGAAAAATTTAAAGGTTTGAATCTATGCAACAATCGACCATCGGCGCAGTTTATAGCAATTTCTTGGGTCAAGCCCCTGATTGGTATAAAAAATCTATTATCGCCTTCCTTATTTTTAACCCAATCCTATTCATGGCAGACCCGTACATAGCTGGCTGGGCGTTAGTATTAGAGTTTATTTTTACTCTTGCGATGGCGTTAAAATGCTATCCATTGCAACCCGGTGGCCTTCTGTTGATTGAAGCACTCTTTATCGGGATGACCTCCCCGGAACACATGAAGCATGAAATAGTCGTCAATATAGAGGTGGTTTTGCTGCTGGTCTTTATGGTGGCGGGTATCTATTTCATGAAAGACATGCTGTTGTTTATGTTCACTAAATTACTGCTTAAACTTAAAAACAAGATTGCCTTGTCGATGTCGTTTGTTGCAGCATCCGCTTTTTTGTCAGCCTTTTTAGATGCATTAACGGTTGTGGCGGTCATTATCGCTGTCGGCATGGGCTTTTATTCTATCTATCATAAAGTTGCCTCTGGTAAGGAGTTTCACTCTGATCACGACCACACCAGCGACGATCACGTTGACCACCCAAAGCGCCAAGATTTGGAAGATTTTCGGGCGTTTTTGCGTAACCTAATGATGCACGCTGCGGTAGGTACTGCATTGGGCGGCGTGATGACCATGGTTGGTGAGCCACAAAATTTAATTATTGCAGATAAAGCCAGCTGGAATTTTGGTGAATTTTTTGTGCGCATGTCGCCGGTCACTATTCCTGTATTTTTCGCCGGAATTGCCACCACTTTCGCCTTAGAGAAGTTTAAAATATTCAGTTATGGCGCACAGTTACCTCAAGTTGTTCGCGATATTTTAACCGCTCACAGCCACCAGCAAGAAGCCACCCGTACCAAACAAGACAGTGCTAAATTGTGGATCCAAGGTTTCATCGGCATATGGCTTGTGATTGGATTGGCAGGCCACTTCGCTGCCGTAGGCTTAATTGGCTTATCTATTATCGTGTTGGCGACCTCCATGAATGGCATCATCGATGAGCACTCAATCGGTAAAGCATTCGAAGAGGCGTTGCCCTTTACAGCCCTATTATGCGTTTTCTTTGGGGTTGTAGCAGTCATCATTGACCAAGGCCTATTCACGCCTGTTATCGATTGGGTGCTGACCTTCGAAGGCCGTTCACAACTAGTGATGTTCTACTTAGCCAACGGGGCGCTATCCATGGTCAGTGACAATGTGTTTGTTGGCTCTGTTTACATTACCGAGGTAGCTGCAGCACTTGAACATGGTCACATCACCCGCGATGAATTCGATATGCTAGCCGTTGCAATTAACACAGGTACAAACTTACCCAGTGTGGCAACGCCGAACGGACAAGCTGCTTTCTTGTTCTTGTTGACCTCTGCAATTGCACCGCTATTACGCTTGTCATACGGCACAATGGTGTACATGGCGCTACCCTACACCATTGTACTGACTATCGTTGGGCTAGCTGCAACATACTTCGGCTTGGGAGATTTAACCAACTGGCTGTATGATATGCATCTCATAGAGCACCACAGCGCGACCTTAGGCGCTGAAGCCGCAGCGCACTAATCTAGTTTTGTTTAATAAAGCACCGCTGGATTGCGGTGCTTTTTTGTTTTAGTTATTTTTAGTAATTTTACGAGTAGCGTCATGACCTTTATTTCAAATCTTGCTGACACCCGCCTTGCTTGGGGTCTGTTATTTTTATCGGCATTGGTATTAGTGGCGTATGCCCTATTTAGCCAGCATGCCATGGGGCTGCAGCCGTGCATTATGTGTATTTACCAGCGCACTGCCATCTTTGGAATTATGTTTGCCTGCGTACCCGTACTCGCCGCCAACAATATGCTAACGCGTTTATTTGCATTTACTGTGTGGGGAATTTCCGCCATTTGGGGAGGACTGATAGCCTGGGAGCATTACGATATTCAAAATGCGGCCAACCCTTTCTTTGCGACCTGTGAAATTGTACCGAACTTTCCTTCATGGTTGCCATTACATGAATGGCTACCTAACTTGTTCGCAGCCACAGGTGACTGCGGCAATATTGATTGGGTATTTATGGATATGAGTATGCCCCAGTGGATGATGGTCGTGTTTGCGATTTATTCATCTATTTGGTTTGTGGTGCTTGCGTCTCGGCTCATAGGTAATCGCGCTATTTGACACATTAAAATGTTGTCTGGCCTAGCAATAGGTTTACATCAAAAAGGAGCTGCCGCTCCTTTTTTTTTGCTCCTTAGAAACATCCCTGCCCCCGTATGCACTAGAGACGCGTAAAACTTGTTTAGCATTCACAATAAAATCAAGCGCTAAACGGAGTCATTTACTTTCTTTACTCTTATAGCGTGACAACGCATTCTAGCCATCCCCATTAATCAGAACTCTCGCTAAGCGATCGCTTATTAACGTGAAATGGTATTAATTAAAGAGATCTAATTTATTCCACGATCGTAAAACAAACGCATGATGACATGTTTAGTGAGGTTCTTATTTTGCGTTCAGCCTGCGTTGTTTTTCCAAATCAATTGTTTGAACATAATCCTTGTTTGAAGGGACAAGGCCATAAAGTGTGGTTAGTCGAAGACGATTTGTTTTTCGGTGATAGCCAGTATCCCCAACGCTTTCATCAGCAGAAACTGCAATTGCATATGGCATCTATGGACTATTATCATTCGACGTTAACGGCGCTAGGCCACGATTGTCATTATATCGAATATAGAGCTGAAGAACCCGCTATGAAGAGGCTGTTCAACGCACTAGGAGAGCAAAAAATTGAGCAGATCCACACGGTGGACCCCGTGGACTTCATACTGAAGAAGCGCTTAGAGCAATACGCTTACGAAGGTCATATTCAAATCACGTGGCATAAAAACCCAGGTTTTCTCAATACACAGCGTCAAAATAGTGCCTACCGTGACAGCAAAAAGCGCTGGTTTATGGCGGACTTTTACCGTCACCAGCGCACTCGCCTTAATATTTTGATGGACGGAGACAAACCCGTTTCCGGTCGATGGAGTTTCGATGAAGAAAATCGCAAAAAAATTCCGAAAAAAGAAATAGCAAACATTCCAGAAATTCAATTTTGTGCAAAGACTCAATACCACACCCAAGCCATCGAGCGCATTAATGCTGATTTTTCTGATCATCCAGGCAATGGCCAAACGATCATATATCCGGTCACGCATGAGGACGCACAATTATGGTTGACCGCCTTTTTTGAACAGCGTTTTAAATATTTTGGCCGATTTGAGGATGCCATAGTAGAAGGTCAAAATTGGCTTTATCACAGTGTCCTTACCCCTATGCTGAATATCGGGCTTTTAACGCCCAAACAAGTCATCAGCCAAGCGATTCAATGTGCCGATGAGCACGAGGTGGACCTTGCGAGCCTAGAAGGCTTTGTTCGGCAAATCATAGGCTGGCGAGAGTTTATGCGCGCGACCTACAGTGACATTGGCGTATCAATGCGCACGCAGAATCACTGGCAACATAAGCGCAAAATACCCAGTGCATTCTACACCGGGGACACAGGCATTATCCCGCTAGACGATACCATCAAGCGGATATTACAAACGGGTTATTGCCATCACATTGAGCGGTTGATGGTACTAGGCGGCTTTTTCTTTTTATGCGAATTCGAGCCGGATGAAATCTATGGCTGGTTTATGGACATGTTTATTGACAGCTACGATTGGGTGATGGTGTCCAACGTGTACGCGATGAGCCAGCACGCAGATGGCGGACAAATCACCACCAAGCCCTATTTCAGTGGCTCTAATTACATCATTAAAATGAGTCACTACAAAAAAGGAGCTTGGTCGGATATATGGGATGCGCTGTACTGGCGATGGATAATAAAAAACCACGCTGAACTAAAGAAAAACCATCGCTGGGCTATGATGTGCAGCCAAGTAGATAAGATGGAGGAAGATAAAAAAAACGCCTACCTGACAGAGGCCAACACGTATTTGTCTGGGTTATAGTGGTAAAACGACTGGCTAGTACTGCTAGCGATCAATTTTTTACACTTAAGCACACGCTCTCGGAAAAATCTAATGTCAACGAAACGAACCGAAGGGAAAGGAAAAGAAAGGCAGTGTAATAATCACGCTCTCGACGTTTCCCTTACGTGCATAAAATCGGTTAGTTGACCCTAACTTAATCCGTATCTTCCAGTGGCCATATGGCAATATAGTCTTCAAAATCTTCCAGTTCGACATCGTGATCAAATACGGTTTTGCCGCGTACCGACATACCCACTTTATGCATTTTGGCTTTTTTGCCTTTATTTAAAAGTGGATGCCATGACGGTAAACCGCGCCCCTCATGCAACCGGCGATAGCTGCAGCTGGTAGGCATGAAAAATATGTCGTCTATATTTTCTTTGCTCAGCTTGACACAATCCGGGACCAATATGGTGCGCTCGTCATAGCGGGTGCAATTGCAGGTTTTAGTGTTCAGCAAACCACATGCGATATTAGTGTAGTGGATCTGCTCACCACTGTTTATGTGCGCCGTAGGGGCAGCTGTTTCTGCTTCATCGTCATCAATAAACTTGTGCAGACAGCACTTGGCACATCCATCACAGATCGATTCCCATTGTGCTTCATTCATTTTTTCAAGTGGCGTATCAAGCCAAAATTTATCATTCATAATTATATAATAACCAGGCTATAGCCTTACTTTTTGATTCGAAATTTCTAATTGGCAAACTAAATTTCTTGCTGATATCAGCAATCAAGGCATGGGTATGACTAAGATCGACTTTAGGCAAAAGGCGTGCAACGCGCAACAAGCCCAACCAATCCTCGTCTCTCATTCTCAGCAGGATATCCATTAGGCGCACATTGTCGTATGACAGCTGTACCTCAGACAAATCCAGTAAAATCCCTTTTAAATTGTGCACGTGAGCCAAATTTATCGCTTTCTTTATGACAATTTCCATCTTATCAACATGTTCTACATGACCCACCGCCTCTACAATCACCACTTTATTGGTTAAGTCTAAACGATGGTGTTGGGTGAAAATCATTATCTACTACTCTTATCCACGACTCTTATTTACTGCTCTTATTCACTGCTGTATGCATGACCGTTATGCGGCGGTTACTTTGCGTTAAACAACGTGTGTCTGCACAGAAAAATGTTGTGATAAATTAACACTAATGTCGTCGCCCGCATTCAATGGCCCGACGCCCTTAGGTGTGCCTGTTAGGACAATATCGCCTGGCAGCAAGGTGAAAGTTTTTGTTACATTTTCCACCAAAGACAAGATGCTATGCATCATGTGAGTGCTATTACCTAGTTGCCTTACTGTATTATTGACCGTCAAACTGAACTCGATATTTCGTTCAATATCAATCTCCTGTGCAGGTACAAACAAAGACATCGGGCAGCTCGCATCAAAACTTTTCGCTCTCTCCCACGGCTGACCTTTAGCCTTAAGCCGGTCTTGTATATCACGTAGAGTAAGATCTAACCCTAAACCCACGCCGATTATGCTTTGTTTAGCCTGCTTTTCATCACAATGATTTAGGCGTTGCCCAATCAAAATAGCGATTTCAAGCTCATTATGACAACTGCCTAAGCCTTTAGGGATAACAAGCGGCTCGGCTAGATCACACAGTGCGGTATTTGGCTTAATAAACAACAAAGGCTCGTTGGGTACTTCATTGTTTAACTCTTGAATATGTTCGAGGTAATTTCGCCCAACACACACCACTTTTCCAAGGGGCAAGTCGATTTTGCGACCATCGATAAATTGATGTTGATACATTTAACGCCCTTTCTTAATTCGATCAGACAAATACCCGACCGCCACACCGAAATAACTAGAACGATTCCAGCCCATTAGGGTGTGAAAATTATCATAAACCAAGTAAATGCGGCCTTTCTTACCATCAGGCATTATCAGCGAGGCCTTCACATTCACATTTGGCAAGGCACTTCCGTCGTATTTAGTCACGCCTTGCGCTTGCCAATCATCTAGGGTGCGCATTTTGCTTTTGTCTAAGCCAGCCAATGAAATATCAAAGCCATCATGCAATTTAACCTGACGGCCCCATGTTCCCTTGTCGCTCCAGCCTTCTGTCTTTAAAAAGTTGGCAATAGAGGCGAATACATCAGCAGGGTTGTTCCAAATGTCCTTTTTACCGTCACCATCAAAATCATAGGCATAATGTAAAAACGACGTTGGCATAAACTGGCTCTGGCCCATTGCGCCTGCCCATGAGCCCAAGAATTCATCTTGCTTAATATGACCTTGACGTAAGATGTCCATTGCGGCGTATAGCTGTTTCTTAAACATCTCTTCACGGCGACCTTCATACGCCATAGTCGCCAGCGATGAAATCACTGGGTATTTACCCATAATTTTGCCGAAGTTACTTTCGTTGCCCCAAAGTGCCACGATAAACCGCGCTTGAACGCCGAACGTTTGCGCAACATCTTCAAGTACCGCACGGTGTTTCGCGGATAAATCCAGTGCTTGCTGGACCTTCCAATCAGGTACACGTGTTGCTAAATAAGTATCCAGAGTGATTTTTCGTTCCGGCTGGTTTTTATCTGCTTTTACCACACGTTGGCGAAACGTCGCGCCAGTAAAGACTGAGTCTAAAAACGTTTCATCGTATCCTTTGCTCAGGGCTTCTTGTTTGAAGCTTTGAATATACAGCTCAAAGCCCGCTTGGCTTTTCTGAGGTTCCCCGTGCAAGAATAGAGGCATTAGCGAACCACAGATAAGCATCATCACGGAAAAAACAAAGCGAGACATGCACTCTCCTTTTAGTAAAAATGAAATGGCAAAGTAGATGAATAAGGCTAGCCTCCCAAGTTATTAATCCTTGGGGGATTGAGCGGCTAAATGTTGTTTCAGTAGATTTTCTTCAGGGGGTGGCAACTGCAAATAGAAGCCATTTTTGGTTAATTCATCACGCAGGGTTTGAATATCGACTTGCCCCAAAGTGCGATCTTTTTTGATAGGCATAATCATGATAAAACGCGGGGCGCCAAACATCTTCATCAAAGACTCTGGCACACGTGAAAAATCATCTCGCCCTGGCACATAAAGGTAGGTATCCGCTTTCTTGGAACTTTTATACACAGCGCACAGTAAATTAAGCATGGGTTGAGTCCTCACTGATTGATTGGGCTATATTTAAACCATCGACCTTCGCCAGTGCAGCCTGCAAATGCTCACCGCGCCAGCCCTCTAATAAGTCTGGCAACAAACCTTGCGCACGCGTATCGTCGTCAAGGAACCAACACCACTTTATCAACTGATTGATTTGCTTTTTTGAGCCTATAAGTTCAACCGGCACCCCCAGTTTTTCTGCTGTTTGCACGCAGACTTGGCGCACTGCTGCAGCGACCTTCTTAAAGCGTGAAAAATCGACTAAGCGTTCGACTGGCTGGGGGTAAGCTGATTCATCCACATGCTCTGCGGCGGCTACGATATCAAGCATTGCTTGACCGTTAATACGAATTTCTTGAGGGGTTAATCCACTGATTTGATGCAGCGCGTTTTTACTTGCCGGAAGACGTTTCGCTACCTCCACCAAATTTGCTTCACGAACTACAAAGTTCAAGGCTAAGTCACGCTGCTGCGCTTCTTTGGCCCTCCAAGCGGTTAATTGCTGTAACACATACAGGGATTTGCCGGTTACATGCCAGTTATTCTTTATATTTAAGTAGAGTAATTCGTAGGGAACTTGACTCAGCTTTTTGCGCGTTAAGTTTTCCATTTCGGCAAACACCCAAGCTTGGCGACCTTGAGCAAGCGTTTTATCACACAACGTGGGATAAAGCTGAAACAAATACAACACATCATAAGCCGCGTATTGACACTGCTTAGGCGATAAAGGTCTGGCAAGCCAATCTGTGCGCGACTCTCCTTTATCGACCTGAATATCTAGCATCACCTCTACCAACTTAGCATACCCTAAAGACGGTCCCATGCCGGTAATAGCAGCAGCGAATTGACTGTCAAAGATAGGACGAGGAACGATATCAAGAGCACAAATAAAGGTTTCGATGTCTTCTGAACACGAGTGCAACACTTTAACGATATTTTCGTCGGTCAAAATCGCTTTAAGCGCAGTGAAATCGCTGATTTCCAGTGGATCGATAAGCGCGATTTGCTGCCCATCGTAAATCTGAATTAAACCGAGTTGTGGATACAAAGTGCGTGTTCGCACAAACTCTGTATCTACGGCAATCGCTTGGGCTTTTGCCAGTTGAGCGCAGTATGCGTTCAACGTTTCATCTGTGGTAATTGAAATATATTGCACGTGTTTCCAAACAAATAAAAAAGCCAGCAAAAGCCGGCGTTTATCTACAAAACAATAGTGTTGGCCTCAGAGCCGCTATTATTTCTCGTCGCGAAGTTCTCTGCGGAGTATCTTACCAACATTCGATTTTGGAAGCTCGTCTCTGAACTCAACTTTTTTCGGAACTTTATATCCGGTTAAGTGTTTACGGCAATGTTCGATAACATCTTGCTCTGACAAACTGTCTTCACGGCGCACTGCGTAAAGTTTCACAACCTCACCAGACGCTTCATGGGGAATGCCCACGGCTGCTACTTCAACAATATGGTCATGCATCGCGGCAACTTCTTCGATTTCATTCGGGAAAACATTAAAGCCAGAGACTAAAATCATGTCTTTTTTGCGATCAACTATGTAGAAATATCCGTCTTCATCACAGCGGGCAATATCCCCTGTAGCAAGCCAACCATCTTGCATGATCTCTTCAGTGGCTTCGGGTCGGTTTAAATACCCGACCATGACTTGTGGTCCTTTTACTAGCATCTCACCTGCTTCACCGGGCGCAACGTCAACGCCGTCATCATCCACTAAGCGAATATCAGTAGAGGGTAATGGCAAGCCAATAGAGCCGTTGTATTGCTCCAATTGCGGTGGGTTCACACTGACAATAGGACTACATTCGGTTAAACCATATCCTTCAAGTAGCACATGTCCCGTTAACTTGTACCAGCGTTCTGCGACTGAGCGTTGTACCGCCATACCACCGCCCAATGAGAATTTGACCTTTGAGAAATCAAGTTCGGTGAAACTTGGCGTATTAAGCAAACCATTAAATAGCGTGTTTACCCCAGTGAGCACAGTAAAGGGATACTTACCCAACTCGGATACAAACGCCGGCATGTCTCTGGGGTTGGTAATTAATAAGTTGGCACAGCCCAATTTTAAGAACAATAGGCAGTTCGCCTGCAAAGCAAAGATATGGTAAAGCGGTAATGCCGTGACCACTAGCTCTTCATTGGGCACCGTGACAGTATTTAAAATAGCAGACGCTTGCTCTAAGTTCGCCACCATATTCCTGTGACTCAACATAGCGCCTTTAGACACTCCAGTTGTGCCGCCAGTGTATTGCAAAAATGCGATGTCATCGCCAGTTAAGGTTGGGCGCTCATAACGTTTGCTCGCCCCTTCTTTCATCGCGTCCATAAAGTGTATGGCTGACGGTAAAGAAAAAGCAGGCACCATCTTCTTAACATGTTTAACCACGAGATTAGTCAGCCACTTTTTCGGAAAACCCAACATATCGCCAATTTGGGTCAACATGACCGTTTGAACTGGCGTGTCGTCTATCACTTCACTTAAGGTGCAAGCAAAATTTTCAACGATCACAATGGCTTTAGCGTCTGCATCATTAAGTTGATGTTTTAGTTCGCGCGCGGTGTATTGCGGATTCACATTTACCACGACCATACCCGCGCGTAGTACGCCGAATAAGGCAACTGGATATTGTAATAAATTAGGCATCATAATGGCGACGGCATCGCCCTTCTTTAACCCTGAATGCTGAAGATACGCTGCAAACTGCTTAGATTGCTGGTCTAGTTCTTTAAAGGTAATTGATTTACCTAGATTGATGTAGCTTACACTATCGGCGTAAGTTGATACTGCTTGCTCTAAAATATCAACGATAGACGCATAACTATCAGGATTGATTTCATGAGGTACTCGAGCGTCATAACTCTTTAACCAGGATTTTTCCACATTGCCTCCTCGGCGCTACCTCGACCAAAGAAAAACGCCCAAGCGCGCCGGTCGACGATATTATACTACTTATTGCGCCGCATAATACCCAAAGCCCGTGTAAAGATAAACGCAGATCCCTACATATAATTAACATTTTACCTATAAATAGTTAATTTTCGCGAAGGAAGTGCAAAATATGCTCAGAAACTGATTGCGTATTATCCAAATGTGGATGATGTGAGCCCACAACGCTGAGTAATTTTGCATCTTTTAACAAGTTTATTCGTAATTCGGCGGTTTTCTTCATAATTTCGTAGCCGTTATCAGCAATGATTACAATGGTCGGACAAGTAATAGCTTTTAAAAACGCTTGCGCTTGGCCTTCGGTCAATCGTAATGAAGAAAATGTTCTCAGGCGCCTGTCAGTGGTGAATTCAAGTTTCCCCTCTACTTCACACAGATTTCGCTCAACTAATAAACGAGCGCACTCATCAGAAAAACCACCCGCGATCGCTCTTGCGCGGATCACGCTTTGCTTATTGCTCGGGTGCTTACCTTCACTTGCTGCACCTTTGAGCCGGCTTTCAATGGATTCGCGTAATTGCTCAGGACTGCTTTCACTGTCTTTAGTAACAGGCCCTAAAGATTCAATCGTAATATACTTACTCACTCTCTCGGGAAAGCAACTGGTGTACATTGAGCCGACAATTCCGCCCATAGAGTGCCCAAGTAAAATGAAATTATCCCAGCCTTGCGTTTCAACAACTTCATGCACATCGTAAACAAAATCCACCAAATGATAATGTGCATCTTTACTGCGATGATCGGATTTACCGTGACCAGCGAAATCCAGTGCAATGACATAATAATCCGATAAATATTCAGCCAGAGGTTTAAAGGTGGCGGCATTATCAAGCCAACCATGCAGGGCAACGATTAACGGTTTTGACGGGTCACCGGACGCTAGGCCACGCAGCGTGATATTTCGTAAAGGAAATTCCACGTCACTCACATTGGCTTCTAATGTACTTAATTGTTGTGAGCTTAGTTCTTGTGACCTTACTGCTGTCGTGCTCTTTTCTTGGGTGCTCTTGTGTAGGGTACTTTTTGCTTGCATAAATCTTCCATAAAAAAACGGCTATCAAGAATACCTAATATTAAAAGGTATAACGTGAGTAGCCGTTTGCTCTGCTGTCTTTACGTCAACTAGCGTTGAACCAAGTTACGTTACACTAATTGCTCTTGGTTTTAGCAGAGGGTTTAGAGCTCGCCGGGCTACTTCTAGTGCGATGAGTGCTGCGTAAAAACACTCGATTATTAAACGGGCGATTATACCAACCGTATCGCCAGTAATCATAAGGCCAAACGCTGATCATATTCATATCAACTTGCTGAATCTCTTTCCATAAGTAATAGCCAGTTGAAGCAAGTGTTGGGAATACGTACTCATGCTCGCCTACCATACCTTTCTCTAAACGAACAAAATCACCGGTAAAGGTCATGGTTCGACCTTTTTTGTACACCATAGGATCTAAGAAGCCATTCACGTAAACCCTAAAACGCCCGATACTCTCATCACTTTGTAGTGGACGGCCATAACTGCGTAACGGGTAGTAAACCATTTCGATTAGGGTATCGTTGGGTTTATTTTCTACCTTAGCGATAATCCCGCCCCAGCGGGCTTTCTGGCCCAATACCTCTTTGGACTTTGAAGCGGCTTCTTGATAAGTAATCAAGTTTGTTTCATCAGGCAACTGAATTTGTTCAGGAAGTGTTGAACAACCCGCTAACCACAAAGTAACGAATAGGAAACCGATTTTAGTGTACATAACCACCTCGACAAAAATACATCATTGAAACAACGATACTACAGTTCGGGTTAAAGCAGAACTTAACAATAGTTAAAAGGCTTGTATCAAAACGTTACAGTAGCTGGGGTTAATCAAGACAAAAGAGCGTCAGAACGCGAGGAACGTGGAGCAGAATTATTGAACGAGATTAACAGTGATCGGGTTTTGCCAGCCGCTCAAGCGAAGGTATCAACGCCTAGCATTTGTTGAATTTCATTGCGACGTTCTTCTTTGGACACACTCTGGTAGGTATCAATCGCATTTTGTGAACTAAACGTTGAGCTATCATCAGAGCTGGCTTGCTGACGAAATGTCTCAGCCTGATCAAATGCTTCCACCGAGCCACTGCGAATAATCTCTTGCACGTCTTTAGCGCCACCAAGAGCAGATGCCACGTCTTGTTGGGCATTGTCTTGTTGCTTATTACGCTTTACTGCTTTGTCGTTTAATGGACTTTGCAGGGCACTAACGGACGATTCGACTCTCACGTGGCTCTCTTATCAATTGAAAACAAATTCTGTATCGAGCAGTGACATCACTCGATTCGGCAATAGCTTATTTGCCATCTGTTATTTATAGCACAGGTTTAATAGGCTTGACTATTCGCCATACGGTTAAGTGACTTCGCTATTTTTAGCACCTAGGCAGTTTTTGGCACCTAGGCAGTTTCTCGCACCTAGGCAGTTTTACACACCATACCTATTAACCAGCCAAGCCTGTTATTCGCGCCCAGGCAGTTTTTTCCAAGTCACTTTATCGCGCAGGTACACTGGCTCTACCTGTTCGATCTCTTTGGCAAACCCAGCTGTTGCAGCATTTTCAACTAACGGCAGCATATATTTCGCATCGGGGTAAAGCACGCTTTCAAGTATGGTTGGTTTACGCTCATCATTTAATGCAGCCAGTAACGCATCATAGGCGGCCCAACCGGTGCCAACAGCAAACGACAATGAAGTGGATTTCTGCGCAAGGATTTCAGCAGCCTCCTCTGGGGGCAAGACCTGCTCGCTGCCTATCAACATTGCCAAGCCGTTCTGCGCTTGATAGTGAGCAAAGTACACTTCCCCCATTCGTGCATCAATGGCGCAAAATACATCTTGCGCTTGATGTTCGGTTATCGCCTGCTGGGCCATAGCAGCAAGCGTAGAAACACCGACCACGTGTAAATCTGTGCCCAAGGCTAAACCTTGTAAAATTCCAGTAGCAATACGCACCCCAGTAAAGCTGCCCGGGCCTTGACCAAACCCTAAATAGTCAATCTCATTTAGGGTGGTGCTGGCTTCTTTTAATAAACCGTCGATCATAGGCAAAATGCGTTGACTGTGTTGCTGAGGGCAAATTTCAAATTGGTCAAATTGTTGGCCGTTATTAGTAAGTGCAACTGAGCAAGCCTCTGTTGCGGTATCAATGATCAACAGATTCATTGTGCTTCCTTCTTTAAAATATCGTTGGTACCGGTAGCTATGTTTTGACTAACGTTTTGACTAACGTCTCGACTACTGTCATGAGTAATTTCTTGAGAGACAAACTCTTCATTAGCTCGATCCCCTGTGTTTATTGCATTTTGCCGACGTTGATTATCTGCTGTTTTTTTAGCGGCCTTAAGTACTTTCTTCGCTTGCTGAGCATCTTCATGGATCTCTTCAAGAAAGGCTAATGCATTTGGCAAATGTCTCGTGCGTTTCATATCAGGTAAACTACGTAAAAACGTTTTCGCATAGTCTTTGGTCACCAGTCGATTATCACAAATGACCAGCACCCCTCTGTCTGTTTCATCCCGAATTAAGCGCCCTGCCCCTTGTTTTAACGCAATCGCAGCCTGAGGGATTTGCAACTGACCAAAGGGGTTGCCACCGGCTTTACGGCAATCTTCAATTCGCGCTTGTAACAAGGGATCATCCGGTGAGGCGAAAGGCAATTTATCAATCAAAACACACGTTAAATCGTTACCTCTGACATCCACCCCTTCCCAAAATGCACCAGTGCCAAGCAGCACAGCATTGTCGCTTTTTACATATGACTCCAAAAGCGCACGCTTAGTCGTTGTGCCTTGCACTAAAATAGGGTTGTCTACCTTGTCTTCCAACATGCCGGCAATGGCGCGCAAAGTCGCGTGACTGGTGAACAATAAAAAACACCGCCCACCACTGGCCGCTATTAACTTAAGGGAGATATCCAACAAGGTTTGCCGCATTTCTCTGGCATTGGGCTCAGGTAAAAAACGCGGGACACACAACATGGCCTGTTTTTGGTAATCAAAAGGGCTATCCAGCGAAAGTGTTTTAGCGTGTTGCAAGCCCATTTGTCGCTGAAAATGATCAAAAGCATCACCGACCATTAATGTGGCTGAAGTGAAGATCCATGCACGCTCAGGGGTTGAGACTATTTTAGAAAATTTCGCCGCGATGCTCAACGGTGTTAGGTGCAACACTATATGGCGCATGGTGGTTTCATACCACAAGCTCACGCCCTTTTGGTTGGCATCGGTGAGGCGCGTTAGCTTCATTCTGGCATCACTGACTCGCTCAAAAATACTGTCTAAGTCTTTGTCGCGACTCAAATGCAATTTGATCACTTCGTACAACACATCTAACGAGTCAATCAACTTACTGATTTGGGTTTGTACATCATTGCGCGCCAACATTTCTCGCCAATTCCCTTTTTGCGCTTGCTCGGGAAACAATAAACGTAAGTCGGCAGAGATCATTTTGCATTTTTCACCGGCGCTGTGTAACTGCTTAGCGTCTTTTAAAGACGTGCGATACACCAGCTCCAAATCACGGCTTAGGTCGTGCAATTGTCTGCTTGATAGCGCTTCACCAAAATACTCACTGGCAATATCCGGTATCTGATGAGCCTCATCGAATATGACCACATCAGCTTCTGGAATAAGCTCGCCAAAGCCGGTGTCTTTTAGCGCCATGTCAGCAAAAAACAAATGGTGATTGACCACGACCAAATCAGCATCGAGGGCTTTGCGCCGCGCTTTGATCATGTAGCAGTCTTCGTAGTCGGGGCAATCTTTACCTAAGCAATTATCCACCGTAGAAGTCACAAACGGTAAGACTTTGGCATCTTCGGCGAGGGTTTTCATTTCCCCC
Source organism: Paraglaciecola sp. T6c (assembly GCF_000014225.1). Taxonomy (NCBI): domain Bacteria; kingdom Pseudomonadati; phylum Pseudomonadota; class Gammaproteobacteria; order Alteromonadales; family Alteromonadaceae; genus Paraglaciecola; species Paraglaciecola sp. T6c. The sequence continues at coordinate 3,410,042 of NC_008228.1, forward strand.
ATGTCGCCGGTTTTAGTCGATGTCGCCCAGCGGCGCACATCAGACAGCTCCACCATGGTTGTTTTGTCAAGTAAGGTACTGCTGCCACCGTGCTGACGCAGGCGGTGCAAACATAAGTAGTTTGAACGCCCTTTTAGCAGCGCAATTTTGCCGTTTACCCCGATGGCTTTTTTAATCAAGGGCAAGTCTCTGTGGTAGAGCTGTTCTTGCAGGTTTTTGGTCCCCGTAGACACAATAGTTTTTTTCTTCGATTGTAATGCTGGCGCTAAATACGCAAAGGTTTTACCTGTGCCGGTACCCGCCTCAACAATCAGTGGGGATTTATGCTCGATAGTCTCTTCTACCGCATTCGCCATATCGGTTTGCGCTTGGCGTACTGTGAATCCGGGGATCGCTTGAGATAAAATGCCATCTTGGGCAAACAGTTTAGAAGACTTGGACATAACGAGCAGCGCACGTACCTTTAAATAAAAAAGAGAGGGATTATGCCAAATTATCGAACGCTTTTCAGAGATTAATCGCCCTTTAACGCATTAATTCTGACGCTGGTATTTCGCTGGCTAATCAGCGCTTAGGTCACGACGTAAAAACCTGCCATCCCCACGCCCCTAGACTTAATTCACACCTATTTGTCAGCTCTATTCGCTCACCGCTCAACCAATCGGTAACTCGCCCAAACGCGATATTCGATAACAGCGATACCGTTAGTGACTCGCCGCTAAAGTTAAGTAGCACCAGCACTTTACTTGTCTCGTCTTGGCGTACAAAACTGAACACTTTGTCGGCATGGGAGTTCATCACAGGGATCATACGTGCGCCCCACTGACCATTGTGCAAGGCACTGTGCGCTTTTTTTAGGGCGATCAAATCAGTATAAAAATCACCTATTTTGTGGGTACGCCAATGGATAGGGTCGCGCTCAAAAAAAGCCAAACGTTTTGGATTACCAGCTTCTTGGCCATTGTAAATCAGCGGCATTCCCTCCCCCAGCACTGACAGCACAATGGCGCACGCTAATGCATCGCCGAATTGCTCAAATTGCGTTCCGTCCCACGCGTTTTTGTCGTGATTACTGACAAAGGTCATCCGCATTGATGCTTTGGGGTAAGTTTTTTCATTCCAAGAATAATATTTGTAAAGTTTACTCAGCGGTAGCTTTCCCATGGCGATGCCGTGCATAGCTTCATTCCACGACCACGCGTAACTCATATCAAATGCGTCGTAGTGCACGTCACGGGCTTCCCATTCAGCCAGCATGAAAACTGGCTTTATGTCACTTAGCTCCTCACGCACTTGGGCCCAAAAGTCTTGGGGAACGAACCCAGCGACATCACAGCGGTAGCCATCTATGTCGGTTTCCTTAATCCAGTAACGCATTGCGCTGGCCATGTAGGCACGAAGTTCAGGTACAGAGTAATCAAAATCGATTATATCGTCCCAGTCCCACCAAGGCGTAGGCGTGAAATCACCCTCGTGGTTTTTGGCGTACCAGTCGGGGTGCTGTTCAACTAAAATATTGTCCCAAGCACTATGATTTGCCACCCAGTCAACGATGACGTAAAAGCCTAACTCGTGTGCGATTTCAACAAAATGGCACATATCATCAAGATCGCCAAACTCAGAGTTTAGCGCGAAGTAATCTTGCACAGCATAAGGACTGCCCAAGGAGCCTTTACGATTTTTTTTACCGATAGGATGAATGGGCATGAGCCATAAAATACTTACACCGAGTTGCTTTAAACGTGGCAAGTGCGCCTCAGCCGCGCTAAACGTACCTTCGGGGGTAAATTGGCGGAGATTGATTTCATAGATAACCGCATCTTTGCACCAGCTTGGCGCTTGGATTTTCACCGGTGACTGGGGCTGATGATCAGTTAAGTTGGACGCATGAGCAGAAGATGAATGAGCAGATGGTTCGGTGTTAGGCATAGAGACTCCAACTTTTTAGCGCGAATGAAAATGGTAGTCTCTTTGCGTATGCAATCATCATGCGTATTTTTAATTTACGCTTGGGTCGCTTTCAAATAATACGGCTAAAGATAGCGCTTTTAGAAAAGACGAGACACAAACTGATAGGCATTCGTCGATTCTTCAATTGGCTCTTCTGTGGTCTTTAACGCTTCTTGTGCGGCCGACGCCTCTATGTTGTCGCCGAAGAACGTACCTGCATAATCGAAATCGACAATCGCATCACTGACCGTTGAGCCAGTTACCCCTTTGACCATCAAATCAGCCGCAGATAAGGCTAAGCCTGTAGGACCACCGTATAAAAATCCACCTGCCAAACTGGCCGCTGCGCTCATCGCTTCGCCGGTCATATCTTGGTAAACACTAGAAACAATGGGCACGTGCTGTGCAATATTTACTGTATCAAAAAATTCATTTAAGCCGAATCCATCCTCACCAAAAGACAGCTCACTCATGTTCTGTAAGAACGAATAACTGGCCTGAACATCCGTCACGGTATTCTTTGACGCAGTTAAGAGGCTAGACTCATCCGTGGTAGTTTGTGAACTGCTGGCTGAGTCAGTCAGACCACTAAACAAACTAGTATGCAAACTGGTCAATAAATTTGACTGCATAGTGGCAAGTGACTCATCCGAAAGTGAGTCGTCCAAAAAAGACGTGCCAATGCCTGCGAGTAGTCCGCTCGTCGAGTCCCCAGTACCGTCAGTGATTGCGCCATCACCTAGCAATCCGCTGAACAAATTAGCATTAAGAGAGGCCATCAATTGTTGCTGAATTTTCGCGATGCTTTCATCTGCACTTAAAGCAGCACTGATAAGCGAGCTACCTGAGGCGATAGCACTCGACGACGCATCGATGGTGTTAGATGACGCAGCGCTACCATCGGTCTCTTTATTACCCGATAAAAGTGAGGAAAATAGACTTGTAGCCGCCACGCCCGAGGCTAGCCCGGTAGTCAAAACGGAGTCACCAGAGCTGCTATTTTGTGCTGTTGAAGTCGCTTTTTGCGTAATGGCGTTAGCCGTATCATTCCCCATGAATTCGCTGGCTGAGCCTTGCAGGCTAGCCAAAATATCCGCAAAATACGCACCAACCCCTGTGCCGCTTCCAAGTGAAGATAAGGCAGTTTCATTTTCTGTTGATTGCGTATCATTGGGTACATTGGATAGTACTGATGTGTTTGGCTCGGTAAATTGACTTAACGAGAATTGATCAATGATGCTCACCCTGTCCCCTGATTAACGTAATTATTTAATTTTCATAGCAATGTCACTCATACCAGACTAATCCAGAACCAAGCAGATAATTTACCTATCTTTGCAAAGTTGACCCTTCATTACACAACCTTGACACAAGTCAGACAGACAAGCTTCAAGCGAATATGCGAACATAATTATTCGCTTTCTATTTGAAGTTAAAGTCATGTTAATCAGAGTCTTAATGCTATCTGTGATGTTCCTTGTCACGGCTTGCAGTACCCCCGTATCGAATGAAGAACAGGTTATCGCCAGTAGCCCTACTAACCCCAATGTGAAGCAACGCGCTATTCAGCCGACGAAGACCGAAATTGAGCGCGGAAACCCTGAATTTCGACCGGTGCGAGTCGACCCTTTCCCTGCGGTTAAAGTACCTACTGGTTCGCTGTTTGATCCCGACAACTTAGTCGGTTTGTATCAACGCAATAATCGTTACCGTGTAGGGGACATGATATTAGTTGAATTGGCTGAGAAGACCTCGTCCAAGAAAACCTTGAATTACAGCCGAGATAAAAGCGGTAATTTCACACTTGATCCTGTCACCGTGAAAGCAGGTCCGCTGCAAATCAATGGTGATAAACTTAATGCGGATTTTGAGCAAGAAAACGAGTTTGATAGCTCAGCAGAAACCAAGCAAGACAATTCCTTAGAAGGTGATGTCACGGTTTACGTGCTTGAAATCATGCCCAACGGAAATTTACTCGTGGCCGGTGAAAAGTGGATGACGCTAAATAAAGGTGAAGAATTCATCCGTTTTTCCGGGGAGATTCGCCCTACAGATATCAGCAACGACAACACCGTCAGTTCCGTAAAAGTGGGTAATTCACGTATCGAATTTAGCGGCAAAGGCGAGCAACAAGACAATCAAGAGTCATCTTTGTTAGGCAAACTTTTCGGTATTTTAGAATAAATGAACGCGTTACGCCGAGCACTTTTTGCTTACTTACTTCCTCTTCTCGCGCTTGGTTTATACAGTCAGCAAACCCTAGCGGTATGGTACCAAGGGAATGCACAGTTGGCCGTAGATGGGGTTGATCTTAACGTTATTCGCGCGGCGGCGATTAAAAATGCCATTGCCGATGCTTCTTTTCAGCATGGCATCATGATCACCGCCAAAGACATTTCACTCGATGGATTATTGCAAAGCAGCAAAACCGAATTGCGCAGTGAAGGTAAAATCAGGCGCGTCGAAATTCTCAGTGAAGAAGTTATCGATGATGTTTTACACGTGTACGTGAAAGTCGATATTGAACCCCTTTTTGACTGTAGCCATGACAACTACATGCGCGCTTTGCTTGTTACCCAACTGCCCGTGCTAAAACCTGCTCAAGCCAGTTACGGCGCTATTTTTGATCTAGGGCCACAGGTCAGTAAACGTGTAGAACAGCAATTATTCTCGGATGAGTTGGTGGCAAAAGTACAACTGATTAATCAGGTATTTATTCCTAAAAGCGTGCTGCAAGAGCCTACCTTTGGGTATATTTCCCAGACCGCTCGTCATCTGGCAAATCAATATCACAGCCAATTTGTGCTGTTTGGCTATATCAGAGACATTAGTCTTTTTGAGCAAACCACTAAAGGCTTGATCAGCGATGATGTGGCCCTTAGGCGCAACTTCACTATGCAACTGTATTTATTTGATGCCTTTAACAACAAGATGCTGGTGAATCAAAGTTATCATGGCGAAGCAGATTGGAGCTTTGATGCCACCTACCCGGTCGATACTTACAATAGCCTTTTTTGGCGCAGCGATTACGGCCGCGTCGTATTGAACACGATCAATAGCGCGGTCATTGATATCAGCAACACTCTCACCTGCCAGAAATCACTTGGCCAAATCATTCACAAAAACAATCAACAGATAGTGATTAATATTGGTAGTGAAATGGGCGTCGCAAGCGGAGACAGGTTTCAACTGATTAAAAGCGAAGCCATACCCGGTCAAAATGGTGATATGTTCAACACATTGACCAACGAAGACGAACACGTATTAACCGTAGTCAGTGTAGATGCACAAACCGCCACGTTGACCAGCAAAGACGCCAGCCTTTTCAACAACAGCAATTTGTTTGACCTCGTCAGCCCGCTTGCGGGCTATTAAGAGCAAGTCCGCTTGCGAGGTATCAAGAGCAAGCCCTCTTGCGAGGTATTAAGAGCACTCCCACCTGACGGCTCTTAAGGAAAGTTGAATCAGGGCCGAAACGAGAACCTCATATAATCGAAGAATGCATGAGACTTTTCTGCTCCTCATTGCTGACTCACATGTGGTTTCTAAACCAGATTGCTATCGTGTTTGTCACTTCATCATAGTGCAACAATAAATCGTGGCCACCGGTTCCAAGTTTCACACATTCAAAGGCGTTTCCGGCCTCTTCAAGTGCTTCCTCCATATTAATCGATTGCTTAAGAGAATCGCCTAATCAGATACACCCACGACAAAAAACGCTCGAATGTTTCATGGGTATCTTTATATTTTAACGGCTATCATTCAAACGATTTGGCCAGTCCCTTTTGAATTTACGCTGAGTGGGTAATTACTTACTCGAATTAATATTAGGCATTTTTACCGCAACACTTTTTATATTTACGTCCGTTCCCACAGATACATGGGTCATTACGCCCTACTTTTGATGTGGCTCGCACAAATGGACTAGAAGGTGGACAACAACTCGTGTTGGTACAACCTGACCCTTTGGCCGCGACAGATTGGTTCGATCCGCTTTCGGTATTCTGATTCATATTTTCTATTCACCCTCTTTCAAAATTTACACACTGATTTTTAACGCCGAATTTAAATGCTAGGTCCACTTATCACCCTATAGAAAATAACAACATTTCTAAACCCCAAGCTTACTTAATTTACCTATAAAATGGTGCCCTGTATAGACTTAGACCAAGCGCTTTCATTAGCCTCGACCAACACTGGCGCTGTGAAAAACGTGGACTCCAATTTTGGCCCCGCCAAAACACGCTAAGTAGATTAAATAGCGCATTGACACTCATGACATACCCAATGACAAAAATACGCATCGTTACCCACTGAACTTAACACCGAAATAAGGCATCATGTGGTGCTGTTTCGTGACGTTACCAATATTCAAATTGTAGGAAGTTTAATGAGTGCGAGTACAAGTGCGAGTAAAAGTACAATTACCATACTAGATGGCGGCATGGGCCAAGAATTACTGCGCCGAAGTTCCCGCGACGTCACCCCTATGTGGTCGGCTGACATTATGCTTAATGAACCAGAGCTAGTCAGAGATTTACATCGGGAGTTTATCAACAGCGGTGCTCGCGTCATTACACTCAACACCTATACCGCTACCCCACAACGCCTTAAGCGTGAAAACCAATTTGAGCAATTTGTGCATTTACATGATGCGGCGATGCGCGCCGCTCAAGAAGCGATTGCGCTTACCCAAAGAGATGATGTAATGATTGCCGGTAGCTTGCCGCCGTTGGTGGCAAGCTATCACCCTGAAGTGTCTTTATCGTTTGAAGACTCGCTGGTGAGCTACCGTCAATTGGTAGCATTGCAATCGCTTGGCAGTGATATCTTTATTTGCGAAACAATGTCGTCGATTTGTGAAGCCCAAGCGGCCTGCACGGCGGCCAAAGAAAGCGGCAAACCCGTTTGGGTAGCGTTTACAGTCAGTGACACTGAGCCAGATCAGCTGCGCAGCGGCGAATTATTAAAAGACGCACTGGACGCATTAAAAGCACTTTCGCCAGATGCCATAATGCTCAATTGCAGCTTACCAGAGGCCATCAGCGCTTGTTGGTCTTTAATGCAACAATCGAATGCGAAAATAGGGGCCTACGCAAATGGTTTTGTCTCGATCGATGCGTTATACCCTGGCGACACAGTAGAAGAATTAGAAATGCGCAAGGATATGAGCCCAGAACAATACGCTGCTCATGCAATGCATTGGGTGCAAAACGGTGCTTCTATCATTGGTGGTTGTTGTGAAATTGGCCCCGACCACATCAAGGCGCTACACAGCAAGTTGCAAAGTGAAGGCTTGATATAAGCCTTTCCCTTTAAAGGCCAATGGTACTTGGACGTGTGGCCGTGACGTACAACACTACACTATTCACTATGCCCGCTTAAGAGACTATTTAGGTTCTTTAGCGCCATAGGTTTAATGGGAAGGGGTTATATGAAAAACAGTTCCGAGATTAACCACTAGTTTAACCACTGCAATACCTTTGCTGAAAAGCCACTGGGTCACTTTCAAAAGCGTTAACACAGCGCTGACAAATGCAATGCCTGTGTTGACTGCTAGCTGGCACCAAATCAATCAGAGACTGTGGTATTTTTTGCGCAAAACACCAACAGGGTGCAGATTGCGCAGGCGACAAAGACATGCCTCTCTCAGGAGGTAATTGATCAATGGAAACACCAGCATTTATAGTCCTAGATGAAACCCCATCAACCAGAACACTTTTCACCTGAGCATTCTTAATTTGAGCGCTCAAACACCTATTACCCAGCTGGCAAAATGGGCAGCGCGTATTCACATCAGCAAGGACATCTTCAGGCGGGAAGTTACGGGATAGTTTCATTCATATAACCAAATAGTGTTCTCCTTTTGCGCTTAGTTTAACCTAAGCAACATTATTATGACGCGAAATTATGGTCCGAAATGATGACGCGAAAAGTTTTATTACCATTGTAAATAGTAATAACTTCACCGAAGACTGGATAATCGGTAAGAATACACTCCACAAGGTGTATTGCGTTTTGAGGCTAACAAATCCATTTTTAATAGCAAAATATGCTAACAAAGCTATGCGACCAGCTCGCTAAGTCAATTGCAATTACGTACATTAATAGCACTTTCTATGCTTAAGGAATAACCATGAAAAGATCTTTATTGCTACCTCTCATATCAATACTATTCGTATCATTTTCCTCCGCAGCTTCAATGATGAAATTCGCATTTACCGGCCAAGTAACGCAAGTAGAAAACAATGCCAGTCAAGTGTGGGATCCAATCGAATTAATTGGCGTTGAGATAACGGGTTATTTTTTGATGGATGTTGAGCGCGCCTCTCACGGTCGTGAAGAAACCTCGTTCTACTGGTGGGATAATATCGATTATGGACCTGGCGCACTGGCTTCGAGTATCAATATCGCCAATCAAACCTATTCAATATCTGGTGAAAACGACTACAACGCGCTGCATAGCGGTTGGAATACCAATGAGTACTTAGAATATTACAGCGGCTTAGATCAATTTAATAAGCCTGTAACAGACTCGCTTTACCTGAGCGATAACGAAAATATTGAAACCCAAACTCCCCAAGGTGACTTGTATTTTAGCCAACGAATTTCCATTGACTTCTCAGACAGCGTGAATGATTTCTTGCAAGACTTCGGTCCTAGCATCGGCGGTGTTGAGCCCCAACCGAATTGGCTTCAAACTTTTATCTGGGAAAATGATGGTAGTGATAATAATGGTAAGGCAGGTTCAGGACTGTTCTCTTATAACCAAACTCTATTACCGCTATCGGGTGGCAGAGATAGCCAATTTGACTCTAGTTTAAGGTTCAATTTATCTCGTGTAGTCGCTAGCCCAGCGACAGCTGTTTCTGCACCTAATCTGATATGGATCTTTTCCTGTGCCATGCTTATTTTATATTCAAGAAGTGTCATTGCGACGAGACTAAAGTGACATAAAGTTCCCACCCGCCTATTTAATCAGCGGGCATTATTCGACCAATTTATTAACCTTGATTTGTTTTTGTTAATTGCTCATATTTTCAGGCGGGTTTAGACTGGTGCTGCGTGGTGTAAATAGGTAAGTGATACTTATTTTTGCTATCCGCTTTTATAACTCATGGACTTAAACGAACGATTTTGAGAACCTATGTGAAAGCGAACACCGCTTTCGCTTAAATAACATAGGCCACAGGAGCAAGGATTTTGGCAGCAAAGGCAGGCTTATCGATTCGCGCACGTTACATATTAGCCCTCTCATTAGTTGCCGCAACTGTCAGTGGTTCAGCTCTGACCCTCAAATATATTTTCAACGCACAAGCTACTGATGCATATGTGATTAACGTAGCCGGTCAACAAAGGATGTTGTCCCAACGGATAGCCCTTTCCATATATCGCCTATCAACTTGCCCTAATGATGAACTAACGGTTAGCGCTACCAAAAACACCCTAAAAAGCGCGCTAAGTCAGTTTAAAGCCAACCATGTTTATTTAACTAATTTGCCTAATATTCCTCCCTCGATACACGACTTATACTATGGCGAGCACGCATTAGAATTGGCAAGCATGCGATATGCAGATGAAGCAAACACATTCCTAAATCTTGACTCCACTTGCATTGCTCCACCACATCACTTTGATGCACAAAATAGTGATGCATTACTATTGAGACTTGATCAGGCAGTAAAGGCCTTTGAAGATGCCGCAACGGCCAGGGTTCAACGCGTTGAGAATATAGAAATGTTTTTATGGGGTTTCACTTTACTGCTACTACTGTGTGAGGCCATATTTATTTTCAGACCGATGGAGCAACAAATCACGTTTGCGCTGGCATCGTTAAAAGACGCTCTATCGGCATCTAAAAAAGCGCAAGCAGAAGCTATTGATGCAAGTAAAGCTAAATCGGAATTCCTTGCCAGCATGAGCCACGAACTTCGCACGCCCATGAATGGTTTATTCGGTATGATGGAACTAGCCATTGATAATCCTCACAAAAGTGGGGAATATTTAAAGAAAGCTAAAAATGCCGGTAGGCAACTGTTAGTGTTGATCAATGACGTCCTTGATCTATCGAAAATTGAAGCAGGTAAACTACGTATTGAGCGCACATCTGTAGATTTGTTACAACTGATGGACGACGTAACCTCTGTACAATCGGCTAATTGTCGCTTAAAAAAATTAGCCTTTGATTATCAAAAACAAACCAATCTGCCTGCGTATATTGTGGGAGATCCTACTCGCATAGCGCAAATTTTACACAACCTATTAAGTAACGCGATTAAGTTTACGCAACAAGGCACAGTGACCTTGAGAATTGGGGTGTTTGTCACAGAGAAGCGCCACTGGTTAACAATCGATGTGCAAGACACAGGAATGGGCATCCCCCCTGAAAAGACACGAACTATATTCAATAAATTCGAACAAGCAGACCAATCAACTACCCGTATACACGGTGGCACGGGTCTAGGTTTATCTATCGCCAAACAACTGACTGACTTGATGGGCGGCAAATTAACCGTACAAAGCAAAGTGGACAAAGGCAGTTGCTTTACGTTTTCCGTACCGATAGAAATCGATGACAAACAGGTCGAAAATATTTATTCGAAACAAACATTACGCTGTGCAATTGTGGACGATCTACAAACCAGTCGAGAGTATATTCAGCATATCGTCACGTCTTTAGGGTGCTTACCTAACACATTCGATAATGCAGAAGACTTCTTAGCTAGCGATATATCTCAGTTCGACGTTTTGCTGCTTGACCTGTCGATGCCTGAAATAACCGGTGTGGATGTGGTCGAAACACTAAGAGATCGGCAATTAAGCAAGCTACCGCATATCATCATTGTATCGGCGGTCATAGAGCATCTTGACTGCTCTACATCTGTACGTGATTTGATTTGGCGCACCCATGCAAAACCTATTGTAAGGCAAGAGTTAGAGAGCGACTTAAAGAAGCTGCAAAACTTCTATTCTCGCCAGCACACCTCTATCGAAGAGGAACAGCCAGAACATAAAATTCTGATCGTAGAAGACAACGAAATTAATGCAGAAGTGGTCAAAGTCATGCTTGAAGGCGCGGGCTATCAAATCGTTATTGCCACTGACGGCGAGAAAGCATTGCAGGCCTGTATTTTCGAACAATATGACCTAATTTTGATGGATATGCACATGCCTGTAATGGATGGCATCACCGCTACTCAAAAATTAAGAAGGGAAATGAACTTTACGAATCCTATCATTGCTTTGTCAGCCAATGCGTTTGTCGAAGACAGAGAGCACTGCATAGAGGCTGGAATGAACGACTTTATTTCTAAACCTGTTGAGAAACAGGCCTTATTGGCCACCATTAAACGGCATATAAAGTAAAATATGACTAGTTTATACTGGCGATGAAATTCGCCGTTTCCCCGTATGTACGTGGGAAACGGCAAGCAAACCAGAGTTGTACCTCATTTAAAGCAGCAGTTAAAACACTCTTTAAACAAGCGTTAGAACGCTAGTTAGAACGAATATCGAAGAACAGCGCCTAACGTGCTTACATCTGAAATTTTGGTGAATTTTATCCCAACAGAAACGTTCGAGTGAAAGAAATAGTTTGCCGCTATCGAGGTGATTGCTTCACTGTCACCGTCGAAACGGAGAAAGCCTGCCGCTGCCTCTAAGTCAATTTTATTGGTTACCATTGAACGAATGCCTATGGTAGCGCCAAAACCATCTGTATCTGTACTTGCACTGCCTCCAGAACCGTTCGCGCTAATTTCAGCATAATGGTACGCGACCGTACCGTATAAATCGGTAGAGCTAGACATTTTGTAACGATAGCCTAGTTCTGCTGAACCCTGATCAAAATCCACATCTCCGCCAGATAAGTCATCACTGAGCATGCTGTAGCTGCCTCTGACAAATACATTATTCCCAAGCGATTTAGCGCCACCGATACCAAACCCTGTAGGATCAAAGCCGTCGAAATCAGACACATCGGCAGTATAATATCCGCCTTGAACGTAATCCCAATTTGGCGAAGCTGCAATGACTGAACTAGTTGAGAATAGTGCGAAAAAGAGTAAAACCGCTTTTGGTTTCATTTAGATTTATCCTTAAATTTATGCATATTTATCGTTTTTTAAAGCGCAAGTAGCCTATAGCGACTCAAGCGAGAGGTCAATATTTTAACCTTTTCACCTGTATGTTATTAGCCTAATTTCTTGTTCGAAGTAAAATAAGAATTGATTACTAGAATCACCCAAATAACCAATGGCCTTAAGCTGTCCTGTATCGAAGAAAATATGTAACAATCTGTAGCTTACGCGTTTTGTGAGAAACTATTGGCCATAAAGAAACTCTTACCGATAACCGTAAAATTTTAAATCGAAATGGAGTGACTATGAAACATATCCTGATACTGATGGTTACGCTGCTCACGTTAGCAAGCTGTGCGACGAATCGATTATCTGATCCTGAAAAGTCCATCATTATTGAAAAGTTTATTACGAGCGAACAACTGGAAGCGCGCAACAGCATCAGTGCATTCGACTTAGACAGTTGGGTATCATTAAGCGACCAATATCTTATTCTGCGGACGTCCCCTTTTCGCTCGTACTTGGTGAAGCTCACCATGCGTTGTAACGATATAAATTACTCGCCAGCCTTGCTTGTGTACTCGCGGATACCCAACACTTTAAGCGCCGGCTTTGATAGCGTTTTCACGCCAGATAACCATAGATTTAGATGCAATATCAGTCGTATCTACCCACTTAGCAAAGCGCAAAATAAAAGTTTAATTACTGCTGTGAGCCCTAAAGCAGAAGACAAGCCGTTACAAAGCGCTCAAGAAGAGAATGAAAGTCCCAGTGAACAGAGCAAGGCTAAGACTCAGTAGTCCATTTTGACCGACGAGTCTCAATATTAATCTGGAGACCTTCACAGCTCGATTAATACTTACTCACTTTAATCGAGCTTTTTTTAGCGTGTGCAAAGTAATGTTAGTGTGTTTTTGATCGCTGAATTTTAGAGTACTTTTTTAATCAAAAGAGAATATTCAACGCAATATACGGCACCAAGTTAAAAACAAAAATGAGTAATTTATAATGCGCTAAGTAATTCATATACATGGTTTTTAATCGACGTTCTGGGATGCTAAAAAGCCTGCTATGAACAGATGTGATGCGCTCTCCGATCCAGATTAAGGCCAATGTAGCCAAACTCAGCAAACCAATATTAATCAATGACATCCAACCAAATATTTCGCTTAGTAAAACGGTGTTATGCATTTCATCTACCTTTGTGTTTGATGGCTCGTTTACATCAAAGTACTTTTCATCAATGTTGACCATTTTGGCAAAAGGACTATCAATTTCCACTAGCCACTTAATCACACGACGGGTAGATACGAGCGCAAGTTTGTCCATATGTTCAAGGTGGCCAAACGTCCATTTTATATCTTCAAATGCTGCCTTTAAGCCAATATCGAAATTATCATCAATTAAGACCAATACATTGATTTTGTTGTGCTGCGCTATCAGTGAATCAAACGTATTGATCCACTCTTTCTCTTGTGTCTGGTCAACCTTCCCACTGACTCTTATACCAATGGTGGAACCTTTACTCTCGGGTAACTGCGTGATCATAAATTTATTCCAAATAACATCTAAGTCTTAATAAAAATGTGAGGTTTAAAAAGCGCAATTCACGCTTTTATACTAGCGCCTCCATTAGTGCATCAGCCCCAGAATATTCACTACAGTGATAACATCACTAATAATCAGGCCATATCACCAAAAGTCTAATCTAGGCACAATAGACGATATGATGAAAAACCGACTATTCCTCGGATAATTTTTTATAAGGACATCCAAGTTAAAGATTTTATTTGAACAGCCAAGCCAAATATTGCAAAGATCGTTCTCTTGTCTTCCTCACTTTTGATTTATAAAAGAGACCAATTGTATTAGTGCGAGCAATTTTTATATGGACATCCAAGTTAAAGATTTTGTATGAACAGCCAAGCTAAATATCACAAAGGTCGTTCTCTCGTCTTTCTCACTTTTAATTCATAAAAGAGACCAATTGTTTTAGTGCGAGCACCTCATATTAAAAACGAGCGCTATTTACACGAACTTCAAAGGGTTATTAAGGAATAAACATCGAATTTACAGAGCTTCAGGCATGGGAATATGCCAGGCGATAAGCCGATATTTTTTGTTTTTAAATTCTTATAGAAGTATTTACAGACGTCTTTAAGCTGACGTCAGAAGCTCTCTGGCCTTAGTCATCCCTCGCAGTCGCTGATGGTGGGTATGACGCTTGAACATGTTCATCATTTGCTCCGCACCTGCGGCGTAGCAAAAATGCTTTTCGAACTCCGTGGATAGGGTTAGCCACTGCACCGTGCCTAACTCGAGTCTTTCTAAGATAGGACTTTGCTTATGATCCATATACCCTGTCTTATCATCACGAATGCAGCGGCTTGTAGTATCTATAAGCTCGCAATAATCATTAAGTGAATACGCGCGCGAGACCTTTGGGCATTTCTTCACGATAGCTGCCCACAAAGGGCATCAAGGCGCTAGGCTGCGACTGTTGATTTTTAGCCGCGTCGATCCGCTTTTTAATACTGGTGTGACTTGCCGTTTCGGGTGTTTCTGCCATTTTTGCGCCTATAGGGTTTAGGTCAACGTATGCCATACACGCCAGCACAGCTTTAGCTGGCCCGAAGGGAGAGCGCCAAGGATGGCGGCGAATAAAATCGGCCGGTTCAACCATCTTCCTTATTGGCTTCACGGGCAATAAACTCGTTCAAGTCACGCATAAACCAGCTTATGTCGTACAAACGCTTTCTGTATATTTCAACGGTGTCATCAAGCGAGATTAACTCGCCTTGGCTCAGCACTTTGCCGTTCATGAATTTCTGTGTCAGCAAGGTGCCTCTGTGAACATAGTGATAACGCCGAAGAACTTCTCTAGCGTCCCAGCTATCTGCCAATGCTTTATCTACACAAAGCACCACATGCGTGTGATTGCTCATCACTGCATAGGCACAAATACGGTAGCCGCGCTATCGATGGCGAATACAAAAGATAAAAACAACAAACGTTCTTCTACCCAGCTACGACGATGCTCGTAACTGTGACCGGAATGCGCGTCTACTCCGCATAAGAATGACTGCCGTACACAGCGGGAAATACAATGACAAATTTATCGGGAATAAAATTTGAACAGCTTTAGCTGGCTTCGAAGAAGTGAACGACATGGATGTTGTGAATAAAATAGGAGTATCGATTAAACTGATTTGACTTTTTCGCGACTGAGGCACAACCATCAACTTGATCAAATGGAACACCTATCAAGCTTAGTTTAGAGGTGTAGATTCACAATTTTTAAAATGGGTGTCTTTCTTTTATTTTCTATCATTTTGCATGGGTAATATCGCTGGGCATTGGCAGCAGGAAAAAAGGTGGTTCGTCATTATTGTGATTCTCGCGTCTGTCGTGTGCTTTATCAGGTTGAGCGGCATATAAGGTTGAGACGCTTAACATCGAAATGTATGAGCTGGATGGAATAACATCACTCTTGGCGTTGGTTTAACCGCCTAAATGCCTTGGTTTTAGGGGCAATTGGTGTGCAGCTAGCGACGCTATAGGCTCTAAGGAAGCGCATATGACGCCAACCAGCAAATCAAGGCTGAATTTCAGCTAAAGTTGAAATTGCGCCCGTTAAGTAGACATGAACGGCGCAGGAGGTATGGTTCACGTAATGGGTATAGTTTAAGTGGAGTTAGTAGCAAAGCGAGTTGTCAGTGATAGTGACAACCCGCCCATTATTCTGCCGCTATAGGCGATTTTGAGAGCGCTGCTACGCGCGGTGAACAGCACCCTGCAATATCAAGTGAAGAGAGTGCTACTTCTTTTTCGGTCTTGCTTTGGCACGACCTTGATTAACCTTGTGCTTTTGCACTGAACGGCGCATGCGACTCAAGCGAACGTGGTCTAGCTTGGTTTGCTTGTCTTCGATCAGCGATTCTTGCTCCAAATCCAATTGCACACTTTTACGCAACGTATTCAGGTCAGTCAGTGGCAACTCAATCCAACCGCCCTGAGGAAGCCGATTTTGTAGATTCAAGGTACCGTAACGTACGCGAATTAGGCGGCTAACTTGCAAGCCTTGAGACTCCCACAATCGGCGAACTTCACGGTTTTTCCCTTCAGATAGGCTCACGTTGTACCAACTATTTAGGCTTTCATCATCACCTGGGCGCTTGCGCACTTCGGTAAATTTAGAGACCCCATCTTCTAATTCAACACCTTTCTTAAGGCGTTTAATCATGTCGTCATCCACTTCACCAAATACACGCACCGCATATTCACGCTCAATTTCATGCTTAGGGTGCATTAAACGGTTGGCTAGCTCGCCGTCATTAGTAAATAACAACAAACCACTGGTGTTGATGTCTAAGCGCCCTACCGCAATCCAGCGGCCATTTTGAATCTTAGGCAAACGGTCGAATACAGTTGGGCGACCTTGTGGATCTTTTCGGCTACATAACTCACCTTCCGGTTTGTTGTACATCAATACTCGGCATATCGTGCTTTTTGCCGCAGCGGTGATAAGGTTGCCATCAACGCGAAGCTGATCTAGAGGCTCAACGCGATCTCCCAAGGTGGCGACTTTTCCGTTAACCGAAATGCGCCCAGAGGCTATCCATTTTTCCATCTCACGACGGGAGCCCACACCAGCATTGGCTAGGACTTTTTGTAATTTTTCACTCATTAGTGTAACTGCTCTCTTTGATTAGGGTTGTCAGTATTATCAAGCTTAGACTCTTGTGCTTGGTCTGACGCTGCTTGTTTTGACGGTATTTGTTCTTCTGTCGTTGATTGCTCGCCTGATGAGTTATCACCTTTAGTGCTGTGCACAGGTGCTGTGCTGACTTGCTGATGGCTAGTGTCATCAGGCTCAGTAATAACTCGGCGTTCATCCTGGCTATTACTCGCATCGAAGGCATCTTGACTGGGTAAGTCTTTCAATCTCTTTAACGAGAAATAGTTTAAAAATCCTTTTGTTGTTGCATACAAGGCTGGGCGTCCCGGCACTTCTTTGTGCCCTACCACTTTCACCCAATCCCTCTCTATTAAGGTTTTCATGATATGGCTACTTACCGCCACACCACGTACATCTTCTATTTCACCTCGCGTGATGGGTTGGCGATAGGCCACCATCGACAAGGTTTCCAGCAAAGCTCTTGAATATCGTGGCGCTTGCTCTTGCCACAGCTTGCTTAACCATGGTCCTAAGCTATCCATTGACTGAAAGCGATAGCCACTGGCTACCTCAACCAGCTGTACACCGCGAGATTGATATTCTACCTGTAATTCTTCTATGGCTTCCTTGAGTGCTTTTTTAGTCACTTTAAGGCCACTTAACACCGTATCTTGCAAATGTTCTTGGCTAACCGGTGCATCTGATACAAACACCGCGGCCTCTATCAATTGCTTCAATTGTACCGAAGATATTTTTGCCACTTACTGAGGCTCTCCTGCGTGCAATTTCACATGAATATTAGCCATTGGCTCACTTTGTACCAGCTCCACTAACTGCTCTTTACACAACTCGAGTACCGCAAGGAACGTCACCACAACACCAGCGCGGCCTTCACTGGCCTGAAACAAACAATCAAAGCCGGTGAATTCATGACTGTTGAGCTTTTCTAAAATCAGTGCCATCCGCTCCCTTGTCGATAACGCCTCAGGGGCAATAGAGTGATGCTCGAAAGCACTGGCCCGCTGCAATACATTTTGAAAACTCGTCACCAAATCTTGCAGGTTTACTTTCGGCAGAATTTTAATCGGTGCAACAGATTCACTGGTTTGCGCTTGAGCACTGAACACATCTCTCTCTAAACGAGGTAGTGCATCTAATTCTTGGGCCGCGCTTTTTATCAGTTCATATTCCTGTAAGCGCCGAATCAGCTCAGCCCTCGGATCATCTTCGTCTTCTTCTGCGTCAGTTCGTTTAGGCAGCAGTAAACGAGATTTTATCTCGGCTAAAATCGCAGCCATTAACAGGTACTCAGCCGCTAACTCAAGCTTTAAGTCCTTCATCATGTCAACGTACAACATGTATTGCTTGGTTATTTCATAAACAGGCAAATTAACCAAATCGAACTTTTGCTTACGTATTAAGTACAGCAGCAAATCCAGTGGTCCTTCAAATGCATCTAAAATCAGCTCTAGTGCATCTGGCGGAATGTATAAGTCTTCAGGATGTTCAGTAAAGGCTTGTCCATTGATAAACGCCAAGGGCAAAGGCTGTTGTACGCCTTGACCTTGGTTTGTCGCTTCCTGCTGCTGTGCAGTTTGAAGCGTTTTATCAATATTCATTTATAGTAACAACGTGATTAGTTAAACGGGCTAACGTCGCCGCTGCCCTCACGAATAATCGTAGGCTCGCCATCCGACAAGTCAATCACAGTGGTGGGCTGCTCTCCTAAGAACCCCCCATGAATAATTAGGCCTACCTGCTTCTCAAGCTTGTCGCGAATTTCGTCAGGATCAGACTCAGCAACGATTGCATTCGGTAAAATAAGCGTGGTCGACATCAGCGGCTCACCCAGTTCTTCAAGCAAGGCTAAGGCGATAGCGTTATCTGGCACTCGAATACCTATGGTACGGCGCTTAGGATTTTGCAAGCGCTTAGGCACTTCTTTGGTCGCTTTCAAAATAAAGGTATACGGCCCAGGCGTATTGTTTTTGATCATACGAAATGCGGCGTTGTCGACCTGTGCGTATTCTGACAACTCAGACATATCTCGGCACATCAACGTGAAATTATGATCTTTACCGATTTGGCGAATACGACAGATTTGCTCTAGGGCGCTTTTGTCATCCATATGACAGCCAATGGAGTAGCCAGAATCTGTTGGATACACCACTACTTGGCCATTATGAATTAACTCACACGCCTGTTTAATGAGTCGTGCTTGAGGGTTGTCAGGATGAATATAAAAAAATTGGCTCATAATCGTTACTTCCCAGTAAGTTACACGCGATGTTATGCGTTAGATGTTGTGTCAATTGACGAGTCTACAAATGACCAGTCATGCCAAATAGGGGTCAGGTGTTCTGGCACCCCCAAGTTTTTACCCAATTCAGTCCAGCGACTGACAAAATGAAAATCAGAACCCGCAGATGCCTGTAAATTATGCTCCATGGCTAATTCAACAATCAACTTACGTTTTTCAGGGTTAATGCGAGTATGGGTGGTTTCAATACCATCTCCCCCAGCTTGTTTAAATTCAGTGACTAATCGACGTAACCACTTAGTGGTCATGTCATAGTGCCCAGGGTGCGCTAATACCGCTTTGCCGCCTGCATCGTGGATCCACTCAATGGCTTCTTCAATTGAAATCCACTGGGGTTTAACATGGGCGCGTTTGCCCTTACCTAAGTATTTTTTAAAGGCGCTCTCAAAGTCTCGCACCGCTTTGCGTTCAACCAACACTCGGGCGAAGTGGGCACGGGTCAGCTGGCCTTCACCCGCTAATAACTTTGCATCATCGAGCACATTTTCAACCCCAGCTTTGGCCAGTTTGTCTGACATTTTTTGTGCTCGGGCATCTCGCTCGTTCTTTTGTTCAACCAAGCGCTGGCGAAACACCTCATCATCTTTGTCTACATTTAAGCCCAAAATATGAATATCGAAATTGTGCCAAGAGGTCGAAAGCTCGATTCCGTTAACGATATGCATCTTACGTTTTTGCTTTGCCTGATGAGCCCTAGCTTCATCTAACGCTTGTACGGTATCGTGGTCGGTAATAGCCAGCACATCCACTTGCATATTGTTAGCGCGATCCACCAGTTCTACGGGTGAAAGTTGACCGTCTGAATAGTATGTATGGCAGTGCAAATCGATTTTCATGGAACAGTAAATATGACCTTTTAACGAGTACCCGAAGGATACGTTTACAAAATTGGGTGTTGACAGAGAAGCAAAATTGTTTTCTTCTATGCACCTGAAGTGTGTATTATACGCATTTAGTGATGAATAGCAGACAAAACCTTAAAAAAGGACAATGTTTGTTATTAACCGATATTTTTTTCGCACGCCTAGCAAAGATTTCCGCGTGCTCAAAAACGAGAATTTATACCCATGAATACAGTATTACGCGTTTCAACTAACTTAATTTGGTGGTGGCACATCCCTAACTAGCGGGCTGTGAGCGTATGTATTTGTGCGATTGAACAAGAAAAGCCCGTATAATACGGGCTTTTTTTATGCCCGATTGAAAATTACGACCCGATTAATGCCCAACAAAGTCAATGCCTAGAACAGGTTACAAACGAGGTTATCGAAAAAAATCATGAGCTTAGCGCAATTAACACAACAAGCAGGCAAAGTAGAAACATTGCTACTATCCGCTGATTACGTGGCCGATCCACTCCAAGCATATCAATATTTATGTCAAGGTCAGCCCCACAATTTGCTGCTTGAGTCAGCAGAAATCGACAGCAAAGATAATTTGAAAAGTTTAATACTGGTAGATGCCGCCATAAAGTTGCAATGCGATGGCCCTGTGGTGACCTGCCAAGCGCTGACTGATAACGGGGCTGCTGTTTTACCTTTGTTTATCGAATACTGCCCGCAAGGTGTTGAGCATGCCTTTGATGAAAACTCTCGCACTGTGACGTTGACGTTTACCTTTAATGACGGGGAACTAGATGAAGACAGCCGTTTAAAGGCCCCAGCCGTATTTGATGCTTTGCGCTTATTGATTAATCGTGTGGTGGCTATTAGACCTCATCCTGAAGCGTTATTTTTAGGCGGTGCCTTTGCCTATGATTTACTCGCCACATTTGAGCAATTACCCGCGGTTAGTGAAAGTGAAAATACCTGCCCTGACTTTGTTTTCTATCTCGCTGAAACCTTACTTTTAATTGACCACCAAGCAAAGAAAACCGAATTAATTGGCAGCGTGTTTAGCGGCAAAAATGTCGGTAATAACTATTTCGCTATCAGTCAGCGCTTAGAGCAAATAAAGCATAAGCTGGGCAAAGCAATGCACGTGCCTGAGCTCGAATCACCCAGTGTTGCGCCAGATGATTTAAAAATTAGCAAGTCAGATGAAGAATTTATTCAAGACGTAGAAAACCTCAAGCATCATATTTTAGCCGGTGATATTTTCCAAGTTGTACCATCACGTACGTTCAGCCTACCTTGCCCAGACCCACATAAAGCCTACAAAGCATTGAAGGTGCAAAACCCCAGTCCGTATATGTTTTTCATGCAAGACATCGATTTTTGTATGTTTGGTGCCTCTCCCGAGTCAGCACTAAAATATTTAAAGGACACTAACCAAGTAGAGATTTACCCCATTGCCGGCACGCGTCCTAGAGGTAAGCACGCTGATGGCTCAATCAACTTAGATCTAGACAGCCGTATTGAACTTAATTTACGCGAAGACGAGAAAGAAAAATCTGAGCATTTAATGTTGGTTGATTTAGCCCGTAACGACGTAGCAAAAGTGTCAAAGCCCGGCACAAGACACTTAAAAGACTTACTGAAAGTCGACCGCTATTCACACGTCATGCACTTAGTCTCTAAAGTGGTTGGACAGTTGCGAAATGATTTAGATGCACTGCACGCGTACCAAGCTTGTATGAACATGGGCACCCTAGTCGGCGCACCGAAGGTCAGTGCTGCTAGCCTTATTCGAGAAGTAGAACAGCAACGCCGAGGCAGTTACGGCGGGGCAGTCGGTTATGTTAACGGCCACGGCGACATGGACACCTGTATTGTCATCCGCTCAGCCTTTATCAAAAACAATACAGCGCACATCCAAGCTGGCGCAGGCGTAGTATTCGATTCAGACCCGCAATCAGAAGCAGATGAAACACGAGGTAAAGCCCAAGCGGTTATTCGCGCAATTCTCACCTCTCATGAATCGCCAAGCGCTGTGTCAGCTAATCAAACGCAAACATCGAAGGAGACAAAATAATGAGCTTAGTGACTCCCTCTTCTATGGATAAGGCTGCTTCAGTGGGCACTGATTCAGTGATTGCTGATTTAGTCAAAAGCACTCATGTTTTCTTGGTCGATAACTTTGATTCATTTACCTATAACTTGGTGGATGAACTGCGCACCATGGGCATGGGGCTCACCGTGTATCGAAACTCGGTGTCTCCACACGCTATCTTTGAAAAAATGCAAGCACAAGCCCAGCATAGCCAAGTGATACTATTGTTATCACCCGGCCCGGGCGCCCCCGCCGACGCGGGCTGCATGCCTCAGCTAATCAATCTCGTAAAAGGCGTTTTTCCGGTACTGGGGATTTGCTTAGGTCACCAAGCGATTGTGGAGTCATACGGCGGTGACATTATTCGCGCCGATGTGGTTATGCACGGTAAATCGTCGTTAATTACGCATCAGGGCGACAAAATGTTCGCTGACTTGCCACAGCCGCTGCCTGTTGCACGCTACCATTCGCTGATGGCCAGCAACATGCCTGCTGAATTGACTGTTTTAGCCCAATTTGACGCTGTGCCTATGGCAGTTTGCCACGAGCAAGATAGAATGCTGGGCTTTCAATTTCATCCCGAATCCATTTTAACCGCTTTTGGTAGCCAGTTATTAATGCAAAGCATTGATTATCTCACCCAAGATCAAGCGAACGATTAGAGGACAACCATGCTATTTCCATTACTTGAAACGCTTTATCAAGGTAAAGCCCTGAGCCAGAACGAAACCACTGATGTATTCAGTCAAATAGTGACCGGCCAGGTAGACAATATTATCCTCTCTTCGTTGTTAACGGCATTAAAAATAAAGGGCGAGACCCCAGAAGAGATTGCTGGTGCAGCGACGGCTATGATCCAGAACGCTAGCCCAGTTAAGCGCCCAGAATATGATTTTGCCGATATCGTCGGCACCGGCGGAGACGGTCACAACACGATTAACATTTCATCCGCGGCGGCCATCGTGGCTGCCAGTTGTGGTGTAAAAGTGGCCAAACACGGTAATCGCAGTGTGTCGAGCAAGTCAGGCTCGGCAGATCTGTTCAATGCGTTTGGTATGAAGCTTGATATGTCGCCAGCCGCCGCGCGGGAGTGTTTAGATAAGGCCAATCTATGCTTTTTGTTTGCCCCTGTTTATCACGCAGGTATCAAACACGCTATGCCGGTTCGCACCACCTTAAAAACCCGCACCATTTTTAACTTGTTAGGGCCTTTAGTTAACCCCATGCAACCCAGTCATATGATGATTGGTGTGTATGCACCTGAACTAGTTATGCCTTTTGCACGTACTTTGCAGCTACTGGGTTACAAAAAGGCATTGGTGGTTCACGGCAGTGGGTTAGACGAACTCGCTGTGCATGGCCCTTCTATGGTAGTCGAGATTGATGGGGACGCCTTAAACGAATATACCCTGTCACCCAGTGATTTTGGCCTTGAAGAATATCCATTAGCCGCCATTGAAGGGGGTGTGCCTGATGAAAATAAACAGCTGATCCAAGATGTGCTCGCCGGTGAAGGCCAAGCTGCCCATGAAGCGGCGGTGGCGATGAATGCGGGCGCTCTGATTAAATTATGTGGCCGCGCTGAAACTTACCAACAAGGGGCAAAAATGGCGATTGATGCCATGCAGGCCAAGCGCCCTTTACAGGTAATTGAAGCCTCTTCTGCGGTTAGCCGCAGCCACGACATTATTTAAAGGAAGTTAAATGGCCAATGTATTAGAAAAAATTGTTGCCGATAAACGCCAAGAAATTGCCCAGCGCAAAGTCGATTTACCTTTGGCGAGCTTTATTGATGGTTTACAGCCATCACAGCGCAGCTTTTTCGACGCGCTCAATCAACCCAATGCAGGGTACATTTTAGAATGTAAAAAAGCGTCTCCATCTAAAGGTTTGATAAGAGAACACTTCAATTTAGATGAGATCATTGAGGCTTACTTACCCTACGCTGCCTGCATTTCAGTACTGACCGATGAGAAGTACTTTCAAGGTAAGTTCGAGTATTTAGAGTACGTTCGCGAGCGTGTAACCCAGCCGGTGATCAATAAAGACTTTTTCGTTGAGCCGTACCAAGTTTACTTGGCCCGCTATCACAACGCCGATGCTATTTTATTGATGTTGTCAGTACTGACTGACGATGAATATCTTGAATTAGCCAATATCGCCCACAGCCTTGGCCTTGATGTACTTACCGAAGTGAGCAACGAAGAAGAAGCTCATCGCGCTGTCGCCCTCAAAGCCAATATTATCGGCATCAACAACCGAGATTTGCGTGACTTGAGCACAGATTTAGCCACCACTGAAAAATTAGTGCCGCTTATAAACCAAGCCACTCACGAACATGTGATTATTTCTGAGTCGGGTATTTATACCCATCAAGACGTACGCCGTTTATCACCTATTGTTGACGGTTTCTTGGTAGGCAGTGCTTTAATGGCTGAAGATGACGTCGCCCAAGCAGTAAAACGTTTGGTCTATGGCACAATCAAAGTATGTGGTATGACCCGTGCAAAAGACGCCACTGATGTAGCAAAAATGGGCGCCAGTTATGCTGGGCTTATCTTTGCACAGAAATCAAAGCGTTACTTATCACTTGATGATGCCAAAGACATAGTGGCTGCGGTTCCGTTTAACTACGTCGGCGTGTTCGTTGATGCCAACGTTGCACTGGTTGTTGAGTACGCCAGCACCCTCGGCTTAGCTGCGGTGCAACTACATGGCAGTGAGACACCGTCCTACGTTAATGAACTGCGCAGTGCGCTTGATAATGCGAATTTGACTGACTGCCAAATCTGGTTAGCTAAGGGGATCACTGATACCCTACCCGCCCTTGATGAACAGAACGTTGATCGTTTTGTATTAGATTGCAAAGTTGGCGAACAAAGCGGAGGCACAGGTCAAGCGTTTGACTGGCAATTGTTCGCGCAGGCTGCCCTTAGTGCCCAAACCCGCAGCAAAGTCATTTTAGCCGGCGGTATCAACCCAGACAACGTACAACAAGCTGCAGCACTTGGCCTCGGTGGAATCGATTTAAACTCTGGCGTTGAAGACGCCCCAGGCAAAAAGTCCGAGAAAAAGCTGCAGAGCGTGTTCGAAAAATTACGCGCGTATTAGCTCCAAGCGAATCGAACAGCCCACATTTTAACGATTTAAAGACGAGAAATTATTATGAATCATTTAGAGAGCAAATTCGGACAGTTCGGTGGTATGTATGTACCAGAACTGCTTATTCCCGCGCTTGATCAATTAGAGCAAGCATTTATTGACGCGCAAAACGATCCTGAATTTCAAAAAGAGTTTATGGAATTGCTTACCGACTACGCAGGTCGCCCCACGGCAATGACCTTGTCACGTAACTTGGTTTCCAACCCAAATGTGAAACTGTATTTAAAGCGTGAAGATTTACTTCATGGCGGCGCTCATAAAACCAATCAGGTACTAGGTCAAGCACTACTGACCAAGCGTATGGGTAAAACCGAAGTCATCGCTGAAACTGGCGCTGGGCAACACGGAGTTGCAACAGCATTAGCCTGCGCACTGTTAGGCTTAAAAGCACGTATTTACATGGGAGCCAAAGACGTTGAGCGTCAAGCGCCGAACGTGTTCAGAATGCGTTTAATGGGCGCAGAAGTCATCCCCGTAAACGCAGGCTCAGGCACCCTGAAAGATGCCGTGAATGAAGCCATGCGTGACTGGTCTGCCACGTATGACAAAGCTCACTATCTACTTGGCACCGCGGCTGGTCCTCACCCGTTCCCGACTATCGTGCGTGAATTCCACCGTATGATAGGCGAAGAAACGCGCGCGCAAATCATGGCCAAAGAAGGTCGCTTACCTGATGCGGTCGTCGCCTGTGTGGGTGGTGGTTCAAACGCTATTGGTATGTTCGCTGACTTTATTGACGAGCCAAGCGTGCAGTTAATCGGTGTTGAGCCAGCCGGTAAAGGCTTGCACACGGCTGAACACGGCGCTGCGATCGGTAAAGGCACCACAGGCATTTTGCACGGTGCATATAGCTACATCATGCAAGATGAAGACGGCCAAATTGAAGAATCATATTCTGTATCTGCAGGGCTTGATTACCCAGCCGTTGGTCCCCAGCACGCTCATTTACACGATATTGGCCGCGCCACCTATGCCGCTGTCACCGATGACGAAGCGCTTTATGCATTTCAATTATTATCCCGCAAGGAAGGTATCATTCCGGCCCTTGAATCATCACACGCCTTGGCGCATGCCTTAAACATGGCAGATGAAGCCGAAGATGGCACTATCATAGTGGTTAATTTGTCCGGTCGTGGCGACAAAGATTTAGCCCACGTACACAGTATTTTGGGAGGCCAAACCAATGAGTAATCAAAATGATCATAATGACATCCATAGCAGCGACCGTTACGACAGTATGTTCACCCGTTTAGATGCAGCGAATGAAGGCGCATTTGTCCCTTTCGTGATGCTAGGTGACCCTGACATCGCCACGTCCCTAGAGATTTTAAAAGCCTTGGCTGAAGGCGGCGCAGATGCTCTTGAGTTAGGTATTCCTTACTCTGATCCTATTGCCGATGGCCCTACGATTCAGCAAGCGAGCATTCGTGCCCTGAGTCATAAAATTCACCCCAGTGATTGTTTTGAGGTGATCCGTCAATTCCGTGAAATCTACCCTGATACACCTATTGGCTTGTTGCTGTACAGCAACTTAGTGATTAAGCCCGGTCTTGAAAAATTCTATAACGATGCAGCTAATGCAGGTGTTGACTCGATTCTGATTGCTGATGTGCCACTTCGTGAAGCAGACCGCTTTGTTGCTATTGCCAACGAAACAGGTATTAAGCAAATCCTGATTGCTCCGCCTAACGCCAGTAATGAGACCTTGGCTGAGATCGGTCAAAAATCACAAGGTTACACTTACTTACTTGGCCGCGCTGGCGTAACCGGCGCTGAAACAGCTGCCACCATTCCTGCCAGTGAGTTGATTGCCAAGTTGACTCAGTACAAGGTGGCTCCGCCACTATTAGGCTTTGGTATCTCTAAACCTGAGCAAGTCAAAGAAGCGATTAGCGCAGGTGCAGCCGGCGCTATTTCAGGCTCGGCAACAGTGAATATCATTGAAAAAAACCTGTCTCAGCCTGAAGTGATGCTTAGCAAGCTTCGTGAGTTTGTTAGCGCTATGAAACAAGCAACTAAAAAATAAGGAAAGCCCATGTGGTATGTAGTGTATTCACAAGACGTAGAAAACAGTTTGCCACTTCGCAAGCAAGCACGTGCTGCGCACTTAGCCCGTTTACAACAGCTAAGTGATGAAGGGCGTCTGTTGGTCGCAGGGCCATGCCCAGCTATTGACAGCAAAGACCCAGGTGAAGCCGGTTTTACTGGCTCTGTGGTTATTGCTGAGTTTCCCAGCTTAGAGGACGCCCAATCTTGGGCTGATGTTGACCCATATATAGATGCAGGCGTGTACAAAAACGTCACGGTAAAACCCTACATTAAGGTGCTGCCGTAACGCATTTAGGCTACAACACTGTGTGCGAGGCAATGCGTATATCCCTTCGAATCTGCCTCGCATTCTTTAGCGCGTTAGCCAAGCTACCACCTAAAAAGCCGCTGCCGTAAAAGGACAACAAAATGATTTTTATCAAAAGCTATATTTCGCTACAAGATCACGAAGTTGAACTAACTGCTATTCGTGCCCAAGGTGCTGGCGGGCAAAATGTTAATAAGGTATCAAGCGCCATTCATTTACGTTTTGATATTAAAGCGTCATCTTTACCTGCGTTTTATAAAGAGCAGTTGTTAAACAGTAACGATAAGCGCATAACCCAAGACGGCATATTGGTGTTAAAAGCCCAAGCCCATCGTACCCAAGAAATGAATCGCCAAGACGCATTAGAACGTTTGGCCGCCATTGTGCGAGACGCTGCCGTCGTACAAAAACCCCGTAAAGCTACAAAACCCACCAAAGGCTCACAAGTGCGCCGAGTCGAGACCAAAAAGAAATCAGGGCAAAAGAAGCAGCTTAGGAAGAAAGTCGAATATTAACCCAAGCAAAGTGTATGTTATTGTCCACACTTCAAAGCAATAGTTTGTCAGATTGTTTTACATCAAACTGTCATATCTCGCGCTTATCATCCTTTTTTTGTTATAGATTACTAAAGGTGTTTGACCGTATCGGCAATACACTGGTTAAGGGCGAAGTATATGAAGTACCCTGTATTAAGTGTCGTTGCGACGCTATTCGTTGTGATATGTGCGACAAGCGCAGAAGCCTCTTCAGGTTCAATCGGGGCTTATAACCTCATACTTCTTGAGGATTATGACTTCAACGGTGGCGACGTAGAAGGTAAATCAATTATCGGTGGCAATTTGAATGCGGCCGGTAAAGCAGTCGAATTTGGCAGTCGCCTACCTGATACAAATAGTGCAATTGATGCGGTGACGATTGTGGGTGATATTAATGCCAATCACGTTACGATCCAAAATGGCAACAACATTGTTTATGGTTCAAACTCGAGTCATGCAAATTTCAATCTAAACGGAAGTGGCGGTTCTGCATTACAACGTTCACAGACTGAGCTTGAATCTGAAATCGCAGCCGTATTTACTGATATATACAACGACAGCTTATATTTTAATAGCCTAGCTACGAATGGCTCGTTTTCGGGTCCCGGTAATCAATCTTCACTTTCATTTTCTGGAAGTGAGAGTGTCGCAGTATTTAACGTAAATGCGTCTGATGTCTTTGCACAAAATAATTCGTTAAGTTTGCAACAAGCATCTGCGTCAACGGTTGTGATTAATGTTGCAGGTACTGATATTACAGCAGGCGGCGGTGTGAATCTGACCAATGGTTTTAGCCAACAAACGGCGACTAACATCGTTTGGAATTTTTTCGAGGCCACAACCATTAATTTTAATAACTTAGCGCTAAAAGGCTCAGTCCTAGCTCCCTATGCTGATACCACAGGCGGTTCTTCTTTTGATGGTGCCTTTGCAGCAGTTTCTTATACTGGGGCTCGAGAGTTTCATAATTTCCTTTTTGATTATGATACGCCGAAGCCAACGCCTCCAACCACTCAAGTTAATGCCCCTGCATCGTTAGCGCTATTTGCTTTAGGTCTTGGGCTAGTTTTTAGAACTCGGCGGAATCGTCAACGTAGTTAAAATAGAACATTTTTATCAATGTAAAATGTCACCTCGCACTCTTATTTAAAGACGGCATACGCCGTCTTTTTTTATCGTTAACATCAGTTTTAGGTAACCCAAATGATATTCAAGGCTATCACTGTTTGTATGCGTAAAAGCGCTCACGTTTTACTACTCTTTGTATGCGCGCTAAATCTTTTACTTCCAGCGGCAGCGCAAACCAACGA
This sequence comes from Paraglaciecola sp. T6c, assembly GCF_000014225.1. NCBI lineage: Bacteria > Pseudomonadati > Pseudomonadota > Gammaproteobacteria > Alteromonadales > Alteromonadaceae > Paraglaciecola > Paraglaciecola sp. T6c. The sequence continues at coordinate 3,439,364 of NC_008228.1, forward strand.
TTACGAAAAAGCGTTACATTCTTATGATAAGGAACGCTTTGACGATGCATATATCTATTTAAAATCGAGTTTACAGAGTCACCCCAGTTACCTCCCCGCCAGAATACTCATGGGTAAAATTTTGTATCAGCGCAAAGAGTTCAGCGGAGCAGAGCAAGAATTTTCCGACGCATATTCTGCAGGTGCAGATATCGAGCTTTATCTTGACCTTTGGGGCCTAAGCCTTATTGCCCAGGAGCGCTATGACGAAGTTATTGACTTCGAACTGCCGATATCATTATCAGAACAACACCGATTAAACTGGTTAGGCTTATCTGCAAATGCATGCAGTTTGTTAAACCGACTTTCATGCGCAAAAAACAGGTACAATAAACTACTCGCAGTATCACCTTCGAGTTCCACTGCCCTGAATGGCTTAGCTAATATTGCACTAATCAACGAAGAATATGGTGATGCCTTAAACTATGTAGAGTTGGCATTAAAAGGGGATAAAGAGAATGCCAATAGTTGGCAACTAAAAGGTCAAATTGCAAAAGCGCAAGGGCAACTATCCAAAGCAAAAACCTATCTAATTCATGCATTTAATCTAGATCCTCGTAATCCATTTATATCTCGTAATCTTGCTGATATATATTTGGCGATGGGCAATAATCTTGCGGCAAGCAATATTGTTAATAATATATTGAGTGCTAGCCCACACGATCCATTTGCTTTACTCATAAATAGCTGGCTACAGCAGCAAAACGAAACAGTATTCGCTGTAGATGAAGAGCTCATCACATTGGCAGGGAAAATTAATAGCATACCTAGTGAAATAGTGAATGAGCGTCCTCCCTTGCTCTACTTACGTGCTTTAGTCGCTTATTTACTAGGAAACTTAGAACAGGCGGTCAGAGATTTTACTCGTATTCAATCTATCAGTAAGCCCGATATACAAGTGAGCATACTTCTGGCCAAGACCTCATTGGCATTAGGCAAAGAAAAATCAGCATTGGCCGTTCTTGAAAGACACGAATCAGAATTGCTCGACGATATTGATGGCGCGCTTTTACTTGGTGAGCTGTACTTAAGCAGAGGAAAGGTCTTCAAAGGCGTTGAGCTATTAAAGCAATTGCTCTTGCTACACCCTAACAATGTTGACATAAAACTATATTCAGTAAAATTACTTCTAGCTCGTAAAAAATCATCTGAAAGTTTACAAAGATTAGATTCAATATTGGCAGATCATCCCAACAACGAGCGAGTTTTAATTACCCATAGTGTCATAAACCTATTGGTCAATAATGTTGGAGCAGCTAAGTACAGTTCTGAGAAATTACTAACCATGCAACCAAATAATGCTAGTTACTTAAATTTGCACTCCTCGGTACTCACACGACAAAATCATTTGGAACAAGCCTTGAGTACCGCACAGCGTGCACTAAAATTGCAACCCAGTATGGTTGCCGCTCAGTATAACCTAGCCAATATTTGGCATTTGCAAGGTGATGCTGATGAAGCTTTTCGACTGTTAAGATTGATACTGCAGGATCATCGCTTACATGTTCCCTCTCTTTTGCTTTCAGCCAAAATAAATTATGAAAGAGAAGAATTCGATCTTGCTGTAGAGCGTTACAAAACAGTGCTAAGTGTGAGTATTAGAAATGTCAAAGCTCACGAAGGATTGCTCTTAGTCGCGTTAAAAAAACACAATAGTAAAGATGCGTTGTACCAAGTGGACAAGCTACTTGCTTTGGATCCCGATAATATCAAGTATATCGTGCAAAAAGTGCAGTTACATCAAATCCGTGACGAGACATCTAATGCGACCAAAATGCTAGATAAACTAGCATTTCTAGGCAGAAACAATCCTCAAGCATTATTTGCCCTAGCAAAACTATACGTAAATCAGGGGGAAAACCAAAAAGCTCTTGCTGCGTTAACACAAGCGCAAACACTCGCGCCTGACAATGCCCAGCTTGCGTTACAGGTCATTGAGCTTATGCTCAATAATCACTTATCAAAAGAAGCTAAACCACGTATAGATGAATTAGCTGAGCGTTTTCCTTCATTAGCTAATGTACCGTTTATGCGAGGACGTGCAGCAGAACAAGAGCAAGATATCGCAACAGCACAACGAATGTATGAGTACGCGCTAAAACTTGATCCACAATTTGATTTAGCGCTAGGTAAGCTGTTTAGTTTTGCTCGTCAAGAAGTGGCTGTTTCATCATTTTTAACTCATGCGAATAAGACAATTGAACAACAACCGACCCGATATTTTCCTCGAAGCTTGCTTGCACAATACTATTACTATAACCACCAGCACTCACTAGCACTTGTTCACTATGAAGCTTTACTTAGCTTATCAGAAGTGCCTGACAAAGCAGCCTTACTTAATCGATTGGCTTGGCTCTACATGCCCAATAATTTACCCAAAAGTGCAGATTTTGCAGCACAAGCATACGAAATAGATAGAAATGACATAAATGTGTTGGATACTTACGGCTGGACACTGACTCAACTTGGGAGCCACAAAGAAGCATTAACCATATTGAGAGAAGCCGCCCTTCGTAACGCAACATCTGAATTGATAAAATACCATCTCGCATACACGTTACTCCAACTCAACAGAATAAATGAAGGCAAACACCTTCTTGAAAGCGCCCTTAGCACTGATAGTGACTTCTACGGCCGCAGTGAGGCCCAAACGTTAATGTCGAATATAGATATGTAATTCAGGCAAAATTCAGCTAACACCCCGTATGCTTACCCTCGAAGCAAACTTCGTCACTGGCGCGCTTTACCTTTAAAGACTTTAGACCTGCTTGAGATGTTGACTTAAGTAGAAGTATTTCCACCAAGGTATTGATTGCGCTAAACTATCCGTAACCGTTTGTGAATGGGGTCAATCGTTGAAACATATCGCCAAAAATACACTATTTATTTTATTTGTCAGTCTGTCATCGGGGTTGTTAGGTCATGCCTATGCCCAAGAGGACAACGCCAAAATAGATAAAAACCAAGCTGCTCAAAAAGCCCAGCAGCAGGTACAAGGTCGTGTATTGAAAGTTGACCAAAGTAAAAATAAATACCGCGTAAAAGTACTGCAAAAATCAGGGCGTGTGGTCAACGTTGACGTTGATAAACGCTCAGGTCGAGTGGTGAAAAGTGGTAAAAAGGACGACTAATGCGCATTTTAATTGTCGAGGACGACAGCCGTTTATTAACTCAGTTAGACACGCTTTTACAAACCCATGGCTACAGTGTTGATTTAGCCGATGATGGCGCCAAGGCACTGTTTTTATTAAGTGAACACCCTTACGACTTAGCGATTATCGATATCGGTTTGCCTGTTATGGATGGCTTTGAAGTCATTCAAAAAGCCCGAAAAAATAATGTTTCTTGCCCTATCCTGATTTTAACCGCGCGTGATCGCTGGCAAGAAAAAGTCGAAGGGCTAGATGCCGGCGCCGATGACTACCTGACTAAGCCATTTCAAAACGAAGAATTACTCGCCCGCGTTAAAGCTCTTATTAGGCGCTCTGCCGGTCAAGCTAACCCCACGATTGAACTTGGCCCTATCAGCCTAAATACCTTAAGCGAGCAAGTCAGCGTCAGCGGTACCGATATTGAACTTACGGCCTATGAATATAAGGTGTTTGAATACCTGCTGCTCAACCCAAAAAAGGTAGTGTCTAAAACCGAGCTTACCGAACACATATACGATCAAGACTTTGATTTAGACAGCAACGTTATTGAAGTATTCGTTGGCCGCTTACGTAAAAAACTCGACCCACAAGGAAGCATCAACCCGATTGAAACCATGCGCGGGCGTGGTTATCGCATCAGCCGAGAATTTCAAGTTTAACGGGTGCGCAATTTATCCTTACGCCTGCGCAGCTTTGCCGCTGCCCTGTTGGTATTAGTTGTATTCATTCCGCTGGCCGCATTTACCCTTGAGAGTGCGTTTACCAGCAGTTTAAGTGAATCAATGCAGCAGCAATTGCGGGTGCAAAGCTTAACGCTGATTTCTGAATTTGAAATGTCGGGTACCCAACCAGTGATGCCTGAGCACCTGTTTAACGATCAGCTCAACATCCCAGATTCAGGCTTGTACGCGTTTATCAAGCTTGACGATGACATGGTGTGGCGATCGTTATCGACCCTCAATTGGCAGGTCATGCCCGAATTTTATGCGCCGGAAGTGGGTAAAGAACGCTTCGATGAAGAATATGCCTTACTCGAGCCGTACTTTTTATTTGCCTATACAGCAGAGTTCGATGCTGGCGGTTATTTCGTTCCAGTGAGTTTCTATATTCTGCAAGATAAAAACGCATATAACGTACAAGAACAAGCCTTTATCACCACGTTGTGGCGCTGGCTAAGCCTGATCGCATTAGTCTTGCTTGGGTTATTGATTCTCAGTCTAAATGCTGCGCTATGGCCAATTAATCGCTTGATCAAGCAAATCAAACAAGCGGAAGCCGGTCACATTCAACACATCAGCCAAACCTATCCCCCTGAGCTTGAGAAACTAAAAAGCAGTATCAATCACCTGCTCGCCACTGAGCAACAGCAGCGCAGTCGCTACAAGAACAGCTTGAGTGATTTGGCCCACGGCTTAAAAACCCCTTTAGCTGTGCTATCTGGCAATACAGCATTGCCGGATGATGCCAGAGAGCCCATCAATCAGATTGATTTGCAAATTCAGCGCCAATTAAAACGTGCTGTTGCGGGCAGCAGCGCTGCATGGGAGCAAGCCGTAGACATATCGCCTGTATTGAACAAAATAATCAATGCCATGAACAAAGTGCATGCTCAAAAGCAGCTGTCTATTGAACACGTAGAAAGTGACACAAAAGGTCAATTTTTCGGTGATAGCACGGATTTAATGGAGTTATTGGGCAACCTATTGGATAACGCCTGTAAAGCTGCAAAGCACAAGGTTCGAGTTGAGATTTTAACGCACGAAAAGTTTGTACAGATTGATGTGGAAGATGACGGACCTGGTATTCCGAAAGAGAAACGTCAGTTATTACTGACCAGAGGTACTCGCCTTGACAGCTACAAAGAAGGCCAAGGGATCGGCATGGCCGTAGTAGCTGATTTGGTTGACGCCTATCAGGGCACCTTGCTCATCGAAGACAGTGAATTGGGTGGAGCACGCATTTGTGTGCGTTTTACAATGATCAATGCGCCGTCAAAATAAATCTATCATATACATTTTTGGCGGATGAAAACTGAATCAAAGACTTATTCGCGCTAGGTGAATTATTCAGGCTCTTCACCAGTATAATTTACGCGACGATCAGGCATTTCTTTAATGTACAAATCGTGCTTAGAGTACGGTATTTCAATCTGCCGTTGCTTGAACTGCTTAAAGATTTCACTGTTGAGTATGTCAATCACTCTGCCACGCAATGCGGGTTTAGTGATCCACACCAGCAACTCGAACTCCAGCGCGGATGCCCCGTAGCGGCGAAAACGTACTCTGGGCTCTGGGTCGCCACACACGTATTCTTTTTCAGCGAACGCTATCTGCATCAGTACCTCACGCACCTCATCAATATCAGCATTGTAAGATACGCCAATGGGCACACGGCAGCGAGACTTCTCATGGGGTCCACCTGATTCATTAATAATTTTAGAATTGCCCATCACTGAATTTGGAATGGTCACTTCCACATCTTCACGGGTTAGCATACGCGTGCTACGCATACCGATATGGGTGACCTCCCCCCGTTCGCCAGAGTCAAGCACAATATAATCGCCAATTTTATAGGGTGCATCTGCCATGATAAATACCCCAGAAAACAAGTTGGCCAAGGTGTCTTTGGCAGCAAAGCCCACAGCGATACCGACAATTCCCGCTGATGCCAACCAAGCGGTCATGTCTACGCCCCACACCGAGAACACAAAATACACCGCCAGCACCAAAATAATAATGTTCACCAAGTTCAAAAACAGTGGCAGCGTCTTGTTATTCACTGCATGAAAGCGGTTAGGATTAAGCGCTATTTGGCGCAACAGAACATGATTTGCGCGCAAAAAGAACGCGGTCCAAATAAGGATCGAAATCGACTGTAGCGAGGAAAATATAATATGCGCATACAAGTCAGACGGCGCGAGAATTGACGCCGCACTGGAAAACCCCATCAACAGCAAACTGTAATAGATAGGGGTGTGCAGCAAATGCAAAAAACTGCCATCTAAATCGGTATTAACTCGCGAGATTAAGGCTTTTAGCGCCACAATCAGTACATATTTAAAAATCGAGGCAACCACAAACGAAAGAACAATAACCAGCGCCGCTTGGGTATAACGATTATCGCCAAAGAAGGTTAAAAAGGGGGTAATGGTTTGATGTAACTGCTCAAACATGTATTTATTCCAATGGTATCTATGGCAAAAGTATAACCGAATCCGCTATTTAACACAGTCTATCCGCTACTAGGCATTATGCTGGCAGTCACTTAGGATTAAACAAATTCATGAGTATCGCTAAAACGTGAGTATCGGTAAAACATGATTTTCGGTAAAAAAAGAGACTGCATGTCGCATCGTAGATGATGAAGCTTTCTTGCCACTTAAATTGGAAGGTTGCCCCAGTGCGACCAGTGAATGGCGACTGAGGAAGCTGCCAAATACACACATCACTAAATGAGATTAATACTAAGACGCTACCCATGTCGGTTCAAACTGAGCAGTCATGATGCTGCGCCTAGCTATTTATCTATGTGCTGATGACGACTCTGAGACTACAAAGCCACATGCATGACCGCTTGTCTCATTAATCGTTTTCTATTTTTACCAGCAGCTCGTCTATGGCCATACGGCGATATTTATCGGCGATGGGTCTGTCGAGTCTCACCGGTGCTTGTTTTGCGCGCAGCAAATACCCTTTCGCGTCTTCGCTATCACCGTCATTAAACAAGAACTCGCCGTAAAAGAAGTTACTGTCGATACTTGCGGGGTGACGCTCAATGGCTTTTATCAACAGCTTTTTGGCTTGTTTATCGCTGCCGAAGCTTAAGGGCCATCCCGGCACCTTATGATAAAGCGTACCTAGGGAGAATGTCGCGACCCCATCTAGCGCGTCGTTATCTAGTTCAAGAGATTTTTCAAAAGAGAGCTTAGCTTTTTTTGCCAACCCAAGAGCATCAGTCCCACCAATTGCCGCCGCTGCAGTGGATTGGCAAATACCTAACCACGCCCAATACCCGGCATTTTCAGGCTGGTCCTGAACCAGTTCATTTGCTTGGGTGACTAACACCTTGAATGCGTTAATTTGCTCGTCGCCGCTGAAGGTGTAATTCACCTTTGCCCAGCGCTGTTGCAGGGCGTGCAGTTCAGATGTAACGCCTGCATCCAACACCAGAGAAGCGGCTTGATGAGCACTGCCACCGTCTAGGCTGGCTACTTCGTCACCGGTTGGCTCGGCGCAGGCAAGGGTAGATGATGCTGCGCAGGCTAATAATGAAAGTCCAAGTAAGACCGCTTGTGTGCGACCTCGCGCTTGTAACGCGTTGCCAATTACGCTGTTGTTGATTGATTTGACCACTGTTTTTTTCTGCCTTTTTATTATGGTTTACCGTGTTTATCTCGCAATTTGAAGCTCTGTCTATCAGCGCGACTGATAAAAGTCCACGGTATTGATTAGCCAATCGTTTTAGCCATGGCTCTACCTATGCACTGATTTTTAACGTGTGCACAGTGGTTCTACTTACGCGCTGATTTTTAACGTGTGCGCTGAGCTTAAACGTATGCGTTACGTCTATGCATAGCGAGCACGCACTAAGCATGCAAGCTAATGACGATTGACTTGTAAGCTGGCGTATTGCTTTTATCCGCCACACTGCCAATGGGTATTAAATCGTTGGTCTCAGGGTAGTACGCTGCAGCGCAGCCTCTGGGAATGCCATATTCCACTAAGGCAAAGTCACTTACTTCACGTAGCGCAGCCTTATCGTCTGGCCAGTGACTGCGGATACTCACATGTTGACCGGCCTTTAAGCCTAATGCTTCGATGTCCAAGCGATTAATAAATAAGACTTTGCGTGTACCATGAATACCACGATAGCGATCATTGTTGGTGTATACAGTGGTATTGAATTGGTCGTGACTACGAATAGTCATCATCAACAAACATCCCTCGGGCACTTCAACACTTTCAATAGCATGCACCACAAAATTGGCTTTTCCCGTGGCGGTGGCAAATGTACGAGCGTCCCGTACCCCATTGGGCAATACAAATTCACCTAATTCATCAATACGTTGGTTAAAGTTTTCGAACCCTGGGACCACGTTAGCGATATGGTCACGAATAAGTCGGTAATCTGTACGTAAGGCTAACCAATCTATGCTGTCGTTTTTAAGGGTATGCGCGCCTAACTGCGCAAGTATATCTATCTCACTTTTTAACAAGGTTGATGCTGGGGGAATTTTACCGTGAGATGTTTGAATCACCCCCATTGAATTTTCCACCGTAATGGTTTGAATACCGCTTTCTTGAGTGTCTATTTCGGTGCGCCCTAAGGCGGGTAAAATTAAAGCTTGCTTGCCCGTGTGTAAGTGCGAGCGATTGAGCTTTGTAGACACCTGCACCGTTAATTCACACTGGCTTAGGCCTTTATCATTGGCTTGGTGATCAGGCATGGCCCTGAAAAAATTGCCCCCAAGGGCGAACAACACTTTTATATCGCCCTTTTGCATGCCGTGTACTGTCTCTACAGCGTCAACGCCGTCTTTGCGCGGTGGGCTAAAGCTGAATTCCTTTTCAAGGGCATCTAAAAATGCGGGTGCCGGTTTTTCCCAAATCCCCATAGTGCGATCGCCCTGAACATTGCTGTGGCCACGCACGGGGCAAACGCCCGCGCCAGGTTTACCCAAATTACCTTGTAGCATTAAAAAGTTAGTCATCAATTGAATATTGGCCACGGCATTCTTATGCTGCGTCATGCCCATGGCCCAACAGCAAATCGTCTTTTTAGAGCCGCATGCAATATCAGCGGCTGCCTCAATTTGCGCTTGGGTCAATCCGCTGCCCTGCTCTATGTCTTGCCAACACGTTTGTTCAATGTCCGTTTTAAATTCATCAAAACCATGGCAATACTGCTCGATAAACTGATGATCCAATACTGGCTGGTGCTGACTGTCTCGCTCAATCAGCGATTTACATAAGCCTTTTAGCAAAGCTACATCACCGTTTATTTTGACCGGTAAATACACATCGCGCAGCGCAGTACCGCTGCCTATGACGCCCGACACTTCTTGCGGGTTTTTAAAACGTTTAAGCCCTGTTTCGTCCAGCGGGTTTACGGCAACTATTTTCGCCCCTTGGCGTTTCGCCCCTTGCAGCGATGCCAACATGCGCGGGTGATTCGTGCCTGGGTTTTGGCCGAACACAAAAATGGCCTCTGCATGCTCCAAATCTTCTAAGCTTACAGTGCCCTTGCCCACGCCTATGGTTTCGCCTAGGCCGACTCCACTTGATTCGTGGCACATGTTTGAGCAATCAGGCAGGTTATTGGTACCAAATTTTCGCACGAACAATTGATATAAAAATGCCGCTTCGTTACCTGTACGCCCAGATGTATAAAATGCCGCTTGATCCGGCGTATCTAACTGATTTAATTGGGTGGCAATCATCTCGAACGCACTATCCCATTCGATTGGCTGATAATGGCTTGCCCCTTCTGGCAACCACATTGGCTGCACTAATCGGCCTTGGTCGTTTAGCCAGCGGTCTGATTCTCCACGCATTTTGCTTACACTGTGCTGAGCAAAAAATTCAGCATCAGCGCGCTTAGTAGTGGCCTCATCGGCAACTGCTTTTGCGCCATTTTCACAAAATTCGAACGTGGCGCGTTTTTCAAGTGGGTCAGGCCAAGCGCACCCGGGGCAATCAAACCCTTCTATTTGGTTTAGATCAGATAATAGCCGCGTCCCTTTAATCGCTCCGGCTTTAGTCGTCACATTTTTGTAGGCGGATAATACGGCCGGTATTCCGGCGGCCCACTCTTTAGGCTGACTGATTTCAATGCGCTGCGTATCAGATGGGTCGAATGAGGGTGACTTTTCACTCACGCGTGAATCGGTTTTCATATTGACTCCTTAGATCAACGCTCACCGACAGAAACTGGCAAGCACTGAGTCATGATTTTAAATTAGGCAAGCCACTATACAATTCTGTGGTCGCAGGTATATACGTTGATACGTTTTTGGCTAATAAAGCCCACTAAGCAAATATCGCATTCGTTGGCCAGCTCGATAGCCAACGTGGACGGTGCCCCCATGGCTAGGATCATACCGATATTTGCCATGGCGGCTTTTTGTACCAAGTCGAAACTGATCCGCGAGCTTATGACGACCCCGTACTCCTTCGGTTTTTCCGGGGAATTACCCACTAGAAGCATGGGTAAATTGGCACCAATCAGTTTATCGAGGGCATTATGGCGACCAATGTCTTCACGTACATCGATAAGCCTATTTGCCCCTGTTTGCGGAGCATTCAGATTAGCATGCTCTGGTAGTACAAACAGCCCAGCCCCGTGACTGCCTCCCGTTGCAGCAAACGCAGTTTGCTGTTGGCGAAGTGCATCGGCTAAAGATAAAACCTCTTTAGTTAACAGCGAAAACAGCGAAGCGTTATTGGGCGTATCTCGATGGGGAATTTTATCAAGCAATACATCAATAGAGCGTTGGCCACACACACCGCAGCCTGAATTAACGTACTCGATGTGACTTCCCCCTTGGCTTTGCGCTGAGGTAACGTCGAAGTCAGATTGTGGGTGTAAAGTCACGAGTATCTGATTTGCCTCGTTACCTTTTATTCGCTCACTACCGGTATGAGTAACGCTTTGAATATCTGCGCTATTTGCTAACAATCCGCTAGTGTGCAGCCACCCCCTCACCAATGCGGTATCGTCCCCTGGGCTGCGCATAGTGGTCAACAATAAACTGGCGTTACCGCCCTGTTTGAGAGGGTGCTTCAACCAAATTTCCAGAGGCTCTTCACTGGCGATGATATCGTCAATGGCCAAGCGGCCAACGGAGCTTTGCTTTCGCTCAGGGCTGATTTTTGGCTCAAGGCTGTTTTTTGGCCCCTGGCTTTTTGCCAGCTCAAGGCTGTTACCTTGTTCCGATACAAGGTTCTTTGTTACAAGGCGCGTTATTGGGAATGTTTTAACTCTGCTCACCTTTATATAGAAAAATAAATCAGTCGTTAATTCAGCATTTAATAAGATGAATTAACACGTTTTAAGTGCAGAACTGGTTGAGCAATGTTTGAATTTGTTAACGTGCAGCTCGGTTAAATGGCACTCGCTTAAAAGGCAACTTAGTTAAAGTATAACATTGTGAAAACGCAGCTTAATTAAAACACTAAGCCGGATACACCTAAGACTAAGATCCAACTCGCGAAAAACAATTTCAAATGAGTGGGCGAGAAATGCAGCACCAGCCGTTTCGCCAATATGCCGCCCACCACTGCACCAGGCCCTGCAAATAGCACAACAGGCCAATAGATAGCATGGGTCATCAAGACATGATGCACTACACCCGACCATACAGTGACGGCACTTAAAATGACGGCACATGCAATTGAAAAGGTCACATTGAAGCCGCGCATAATTAGATACACGGCCACTAACTCGCCTACCCCAATGGACAAATATGCCGTAATTACGCCGCCACAAATACAAATAATCGGTAACAAAATACTATCTAACGGGCGTAATCGTAGTTTTAAAGTGCTGCGCCCTGCCATGGTGACCATCAAAAACATGCTGATTGCCAGCAAAATAGAAAACACACCGAAGCCAATGTGTAACTTATCACCCTGGGCGAGTACGCCAAACCAGTTAGGGTTAAACTGTGCAATGAGCAAGCCCACAATCGATGCCGGAATGCTCAGTAACAATACTGGATACAAACTCTGCCACTGAGTGATATGCAGAGTTTCCGTGGCACGTTTATCATGGGTGTTGCTTTCACCACAAAGTTGCCCTGAGGTCTCATCGAAGTATTCAATTGTTTGCACGTCATCACCGCTTTGCGCCACATGAAAGCGCCACCAGGTCATTGCCCCCGCCGTCATGCCAAAACACTGAATGGCAAAGCTCGTGGCGACCGTTGCGACGGGTGAAAAGCCCATTTGATTAAAAAACGGCACAAACACTACGCCACCACCTGCACCTGTAGCGTTCGCAAACACCGCGCCCATCACACCTAAAAGAGCGAAAGCCGCGTGCTGGGTAAAGAGTTGAATCGGCTCTTGCTGAAACGCCAAAACGACGCACCAGGTTGCGATCAAGAAGCTACGAATTTGCCCAGCAGAAAATTGAGAAAACATTGAATTTACACTACATTTTGATATCGACATGACTTTGCCAGAAAACCCATATTCGCGCAAAGTAATTCAGGTTACTAAGGTTGTTATCCTTTAATGATCACGCGTATCGTCACACTCTTATTGCTTCGCATATCCACAACTTCGCTGTGTGCGCTTGGCATGTTGAACGCGCAGACTCCCTGTGGTTAGCTTGCTTGAAACACAAGAGCGCTGGGTGCTGACCTTATCACCTAATCGTTCCGCCAATTGGGCACAAACCAAGCTATTGATCAGTGCTATGGCGTTTATCGTGATGAGCATTGCGTTAGCGTGGACATTTGTCGGCGCGTGGTTAGTACTGCCTTTCGCGGGCATTGAAGTGGGGTTACTGTGGTTTATTTCTTATCGCGTGTCACTTTTTACTTATCAGCAACAAGTCATCACCATCAGCAAAACCGACATCAAACTGCAAGCGGGTACCTACAGACCGCGAAAGAGCTGGCTTTTCAAGCGTCATCAAACCTACCTTGGCTTAGTAGAGGCCACCAGCAAGTACGATTGTATTCAATTGCGTTTTGTTGACAATACGCGGCATGTGACGTTTGGAGAGTTTTTGAATCAAAGCGACCGCATGGTTGCACTGGCGCATTTGAAAGCGTTACCCATTCAAGTATTAAGCGACAAATGGTGGCAAGCGTAGCTGGCCACCATTTCACTTATGTCTCAAACGCTTAAAAGGTGAGTACATTAATTTCTTCGTTGTTCAGTGTTCCGGCCAAACCTTGTTGATATAAATCTTGAATCGCCTGAGCACCTTGGTAATCGACCACTTCGATTTTGCCCTGCATGTGCGCGTTGAAACTTCCCCACGCTTGCGCGTAACGCTCATTGAACCCTTCTCGCGTCCACTCTTCTGTGCGTTTTTTCACTTGATGAGGCGCAAAGAATAATTGCCCGTGTAATTTACCTTTGGGTTTATTGGTTTGCGATTTCACGTCCGTGGCGCCAATAAAGACCTCGCGAGACAGTTTGTCGCCTAATAAATCTTGCAGGTCTAAGAGCAGTTGCTTATTGCCCGCAAAGTCCAGCACCCAGCTTTCACCGTCTTGGCTTATCTGATCGATATCTTTGTATTCGAGCACGTCATCGTAACAAGCAAACGATTCAGTCAACGCTTTGTTCGCAGCACTGGTTAACCCCACGACCCGGTAATGTCCACCGCGCTGTGCTTTGTGTTTCATCAATAGATGCGCGCAACCATATGCCGTTTTACTTGATGCACTGGTGAGTAACACAGTCGTCACTTTATCGGTAATGTGTTCACCCACAAAATCGTCCAGCACGAACGATGTCATAAACAAGGGTCGATAATTCAGTAACCACGCTTGGGAGTCTTCTTGGTAGGCTGGGTCTTGGGCGCAACGTAAGTAGTTGTCATACACAGGTGAGCTACTGACCCGCTGGGGGTGATTATCAAAAAAGCTCACGTCAGTGGCTTTGTCCACATTCACCAGCAAATGCGTCCCCATAGGAAAATAGCCATACACCACTTCACCGACTTCGGCTCTTGGATGCTTGGACGCAATAACGGTACCGAACCCCCAAACAGGTACAATGCCCCACTGCTCATCAGCAGGGAAAAATCCCCAATACCCCATTTTTTCGCCGGTGACAGCATAACTAATGTTATTGGCCGAAAAACCAAAACTATCGACTTTTAAAATAGCTTGTCCGTCTTGCAATTGCGCCGCGTCTAGCTCGCCTTTAACAATTTTGGTTTGAGAAATATCTGCTTTGTTCACCCAAATCTGTGTATTGTTTATTTTAGTATCGTTGAGCTTATTGTCTGACATGAGGTGTGTCCTTGTATGAGAAAACTGCAATGAAATCTGCAACGATTATAGGGATGTAGTGAAATTTTTATGCTACAAAATCCATCATATTTGTGAATACGCGCACATCACAGCGACTAATTTCTGCGCAGAAATCTTATAAATCAAGGACAGTCCATGGCAATAATTAACACCGTATCACGCTCTATTTCACCAAAGCAGCTAGCATCACACGCCGCAGCAATGTTGCTAGTAGCCACTGGTTTTAGTGCTCACTCAGCGCCGACCCAAAGTTGTGCTAAGCAAGATGTTACCTTGCAAGTGCTGGGCTCTGGTGGCCCAGAATTAGACGATGGGCGTGTTTCGTCCAGCTACCTTATTTGGCATAACGATAAAGCGCGGGTGTTAATTGATGCAGGTCCTGGCAGCAGCGTTAATTTTGGCGCATCCGGGGCGGACTTCGCCGATTTACAAGGAATATTGCTAACCCATTTACACGTGGATCACAGCGGCGATTTACCCGCCTACGTCAAGGGCTCTTACTTCACCTCACGCAGTGAAGATTTAACCGTGTTCGGTCCTGCGGGGAACGCCATGATGCCGAATACCAGCGAGTATTTGGCAAGCCTAATGGGAGGCGATGGGGCTTTTGCTTATTTAAGTGATTATACCCAACCCACCAGCCAAGCTGACTATCATATCAACGCGCAAAACATTCCCCTGACGCCAATAAAACAGCACAGCCAAAAGATCAGTGATGACATCATTGTCACCGCCAGCCCAGTACATCATGGCCCTATTGCTGCCATTGCTTGGCGCGTTGACATAGGTGACTGCAGCATTACCTTTTCAGGTGATATGAGTAACAAAAACAATACCTTAGCTACTTTGGCTAAAGACAGTGATATTTTGGTTATGCACAATGCTGTGCCACAAAGTGCATCTGGCGCTGCTATCAATTTACATATGCGCCCACTGGATATTGGTAAAATAGCCCAACAAGCGAACGCAAATCGTGTGGTGTTATCCCACTTTATGAATCGCACACGTAATGACAGCGAAGCCACGCTTGGCTTTATCCAGCAGCATTATACTGGCACGGTAGAGCTGGCAACTGATATGGCGACGTTTTGAAGAAGCATCAGTTTAGCGAGAACGACTTGATACGAAGTACTACGACTGAAGTACAGTCTTTATTCTTAAGCATTTGATATAAAAAAGCCATCTCATTCAGTGAAATAAGAACACGGAATGAGACCGCTTTTTGCTACTTTCTTGAGTATGACAAACCTGTAAAGCCTGCCACAAAGATTGGTATAAAGTTTATTAACAAGCGGCTTAGTTACTCGCCGTCTTGCTGCCGAGCCTGTTGTATTTCGCTCTGCATGTCTTGAGCAATTGCTTGTATTTCAGGCATTAAACTGCGCATAGCTTGTTGACCCGCCATCATTGAGTCTTGCATTACTAAAGGCATTTTCTGTGTCATGCTTTTACCGACATCTGATTTGTAAAATTCAATTAAACCATCAATTTCATGCTGATTAAAATGCGTTAAGTACACATTGATCATGGGCTCTTTAAATTGCTCCCAGGTCATTTTCTCTTTGAGCAATTGATCAATCTTGCCCATGTATTTTTCAAAGGCGGGCCTTTCTGGCTCAGAAATATTCATTTGAGTGGCCATGTTATTAAACATAGCGCTCACCTGACCCTGCATCGCATCCATAATTTTCGATACATCCGTTAACAGCATCAATTTTTCAACCGATTCACGGCTCGCTTTGGTCTCGGCCTGAGCGCCAAAAATGATGCATAATAAGGTTAACAGTAAAATTCGTACTTTCATTTTTAATCCTTTAGGTTTGAGGGTAAATAACGCCCCGCGTATTCAAAATTGCTTAATTCGTGATCCTTATACCTGCGCTATCAAAATCAATTAAAACTAAGTATTTCAGTTAATAACGCCCCTAGCATAAACTATTTTTGCGTCTATTTGCTTACATTGCGTACAAAAAATCGTGACAGGAACGAGTAAAAAAACAACCTATTCATCCATCGTAAATGTATCGTCGAGTCTAATGACACATACACTAGATTTTTCTGACTTTTTGAGCTCTACCGTATTCAAATGGTAGGAGTAATATTTATGAATAACTGGGGATAGGCGAATCACCACCTTTTGAAGGTACTATTTTGAGGATACTAGTGAGTTGTCAAACGAAATTGGTGCTCCTTTCTTTAATATTGCCGACACTCAGACAGTTGCAGAACAGAAATGTTGGCTTTATCGCTGGTTTGTTTATTGATTGAATAACACACAAAAATCCGGTAAATAACCTTTACCGGATTTTTGCTTGACGCATCTTAAATGCTTGATTGCCTCTTTGCTTTCTAGTTTAAAAGCGAGCAGTAACTTTGGCATGATAGTAACGGCCCATTACGTCATATACTTCGGGTACGGTGTTGGCGTTATTCCATGAATATATGTAGGGCGGTGTTTTATCAAACACGTTGTCGATACCTGCTGAGACTGACCACGTGTCATTCACAAAATATTGCGCGGCTAAATCATGATAGGTCACAGAGCTTACGTCTTGCACTAAATCATAAGCAGCGTAGTAATCATCTGTCATGCTACCGATGTATCGAATTTTATAGCTTGCGGTCCAATCATTTTGCCCCACTTTGATGCCTAGGTTAGACTTCCATTTGGCGAATCCGCCGTTCGTACCATCAATCTTACCCGTGTATTCCACCTCGTCTTCTGTGTATTCAAGCAGGCGGGTAGCATCTAAGTTGACGCCCCAATCGTACCCCATGGCTTCGAACACGTAGGCCATGTTCATATCAACGCCGCGGGTTTCAACCGTTCCCACGTTAGTCAGGGGCGATTCCATGTAATCGATGTTGCCCGTGATTTCATTCCGCGTGATGTTTAGCACGTTACAGTAGGATGTTTCGCCGGCGTAACATTGATCCAAATAGGTTTGGGTAGAGATACGTGAAATCGCATTACTCACGTCAATATTGAAGTAATCAATCGTGGCGGATAAGCCCTCGATATAATGAGGGTTGTACACCAAACCTAGAGTAAAGGTATCGGCTTCCTCTGGGCTCAAATTGGCCACAGTGGTGTAGGTGTTTTCAATCTGGCCGTCGCTGTACACAAAGTTGGCGTTATTAATTTGCGCCGCACAGGTTTGATACAGGCTTGAACTCGGATCGCCAGCGCCATACCCTGAACAGGGATCGGTCAAATAATCGTATGAGCCAACATCGCCGCCGTAAAGCTCGTCGACCGTTGGGGCGCGAAACGCGTTAGAAGCCACACCTCTCAGCATTAAATCGTCATTTACATGCCAGCTTAGGCCTAACTTCCAAGTGGTGTCGGAATCAAACGTGCTGTAGTCAAACCAACGCACGGCTGCATCAACCGATAAACTTTTCACAAACGGCAAATCGGTCAAAAGCGGAATAGCAAATTCAGCGTAAATTTGCGTGGTGTCAAAATCCCCTGATGTTGGCTCTTGCGCTGATGCGCTGCCATCCCCGGCGACGGTCACTGCATCTGGCTGATACCAACCCTTTTCACGGCGATATTCAGCGCCTGCTGCAAAACCAACAAAACCAGCTGGAAGCTCGAACAAATCACCAGTAACGTTAAGGTTTACTATATTGAATTCGTTACCACCACTGGCTTGGTCCGTGTACGAAATATAGTCAATGGTATCGCTGGAAAGCTCACCTTCATTAGCGAACCAATCTTGACAGGGAATGCTAACGTCATTACAAATTGACGCGTCCATGGTGTTGTAAAGCTTGGTTAAATTAATGTAGTTGGAGGAACGGTCTGTGGCATCGTTTCAGCCATACGAATAGGAAAGATCCCAGTCATAACCTGAGCCAACATCCCATACACCTTGAGCGCCCATCACCACTCGTAAGGTATCTGTGACCTGATCGAACACGCGATCGCCTACTTCTGTCATGCGCCGGCGCATAGAGGTCGCTGTGCCAAAAGGATTGCCTGTGGCGTCAGCGGTTAATATGGCTTCAATGGGCGATGGGGCCATTTGCTGAGTAGATGTGCGTTTGGTATATAACGACTCTACATAAATTTGTGTGTCTTCGTTGATATCATAATTCGCATTGGCAAATAGGCCTATCCGCTTTTGCGGTGTGTATAGATACGAGCTATCAGCGTAGTTATAGGCGTTGTAGCCCTCTGTCCAGTTCTTATCACTGTCTAAGGTTCCCCAACCGTCTCCTGAGTTGTAGTTGCCGCCTGGGATGTATGAACTACCACTGACGCATGCACCTAAATCATCGAAGTCGTTATCTGGACAGGCTGAGAATCCACGATCACCTTGCATCGCTTTACCACGATCGACATAACTTAAACCCAACACAAAATTGCCTTTTTCACTGCTGCCACCTGTGACCAAACTGATATCGGCTGTGTTGGCATCGCCTTCATCTGAGCCAGCGTACCCCATGGATAACTCAATACCGTCAAAATTGGTTTTGGTAATAATATTCACAACACCGGCTATGGCGTCAGAGCCATACACGGCAGATGCACCGTCTTTTAGCACTTCAATGCGCTCAATTGCCGCTAACGGGATGGTGTTTAGATCCACGGAAGAATCAGCCCCCGTACCTGAATTCACCATTCTACGGCCATTGACCAACACAAGTGTACGACTGGTGCCTAAGCCACGTAAGTTAATACGCGCGGCCCCTGCTCCCCCGTTATTGGTTGCAGCACCCGTTGCCATACCGCTTGATGCTGTACTTTGCTGCAGCACTTGCTCAACGGAGGTAAAGCCACCTAAGGTAATATCTTCGGCGCTGATTATGGAAACAGGGCTAGCGGATTCTAAATCGGTGCGCTTTATGCGCGAGCCTGTTATTTGAATCTTTTCTACTGATTTTGCCTGATCGTCAGTTTCTTGCGCTGCAACCATGCCACTAGGTAGCAGCATGGCTGAGCCTGTAACCAGTAATGAAAGTCGGATCGACTGCGTTAGAGCATTCTTGATAAACATTTCAAATTCCCTAAATGGACCCATGCAACATAAATCACATGAATGCATTTTATTTATTATTTTATGAGTGACACTGCGTGTCTGTATGTTATTTATGGGATACACCCAAGCGCGAAATTAAGCACTGAGAGTAGAAATGAATCAAATCAAACGGATTAAAAAAACGGCTTTCAAACAATAATTTACTATCTGCTGACATTGCCCTTACAGTCTCTGACATAACATTGCATAACTATGCAATTAGAACGCAGACATTAGCTTAACTTTCTATATAAATGGAAGAGAAAGTTATCGGCATGTTCAATTTATGATTGCGTGCGAATTAGCTAGAACGAGTCAAAATCTATCAAAATTCATCAAAAATAGAGGGAGTACAGGGGAGTAGAGCCGTGAGTTTAATTTTAAATCAAAGACCTTGTTGGTGTACTCAATGTGGGAAAAAACAAAATATACCCGGCAGCCAGATTTTTATAAAAGATGAATTAAAATTCATTATTCATCGCATTACTGCAAATTTTATGCACTCTCTATGCACACTATTTACGCAAAAATTACACTAGACCTATGCTATTTGGTGTGTGAATTCGGCATAATAGTTATCGACAGCGTAGTGAACTGTTATGTACCTCCCTGGTGCTAATTGTTGCTAGTTGATAACAACTAGCAACAACCCTTCCAGCGTATCATTTATACTATTTCACCTTTAGCAAGGCATATATTTAATAAATACAATCCTAATAAAAAATAATTTAAAACGATAGAGTTAAGATTCGACTAGATATTCAAGCAGTTTTAAGGTGGCTTTTTCATCTGGGCTAAAGTATTTGGCTCGCGTGCGATTGAGTTGTTTGCGAAAATAATCAAGAGTACGACCACTTTCGTAGTGCAGGATAACGCCGGGGTGAATATAGTTTGAGCGGCATACTGCTGGCGTGTTACCAAGCTCGCCAGCCACTTTTTTGACTGCCGCTAGCACATTACTTTGGCTTAGCTTTTCATCATCGGCCGGACCAAGTTCGTCAAGTGCGATAGCCATCAGTACCGTGCCTGCCCATGTTCGAAAGTCCTTCGCGCTAAAATCTTCCCCCATTACTTCTGCAATGTATTGGTTTAGATCCTGTCCGCTAATATTTTTACGCTCCCCATCCGGTAGTGTGACATCAAACAATTCGTAGCCAGTCATTTTTTCCAATTGGGCTAACACCTTGGTGACATGATTGTCGTGGATTTCGCGGTGCTGTTGTTTGTGGCTTTTTCCGACGTAATCAAATTCTACATGACCACGCTCAATGCTCATGTGCTTTACGCGCAGCGTGGTCAAGCCATAAGTTTGGTTGTCTCTGGTGTAACTTGGGTTACCGGGTCTGAAGAAGGCGTCATCTAACATGCGTGTCATGCAAGCTAATACCACATTTTCGTCGATAGGACGCTGAGTGATATGCTGCCCTGTCACGCGCCGCATAGTGGAAAGCTCTTTGGCAAAGCGCAAAATGCGCTCAAATTTCTGCTCGCTGGCCTGCTCAGTCCACTTAGGGTTGTATATGTATTGTTTGCGATTTTGCGCGTCCCGGCCAAAGGCCAATACCTTAGCACTGCGGTCGAGTTCAATTTGCACCTCCTGCCACGCAGGAGGGATCGCTAAGCTTTGCACCCAGCGCTTAATGCCCTTGTTTTTAACCGTTCTGCCAGAAGGGTACTGGTAGGTAAACTTATCACCAAATGGTTTTCGAATAATAAAGCGCTCCATATCCAATCTCCTTTTATTCCTTATTGCGCAGTTATTTTAATAAGTTACATACTGCATTTACCCGTCGCTAGTTCACTTACTTACGGTTTTTTGAGAAATAAAAAACACCACCAATGGGCACTTTCGGGAAAGAACGACTTGACCTAGTCCTTGACAGAGTAGAACGTTCACTCTACCCTGAAGGTAGAGTGAACGTTCTACCTTTGATGCCGCACTTGGAGCGCCAGACATTGAAAGCACAAATTGCCGAAAGTTTAGAGGCTGCCTTTAGCCAGTATGGTTTCGCTGAAGCCAGCGTTTCACAATTAAAAACAGCCTGTAACGTGAGCTTGCGTACACTATACAAACATTATCCTTCAAAAGAGTTAATGATTGTCGCGGCCTTGACCCACAGACATCAGCGCTATTTAGCTTTTTTAGCAGATGCCCGCATTAAAGATGGCAAAGAGGCGATTTTAGCGGTTTTCGAGAGGCTTGATCAGTGGATGACAGAGTTTGCCCCCCATGGGTGTATGTCGTTGCAAGCGTTAGCGGCATTCCCTGACAACCTCGAAATAAAAGCGGCGGTTTCACAGCACAAAAACGATGTACGTTTACTGTTAGCTCAACGAGCTCAACGGCCTCACTTAGCCACAGCGTTACTGTTACTTCACGAGGGAGTCTCTAATGTGTGGCCTATATTAGGCTACGAATCTATCGAATCTGCAAAATTATCAGTTCAACAAATGATGGAGCAAAATGAACATGCCTAACATCACTAACGCCCCTAATATCGTCGCTATTCCCAAAAAAATGAAGGGTGTGCAACTTACTGGTCACGGTGGCCCTGAAGTGCTTCAGTACAATCAAGATATTGCTGTTCCTTCACCCAAAGATCATGAAGTACTGATACGGGTGAAAGCTGCGGGGGTAAATAACACCGACATTAACACACGTACCGCCTGGTACTCTAAAAGTGATGCTGATGGCGCAGACGCAAGTTGGTCAGGCAACGCATTGACCTTTCCGCGTATACAAGGGGCCGATGTGTGTGGCCAAATCGTAGCGGTCGGAAGTCAGGTCGCCAATAGCCGTGTTGGCGAACGAGTATTGATAGAGCCTTGCATTCGCCAAGTGAACGGAAAAACGTTAGATACACCTTGGTATTTTGGCTCTGAATGCGACGGTGGCTTTGCACAATATACGCTAGTTGATGCTCGCCATGCGTTCGCTATTCAAAGTGAGTTGAGCGATCTAGCGTTAGCCACCTTCCCTTGTTCCTACTCGACCGCTGAAAACATGCTGACTCGCACTCAGCTAGCCCCTAACGAAAGAGTGTTGATCACGGGCGCATCAGGCGGCGTAGGCTCAGCAGCCATACAATTGGCAAAAGCACGTGGGGCATATGTTATTGCGCTCACCAGCCCAGCCAAAAACGAACAGCTGTTGGCCTTAGGTGCCGATGAAGTCATCAGCCGCGATGCTGATTTACTTGCAACGCTAAAAGCGAATAGCATAGATGTGGTCATCGATTTGGTTGCAGGGTGCGCATGGCCTAATTTACTTGATGTGCTTAAATGTCACGGCCGATACGCGGTTGCCGGTGCCATTGGCGGCCCAATCGTCGAGTTAGATGTTAGAACCCTGTACTTAAAAGATCTCAGCTTTTTTGGCTGTACAGTATTAGAGGCTGGTGTTTTTCAAAACTTAGTGGACTACATCGAGCAGAGTAAGATTTCACCTATTGTTGCCCAATCGTTTCCGCTAAAAGACATAGCGCAGGCTCAAAAAGTCTTCACCGAGAAACATCATGTAGGCAAGATAGTGCTGAGTATTGATTGACTCTAAAAGTTGATTTGAATTTGTTTTAAATCTGATAGCGCCGTCCAAATTGGCGCTTAAGACTCATGTAACAAGTTTCATGTAGTCGATTTTCTTTAATAAAAAGTCACTTCACTTGAGCTCAGTTGCAGCTCATCTTCGTAGTCAACAAAAAAGAACTCTTGATTAAATCTATCGTCACTCACCTCAATCATGTCGTCAAAACTAAAGAGATCATCCTCTAATAGCTTCTTCACTGCAGCCATCGACTGACCCTGCTTAAAAGCCCCAAATTGCCACGAGCTGTTAATCGTCAGTTTATCTTGCCGAAAGACCGAATCCAATAAATACACTCTATTCACTGTGCTACCTGTCACCTCCACGACCAAGTGGTTATCCATAATAAGCAAATTTGTATCTTTATCACTTGCGACTTCTCCTATCGCTAAGGATTTCAACGTATCGACATCAACTAACTCAAGATCCCCATTAATATATCGGCTTAAGCTATCCGCGATGTGGGTATTGTGGGCGACATCAAGTCTACTTGGCTCAAAATCGCGATGCGATACAGAATAAAAACTCGCTAAATAGTCAGGTTGTCGATTTCGCTCTACTGATTTAGCGATACCCTCTATTGAAATGGTTTGAGATGCATGTTTAAGCACTGCAGTGTGTGTCGAATTTTGCTGGGTATTGATGGCTTTCTCAACGTCAAGCATAGGCATGTCATATGACACCTTATTAAGAATACGCCACTCTTGCTTTTCAAATCGAGCATCAAAATCAAGCATACTAAGAAGCTCATTGCTAAACCAAACATTTCGATTGGTGACACTTACCAGCTTGTCATTGAAGAATGTAAGCCAAAGATCACGACCATAGGAGACAAGCAATAAGTCATTATCTAGGACATATACGCCTGCAGGGCTACCAAATAAAGCCACAGCTTCGTCATAGGTACTTTGTAATCGCAATCCAAATACCCCTTGCTCAAAGTCGATTGAGAACGATTCAATGGGCGGCAGCGGTAATTTGTCAGTGTTTATTTGATAGGTAATAGTATGTTGTTTTTTAGCACGTATTTTTGACTCAATACTTAAGGCGAATTTCCTTAAACCACTTGCATCATAGGGCGTTGCTTTTGATGACAAGGCAGCCCCCGTAGCGCAATTATTGACAAGTTGCGCAGTGAATGTGACTCGGTTGCGTACGACGCGGGATTCCGAGGCCAAGCTATCTAACACAACCGATTTTTTCGTTAAGATGACGCCATCAACTCCCCGCTTTTTAGCAATGTCTAGAATATCTTGAATGACTTCCGATCTGGTTTTTGCCAGCGATTCAGCATTAGTGCTTCCTGTCGAGAATCGTAATCGTCCACTTACTTTAATTGTATCTACAACCCCATAATCACAAGCAGGATAAAACTGTAATAGTTCTGCGGCTGAGCTTTCTTTTGCCAACATCGCAAGACAAGCGCCTAACAACACCTTCATATTCAGATATCTCATAAATTTCCTTTTAAATTATCATATTTGTCTTAACATCTTCGTGTATCTTATTGACGAATAACAAAAATTGGCGAACAGTATGCAAGACAAGGTCAAAGCTATTATTGGGTAAAAAAACTCTCAGTACAACAGGCTAGTTTGCTCATTTCATCTCAGTTGCCAGAAACAATTCAGGCTAAAACGAAAAATTTTTATTGGCAGGAAAGGTGTCGATTGGTAATTTAATGAGAATATGCTGCTAATACGACATTTTACCCAACAAGATAAGACACACCTCATTCGCTGCTTAAACACGACTAACGTGACGCGTTTTTTGTCGAGTCGCATTCCTTATCCGTACACAGAAGATGACGCCATTTGGTGGATTGAACAGGGCAGTAAAATTGGCATTATTCGCGCAATTGAAGTGGACGGTGAGTTTGTTGGCTGTGTGAGTGCTGAGCCAGGCCAGTTTGAATATACGTATTCAGCTGAAGTCGGTTACTGGTTGGCTGAGCAGTTTTGGGGCAAGGGCTACGCCTCAAAAGCGCTTGCTTTACTGATTGATGAAGTGAAAAACAACAGTGAAATAGTGCGCTTACACGCCAGTGTATTTGAAGGCAATCTGGCCTCTTGCCAGGTACTAGAAAAATGCGGCTTTACTGCTGAGGGTTACCTAAAAAAGGCGGTGTACAAGCAGGGCTCGTTTTATAACACGCATCTCTACGCTAACGTTATTAACGATGCCAATGGCTAAAAGCGACGGGTGAAGCCTGTTATTACCCTATCTCACTGACAAAATGTATCTGTTTAAGGATTAAAATTAACGGCTCAGTAGATCAATCCAAGTGAACATTGTTAAAGTAGCCATTTATACCGTTAGATATTCAGGATTAGGAAGTCGATTTGCAGCAATCAGCGTTAAAAGTACTCGCAGGGCCTATTCTAAAGAAACTCACGTGCGAGCAAGTGACTTTATGGTTAGTCACCAACCAACCCATCGATATCAATTTGTCGCTTTCACCTGAAGGTCAAACTGCGCAAACCTACCCGCTTGAGCAAACCAATGACAATGAAATCCCCCAGCACAGAAGCATTAAGGTCGGTGAACATCTTTATATACATTTATTGCACCTGACACTCGACACCCCATTACCCGAAGACTGTTGGATTGGCTATCAGTTAGACTTTACGACTCAAGACAAAGTCAACGTAAAGCTCACCGAGTTGCTCAGTGATATTTGTTACCCACAGCGCCCCACTCCCGGTTTTGTGGTGCACCATAAACTGCGAAAAATTCTGCATGGCTCTTGCCGCAAACCTCATCATGACAGCCCTGACGGCTTAGTGATTGCCGATACCCTGCTGAGTACTCTGCAAGATTCCCCGCAGCGGTGGCCGAGTCTAATAATGATGACTGGGGACCAAATATACGCTGACGATGTGGCAACCCCCATGTTAGCGGCCATTCACAGTGTTATCCCCTCTCTGGGCATAGTTGACGAAATCTTTTCTGATTCAACCGTTAACAACAGCCACGATTTGCACACTGAGCAGGCCTTATACAATCAACGCATACAGATTTTACCAAATGATAATCAAAGCCAAAAATTAAAGATCCCGCTTTTTAAGTCCGCTGAAAAGCCGGTCTTCACCACGGTGCACGCGAATAATCATTTGGTGTCGTTTGCAGAGGTCATCACCATGTATTTATTGTGCTGGTCTCCTGAGTGCTGGGCAATTGCTAATACTGATATACCTAGCTCTACTGGAGTTCAAAGCGCAATAGGCGATCAAAGCGTTGAAGAATATCAAAGCGAGTTAGACTTGATAGAACAATTTGTGTCAGGCCTCTCACAAGCAAGACGCGTCATGGCACACCTGCCCTGCCCCATGATGTTCGATGACCACGATGTAACCGACGACTGGAATTTAACCGCAGACTGGGAACAAGCGGCCTACGGCAATGTGTTCTCCCGACGAATAATAGGTAATTCATTAATAGCCTATTTACTGTGCCAAGGATGGGGTAACGCACCGCAAAACTTCAGTGATGAATTACTGCAAAAGATGCAATTGAGTTTCCAGGACTTAGGCTGCCCAGAACACGATGAAACTATCACCACATTGTTAGCGTTTGAACAATGGCATTACCAATGGCCCACCTCGCCCAAATTATTGGTGCTTGATACCCGCACCCAGCGCTGGTGGTCAGAATCGAACGCCAATAAACCATCTGGTTTGATGGATTGGGAGTCACTCACTGAATTGCAACAAGCTTTGATGAATGAGCCCGCTGTGGTGCTAGTGTCGCCAGCGCCTATATTTGGGGTGAAACTCATCGAAGCGATTCAAAGGGTATTTACCCGTATTGGAAAACCACTGATGGTGGATGCCGAGAACTGGATGGCTCACCCCGGCAGTGCAAATTATTTATTGAATCTATTCACCCACCGAAAAACACCGCAGAACTTCGTGATTTTATCCGGCGATGTGCATTACTCCTACGCCTACCACGTGAAGTTAAAGCGAAGACGCAACAGCCCTGATATATGGCAAATCACCAGTAGTGGCTTACGCAATACCTTTCCTGAGAGTTTACTCAACTGGCTAGATAGGCTAAATCGTTGGTTATACGCTCCCTATTCACCGTTAAATGTATTTACCAAACGACGTAACATGCGCGTCACCCCGTTAAAGCCTTCGCACGCGTCTGCGGGTGAGCGTTTGGTCAACGGCTCAGGCATTGGCTTGGTAGAACTTGACGATGAAGGAAAACCAACAAGTATCAGCCAATTGTTGTTTGATCAACAAATACAGTTTGAAGAAGCAGATATTGTCAACTCACCACACATGCGAAGACATGAAAGGTGAAAACAGTTAGAGAACAAAAACACAACATTTTATTTACATACGTATTCATTTGGTAATTTTTTTGCTCTTGGCTTAAGGTTTCACAGCCACGGCTAGGAGCAGTTACATATCGTCACGTATGCCTTAGCAAATGACCAAACGATCAACCTAAGGGATACGCTCATGAAGACATCTTTAAAAACCATTGCTTGTGCACTGGCAGTTAATTTTAGCACTCAAAGCAGTGCAGCCCCCACAACTTTTGTCCACTTATTTGAGTGGAATTGGCAAGACATAGCCACCGAATGCGAAACCTTTCTGGGCCCCAAAGGCTATGCCGCGGTTCAAGTATCGCCACCAAACGAGCACATCACCGCACAGCAGTGGTGGGCTCGTTATCAACCCGTTAGCTACGTGTTGCAAAGCAGAGGGGGAAACCGCGCGCAGTTCATTGACATGGTGCAACGCTGTGATTCAGCAGGCGTAGATATTTACGTAGACGCGGTCATTAACCATATGGCGGCAGGCTTAGGAAATGGAACTGCTGGCAGCAGTTTTGGCGCCAAGCAGTACCCTATATTTTCCCCCCAAGACTTCCATACAACCTGCACAATCAATAACTACAGTGACCGAGGACAGGTACAAAATTGTGAATTGGTTGGCCTAGCTGATTTAGACACGGACGCGCCTTACGTTCAAGACACCATCGCCGCCTACTTAAGTGACTTGACCAACATAGGCGTTAAAGGGTTTAGATTAGATGCCGCGAAGCATATGCCTAGTGCCGATATATCCAGTATATTATCCAAAGTCGCGGGCAATCCCTTGATATTTCAAGAGGTCATCGATCAAGGCGGGGAAGCTGTATCAGCCAGTGAGTATGCCAGTAATGGCTTAGTCACCGAGTTTAAGTACAGCGTTGAAATAGGTAACACCTTTCGAAATGGTAAATTAGCGTGGCTAAGTAATTTTGGAGAAGACTGGGGGTTCATGCCTAGCTACCAAGCAGTGGTCTTTGTTGACAACCATGATAATCAGCGGGGTCACGGCGGCGGTGGCAACGTTATTACGTTTGAAGATGGCAGGTTATACGATCTCGCAAATGTGTTTATGCTTGCCTATCCCTATGGATATCCAAAGGTCATGTCCAGCTTTGACTTTCATTCTGATACCGATGCAGGTGCGCCCAATATGCGCGTACACAATAACGGTAATCTTGAATGCTTTGGGCAAAACTGGAAGTGCGAACATCGCTGGAGTTACATTGCTGGTGCGGTAGATTTTCGAAATAATACCCATGACGATTTCTCACTGTCCGACTGGTGGGATAATGGTGCTAATCAAATCGCCTTCGGCCGCAGCAGCTCAGGCTTTGTAGCCATCAATAAAGAGAGCTATCAACTTAACGCAAGCGTATCCACTTCAATGGCACCAGGACAATACTGCAATGTACTGAAAGGTCAACTTACCAGTGATGCTCAAAGCTGTTCCGGGGAGGTTGTAACCGTACAAAACGACGGAACCATAAACCTTAGCGTGGTTCCTTTTGATGCGATAGCGATTCATCACAATGCAAAAATCACAGACTCTGCCCCTACTCAAAATAGCCAAAGAACGGTCATATTCATTAAAGCACAGACGCAAAATGGTCAGGATATGTTCGTGCGCGGCGGTATAGACCATGCCTATGCCAGCAGCCAATTAGGCAAGGCCTGCACGGCAGAAAACTATCAATGTGCAATTCCAATCACCCACAATAATCTGCGCAACACAACCACGGCGGTGTGGAAACAGAATGAACAATACCTAGATTGGTATGGTGCTGAAAGCGCGCAAAATGCAGCCGCACAAGGCACCGCAATGGACTGGACGACAAACCTTTGGCCCGACAGCTATGGCCCACACAAAACAGTGGTCAACGACGGGTTTGGACAAGAAGTACTCAATGCGTGGGGGGAGCATTACTGGATGCTGGATGTACAAATGGATTGCAGTAAAACCGTAAACGGCTGGTTCGAACTCAAGGCCTATGTAAAAAACGGACAAGGCTTTGAAGGCGACGTGCAGCAAATCGGTACACCTTATCCTTCGAGCAATCATTTCGCTCAATGCGGTAAGATAAACCGATTCGAATTCAACAGTTCAACTGCGTATATCGTGCCGTTTTAGTTAGCAGCTAGACTTTCAATCTGTGAGGAGTAGAGGCTGAATTAAAAACACGTGCGGGTAAACTTTACCCGCTGTTTTCCAGCGTCACGTCAGTAGCAATGAGGCAGGTTATTAGTTTAATTCCACCAGATAATGGTATTTGTCACTGCGGCAACGACTGATGCGGTATTCCATCGGTTTGTCGTTTAGCGACTGAGCGATGCGTGTTACTTCAAGCAACGGCTCACCTAGTTTTATGTCTAGTGTATCAACGTCATTTTGCGTGGCGAGATCCGCTTTGATACTGTCACGAATGGTATGTACGGTCAGGTTAAAGTTGGTTTGATAAAAGTGGTACAGCGTATGTGGCACTTCTTTTTCATCAAGCAATGCTTTGAACCATTTATGGGGCAAAAAAATAGTCTCAGCAATGCAAAACTCGTTATCTAAAATACGGCGCCTGATCAGTACAATCACTTTGTCTTTCGGGTTGAGTGCTAAGGCCGCAGCGACTTTCTTATTGGCTGTTTGCGTTGAGATAGACAATAGCTCAGCCTTGGGCAATTCTGGGTTTTTACCATCCGCAATCAGGGGGTAAAAACGATAAAGTCCGTGATGCCCCGTATGCTCAGAAACAAACGTACCAATGCCTTGCCTGCGGGTAAGAATTTTAGCGCTCGTTAGGCTGTTCAGCGCTTTACGCACCGTGCCTTGGCTGACGCCAAACTCGCTGGCCAGCTGAAATTCGTTGGGTAACATTTCACCTGGCTTCCAGCGCTGCTCAACGATAAGTTGGGTCACTTGCTCTTCCACCTGTTTGTACAAAGGTTGGAAAGCTAAACCAGGTCGGCTAAGTTTGTTGTCAAAGCGATTTTCGTTCATATACGGCAAATTTGTTGAAACAAAATATAAGAGTAATATTAAGTGTATGTCTTATACAAGATATTATCGTTTGGTTTACATTAAACTTTGTTAAGGATCAATTCGGTGCATTTTTGCGAAGTGCATTAATCCCGCTATATCTACTAGTTTTAAGCATCGTTTCAATCACTTAATATGCTCACTCGGATAACGGAAAACCCACCATGCAACTAAAACTCAACAAAGATTGACAAGAATTTAACACTACTATAACTTATATCTTATATAAGATTGTAAGGGTTGCTTGCATCGCCTCAGTGCTAGCATTTGCGCTTCCCCATTGTGCCATTATCACGAGTGAGAAAAATTCATGTCTATAACTACGTCTGTGTTTGATGTTACTGCCCCGAATTGGAACGATATAAAGCAAGCTGAAGTGACCGGCGCCGCGAGCTTGCAAAGTGATGCCAGTGTACTAATTCCGACGTCGCAAGGTGAGTTACACATCGCATTTCATACGTTTGGTGTGCGTGTACAAATTGGCACGAAAAATCAGCCTGACTATGGCCTACTCGTATCCACGCCGGATGTAATAGCGGCAGATATCGTTTCAAATGAGCAGCAAACAACCCTGATTGCTGGTGAGAGTAAGTTGGTGATCAACCACACCCCCTTCACGTTTGAGTTATCACAAAACAGTAAAACAATTCAGCAAACTGCGACCGATGGTCACTTTGTGCGTCGCTACCGTTTACCGCCTCTAGCCAAAGTGGATAAAGGCTGGTTAATAAGCCTAGAGCTTGGCACCGACGAAGCCGTATACGGCTTAGGCGAAAAATGGGGTAGCCTTAATAAGCGCGGTCAACTGGTGCGCTCTTACAACCACGATGCGCTAGGCGTAAATGCAGAAATTTCCTACAAAAACACGCCATTTTGTTGGAGCCCCAGCGGTTGGGGCGTGTTTGTGCATACCCCTGCCCCGGTAACACATGCTGTGGGTTATGCCACTTGGTCACAACGTGCTTATGGGGTATTGGTGGAAGATGAATGCTTAGATTTGTTCTTGATGCACGGTGAGGATGGTAATGCCATTATCAACACCTACACAGATTTAACCGGCAAAGCGCCGACCCCTCCGGTATGGAGCTTAGGGGTTATTTTATCGAAAGCGTATTACAAAGATGTGCCTGAATTATTGGCTACGGCAAAAGACGTACGCGATCACAAAATGCCGTGCGACGTTATCACCCTTGACGGACGTGCATGGCAAGACACAGATACCCGCTTTGCCTTTGAATGGGATCCCAAACGCTTTGACGACCCCGCGGCGGTGATCAATAAGCTCAAAGCAGACAACTTTAAAGTCTGCATATGGGAATATCCATTGGTTTCTATTCAGCATCCGCTTTTCGCCGAAATGGCCAAAAAAGGCTGGTTATTAAAAGACAAGCGCACCGGCGAAGCGTATCAATACAAGTGGGACATGAGCGCGTTTGCAGAAGTGCTGACGCCGCTACCTGAGTCCGGCATTGTGGATTTCACCCACCCCGATGCATATCAGTTTTGGATGGAATCACACAAGCCCTTGTTTGATTTAGGCATTGATATGATAAAAGCCGACTTCGGTGAACAGGTCGAAGATGACAACATGCTTGCTTACAGCGGTGATTCAGGCAACCGCTTGCACAACATTTACAGCTTTCTATACAACAAGTGCGTGTACGAAGCCGCAGAGAAGTATTCTAAAAACGGCCCTTTCTTGTTCAGCCGTTCAGCATGGACCGGCTCACAGCGCTTCCCTAGTCAATGGGGCGGCGACCCACAAGCCGATTGGGGCGGGCTAAGCGCCAGTATCCGCGGTGCTTTGTCGTGGGGGATGTCAGGCGCGCCTTTCTTTGCCACTGATATTGGCGGGTTCTTCAAAGACACACGAGATCAAGAGCTCTTTATTCGTTGGTCACAAGCCGCCGTATTCAGTGCTCATATGCGTTTACACGGCATAGGTCAGCGTGAACCTTGGAGCTATGGCCCGGAAGCAGAAGATGCAGTAAACCAAGCATTGGTGCTACGTTATCGCTTACTACCGTATATTTACAACGCCATGCAACAAGCAAGTAGTACAAGTGTTCCTTTGATGCGCGCGATGCCATTGGCCTTTCCCAAAGATCGTGTAGCGGCAGCGTTTGAATCGCAGTTTATGTTCGGTGATGACATGTTAGTGGCTCCCTGCTTAAAACCCGGCGGAGAAGTAGAGTTCTACTTACCCGAAGGTGAATGGCAACGCTTCCCAAGTGAACAAACCTACCAAGGTGGCAAGGTTTATAACCTAACCCTTGGCGCTCAAGAAATGGCCGTGTTCGTACCTAAGGGCAAGCGCATACCACTTGGGCCAGATGTTGAACACACGGACGAGTTGACTGATCAGCAACCGCAAATTAGCCATTACTGGCCCAAATAGCCCTTAAGCGCAGTCGGAGAACACCTCATGCAAAATGCTGTCAGTCGCGGGTTTTTAGCCGTTAATCGCCCGCTAGGTAAGGTCAATTATGCCATCAGCACCCTTGGCAAAAATATTGCGGGCGTGCTGTTAAGCGCTATGTTGCTGATGATTTTAGCTCAGGTGTTCTACCGTTATGTGTTAAACGATTCCCTAGCATGGACCGAAGAGCTCGCGAAATACTTGATGGTATGGGTCACGTGTTTAGTTGCCCCTTGGGCTTATCGTGAAAATTTAAACGTGTCTATCGAGATGTTTGCCGACGCCCTTCCCAAAGGCTTACGCAGAATGTCAGAAATTATAATCACCCTCTTAGTGATTATGATAAGCGCAGTGTTTTTCAAACAAAGCGTGGCATTTTTCCAAGGTGGTTTTGAAATATATGCCTCGTCCATGCCCGTCAAGCTTGCTTACTTTTATGCCTGCGCACCGTTAATGTTTGCGGCCCTGTTTTTAGTGGGTATCGAAAACCTGATCAAACAACTCTTTGCTCGTGCTTATCTCACTGCGCAAACGATTCCCCCCATGGAAGTAGAATAATATGTCTATCAGTTATTTTTGGGTTTTCATTCTATTACTCACTGCTGGCACGCCAGTGGTGTTTGCCTTGTTAATTGGTCCTGGCGTCAGTTTAATGCTTGACGGTAACGAGGTGTTTTTCTCAGCATTGTTAACCCGTTTGTACTCAGGGATGAATTCGTTCCCTTTGATGGCGGTACCGTTTTTCATCTTAGCTGGTGAGCTGATGAATCAAGGCGGGATCACTCAGTCTATTGTGCGCTTTAGCCAAACCTTAATAGGGCATTACAGAGGCGGCTTAGCACAAGTGAATATTTTATCGTCAGTGCTTTTCGCAGGGCTATCAGGCTCAGCGGTTGCCGACACCTCTGCGTTAGGTAAAATGCTTATCCCCGCTATGGAAGAAAACGGCTACAGCAGACGCTTTGCCGCTGCAGTGACGGCCGCTTCTTCTGTTATCGGCCCGATTATTCCCCCCTCAGGGATCATGATCTTGTACGCTTTTATCATGAACGTATCTGTGGCGGGCATGTTCTTAGCAGGCATTACCCCGGGCTTATTGATTTGTGCTGGTTTGATGATAGTCACCAGCCGAATAGCCAAAAAACGTAACTACCCAGTAGCAAATCAAAAAGCGACTTGGTACGAACGTGGCAGTGCCCTTAAATCGTCCTTTTTACCCTTACTTACCCCCGTTATTTTACTTGGCGGGATCGTATTAGGTGTATTCACCCCAACAGAAGCGGCCGCAGCAGCAGCGGGTTATGCACTGATCGTTACCTTATTTGTGACCAACACCCTTAAATTCCACAAGCTGCCGCACATACTTGTTAACGCAGCCGTGCAATCAGGAACAATTTTATTACTGGTCGGCTCGGCGGTAACCTTCGCCTGGATCATTACCGTGTCCGGTATGGCTGATATGTTAGCCGAACAAATCGTCGGCATAACCGACAACGTATTGTTGTTGCTGCTGATCATTAACTTATTCTTATTCGCCATCGGAATGTTTCTAGATGCAGGCCCAGCGATCTTGATCCTCGGCCCTGTGCTAGCGCCTATTTTTATCTCGCTAGGCATCGACCCTCTACATTTTGCGGTGATCATGTGCGTGAACTTAACGGTTGGCTTAGCAACCCCCCCTATGGGCTTGGTGCTATTTGTGGCTGCGTCCGTATCCGGCGAAAAAACCGAAAATATTGCCTACGAAATGCTGCCATTTTTAGCAGTTGAAGCCTTGGTGATTTTTATTATTACCTATTTCCCTGCGGTCACTATGACCTTACCTCGTCTGTTTGGGTTTGCTTGATATGAATATAAAACGCATTGTGCTTCTTACTGTTTATGCCCTCATTGCTGTGGCCAGTATGGTGGGTATTATTAACGCCAATTCTGATCGCGCTGAATTTATCATCAAGGCGTCTATTCAAGCATCGACTCAAGATGAAGATTATGTGGGCTTACTGGCGTTTAAAGAATACGTAGAGCAAGCAAGTGAAGGCCGAGTTCAAGTTCAGCTTTATTCCTCGGGCCAGTTTTGTGGCGGCGTGCCTGAGTGTATTGGTAACTTACAAAAAGGCGTGCTCGAAATGTTTCCTACCACGGCAGGCGGCACAGGAAATTTTTTCGCGCCTGCTCAAGTTCTCGATTTGCCTTATGTTTTTGATAACGACAAGCAAGCCCAGTGCGTACTCGACGGGCCTATTTTAAGCAAAATGCGCAGCACCGTTTTAGACCGAAACCTGCAAATTCGCCTAATGGGTGTGACCAACACTGGCGGCTGGCGTAATTTCGCTACCACCAGCAAAGCCATTCATCATCCAAGAGATTTAATCGGACAAAAAATACGCACTACGCCGGCTAAAATACAGCAAGAGCTTGTGCGGCAATTGGGCGCAAACCCGACGCCGGTTTCATGGGCTGAGCTCTACACTGCACTGGCAACAGGCGTGGTAGAGGGCAGTAAAAACGGTATTCAAGATATTATTGGGGCTAAATTAGAAGAGCATTTGAAATACATAGTGCTGGATGGGCATTCGTATATGGCGGCGTTATGGTGGTTCTCTGAGCCCGTTTGGCAATCATTACCTAAAGATATTCAAGGCATTATAGAACAAGGTTTTGTACGCCAGCAAAAAGCAGCAAATGATTTGGTATTTAATCAAGAAGCCAACTCATACACGTTGTTTGAAAAAGCAGGTGGTACGGTTTATCGCCCGTCTCCAAGCGAAAAACAAGCTTTCAAAGATGCTTCAAAAAATATGCGTCAGTGGTTTAAAGATAATTACGGCGATGATTGGCTCACGTTGCTGGAAACCTCTGTGGCGCAATGTGCTACAAACGCTAGCTAACCTGTTACTAAAATGTATCAATTGTATTTATAGCCACTATAAGTAAGGCGCAAAAACCTTTCTGACAACACTTATATAGCCCATTTTTATTGGGCTACAAGCTTATTCTTCAAACCCCCTCAATCAACAAAATAGATTTAACAAAAAGATTGCAATTAGTTAACTTTATGGTTAAATTTTGTCTATCTTTTGTCTTATATAAGACATCTAATGTTTGACACAAGATGCCCTATGCGTCAGCACAATGAGCATTTCATGCTGTTGATGAAATGAAATATTAAATGAAGAACGGTAAGCCAACTACGAACACACTGACATTCTGCAACCTGGACACGTTGCAAATGAACATTGGACTTGCCCCTAAAACAATATCGTGGAGAACACCATGTTACTAAGACCTAGCACACTACACTCAGGTATCACGCGCGCACTCGCTATCGGTACGTGCATGACAATCGGCTTCGCCGCCAACGCACAAGAAGCTGTGCCGGCAGAAGATAAAGGCCTAATGGAAAAGATCACTGTTACGTCGCAAAAACGCGTAGAAAACCTCAACGAAGTGCCTGTTGCTGTATCAGTGTTACGTGAAGATCAAATTAACTCGGCGTTCTCTGCAAACATTGAAGGCTTACAAGCTTTGGTGCCTTCAGTTAGCTTTCGTAAAGGTAACACCAACCGTAACTCGGCAATCACAGTACGTGGTATCGGTACTATTTCATTCAGTGTGGCGGCAGAGCCAAGTGTATCTACCGTGGTTGATGGTGTGGTGCTAGGCCGTTCTGGGCAGGCATTCGTTGATTTATATGACTTACAACGCATCGAAGTACTACGCGGCCCTCAAGGCACTTTATTTGGGAAAAATGCGTCAGCTGGTGTGGTTAACATTACCACCAAGCGCCCTTCTGATGAATTTGGCGGCACGGCCGAAGTGACTTTATTTCAGGACAACGAATACCGTTTGAAAACCAGTGTAACAGGTGCATTGAGCGATAACGTTAATGGTAGTTTGACGGTACTTAAATCACAGTTCGACGGCTACATCGACAATGTGTATAACAACGAAACAACCAACGGCTACGACAAGGAAGGTATCCGCGGTATGTTAGACATTACCGCCGCTAACGATACCGACATCCTATTCATTTTTGAAAACGTAAAATCAAACGACAATTGCTGTGCAGATTTAGAACTTGCACCAAGCAACCGTTATGTTTCCTCTGACGCGGCCCCTGACAGCACAGGCAATGGCGACCTCGATTTAGAGCAACGTAAAATTGACCATGACTTTGAAACTCGCACCATAGATGAAACCACTGGTTTCTCAGTGCAAGTAGATAAAATGATTGGCGATCACGAATTTACTTCAATCACAGCTCACCGTAGCTGGGATAACACCGAGTTTCGCGAAGGTGATTTCACCTCAACCACGGGCTCTATTCCTTTGCCTGTTAACTTTGGTAGCGTGCCGGACGGTGGCGTTGGATTTCAGCTTCACGATACGGGTGTACAAAACTGGAAACAAACCTCTCAAGAGTTTCGCATAGCCTCTCCTGTTGGCGGTGATTTTGACTATCAATTAGGTGCATTCTGGTGGACACAAAAATCTGAGCGTAACTTTACCCGTGACGCCAGCTGTCAAAATAACGGTGGTCAATTCCCAGCGGCTATTGGCACATACCTGACCGAAAGCCTTGGCGTAGCTGATCCTTCTGAAGCACAGATTAATCAATTTATCGCCGATGAAAATTTAAGCTGCAATGCTAACGACATCGTCAGTGCTACTGCCTTTATGCGCACCCAATTCGATAACTGGGCACTGTTCGCTGACGGTAAATATCACATTAATGACGACTTACGTTTATTGTTCGGTATTCGTTATACAGATGATGAGGTGAGTTACTCACACGACCGTCGCAGTAACGATGAATACAAGCGCACAGGTGTGGGCGTACGTAGCTTTGAAACCAACTATCAAGGTGAAACTGACGAAACGAATGTATCAGGTAAAATTGGTGTGCAGTACGACTTAACTGACAGCAGTATGGCATATTTCACTTTCTCGCAAGGTTATAAAGGCCCAGCGTTTAACGTGTTCTACAACATGGCCGATGCTGATGCACTGCCCATTGATAAAGAAACATCTGATGCTTTCGAGCTAGGTTATAAATACGCAAGCAACGATTTAATTTTCAACGCGGCTATTTTCAGAACTAACATCGATGGTTTCCAAGCGAATAACTCTGAATTACTTGATGGTGTCACCATTACCCGTTTAACAAACGCGGGCTCGGTGATTACTCAAGGTATCGAGTTTGATTTGATGTGGCAGGTAACAGACGACTTCACGCTAACCGGCGGCTTGTCTAAAGTTGATGCTGAAGTGGATGAGTTCAAATGCCCAGTGACTGATGCAAATTGTACTGGTCGCTCTGGTGCTGACTTACCTTTCTCACCTGACCTTAAGTACTCAGTGACAGGCGAATACTTATGGGAGCTTGATAACATGAACGTTATCCTCAACAGCTCATATGTATACACCGACGAAATGTACGCAGGTGCCCCAGGTGGCACCGCCACAGCAGTAGACTTGTTGCCAGATTACGGCATCTTAAACGCAAGCTTGGCGTTCTCGTTTGACGACGATGCATATCGCATCAGCTTAATCGGTAAAAACTTAACTGATAAGAGCTTTGTCACTACTTACAGTGGCGATAACTTCCGTTATCAAATTCCGCGTGATGCAGACCGTTATTTCGGTGTTCAATTACGTGCAAATTTCTAACCGTAAACGTCTAACCTTTCCCTGAGAGTTAGTGTGTGTTTAGGGCGCCTTAGTGGCGCCCTTTTTTATGTCCGCGATCAAGAAAAACGCACAAATTTAAAACAATCCTTTTATTCCATTTGCCACTGGGGTAAGTTTATTTATAATCGGTTTTTACTTATTATGTAGATGAGCCATTAGCCGATAAAATTCAAGTAGTTAGCTTTAAGCTGTGTTTTGCTCGCGGTTTAATCTGTGGGTGCATAACACGTAAATTGATATGGCGAGCCATATTGTTACTTTTTATTGATAATCTATTAGTTAATTATGAAATTTCACATTCAAAAGCATTTAGAATCTTACTTAGTAAAAGAACGCGTACCAACCGAATACCGAAAGTTAGCCTTAGGTTGTGAGTCACATCTTGAAGACTCTTGCACGTTAATCACTTTCCCCCACGATCGTAAAAACATGGTGAAAAGCAGTTTAGTACAAAAAGCACTGACCAAACTAGGTGAGCTTGAAGATCAAAGCTTGGTGGTGATAGGTGGTTGTTTTACCGCTGAATCAGTTGAGCTTCTTAATGAAGTGGATGCTGTTATATTGTCACTGTCTGAAGGTCATTGGACTGACTCGAGTCAGGGCCATATTCGCGCAAATCACGATTAATATATTCAGGCTTTTACCCTAAAAGCGAATGAAAGCGACGAACTTGCCGTCGCTTTTTTATTGCTGTTTTTTTGATACTGCATCTGTGAAGTTATTACTGCTGACTAGCGCTAGTCATTCTACGCTGCTTACTAGTGACAACAGGAAGACTTAGGCTTACTCGGCGCTTGGTCTTTAGTCTCTTGCTTGTTTACCATCTCATCAGATTTCAGCGAACAATGATGATCTTGCGGCGCTGCGGCTATTAAACCCCTCGCCTCAGCGACAATCTTCCATGAAGATTGAACAATCACTAAAGCAATGATGGTCCCTATGACTAAATCCGGGATTGACGAATCTAACCACACCACCAGCCCAGCAGACACAATCACACCCACATTGGCTATCATATCGTTGCGCGAGCATATCCAACTAGCACGCATGTTAATGTCACCCGTTCGGTAGCGAGAAAGTAACACGAAGCAAAATAAATTTACGGCTAAGGCTAACAGCGAAATCCACAACATGATATTGCTTTGTGGCGCACTGCCATATATCAAGCGCCTGATGACATCAAATAAAATCAAGCCAGCTAACACCAGCTGCAGGCTGCCGTTGAACAGTGCCGCTTTTGCTTTGTACTCAATGGCCTTACCTACAGCGTAAAGCCCCACCATGTAAACCATGGCATCCGCTAACATGTCTAACGAGTCTGCCATTAAGCCACTTGATTGCCCTACCCAACCGGCAATAAATTCTACGAAGAACATAGCACCATTGAGACCTAGCACAGTCCATAGCAACGTTCGTTGTTCTTTGTCTTGGGCGTTCACACCACAACATTCACTCATATGACTCCCATTGAATTGCGTATTAGTAAGCGTAGAATAAGGGTTCCAGTAACAGGAAGGTCAACCATGCAAATTAAACAATTAGCGCAAGTCACGAACGTCAGCGCCAAAACAATCCGCTATTATGAAGACATTGGGCTACTGCCCGAGGCAAAACGTGGGGAAAACGGCTACCGCTACTATCAGCAAACTGATGTGTCTTCACTGAATTTTATTCGTCGCTGCAAAGAGTTGCGCATGCCTCTGGCAGACATAAAAAGATTGGTGGCTGTGCAAAGTGATGGCAATGCCCCCTGCGCAGAGGTCGACGCATTGATTGCCCAGCAATTAGAGCAAATCCGCGTTGCCCAATATGAATTGCAACAACTGGAAAAAAACCTGCAAGCGTTAGCCGACAGCTGTCAACACGGCCAGATAAAGAACTGCGATATTTTAAATCACTTACATGCCAACTAGGGTGCGCCGTGCGCAGATAAAAAAGCCCTACAAATGCAGGGCCTAATGTACTTAGTAAGGCTGCTAAGTGACGTTATTAACGCCGAGAAAAAATTTTCCTCATGAATTTACGCGCTACCGGGTTGCACTTTATAAAATATAGAAAACAACACTGGCACCACAATAAGGGTTAATACCGTCGCAAAGCCCAGACCCGCCATAATAGTAATTGCCATAGAGCCAAAGAAAGGATCAAACATCAGTGGCACCATGCCTAAAATGGTCGTCATGGCGGCCATACTGACGGGTCGTACACGACTAAGTGCACTGTCGACCACCGCCTTATACGCATCCTTGCCTGTGGCAAGTTCTATGTTTATCTGGTCCATCAATACAATGCCATTTTTCAAAATCATCCCGCTCAGGCTAAGTAAGCCAAGCAAGGCAGTAAAGCTAAAGGGTAAACCTGTGGCCAGTAACCCCATAGACACGCCTATGATAGCCAAAGGCACGGTAAACCAAATGACCAGCGGTTTACGCACTGAATTAAACAAAAAGACAGTAATGATAAACATCACCAATGCCCCCAAAGGTAAAGACGAAAACATCGCCGCTTGAGCATCATTGGTGGACTCGTACTCTCCTCCCCACGATAACTCATAGCCTTCAGGTAATGTTATTTCCTCAACCTTAGGGCGTAGACGGGCAAACAAAGACGCTGCGGTTTCATCCCCCAACACATCGTGATCAGCCATAACGGTTAAGGTACGCTTCCTATCTCGGCGTAAAATAAGCGGATCGATCCACTCCATTTTTACACCATCAATAATTTGCTCGATGGGTATGTATGTTTGCAAGGTAGGGCTCCAAATATTTAGATTCTCTAAAGATTCAAAATCCACCCTCTCTTCTTGCGGTAAGCGTGTGATCACAGGCAACATATGCGTACCATCACGAATAATACCTATGGTGTTACCACCAAATGCCATTTGCAAAGTACTTGATAAGTCTTGCTTAGAAATGCCCAACCGCCGTGCTTTTGATTCATTAAACTGAGGCACCAGCTCTTTGGTACGTTCGCGCCAGTCATGACGAATATTTCGCGCACCAGGATCGGCATTAAACTCATCCTCTATTTGTACGGCAAGCGAACGTAATATGTCTGGATCTGAGCCTGTGATCCTTGCTTCAATCTTCGACCCTGGAGTGGGACCAAATTCCATTACCCTTAGGCGAAAGGTGGGATGCGCAAAGTTTTTATTCAAGTCAGCTTCCAAACCATCTAGTAGTAAAAACATGTTTTCCCGGGTGTCAACGCGCACGGTCATTTGCGCAAACGCCGCGTAACTTTGCTCAGGCTGATAGGTCAACATAAAGCGCTGCATACCTTGGCCTACAGTGGAGGCAACAAAATCAACATGCTCCAAAGACCCCAAATACGCTTCTACCTCAGCGCTCTGTTTAATCGTTTGCTGAATATCAGTCCCTTGTGGCATCCACACATCAACATGAAACATAGGCGTGCTAGAAGCAGGAAAGAACGATTGCTTCACGTTGCCAAAACCAATCACAGCCACCACTAATAAAACGACCATAGATGCGACCGTGGCCCAACGAAAACGCAGGGCAAATCTCAGCATCGAGCCAAAAACAACAAACAATGCCCCTTTGTAAGCATCGTCTTCTTCGTCGTCATTCTGACTGCCATCAGTACTTTGTGGCTTTTCTTTAAGCAGTAGATTGGCTAAAAATGGCGTTAGGGTCAGCGCGGTTATCCAGCTTAAAAATAGCGAATAACACAATACCCAAAACAGCGATCCCATAAACTCACCGGTGGCATCTTTTGACAACCCAATGGGCGCAAATGCAGCTATAGCGATAACGGTAGCCCCAAGCAAAGGCCACTGTGTTTGCGTGACGATATCCTTTGAAGCTTGCAATCGGGTACGACCTTTTTTGAGCCCTACCAATATACCTTCAACAACGACAATGGCGTTATCCACCAGCATGCCCAGGGCAATAATCAATGCACCAAGAGAGATACGATGTAGCTCAATCTCGTTGTAGTTCATAAGCATGAACGTACCAAAAACCGTTAACAGCAACACGGTACCGATTATGATCCCGCTGCGCAGGCCCATGGCAAACAATAGGACGACAATCACAATACCTACCGCCTGTGCCAGACTTATCACAAAATCACTGACGGATTTATCAACCTCTATCGCTTGATTATAGAAATAATCTAGCTCCACTCCGGCCGGTTTAATACTTTGCAATGCTTCAAACTCTTGCTCGATATGTTTACCGATTTCAACCACATTTACCCCTGGGGAAAATGAAATTCCTAAGCTTATTGCTTGGCTACCATTGAACGTCACCACATTATTTGGGCGCTCGGCAATGCCCCGTGACACTTTCGCCACATCTTTCAAACGAATAAGGTTACCTGTGTCTCGGCCATGAATAATGAGGTTTTCAAGCTCTTCTACTGAACTTAATGTGCCACTAGGTCGGATGATAAGCGACTGACCATTGACCATGATTTGGCCAGATTGCTGCACGCTATTTTGCTGATTAAGTAAACCAGTGACCGTGCTCATGTCTAAGTTAAGTGACGCTAAACGCTCTAGGGACAATTCGACAAAAAGCTGCTCGGTTTGATCGCCAGAGATTGCCACCTTACC
Organism: Paraglaciecola sp. T6c; assembly: GCF_000014225.1. NCBI lineage: Bacteria > Pseudomonadati > Pseudomonadota > Gammaproteobacteria > Alteromonadales > Alteromonadaceae > Paraglaciecola > Paraglaciecola sp. T6c. Next base: position 3,482,208 of record NC_008228.1, read on the forward strand.
AACGCCTTGCACCAACTCTAATTCCCGTCGTAGTTGATCCGCGTAGCGCTTAAGTTCAACTGCGTCGTATCCGTCGCCGGTGATCATGATCATAATGCCGAACACGTCACCAAAATCATCAAGGATCTGCAAAGAGCTCACGCCTGTGGGAAGCGTTGGCTGAACATCGTTTATCTTACGACGCATTTCATCCCAAATTTGCGGCAGGCTTTCGGGTCCATATATGGACTTCATACTGACTTTGAGTTGAGACATACCAGCAGAAGAAATCGAGGTAATAGTATCGATATAGGGTAATTGGCGAATTTCACGCTCTAGTGGATAGGTCAGCTCCTCTTCGACTTCTTGCGGTGTCGCACCAGGGTAAGTCGCAATAATTAAGGCGTCTTTTAGCGTGAATGCAGGGTCTTCCAAACGGCCTAAGCCGTAGAAGGCTGACAAGCCGCCTAAGGTTAGAATTGTCAGAAACAGCCAGCTAATGACTTTGTGTTTAATCGAGTATTCGGCGATATTCACTTTACGGCTCCTGGGATCGTCATACCCTGTCTTAATTTTCTTAAATTCGAGTTGGCAATCACATCGCCCTCACGCACACCGCTGGTAACAATTACACCGTTGGATTTAACCTGACTAACCTCAACCGGGAATGCAGTTACTGCCCCGTCTTGAATTTTCCATACTTTGAATTGCCCACGCTCGCTAGCTGCGTCAAGCGCGGTCACTGGTAAGGCATAGCCATGTAGCATAGACATCTGCGCTTTGATCATGTCAACACTGACGCGCACGTTAGTACCGGGTAAAATTTTAGGGGTAACTTGAGGCATACGTAGCCAAAATTGATAGGTCTGAGATTCAGGGTTTAGCTCACTGGTGTGCTCAAGGTAATCGAGTGGGTAATTCCCTTCGTAGCCATTGAAATGCGCGACAGGCCGATAATTTGGTACGCTCAATAATGGTTTCAAGCGCGTCAATACGGTGTCAGACACTGAAATTTCAACGTATACATCTTTGCTCTGATAGATACTGACGACCGTTTCGCCCGCGGCTGTACGCTCAAAATCTTGTTTTGATACTTGCGAGATAATGCCATCTACCGGGGCTTTGATGCGGGTGTAGCCAAGTTGTACTTCGGCCAGTTTGGCATTCGCTAGTGCAAGTTTGTAGTTTGCCTTGAGCTCGTCGAGTTCCGAAGAAGATAGCATTTCCCTCTCTCTTAGCTCCTTACCCCGTGCTAATTGACGTGCAACTAAATCAAGTTTTGCTTGGGCGTCATTCAACGTTTCTTTGCGTTTACTGTCATCCAAAATCGCCAATACTTGACCTTTTTTGACCTCATCCCCTTCTTGTACCAATACATCTAGAATTTCGCCTTCTAGACGAAACGATAGCGGTGTGAGCTCAGGTGCAATAACCTGACCATTGAATGCACGAAATTGGGTTTCAATAGGTGCGGGTACAGTAATGGTATCTAAAATAAGAGGCGGTTTGCTGCGGTGCTCTATATTCGGCGAACACGCTTGCAGCATGATCGCGCCCATAAAAACCAAACTACATTTTGTACAATTCATCAAATTCCGTCCTCTTCTACCCACGGCTTAACAAGCTGACCCTCTTCAAGACCGTGAATGCCGGTTTCAACCACGAGATCACCTTGTTGCAACCCGCTATGAATAAAACCATTGTCATCTAATAGCACGGCTGTTTTCATCACACGTTTTTCATTTGGCTCGAATTTCCAAACGTGACCTTTGCCATCTTCTTTGCTGATCCACGCAGTTCTGGGCAAAGTGAATTGACGTTTATTTTCTGGGTTAGCCACATGTACTTGGCCACTCATGCCTGACAACAAGGTCACATCAGCAGGGCGGCGCACCGTCACGCGCGCAGTGTAAGAATTGGTATCAGTATTTGGCTGGGTGGAAATTTCTTTAAATTGAGCGGGTATTTGCTGTTCACGGGCTGAGTCCATCGTCACCCATACGCTCGATTGGCTAATCGCCTGCACGCCATAGTTTGAAACAAAACTGACGGGAACGGTAAAGACCACATCCATTACGGTGTTGTTTAGTACTTTCATCACTGGTTGATTAGCCGCCACCACCTGATGAGATTCGGCGTTAGTTAATGATACTGTGCCATCAAATGGCGCAATAATTTTAGTGTAGGTTAAGTCTGTCTTAGCTTGGGCGAGCTGAGCCTTAGCCACCTTGTAATTGGTTTCTGTTTGATCGAATACGTCTTTACTAATAAGGGTGTCTTTGATCAATGCTTTGGCTCTTAAATACTGTGTTTCAGCCAAATCAAACTCTGCCTGGCGAGTGTCCAAAGCGAGTTGGTAATCCGTTGGGTCTAACGCTGCCAGTAACTCGCCTTTTTTGACCTGCTTGCCCATGCGTGGCATGACCGATGCAATTTCACCGGCTACGTTGAATGACAACACCGCACGCTCTGTGGCATCCAGTTTACCGATAAAGCTGTCAACATGCTGACGGCTAAGGTCTGGCACCATGGTCAACTTTACTGGCTTAATAACACGGCTCACTTCTTGAGAGTTAACATTGTTGCACCCAGTTACGCCGACACTGACCAGCAAGATAACTCCTAGCGAGCCTAATACGCGACTGACATTTCTACTTAGCATTTCACTTTTCTCACCTTTATTGCCCAGTCGTATAGTAAAATACTATACAGTCGTGCAGTATATTTAATTTATTGCTAAAATCAATATTTATTGACCTACCGGTACATTAAAAATTTTAAACAGCGTAAATATCTGTTACAACACCGCCAGCAAAAGGGTGAAAGAGTAAAAATGAACGTAAAAAAGCAAGGGCGTAGAAGCGCCGAAGATGCAGAGCAAACCAAATCAGACATATTAGAAGCCGCGGCTGAATTGTTCTGTGAGCTCGGATTTGAGCGTGTTTCTTTGCGAAACATCAGTGATAAAGCCGGGGTGTCTCATAGTCTGATACGTCATCATTTCGGCAGCAAAGAAGAGATCTGGCACGCAATCAGTGACGAACTGCATGAATTTATTGTTCGGTATGTGGCTGTGGTCTACCAAAATATGTCTAAAACAGTCCCGGCTAACGTGCAGCTGTTCGAATTTGCTAAGCGTATGCTGGCATATATGTTGGTATTTAAACGTCCTGTTCAGTTAATGGCGGATGCCGTGCGCCAAGAAGATGCCCTGCTCGACTACTTCATTGGCAGTAGCGACGATATTGAAAGTTTTGTGGAAGGGCTGGTAAGCGCTCACAATACCGCTTTCCCTGAAGCACATATTCGCATGTGGGATTTAAAGTGGCAGATTGTAATGTATTCCCATGCCGCAGCATCCCTAACGCCGTTTCTAAAGGAAACTTGGTCTGACGAAACTGACGATCTCGACACCTGCTTACTGCGACACTTTATGTTGTTCGAACAGACCATGGCTGCAAGGTTAAAGATCGATAATGGCTATCGCAGCATCCCGAACAGTGTAAAAGAGTTGGTTTATGAATTACCTTGCTCGGTAACGCCAGCGGAATAGATTTTTATCGAGCTAACGTAGGTAAGGCATAAAAAAGCCTAGCAATGGCTAGGCTAACTCGATTGTACTTACACTAGGCTATTTCACCTTTTTCGGCATTAAGTGCTGTGGCAATGGCGCTCGTCGACCCATGGATCGCTCGCCATAGTTAGCACTCAAATAATCGAGTATTTTTTCCTCTTGGGGCAAAGGCCAAAGGTTTTGGGTTTTCTGCATCCAGCGAATAGTACTCAACCAGCGTTCGCGGCTCATGTGATTTTGCGTCACCAATTTGGGCGAATGACAAGCGGTACAATGGGCCCGCACCATTTCAAAGCCGGGCTTGATGATAAAACCTGAACTAGGGTCTATTTCGCCGTTCTTGCTGGCTGAAGGTGTTACATCAGTTGCGCTAGTTAATCCACTTACCAGCGCGCATACGGCTAACAACATCAGCCTTTTAAGCCCATTTAGTCTACTGTTTAAAGTGCTCACGGTTATACCACTTGCACAGCAACACGATGGCAGGCATTGTTTAAATAACCTTTCGGGTTCCAGCCCGGCAATATCATGGGTTGGCTTATTCCATCACTATCAGTGGCCCTAGCCCAGACCTCAAAATAGCCTTTAGCAGGAAAGTTCAGCTCACTTTGCCAGTGTTGCCATGCATTGCGATTCACCGGTTTTTCAATCTTGGCTTGTTGCCATGTTTGGCCAAAGTCGACAGAGATATGCACCTCGCTGACCACTTTATCCCCAGCCCATGCGTGCCCACGCACCGCAAAGGTTTGGGATTGCTTATGGCTTTCTCCTGATTTAGGAAAGGTAATAAGTGATTTAACAGGCATGGCATGAATAATACACATGTCCTCTGCGGCCACTTTGCTGCCAGGCGCAACCGGCTCACAGGGGACGCGATAAGCAGGTGCCGCCATTTTCGCGCCGTCATGCACTTGGTCACGGATCACAATACGCTCAAGCCATTTACCAGAGGTGGATGCTGGCCAGCCTCCTATGACTAAACGCAGTGGATGACCGTTCATAATTGGAATATCAGCATCGTTCATAGCCCAAGCAATCAGGTTTTCTTGTTCAAGGGCTTTATCGATAGGCACGCCACGAGATATTGCTTCTTTGCTCGGGTCGCCACTGATGTGCGTGTCTTTGCCGTAATAACCGATATATACCGCATCGTCTTTGATGCCAACGTCTTTGAGCACATCCGCTAAGCGTACGCCTGTCCATTTAGGGCAAGCTACCGCCCCTGTTGTCCACTGGTTACCCTTGGCACCTGGGTTGAACTCCGCGCGCCCGTTACCGCCACATTCTAATGTTATTTGATAACTATGATGCGTAAATTTCTGTTTTAGATCCTCGAGGCTATATTGTTTGCGTTGCTTGGCAGATTCACCTTCTATGGTGAGTACCCAATTGCTTACATCAATTTCACTGGGCGGAATACCATTGTTACGCACAAACATATTTTCGGCGCTGGTGATTTTATCATCCAGCATATGGGCAGGGGTTTCAGCATTAATTGGCCTGTCATTGAGCACCACCAGCCCCGCACTTTTACCTATGATTGTGGATGGGCTATTGGTTTGGGCGAACGCGCTGGATATCATGCCCGAGGGAAGTAAAGGCGCAAGTAAGGTTTGTGCGCCGGTAACGACGCCGAGTCCCAATAGAAACTTTCGTCTGGACAGACCGCTATGCGCATTGTTAATAGGCGTTGTTGCGTGCGCCTCAAAAGACGAAGCACCTGCAGAAACTGTATTTGAATCAGAGTTAGTATGGGAAACATTGGAAATTGCCGACGAATGTTCGACAGAGGAAAAAGCAGACTCAGGCTTGGTCTGTGTTGGTTTCATGACATCACCTCATTAAGAAAATTTAAAGATAAGGAAGGCATACCAATATCAAGCCAGCAATCCATGCCGTTTCTAGCATTAGCAATAAAATTGGTTTGAAACCTACCGTCAGTAATTGGCTTAAGTTGGACTTCATACCAATTGCTGCGATGGCGATGACTAATGCAAAACGTGAGATATCAGTAGATATTTTGGTCAATGCCTCAGGCAAGGCTACCATGCTGTTGATGCTCATTAAAATAACAAAACCGATTAAAAACAATGGAATACCAGGTGCTTTAGCATGAGTAGTTTTGTCTAAATTCATCCTCAAGACCAGTAAAATACACACAACGACCGGCATCAATAATGCCACACGTACCAGTTTCGTCAGTGTTGCTAACACGCCAGTTTGTTCTGACACTGAGTAACCTGCGCCCACGACTTGAGCGACATCATGAATAGTGCCGCCTAGAAAAATACTGGTGGCGGTTTCATCAAGCCCTAACATACCAGCGATAATCGGATAGACCACCATGGCCATAGTCGATAGTGCAGTCACACCAATAATCGTCAATAGCGTGTCGCGATCTTTGTCTTTGCTGTCAGGTAAGACTGCAGAAATAGCCATAGCCGCTGATGCACCGCAAATCCCTACTGCGCCGCCAGTGAGCACGCCAAAGCGTTTTTGCAAGCCGAATGCTTTTGCTAATATGATGCCAAGCAAAATTGTGCTCATAATAGCCACGACCAGTAACAAGCCGGTTTTCCAGCCTAAGGCAATTAAGTCACCAAAGGCGATACGCAGACCAAGTAGCGCAACACCAATACGCAAAATAGTACTGGCGGTAAATTCGATACCGGTTTTACATTGGGTGCCTTGATGCAAAAAAGACATGGCGATGCCTAACAATAAGGCAAATAACATGGCGGGCGCGCCGTAATGGTCGCTTAAAAATAGTGCGGCCATGCCCACAGTTGTCGCCACCATAATGCCAGGTAGCAATGTTTTGATTCTTTCCATATGTGTTTTTTCCATATGTGTTGCTACCTGAAATTAAGGCGGGCTGTGAAGATGTATTAACGAGGCGATGCGTTAGCGATATTAATTCATCGCCAAGGCAACAAGCACTTCACGCTTGCGCTCACCTGAGTACGAACGGCGTCCGTGCATACTCATGTAGTTATCAACTAACGCAACGTCACCGTCTTGCCAAGGCAGGTCAAAGGTGTAATCTTTGGCTAAATCCGTGGCTAATTGCAGTCCTTCTACTGGGATCGCACTGCCATCGCCAAAAGTAATGGCACTTGAAGGGTTTTCCCGTACGCCTTTCCAGCCCATAAATGCAGCAATAAGCTGGTTGTAAAAGACCTCTTTGCCGTTATCCAGTTTTACCACAGCAGGCAGTACTGGCGTGGTGGCACGCAAACCGCCATCTTCAGTCCACGTCCAGCTATAACCTAGCTCTTTAAGCTTGGCTTCCGCTTCCGCTTGGCTTTCAACACTTAGGGTGCTCTTCCAGCTGCGACCTTGGCCTGAATTAACGTCATTTTCACTTGGCATGTGCGTGGTGTACTTTAAGCCTTTGTTGATGAAGTCTGCAGCTAATACAGGTTGCTGCGCTTTTAGCGCCGCAAACAACAGATCAGAGCGGCAAATTGGCGTGGCTCCGCCTTCATCTGCAGCCGTTTTACAAAAGAAAAATACTTTGCTCGGTGAAATAGGCGTTTGAGCCATTTCGTGATGCAAGAAAATCTCTACATGCTTAGGCGCTTCATTAGCGGTGAATACCCGCTCAGTGAAGTTAATGCGCACAGCGTTAGACAACGACTCTTTGTAGGTGAAATTTGGGTACCCAAAGGCGTTAGAAAACTCGTCAAACGTTTCCGCTGAATCAAGAGGAAAACCTCTGAACAAAATAGCCCCTGACTCTTTTAGCTCAGCCTCAAGTGCTGCTTTGTTTTGCTCAATCCACGCTGCACAATCATCTAGAGACTTGACTGATCCCTCGTTTAACACAACACGTGGAAAAACCGAGTCACCGCTTTTTAGTTGATGCGGTACGTCAACATAATTAATCGCTGGTACTGACATGATTACACCCTAATCGTAGATTGGATAAAAAGTATTGAATGCTTCTTCACAGAAATGGCCGGGATCGTTAAAACGACGATTACTGTTAAGTGCGCTAATATCGTCCATTTCTTGCTGCGACAGCTCGAAGTCAAAAATGGCTAAGTTTTCCACTAAACGCTCAGGTTTAGAGGTTTTTGGAATGATCGCATTGCCACGCTGCACGCCCCAACGAAGCACTACCTGCGCTGCGGTTTTGCCTAAACGTTGTGCTGCTGCTTTGACCACACTTTGCTCTAGAACAGACTCAGCAGCCCCTGCCATATCAAGCTCAAGGTATGACAAAGCACCAAGAGGTGAGAACGCAGTCACTTGGATGTCGTATTGCTTCGCCAATTTCATCAGACGTTTTTGCGTCAAATATGGGTGCGATTCAACTTGCAACATAGCGGGCTTGATTTTAGCGTAAGCCATCAAATCATTGAGCAAACCTGTGTTGTAGTTACATACACCGATTTCCTTGGTTAAGCCCTTCTCAACCAATGACTCCATGGCGTGCCATGTTTCAAATAAAGGTACTGGCGCCAATTCCATCTTAGGATTAGCGGCACTAGGGTCTGTGATCCACTCAGGTGGGTAGCGATCATCAAAGGCGACAAACGGCTGAGCAATCGGAAAATGAATCAGATACAAGTCTAAATAGTCTAATTGCAAGTCTGACAAAGAACGTTCGATTGCTTGTTGCACATGCTCTTTTGCATGATACGTATTCCATAATTTTGACGTGATCCATAAGTCTTCACGGGTACAGATGCCTTCATCAATGGCGCGCTTAATCCCCTCGCCTACCTGTACTTCATTGCCGTAATCACAGGCGCTGTCTAAATGGCGATAACCTGCTTTAATGGCCTCATAAACGGCATCGGCACAGATATCTTGGGGGATTTTCCAAAGGCCGAATCCGACTTTGGGCATTTTGCTCTGACTGAGTGACATACATTCATTCCTAAGGTGAAAAGCTACGGGTAATAAATAGACGCTAATTAAGTCTAATATTATGTCTTATATAAGACATAAGTTAAGGCACTGCTTATGATTTGTCAAATAGTTGTGTACTAATTAACTCGCGCTAGTGGCGACAAGCAACTAAGACATTGAATTTACGTGAATATTTAAAATATTGAGCGGTAAACAAAATGTAAACGAAAGGTCAAAATTCGAAGAAAATGAATTGGATAATCCCTTTAAAAAGGCGAAATTATGCCTACAAGACTAGCGTTTCTATTGATTCAGCAGTTCTCGCAATTTGCGCTCTGCTGCTTGGGCGGGTGTTTCGCTCTGAGGGGATTGTAAGGGCGCTTGCGTGTGGTTTTGCGCAACATTGACCGCATCATCACGCTTTTGTTCATGATAGTCGCGGTGCTCACTGTCACACTCTTCATCATCAAACAGCGCTGCAAGTTGTGCTTTTGCCTGGCGTTGTTTGATGAGTTTTGTATCGTCAAAAGCGCGGCTAGACAACGCATAATATTCACAGAAGTTGGCCCGCTCTTTATCCACGATAAACTCGGCACGCTCTTCATTACAGCCTGTACGATTGTGGACATCATAATGCTGACACATTGTACAAGCATGAATATCACTATGACACTGGCTGCACTCTTCGCGACGAGACACAGGGGTAATAATATTGCTCAGATGCACGCCGCACTGCCAACATGTTGCCGTGACCATTTGTTATACCTCTATATCAATAAATTTAGGATCATCAGACTCTGTGTTTTTTGCAGCTTGCCCCTTAGGCGCCTGCTCAGGCGATTTCACCTCGCTTTTGGCGACGTGCTGGAGCTGTGCGTCACGCTGATGTTGTTCGTCATGCTGATCTTGGGCGTCACGCGTAGCATTGCGTCGCTGGCGTTTCTTTTCCCTAGGGTCGTCTTTGTCAGGCCGGTAAGCTTCATCCTCTTCATCTATCTGTTTGATAGCACCCTTTTTATCAATCTTTTTGACCTTGAGTTCGTCACGGGCAATGGGTGACTTCCCCTCACGAGGCAGAATAGAAAACAGCAAGTCGTTCAACATGGTTCTCTCCGTTTTAGCGTAGCTATCAAAAGCTAATAAAAGCAGCGATTGTTATCACTGTACCTGTCTTTACTGGTTACTAACCGAGCAGCTCATTAATTGCGTCAATCATCAACCGCACCAAGCATAACATTTAGAGCCTAACGGTGGCGCTTGGTTCCCGCCGGATTTGTATGTACATCGACTAGGTCAATAAATAACCACACAGATGTTAAACCCAGTTATTTAAATTATGCTTTTTAGCAGTAACTTATACCTGTTTTACGTGACAAAACCTGTTGCAATCCCCTTTGCAACAGTCTTACAACGCTCTTACAATACATTGATGTAAAAAGTTAGAAATTTACTATTGCATTAAGCAAGCCAATTAGCTAATGTTTGCGCCCTCAGTCGAAACACGGCCCAAGAATTACAATGTTTATCTCAATTACGCCAGCAAAACATCACCATCATATAGCATAACCTTTCAGGTTGGTGCTGGAAGGTCTATTGATTCCTTCCTGCGGCGTAACGATTAACTAGCCCTCGGAAGGAAACTTCCGGGGGTTTTTCATTTAAGGCATTGAAAAATATATAATTCGTGAGCATCGATAAGATGAATTAACGCAAATGATAATAGGACAAGCAACTTATGAGTGACAGCAACAGATTACGTATCGCAATTCAAAAATCAGGTCGCTTAAGCGACGACAGCATTGCGCTATTAAAAGCCATTGGCGTTAAACTGCAAATTCGTGACCGCTTGCTAATTGCTCACGCGACCAACTTACCTATCGATTTGCTACGTGTGCGTGATGACGACATCCCTGGTCTAGTCATGGACGGCGTAGTTGATTTGGGCTTTATCGGTGAAAACGAGCTAGAAGAAAAAATGCTTGAGCGTCAGGCATCAGGTAAAAAATTCGAATTCAAAACTCTGCGCCGCCTAGATTACGGTGGATGCCGCTTATCTATTGCGGTACCAAACGAGTTTAACTACCAAGGTGTTCAATCTCTTGAAGGGAAAAAAGTCGCGACCACTTACCCTTTCCTACTTGAGCGTTTCTTTAAAGAAAATAACGTGAATGCGTCTGCAGTTATGTTGACAGGCTCAGTTGAAGTGGCTCCGCGAGCAGGCGTAGCCGATGCAATCTGTGACTTGGTATCAACCGGCGCAACCCTTGAAGCAAACGGATTGCAAGAAGAGGAAGAAATCTTCCAATCCAAAGCGGTACTTATACAACGTGGTGGTGAATTACCAGAAGCCAAAGCACAACTTGTGAGCCGCTTCTTGCCGCGTATCGATGGCGTTATGCAGGCCAAAGAAAGCAAATACATCATGTTGCACGCACCTAAAACCTACTTAGAGCAAGTGAAAAGCTTGTTGCCAGGCTCTGGTAGCCCCACAGTGTTGCCATTAGCAGGCAGTGAAGACACCGTGGCTGTACATGTGGTGAGCTCGGAAACCCTTTTCTGGGAAACCATGGAAAAGCTTAAAGCCCTAGGCTGTAGCTCTATATTGGTGATGCCAATCGAAAAAATGATGGGCTAGTGGTTCCGTTACCCATTGTGTAATTGCGCAAGTTAGCGAGCAGTACGAATACCTTTTATTGGTCAGTGAGACGAACGAAAATGCAAACATGGTCGGGCCTAAACGAAGGCCAACAACAGGCATTGTTAAGCCGCCCAGCAATGGCGGACAACAAGGCGCTCAGCAGTGCAGTGGCTGACATTATTCAGCAGGTTGCCGACAACGGCGATAACGCACTACGTGAATTAACCCGTCGCTTTGATGGCGTTGAACTGGGCGAGCTAAGTTTGCCAACGGGTGAACTGACTCGCGCCAAGCATGACATTAGCCATGACGTTAAAACCGCCATTGATACGGCATATGCCAATATTCATGCCTTTCACAGTGCTCAAAAGCCAAGTGATGTAAAAGTGGAAACGGCGCCGGGTGTGGTGTGTGAATTAAAACATGCCCCGCTAGATTCTGTTGGTTTGTATATTCCTGGCGGCAGTGCGCCGCTTATCTCTACTGTGCTGATGTTAGGTGCGACCGCACAAGTCGCTGGCTGCCCACGCAAGGTCTTGTGTACGCCGCCTAATAAGCAAGGTGAGGTGCCAGCTGAAATACGTTACGCCGCCAGCTTATGTGATATCAATGAAGTGTATTTAGTGGGCGGAGCGCAAGCGATTGCCGCCCTTGCTTTAGGCACTAAGACCATTACCAAAGTGGACAAAATCTTTGGCCCAGGCAACAGTTTTGTGACCGAAGCCAAGCAGCAAGTCAGTCGTATCCCTGCAGGCCCTGCGATTGATATGCCAGCAGGCCCATCAGAAGTGTTGGTGATTGCCGATGGCAAGGCGAATCCTGTGTTCGTCGCGTCTGATTTACTGTCTCAAGCGGAACACGGCGCTGACTCGCAGGCGATTTTGGTCAGTGACTCAAAAGACGTGATCAGCGCCACACAGCGAGAAGTTGAACGTCAACTCGCCACCCTTAGCCGCCAAGACATTGCCCGCAAAGCCATGGCTCACAGCCGCTATATTTTCACTGATACATTGGACAGCGCCATTGATGTTAGCAACCAATACGCACCTGAGCATTTGATTGTGCAAGTTGAAAACGCGCGCGCCTGTTTGCCTAAGCTAAAAAATGCAGGCTCGATTTTCGTTGGCCAATGGTCGCCGGAATCAGCTGGTGATTACGCCAGTGGCACCAATCACGTGCTACCCACCTATGGCTATGCACGTAATTATTCAAGCTTAGGCTTAGCTGACTTTATTCGCCGTTACACGGTACAAGAGCTAAGCGCCAGTGGCCTGCAAAACATTGGCAGTGCCATCATGGATTTAGCCCAAGCTGAAGGCTTAGATGCCCACAAGCAAGCTGTTGCCTTACGTTTAGAGACCCTGGCAAATCAACAGGAGCAAGATAATGGCTGAGCCCGTGAATAATCTTATCGACTTGCTGTTAAACGACAACATTAAAGGATTAAAACCATATGAGTCAGCGCGGCGCTTGTTCTCAGGTGCAGGTAACAAACAGCAAGTCTGGCTAAACGCGAACGAATCGCCGTTCGCCAATGATTTTACTATCGATGCCGAGCGTTTTAATCGCTACCCTGATTGCCAGCCCCCAGCGGTTATTGATGCCTACGCCGCCTACGCCGGTGTTCAGCCCGAGCAGTTACTGGTTAGCCGAGGTGCGGACGAAGGCATTGAATTACTCATTCGCGCTTTTTGTACACCAGGCAAAGACAGCGTGCTTATTTGCCCGCCGACCTACGGCATGTATGCCATCAGTGCAGAAACCTGTGATGTGGGTATTGAACGCGCTGGGTTAAATGATGACTTTTCATTAAACGTTGATGCCATCAAGGCCTTTAAAGGCAAAGTGAATCTGGTATTTATTTGCTCGCCAAATAACCCCACCGGCACCAGTGTTGACAAGAACCAGCTATTAGAGGTGGTTGAACACTTTGCCGACAGCGCCATCGTGGTCATTGATGAAGCCTATATCGAGTTTGATAAAGACAACAGTTGGGCAGCTGAGCTCACTCATTACCCGAACATTGCTATTTTACGCACTCTGTCCAAAGCCTTCGCTTTAGCCGGTTTGCGTTGCGGTTTCACGTTAGCCCAAGCGCCTGTTATACAAGCATTAATGAAGGTCATTGCGCCCTACCCGATTCCAGAGCCTGTGGCGCAAATTGCCGCTCAAGCGCTTAGTAGCGAGGGGCTGGTGACACTTGAACAACAAGTTGCCGTGATCAATCAAGAAAAAGCCCTGCTTAAAAGCGCGCTGGCTGAAATTGCAGACGTTGAGCTGGTCGGTGACGATAAAGCCAACTTTATTCTTTTTCGCACACCCCAAAAGTCTGCATTAATGAGTCACTTGGTTGCCAGCGGAATCTTAATACGTGACCAATCGAAACAAATTAACCTGGATAATTGCTTGCGCATCACCGTGGGCAGCCCAGAACAGAATAAACAATTGCTGAGCGAGATCAGTCGTTTTTTCACCCTTCAAACTTCTACGCAGGAGGCCTAACGTGAGCCTAAGTCAGCAAGCCATTTTATTCATCGACCGTGACGGTACCTTGGTTGAAGAGCCACCTATCGATAAGCAGTTGGACACCTTAGCAAAACTGGTTTTTGAACCTATGGTGATGCCGGTATTAACCCAATTGCAAAATGCAGGATTTCGCTTAGTCATGGTGTCAAACCAAGATGGTTTAGGCACGGATAGCTTCCCTCAAGTCGATTTCGACTTGCCGCACAATAAAATGATGGATATTTTCGCCAGCCAAGGGATTGTCTTTGATGACGTATTGATATGCCCGCATTTTCCTGAAGATAACTGTACTTGCCGCAAACCAAATTTAGGTTTGGTTAAAGACTATCTTCAACAAGGCAAAATTGATTTCACGCGCTCGTTTGTCATTGGGGATCGTGAGACCGACATCCAATTAGCCCAGAACATGGGCATTGTTGGTATTCGCTACGATCGTGACGCAAAAGACTGGCCTGCGATTGCCAAGCAATTATTGGCATCAAGCCGCATTGCTGAAGTGGTGCGTAAAACCTCAGAAACAGACATTCATGTTAAGGTCGATTTAGACTCACAGGCCAAATCGACAATAGAAACTGGCATTGGCTTTTTCGATCATATGCTTGATCAAATCGCCACTCACGGTGGCTTTGAGCTTAACCTACGGGTGGACGGCGATTTGCACATTGATGATCACCACAGTGTTGAAGACACCGCCCTAGCCCTTGGTGAAGCATTGAAAAAAGCCTTAGGTGATAAGCGTGGTATCGGTCGCTTTGGCTTTGCATTGCCGATGGATGAGTGTCGCGCCGAGTGTATTTTAGACATATCAAACCGCCCTCACCTCAAATTTGAAGCCGAGTTTAGCCGAGACACAGTGGGCGAAATGGCGACCGAAATGGTGCCGCATTTCTTCTATTCAATTGCACAAGCCATGGGCTTGTCGCTGCATTTGTCGACCTCTGAAGGCAATGCTCATCACCAAGTCGAGAGCTTATTTAAAGTGTTTGGCCGTGCACTACGCCAAGCGATTCAAAAAAACGGTGAAGCACTACCCAGCAGTAAAGGAACGTTATAGTGAGTACGTCAGCACCTTTAGTTAACAGCAAACAGAACATTGTTATTGTGAACACCGGTTGCGCAAATATTTCATCGGTAAAATTTGCCGTTGAACGCTTAGGGGTAAAAGTGGATGTGTCTGATGATGTTCAGGTCATTCAAAAAGCCGATAAAGTGTTTTTGCCCGGCGTAGGCAGTGCCAACGCCGCTATGGCCAGCATTGAGGTTAAACAACTAAAATCCTGTATTCAGGGCCTAACGCAACCGGTATTAGGCATTTGCCTAGGCATGCAACTCATGGTTGAACGCTCTGAAGAAAGCCTAGTGGATAGCACCCCATGTTTAGGTATGATCCCCGGTGAGGTAAAACGCATGCAGGTGGGTGATTTACGTTTACCGCATATGGGCTGGAACACCGTGAACCCTGTTGAGCAAAACACCTTATTCAAAGGCATCGATGCTGGCAGTTACTTTTACTTTGTACATAGCTTTGCCGTTGCTGTGAGTGAATATACCCTCGCGCAAACCGACTATGGCATGCCGTTTTCAGCTGCGCTGCACAAAGACAATTTTTTCGGGGTGCAATTTCACCCTGAACGTTCTAGTGATGCGGGCGCCGCCCTTCTTAAAAACTTTATCGAGTTATAAACCAAATTATGATTATACCCGCAATAGATTTGATTGAAGGCTCTGTGGTTCGTTTGTATCAAGGCGACTATGAGCAAAAAACCAAATACGAACTGGACCCCATTGACGTAGTCAATAACTATGCCGATCAAGGCGCTAAGTGGTTACACATAGTGGATTTAACTGGCGCGAAAGACACCAACAAACGCCAACTAAAACTGATTGGCGACATGGTGGCCACTGGCCGCATGCAATTTCAAGCAGGCGGCGGTATTCGTAGCGAACAAGACGTCGCGCAACTGTTAGCGCTAGGCGTTAAACGTGTCGTCATTGGTTCACTTGCGGTGAAAGAGCCTGAGCTGGTTAAAGGTTGGGTCACTAAGTATGGCAGTGAAGCTATCGTACTCGCCCTTGATATCAACATTGACGAGCAAGGTAATAAATTTATTGCTACCCATGGCTGGCAAGAAAACTCCGGCGTGTCATTAGAAGCGCTGTTAGAAGACTTTTTGTCTGTGGGGGCCAAGCACGTGCTATGTACTGACATCAGTCGTGATGGCACATTACAAGGTGCAAATCATCAATTGTATAGCGAAATGGCTGCGAAATTCCCGACCATTGAATGGCAAGCATCGGGCGGCATTGGCAATTTGGATGATATCGCCGTCCTTAAACCAACCCATGTTAGCGGGGTTATTCTTGGCCGTGCCTTGCTTGAAGGAAAATTCACCGTCGAGCAAGCGATAGAGTGTTGGCAAAGTTAATTTATCCCCTTTTTACGCGGTGAGAGCGCCGGTACAATCAAGCTAGACAAAGTCCTTAACAATTGTATGGGACGAAGTGATTGCACTGGGGCCGTGCTTACTAAATAATTGGATAACTTCAACCGTAAACGATCATGGCAAGGACACACCAGAGTCACCCCTGATCCCCTGTATTTAGGAAAAAGTAATGGCAGCATTTGGTACCGTTTTTATGCCTGAAATGGCATTGACTACATTTGAAAATGATCAGTGGAATAAAGCGCAAATAGTTTCTTCAGACAGTATTAGCCTGCACCCTGCAGCCCATGTTTTGCACTACTCAAGTACGTGTTTTGAAGGTTTGAAAGCATTTAAACACGAAGATGGCAGTGTGCATGTCTTTCGTATGGATCAGAACATAAAGCGTTTTGCTCAAAGTGCTCGCTTTTTGTCGCTACCTGAAGTTGATGAAGCGCAAGTCGCGCAAATGATCATGGATATTGTGGCCAAATATGCTGATGATGTGCCGTTGCCGCCAGGCTCGATGTATATTCGCCCAACACATTTCGGTACCGAGCCTGCTATCGGTAAAGCGGCAGTGCCATCACTGACCTCGATGTTATACGTATTACTGTCACCAGTAGGTGATTATTTCACTGGCGGCGCTAAAGCGTTGCGCCTGCTACTGGATGAAACCGGTATGCGCTGTGCGCCGCACATGGGCATGATTAAAAGCGGTGGCAACTATGCCAGCGCCCTAGGCCCGATTTCTAAAGCGCGTGTTGAGCACAACGCCGATCAAATCTTGTTCTGCCCCAATGGCGACGTACAGGAAACTGGCGCGGCCAATTTCTTGCTGATTGATGGCAATGAGATCATCACTAAAGGTCTGGACTCGACTTTTTTACATGGTGTGACTCGCAGCACTATTTTGACCCTTGCGGCTGACTTAGGCATGACCATCAGTGAGCGCGACATCACCGTCAGTGAGCTTCTTGAGCGCTCGGCTAAGCCTGGCGTTGAAGCTGCACTTTCGGGCACAGCTGCTGTACTCACGCCGGTGGGCACCTTTATTCATAACGATAAAGAATACACAGTCGGTAGCGGTGAAGCAGGCCCAACAACTGCGAAATTACGCCAAGCATTAAATGATATTCAATGGGGTAAAGCCCCAGATGTTCATGGTTGGCTGAAGCGCGTTAAGTAATCCCTATTAGAACGCCTGCTTGCATAAAGTAGGCGTCTGTTGTTCGTATAAATATTTTGATTAAAAAAGGTTTTCTATGCTCGCTAGGCGCATTATTCCCTGTTTAGATGTTCGTGATGGTCTTGTGGTAAAAGGCGTTAAGTTTCGTAATCATGAAACCATTGGCGAAATCGTTCCTCTGGCGGAGCTATACGCCCAACAAGGCGCTGATGAATTGGTGTTTTACGATATTACCGCTTCTAGTGATCAACGCGTGGTGGACAAAAGCTGGGTAACTCGCATCGCGCAAGTCATCGATATTCCTTTTTGCGTTGCCGGTGGTATCAAGTCTGTTGAAGACGCTGGACGCATTCTTGAAATGGGTGCAGATAAAATATCCATTAACTCCCCTGCTCTTGCTAACCCTAGCCTTATTCGTGAGCTACACGATACGTTTGGGCAACAGTGCGTGGTGGTCGGTATTGATAGCTACTTCAATGAAGAAACAGGAAAGTACCAAGTACACCAGTACACAGGGGACGAAAGCCGTACGCAAATTACTCGTTGGCAAACCGCTGATTGGGTCAAAGAAGTGCAGCAACACGGTGCAGGTGAAATTGTACTTAATTGCATGAATCAAGACGGTGTGCGCCAAGGTTATGATATTACGCAACTGACCGCCATTCGTGAAAACTGCGCGGTTCCGTTGATCGCTTCAGGTGGTGCCGGTGAAAAAGTCCACTTTAAAGATGTGTTTGAGCAGGCTGATGTAGACGGCGCATTAGCGGCGTCAGTCTTTCATAAAGGCATCATTCCAATACCTGAGTTAAAGGCCTATTTGCGCGAACAGCAGGTGGCTATTCGCGATTAAGCGTTAGCAAAGCCCGCGAGCGAGTTATACAACATTAAATTGATACGAATACGAGATAAACATGATCATCAATAAGCAAAACGTTGAGCAATTGGCTTGGCAGAAAATGGACAACCTTCTTCCATGCATCGTGCAAGATGCGTCTACAGGCAAAGTTTTAATGCAGGGGTATATGAACAGTGATGCCATTCATCACACCCTTGAAACGGGCCACGTTACCTTTTTCAGCCGCTCAAAGCTGCGCCTTTGGACCAAAGGGGAAACCTCTGGCCACACACTAAATCTCGTTCAGCTCAGCGCTGATTGCGATCAAGATTCAATACTGGCTCTCGCTCACCCCAATGGCCCAACGTGTCACTTAGGTAACGAAACCTGCTGGGCTGATGCCGCTGCACCAGACGTCAGTTTTATCGCAGAGTTGGAGCAGGTTATTGCATCACGCAAGGGCGCATCTCCTGATTCTAGCTATACCGCCCACCTTTACAGCAAAGGGATAAAACGAATTGCCCAGAAAGTGGGTGAAGAAGGGGTTGAAACTGCATTAGCGGCCACGGTAAAAGATTTGGACGAGCTTAAAAATGAATCGGCTGATTTGCTATACCATCTACTGGTACTGTTGCAAGCAAGTGATTTGTCATTAAGCGACGTCATCGAAGTACTAAAAACTCGCCACGCGAAATAGTTATTTTACTATAAACTGAACGGTCGGTTCATCAATACTACCGACCGTTATGTAATTCCCTTTTTATCTTTTTTCTCTCTTCTTTCTATCTTTTTTCTCTCTTTTCAACTTTTAGCACTTGGTTTATTGCTCACGTCGCAGTCTTCTGTGCACTTTTAATACCTGCCACCATAGAGACTGCATCGCGCTACGCTCTTTCCCCTCGAGTGTAATGGGTGTCTAGTCTGATATAACCGTTCTAATTTATCGATACTTAGCGTTACAAGATTGTCATACTAATTCAATAATACGAAGGGTATAGTATCTCTATTCTTTATTAGGTATTTGAAATGCTTAAAAATTCGTCTCAGCATTATGGTTGGTTAAGTATCGCTTTTCATTGGCTCAGCGCCGTTGTGGTTATTGGAATGTTTGCAGCGGGCTGGTGGATGGTCGAATTAAGCTATTACAGCCCTTGGTATACGGATGCACCCCACTATCACAAAAGTGTCGGCATACTGCTTATGTGCCTTACCGTTGTGCGAATCGTATGGAAAGTAACCCAGACTAAGCCGGACCCACTAGGCAAACCATGGGAAATATTAGCCGCAAGAGTCACTCACGCCCTGCTCTATATACTGTTAGTAACCTTATTTGTGAGCGGCTATTTAATTTCCACTGCCGACAACCGAGGGATTGACGTATTCAACTGGTTTTCGGTAGCTTCTTTAGGTAAATTATTTTCCAATCAAGAAGACTTATCGGGCATGGTTCATGAATATGTCGCTTATACGCTCATCGCTTTAGCAAGCTTGCATGGACTAGCAGCGTTGAAACACCACTTTATTAATAACGACAATACACTGGTAAGAATGCTTACCTTTAAAAAACATAAGGAATAAAAATGAGAAAGTCACTTTTAGCATTCAGTTTACTTGCCCTATTGACTGGCAACGCATTTGCCGCAGATTATGTGGTGGACACAGCAGGCGCTCATGCCTCAATTAACTTTAAAATTCAGCATCTTGGGTATTCTTGGCTAACCGGTCGTTTCAATACCTTCGATGGTAAGTTCAGTTACGACCCGGCCAAACCTGAAGCCTCTACCATCTCTGTGAATATCAATACGGATAGTCTTGACTCAAATCATGCTGAGCGTGACAAACACTTGCGCGGTGAAGATTTTCTGTACGTCAAAAAATATCCAATCGCTAAGTTTGTGAGCACCAAGGTAGAAAGCTTAGGCGGAGAGCGCTTAAAGATATTCGGGGACCTATCTCTGCATGGGATCACTAAACCTGTGATCATCATGGCCGAGAAAATCGGAGAAGGAAAAGATCCTTGGGGCGGTTACCGTGTAGGCTTCTCAGGCACCACACGCATCGCTATGGCAGATTATGGCATTATGACAAATTTAGGGCCTAGCTCGACTCATGTTGAGCTGATGCTGAACCTAGAGGGTGTTAAGCAATAACCCTCAATTGTACTTTTACAAATCATGGCCCGCTTATTAGCGGGCTTTTTTGTTATATTCAACAATAAAATAAAATCAATAAAATCAAAAGGTTAAATTTGAATTGAAATTTAATTTACATTTTTTAATTGAAAAATGTTGTGCCTATCCCTACATAGTATTTGTCGACGCCGAAAGGGTCGATACAAATTCAAAGGATAAGAATTTGGCAGGAAACTGCAAAGCCCTAAGGGTTACGCGAGGACCGCGTTAATAAAATAACGTCGCCGCTAGTCGGGACACTTTAATCTCATATTGCTTTATAAAGAGGATATGCAAAATGCGTAATATCGATCTATCTCCACTATACCGTTCTTTCATTGGTTTTGACCACTTGGCATCAATGATTGACACTGCATCTCGTAATGAAAAACAATCTAGCTACCCTCCCTACAACATTGAGTTGATAGCCGAAGATAAATATCGCATCACCATGGCGGTTGCGGGTTTCGCAGAAAATGAAGTCTCGATTGAGGTGCAAGAAAACACCTTGAAAGTCACCGGCAATAAAGCCGCAGCAACAGACGAAGAGCGAAAATTCCTTCACAAGGGTATTTCAGAGCGCAACTTTGAACGCAAATTCCAATTGGGCGATCACGTAAATGTGCTCGACGCCAAAATGGAAAACGGCCTACTCCACGTTAATTTAGAGCGTGTGGTACCCGAAGCGAAAAAACCACGCACGATTCAAATTGGTAGTCATACTGAGAAGTTGATTGAGGGTGAAAGCAAACCCGCGAGTTAACTTATAAAATTTGATGTGTGTTCCCTGTGAATCAAAACGGCGCTTAGTGAGCGCCGTTTTTTTATGCCTTGTATCGATTGAACAATGTCCTCATACGAGTACCTATAAGAATGTGCTAATAGAGATAAGCGATGTTCTGCACTGACAGTCCAATCAAAGCTACAAAGGTTAATATCATGCCTGAAACACGTTGCCAACTAGCCCCTGAATGATGTTTAAGGCCATAAGCGTGTAATATACGGCCTACGAGTAAAGCGAGGCCAGCAATGTGCAGCACAATAGGATAAGACGCGTTAATTTCTGCGACCAACATCAATACGAGTATTAACGGAACATACTCTGCAAAGTTTCCATGGGCACGTATTACGCCTAAGAAATGGCTGTCTCCTCCGTCTCCCAAGCTGATTTTCCCCGCTCGGCGACCTCTAACAACTAAGATTGAAAGATACACGAAAGTGATCCCCAGTAGTCCAGCGTAAAATGCGGTAATTGGCGTGTGTAACATAATAAATAAGTTCCTGTTTTAGTGTGTTTGCGTTTTTAGTTTAGGTTCTTCGAAACAAATAAAAATGATTATAGACATAAAAAAACCCACTTTTCAGTGGGTTTTTCATCATTCAATTAAATAGCCATCATTAGCCAAGTAAAGATGACAACTGGTCGCTGACGACATCAACCGCTTTAGTACCATCAATTTTATGATACTGGCAGTTGTTAGCGCTTGCTTCACTCTGATAATAATCAACCAGTGGCTTAGTCTGTTCATGGTAAACACCTAAGCGGTGACGAACGGTATCTTCTTGGTCATCAGCACGGATAACTAAATCTTCGCCCGTTTCATCATCCTTTCCGTCGTTTTGAGGCGGATTGTATTGTAGATGATAAACACGACCCGAAGCAGGATGCACGCGACGACCCGCCATACGCTCGACAATCACTTCATCAGGTACATCAAATTCGATAACGTGATCGACATTAATGCCCGCTTCTTTCATCGCATCAGCTTGAGGGATAGTGCGCGGGAACCCATCGAGTAAGAAACCGCCTTTGCAATCATCTTGTGCAATGCGCTCTTTTACCAAACCAATGATGAGCTCATCAGAAACCAGTTTTCCTTCGTCCATAACGCGCTTTGCGGCGTTACCTAACTCAGTGCCAGCTTTTATTGCTGCTCGTAGCATATCACCCGTAGAGATCTGCGGGATGCCATATTTACCCATTAAATATTGAGCTTGAGTGCCTTTACCAGCACCAGGAGCACCAAGAAGAATAATACGCATATTCTTTGCCCTCGCCTTTAGTTAAAGTTAAAAAATTCTGTGCCGAACTTTACACATTCGGCCTTTTGGTTACAAGCCGTATAAGACGTATGTCTTAGGTCAAATGTGTAAACATCTAATAATGCATAATATACACAAAAAATGGGCTAAAGAGCCCATTTTTTAACGTTATGTTGAGTAATTTAGCGTTATTTTGCCAAATTCATTAGTAGGGTGTTTAAATTGTGCACAAAGGCTGCTGGGTCTTTTAAACTGCCTTGTTCTGACAACGCAGCTTGATCAAACAATACTTCAGTCCACTGACCGAAACGTTCTTCATCTTGCTCGTCAGCTAGCATTTTCACCAAGCTATGCTCTGGGTTAAGCTCGAAGTGATACTTAGCTTCAGGTACTGGTTGACCTGCAGCTTGCATCAACTTGATCATCTGGGTAGACATACCAGTGCCATCAGCCACGATACACGCAGGTGAATCTGTTAGACGGTGCGTAAATTTCACCTCAGCGACTTTATCGCCTAGCACAGTTTTAACGCGCTCAGTTAAACCTTCAACTTGCTTCTCAGCTTCCTCTTGGGCCTTTTTACTGTCTTCGTCGTCTAAATCACCTAAATCTAATTCACCATGGGTAATTGATTGGAATGACTTTTCATCGAATTCAGTCAAATGGGACATAAGCCATTCATCCACACGGTCTGACATCAATAAAACTTCGATGCCTTTTTTGCGGAAGATTTCCAAATGCGGACTAGATTTAGCTGCTTTGTAGCTATCGGCGGTAATGTAGTAGATTTTATCTTGGCCGTCTTTCATACGACTAACATAATCAGCCAAAGAAACGTTTTGCGCATCGCTGTCATTTTCAGTCGAAGCGAAACGTAACAAGCCTGCTACTTTCTCTTTATTGGCGTGATCTTCAGCGGGGCCTTCTTTTAGCACATTACCAAATTCAGCCCAGAAGCCTTGGTACTTCTCGCTGTCATTTTTAGCAACACGCTCAAGCATTTGCAATACGCGCTTAGTACAGCCCTGACGAATGGCTTGAGTGATTTTGTTATCTTGCAAAATTTCACGAGATACGTTCAAAGGTAGGTCGTTTGAATCAAGCAAACCTTTCACGAAACGCAAATACGTCGGCATGAATTGCTCAGCGTCATCCATGATAAACACGCGCTGAACGTATAGCTTCAAGCCGTGCTTTTGGTCACGGTTCCACATATCGAACGGTGCTTTAGCTGGAATATACAGCAAGCTATTGTATTCAGTTTTACCTTCAACCTTGTTGTGTGACCATACTAGTGGATCCGCAAAATCATGAGAAATATGCTTGTAAAACTCTTTGTATTCTTCGTCAGACACTTCAGACTTATCGCGAGTCCATAGGGCTGTTGCCTTGTTTACGGCTTCCCACTTGGCAGGTTGCGCAGGCACTTTCTCGCCATCTGGGCCATCGCTTTCTGGAACTTCTTCTTTGTACATCATCACAGGGATGCTGATGTGATCAGAATACTTGCTAACGATTGAGCGTAGACGCCAGTCATCTGCGAACTCTTTTTCGTCTTCACGTAAGAACAAGGTAATTTCAGTACCACGGTCTGCTTTCTCGATATCTGCAACCGTAAACTCGCCTTCACCTTCTGATGTCCACTCAACACCTTTGCTGGCATCGTCGCCTGCAGCACGAGAGCGCACGACCACTTTTTCAGCCACGATAAACGCAGAGTAAAAACCAACACCGAACTGGCCAATTAATTGTGAGTCTTTCGCTTGGTCACCCGACAAATTACTGAAAAATTCGGAGGTACCAGATTTTGCAATCGTGCCTAAATGCTCAATGACACTCGCTCGGTCCATACCGATACCGTTATCACTGATGGTGATAGAACCAGCGTCTTTATCAATGCTTAATTTAACGCATAAATCGCCGTCGCCTTCGTATAGACTATCGTTCGACAGCGCCTTGAATCGTAATTTGTCTGCTGCATCGGCAGCGTTAGAAACAAGTTCACGAAGAAATATTTCTTTATTTGAATAAAGTGAATGGATCATCAACTGAAGCAATTGTTTTACTTCGGTTTGAAAGCCATGAGTTTCTTGATGGGCAACGTCAGCCATGGACAAGTATCTCCTAAGTTAGTTGGTTTCTGTTTGTGAGTAAGGAGATAAGGTCGCTTGAAAGCATTTCAATACAAAAGATGAAAAAATTGTAACTATCAGTGAGATATTTGACGGCCTATGAACTAGACCGTCATAAAACGTAGAAATTTTCGCCTAAGACAGGCTTCGACGACCCACAAAAGCATGCGTCAACGTATTGCCATCAACATATTCTAACTCGCCACCCACCGGCATACCGTGAGCTAACCGAGTCGCTTGAATGTCTCTCGCAGAGCACATCTGGCCAATGTAATGGGCCGTTGCCTCGCCTTCAACCGTCGGGTTGGTGGCTAGGATCACTTCCGTCAAATCTTTGCTGTCTAACAAATTCGCTAGTTCGTCTAACCCGATTTCACTCGGCCCAATACCATCGATAGGCGATAAATGTCCCATCAATACAAAGTACAAACCTTTAAATTCAGCGGTTTGTTCAATCGCCACCACATCTTGGGGGGACTCAACAACGCACAAAGTGCCCGCTTCGCTACGTCTAGGGTGAGCACAAATTTCACACAATTCGCTTTCGGTAAACGTACGGCACTGCTTACAATGCCCCACGTGTTCCATGGCGTTATGCAACACTTGGCTCAACTGCAAGGCACCACTTCTATTTCGCTCTAACAAATGAAACGCCATGCGCTGGGCGCTTTTCGGGCCCACACCGGGTAACACTTTAAACGCGTTAATAAGCTCTAAAATAAGAGGACTAAGCTTCATCTATACTACCTTGAGTGAAATACTGAGAGTCGGCTTTCTTAGAACGGCATTTTGAAGCCCGGAGGCATCGCCATGCCGCCAGTGACATCTGCCATTTGTTCTTTGGTGGTTTCTTGCACACGACGTACTGCATCGTTGGTGGCTGCCGCAACCAAGTCTTCAATCATTTCTTTATCGTCTTCCATCAAGCTATCGTCAATGTCAACGCGGCGTACGTTGTGGTTACAGGTCATAGTGACCTTCACCAAACCTGCGCCAGACTCGCCGGTAACTTCCATTTTGGCTAGCTCTTCTTGTTTCTTCTGCATGCGCTCTTGCATTTGTTGCGCTTGCTTCATTACATTACCCATTCCACCTTTAAACATATTTTTCTCTCTTAAACTTTGAAATAAAACCTAGCGTGCTTTGATTGAATCATTTAGCACTTGGGCGTTGAACATGTCTTTAAACATACAAATGGACTCATTAGTTTCGACCACTTGCTTGGCATATTCAAATCGCACCCGATTAATACTTTGTTGTAAGGCAAACGGCGTGTTAATCGCGTCACCTACATGTACCTCTAGGGTAATCTGTTGTTGCAACACATCACTCAGTGCACGTTGCAATTGTTCTTTAGCTGAATCGGTATTCAGGTGCTCCTTGGTTTGCACCAAATTGAGCACGACTTTGTCACCATCTTGAGTGAACTCAGAATGCAGCGCCAATTGCTTCGTCAGCGCAGCCACTTGCATCTGTGTTATCAACGCGCTCCATTTATCCAATTGGGGCGCTATTGTGACCTTCTCACCCGACTCAAGAAATGCAGGTACCTCATAGTCCACCTCACATTCTAAATCTTGCGCTAAATGAGCAGTGGGGTCGAAAACGGTATTTTCAATCTCTTGTTGGTTTTCTGCTATGTCTTCTTGTGCGTCAACGGGCACCGTCACTTCATCAAGGGCTAGCGCCTCATGGCTTAGTTCATTAACAGATACATCACCACCAGTGACTTCGTTAACGGTTACTTCGTTAATGTCATTGATATCATTGAATTCATTAAGAGAGGTTTGATTATTAGCATCATCTGTCGCCCAAGGCGGTGCTTCCCCTAACTCGGCCTGATTCGCATTAGGTACATCAGCATCGTTCGGATAAGGTGCATCTGCTTGAGCAGAATACGTGTACGGCGTAGCTTGCTCAGGTGAATACTGCTCAGGTGAAGACGGCTCAGGTAGAGATTCGGGTGAACTCGGGCTTTCAGCAGAAGCAGGCTTCGTGACGGGCTGATTCCTAGGAATTGCGCCAGCCATTGGTTCAACACCCGGCCCGCTGCCACCAGGCAGAAACTGACTGGCATCATAACCACCTTCAGACTTTTTTACTGAAGGGACATTCTCCTGTTCATCTTCCGTTGCCTGAGTGAGTTTACGGCGCAGCGCAAGTAAACTTTCGGTAGATTGACTTTGCGGCTTCGAGGCATCTTGTTGATGGACTTCTTGCTGATGGTCGACAGCTGTATTCGTATCATGCGGTTGCTGAGTTTGCGGCTGAATAAAATACTCAGCTTCTTGCAAAATGCCTGCTTGTTGCGCTTCCATGTCCTGCATTTGTGCACTGTGATATTCGTCATCATCAAACGGCTGAGCTGAAGTTTCATCTGCTAGTGTCTTTTCAACAGCTGCTGCCCCTTCCACTTGATTTTGTGTGGCCGCATTGTCTGCACGCTCGCTTTTCGAGCCCATGACCTCAAGGGGTTGAGTGTTCTGACGGGCTGTAAAATCACTGTCGTTAGTAAAATCATTGTTAGACGTAGAGTCACTGGCTGTAGATGGCGCATCTTTTGGCGCTGCCACTCTTTGCGTGTTATCAATCTCAGTGGCAATTGGTGCTTGGGGCGCTTCCTCAGCTTGTGCCATCGCAGCTACAACCGTTTCCTTAGACTCAACTGGCGTGTCGTCGGTGGGTGTAACAAGGTCGTGTTTGTCTCGCATTGGCAGCGGTGCACTACTCGGCCCACTACTCGGTGCTGAGCTTGGGGTCATAGCCACTAGCTCTTCAACACTAGTATTTACTTGCACTGGGCTAAAGGCCAACATGCGCAGCAGTGTCATTTCCAAGCCTGTTCTGGCATCCGCTGCAAATGGCATATCGCGCTTGCCTTGCAATGCAATTTGGTAAAGCAATTGTATGTGCTCAGGCAGTGCATTTTTTGCTAATTGATATATTGCCCGAGCGGAAATAGTCTCAAGTTTGCATGCATCAGGTACAAATTGGGTCAAAGCGACTTGATGTAGCAAACTCATCAATTCATTCAGCACCTGGCTATAGTCGACGGCTTGTTCAGACATAAAGTCGACCAATTCAAACACCGACTCATTTTGCTTATTCAGCACAGCATTGAGTAACTTGAGAACTTGCGTTTTGTCCATTAAGCCGAGCATGTCGGTGACTATGCTCAAACTGACGTTGCCATTGCCTTGGGCAATAGCTTGATCGGATAAACTCAAAGCGTCACGCATACTTCCCTGTGCAGCTCTTGCTATTTGCGCCAGCGCTTCTGGCGCATTTTGAAGTTGCTCTTGGGCAAAAACATGCTGTAGTTGCTGAGCAATTTGCGCTCGTGATAAGGCTTTAAGGTTGAACTGCAAGCAGCGAGATAAAATCGTGATCGGTAGCTTTTGCGGATCGGTTGTCGCCAACAAGAATTTGACGTGTGGCGGTGGCTCTTCAAGGGTTTTAAGCAGAGCGTTAAAACTATGCTTAGACAACATGTGTACTTCATCAATTAAGTACACTTTGTATCGACCACGTGAGGGTCGATATTGTACGTTGTCTAATAATTCCCGAGTATCCTCGACCTTTGTGCGTGAGGCTGCATCGATTTCTAACAGATCAACGAAGTTGCCCTGCTCTATTTCAACACACGTAGAGCATTTACCACAGGGTTTTGACCCCATGCCCAATTCGCAATTCAGACTCTTGGAAAAGATCCGTGCGATAGTGGTTTTGCCCACACCTCGCGTACCCGTAAACAAATAAGCGTGGTGTAAGCGGTCATTATCAAGTGCATTTGAAATGGCTGCGACTACATGCTCTTGACCAACTAATTCACTGAAATTATTTGGCCGCCATTTTCGCGCTAGAACTTGATAGCTCATGTTATTGGATTACTCGCCTTCGAACTCACAAATTGAATGACTTTGTACACCGATTTCTTGCAGTTTGGCTTCACCACCTAAATCAGGTAATGAAATAACAAAACCAGCATGCTCAACGATACCGCCTAAACGTCTAATTAAATTAGCAGTGGCGATCATTGTGCCACCAGTGGCAAGCAAGTCATCTAGCATCAATACTTTCTCACCCGGTTTGACCGCATCTTCATGGATCTCTAGGCAGTCAGTGCCGTATTCAAGATCGTAGCTTTCGCTAATCACTTTACGCGGCAGTTTATTGGGCTTACGTACAGGTATAAAACCGATACCTAGCTCAATCGCCAGAGGCGCACCAAACAAAAAGCCGCGGGCTTCTGTGCCAGCCACTTTATCGAAATTGTATGGAGCGAACTCTTTTACCAAGAGTTCGATACTCGTCGTGTACGCTTTATGATCTTCAAGAATCGAAGTCACGTCACGAAATAAAATCCCAGGCTTGGGATAATCAGGTACGGTTTTAATAACCGACTTTATATAAGCAGCGGGCACAGCTTTCCCCGTTGTGATGGATAATTAAAAAACGACGGTTAAAGGAAAACCATCCAACCAAGGATGACGTGCATTAATGGCAGTGCCAATAACGTCAACAGCCCAGCGGCCAGATAAGTGAAGTTGAACGGATCTTGAGAACCATTATTATCTTGCATTGAAAACCCCATTCGTCGCGATTTAACTAATATGAATTCAGCCGTAAATGGTAATTCAAACAAATAAAAATTGATAGCCTATTTACGTGCTAATCGCATACGGCACGAGTATCTGTTGCTCTAACATTTGCTGCACAATTTGATTTACGCCTTGTATCACTTGCGCTGGTTCTATTTGCGGGAGCGTTTCAATCATACTTTGATTCAGCGACTCGAGTGACAAATGCTGATTATTTTCAATCGTGACGAGCAAATGGGCTGTCATAGCGGTTATCAGCGTAAAATCTACTTGATCGTCGCTATCACGGTGGATCACTAAATAAACAGGCTCGCTAGGTTCGCTTGGTTGATAATCTTGGCTAATTTGGTGTACAGGAAACTGGTAACTAACCACGCTGGCAAGTTGTGATAATTGCACTGCTGTTACCTTTTGTGCTGCGTCGTATGTTTGAGAGTGAGTTTGCTTTCTGATAGATACCGTAAGCTCCATCCATTCATAGTGGGCCAGTTCGGCCATAAAAATGGGATCATGTGGTTGGCGTTCGTATTCATTGCTTAAATACTCAACGAACTCTTTACTGATATCCGTAAAATAGGGCGAACGGCATTCGTGCTCAGCAAAAAATTGCCGAGCAAGGCTGTTCCATTGCGCTTCGGTATACAAACTCTCAAGTACAGGAAAGCCCGAACTAAGAAACCCCTTGATATTGTTAAAGAACAAATCTCGATAGATTTCCATTCGCCTTGGTTCAATGCCATGTGAGAAAGGGTGAGTAGCAGGATCTTTTAGGTGATCAATGAACGCCAGCTGAGTCTTTTGAAAGTCGTACATTTATGCCAAATCCTTGTGTGTCTCGGCCACCCTATGCTTATGCTGAATTTGTCGAATTTTGTCAACTTCAAGCAAGAGTTCTTCAATCGGAGGAATATTAAAATCACGCTCTAACAAGGTGGGGAAGACACCGTGGATCTCATACGCTTTTTCGAGTAAATCCCATACAGGTTGAATCACATCAGCGCCGTGGGTGTCCACTTTCAAATCGTCAGCCTCATCATAGTGCCCAGCAATATGACCATAGACAATTCGTGCTGTTGGCATTGCCTTCAAAAAACCCTCAGCGTCATAACCATGGTTAATTGAATTTACATAGATATTGTTTACATCTAACAGCATTTTACAATTCGATTCTTCCAATACTGCTAGTGTGAAGTCTTGTTCACTCATATTAGCGTTGGGCGCTGCATAGTATGATACGTTTTCTAGTATGAGCGGCCGCTCAATGATGTCTTGCACCATGTTAACTCGCTCAACCACGTACTTCACTGCGTCTTCGCTGAATGGGATTGGCATTAAGTCGTAGAGATGGCCCTTACCTGAACAATAACTTAGGTGCTCGCTGTAATGCTGAATATTATGCGTATCAAGAAATGCTTTTACGTCTTTAACGAAATTAATATCCAGCGGCTCGGGGCCACCAATAGACAGTGAAAGTCCGTGGGTTGTAAACTCGCTGGTGCTGGTAAACTGATTGAGCTGCTTTTGGTACTTTCCTCCCAGCGGGATCCAGTTCTCGGGAGCGACTTCCCAAAAATCGACAGCGCTGGGAATATCGTCAATTAGTTCGTTGATCATCTCACGGCGTAATCCTAAACCCACGCCTGATAAATGCTTACTCTGCATCACTTACCTCTTCACTGCCGTTATAACGACTGTTTTAACCTAGCCGACAACTTACGTCGCCTAAACAATAAAGGCCAGCAAAGCTGGCCTTTATTCAGAAAATTCTAGTTAAGAATTAAGCTTGGCCGCCACATTTACCTTCGCCGCACTTACCTTCTTTAGCTGCTTTGTCGCCGCCACATTTACCTTCGCCGCACTTGCCTTCTTTGGCTGCTTTGTCGCCGCCACATTTACCTTCGCCGCACTTACCTTCTTTGGCTGCTTTGTCGCCGCCGCACTTGCCTTCTTTGGCTGCTTTGTCGCCGCCACATTTACCTTCGCCGCACTTGCCTTCTTTGGTCATTTTAGCTGCTTTGTCGCCGCCACATTTGCCTTCGCCGCACTTACCTTCTTTGGTCATTTTAGCTGCTTTGTCGCCGCCACATTTGCCTTCGCCGCATTTACCTTCAGCAACATCTTGCATATAACCAGACTCTAATGTTTGCATCCCAAAAGGTGCCGCATTTGCTTGAAAGCTAACTGAAGCTAGTGAGCCTAGTACAACTGCACCAATTGCTGTAGCGATAGTAGTTTGTTTAATTTGTTTCATATTTGACACCTTAAGTAGAAGTAATAATTTTGTGTAATCTTGCTTACAAATGATAAGACCCAACGATGTAAATGAATATTTCACCGGCAAGAAAAATATTTACATTTAATCCCTATTTCCTCCCTGAAACATAAGTTCACACCCAGTGTAGACTATTCCCCCAATGTTTGAGTGAAGCTTGAAAATGAAAAACAACCTCAATCGCTTATGTATTGCTCAGACGTGTGGTGGGTAAGTATACTTAGCATCTTAAAATAACTTATGCGCCATGCTGGGTAACTAAGGTGTTATTTTCTGCATATACGAAATTTTCTCAGCGCTTCACGTACCCCCATCATTTTATCTCTAACCATCATCGAACCTAATACGCTAGAGTCATTCATGGCGTAAGCTCATATCGCTGGTCGAATGTATCATTATTAACGTGCAAATTATTTTCAGGAAAAGCAAGGTTAGTAAGATGGCTCAATCCCCCACCAGTGGCTAAGCCGTCTATTTATAGAGCTCTCACTTTATAACGGCTCTCAGTCGAGACGCTATAGTGCTTTAATCCTTGCTAATATAGCTGCATCTAGCGCTTTTTCGTGTTCCTTAAATACGCTAGACCCTGTGGCCTGGGGAGTGTTGCCATGTTTGGCTATAACGACTCCGAGCTCAGGATAAATGGCAATTGATTGGCCAAAAATACCGGATGCGCGAAACTTCTCGTTGCCAGTTTCTAACCACCATTGGTAACCATAATGAGGGTACGTGGTCGATGGCGTTATCGAGTCTTTTACCCAGTTGACCGGCAATGGTGAATTGAGCGGTGACGACAATTGTTCATAGGCGAACTGCCCAAGCCGAGCAAAGTCTCTCAGGCTAGCCAGTAAGCAACAACCACCGGTTTCAACACCGTTTGGTCTATCAAGTACCCAAAACGCATCGTTTTCCATGGCGTAGGGTTGCCATATTTTATCTTGTAAATAGGTAGCAGCATTGTTACCAATCGCTGAGCGTAAAAGCTCGCCAATCAAGTTCGACTCTGCAGTATTGTAATTGAACACGGTACCCGGCTCGTGCGCTCTTGAAAGCGCTTTGACATAGTTAATTAATGTTATGCCATTTGCTCCGCCTGCTTTTGACACATCCGAATTTGGGTCGCTGTAATCTTCGTTCCACTGAACGCCAGAATTCATGTGCAGCACATTTTTAATGGTTACGCCCTCGTAAGCCGAGCCTTTCAGCTGAGGCAAGTAGTCAACCATCTGATCATTTACGCTTGCTATATAGCCATCTTTGATTGCAGCGCCAATCAGTAACGATGAAACCGATTTAGTGACTGAAAACGATATCCAGCGGGTGTTCTTATCATTTCCTTCTGTGTAATTTTCGTATACCAACTCACCGTCTTTTAGCACCACCATCCCTATCGCGCCTTTAAGAGCAATGAAATCTTCGATGGTATACTTCGTTTCTCCAACCTGGTAGGTAACACTTCCTAGACCGAGATCATTTAACACCATGGGTTGTGCATTTTTAGATTTTGCAACCACTCGCGTCGGCCACATTCTGCTAATGTTTTTAAAACCGATCGCACGCTCCTCTTGGGTCCAAAAGAGTATTTCACTGCTGCGCTCCACTAATTTACTCTTTTCGATAAACGCATCATCAGAACGTGTATCGGCAGAAGCATGACCGATTATTATGCCAGTGGTGAATATTGATAACGTTAAAGATAAGGACAAAAAACGACTTGCATGTAGGCCGAACTGAGTGAATTTATTCATATACTTCATTTTTTGCTTTCCTAGCGTTGGCTGAATAGATAAACAAGACAAACCCATTTTAATGCTTAGCACTTTGCATCTAAAATACGGTCAGTTTTCAGTCAACAACATATAACATTTGGTTAACATCGGCAAACTAAGCTGAACGTCGGCGAACCGCCAAAATCAGAAGGATACCGCGAAGACTTTGCTCTAGTTGAAAGAGTATCGTTTTGGCTCTATTCGTAAGATGAAACAATGCTAGAAATTACGAAAATCATACTAATAGGTATGTAAAAATGCGTACGAAGCGCCGCACTAAAAACCGTGCAAAGCAATATGAGACGACTACTTCGAGCTTGAAATGAAAGCGGTGTGTGGCAAATGTTTAAGATAGCCTGTGCACAGGGTACTGTTGACTTGTTTCTACCACTGAGTTGAGCGCAGCACTGCCGATTTCCTACGTAATTCACTATCCCATTTAGGCTGTTTAATCAGGAAAGCTTATTTTGCCCATGGTGATATTCGGGATCCCCTGCTCTAGGTTGCCAAACGGCTGTTGCCCACCAACTAGGCATTCGTTAGCTAATATGGCGAATAGCACCGCTTCTTTGGCGTCTGGGTCTATCCCTAGCTTGCTGGTATCTTGGATGGCCGTCACGTTGGGGCACAATCGCAAAATATGCTCCATCAACAGCGGGTTATGAATGCCACCGCCGCTTGCGTAAACGTTGAATTCTTCAAGCTCGATAGCGGCATCATTAATGGCATTTGCAATTGTTCTCGCCGAAAATAAATTCAAGGTGGCAAGTACATCTTCATGGGCTAATTGTCGGGTAGCTGAGTGCGCCTGAGCAACACTTAAATAGTCCAAATTGAATACTTCGGGGCCAGTGGTTTTAGGAAAATCTAGCGCAAAAAACGCATGCTCTAACAAGCTATCCAATAACCCTAAGTGCACCTTGCCCTGAGATGCCATTGCACTGTCTTTATCATAGTGTAATGGCGAAAAATGGCGCTGCACGTATGCGTCCATGATGGTATTGCCTGGCCCAATATCTGAACTAAATACCGCACTTGCATCTGCTGAGCAGGGCAAAAAGGTCAAATTAGCGATGCCACCCATGTTCAATAAAATGCGATTCTCTTGCTTGCTGGTGAAAAACAAGTAGTCCCCATAAACGGCTAACGGCGCGCCCTCACCTCCTGCTGCTATATGTTTCTGGCGAAAATCCCCTATGGTCAAAATGCCAGTAGTTACGGCTAGGTGATCCGCATCACCAATTTGCAAAGTGGCGTTGCCAAACTCACTTTGACCATGTTGACCTAACGGGCAGTGATAAATCGTTTGCCCGTGGCTAGCGATGGCATCGATGTCTGTGGCAGCTATATTCCACTTTTCTAAACATTGATTGACCATCTGACCATGCAAAACGCCTACCCAAGGGTTTAGCAAGGTCACCTGTTGCAAGTCCACTTGGCGCTTAGCAAACACACTTTTTATTTTTTGTTTGTAACCATCGTCGTAATCCACGGTGCAAAATGCCACTAACTCGATTTGCGTGTCAGTGCCGTGCCCCTCAATGCGGCACAATGCCACGTCCAGTCCGTCTAGTGAGGTGCCACTCATCAAACCAATGATTAAGCGAGAGCGTTTTTTAGCGCTGCGATATAGTTGCTCGATGTGCTTGTTCATTATTTAATCTGCTCTTAATTACGACTGAGTAAGAATAATTTATCAATAAATATAAAATTAACAAGAAAGTTTTATTGCAATTTGTATTTTGCTGAGTAAATAATGAGTCTTGTGTACAAATAAGAATCACCAAAAGCACATTTTTCCATCGTGCTTTTTATTGCGCTTTCCATCGAATATTGACCTCGGGATAGAAGACAAATGAAACACAAAACGCATACTAGCAAGTTGCAACGACTCACCCTAACGCCCATCACGCTTGCAGTAACCGCTGCTTTTTTCAGTTGTGCCCCCATGGCGCAAGAGCAATCGCAAAAAGCAGATAAAACCGAAGTTATCTCCATTACAGGCTCTAGAATACAACGCACAGAGCTGGTATCAAGCAGTGCAGTAGCCAGTGTTGACCAAGTACAAATTAAACTAGATCGCGCCGTCAACGTGGAAGAGATTACAACAAAATTACCCCAAGCAGCGGCGGGTGCAAACAGTACCGGCTCGACCGTAGGTGATTCATTTGGCTCTTCAACCATTGATTTACGAGGCTTAGGGCAAAACCGCACCCTAGTATTGATTGATGGCACGCGCGCCGTGCCATTTAGTTTCCGTAATTCTGTGGATGTTAACATGATCCCCACTGGCTTAATCAAGCGTGTTGATGTACTCACTGGCGGTGCCGCCGCTGTGTATGGTGCTGATGCAGTTTCTGGTGTGGTTAACTTTATCCTGAACGATGACTTTACTGGTGCTGAGTTTTCCAGCAGCTACGAAACCGCTGATGGCGGTAACGAAACACTTAATTTTGAAGGTATTTTCGGCGGTGATATCGCTGATGGTTTAGGTCATATAACAGGCTACCTCGGCTACTCAGAAAGAAAAGAGTTATTAGCCGGCGAGCGTGATTATGCAATGCAAAATGCCAACGCCATCATTAACACTGGCGGTTACTATACCGACGTGGCAACAGGCAATGCCTTTGCCATTGGTGGAGGCGGAAATGTGCTTGATGAGCGCCAAACAACAAGCTCAACTGCTGATCTGTACCTGACTCAACCGATGAAACGTTTGTCGAGCGGCCTATTATTTGACTTTGATCTAACTGACAACGCCACGGCTTATGGTCGAGTCATGTACTCTCAAGTTACGGTTGAGGGTGCTGGCGCAAGCGGACAAGCACCGATATCGGTCAATCAAGCAGTGACGCTAACCGCAGATAATGCCTTTTTAACTGATGACATTCGCAATAGACTAACCTTTGATACTGACGGCAATGCACAAGTAAACGTAGAACGAAATCTAGGCCTTGGTGTACAGCACACAGAAGCTGAGCGAGATTCAATTCAACTACAATTGGGCATCAAAGGCGATATCACTGATTACTTACGTTACGATGTTTACGGGCAGTACGGTAAAACAGATGAAACCGCGACCTTATATAATAACGCCTATACAGTTGACGGCGCTGGCAATAATCGCTTTGCGGCGTTGGCCAATAGTGTCGATTTGTTCGACCCGAATTTGGATTTATCCAATTTCAGTGACCCACTTATTTATACCACCCGAGAGCGCACTCAAAATGTGCTTGCAGCAACTCTGTCTGGTGACTCATCAGCCATATTTGAATTACCGGATGGTCCCATCGATTTTGCAGTAGGTTATGAATATCGCAAAGAAACGGGCGAACAGACGCCAGGGGACGCATTCAGAAACGGCACCAGTTTTGCGACTGTAAGCGCATTTGATATGGATGCTAGCTTTGACAGTGAGGAATTTTATGCCGAGGTGCTAATCCCTGTGGTATCAGACGTCGCCTTTGCCAAAGAAGTGAGCATTGAAGGGGCTTATCGTGTTTCCGAGTATTCTAATACCGAAGCAGAAGATACCTATAAAATTGGCCTTAACTGGGCGATTAATGATGATATTCGCTTACGTGCGAACAAACTAACCGCGTTTAGAGCACCCAACCTAGGTGAGTTTGCTAGCCCAATCAGTGGCTTATCACTTGCCTTATTCGATCAAACAAGCGATCAGTTTGTAGCCCGATTTGCTGGGCGTTATAACGGCGATCCTTGCTTATTGGGCACAGGCGATACAGCTCAGTGCGAACGCTACGGTGCACCTGCGATTGGTACAGCTTATGATTCGAGCACCGCGGAGTACACCTATGGAGGCAACCCAGACATTAAGCCTGAACAGGCCGAATCTGAGACCCTGGGTATCGTCTACACCCCTGAGTACATTGACGGTTTCGATATCTCAATCGATTATTATCACATTGATATCTCTGATGCCGTTAGCCAAATTCAACCTGGCGCGGCGTTACAAAGCTGCTATATCGATAACCCTGATGCGAACAATCCATTATGTGGCGCTGTTCTGCGTGACTCAACCACTGGTTTTATCACCACAGCTATCGTTAATGACTTCAACTTGGCATCGATTGAACAAAGCGGTATTGATATAGCGACCAATTACATCATGGATGCGCCTGACGCCATTGGGGGTAAGCTCAAGTTTAGTTATCAAGGTAACCTAGTTACTAAGCAAACCCGCCAAAACAATGCCACAGTGGCGGCTATTGATTGTAAGGGGACCTACGGCAGCGCCTGCTCCGGCGACTTTGCCAGCGTGTTGCAAGCTGACTACAAGCACAGAGCAACCCTTGATTGGCAATTAGACACCATAAACATGCAACTAGGTTGGAGACGAATAGGCGATGTGGATTACGCGTCTGACCGCTCCACTAGCATTAGCGCCCAAGATTATTTTGACTTCGCCGCATCTTGGCAAGCAACCGAGCAAGTGGTGTTAAACTTCGGTATCGACAACCTGTTTGACAAGCAACCTCCTACCCCATCAGCAGGAGCAAATCATTTCAATACAGTCAGTGATTACGATGTAATAGGCAGAACAGTAGGATTAGCTATTCGTTACTCCCCCAGTTTGTAATGGCTAACTTGTGGTAAACGTGGTTCATCAGATGTGTCACCAGAATTATCACTAAATTACTGGTAAATTCAATCAGGCCCTGCATTAGCAGGGCTTTTTTATCAGCTCAGCACGCATAGACCAACCGTTAATGCATTTATACGCTTTGTTAGCTATGACTATGGAAAAACGTGCGCCTATTTCGGTAAAATGAGGCATCATCTCAACAGAATTTGAGGTAAGGGTAATCGACTTCAATTTAGCGTATACAGTAAACTAGGCTGCTTAATTAAATGATGTGGAACAATCAAAAATGAAACCTAAAGTATCACCACAAGTTGAAGAGCAAGCGATGAAGTTAGCTAAGGGAAGACAAAAAAGTGGCCAAACGAAAGAGCAAACCAAGCTGATTGCTCAAGGCATTCAAAAAGGCATTGCGGATTACAAGAAGCAACAGAGGATAAAATTACGTGAAATTGACAAACAGCGTAAACAAAAAGCCAAACACGTTGCTGATAAACCTAATGAGCCAACAATCCAAGTTCTCCCAACCGCAGCTTTTAATCGCTTACCATGGGGCCTTTTAGCCCTGAGTTGGATTGGGTTTATCGCATATGTAGTTTGGCAGAGTTATTAACTGACTTTAGCAAGCATACCAGCCTATTTGGCCTCTGAACTCAACATATCGACACCGGCGCTGGTCTTGATTATCACCTAAACTAACGACAAAGCACTCGCTCACCATCCACTGTGAGGACTCAGCGCAAACACCTCCATTCCAAACATTTGTTCGCCTTACCTTTATTGTTCATTTTTCAAACAGATACTACGCTTATGTTGTGTTTAATGCTTGTCATATGTTCTAGTCATCGCCAATTTAGCTGGTGATCACGTCGGCAGTAGCTCAGCCATCCGATATGGTCCTAAAATGGTACGAACGACGCTCACGTTTTCAATGTTGTTGCTCATGGGCTCACTCAGTTACAAGTTCGTGTTCTGAGTTGACGCGGGAAAATGAAAAATACTTATTAATACCACTACAGTATTTTTCTCATCCCGCAATAAGAGACGAAAAGTAGGTTAGTTTGTCATTCGGGGCTAACGTTGCAACGTATGTTTGTTTAGATAAGCCAGTGTTTATGCTGTGTGGTTCTTCCTAGAAGAGGACGACAGAACCTCTATATCGATGACGATAGAGACATTGCGCGACGTTATTGCTTTTCTAAGGTTCTATTTTCTTCAAGGTTGAACTGGGTATCTTTTTTAACGGGCGTTTCTGTTCGTTGAATAGGCTGATTTCGAACGCACGATAGGGCATCTGACATGTACTGGCAGGTGCCGATGTATAAATCATTATGGGTCCCTCGGTAATCACAGGCCTGAGACCGCTCTTTCAGTTCACATGCATCAAGGGCTTTTATATTCAGTTGGCCTGCATGTGCCGTTGCGTTACTACTGGCTAGCAGTGGTAAGATCGCAGCGCACAGAATGCGACACTTCATAATAAGCTCTCGAGTTAACGTCACAGGGGATACTCCCCCAGCGGCTCTCATTTAGCGCTCCCTAGGCGGTGGGCCGCCTGCTTCGTTTGGCGCTCCATCCGGTCTGCCACCGGGAGGACCGCCATCCGGACCTCCCCCAGGAGGGCCACCAGCAGGTCGCACAGACTCTCCATGTAAACAACCAATGAACATGTTCTCGTTTGGGCTTGCGGCATGATAATGATAGCCTCTTGTATCATCAGTCGTCCCTCGGCACTCATCCAAAGATTCTTCGTTACCCTTAGCATCGCGCATGGCATAAATGCCATACCCATCAACAGCATAGCCAATTAACGGTGCGTGCCCATCATCACTTGCTTGAGCATCACTACAGCCTGTTGTTGAATGATAGTGATACCCTTGATGCAGATTAATATGACCACCACAGTCATCAAAAGCGGCAATCGTGTAGCTACCCAAAATCTCGCTAACCGGTGCAGGGCCAGATAACTCAGTTCCATCTAACGCGATACCCACCGTATGCAGTCGCCCCGTATTAGCAGAGGGAATGGGTGTGGTTGGAATTAAATAGGTTAAAGAAAAGTCCTCATCAAGGTAGCTCAACTCACACTCAATGCAGTTCTGCTTATATTGTTCTTCAACATCAGGACGGGCCGCCCCTGAGCAAGATTCTTTGTCAGCGGTGTAACGTATTTTTCCTGTTTTAGCATCGTAGAGTAGCCATTTTTCATCACCGTAATATTCATCAAGCGTTAAGATGAAGTTACCTGTAAGGTCGACTAAGTCCCCCTCTGCATCTTTGCTGAACCAACTACCTGAGACGTCAGCCCCATCGTCGATCGTTCTGGGGCAAAATGGGCCTGGTACTCGCCCTGCTGGCGCGCCAGAAGTGATAAATTGGTAACACGTGGTAGCGGTACCCTGGGCTGTTTCGCAATCAACCATTTTAGGCGGTTGCAAAAATGCCCCGTCAGCAAACAACGAAATCTCTAACCCCGAGTTTTTGGTTGACTCTTTCTCTGCGGATGATTCTGATGAATCATCGCAAGCAGTGAGGCCGAATACACTAAGGGTAATTAACCCCACGAATAAATTTCTATTTATCGTGCCCTTTTTATTCTTCGTGCCCATATTACCGGTCCCTTTATTCAAATTTAAACCCGCTTGATATATTCAATAATCGCACAAATGAACGATTGTATGTGGATATTTACCTAGAATTACATTGCTTGTAACGCGTGCAAATAAGCACCTAAAGAAAGTGAGTCGCTTGTGTTGTATTGTTTATGGCTCTTATCTAGTTTCTACCAATGTCTCTCTTATGACAAAGATTGAAGTGCAGATGACAAAGCACCAACTGCGCAGTGAAGGGTAAATGAGCCGTGTCCAGCATTGAAAATGAAAGAGGCATTGGATAAAACAGCGTTGAAGGATAGTCGCGCTTGGCAAATTGTTATAACATCACACTTTTC
Source organism: Paraglaciecola sp. T6c (assembly GCF_000014225.1). Taxonomy (NCBI): domain Bacteria; kingdom Pseudomonadati; phylum Pseudomonadota; class Gammaproteobacteria; order Alteromonadales; family Alteromonadaceae; genus Paraglaciecola; species Paraglaciecola sp. T6c. The sequence goes on from NC_008228.1 coordinate 3,522,773, forward strand.
ACACCTACTCCCCTCTGAGAGATATATAATGTTGTTGCCTGCTCCTACATCAGCCATTCCCACAAACATAATTACAGGCTTTTTGGGGACAGGGAAAACCAGCCTTATTAAGCAGTTACTTACCCTTAAGCCTAAAGATGAGCGCTGGGCGATTTTAGTCAATGAGTTCGGTGAAGTTGGAATAGATGGCGCTTTTTTCAAAGGGCGACCTGAAGATAATATTTACATCAGAGAAGTGCCCGGGGGTTGTATGTGTTGCACCTCGGGCTTGCCCATGCAAATAGCGCTCAATCAGTTAATTTCCTATGCTAAACCCCACCGGCTGTTAATTGAGCCGACAGGTGTAGGCCACCCTAAAGAAGTACTCGCTGCCTTGCAGCAACCCCATTATCAAGATGTGTTTGATATTCAGGCAACGCTTACGTTAGTGGATGCCCGCGTAATCGCTCAGCCGCGTTATCGTGAAAACCTCATTTACCAAGAACAGTTGTCCATTGCCGATCGTATTATTGCGACCAAAATCGATTTATATAAAGGTGATGAAGTTGGCCATTTAAAAAGCTATCTTGCAGAGCAAGGCTTAGCCAATACGCCTTTGACTATGTTAGATAGTCCTCTGGCTGATCTGTCTATACTTGCGGGCACGACCGGCAGTGTTACAGTTAAAGCTCAGGCTTTATCTGACAAGTCTGAACATAAACATGAAAAAGAAGAGTCGCTAGTTGATGATTTACAGCACGCGTTACAGCGAACTGGCCGCGTTACCATAGAAAATACCGCACAGGGGTTTTCCTCTCAAGGCTGGATATTCAATGGCGATAAAATATTTGATTTCACTCAGGCGATGAACTTGCTCAGTGTGGTTGAGGTGGATAGGTTAAAAGCCGTGCTTATTACTGAAAAGGGTATTTTCGGATTCGATAAAGTTGACGAGGTGCTGACCTGTATCGAGCTTGATGAAAGCCCAGATTCTCGCCTTGAGATCATTGATGCTGACGCGACTAGAATTAGCACTGCTGTGAATAAATTAGAAAGTACGCTCTTTGCCTAAAATGAGAAGTTCCAGCGCGGAATACACGCCCACGAAGGCATATTGTCAGCGAGATATTGCAATAGGTGCATGATATTTACAAGGCCTAAGCTTATGGTCGCTTAAACAAGGCTACAGAGCACGGCCGCCAGCGTGCTTAACGATCTTTGATTTCAGTCGCCAGTGTTGGCATCGCCTTTACTCATGCTAATATTGCACTACAAACTCTGTAAGCGCTGTTAGCAAAGGCGTAACCTGTCGGTTAGGTACGTGAAGCTGATTGATGGGTAACGCTAAGGTCTAAAATTATATAAGGCTCCTTAGAGAGCTATTGGCCTGTTCTTTTTGTACATACACATCTGGTAAAAACGCAATTCCCTGCCCTTGCTTCACTAAGGAAAGCAGGGCAAGCATTTATTGCGCTTTCGGCTTTAGCTTTGACTTAGGCTTTCTCATCTTCTTGTTCGCTTGGTCCTTGCGCGCTATCTTCTTGTCCGCTGTCTTCTTGTCCCTCTTCCTGCTCTAACTGTTTAAGTTCTGGGCCATCGCTGGCTAATAGCAATGCAATCCAGCGGGTATCTTGGCCGGACTCTAGAGCGATTTTAACGATCATAGTCAAAGGTACTGACAACAGCATACCGACGGTGCCAAGCAACCAGCCCCAAAATATTAAGGATAGAAATACAACCAACGTGGACAAGCCTAAGCCACGTCCCATATATCTTGGCTCAACTATATTGCCCATCACGGTATTCGTCACAACAAACCCCAGCGCGGTTAAACCTGCGACACCTGGCCCTAATTGCACTAGCGCAAGTAATACCGCTGGAATAGCGGCGATTATCGAGCCAATATTTGGAATGTAATTTAATAGAAATGCCATCATCGCCCATAACAGGTAATGGTCTACACCTAAGAAATACAACCAAAGGCCAATCACCAAGCCAGTAGCTAAGCTTACGAGAGTTTTAATCGCCAAGTAGTTTTTGACCGACAGTAAGAACTTGTCTATTTGACGCATCTTCATGTTCGGATCGTCCAAAGCAATATGAATTTTACGAGGAAACGATTCGGCTTCAAACAGCATGAACACCACAATCAGAAGAATAAGCAAAAAGTTTGTTAGAACACCACCAAGGCTAGTTAATAAGCTAGTTGCCATATTCATAGCTGCGCCAGGGTCAAGATAAGACAACAGCTGGTCTTGATTAAGTTGTATATTGAAATCGTTTAAGCGCCCGATAACGAAAGAAAATTGCTCGACCAATTGTTTACGGTATTTTGGTACGTTTTCGCTAAAGTCATTCATAGATTGCCCAACAAGCCCCGCGAGCATAAATCCAAAAACAACGATAAGCAGTATAACCAATACAACGGATAACGCTCTTGGCACCCGATAACGATTAGCCCAGTTAATTATGGGGCTGCAAGACATCGCAATAAAAATTGATAATAGGAATGGTACGACGATTGTGCTTGCCGCCTTAACGCCTGCGAGAACAACAACAAGTGACGCGAGTATTAATAACACTTTCAGCGAAGGAGAGTATTTCATTTGCATGGTTGATGTCACCTGTATAGTGAGTGAAAAAAGATAGTGGAAAGTTAGGTTGTTTTATAGCCTTACGCTGTGTATTTAGTATTATGAAATATATCAATGACAACTTGATATTATCCGTGTACAAAACCTTTAAAAGATATTAACGTACTGATTTTAGGTTATTTTTACGTCGTAAAACAAGAGTGGTAACAATATGAAGTTAAATCCAGCGACGATCAGGATAAAAAATCTACGCTTGCGTACCTATATTGGTATTAATGAAGATGAAATAAAAAACAAGCAAGATGTCATTGTAAACGTGAAAATTGAATACAAGGCAGATCAAGCGACAGGTTCCGATAACATGGACGATGCGCTTAATTATAAGATTATTACCAAACGCATTATTCAATTGGTTGAAGATAATCGCTTTGCGTTATTGGAAAAATTAACCGCTGATGTGTTGGCAATTGCAGCGGAACACCCTAGGGTGATTTATGCTGAAGCCGAAGTTGACAAACCTCATGCTTTACGGTTTTCAGATTCAGTTTCCCTTCGTCTTTCGTGCTCTAAAACGTAACAAAACAAGGATTTTCTATGCGTATTTTGATTACTGGAGGTACAGGATTAATTGGTTCTAATTTAATCCCAAAGTTAAAGCCAAATGATATCACAGTGGTCACTCGCAACGTATCGCAAGCAGAGCTGATATTAGGTCACAAGGTCACGTTAATTTCGTCATTAGACGAATTCGAAAACCTTGATAATTTTCACGTGGTCATCAACCTAGCGGGCGAACCAATAATCAATAAACGTTGGTCAGATGAACAGAAAAAAGTTATCGAGCACAGTCGATGGGATATCACTGAAAAGTTAATCTCGTTGATGAAAGCCAGTAACGATCCTCCATCGTTATTCGTCAACGGCTCTGCCATTGGCTATTATGGTCGCCAAGGCGACGAGATAATCGATGAAGATTTCGACTCGCCGAATGATGAATTTAGCCATCAGTTATGTGAAAGATGGGAGTTTTTAGCCAAGCAAGCCGAATCAGAGCGCACACGCGTATGCATTATTCGCACTGGGATCGTTATCACCCGTCGAGGCGGTGCATTAATGAAAATGGTTCCACCCTTTAAGTTTGGCTTGGGTGGCCCGATGGGCTCAGGGAAACAATACATGTCTTGGATCCACTTAGAAGACATGCTAGACGGGCTGATTCATATTATTGACAATATTGAGTGTAAAGGGATATACAACTTTACGGCACCGAACCCCGTGACAAACGCCCAGTTTAGTAAAACACTTGCGTCGGTGCTGCATCGCCCAAGCTTGCTACCAATGCCGTCTTTCGCCCTGCGAATAATAATGGGCGAGGCAGCAGATCTACTGCTATACGGGCAACGCGTCATTCCCAAAAGATTGCAAGAAAGCGGTTATCAATTTCAGTACCCTGAGTTGGAACATGCGTTGGAGTGCTTGCGACTGTAGCGGTCTGACCAAGCAAACAAGACGCACTGAAATACAAGATAAGTAAACACAGAAAAGCCGATAAATTAATTACGATTTATCGGCTTTTTACTTTTGGCTTTTATAAAATCAGCTTTATCTACAGAGCTTGTTTAACAGATCACACCATTTGACGCAGGAGATGGCTGGTATTTAAGCGCAGCAAACGCCAGCAACCAACCATACCTAAAGCCCCTACGACGATAGCACCCACAACAGGAGCAATAAACCAGTACTCCCAATGCAACATGGCTTCCATTTCAAACACTCGGCTTTGTAAAAAGAACAGGCTGACTTCATTGGCAAAGGCAGCCATTAGCCCCGCAACCAAACCAATAATAATAAATTCGAACAACACACTGGCTCGTATCAAACGCCCTTTCGCCCCCAAGGTACGTAAGATGGCTAGCTCTTGCTGTCGCTCGTCCATACTGGCTTGCACCTGTGCAATTAGTACTAATGCACCTGCAGCAAGCACAAGCACCAATATAAACTCAACCGCTAATGATACCTGTTGCACGATGCCGCGAAGTTGCTCTATGCGGGCATCAACGTCAAATAAGGTGACACTGGCAAAAGGCTTCATCAAATCTGTGATATCTGATTTTCTCGACTTGTCTAAGTAAAAGCTGGATAAATACGTCGGCAAATACCCTTCCATCGCCTGCGGCTGAATAACAAAAAAGAAGTTTGGCTGCATAGTTTGCCAATTCACTTCACGTAAACTGGATACTTGTGTATTAATGATTTCACTGCCGACATTAAAGGTTAGTTTGTCACCTAATTGAATATCAAGCCTATCAGCAATTCGCGCTTCAACAGATACCCCGTACAAACCACTTTCAAGAGGCTCACTAGAGTCAAACCATTTACCAGCAGTGATCACATTCTCATGCTGTAATTCATCACTCCATGTCAGGTTCGCTTCTCGCCCTAACCCCTCGCGCCCCTGACGCTCACCAGGCTCTTCATCTTCTTTGCTGACTGCTGTTGAAACCTTTTCATCATTAATAGCCACAAATCGACCACGTACCACCGGGTAAAAATGTTCAATATCGACATTTTCTTGCGCAAAATGCGCCTGTAAGTCAGGTAGCTGCTGTTGTGTAATATTCACGAGGAAGTAATTCGGCGTGCCTTGGGGAAGCTGATTTTGCCACTGGGCTATCATGTCGTTGCGCATGACCAACACAATCAATAACAGCATGATGGTTACAGCAAAACTAATAAGCTGAACAGCATTATCCATGGCCCTGCGACGTATACGTGCCCATGCAAGTTGCCATGCTCCCATTTTACCACTGCCAAGCCTGCGGCCAAGCCAAATCAAACCGAAGGTGACAAGCAGTAAACTCATCACCAGTAAAATACCTGAGCCGAACAAAATAGCGCTTAAGCCCAAATTACCACTGTACGCCCACATCAAACTGAAAATAGCCCCCCCTGATGCTAAAAATTGAATGAAGCGTGAACTTAATGATGCCCCCAAGTCACGCCGCAAAACCCGCAGCGGTGAAACCGAGAAGAGTTTAAGGAGAGGATAAAGTGAAAATAGCACTGCGCAGATAGCACCAGTAAAAACAGCGATAATCAGTGGTCGCCAAAACCACACGTCAAGTGACACATCTACGCTGCCAGCTAGCGCCAAGACCACAACTTGTTGGATCAAAAAGCCCAGCACTGTACCGATCGCAATCCCCAATACAGTAATGAAAGTGATTTGTAGCAAATACACTTGCTGCACCATTTTTTTACTAGCGCCTAATGTCTTCATGATCGCAACAGGATCATAGTGGCGTTGACTGTATCTTTGCGCCGCTACCGCAATTGAAACGGCTGCTAAAACGATAGCTAACAAACTAGCCAATAAAAAGTATTGCTCTGCCTTGGCGATAGAGCGGCCGATTGCTGAGTCATCGTCGCTGACTGACACCCAGCTTTGTAGCTCTTTATCTAATTGCGGCAACAGCCAGTCGTAATAATCATTTAAATCCGCATCACTGCCCGTAAAGAAGTAACTGAAAGAGGCACGACTACCAGGACCAATAATGTTCGTTGCAGCTAAATCTTGCTCGCTTATCAACACCTTTGGATCGCCGCCAAACACGCTGAAACCCGCATCAGGCACTTCTGATAAAACCTTGCTGACGGTGAATGCTTTGTCACCTACTTCAATTACCTGCCCTAAGCTCAACCCTAAATTTTGAAATAAACGGGACTCAACCCACGCATTTCCAGGTTGTGGCAAGGTGTCTGTTGCCTGCCCGGGAGCGAACGGTTGCTCAGCAATTTTGACTGTGCCTTTCAAAGGATAACCTTGCGCGGCCGCCCTCAAATCAACCAACATCATGTTGTCGCCAGAGAATGCCATAGAGCGCGTATAGACTTGATTCGCAGTATTTAGTCCAAACTCTTTGGCTTTCTCGATCCAGGCCTCATCCACCGGCTTGCGCGAATTCAGCACTCTGTCCGCGGCGATAAACTCAGCACTTTTATCTGTCAGGGCTGATTGTAATCGCTCACTGAAGAGCGATAGCGACAACACTGACGCCACAGACAAAATAATGGCCAACAAAATAATTGTGAGTTCACCGCGCTTTGCCTCATGTTTGAATAAACGCCAAGCTAAATTAAAAGTTTGCTTAGTCATGTATTACCCTGCCTGACTTTCTGAGGGCGTTAATACATCAATAGGATCAGTGTTCTTAATAGAAACAGTCACTTCGCTAAGCTCACCCGCGTTCATCAATAATTGGCGCTGACAGTGCTTTGCCAATTCATTATCGTGGGTAACCAACACTAAAGTAGTGTGCGAATCCCGATTCAAATCAAAGAGTAACTGTTCAATTTTACCGCTGTTAGCAGCATCTAAATTACCGGTAGGCTCGTCGGCAAACAGAATTTTGGGTTTTGTGATAAACGCGCGAGCAATGGCAACCCTCTGCTGCTCACCGCCCGATAATTGATTCGGATAATGATCGCCGCGATGCCCCAGACCGACCTTCTCTAATATTTCTTGCCCAAGTTGCTTGGCGTTGTCCAATCCTGCAATTTCCGCAGGCAACATGATGTTTTCCAGCGCTGTTAAACTTTGAACCAACATAAAACTTTGAAAAATAAAACCGACTTTTTCGCCGCGTAGTTGAGCTCGCTGCTCTTCATTCATATCATGCAGCCCTTGACCGTCGAGATAGATGCTTCCGCTACTCACTTCATCGAGCCCCGCTAGAAGGCTCAATAAAGTTGATTTACCGGAGCCGGACGCACCTACAATGGCAATCGACTCACCCGCCTTGACTTCAAAACTAATTGGCTGGAGGATCGAAAGTTCACCCTGAGACGTAGTAACCGTTTTTGTAATCGCGGACGTTTTAATCATATTTGTAGGAGCCATAGTGTTTAAATTGATAACGAATTCATTGCGCATGCGCGCCAAAGTCATATTGATACTTTTACCGATAATATTGGTTTCAGATCAACTTTGGGCGAAATCCAGTAAATTGCTAATATTAGGCGATAGCCTAAGTGCTGGTTATGGTTTGACGCAAGCACAAAGCTGGGTAAGTTTGTTACAAGATGCGTGGCAAAAAAGCGACATTACCGTCGTAAATGCGGCGATAAGTGGTGAAACAACTGACGGGGCTTTGGCCCGCTTACCGAGATTACTGACTCAGCATACCCCGAGTCACGTGTATGTGGAATTGGGCGGGAATGACGGTTTGCAGGGGCATTCAGTGAGCAAAATGCGCGACAACCTGACTCAAATAGTCAAGTTAAGCCAAGAGTCAGGTGCAACGGTTATTTTGCAAGAAATGCAGATCCCCACGAACTATGGACGCAGGTACACAGAGCTATTTACTCAGGCGTATGGCACAGTGGCTAGTGAACGTGATGTCACCTTATTGCCTTTTTTTCTAGCAGACATTGCCCTTAACAACGAGCTAATGCAATCCGACGGAATTCATCCGAATGCCAAAGCACAACCTATGATCGCCAAATCGATGCAAGCCGCGCTCGGCCCTTTGATACACTAGATTGAATGAATACTGGCTTAAGATTTGAGTGACGCTTCAGGCAGGTTGGAAGCAAACACGCAGGTTAATTTTGCACTCAAACTGGTAACTGACCAGTTGAATGTCTAGACTTGTGTAACCGTTTTGATTAAGAGGATAATGTTATGGAAGTCAGTTCTTCAAGCGCTAGTTCAGTACAAACCAATGCACCAGCGCCAAGACAAGAGGTCGAACGTCGGCCTCCCCCGCAAACTTCACAAACTCAAACCCTGTCTAGCCCAGAATCGAGCTCCCAAACCAGCTCAGCTTCACAATCTGCTGATCCTAATCAGCGGGTTGGCTCGATAGTGGATGTGCAGGTTTAATACCACTATATTTCAAAAAGTTGTAAAAAAAGCGCTAAAGATAGATGAGCCAAATTATTATTATAATTTGGCTTTTGCCTATACAGCGCAGCTAAAGCTCTCTTACGTGTCTTGCCGTAAAACTTGCACAATCTCCTTGGAATCACGCAACCTACGTACTTGCATAAACAAATTTTCAGCTTCTGGGTATTGCCGTGACAAATATCCCAACCACTGTTTAAGACGATTAGGAAAGTACTTGCCTTTATCACCGAACAACTCATAGCCAGAATAATCTATCAACAATTGATTCACCTGGGACCAACTCATCACATCTTGCTCGCCGCGCACCACTTGCGCCAAGTTAGGCATCGCCAGAATGCCACGCCCTAACATGATATCTTGGCAATTTGATTGTGTTTGGCAATTGAGTGCATCTTCCTGGGACCAAATTTCACCGTTCGCAATAATGGGAACATTGACTTTCTGTTTAATGTCCGCGATCCACGACCAATAAGCAGGCGGCTTATATCCTTCTACTTTGGTTCTGGCATGGACCACCAGTAAATCAGCCCCAGCGGCCTCAATAGCAGCAGCGTTCTCAAACGCGAGGCTTTTATCCTCAAACCCTAAGCGCATCTTGGCCGTGACTTTGTGCTCTTTAGGCACTGCTTCGCGCACCGCACTGACAATATCGTATAAGGCTTGTGGCTCACGTAACAAAATCGCCCCACCTTTGCTTTTATTGACGGTTTTGGCTGGGCAACCGAAATTTAAGTCGACACCATGAGAGCCTAATTCAACAGCACGTACCGCGTTTTCAGCTAAGGGCTGTGGGTTTTGTCCCAATAATTGCACCCGCACGGGCGTGCCATTTGGGGTAAACCCGCCATGATGTAATTCAGGACAAATACGATAAAAAACCTTTTTCGGTAGTAAGCAGTTCACCACCCTTACGAACTCAGTTACGCACAAGTCAAAGCCACCCACTTTACTCAACATGTCACGCATGAGGTGATCAACCACCCCTTCCATCGGTGCTAAAATAACTTGCAACTTGCTTACTCAATATTAAAGTGAAATCGTCACGACAGCACAACGATTATAAAGAATGGCCAGAGAGGTTAACGAAATAAAGTGAGTTTATGAGACTAACTTAGCTAACTTGGCCCACATTGTCAGAACGCCTTCTTGCTGCACAGTACAAGAGAATCTGTTGTTTTCGCTCTGTTGACGCAGCGCCCCAACCAACAATTTCATCCAAAACTCGGAAACATCCCACGCACATATCTTGTTGATCAAGACAACAATTTCGTACGCACGGAGAAGCAATTTCTTTATCTTCCATAATGGATTTCACTACTTTAGGTTACTTTGCGCCAGCGTGTACCCGCCTCTGCAACAAAAGATGTTATGAATAATTGTACCATAGCCTCAGTGCTCATAAATATAGTGACCTCTAGATTGCCCCTTAACTAGCAAGCATTTTTACCGTAATATCAAAACGCGCTCGTCGCATGGATCAGGGAAATAAATAAAAAATATAACAAAGGAAAAAATATGGACAAACATATAGATTATTCACAGTACAGCTATGAAGACTTACTCAGCGCGAGAGCAGGACTCGATCAAGAAACCTACCCAGAACGGGCTGCTGAACTTGATAGATTAATATCGGAGAAGCGCCAGAAAGCGCTTGAGTCAACATCCCCGCCAGCGCTCAACCGTTCTCAACTACGCCAATCTGACGTTATTTTCCATGGTAAAACCGCAGAGTTTTTTGGTATTTGGATAGTGAACATATTGCTCACGATAGTAACTTTGGGTATCTATTCAGCCTGGGCTACTGTACGCACGAACAGATATTTTTATAGCAATACTGAAATTGATGGCCATCGTTTTTCCTATTTAGCAGACCCAATCCAAATTTTAAAAGGAAGAATAATTGCTGTTATTCTATTTGCTGTGTACTCGATTGCGAGTGCCTTCAGTCCAACTTTGTTACTTATTTTCATCGTCGCTTTTGTCTTCCTAACCCCTATTATGATCATCTCTGCGGTGCGTTTTAAAATGCGCATGACATCTTATCGTAACGTCAAATTTGGCTTCAAAGGCCAGTATGGCGACGCCTTCGCGACGTTTATTCTACTGCCTATTGTGAGTGTCTTCACATTGTATCTGGCGCTGCCATGGGTGCTGAAAAAAATAGATGAGTTTTTACACAATAATATGACCTATGGACAGCAGAATTTCAGCACTGAGTTAAAGAGCTCTGAATATTACATTGCTTCAATTGGCGCTCTTATTTTAGGTGTTGTTGTGGCAGGTCTGTCGTTATTCGCTTTGGGGGCTTCTTTTAGTACATTGAGCGCCGATGCAGCACAAGCATCCACTTTTTCAATGACCACTATCGGCATAATGTTTGGTTATTTGGTGGTATTTCTAATCGCAACGAGCTTTTACCAAGCTCATGTGCGTAATCATTTGTTTAACAGTACCCACATAGAGGGCGTGGCACGGTTTACCTCGACAGTGGCAACAACGAAATTGATCGGTTTAAGATTGAGCAATTTCGTCGCACTAATAATCACGCTCGGGTTTGCTTTGCCCTGGATCCACATTAGAACGTCTCAGTTCTATGCAAATGTGACTCAAGTCACTATTTTGGAAGGAATTGCCGAGGTCGTTGATGGTGCTCAAGACGACACCAGCGCACTGGGCGAAGAAGTCGCCAATGTGTTTGATGTCGACATTGCACTAGGATAAAGCCGTGCACAGCGCAAATTTCTATCCGGAAGGCAGTTCACGCTGCCTGCTCGTTTCCTTGAATTTCACCAAAGATCATCTCGTTATTAGCAACGAAGATAACGAAGTTCTCCACACTATTTTTAAGCGCGAGTTGATTGTCGCGTCGAAACTCGCGTCCACAAATCGGGAAGTATCAATCCCTGATGTTGGGCAGTTAGTCATCCCTTCTTCCAATGAGATTGATGAGCTCATCTACCCAACGAATAAATTGCAATGGGCAGCCAAACTCGAAAGTAGTTACAAAGCAATTATCATCAGTTTGATATTAATGCCCTTTAGCCTGTTTTTGATATTTAAATATGGCATTCCTTACGCCGCACAGCAATTCGCGACAATCATTCCTGATAGTGCAGTGGAGTTAGCTTCAACCCATACATTGCATGCTATGGACAGTAGCGTTCTAAAGCCAAGCAAGCTGAGCCAAAACGAACAAGAGGCTTTTAGGACTCAGTGGGAAGAGCAACTCAATCAACTGCGGTTAAACAGCAATGCCTACTCCTTGCAATTTAGAGACAGTGAAACACTCGGGGCCAATGCGTTTGCTTTTCCAAACGGATCGATTGTTGTTACTGATCAATTTATGGACTTGATAGAAGAAAACCCGTCATTACTGCACGCGGTGTTACTGCACGAAATAGGGCATGTTGAGCAGCATCATTCAATGCGACTCATCTCCCAGACGCTATTTTCCTCCCTTGTCATTGATTACTTTTTCGCTGATGTCAGTGGATTAATCGATATCTTTGCCGGTGTATCCACCACACTAGTTCAAAACCAGTTTTCATCTCAGTTAGAATGGGAAGCAGATAACTTTGCGTTACAAACAATGAAAAGTGCAAATATAAGCACTGAGGCCTTCGCTCTAGCCCTTGAGAAATTAGCACAAACCTCGCCAGAACAGTCAAAAATGGATAAATGGTTGCAAACCCATCCATTGTTGAGAGAACGCATAGCCAATGCGAGAAAGTGACATAGTGAAGAATGTGAGTTTGATGAATACCAACGCCATTAAATAATTAACTATCAATAAACCCAGCGTCTTTTAAACAGGCATGGGCGTCTTTCGGATCCGTAAAACGCTTTGGTACAATGCCCGCTTGCTTAAAATAGGGGAGTAACGCTTCGCCTTGACTTGGCTCGTCTACTATCCAACATTCAAGTTTTTGATTGCGTCGGTCTAATATTACATCTGATTTAAGGGGGGATGTACTCACTGACGCAGGCACCACCCAGCCTCGCATGTCCACAAGAACCGCCCAAACATTACCGCGCATGGAGTGCATTGCTTCACCGAGGTCAGACAGATATGCCATATCAGTTTGTAAGCTCCACTCACCCGTTGTTTTAACAGCAATAAGACGTGATTTGATGTTAATTTGGTAAGATGCAGGTGGCAATTTAGACTGATGAGACATGAATATACAACGCTATTGACGTTTAGCTTTGACGACATAAACGTGGCCGAAACAGGGTGATAGCGGGCAAAACGCTCACCATTTTGACCATCCGCGATCGCCATTTAAATAAAAAAAAAAGCCGTACATCACTGTACGGCTTTTCTTATATGGCGTCCCCAAGGGGATTCGAACCCCTGTTACCGCCGTGAAAGGGCGGTGTCCTAGGCCTCTAGACGATGGGGACAGAAACTTTGTTCATCGAAGCAACCTTCGATAAGTTTCTGTAAGGTGAGTCGAGCCTGCGAGAGGAACGACCTGATCTTACAAAAACAAAATCTGTCAAACATAGCATTCACTGGCCTAGGTATGCCGTGAATGTCCTTGTTGTTAAAACATAAACCCTATCCGTAGGTTTACTTAATATGGCGTCCCCAAGGGGATTATAAAATACGTCCTGTATTTTACCGCTTTGCGGCCGTGCTATGCACGTTCAAATTCGTTCCCTACGAATTTGTCGAACTAAGAGGTTCTCACCCCATGTGACGCATAAATGCTATCACTTCGTTCTTTTGTATGGCGTCCCCAAGGGGATTCGAACCCCTGTTACCGCCGTGAAAGGGCGGTGTCCTAGGCCTCTAGACGATGGGGACAGAAACTTTGTTCATCGAAGCAAGCTTCGATAAGTTTCTGTAAGGTGAGTCGAGCCTGCGAGAGGAACGACCTGATCTTACAAAAACAAAATCTGTCAAACATAGCATTCACCGGCCTAGGTATGCCGTGAATGTCCTTGTTGTTAAAACATAAACCCTATCCGTAGGTTTACTTAATATGGCGTCCCCAAGGGGATTCGAACCCCTGTTACCGCCGTGAAAGGGCGGTGTCCTAGGCCTCTAGACGATGGGGACAGAAACTTTGTTCATCGAAGCAAGCTTCGATGAGTTTCTGTAAGGTGAGTCGAGCCTGCGAGAGGAAAGACCTGATCTTACAAAAACTAAAATCTGTCTATATCATTACATTTACTGGCCTAGGTATGCCGTAAATGCTCCTTGATATGGTGGAGCCAGGCGGGATCGAACCGCCGACCTCTTGCATGCCATGCAAGCGCTCTCCCAGCTGAGCTATGGCCCCATACTTAAGTTTTACAAGCGAACTCGCTTTGACTTATTGGGTGTCATTCCCTGACAGCGGGCGCATTCTAGGCACCCCCCCCTTTTATGTCAACGACTTTTTTAAATTTTATCTATGATTGTTGTCTGTTTGCTATATATATGAGCGCTTTGTCTATACGTTGAGCAATTTGCTCAGGTTTTAGCAAATTCAATGTCACATCAAGTGAAGGCGAATTACCTGAACCGGTAGCGGCAACTCTCAATGGCATTCCAACTTTGCCCATACCTACCCCTAAAGTTTCCGCAGTTTTGTTAATCGCTTCATGGATGGTTTCAGCATTCCAAGTCGATAACGCCATTAAAGCAGCCTTAACCGCCTCAAGAGGCTCTTGCGCCACAGGGCGAAGATGCTTTTTAGCCGCCTTTTCATCAAAGTCTTCATACTCTTGATAAAAATAGCCACTGATCTCGGCCAACTCTTTCAACGTTTTTACGCGATCTGCTTGTACTTTAATGACCTCTTCTAGTGCAGGGCCGTTAGACACATCGATGCCTTGTTGCTCAAAGTGCCATTTTGCATAAGGTAACACCTCACTGACTGGTAGCTCCTTAATATAATGCTGATTTAACCAAATGAGTTTATCAGTATTAAAAGCTGAAGCTGATTGACCTATCGCATCTAAACTAAATAACTCGATCATCTCTTCTTTAGAGAAAATCTCTTGATCACCATAAGACCAACCTAAACGAACTAGATAGTTTAATAGTGCTTGCGGTAGAAAGCCGTCATCACGATATTGCATTACACTAACAGCACCATGACGCTTAGATAGTTTTTTGCCATCATCACCTAATATCATAGATACATGGGCATATTCAGGTACTGGTGCCCCAAGTGCTTGTAAAATATTAATTTGGCGTGGGGTATTATTAATGTGGTCTTCACCGCGCACCACATGCGTAATCCCCATATCCCAATCATCAACCACAACGCAGAAGTTATAGGTCGGAGTTCCATCACTTCGTAATATAATGAGGTCATCTAGTTCACTGTTTGCAATTTCGATGTTTCCGCGAATATGATCTTTTACCAGCACTTTACCCTCTAACGGGTTTTTAAAGCGAATAACAAAAGGTTCGCCTTCTGGATGATCAGTACGGTCACGCCAAGTGCCTGGGTATCTTGGTTTTTCACCGTTCGCTTTTTGTTTTTCGCGAATTTCATCAAGCTCAGCACTGCTCATAAAACATTTATAAGCCTTACCTTCTTCAAGCATCTCATTAATGAGCGCTTTATATCGGTCGAACCGTTTTGTTTGATAATATGGGCCATCGTCCCATGTTAATCCTAACCACTCCATACCTTCCAAAATCGCATCGATGGCTTCCTGAGTAGAACGCTCTATATCCGTATCTTCAATTCGAAGTACAAATTTTCCACCTTGGCTTTTTGCATAAAGCCAAGAATAAAGTGCAGTACGTGCACCACCAACATGTAAAAAACCGGTAGGGCTTGGAGCAAAACGGGTAACCGCTGTCATGGTATAAATAATCCTATTACAAAAAATTGGCAGCATTTTACCAGTCAATGGCCCTTATAAGAAAGGTTAAACGAACAAAGGGCCCTGAAGAATTGAACATATATTGCTGTTTAATTTTACTTGCAGTGGTCTCAGCGCTTTCATTACTAATAAAACACTGGCTCTGGTCTTATCTAAACGGATGTTTTACATCCAGTTACCTAACGAACCAATTAATAAAAAATGACAAAATTGATAAAGCGTAGCCGATTTGCACTAGCGTAGTTAGTTTTGAGTGGGCTGCATAATACAATGCATTTCAAAGGTTAAATTTGACGTAAACGCCAATTAAATTTTTTGTCACCTCATTCATAACCAATCAAAGAAAGCTGTTTTTTCTATTCCAGCGCATTTACTATTAATAAAACTGCACAATATTCACGCTATTCGGTCGTTTTTATAGCACTTGAACACTTTTTTAAATTTACAGTTGACACTCACAAACGCATACCTATAATAGCGCTCCACTTACCGAGGCAACTCTTTAAGTGAAACAAAAACGGTCGCTTAGCTCAGTTAGAAAAAGAGAAGAGCATCGCCACTCTCTGCAAGAAACGGTCGAGAGTCACTGGTTCAAGTCGGTGTTAGTACAACGTTTCAATAAACGGTCGCTTAGCTCAGTTGGGAGAGCATCGCCCTTACAAGGCGAGGGTCACTGGTTCAAGCCCAGTAGCGACCACCACTTTTCGACAAGAAACGGTCGAGGGTCATTGGTTCAAGCCAGTGTAGTATAACGTTTCAATATACGGTCGCTTAGCTCAGTTAGAAAAAGAGAAGAGCATCGCCACTCTCTACAAGAAACGGTCGAGAGTCAGTGTTAGTACAACGTTTCAATATACGGTCGCTTAGCTCAGTTGGGAGAGCATCGCCCTTACAAGGCGAGGGTCACTGGTTCAAGCCCAGTAGCGACCACCACTTTTCGACAAGAAACGGTCGAGGGTCACTGGTTCAAGCCAGTGAAGTACAACGTTTCACAAAACGGTCGCTTAGCTCAGTTGGGAGAGCATCGCCCTTACAAGGCGAGGGTCACTGGTTCAAGCCCAGTAGCGACCACCACTTCTTTAGTTATATCTCCATTAATATAAACTTCATTATCTAAGTAGTACAATTGTATCTGCGATACGCATCGCCGATCTTCACAAAAGCACAGGCGACGTGATTCAAACTAAGTAGCGACCACCATTTCTTTAGTTATATCCCCATTTATACAAGCTTCATTATCTAAGTAGTACAATTGTATCTGCGATATGCATCGCCGATCTTCACAAAAGCACAGGCGACGTGATTCAAGCCCAGTAGCGACCACCACTTCTTTAGTTATATCTCCATTTATATAAACTTCATTATTTAAGTAGCATAACTGTATCTGCGATACGCATCGTCGCTCTTCACAAAAGCACAGGCGACGTGATTTAAGTCCAATAGCGACCACCACTTCTTTAGTTATACCCCCATTTATGTAAACGTCATTATTTGAGTAGCATAACTGTATCTGCGATACGCATCGCCGCTTTTCACAAAAGCACAAGCGACGCGATTCAAGCCCAGTAGCGAAGACAAGCCTAGGTATCTCAATAGCGTTTCTTTTTTGGCTCGTTTGCATTCAAAACGTTTATTTTCTTCATTGATGCTTATTTGTACTTATAATTATGAGTGAAAGTACGATAACCTTTAATAATCAACCCTTTGAAATACATATATGAATCCACTGATCGCTAAAGAAACCAAAGTGCTGATCGTTGATGATCAGGTTCTCGCTAAAGGGTACATGAAGTATTCTTTGGAAGAGCTTGGTTTTAGCGATATCACCTATGTGGACAAGGTACACCTCGCTCTTAATAAAATCCGCCACCAGCGGTATGATCTCATCGTATGCTCATACAACTTAAAACATGAGCAAGATGGGTACTACTTTTACGATGAAATAAACCGAAACGGCGAGTTACCTCTGAGCACCGCATTCGTGTTTATCAGTGCTGATACCACAGCGGATCTAGTACAAAGTATTGTTGAGTTACAACCTGACGATTTTCTCGCTAAGCCGTTTACCGTGAAAGAGTTAGACCGACGCTTGTCGCGCATTCTGGGGCGTAAACGAGCTTTACAGAGTGTGTATTGGTGTATTGAAAAGAAACATTTCCCAAAGGCACTATCAGAAGTAGAAGTGTTTTTGAGTGAAACTAAAAACTCAGAGTTTTTTCCCTTGGCGTTGAAAATTAAAGGCGAAGTGTTGCAGCTATGTGGTCACTTTCCTCAAGCTAAAGCGTTCTACCAGGCGATTCTTAATGTTCAAACGTTTACTTGGGCTCAATTGGGCTTAGTAAAAACGTATCTACACTTGAATGAAGACGAAGCGGCAGAGAAGCTCGTACTTCGTCTCGCCTTTAAACCGGAATCACAATTGGCCGCATATGATTTACTAATGTCGTTGCAAATCAAGCAAGGTGATTTTGATACTGCTCTTGAATGCGTTTTAATGGCATCTGAAATATCCCCTAGAAATATAAGACGGCATAAAACCGCGTTGGATTTATCCAGAATTACCCACGATTATCATACGCAGCTTGAGGCAGCCAAAAAAATCGTTAAATTTGCTAAAAATTCTATTCACGACACGCCGGAGCATTACCTAAATGTCGCCCGCGCTAGTATTGATTACGCCATGACGGCTGATGAAGAGCAAACGAGTGCGCTGGTTAAGCAAGCAAATGAGTACATTCGCCAATCTCGCCAAGCATTCCCGAAGGCGGATATGCAAGACCAAATCAATGTAATCAACGCTCGACTCATGTATTTAGCGGATGAAAAAGATAACGCCAAAGCATTGCTTGAGCAACTAGACAACGACAACTGGGAGAATGAAACAATCGAAGCTTTGCTCGATAAAGCCAAAGCATTTCATGAGATAGGCATACACGAGCGTAGCCAAGAGATATTAAGTGAGATTATGCGCCGTTGTGATGAAAACGAGCAAGGTAATGAAATATTTCTTCACTATGTTGAACAAGAGCAAGAGGAAAAAAGTAGAATCAAGCAAAGCTCCAAAGAATTGAATAACTTAGCGGTCCAGCGTTTTCAAGAAGGTGATATCGACAGTGCATTGGGTACCTTCGCCGATGCCTTTACCATTATGCCTAAAACTCCCGCAATTGCGCTTAACTTACTGCAGGTGATGACTATAAAACGCTTGCACACAGACGACAACTATCAAAAAACGATCCAGCGCTGCGTGCGCACGGTTGAAGCCGGCTCACTGAATGATGAGCAGGAAAATCGGTACACCAAAATACGTGAATTATTAGACGACATCGCCTAGGCCTTGTTGATATTAGCGGTACATTTGGGCAACAGTTTGTGACTAAATTGAGCATGATGGATGCTTATGAAACTGGTCGCTCTGTACAGAAATCATTCAACATGAAATAAATGACTAACAGCTGCTACCCAACCGGGGGCGTAAGTGAAACAATTTTCTCTTCATCTCAGTTCTTTGCATTGCCCATTAGGCCTTCGAGACTGTTTCGCGCTCTAAAGTATTTCGATGTATTGACCAAAACTCGTTCAACAAAGTGACAATGCCCCTAATGTATTTTCGTATTAACGATTAGAGCAGCGGATGATTTCACCTGCGCTAAGTTACTTTATTTTGCTTGTTGTACTGTGCTTGAAGATAGACTTTTTGCTGAATAACCTGTGTGAGATTCTGCACGCTGGTCAGAATGTCTTGGTAGCGTAAATACAGAGGAGTAAAGCCAAACCGTAAAATATTCGGTGCTCTAAAATCGGCTATCACACCAAACTCGATTAATGCCTGACAAATCCCATGAGCGTGTTCATGTTTAAATGCCAATTGGCTACCTCTGTCTTTCGTCGCTCGTGGCGATACTAGTACTAAATCAGATAGCGCCACCTCGGCTTCCACTAGCGCAATAAACAATTCACTTAACGCCTCTGATTTTTCACGTATTTGCTGCATCTTCACATCAGAAAATACCTCAAGTGCAGCATCTAATACACTCATAGATACCACATTTGGCGTACCACATAGATATTGAGTAATATTACCCGCTTGCTCATAACCTTGTGCAAAAGCAAAAGGTTGCTTATGCCCCATCCATCCCTTCAGCGGCTGAGATACCTGAGCTTGAAGGCGTTTGGCTACGTAAACAAATGCCGGTGCGCCAGGCCCTCCGTTAAAGTATTTATAACCGCACCCCACAGCAAAATCTACGTCACATTCATCAAGCGCGATAGGCAACGCCCCCGCGCTATGAGCGAGATCCCATATCACTAAAATTCCTTGCTCATGCGCTAAGTGCGTTATGCGCTGCATATCCAGCAAGCGACCAGTGCGAAAATCAACCTGAGTCAGCATTAAAACTGCCACTTCAGAAGTAAGAGCTTCTTCTAGCGTGTCTTCGTCAACCGTTTTAAGATAACAATGACTCTCGCCCAACAGTGATGTAAGCCCTTCAACCATGTACAAGTCAGTAGGAAAATTCCCCGCTAAAGAAAGTACCTGAGAGCGATTTTTTTGTAGCGTCACCGCACTGGCAAGTACTTTGAACAAATTGATAGAGGTAGAATCACAGCAAATCACCTGCTCTGGTGCTGCGCCAATGAGTGGCGCAATTTTTTCACCTACGGTTGTCGGTAGGTCAATCCACGAATGTGTGTTCCAACTGGTAATGAGATCGTTGGCCCACTGATGCTCTAACACTTCTTTACCACGCAGCGCTGCAGCAGTTGGCATGGCTCCTAGAGAGTTGCCATCTAAATAAACAGTATCAGCAGGAAGCGTAAACGCTTCACGCTTTTCAGCCAAAGGGTCTATCAAATCCCATTGTGCTATTTGCTCTTCACTGATGTTTTCCATTATTCACTGACCCGTTGTTTTAACGCTGATAAAAAAACTTGATACGCATTTGTCTGAGGATGGATCCAATCAAAGTGCCCTGCCCCCTTTACAATTTGATATTCAAAATCACTCTTCAGTGCTTGGCTCTGCTCGACTATTTCATCAGCACTGCCATGCAATAAGAGTGAATGCTCTGTTAGCGCGTAATGATCGGGCGAGCCTGAAGCGTAAGCTTCTGGCTTTTGCTCAGCACTGCCACCAAAAAAAGCAGGCGTAGCAGTTTGACAACTGTTATTACCTTGTGAATAACGAACCACATCAACAATAGCAGCTAAACCGATGACGCCTAGCAACTTGGCCCCGCCCTTAAATACCTGTCGTTCTGGGGCGCTGGCCAATAACGCCAAATGTCCGCCTGCTGAATGCCCGACCAAAATCACCTTGTTTAAGTCAATCGGATAATCCTTAAAGGTTTGCGCGAAACTCACTCCTTTTAAGACGTCATTCAAGCTACCAGGCCAACCGCCGCCATCATCGCCTGTGCGGCGATACTCTACAGACCAAACCGCGTATCCCTCTTTTGTCAACGCTTGGCTAAACGCCTCGCTATGATCAACGCTGAAAGCGTTAAGCCAACAGCCACCGTGAACAAAAACGACTAATGGTGCAGTATCTTCAACCTCTTTACCCCGCACATTTTCCGGCAGATACAATTGTCCATACTGTAATTCATCACTGCCATATGCGATTTTTTCACTGGCATTGGGCGCTACATCTAACGCCATCACTTGCGCAAAGCTTACATTTTGCAAAGTGGTAGTCTTTAAGACCTCAGCATTTTTTAGTACCTGCTCTTGCTCTGTTGTGTGCTTCGGTAAACTTGAGGTACAAGCCACCACAAAAAATACGAATAGCGGGAAAAGGCTGTACGAAATTTTCATTATCTCTCTATAGCATTTATGCGTAGTTATCTTATCGAATGGCAGAAGTAGAACAGATGCAGGTAAAAATTTGAAGCGTTGAGGAACAACTAAAAGAATGTCGGCAATGACAGAGGGAAGATGCTGGTAGCGCGATTACACCACCAGCGTATATATGAGGTAAAAGAAGCGCGATATTAAACTAGCATTTCAAACGCTATCGCGGTCGCTTCACCACCGCCGATACAAATAGCAGCTACGCCTTTTTTCAGGCTACGCTGCTTAAGTGCATGCAGTAAAGTCACGATAATACGCGCGCCTGAGGCCCCAATCGGGTGACCAAGGGCACATGCTCCACCTTTCACGTTTACTTTAGCGGGATCTAGACCAAGTTTACGCATACCCAACATAGTGACCATGGCAAAGGCTTCGTTGATCTCAAATAAGTCTACATCTTCTTTTGACCAACCCGTTTTCGCGAACAGTTTTTCCATAGCACCAACAGGTGCCACTGTGAAATTCTCGGGCTCAATAGCATTTGAGCTATGCCCAACAATACGTGCTAACGGTGTGTACCCTTTTGCTTTTGCTTCTTCTTCGCTCATGACCAACAACGCAGCAGCACCATCTGAAATAGAGCTAGAATTCGCCGCCGTGACCGTACCGTCTTTCGTGAATGCGGGGCGCAAAGAAGGGATCTTCTCAGGGCGAGCGTTTCCTGGCCCTTCATCGTTTTCAATGACGACCTCACCTTTGCGAGAAGTGATTTTCACCGGTGTAATTTCGTCTTTAAACAACCCATTAGCTATCGCGTCACTGGCCTTAGTTAGCGAGCCTAATGCGAACTCATCCATTTGCTCTCGAGTCACATGCTCTTCGTCAGCTTTAGACTGAGCAAAGCAGCCCATCGCTTTACCGTCATAGGCGTTTTCCAAACCGTCCAGCATCATATGGTCCAACATATGTCCATGCCCCATGCGATACCCCTGCCTCGCTTTGGGTAAGATATACGGCGCATTGGACATACTCTCCATACCACCCGCCACAACCGTCTTAGCACTACCAGACTTAATCAAATCATGGGCAAGCATCACTGCCTTCATACCTGAACCGCACACCTTATTTAACGTTATCGCACCAGTACCAAGTGGCAAACCCGCTTTTATACTCGCTTGACGAGCCGGCGCTTGCCCTAATCCAGCAGGTAAAACACAGCCCATAATGACTTCATCAACAACAGGTGCATCATCACCCGCATCTGTTAATGCCGCTGTAATCACATTTGCACCTAACTCGCAGGCACTCAGTGCTGACAAGCCCCCCATAAACCCACCCATTGGTGTACGTTTAGCACTAACAATCACTACTGAACTGTTACTCATTAATTTACCCCTTATATTTTTGGTACAACTGCATCACTTCAAGACACTAATAATTAAACAATTAATAAATATATAATAAACATTATATTAATGAAAACTACCTATTTATACATCTTCGCGCGTCCGTAGAATATTTTTCATACTTCGATGTTGACGAATTGTAACTCATACTTTACCTTTACGTTAAGTTACTCTTTACGTAAACGTAAAGCAAATATCCATTATTAAACAGAATAAGTAATTGCTGGATAACACATCAATTTGTCACAAGGCTGTTCCATGACTGAAAAATTTTACACCATTGGCGAGTTAGCAAAAGAGCTAGATATCACCTCCCGCTCTATCCGTTTCTACGAAGAGTCAGGGCTACTGAACCCCACCCGTAATGGTCAAAACCGAGTGTACAAGAAAAAAGACAAGGTTCGGCTTAAGCTAATTTTACGCGGCAAACGTTTAGGTTTTTCATTAGCTGAAACTAAAACATTGTTTGATTTATATGACAGCAATCAGAACTCAGAAGCCCAGTTAGAAGCCATGTTGCTGATGACAGAACAAAAACGCGCTGTAATGGATCAGCAACTAGAAGACATTAAAGCCTTAATGATGGAATTAGACGAAGTCGAAGCCCGTTGTAAGGACGAACTCACCACGATTAAGCGAGGACAAATCGCATGAATGCTCCCTATCCAACACTGAACTTCGGCCTAGGTGAAGACATCGATATGTTACGTGACCACGTTTATAACTTTGCTCAAGGGGAAATCGCTCCTTTGGCTGAAAAGTCTGACATCGACAACAGTTTCCCTAACCAGTTATGGCCAAAATTAGGCGAAATGGGACTGCTAGGTGTGACCGTGGCTGAACAATATGGTGGTTCCAACATGGGATATTTAGCCCACGTTGTCGCCATGGAAGAGGTCAGCCGAGCATCCGCAGGAATAGGCTTGAGCTATGGCGCTCATTCCAATTTGTGCGTCAATCAAATTCATAAAAATGGCTCAGATGCACAAAAAGAAAAATACCTACCTAAGCTTGTCAGCGGCGAGCATATAGGTGCATTAGCAATGAGTGAGCCTAATGCTGGCTCAGATGTGGTAAGCATGAAATTGCGGGCCGATAAAAAAGGTGACCATTACGTGCTTAACGGCAATAAAATGTGGATCACAAATGGCCCTGACGCTGACACTTACGTGATTTACGCCAAAACCGATATAAGTGCAGGTTCAAAAGGCATGAGTGCTTTCATCGTTGAACGGGGCACGCCAGGTTTCAGCCAAGCACAGAAGCTTGATAAGCTTGGTATGCGCTCATCCAATACCTGCGAACTTGTATTTGAAGATTGCCCAGTACCAGCCGAGAATTTAATTCGCAATGAAGGCGATGGTGCACGTGTTCTGATGAGTGGCCTTGATTATGAACGCCTCGTTCTCTCAGGTGGCCCTCTTGGCATTATGCAAGCCTGTATGGACTTAGTCGTACCTTACATTCATGACCGCAAGCAGTTCGGTCAATCTATCGGCGAGTTCCAACTAGTTCAGGGTAAAGTTGCTGATATGTATACCCAAATGAACGCAGCGAGAGCTTATGTTTATACAGTAGCTCGCGCTTGTGATCGCGGCGAAACCACGCGTAAAGATGCCGCTGCAGTCATACTGTATTCTGCCGAACTGGCGACTAAAATGGCCCTCGATGCCATCCAATTACTTGGTGGCAATGGGTATATCAATGAGTTTCCTGCCGGTCGTTTATTAAGAGATGCAAAACTATACGAAATTGGAGCCGGTACCTCCGAAATCCGCCGCATGTTGATTGGCCGAGAGCTATTTAAAGAGTCAGCGTAAAGCGGAGTTTCACGTCAAAAAACGAACCCTAACTATCACACTTCCATCGCGCCATCGTTGATTCGGTGGCCATTAAATTGGAGCAATAACGTGCCCCGAATTATCAGTAAAATAAACGCCAAAGCCCAAGAGTTTGCCGACAATGCAGCGCACATGCAGGGGCAAATTGATGATTTAAATAACAAGATAGCTTTAATAAAACAGGGAGGCGGCGATAAAGCCAATAAACGCCATACCGATCGCGGTAAATTACTGCCTCGCGACCGAATCAATGCGCTACTCGATGCAGGCTCCCCTTTTCTAGAGATATCGCAACTGGCTGCATGGGAAGTCTATGAAGACTATGTGCCCAGTGCAGGTGTCATTGCAGGGATAGGCCGAGTATCTGGCATCGAATGCATGATTGTCGCGAACGACGCGACGGTCAAAGGCGGTACTTATTACCCGTTAACGGTGAAAAAGCACTTACGTGCGCAAACCATAGCTCAGCAGAACAATTTGCCCTGTGTCTACCTAGTAGACTCAGGCGGCGCTAACTTACCTCGCCAAGACGAAGTCTTTCCCGACCGTGAACATTTCGGGCGTATTTTCTTCAACCAAGCGAACATGTCGGCGCAAAATATTCCGCAAATAGCTGTGGTCATGGGAAGTTGCACCGCAGGCGGTGCTTACGTACCAGCGATGGCAGACGAGTCCATTATCGTCAAAAACCAAGGCACTATATTTCTTGGTGGCCCCCCTTTAGTTAAAGCGGCAACCGGCGAAGTGGTCACCGCACAAGAGTTAGGCGGCGGTGACGTGCACTGCAGAACATCTGGTGTGGTGGACCATTTGGCCAATAACGATCAGCACGCTTTGCACATAGCCAGAGACGCTATTACACGGTTAAACCGAACAAAACCAATAGCATTAGACGTTAAGCCCAGCGTTGAACCTGCATACCCCAAAGAAGACATCTACGGCATTATACCTAAGGATTCACGCCAGCCTTATGATGTGCGCGAAGTGATTGCTCGCGTAGTTGATGGCTCTGAATTTGATGAATTTAAGGCTCTTTATGGTAATACTTTAATTTGCGGTTTTGCACGCATCTTCGGCTATCCAGTAGGTATTATCGCCAACAATGGCATTTTATTTAGTGAATCAGCTCAAAAAGGAGCGCACTTCATTGAGCTATGTGCCCAGCGTAAAATCCCCTTAGTGTTTTTACAAAATATCACTGGCTTCATGGTCGGCAAACAATACGAGGCCGGTGGCATTGCTAAGCATGGCGCAAAAATGGTCACCGCGGTCGCCTGCGCTAAGGTCCCTAAATTCACAGTACTCATTGGTGGTAGCTTTGGTGCCGGTAATTACGGTATGTGTGGTCGGGCGTATGACCCGCGCTTTATGTTCATGTGGCCAAATGCACGTATTTCGGTAATGGGTGGTGAACAAGCCGCCGGCGTGTTATCGCAAGTTAAACGCGAACAACGGGAGCGCGTCGGTGAAACTTGGAGCCAAGAGGAAGAGTTGCAGTTTAAACAACCCATAGTCGATACCTACGAGCATCAAGGGCACCCTTATTATGCATCAGCCCGTCTTTGGGATGATGGCGTGATAGACCCCGCCGACACACGCATGGTGTTGGGCCTGTGCATTTCAGCTAGCTTAAATAAACCCATTGAGGACACCCAGTTTGGGGTGTTCAGAATGTAAGGTGCATTGAATATGGATCCTAAAATGAGCCAAACTAATTCCCCCTCTTCACAGTATGTGCTTTGCGACATTGATGAGCGTGGTGTTGCCACTGTCACCCTTAATCGCCCTGAAGTGCACAATGCATTTGACGATGTTCTCATAGCAGCTCTAACCGAGACATTCAGCCGGTTAGACTCTGATAATACTGTAAGGGCTGTCGTTCTCGCATCGACTGGCAAGAGCTTCTGCGCTGGGGCGGACCTAAACTGGATGAAGCGCATGGCAAGCTATTCATATGAGCAAAACCTCAATGATGCAAATGCATTGGCAACCATGCTGCATACCTTAAATTCGCTATCAAAACCGACCATAGCCCGGGTGCAAGGTGCTGCCTTTGGCGGGGCTATAGGCTTAATTGCCTGCTGCGATATGGCTGTGGGCAGTAAACTGAGCAAGTTTTGCCTAAGCGAAGTCAAGCTTGGTTTAATACCCGCCACTATTAGCCCATATGTTATTCAAGCTATTGGCGAGCGAAACGCTAGGCGTTATTTCACGACCGCTGAAGTATTTTCATCACGTAGAGCAAGACGCATTGGACTACTCAGTGAAAGCGTGACCGAAGAAGAGCTAGATAGCACAATTGAATCTCTCCTGGAGCATATTCTGAAGAATGGTCCGCACGCGGTTTCTGCAGCCAAACAATTGATAACAGACGTGGCAAATCGCGTCCCTGATACAGCGCTTAGAAACATGACAAGCGAACGCATAGCCAATACCCGGGTATCATCTGAAGGCCAAGAAGGCCTCGGTGCTTTCTTACAAAAACGTCGACCTAATTGGTATATCTCATGATTAAAAAACTTCTAATTGCCAACCGTGGCGAAATTTGCTGCCGCATTATCAACACGGCCAAACGTATGGGTATCCAAACCGTTGCGCTTTATTCTGATGCTGATAAGAACGCGTTGCATGTAAAAATGGCCGACGAAGCGATACATATTGGCCCTTCACCATCTAACCAAAGTTATTTAAAAGTGGATAAGGTCCTTGCTGCCGCTAAAGCAACCGGCGCGGATGCTATCCACCCTGGTTATGGGTTTCTATCTGAAAACGCTGAATTTGCCAAAGCCTGTGCAGATAACAATATTATCTTTGTGGGCCCGCCTGTTGAAGCAATTGACGCAATGGGCTCAAAATCTGCGGCTAAACACATTATGCAACAGGCCAATGTGCCCTTAGTGCCAGGGTACCACGGCGACGACCAGTCACCGGCGCTGATAAAAAAACACGCCGATGACATGGGCTATCCCGTATTACTCAAAGCAGCTGCCGGTGGTGGTGGTAAAGGAATGCGCCAAGTTTGGAGCGAGGATGAATTTGATGACGCATTAGCCGCAGCTAAACGTGAAGCGATGTCGAGTTTTAATGACGACATAATGTTAGTTGAAAAGTACTTAACCCAACCGCGTCACGTTGAGGTACAAGTTTTTTGTGATCACCATGGAAATGGTGTGCATATATTTGAGCGCGACTGTTCAGTGCAAAGACGTCATCAAAAAGTCGTTGAAGAAGCCCCCGCGTTTAAGATGCCCCCTGAATTACGTGTAGCTATGGGCGATGCGGCGTTAAAAGCCGCCCAAGCCATTAACTATGTAGGTGCAGGTACTGTCGAGTTTCTGCTCGATACGGATGGCAGCTTCTACTTTATGGAAATGAATACTCGCTTGCAGGTGGAACATCCGGTCAGTGAGATGATTTCAGGGCAAGATTTGGTGGAATGGCAACTGCGGGTCGCCGCCAATGAAACCTTGCCCAAAACACAAGACGAATTACATATTAATGGGCATGCATTTGAGGCACGAATCTACGCCGAGGATCCAGATAATGAGTTCCTGCCTGCCACAGGTACACTTCATCTATTAGAAACACCACAAGAATCAGAACATGTACGCATTGATAGCGGTGTGGTTCAGGGTGATGAGGTATCGGTTTATTATGATCCCATGATCGCTAAGTTGATTGTGTGGGATACAGATCGAGAACGTGCTTTAGCACGTTTAAGTCAGTCTTTGGCTGAATATCGTATTGATGGTGTGATAACAAATATTCCATTCCTGCGCAGCCTTATTGACACCCAAGCGTTTAAAGATGAAGAGATCGATACCCGTTTTATCGAAACTCACCACGATGAGATTTTTAACAAAGATAAGCAAACCCACGAGCATCAAATACTGAATTTGGCCATGTACTTATCATTAAATGAACAAGCTATCACCTCTCCTAGTAATCAAGATAGTCAGTCTCCATGGGGATCCGTAAGTGATTGGCGAGCAAACGAACGTTATCAAAGCCGCTACTGCATCCAGATGCATGGTGAGGCTTATGAAACTGTGGTTGAACGGATAAAAAGTGACAACCACGCCCCCCATCAGCAGGGTACATTTATTGTTAAATTAGGGGATCAAACTTATCAGTGCGAAGGGCAATTAGCAGGCAATCGATTACTGGCAACCGTTAATGGGCATAGTGAGAGCGTCACCATCAATAGAATTGACCATGACTACGCGCTCTTTCACGCCAATGGCATGACGAGATTCAGGCATATCCAGAAAGACTTAGGTGTTGCTGATGAAAACGACCAGCACGGTGCTTTCGTAGCGCCAATGAACGGCACGGTAGTGACCCTTTTAGTTAAGCCAAAGCAAAACGTTAAAAAAGGTCAAACCTTAATGATAATGGAAGCCATGAAAATGGAACATGCCATTAAAGCAACGCAAAATGGTCAAGTGCAGGAATTCTACTATCAGGCTGGCGAATTAGTCGATGGCGGTGCAGCCTTATTAGACTTTGTAGCTGATGAGGAGCCTTTATCATGATGAGTGCTTTACCAAGTAAAGTAAAAATAGTTGAAGTAGGTCCGCGAGATGGCTTGCAAAATGAGAAAGCGAGTATTGATTTAGTCACTAAAGTAACTTTGATTGAGGCGCTTGCCAAATCAGGTCTAAGCATGATTGAGACAGGCAGCTTTGTATCACCTAAGTGGGTGCCACAAATGGCTGACTCAGCCCAAGTCTTCGCGGCAATAAATCGCCAAGACACCGTAATTTACAGTGCATTAACGCCTAATCTAACAGGATTTGAAGCAGCGCTAGAAGCAGGCGCTGATGAAGTCGCTATTTTTGGTTCTGCTTCTGAATCCTTTTCACAAAAAAATATAAACTGCTCAATTGCTGAGAGTCTAGCGCGTTTTGAACCGGTTATTGCTGCGGCGAAAGCTAAAAATATAAAAGTACGTGGTTATGTGTCGTGCGTTCTGGGATGCCCCTACGAAGGAGAGATAGCGCCTGCCAATGTGGCCAGTGTGGCTAAAACCTTGTTCGAGATGGGCTGCTATGAAATTTCGTTAGGCGACACGATAGGCGTAGGCACTCCTATAGCCACACAAATAATGCTCAATGCCGTATTAGATGTGGTCCCCCTCTGCGCTGTTGCGGTGCATTTTCACGATACCTACGGTCAAGCTTTAGCGAATATTTTGGTGGCGTTACAATTGGGGATCAACGTAGTTGATAGCGCGGTAGCCGGCCTAGGCGGATGCCCCTATGCCAAGGGTGCATCAGGTAATGTAGCCACTGAAGACGTGGTTTACATGTTACATGGAATGGGCATTGCCACAGGTATTGATTTATCAATGTTAGCCAAGGCAGGACAAGACGTGTGTACGAAGTTAGGCATAAACTCTGTATCAAAAGTGGCAAACGTTTACGCCAATAAAGCCCTAACTCAGTAACCTCCCCCTTGCCGAGACGTAACCATACCAGCAGATCGCTCAGGGCGAAGCGTGGATGATCTGCTGTATTAACCACCATTTTGCCTGCTCTTTATTCGGAAAGAAACGATAACGCTCGCCAGCGTCGTCATAGATTAATCCAAGGTGGCGTTTTGAAAACTCTGGCGTTGCAGAGTGCTCGATAATCAAAGCGGATGCCACTCGCCCCAACGTTTTTTGTTCACGAATTGCTTTTGACATAAAGGCAGCAGCGTCTGGTACGTAAATCGGATCGCCTCTAAGTACAACCAAAGCCCCCCATGGGCCAACACTTAATTGCTTCAGTAAAGGCGCCACCTCTAATTCAGCCTCGACCACAGATTCTAAATTCCATGGACCACAGCCCTCAACGAACAATATGTTTTCTTCTATATCAAGTTCAACACTGCCATGGGTTGGAAATCGACTCATATACTTCCTTAAATCAATACCTTATTGAACAGTTCAACGTTAAAAGCGCGCACATTAACCTGCGATAGCGTTGAAAGCCATTTACACCCTTTACGAGCAAAGAAAACCTATCGCTCGGCAAAATGTCACCGGTAAGTCGATGCGTTCACCGCGTTTGTTGAAACTCAGCCTCTGCAATAACTTTAAGGTTCTCTAAGCCCATTTGTAGGTCTTCACCGATCATTCGGTCCATAAAAAACGCCACATAGTGTAACAACGGATTAGCCCCAACGTCGCCATAATCGTGCCAAATAACGACCGTTTCTCCCTCTTTATCTCGTAAGGTTAGCTCACCGGTTGAGCCAACTCCCATATCAGGAAAAACAAGGGTATATATGAATCGCTGGTTTTCTTCTATGGCCACAATCTCCATTTCGCCATTACCTTGGCTTTCACTTTGCCAAGTAGATTTCATACCAACTGAGGAATCAGGGCCTGCGTAAGCCACTTGCATATCAGGGTCGCGTTCAAACCAGACTCCCCAATGCTGCCACTTCTTTAAATCTTTCACATGTTTAAAAATAATATCTGCAGGAGCTTCAATTCTGATGGTTCTAACCACTTTAAATTCGGATGGTAACAACCATCCGACCACCACAAAAAACATCAGTATTGCAGCGATCCCAATTGCCATTTTTTTCAACATGCTCTTTCCCCTTCACTCACCGGCGGCTTTTATAACATTTTTTTAACTTTTTCATTAATTGCGACTACATACTGTACATAAAACAATCAAAAAATCTATGCAAATCAGAAATATGCCATAGGTTTGCATTGTAAAGCGAGAAGAAAAGCAACCTGTTTGGCGAAAATTAGATCATGCTTCCATCGCTATATAGCTGCACTAATAGTAGTGTTTTTGCCCTGTGCACAAAACAGAGTGTTCTTTTATTGTACAGATTCAGTTTTTAACGGCTTCAAACGTTACTAATATGTAAAAAGACATAATAAATCAGCTGGAAGCAAATTGAATTTCAAGCGGGCCCGTGACACACTGAAGTTCACAGTATCTGATGACGTACACTTTACGCTCCGTGATTCTGTGTTTCCTGCGCAACGAGAACGTCTAAAAATCAAATAAGAATGGAGTCAAGTGTTATGCCCAATCCAAGCCCACGTTATATTAGCAACCTGACCCGAGATACCTACGCCCTGATTTTAGCTGGCGGAAGAGGCTCCCGACTACACGAACTGACCGACTGGCGGGCTAAACCCGCTTTATATTTTGGAGGAAAATTTAGAATAATCGACTTTCCACTATCTAACTGCATTAATTCCGGTATTAAACGCATAGGGGTGGTAACCCAATATAAATCTCATTCATTGATCCGACACCTTGTCAGGGGTTGGGGACATTTTAGAAAAGAACTAGGTGAATCAGTTGAGATATTACCTGCTTCTCAACGCTCTTCAGGCAATTGGTATGAAGGAACTGCCGATGCGGTATTCCAAAATATCGATATTATTCGCGATGAAATTCCTAAATACGTGATGATTTTATCCGGTGACCACATATACAGCATGGATTATGCGAACATTCTTGCTCATCATGTGGAATCTGGCGCGAAAATGACTGTCAGTTGTATGCCTGTACCTATAGAAGAAGCTGCTGGTGCATTTGGGGTCATGTCTGTAGACGAAGATTATCGTATTCTTGGATTTGAAGAAAAACCTGAGAATCCGACTCCTTTGCCTAACGACCCTACCCGTTGTCTTGCCTCTATGGGTAATTACGTTTTCGACACTGAGTTTTTGTTTGAGCATTTAAAACATGATGCGCAAAACGAAGGCTCAGAGCGTGACTTTGGCAAAGATATCATTCCGTCGATTATTAAGGATCACCCGGTATTCGCTTATCCATTTTCAAACGACGATGGTGAAGTCTCTTACTGGCGTGATGTGGGTACATTAGACTCATTTTGGTTGGCCAACATGGAATTGGTATCGCCCAAACCTCCCCTTAATCTTTACGATAAAAAGTGGCCTATTTGGACGTATCAAGAACAGTTGCCCCCCGCTAAGTTTGTCTGGGAAGAATACAACCGCTGCGGCGCGGCCATTGATTCCGTGGTCAGTGGTGGTTGCATAATATCTGGGGCAACCGTGCGCAAGAGTTTGTGCTTTTCTAACGTCCACGTTCACTCCTACAGTGAAATTGAAGAATCAGTACTGTTACCGGATGTAGAAATAAAGCGAAATTGTAAAATCAAGAAAGCAATTATCGATCGTGGTTGTATCGTGCCTGAAGGCACTGTCATTGGTCATAACCATGATGAAGACCGAGCAAGGGGCTTCAGAGTCACAAACAAGGGTGTTGTGTTAGTTACCCGAGAAATGTTAGGTCTGAAAGTCGGAATATGATGAATATATAGAAAAAGTTGCCCACAAAAAAACCAGATTCAGTCTGGTTTTTTTGTGCCCTAACGTTACTTATCTGTGGCGACCGCCGTATTACTATCAGACGTTTCTGCGCGCCAGGCGTCAATTGTTCGGTTTATTAACTCAGCCGTTTCTACCGGTGACTCCAAAGGAAACATATGCCCGCCGCTAAACACCTCATGAGTGAGATGATTAGCCTTAATAAATGGCCTAATACGACGCTCAGTACACACATGGGTTTGAGAGCCCGTGACCAGTAGCGCTGGGCAGGTAAGTTTCCCATAGTACTTATATATATCGTGAGGAAGGTTTCTGAAAATAGAAGCCTCGACCTCAGGTTCAAAATGCAGGTGTCGGTGTTGCTCTTGAACGTGCGTTACACTGCTAACATAATCCGCAATGCAGTCACTATCCATATTTTTAAACAGCGCTCTAGCTTGAAAGTAGGCCACTAAATCTTCATCTTTTCCCCACTGTTTACAGCGCGTTGCTGTTTTACCCGCGGGGGTTATCTTGTCAATTAACGGTGTGGCTTTGGCTCCCCTAAAGAAGACGCGAGTTAAGCCCGTGATCATGGGCGGATCAAGCATAATCAACCCCTTGAATAAATCAGGACGGGTACATGCAGCCATATAAGACACCACCCCACCAAATGAATGCCCTATGCCGTAAACGGGCTGATTTTCGGTAGATTCAATATGGGTGATTAACTCTTGGGTTTGATTGCCCCAGTTTTTAGAGATTGGAAACCGGTTAGTATGGCCAAATTTTTCTATAGCAGACACGCAATAGTCGCTATTGAGCGCGCTAAATAACTTACGGTAACTCCCTGCTGGGAAGCCATTTGCATGGGCAAAATGCAGATGCACATTGTTATTTTGTTCCAACCTTATCCCCTTAAATTCATAGTAGCTCTATCCGTTACGTTTCTCTGCAGCAGCCCAATCAGCAGGGATTTTGCGAGCGGTCCATATGAAAGCGACAATAGCCAAAACATAGGGTACTGAAACAGCCGACAAGGATAAACGCAAAGCTTCCACTTCACCATGCTCAGCAGTTAACGATTTACTCAAAATTCCGATGAAAGTAGGACCACCGCCCAGTGCAATAATGTTTAAGACAAAGAAGAATAAGGCAGTCGACATAGCACGCACCTTAACCGGTGCCAGTGTTTGCGCCAAGGCAAACGATGGCCCCAAATAAAAACCACTGGTAAATAGCAGCACCGTCAGCAGTATCAGAGACGTGTTTAAATCAGTAACCTGCACAGAGTAAATATATGCAGGCACACCAACTAAAAGCCCAAGAGCAGGCACCCAACCGTACGCCCCTCTGTTAGTTTTACCCCATTTATCTGTGATTGCTCCACCGAACCAAACGCCAAACGCATAAGCAGTGCCGTTGATAATACCCACTTTGATTAGCAGGCTAGTCAAGTCCAAGTTCGGATAGGCGCGTAAATAGAAGTCCATCATCCAAGTAGAAATCGCATAACTTCCAAATGAGGCTAAAGAAATCGCAATACACATGCCCCACCACGACGGTATTGTTAACAGTACTTTGATGGACTGCCAGGAAGGTGTTTTAGCCGCCGCGGAATGTAAGTTCCCTCCCCTAGGCGGCTCCTTTATCGTTAACTTAAGTAAAATAGCGAGTAGTACCCCAGGGATACCCACACTGAGCATGACAAGCCGCCAGTTAGCATCCCCACCTTTTAAAATAAAAGCGGAAGCAAAAAACGCCAGCATGATCCCAAATGGGATCCCTAACGAATAAATCGCTAACGCACCTGCACGTTTCTCTTTAGGGTAAAGGTCAGACAAGATAGAGTGAGAAGGTGGACTACCACCCGCTTCACCGATCCCCACACCAATTCTCGCAATGGCAAGTTGCGTATAGGTCGTAGCCATACCTGACAGTGCGGTAAAACCACTCCAAAGCGTGAGGGAAATCGCAACGATGTTAACGCGACTATAGCGGTCTGCTAACCAAGCAATAGGAATTCCCACCACCGTGTAAAGCACCGCGAAATAGAGCCCTTTTAACCAGCCTAATTGCGCGTCATTTAAACCCAAGTCAGCTTTAATAAAGGGCGATAAAATACCGATGATTTGTCGGTCGATAAAATTAAAGGCATAAACCAAGGTCAATATTGTTAATACGTAGGTACGATAAGGTTTGCTCACCTGATTAAAATCTTCCTGCTGAACAACAGGGCTTTCGCTGGTATTCACTGTCATTACTGCTCCCTCAATTTAGATATTCTGCCCACAATAAATACCCTCATAGTAATCTTGTCGGTGTCTACATAACAAGCCATTTTGTATCAATAATGTAAAATAAATGTAAACATAACAAACACTTATATACCCATATAACACGAGCAAATTGTTCTATTGAATAGCTAGGATGTTAGAATTTTTACGTGGTAGAATTGCCTACAGACATCCGACCAGTTCTGCTATGCGTGCAGACCCAACATAAGTGACTGGATTTATGCATATTGATGACCTTATCGACGCGACAAATCACTATATCAATAGTGATGAACAAGATAGAGCCCAACTCACTATCCCTAAAGAATGGGCCCAAGGACGCACCGCATATGGTGGTTTAACTGGCGCCTTGGTATATAGCGCTATCCGTCAAAAAGTCAGTAACGATCGAGTACTTAGATCGTTTGCATGCAATTTTGTCGGCCCAGTTATGACTGAGGCATCCTTTGACATCGAAGTTGAAATATTGCGAGAAGGTAGGAATGTTACGCAAGTGATAGGTAAGGCAATTCAAGATGGTAAGGTATGCGTGATGGTGCAAGCTGCCTTTGGTGTTTCACGAGACTCAAAAATTGATGTACGCAATACTGATACACATGCAATGCGAGCCCCTACCAAAGCAGATTTTCTGCCTCAAATCCCTAAGATTACGCCTAAGTTTTTACGCCATATAGACTTGGCTAGACAAGGTGGAGGCCTGCCCTTTACAGGAAGTAAAGAAAGCAAAATTGATGGTTGGATGCGATTTACTAAACCACCAAAAGAACTAACTGATGCCCATCTAATCGCTCTTATCGATGGATGGCCACCCACCACTTTGCAAATGCTTAAATGGCCAGCACCCGCTAGTACTATGAGTTGGAACATAGAATTTATTTACCCTCATTACACCTTTTCCCCTAAAGACTGGTTTGCCTATCAAGTGCGCACACGTCAAGCCGCAGATGGCTACGCACAAACTGAAGCGAATATATGGGATACCCGAGGGCAGTTAATTGCAATCAGTAGACAAACCATTGCAGTGTTTGATTAGTGAGATTAAGCCATATTGAACACCACTAAAAAGAGCGCTGATAAGCGCTCTTTTTTTATCCTACTCGTAACTAGTTAGTTCTCTACGGGATAAGGTTCAGCTCAATTTAGTAAATGCTAAAGGTTGACGGGCTAAAAATAGCCAAGGTACTGATCAGCTGCATATTGGTAAAATCGAGCGCCGCGTCCAAGTCTTCGTCATCTAAGTCGAGGATTTCATATTGCGCAGGTTCGATATTATCGAGTCGATTATAGATCTCACTGTATACGTTATTGAGCGCCAAACCAGACGCAAGCTGCAGTATTTTCTCTTCATGACTTTGCGCTTTGTGCAAAGAAGCATGCTGGTGGGCAATAGGCGCATAAATTTCACTGGGGATCCCCCAAAGCTTGAGCAATTCAGCGCTTATTTGCGCGTAGCTCAAACCAAGATACTTATTCTGCAAGGTGACAGGGCAATGCTCCGCCGAAAATGAACTGCACTGCGTTGCTACGTCGGGTGTAAGCTGCAACACGGCTAATTCGCCAATATTGTGTAGTAAACCGCACACAAACATCTTATCGGGATTTTTAGCGGACGTCTCTTGGGCAATATATTTTGCTAACAAGCCACAGCTCACCCCTAGCTCCCAAAAAACACTGAAGTCCACCTCACTGTCATTCATATCTTTAAAAGCGTGTGAGATGCCGTACGCGAGCACTAAATCATAAACTGAGTCTGTTCCTATGACTTGAATCGCTTTATTAACGGTGGTTATCACTGTGGGAAATTTGTATAAGGCGCTGTTAGCTATTTTCAAAATTTGCGCTGCAATCGCCGGATCGTAATTTATGACCTCTGCCACTTCGTTGATAGAAGCACTGCCATCATCAATAAGCTGTTTTATTTTTGTGACTGAGTCAGGCAATACAAACAAATCACCTGCTTTTTCGGCATACTCAAGAGCATTCATACGCACGTTTATCCTTAATTTGATTATGTAAGAGTGTAAGTCAACCCATCTCTAATGTTCAAGATTAATACATCTAGCGCTATGTAAATAGAAAAATGAAGAATAGTTACAAGGTAAATTAAATTCCATCGGTAAAACCTTGCTCAATTAATACTAAAGTATAATCATACAGAGACACAGTACCGACTAATCAACCTTAAAGAAAGCGAATAACTGATGACGAAATTTTAATCAGAACCGAACGCTTTGCAAAGAAGTAAAATTGCAGATTGATTTAAGCACCACAAGAATAGCGATTACAGAACACAAGCACGTCGAAGATCTATCGATACAAAAATAAAATAGAGTGTTTTAGCAAAATGGGAAATATAACGAAGAGATACAATAAACTGGATATTAGATGGTGGGTCGTGCTGGATTCGAACCAGCGACCAATTGATTAAAAGTCAACTGCTCTACCAACTGAGCTAACGACCCATCTAATTGTAACGCTTTGAATTGTTTGATTTAACTGGTGGGTCGTGCTGGATTCGAACCAGCGACCAATTGATTAAAAGTCAACTGCTCTACCAACTGAGCTAACGACCCATCAAATTAAATCTAACTGCAAATCAACTAAGGGAAAATATACCTTTCTTGCTTTGCTTCTCGTCTCTCGGTGACGAGGGCGCATATAATACTGAATTCGAAACTTCATGCAACCTTAAATTAAGCTTTATTTTCATAATTCGTATCGTTTGCTGAAAAAGCATACAAAACGCATGTTGTGCGGTTATTTTTTACGCTAAAGCGAAGCATTAACACTAATAAAATAAGGAATGCCGTTATCTATTTAACGGCATTTAATTTAATTTCAGCCAGTTTCCTTGCTGAAGAAGTCGGGTATTCCGTTAACACTTTTTTCCATAATTGTTCTGCTCGGGCAATATTTGAACGCTCTTGCTCACAAATACCTAATTTCAACATGGCATCTGCGCGCTTCGAAGAATCCGGAAATTGATTCATCAATGTTTCAAACTGATTTGCCGCTGCCGCCCAATCTTGTTTATTAAATAACAATTGCCCTAACCAGTAATGCGCATTTGAGGCATAACTTGAATTAGGGAAGTTTTGCAAGAAGGATTGGAACTCAGGAATAGCATCATCATACAGCTTGTCTTTTAAGATAAGGTTGACAGCTTTATCATACGCTTGATCTTCATTCAGGCTAGTTTGAGAGCTAGGTTGGCTAACTTGATTAGTCTGATTAAACTCGTCAGTGGCTCCACTGCCATTTTGCGTCATCACAGCAGCAATGCGTTTATCAATCTCTAAATACAGCTCTCGTTGACGCTCTAATATCCGCTCTAGTTGATAATTATGCTTCTCAATACTGCCACGTAACTCATTCACTTCATTCTGAAGCAAATCCAGCTGCTCCTGAACGCGATGTTGCTGCGCTGTACGTGTATTAAAAAGGCGCTCTAAGGTGGTTAGACGTGACTCTGTACTGCCACTGCTTACATCCGCTACAGGCGCAGGAGCCGCATTTACTGCGGCTCCAAATATCGCTGTCAGAGTAAGCGCAAGAATGCGTTTATTCATAAATCCAACTTTTATTGATATACAAGAACACCACGACGGTTTTCAGCAAATGCAGCTGCAGTGCCTGATGTATCAACTGGCTTTTCTTCGCCATATGAAACAACAGAAACTTGAGATGCGCTCACACCAGCATTCATCAAGTATGTCTCAACTGATTTAGCACGGCGTTCACCTAACGCAATGTTGTATTCAGGCGTACCGCGGTTATCACAATGGCCTTCAATAACTACTGCTTGGCCTGGGTTTTTCACCAAGAATGCAGCGTGTTGATCAAGCAAAGAGTAATACTTAGAACTGACGCTTGAACGGTCGAAATCAAAATAAACAACCTGATCTTCCATCAATGCACTTTTTTCTTTCTGCATGACTTCTTCAGGAGACAACATAGGCTTCATATTGCCTGCTTGCACTTTTGCTTCTTCTGCCGCCTTGCGATCAGCTTCAGCTTGGGCAGCAGCAACACGGTTACTCTCTGCGGCTAACTCTTCTTCGCTAGGACCTGATGAACAAGCAACCATTGTCACAATAGGTAGTGCAAGTGTGATGCCTTTGAATATTTTGCTAAGTTGCATTTTCTAATTCCTTATTATTATCAAATTTATAAATAGGTTGAACTTGTTACAACAAAAATGGAGACCAACTTGGCGACTTAACCTGCCCATCAGAAGCGGGTAAACGCGCCTTAAAGCGACCATCCAAGGAAACCAAGGATAAAACTTGCTTGCCTTGGTGTAACGTACTGTAAATAATCATACTTCCATTTGGTGCAATACTCGGGGATTCATCCAAATAGGTTTTGGTTAATACCTGAATATTTCCGTTTTCTAAATCCTGAGCGGCAATATGGTAGTTCCCTCTGGTACGGTTGACCATAACCATGCGACCGCCGTCTGGGGTGATGGTTCCCCCAAGGTTCATTTCGCCATCAAACGTTACCCTTCTGACGTTGTTACTGGCTAAATCTACGCGATATATTTGCGGTTTACCACCCCGTTCGGAACTAAATATCAAGCTCTTACCATCGGGTGTCCAGCTCGGTTCCGTGTCTATCGCTCGGTTGCGAGTTATCCGCTCTAGGCGTTTAGAAGCCACGTCCATCACGTAAATCTCTGGGTTACCGTCTTTCGATAACACCATGGCTAATTGCCTACCGTTGGGTGAGAAAACCGGCGCACTGTTTATGCCAGGAAAATCGGTCATTTGCGTTCGGCTCATGGTGTATAAGTCTTGAATGTATATCTGTGAGCGCTTATTTTCAAATGTGACATAAGCCAGCTTGGTCCCGTCAGGCGACCAAGAAGGTGACATCAAAGGCTCTTTAGAGCGCAGTAACATCGTCTCGTTAACACCGTCATAGTCTGCAACAACGAGCTGATAAGGAAACTCATTGGTTTTACGGTCCCGCACAACAACGTAAGCAATACGCGTCATAAAGGCGCCCTTCTCACCCGTTAATTTTTCGTACACCACATCACTGATGCGATGAGCGTATTGTCTAAATCCTTGGCCTGTAATAACAGTCTGGCGGCTATCTAAAATATGGTCGTTACTGTTGGTTAATTTACCACCGCTTAATGCCCGCGCATTGCCACCGGTGATTTGACCTCTAATAGCGTCGACTAATGTGAAGTTAACACGATAACGATCAGGGCCTTCAGGGGTGACCGAACCCACCAAAATAGCTTCGACGCCGGTTGCTGCCCAAGCACTATAATCCAATTCATTGTCGTTATGAGGTTGCCCTGGCATGTCAGTGCTATCGATAGGGCTAAACTTACCGCTTCGTAATAGGTCGCCGCTAACCACTTCGGATAAGCTTTCTGGCATTTGGCCTGGGCCATTCCATTTGAATGGCACAATGGCAATTGGTCGCGCAGAATCGATTCCTTCGGTGATCACAATTTCCAAACTCGCCTGGCTAGATGCAGTGAGCACTACACTTAAAAATGTTAAAACACGGGTCAATCTTGTCATTATAAATCGGGCTCTACAGTTAAATTAATATCACGGAGCTTCTCATACACATCAGCTTCCTTTGATACCGGAAGGGTACCGGCCTTGAAAACAGCAGATTTAGCAGCTCTGCATAAGATAGGATCTCCACCTAGTTCTTTTACCTGAATAACTAAACCAGACGATGCTAAACGGATATTCAACTGGCAGGATTTTCCGCGCATTGAGTTATCTACAATTAGCTGTCGCTGAATAGCTTGATGGATCAGGGCTTGATACTTTTGTACTTCGGTTAATACTTGCTTGCTTCGTCGCTGCTGGCGCACAGCCTGCTCAGCTTCAAGTTGATCTTGCAAGGCACGCTCTTGACGCGCTTTCTCCGCTGCTTCTGCTTTCTTGCGCTGCGCCTCTTTCAAGGCTTTTTCTTCCTTCTCGCGCGCTTCCTTGGCCTTTCTAGCTCGCTCTTCCGCCTTCTTACGCTCTAACTCTTTGCGTTTACGCTCCGCCTCCGCTGCTTTCGCTTTGGCCTTTTCTCGCTCTTGCTTTTTACGCGCAGCAATTGCAGCTTGCTCAGCCTGTTTACGTTCTTCACGTTGGCGCTTGGTGCGTTGCTCTATTTCAACCGCTTCTTGCTCTTGTTGTTTACGCTTGCGTTCAGCCTCGTTCGCACGACGTTCCAGTTCAGCGATTCGGTCTTCTTCAACCTTTTGCTTGCGCTTCTTCTGATCTTCAATCCGCTTAATTTGGTCATCAACCGCGTTGGCATCTACCGCCACGGCCTCTATAACCGGTTGAGATGACGCCATTTCAAGCGTTTCTTGAGGCAACTTAACATCCATGCCTGCAAAGAGAAGCACTCCGAAAACGAGATGCAAACTCAGTGATTTAATCAAAGGTAGCGACAATTTTAACTTCATATCTGCTAAATGCTTATTTCTCAGGAGGGTCAGTCATAAGACCGACAGAAGGCGCACCAGCACGCTGCAAAAGCACCATCAACTGCACTATATTGCTGTACGGCACTGCGCCATCCCCTTTCACCACGACTGGGGTTTCAGGTTCAATTCGCAAATGCGCCGCAACTAACGTGGCCACATCTACAGCTGTCATGGCCTGCTCTTGGTCTTCAGCGATATTCAGGAAGTAATTTCCATCTGCATCAACGGAAGCAATTAGCGGTGGCTTGCTATCATCTTCTAGCGGTTGCGCTTCTGCTTTTGGTAAATCTACCTTAACACCTTGAGTCACAAGCGGTGCGGTTACCATAAAGATAATCAGCAACACCAACATCACATCGATGTAGGGCACAACATTGATTTCAGACACCGGACGACGGCGTTTTCTTACATACATAATCGTTGCCTATTAGCCCTGAGCTGGACCGTTGGTGACGGTATCCGCCTTTGTTACCAGCGACTGACGATGCAATATGCTGGAAAACTCTTCCATAAAGTTACCGTAGTTGTTTTCGAGCTTTTCTACTTGATGGCTGAAACGGTTATAAGCG
The DNA here is from genome assembly GCF_000014225.1 of Paraglaciecola sp. T6c. Classification (NCBI taxonomy): domain Bacteria; kingdom Pseudomonadati; phylum Pseudomonadota; class Gammaproteobacteria; order Alteromonadales; family Alteromonadaceae; genus Paraglaciecola; species Paraglaciecola sp. T6c. The sequence continues at coordinate 3,564,747 of NC_008228.1, forward strand.
ATAACAGAAGGGATAGCGGCAAACAGACCCATAGCGGTTGCGATCAACGCCTCAGCGATACCAGGCGCCACCATGGCTAGCGTGGCTTGTTGGACTTCACCCAAAGCGATAAACGCATTCATGATCCCCCACACAGTACCAAATAAACCAATATACGGGCTAATTGAGCCCACAGTCGCCAAGAAAGGTAAACGGCTCTCTAATTCGTCAATTTCTCTTGACAAGGAAACACGCATCGCACGGTAAGTACCGTCCATTATCGCCTCAGATGGGGTAGATGACGACTTACGCAAGCGGACAAATTCTTTAAAGCCAGCACAGAATAAACTGGCCATACCTTGCACTGATTCTCGAGCAGCTAATTCTTGATAAAGACGATTTAAATCGACCCCTGACCAAAATTTATCCTCAAATTTTTTCATATCATTTTTTGCACGGCTCAACGCCTGCGAACGCTGAAAAATAAACGTCCAAGATGCCACAGACGCGGCTAATAACAACAACATCACAAGCTGAACTAATAAGCTAGCTTGCCAAAATAATCCAAATATTGATAACTCAGCCGACACGCGAGAATTCCTCTAGTATAAATCCGGGGATGGCGATAGGTTTCATTTGCTGAAGGTCCACGCACGCCACCCTAATTAAAGCACTGACCAAGCGTTGACCACTTGGACTTATTATTGTTTGTTTGAACACCAAACTTGCGCGTTTCAATTCTACTATTTCGCTTTGAATTCTCAATAGTTCATTAAATCGTGCAGGCGCTTGATTGTCCATTTCGACACGTTTGACGACAAAACCGATAGATCGTTCCAATAACCCATCTTGTTCAATCCCCATCGAGCGCAACCACTCTGTTCTGGCGCGCTCTAGAAACTTCAAATAATTCGCGTAATAAACAATTCCGCCTGCATCCGTATCTTCATAATACACCCTTATTTGGTGTTCAAATACTGCTAAGTTTTTCTGCAACGTCACTTTTCCCCCACACTATTACATACCGTCTCCAACCAGCGCATAACTATGCGATGCAAAAGACTAATCATGATGCGCCACTAAAAATTAAAGCATTAAAATTCAAAAAGATAGATCCATTTAACTAAACCCAGCGTTGTAATACAACATAATAAGCGCGACAAATATGCATAGATATTCAATATTTTCGCAAAAATACGTTTATCAAAGATATTTGTAACAAAAAAAATAATAGGTTAAATAACACTCAGTAAAAAATAAACCATTGTTTTTAATGATAAAAATAAAAAGTGACAGGTATTAACAAGTTTTATACAAAATAAGTAAAGACATTACGCATTAGAAAAACTAATCATAAAATGGTAATTTTTCTCAATTGTGGTTCTTCGCGGCGAGGCTATAATGACGTTGTCTTCTCGATTAGCGAATGTTTCCAACCAGGCGTTAATCAGATGCTATGTCGACTCCCTGTTGACTGACATGTTCCCTGGAATTTTATTCCATTCAACTTTATTTGTTGCTTTGCCCGCATAATTTATGCGGGCTTTTTTTTGCCTATTTTTTACGACTTAAAAAGTATTACCACTCCTTTGGCGGTATACAAAATCAATTAGGCTCGTAATCATAACCAAAATGCAAATATGCCCGCTGAGACACAATTCGCCCTCTTGGGGTACGCTGCAAGAACCCTTGTTGAATTAAAAAGGGCTCTATCACATCTTCTATCGTGTCTCGTTCTTCACCAATCGCCGCCGCTAAGTTATCGAGACCCACAGGCCCACCCATAAATTTATCTATGATGGTGGTCAGCAATTTTCGGTCCATGTAGTCAAAGCCTTCTTTATCTACATCCAGCATATCCAGCGCAGCTGAAGCAACGTCACTGCTAATTTCACCGTTTGCTTTTATTTCGGCATAATCTCGTACCCTGCGCAGCAAGCGGTTACTGATTCGCGGTGTACCGCGGGAGCGCTTGGCGATTTCCATCGCGCCTTCCTCGTCTAAATTTAATTCCAGGAAATGGGCAGAACGCTTTACGATTTGGGTTAAATCTTTAATATTGTAAAACTCAAGGCGCTGCACAATACCGAATCTGTCGCGCAATGGTGACGTCAATGAGCCTGCTCGTGTTGTTGCACCAATCAAGGTAAACGGCGGTAACTCAAGTTTAATTGAGCGGGCAGCTGGCCCCTCTCCTATCATGATATCCAGCTGATAATCTTCCATCGCAGGGTACAGAATTTCTTCCACCACTGGGCTCAAACGATGAATTTCATCAATAAACAACACATCGTTTTCTTCTAAATTGGTTAGCAGCGCCGCTAAGTCCCCCGCTTTTTCAAGTACCGGCCCTGAGGTCGTTTTGATACTCACGCCCATTTCGTTTGCCACGATATTCGCCAAGGTCGTTTTGCCTAAGCCTGGGGGGCCAAAAATCAATAAATGATCCAACGCATCACTGCGTTTACGCGCGGCCTGAATAAAGATATCCATTTGCTCACACACATGGTCTTGCCCTGTATAATCCGCCAGCATTTTAGGGCGGATAGCACGATCGATGACTTCATCTTCGCGTAGGGCGGTAGGTTGAATGAGACGATCGGCTTCTATCATGAGAATTATTTAACTTTTGGTAGTGGTTTTATATACAGTGCGTAGTCTATGAGAGTCGAGACGGATACTCAAGCAAACTGCATAGACTATTTAATAACGGGCTTTTAGGCCTGTATTTTCCTAGGTGAAATCAGATCATTGCCCGCAATGCTTCGCGAATTAATTCTTCACTGGTGATGTCTTTTACATACACAGAATTTATCACTTTACTCGCTTGAGGCGCCTTATACCCAAGTGCTATCAGTGCGCTTAGGGCTTCTTCTTTCGCATCACTTGAAGTAACAAAGGTATTTTCAATACTATTATTGCCTTGCAGAGCAAAATCATCACTTGCAGATTGCTCTAAGCTTAGTTTTTTAAAGCGATCGCGCATTTCTATCACTAAACGCTCTGCGGTTTTCTTACCAACGCCAGGTAACTTCACCAACGCGGTAATGTCTTCGTGTGCAACACACTGCATGAAATGCTGCCCCGACATGCCCGACAAAATCGTTAATGCCAATTTAGGCCCTACGCCGCTGGCTTTAATTAACTCTCTAAATACGGCGCGCTCATTTTTATCAGCAAAACCAAACAACAATTGTGCATCTTCGCGCACCACAAAGTGAGTATAAACGCTGGCCTCGGCACCTACCTCAGGTAATTGATAAAAACTGGTCATGGGAATTTGTATTTCATAGCCGACTCCAGCTACATCGATGAGTACCTCTGGTGGCTGTTTTTCTACTACTGTGCCGCGTATTCTGCCTATCATGTTCATTCTCTAGTGTTGTTATTTATCGTAATCTGCCGCGTACGGTCTTTTTCACCTGACCTGACATCTTGATGAGGTTTTCGTTGGTGTGGCTATGGCAAAGCGCAACCGCTAATGCATCTGCAGCATCAGCTTGAGGCGTGCCCGGTAGCTTCAAAATAAACGTGACCATATGTTGTACTTGGCTTTTTTGTGCGTTCCCGTTGCCCACCACAGATTGTTTAATTTGCCGAGCGGAATACTCCGCTACATCAAGTCCTTGGTTGGACGCTGCAACAATAGCCGCGCCTCGGGCTTGACCCAGTTTTAACGCTGAATCAGGGTTTTTAGCCATAAAGACTTGCTCAATAGCGAACATATCGGGTTTATATTGCAGTATTAACTGGCTGACACCGTCAAATATTTGCTGTAATCGCGGCGCCAGTGCGTCCCCCTGCATTCGAATACAACCACTGCCTAAATATTGTTGTTGTCGCCCTGCCCTTTGTATTACGCCGTAGCCAGTAATGCGTGAGCCAGGATCTATGCCGAGAATAATTGCCACGAGTTTCAATGTACCTATTAATTATATATTGCCGATTTACGTTGGCATGTTCGCATCGGGTACGCAATCTTTGATTGCAGCCCGATTTGTATCAGACCAGACTTTAGCCATGGCAGCGTTTTTTTCTAACCATTGATAGGCTAAATGCTCGGTGAGGATAATAGCTACATCATCCTTTACTTGTATTGAAAATACATGCTCGGTATTAAAGGGCGTGTTTGGCGGGTAGCGATGTTGCCAGATGTCACGAATGGCGTAACGATTTATCTGCTGATGATCGTGTAAGTGATAACCCGCTTGTTGAATATCAATGCCGGTTTCTTCTTTGACTTCTCTTAGGGCGGTATTGATAGCCAACTCGCCGATTTCCAGCGTACCGGTCACCGACTGCCAAAAGTTAGGATCATCTTGGCGCTGCATCACTAACACTCGACATTGGCAGTCATATATGACCACCAATGCCGATTCAGGACGCCGATAAGCATTTTTGCTAGTTTGCAGAAAAATTACTCCGCGCTTGGGGCTTTTTCCTGAACGATGTCAGTCTTGATTGACAACTCTTTCAATTGCTCGTCACTGGCAATACCAGGCGCATCCGTTAATGGACACGCAGCAGTCGTTGTTTTCGGGAACGCCATCACGTCACGAATAGACGTTGCACCCGTCATCAGCATTACTAAGCGGTCTAAACCAAATGCTAAACCGGCATGAGGTGGCGCACCAAATTTAAGGGCATCCAGTAAGAAGCCAAATTTCACTTCCGCTTCTTCTTCGCTGATCCCCAAGATATTAAACACTTTAGCTTGCATGTCTTGGTTATGAATACGCACCGAACCACCGCCTAATTCACAGCCGTTCAATACCATGTCATAAGCATTTGATAACGCATTGGCGGGGTCTGCAGCAAGTTGCTCTGCCGTCATATCACGAGGAGCGGTAAATGGATGATGCAGCGCATAAAACTGGCCATCGAATTCTTCAAACATAGGGAAGTCAATCACCCAAAGCGGTTTCCACTCACCTTCAAGCAAGTCTAAATCTTCACCCACTTTCAAGCGCAGTGCCCCCAATGCTTCGGTTACAACCGTTGCGCTGTCAGCCCCAAACAATAGAATATCACCGCTTTGTGCTTCAACTCTTGATAGCACTTGCTTGGCCACATCTTCACCTAAAAATTTCAAGATAGGCGATTGCAAACCTTCAAGGCCCGCATCGATATCGTTTACTTTCATCCACGCTAGGCCTTTAGCACCATAAATCCCGACAAATTTAGTGTATTCATCGATTTGCTTACGGGTCATGCTCGCACCGCCTGGCACGCGAATAACCGCTACGCGGCCTTTAGCATCATTTGCCGGACCAGAGAACACTTTAAACTCTACATCTTTTAAGATGTCCGCCACGTCAACCAACTCTAATGGGTTACGTAAATCAGGCTTGTCACTGCCAAATCGGCGCATGGCATCGGCATAAGTCATTTGCGGGAATTCGCCTAAATCAACGTTCAGCATTTTCATGAACAAGTTGCGGATCATCCCTTCAGTGATTTTCATTACTTGCTCGGCACCCAGAAAGGTGGTCTCGATATCGATTTGAGTAAATTCAGGCTGACGATCGGCACGTAAATCTTCGTCACGGAAACATTTAACGATTTGGTAGTAGCGGTCCATACCGGACATCATCAACAATTGCTTAAACAATTGAGGTGACTGGGGTAACGCAAAGAACTTCCCTTTATGGGTACGACTTGGCACTAAATAATCCCGGGCGCCTTCAGGGGTCGCTTTGGTCAGCATAGGCGTTTCGATATCAAGGAAGCCGTCGCCTTCAAGATAACTGCGTACGGCGCTGGTGACTTTTGCACGAAACTTAAGACGGTCACTCATCACTGGGCGACGAAGATCAAGGTAGCGATATTTTAAACGCTGCTCTTCTGAATTCTCTTGATTGCTGTCCAGTGGCAAGACAGCTGATTTGTTCAAAATCGTTAAGCCTTTGCCTAAGATTTCGATTTCGCCGGTGCCCATGTCTTTATTCACTTGCCCTTGCGGACGAGCACGAACCAGACCTTCAATTTGAACACAAAATTCGCTACGCAAGCTGTTTGCGGTATCAAACAATTCGGCCAAGTCTGGATCGTAAACCACTTGAACGATACCTTCGCGGTCGCGCAAGTCGATAAAAATAACCCCACCCAAATCGCGGCGACGGTTTACCCAACCGCAAAGAGTGACTGTTTGTCCGATGTGTGATGCATTGATGTTGCCGCAATAATCTGTGCGCATGATGAAATAAGCCTCTAAACCAAGCTACTAAAATATAAGAAAAATAAGGCCGCGTAGTATATACCCAAAGCACACAATCCCCAAGAGCTGAGGCAGTCATAAAGATAATGAGTGACGTTAATGATTAAGTTGCACAAATATGACCCACATTGACGCTTTTCGCGGGACTTTATACCTATAAACAATTAACCACTCAGCGAAAATTCCCTAGAATGGGTACAAATTCGAATTTCCGGCCCTGCATTATTTTACGTAAGTGCAATAATTGTTATTCTTGTGACTCATAGTCACGAGAGTCCTTATGCTAAGAGTTAATATAGGCTGTCCTATTTGGACCCATGATGCTTGGTTTAGCAGTATTTATCCGCCCAAAAGCAGCAAAAAGACTGCCCTGCAATCCTATAGCAGGCTGTTTAATAGCGTAGAATGCAATAGCAGTTTTTATCATTTACCCAATCAAGACACCCTTAAAAAATGGCTCGACAGCGTGCCTGATGATTTTCGCTTTGTTCTTAAGTTACCCCGCAGTATTAGTCATTCGGGTCAACTCGATACATGTACAGACGAACTAAAGCACGCGATCGATAACTTAGCTGTGCTCGGCGAAACCCTTGGCGGCGTTATGTTACAGCTACCTAAGCAATTTACCCCAGCACATATCAACCAACTTGGCGTGCTCCTTGACACTATACCAACAGATTTACCTATGAGCGTGGAAGTCCGCCACTTGGCATTTTTTCAAAAGGGCGAACAAGAAAAAGCATTGAATCAGTTGTTACTTTCACATAAGGCAGACCGAGTGATAATGGATACCCGCGCCTTATTTGCTTGTGATCCAAGTCAATTCACCGGCGAAGAGCGCGAATTAGTCATCGATGTTCAACGTAAAAAGCCGCGGGTCCCGACCAATGTTATCGCTACCGGTGATTCACCTGTCGTACGCTTTGTCGGCCATCAGCAGATTGACAAATGCACGTCGTTTTATCGACCCTGGATCAAGAAAATAAAATATTGGCTGGATGAGGGTAAAAGCCCTTCCATTTTCTTTCATATGCCTGATAACAAAGATGCACCTTGGTTAGCGGCGGCCTTTATTCGTGATTATAACCTTACCTACCCTGATGCTCCGCTGCCTGCATTAGTATTACCAGCCTCGCAAAACAGCCATCAGCAGATATCGATATTTGACTCGCTAACCCCTTAGCTAACACTTAAGCCGGTTGCTCACAGTACCAAAACTAAAAAACGCCCGAAGTGAATCACTGCCGGACGCTTAGCTAATCAAGCAAATTTACCTGTTTAGGTGTTTTAGCCGGTTTAGCAAATTTGCCTGTTTAGCGGGTTGAGTCGTTTATCTAAACAACACTTTTTCTTGTTTAAACCAGTACACACAAAATCCCAGCAGTAATGCAGCAATCAATGCCGTTGAAGCAAAAATGCCAATTAACTGAAAATAGTCCATGGTACCTTTTACCAGTTCTTTCATGGCTAGCGCTACATTTGTCAAAGGCACCCAAGCCCAACCGCCTTTAAGTTTAACTCCCGGCATGAGTGCCACCATGACCGGCATGATAACGAAAATCACTAACGGCCCCATATAACTCTGGGCCTCTTTAAAGCTACGAGCGTAAATTGAAATACTCAGCAATACTGCCGCAAAGATAGCCACCAGCGGGATCAGCATCAAAAACATCAAAACAAAATCAACAATGCCAATTTGGCTCATAAAGTCAGCTACAAACTGCATAGCAAAGCCGCGGCTGAGCACTAACCCCCATACTGCCATGCTAACAACGGTAATCAATGCGGTGGTGGCGCCAGCACAAGCAATTGTTAAAAATTTACCTAAAACAATTTTCGTACGATCGATAGGTGAAATAAGCAGCGTTTCTAATGTGCCCCGCTCTTTTTCACCGGCACCAATGTCGGTCGCAGGAAACATCGCCCCTTGAAAACACAATACAAACAGTAAATATGGCAGCATACCACCTATTTTCTCGCCCCAACTTTCCCGTTGACCCGCTGTGCTTATTTGCTCAAGAACGATGGGTTTTAACAAAGCATCTTGCTGCACTAGGGTGACACCAAGTTCAGAAAACGCTGATGCTTGATACGCATCGGCATACTTTTGCACCATTGAATTCACACGGTTGCGCACCATGTTTAATCCCGCGTCATTTAAATAAAGTGTTATGTTTAGCTGACCGCTTCGAAGGATATCTGCACTGTAGTTTTCCGGCAGTACCATTACAAAATCAACGGTGTCACTGTTAATTAACGCCGTGTAATCGGCGTTAATGGCAATATCTACACGCTCAAACTTATCTGAGGCTGCCAAGTCATTTGTTAGCTCTGGCGCATACTGGTCGTTCACCACCGCGTATTTCAAGACTTTGCTTTCCGCTTTTTCGAATGCCTGAGCGGTGAAATACGCCATTCCGCCAAAAATTAACGGGAAAATGAGGATCGGTAACGCAATCATAAAAAACAACGTTTTACGGTCGCGCAGCAATTCTTTTATTTCTTTAAAAAAGACTAACCACATTGTATTTTCCCTCCTTATTGACGCTCAGTATCGATACTGGTTAAAAAAGCTTGATGTAATGAACCATCAGCGAGTTGGGTAAACGCCTTCAACTCCCCGTCAAATTTGCTCAACCCTTGGTCGATAACCGCTACACGGTCGCATAATTCGCTCACTTCATCTAAATGGTGGGTAGAGAATATCACCGGCGTGCCCTGCTCTTTTAGGCCGCGAATAAAGCGCAACACAGTTTGAGTCGCCATAATGTCTAGGCCGGTTGTCGGCTCATCCAAGATCACAACTTCGGGGTCATGCACCACCGCTCGGGCGATCGCGACTTTTTGTTTCATACCGGTAGAGAAGTTCTCACTGCGCCGGTCTAAAAATGTATGCATATCAAGGAGCTCGGCAAGTGCCTCCATTTTGTGTTTGATTTGCACTGGCGTCATGCCATGTAATTTAGCGAAGTATTCAATGTTTTCACGACCAGAAAGTCGCCCGTATAAGCCTGTCGAGCCTGATAGAAAACCTATTTTTTTTCGCGCCATTACCGGATCCTGCAACACATCTGTACCATTAATGGTAATGCTGCCACTGTCGGGTTTGAGTGCCGTGGACAACATGCGTAATGTCGTGGTTTTGCCAGCACCATTTGGGCCCAGCAAACCTAATACTTCCCCTTGCTGGCAGGTGAAAGACACATCAATGACAGAATGAAAAAAGCGCCCTTTAAGTCTGGGATCTTTACGTTCTTGCTCACTGAGTTTTTTAGGATTTTCAACTGAAAACTTTTTGGCTAAGCCAACTATCTCGATCATTCTTTTACCCTATTTAACTCGCGACTGCTTTTTCGCTCACGGCTATTATTTTCGCTCACGGCTATTTTTTCGCTCACGGCTATTTTTTTGCTCCAGCCCGCTGCTTGCCTTAGGTTGCAAATAGTTTGTTACTTTAGCCCAAATAGCTACAACCTAGTAGCTGAAAAATGCGACAATCATGTTTAAAATCATAAGATTAGTTATTTCAACAACCACAAAATAGGTTATACAAGGACACGTTTCATGGTCTCTCATCTCAATCCCTTCAGTGCCTGTATCGGTGTACTGCGCCATCCTAAGGCAACGTTTGCACAGTTAAAAGAGCAACATAACTGGTCGTGGTTGCCGTTTTTGTTGGTTACACTTGCCGCTGTTTTACCGGTTTATTACTATTTTCAGGTGGTTGATTTTCAGTGGTATAAAGAGGTCATTATTGCCAGTCAATTTGCCAACATCAGCCCCGGAGAACAACAAGCGATAAGCGCTTCACTCGACGCAACTAAAAGCATTGTTGGCACCGTGATTACCCCTGTGATTATGTTGTTAGTGTTGGTGTCTATTATCGCGTTTTACCTTAATGTGGTGACCAAATCAGATCCCCAGAACATCAATAGCTTTAGTGACTGGTTTGGTTTTACTTGGTGGATATTATTGCCATCGTGCGTGGGCGCACTGTTTAGCGGCGTCATCCTTTTTTGGCTAGATCATGGGCAAATTAGCTTTGATGCTGTGTCTCCCAGCGCCTTATCGTTCCTATTTGCTATTCCCGTGTCCTCCTCATGGTTTGGATTAGCCAGTAGCATCAAACTGGAAATATTTTGGAGCATGTACCTACTCGCCATAGGCATTAGCCAGTGGGTCACGTTAAGTCGGCGAAGAGCATTAGTGATTGCGTTTGCCCCTTGTCTGACTCTTTGGCTAGTTTGGGCCCTCATCATTATCTTTTATTAAGTAATTTTAATTGTCAGGTTTGATAAAGGACGAGGTGCTTAAGCACGTTTAGGGCGAAAATAATCGGTATTTTGATAGAATTGTACGTCTGCATTAAGTTTACTCCACTGGGCAATCCCTAAAAGCGGTAAAGGTAATAAGGGTTTTGCTTGCTTAAAGAGTTCAGTGGTATTTATCAGCCCACACAAACACCGGTCAACTTCAGCGTTTTGCTCAAGCATGCTTCGCTGAGCAAACCCTGGTTCAACACGGACCGCCAGCCATTTTCCTGTTAATCCAATGAACGGGTTAAGCAACATTTCATAGTTGGCATGACCAAACATGCGGGCATGAATGCCTTCTCCCCACTGCGCTCTATTGCGGTACAACGCCTCAGTCCAGTGATGCTCACTCAGTAACTCAGTCACCTTTTTGCCCGCTGGTGATTCAACCGCCAAAATTACTCCACATTCATCAAAATGAGTAATATGGTTGCGCTGGCGACTACGTGGGCTCAGGCCGTTCTGTTTAATGTCTTCAACATGCAGTTGGTTTAGACGCGTTTTGGTGAGGGGATATTGCAACCATACCAAACCGTTGAACAAGTCATGCCAACCATTAGCTCTGGTAGGAATATGCCCTTGGTTGAATATAATTTGCTCATAGTAATGATCACTCGGAGGCAAAACGTCTTGGTCAATAAAATCCGGGACGTTTCGAACATCTGCTAAACATCGTTGTTTCAAGGTATTTAGCCCTTCGGCATTTGGCCAATCAGAAAAATCACTGAGAAAAAACTGGGCGTTCAAACGGGCTAGCGGGGCGCAAGATAACTGCTGTGTAAAGGGTTCATTCCAGGGTAACGACATAAAAAGAAAAACAAAATTCGTTGCGAGTAAGTTGATGAGTGGCATTATATCAACTCCTTTGTGTCTCGTATCCACAGAATACATATAGGCATGACATAAATTAAAACTAGGTGAATATAACAATGAAAAGAATTCAACTGGCCGCTATCCCGCTAATCAGCGCAACTTTGTTTGCCTGTGGTGTGAATAGCGATAACATCTCTACGTCCAGTGCAGATAACGACTTTAGCCTTGCATATCAGAACATTACAGATGCAACGCTCAAAGCGCACACCAAAACCTTAGCCTCTGATGAATTTGAAGGACGCTCACCCACCTCAAAAGGTGAGAAAGTCACTCTTGATTATCTAGTCAGTAATTTTAAGCAGATGGGCTATCAACCGGGTAACGGCGACAGCTATTTACAAGCGGTTAATCTATTAGAAATGACAGCCTCACCAGACATGACCATGACCATAGGTGACAACCAGTTCGCCTATAAAGAAGGCATGATTGCCTCAACAAAACGCGAGCAACAGCAAGTCAGGGTGACTGACTCGGACGTCGTATTTGTTGGCTTTGGCGTTAACGCCCCAGAATACGATTGGAATGACTACGAGGGCCTTGATGTTAAAGGCAAAACAGTGGTTATTCTGGTCAACGACCCAGGCTTTGAGCGCCCTGACAGCGGAAAATTTCAAGGGAAAACCATGACCTATTATGGGCGCTGGACTTACAAATACGAAGAAGCGAGCCGTCAAGGTGCAACCGCAGCAATCATAGTGCATGAAACAGCCCCTGCATCTTATGGCTGGTCTGTAGTGGCAAATAGTTGGAGCGGTCCGCAATATAGCTTGGTCAGCGAAAATGGCAATGCAGATCGTGTTGCAGTGGAAGGTTGGTTGTCGAATGATGCGGCAAAACAGGTTTTCTCGGCTGCCGGATTAGATTTTGCCAAAGAAAAAGCCAAGGCCTTAAAAGGCCCCTACCACACTAGCCTAAAACAAAAAGCCTCAGTGACGGTAAACAGCACGATGAAAAAGTCGGTTAGCTATAATGTAATGGCAACCCTACCCGGCTCAGAAACACCTGACGAGCATGTCATTTACAGTGCCCACTGGGATCACTTAGGCAAAGACGAGAGCAAAGAAGGCGATAATATATACAATGGTGCGCACGACAACGCCACAGGCACAGCAAGCACCCTTGCCATAGCAAAAGCGTTTAAAGCGCTGGGCTCTGCTCCAAAACGTTCTGTTGATTTTCTTATCGTCACCGCTGAAGAACAAGGCTTACTGGGCTCACAGTACTACGCTGAACATCCAATTATTCCGCTAAACAAAACAGTCGCGAATATCAATATGGACGCCATGAACGTACTAGGGCGAACGAAAGATGTTTCAGTTGTTGGCATGGGCAAGTCAGAACTAGAAACTTACTTGGCTAAAGCCGCAGCGCGTCAAGACCGAACATTAACCCAAGAATCACGCCCTGAGGCCGGCTCATATTATCGTTCAGATCATTTCAGCTTCGCCAAACAAGGGGTGCCAGCTTTGTATGCGAAAGGGGGAAATATCCCTATCGATGCACAAACCGCACAGTACAAGAAGCGCACTAAAGTATTGATTACAGGCTGTTATCACCAAGTTTGCGATCAATTCCGTGAAAACTGGGATTTTTCAGGTGTACGTGAAGATGCCCAACTGTTGTTCGAGGTAGGATACGATATAGCCCAATCGGCAGATTGGCCTAAGTGGAATGCCAGCAGTGAGTTTCAGCGTAAGTAATTTTCTGCTGCCGAATTGCCCCACCAAAACCGGTTGGTGAGTTTTCCAACCAACCGGTCATTTGTCTTTTAACTGACGAAATTATGTTTGATTAATGCTAATAAACAGCCGTTAATCTAACTAATAGCCAACAAGTGTAAAAAAATTACAGTTTCCCCTTGCTTTTTTTTCTCATGCTGGCAAATTCAAGGGCGCAAGAAAGTAATAATAAATACTATAACCAGCACTTTCCCCGCACGCATGTTTGGTTTTCAATGAAACCAAGCGAATCAGCTATATGAGTTAGTAACAAATAACCAAGAGAGAAGCCTTTTTATGTGTGGTATTTTCGGCATTCTGGACATCAAAACTGATGTATCAGAACTTAGAACGCAAGCATTAGAACTTTCCAAATTACTGCGCCATCGCGGCCCTGACTGGTCAGGTGTATGGAATAATGATAATGCCATTTTGTGTCACGAGCGCTTAGCGATCGTTGACGTTGACAAAGGCGCGCAACCACTTATCAGCCGAAATAATAATAATGTACTTGCCGTTAATGGTGAGATATACAACCACAAGGCTCTTGAGCAAAACCTCGCTCAACCATATGATTTTAGAACAAAATCTGACTGTGAAGTTATTCTTCCGTTATATGAACAGCAAGGTGTTGAGTTTATCGACCAACTGCAAGGTATGTTCGCATTCGTCTTGTACGATCAAGCACAAGATGCCTACCTTATCGCTCGTGACCACATGGGCATTATTCCTTTGTACACAGGGTTTGACGAGCACGGGAACTTCTACGTGGCCTCTGAAATGAAGTCTTTAGTGCCTGTTTGCAAGACGGTACAAGAATTCCCTCCAGGACATTATCTTTGGAGTAAATCAGGCGAGCTGAAAAAATACTATCAGCGCGACTGGATGAGCTATGAAAATATTAAAGACAACACCACTGATCTAAACGATTTGAAAGTGGCATTTGAAAAGTCAGTCAAATCTCATTTGATGTCTGATGTGCCTTACGGTGTGTTACTTTCAGGCGGTTTAGATTCATCATTAGTATCTGCTATTGCGGCCAAATACGTGGCAAAGCGGGTTGAAGACAATGACGAGTCTGATGCTTGGTGGCCGCGTTTGCACTCTTTTGCTGTGGGTCTTGAAGGCGCGCCAGATTTAATCGCTGCGCAAAAAGTAGCAGATATGATTGGCACAGTGCATCACGAAGTGCATTTCACCGTGCAAGAAGGCCTAGATGCTATTCGTGACGTGATTTACCATCTTGAAACTTACGATGTCACAACTATTCGTGCCGCCACACCCATGTACCTAATGAGCCGTAAAATCAAGGCTATGGGGATTAAAATGGTGTTGTCTGGTGAAGGCGCGGATGAAATTTTTGGTGGCTATTTGTATTTCCACAAAGCACCAAACGCCAAAGAATTCCATGAAGAAACCGTGCGTAAACTTGAGCGTTTACATATGTTTGATTGCGCTCGTGCAAATAAATCTACCTCAGCTTGGGGCGTAGAAGCTCGCGTACCATTCCTTGATAAAGAATTCTTGGATGTCGCCATGCGCTTAAACCCACAAGATAAAATGTGTCTTGACGGCAAAATGGAAAAATGGATTTTACGTAAAGCGTTTGATAACGGTGAGTACTTGCCTGCTGAAGTGCTATGGCGTCAAAAAGAGCAGTTCAGTGATGGCGTAGGCTATTCATGGATTGACTCGATTAAAGAAAAAGTCGAGCAAGACATCACTGATCAACAACTCGCAACTGCTGCGTTCCGTTTCCCTATCAATACACCAGATACGAAAGAAGGATACTACTTCCGTACAGTGTTTGAGTCTTTCTTCCCGCAAGAAAGTGCCGCAAACTGTGTACCAGGTGGTAAGTCAATCGCCTGCAGTACCGTTGAAGCACTCGAATGGGATGCAAGCTTTAAAGGCAATGCTGACCCTTCGGGACGAGCTATGCGAGATGTGCACAACCAAGCTAACTAGTTGAGTGGTTCAATACGATTAGCAAACTAATAAAAACCGCTTCGGCGGTTTTTTTGTGCCTGTTAATCCGCGAATCGTGTACCTGCGAGTGTTAAGGGAGGTCGGCAAAAGTCTAATAAATATCAAAAACAGCCATAAAAAAGGAGCTTACGCCCCTTATTCACTGATTTACAAAATGAACTAATATCTGTTAGAAAGTCACTATTTCTTCATCAATCAAGTGGCCTACAACTGGGCTTTCTTGGGCATCAACAAAGGCCTTGTCAATTGCTTTTGAACGACCACTTGTCACCTTACGGTAATTCGGATGAGTATAAATATAAGTCTGCTTTGACTTCAGAGCTTCCAGCACGCGCTGTGCAAGTACGCCAGCGGGTATGCCCGACTCTACAGCCAAAGTCGCAGCATTAGCGCCTGCTTGTAATTTCTTTTTATCTTGGCGATCTGCGGGGGCAACCGCGTATTTTTCTTGTCGATTACGATGAGATTCGTGAATGCGAGTTTTTACAAATGCAGGGCACAACGCCGACACGTGAATATTGTGCGGTGCAAGCTCTACTGCCCAGCTTTCTGTCATAGACACTACGGCCGCTTTTGAGGCGCAGTACGCTCCGGCATAAGGCATCCCCAGCATGCCGGCCATAGAGGCTACATTAACGACCCAGCCCCCTTCACCATGCTCTTTTATGGCAGGCACACACGCCTGCGCACCGTACAGAACGCCCATGACGTTAACATCCATTACCCAGCGCCACGTTTCGTGTTCAGTATCTTCAATCTTACCGGGGATACCGCCCACACCAGCATTATTAATCACCATGTGCACCTTGCCATAGGTATCTTTCGCCCGAGCGACTACGTCTTCCCATTGCTTATAATCTGTCACGTCTAATTCACAGGCCAGCACATTGACGCCCTTGTCTAGCAGTGACTGTCTAGATACCGCCAACGCCTGAATATCAATGTCACCCATAACAATATTCATGCCCTGTTTGCCTAAGGCTTCGGCTAAAGCGAGACCTATCCCACCAGCAGCACCTGAGATGATGGCTGTTTTACCTGTAAATTCATTCGACATTGCTATTCCTCGTTCAATGGTGCCTAGCCGGTTCAAGCAATACCCGTCTGGCATGAAAACCAGCCCGCGTGATTTTCTTTATATTTAGAGTAAATCTGCTTGAAAGATTTATATACTTTATTTGCCTAATTCGTCTGACTTCACCAGATGAATAGAAAATCCACATAGCAAGATGCCCCCGTAATTCCCCAATGCCTCAGAATATCTGGTTTACCACTTGAATACTGAACACCTCCCCCAACATTTATTGGTAGCAAAAAATCGGGGCGGCTGCATTAGCTGCTTAGCGCTTTTATCGTTTAGTAATGCTACTGCTTCACTCTAGATAGGCCGCAGCGTTGGTTCTCTAGCCGTCTTCAATATTCATAACCGGAGTAATAACTTTATGTCTCAGCCCAATACCTTTAACGCTTTGCTTGTTGAAGAGCATAATGACAAATCATTCAGCAAGAATATCGTGCAGCGCAGCATCAGTGATTTACCAGACAATGACGTGCTTATTGAAGTACACTACTCATCACTTAATTATAAAGATGCTATGTCCGCCAGCGGCAATAAACGCATCAGCCAGCACTTTCCTCACACACCAGGCATAGATGCCGCCGGCATCGTGATAAGCGACAAATCAGGCACGTTTAACGCTGGCGACGAGGTATTGGTGTTCGGGTATGACTTAGGAATGAATACCCCGGGCGGCCTTGGCCAAATAATATCTATTCCCGCTGATTGGGCCGTTGTCTGCCCTGACACCTTGTCGTTAAAAGAAGCCATGACCTATGGTACTGGCGGACTTACCGCGGCCCTTTGTATTCAAAAGCTTGAGCAAATGGGCGCTAAGCCCAGTGATGGTCCTGTGGCAATAACGGGCGCCACCGGCGGCGTAGGCACAATTAGCATCGCGCTACTCAAACAATTGAGTTATGAAGTGGTAGCATTTTCAGGCAAACCTGAGCAGTCATATAAGTTAAAAGCACTCGGTGCCAGTGATGTCCTGCTCCGAGACAGTCTTTTAGAGGTTAAAGACGCCCTTGCAGGTAAGCCTAAGTGGGCACACGCCATTGATACCTTAGGGGGCGATTACCTAACAGGGTTGTTAAAACAGCTTAAGCCTGGCGGCGGTGTGGCGTCAGTTGGTTTAGCAGCCTCTGCGGACATTGCCATGAGTGTTATTCCTTTTATCACTCGTGGTATATCCCTACTAGGTGTGGACTCTGTGTATATTCCCTTAAAAGACAAGAAGCACATTTGGCAACGGGTCGCGACCGACATGAAGCTACCTAATTTAGACCGCTATCAACAGGAAATCACTTTGAGCCAAACTCCTGAATATTTGGATAGATTTCTACAAGGCAAAGTGGTTGGCCGTTATGTGGTCAATGTAAAAGAGGCATAGAAGAATAAAATTACAGCAGTTGAGCCTGGTTTGGTCCCAACTATCGGATTGCGCCAGCGCTATATCTAACGCAGAAAGGCCACAGTGAAGTATTCACCGTGGCCTCTTTCACTGCCTATTTTTATAGGTTACTGCGAGTAAAAGTAATCCAAGAGACCCTGCTCTACATTCGCTACTTTTCAGATCCAGACGCGAGATCATCAAATTGATACCACAACTCTTTTCGTTCAAGAGGCGTCACAGAAGGTAAAAAGCTATTTTCTAATTCAAATACATGCCTAGAGGACATCTTCGCCCTATTTAACTTATCCTGAAATGTGCGCACAAAAAGCGCTTCAAATGAGCCATCGGCAATGGCTTTCTCTAACCCTTGTTCTAATAAATTAGCCAGCGGTCTGCTCTTTTTATTAACGAAAAAGTACATCGCCTCTGGATATCGAATCGCGATTTCTTTCTCTACCATCAAATCAGCATTGTATGCAGGATTATCAATTTCATCCCATATCTCAACAACTGAGCGTGGGAAAAAATCCCCTTGTGCACGACGCAATAAATTAAACAAATTGCCATAAGAATTATCAGCAGTAACGTTGAATCCATTAGCTTGCAGCACCTTAGTATCAGGCCAGTCACGTCCTTGCACCGGGATAAGCTTTATCAGGTGCTCCAGTTTTTGAACATATTGAAAGCGCGCTGGCATATCGTCACGTATCAGCAACAAACGCCAACCAATTAACCCTTTGTAAATGGGGATGCGGATTGGTAGCAGTTGTTGCTCTCGCTGTTTGTCCGTGACACTCCAAACAACATTAACATCACGGCTGTCCATTAAGCGTTTTAGCGCTTTATTCTGCAGCATGATCCGCTCTGATGGCATAAGGGAATACTGCACCCCTGTTTTCTCAAGCGCTAGCGAAAGAAGCTTCACCGGGTAATTAGAACGCTTGTCTGATTCAGACATCGGTTTAGGATAAGTAATGCGCCATGTCGCCCCTTGTACTGCAAAAGACAGCAACACGCTGAGCAGGATAATGAGTTTAGCCACTAACTTCGCTCTCACTATCGTTTGAGAAAAAGCTGAAAATGGACTTTCGATCATCATCCACCACAGCCACAATAATTTTCAAGGAGCCGTCTTTTACTTGCTGCAAGGTATAAGAGGTAGCACAGGTAAAAATAACCTGTTTGTCTTTATCTAAAAACTGCCAGCGCATTTTCAAAAAATGTAGCGAGTCAGACAAGCGGATTGCCTGAGTCAAATTCGGTTTATGATATACAATTTCAGCTGCTTGTAATCGTTTCACCAGCACGTGGCAAGATTTTGCTAAATCTTCACCATGAATAAACACACGTTTGTCATGATCATTCATCACCACCGTTGGTAATAAGCAAAAATCAATTAAACGCTCCTCATCTCGACGATCCAGCGCGTGGGCATAGTCTTGTAAAAATTTTATTGCATCACGTTGCATATAAAAAACCTTTGTTATTCAATTCCAATGAATTTGTGAGTTTGCAGAGATAGCCGCCAATTGCGGGCGATACAGGTTTTAATGCACAGTTCGGTTGCTCTTTTTTGTTGGCTTATAGGCTGCAAGTATATTAAAGGCTTTGGGTTGTCAGAGCCCACTAGCAGCGTCAATACATGTTCTAATTCCTCAATGTGTTTTTCCATGGCGACGGGATGTTTTATCTCGTTCGCTCGGTGCATTGCACTTTTTAACACATCACGTTTACCTGGCATATTAACTTTGGGTGACACAGTCACCCATGTGTCAGGATGGGTCAAAATTTCATAGGTTCCGCTGGTTTCAATTTGTACACTAAAACCATTTTCAATCAAAACACTGGAAAGATCGGTTAAATCATACATACAAGGTTCGCCGCCAGTAAGAATAATATTGCTGGCTGTATATTCATGCTGTTTAAATAAGGCCAACAATTGCTCGGGCGTATGTTCAAACCATTGCGCGGTATCTTCATTTTGTGCCATGACAACGGGCGCCGCTACTTTTAAGTTTTGGTCTATTTCCCACGTGTGTTTTGTATCGCACCAAGGGCAGCCTACAGGGCAGCCCTGAAGACGAATAAAAATAGAAGGCACTCCAGTATGAGCGCCTTCACCTTGCAGAGATTCAAAAACCTCATTTATCTTGTATGTATTCAACAGCTTTCCTGTGGTTTTACTAAGGGTTATCTGGGATTTATCGACCGGATAGCTTAACATTAGCATCTTGAAACAGTCGATTATAGAGAAGCAGAACAAATGGTACAAAAGGTGGTGGTAATTTTTTCAGGAGGCATGGATTCATTTACCGTGCTAAATATGGCTGTCAAAGAGGGCTATGAAGTGCATGCCCTGTCTTTCAACTACGGACAGCGCCATAGCAAAGAATTAGATTACGCCAGCCGAGCTTGTATAACCCTAGGCGTGGCGCATAAAATTATTGATATATCCGCAATCAATGAGCTCATTGGTGGCTCGTCACTTACCTCTGATGTGGATATTCCAGAAGGGCATTATGCCGAAGAAAGCATGAAGTCGACCGTGGTCCCTAATCGCAATATGATTTTATTATCCATGGCTGTAGGTTACGCCGTTTCGCTGGATGCAAATAAAGTGTACTACGGAGCGCATTCAGGCGATCACGACATTTACCCTGATTGCCGCCCTGAATTTGTTGAACGCATGAATGACGTCTGTGCAATTGCCAACTATGAAAAAGTGGAAATCGTGTCTCCCTTTTTGTATCAAAGTAAAATAGATATTTTAACCGCAGGGTTAAACATGGGACTGGATTATAACCTGACATGGACGTGTTATAACGGCCGAGAAAAAGCCTGTGGAAAATGCGGTGCCTGCCAAGAGCGCTTAGAGGCCTTTGACAAAAATAACGCGCAAGACCCATTAGAATACGAATAAATGCCGATATGGGTATGGGCGGCACTGCTCAATATAAAGCATTCACTTTATTCAAAGCCCAATTAATTCACTTGGGAATCCGTCAGTCTTGCACAAACAACATTCGCTGCAAGACTGCGTATTCAATCACGTAAAAGCTCAATAAGAACGGACTACGCGCATTAATAAAGTTTACTTTTCGGTTTGCTGAATAAAATAAGCCACTTCTTTTATCAGATGGCGCAGAACAGGATTCAAGCGCGTATTTTTACCGTTCATCATGAACAACTCGTGATTGAACTCAAACTGACGATTTTTGATCGACACCAATCCTAAGTCTTTGCCCTGATGTTCAACCATGTAATCAGGCAGCAACCCCATGTATTCACCCGTCATGATTGCTGATAAGCAACCATCGTACGAGTCTGAAAAGGTTTGAATAGACAAGCGTCGCTCACCGTCAATGTAGTTTCCAGACGACAATCCAGAAATACCAATAGCAGGGTAATCATCGATACGCACCGTATCAGGTAAGCCGTCTGCGTACTTTGCCAACGGATGCGTCGGCGCGCAATATAGTCGCCCGCGACATTTCACATCTATGGGATGAAATGTGACCGACTCAGGCTTGACCATATCATAAGTTGACAGCACTAAATGACATTCACCAGACAACGCCACATGCTCAACTTCGTTGTATAAACGCGTTTGAATATTAACGTGTATATCGTTGAATTTTTTCATGGTGCTTTTGACTGCTTTACTCACCGCAAGATGATAATTGAGCGGCAAGCCAGCCATCATCACTAAAGTAATATGCCCTGAGTAATCGTCGTGCAAGCTTTTTAAGTTGAATACAAAATTATCGAATGAGTTGAAAATACGTTTGGTTTCTTGAAAGACAACCTCACCTTCTTTACTCATCTGGAAACCACCGCGTCCGCGATGACACAACACAAGATCGAGGCGATCTTCTAACTTCTTGATAGCAGCACTGATGTTCGGGCGCTGCATACGCAATACAGACTCGGCCGCCGTGAAGCCATTACACGAAGCAACGGCGTAAAACACACGTAAAAGTTTTATATCAGACTCTTGCAGTCGATTAATCATGGTTAGCACCACTTATAGGTATAGTTATTGATACTTAAGAACATAATAGGCAAGGCGAAATGTGATTACAATGTAAATATCATGAAAACGAGGCGAACCTTCGCGAAAAACCACAAAAGTTCGACTAACGTTCAAAAGTGAGTGTTTTATTTACCGAGCGTTTGGCAATGGACAGTTCTTATTGTCAGCGGAAAAGGAAACGCCTTACCTATGACATATCCACAAGCTTCTTGCGCAGAGTTTCCACTTCATCTCTAAGAGAAGCCGCTTGTTCAAATTCCAAATCTTTCGCCATTTGAAACATTTTCTTTTCAAGCTCAGCAATACTTTTCATCAGCTCAGGGGCACTCATGCCGTTATATTTCTTGCCGGACTCAGCCACTTTACGTAACATGACTTTCCCTTGGCCAGAGCCCTCCCCAACATCCATAATATCTGTGATGGGTTTATTTAGCTGGGTAGGTACAATATTGTGTTTTTTATTGTGTTCCCGCTGTTTTTCACGACGTCGATCGGTTTCATCCATCGCGCGCTGCATAGAGCCGGTTATCCGATCGGCATATAAGATAGCGCGGCCATTAATGTGCCTAGCCGCTCTACCTATGGTTTGAATAAGTGAGCGATCGGAACGTAAAAAGCCTTCTTTATCCGCATCGAGTATGGCGACCAGCGACACCTCTGGCATATCTAACCCCTCTCGCAATAGGTTAATCCCCACCAATACATCAAACTTACCTAAGCGTAAATCACGTATGATCTCGATCCGCTCAACTGTATCGATGTCTGAGTGAAGATAACGTGCTTTCACGTTGTGCTCGTCTAGATACTCACTTAAATCCTCTGACATTCGCTTCGTCAGCGTGGTCACGAGGACCCGTTCATTAAGGGCTACGCACTTTTCGATTTCCGACAGTAAATCATCAACTTGAGTGCCCACTGGGCGGATTTCAATTTCAGGATCGATCAATCCCGTCGGTCGCACGACCTGTTCGACAATGTCGTCTGGGGTTTTAGCTAGCTCATATTTGCCTGGTGTGGCTGAGACGTAAATAGTTTGTGGGGCAATTTGTTCAAATTCATCGAATTTTAGCGGGCGGTTATCCAGTGCTGAGGGCAGTCTAAATCCGTATTCCACTAGCGTTTCTTTACGAGAGCGATCGCCTTTGTACATTGCGCCAATTTGCGAAACGGTAACGTGAGACTCGTCGATAAACATCAAACCATCAGCCGGAAAATAATCAATTAAGGTAGGCGGCGGATCGCCCGGCGTACGACCAGACAAATAACGAGAGTAATTCTCGATGCCGGAGCAATACCCCAGCTCTTGCATCATTTCCATATCAAACTGGCATCGCTGGCTAATACGCTGCTCTTCAATCAACTTATTGACAGACAAAAGCTGTGCTTTTCGCTCTTTCAGCTCATCTTTTATGTGCTCTACAGCATCGAGAATTTTTTCTCTGGGTGTAACATAGTGGGTTTTAGGGAAGATGGTTGCTCTGGCAACAGTTTTCTCCACTGCCCCCGTCAACGGGTCGAAAATACTGATCCGTTCGACTTCTTCATCAAATAATTCCACCCGCACAGCTTCCCGCTCGGAGTCAGCAGGAAATATATCAATGACATCACCGCGCACACGAAAAGTGCCGCGCTCGAATGCTACGTCATTGCGGCTATATTGAATTTCAGCCAAGCGGCGCAAAATATCGCGCTGATTCATGATATCGCCTTGGCGAAAATGCAACAGCATCTTCATGTATGAATCAGGGTCGCCCAAGCCGTAAATAGCAGACACGCTAGAAACAATGACCACGTCTCTGCGTTCCATCAATGCTTTTGTTGCCGACAAACGCATCTGCTCAATATGCGCATTTACCGAGGCATCTTTTTCAATAAAGGTATCACTCGATGGTACGTAGGCTTCAGGTTGATAGTAATCATAATAAGAAACAAAATACTCTACTGCATTATTCGGGAAAAACTCCTTCATCTCACCGTACAGTTGGGCTGCCAAGGTCTTATTATGTGCAAGAATTAAGGTCGGTCTCTGCACTTCATTAATCACATTAGCCATAGTAAATGTTTTACCAGAGCCGGTTACACCTAACAGTGTTTGAGCAGCCAGTCCACTTTCCAGCCCATCGACCAACGCCTGAATGGCTTTAGGTTGGTCCCCTGCCGGTGAATAATTAGACGTAAGTTGAAAGGCACGTGCCATGAATACTCCTTGAAAAAGGGAAAAGAACGATTAAGTTATGCATCAATGCGCTTAGCAAGCGAACGACAGAACCACAAATAGGCGATCGTGGCCGTTATTATGTTGGCTAAAATGCCAGCCCAAAACATACCTTTTAAATCGAATAGGTAACTCCCTAAATAAGATATGGGTACAAAAAAAACAAACAAGCGTAAAACACTCATAATTAAAGCCGACATAGGTAGATGCATCGCATTAAATGACGAGTTGGTTAAAATCACAATGCCTTGTACACCGTATCCCAATGGAACGATCATCAAATAAGTTTGAATTAGCTCAATGACTTTAGGCTCAGATGAAAACGCACTGGCGATAACACCAGATAAAAAATAAAACAGAACGAAAACCAATAACTGCCAAAGAATTACAAACCGCACACAAAGTTGGTAAGCCTTTGAGACTCGAGAAAGATTATTTGCTCCGTAATTTTGACTGATAAAGGGCGGTAATGACATGGATAAAGCCAGAATAACGATACTGGCAATAGACTCTAGTCTGCCACCTACCCCCCATGCAGCGACGGCGCCTGGACCGTATCCTGCGACCACAGCAGTTAGGATCCCCCCAGCCACCGGCGTTAACATATTTGCACCTGCTGCAGGCAATCCAATTTTTAAAATGCCGCTGATGGCCTGCTTTAACTCTGGAATAGTAAGTAAGCGAGATAGTATGAGCCGTCGCTTATAAGCGAGTAAATAAAGAATGTATACTAGCCCTAACGCCCAAGCGATTAATGTAGCAAGGGCCGCCCCCTGCATCCCCATGGCGGGAATAGGCCCCCAGCCAAATATCAGAATAGGATCTAAAATAACGTTAACTAGCCCACCGCCCGCCATAACATAACTGGGTGTTTTGGTATCTCCTGATGCCCGCAGGATACTATTGCCCACCATAGGCATTGCCAAAAACACACCTGCAGCGTACCAAACCACCATATATTGATGGATATACTCCAGAAGCTTTTCACTGGCACCAAGCAAGGTAAAAATGGGGTCAATGGTAAACACCCCAATTAACGCTAGTACAGTTGCCAATACAAAAGCCAGCATTAATGCACCTGTACCAGACAGCTGTGCTTCACTATGACTATTACTTCCTAGGAACCTAGCAATAACCGCTGACGTCCCTATGCCAAGACCTATATGTAAACTGATGAGCGTAAAAGTGACAGGAAAAGTAAAACTGATCGCTGCGAGCTCGTCGGTTCCCAGCAACCCAATAAAAAAGGTATCAACCAATCCGAAAGACATCATCATAATCATGCCCACAAGCATAGGGACTGTCATACTTTGAAGAGTTTTACCTATGGGGTTATTTAACAGATCACGGCTGCCTGAAGACTCAGATTTTTGACTCACTCTAGGGGTTCCTTTGTTAACAAGCCGGTTATACTAAGCTAACGCATTTCATATGACTAACGAAAAGCTGTATCAAAATACGAGCAGGCCCACTGTCGCGGAAAAAGATAAGAAAATACGGTTATATGAATTAAATTCATTACCACACAAGCAAAACCCCTGAACTGTATGTGAAAAGTGACAATATTTGATCAACTGCTATGCACTTAGCACCAATTTGCAGATGAATTGATCATTAAGTTGCTACTTTTCCGGCAAAAACAGTAGGCATAAATCTAGTAATTTCAAGCACTATTTTTATAAAACTTTAGTTGCAATTAAAAACAACACACAAGCAAAAAAGCCCTGAGCGAAAATCATCCAAGCTAAGCTTAAAATGTCCAACAATAGGCTTAACACTATGATTTAAAAAGCAAAAAATAAAAAAGCAAAAGATTTTAAGAATTCGTATTGACAACGAATTCACTAGGCTGGCGGGATGCATTGCGAATTCATGCACATAGTTATCCACAGATATAGTGGATAACTATCCCCGCCTCAACAAATCCGTGAACTTGAATGATAATTGCACGATCCGTTTGTAAGTTGTCACTAACCTCTAGCAGTCTTACAATAGGTTACAGTTTTATTAAGCACTGATTATACATACAGTAATCACAGTAGTTTAAATAACTATTCGTTATATAGAAACCCGTTATTACTATTTGCGACTTCCCCCCTCGTCTCTTTGTATTGAGATCAAAATAGTCAAAAGGTAAGTTCACCCTAGCGCCGTATCCCGACGGAGCAATATCCGAGGAAATGTTTTCTTTTTGGGTTTAATAATAAGGATTCATCTCTTAATATTTTGGAAACGTTCAACTCTTGTACGATTAACCCAACAGATTGTACGAATAAAAATCAATTGATAAATAAACCTGCAAAAAGCCTAAAAATAGTTGTAATCGGTGTTGACACAAGACGGGATGCTCATTAATATTCGCCCCCGTTGAAACGGCCTCCAAGGCAACACTCTACTAGAGTATTAACTCTATGAAAGTGAGTTTCGATGAGCGTTATACGATTCCCCCTTAGCTCAGTTGGTTAGAGCGACGGACTGTTAATCCGCAGGTCCCCCGTTCGAATCGGGGAGGGGGAGCCAATGTTATATAAGCAATTTTTTATATTAGTTGGTTCATTACGTTTGATTCGAAGCGCATTATATTCCCTCTGGGTCTATAAGTTTGATATATGATTCCCCCTTAGCTCAGTTGGTTAGAGCGACGGACTGTTAATCCGCAGGTCCCCCGTTCGAATCGGGGAGGGGGAGCCAATCAGGCTCAATATCTGTTTTATTCTCTTTCATTATATTCTCAATTTACCTTCAAAAGTTTTTGCATATCAAGTTGTTAATCGCCTTGAATACTTGGATAATACTGCACACTTTCTCGATGATGCATTCAGCTCGACCAACGTGTATTCAATACAGCTAATGTCGAATTGCTTTTTATCTATATTCATTAACGGGAGTAATTGGTTTTAGTGCGCGCTAAGGTGTAATTTTGCTGCTGATAAACGAGATATATCGCGTTAACGCTGATTAATCGTATTGTGCCTTCTATAAACACCTGATTGAAACACCCTATGGGTAAACCTTAACGCCTAGTTTATCCGTAGACCGATATCGCCGCATTAACGTACTACTTTAAACAGGTTTCATTATTTTGATATTGCTTCTAGGTTGCAATCAACATGACTGAATTTTTACTTTTACTGATCGGAACCGTACTGGTTAATAACTTTGTATTGGTTCAATTCCTTGGTTTATGCCCTTTTATGGGAGTCTCAGGGAAGCTCGAAACCGCCATTGGTATGTCCATGGCGACCACTTTCGTTTTAACCCTAGCGTCACTTTCTAGTTATTTGGTTGAACACTACATTTTGTTGCCTTTAGGCATCGAGTATCTGCGCACACTGAGCTTTATTCTTGTTATTGCTGTGGTGGTACAATTTACTGAAATGGTCGTGCACAAAACCAGCCCTACGTTATATCGCTTGTTAGGTATCTTCTTGCCGTTGATCACTACGAACTGCGCGGTATTGGGTGTAGCGCTACTGAACATTAACCATGATCACAACTTTATTGAATCGGTTATTTACGGGTTTGGTGCAGCCGTTGGTTTTTCATTAGTTCTCATTTTGTTCGCTGCGATGCGCGAGCGCTTAGCAGTGGCAGATGTACCTGCGCCGTTTAAAGGCGCCTCTATCAGTATGATAACCGCAGGCTTAATGTCGTTAGCCTTTTTAGGTTTTACTGGTTTGGTGAAATTTTAATGAGTTTTATGTGGGCCATTTTTACCGCACTTATCGCAGTAGGGCTGCTTGCCTTAGTATTCGGAGCCATACTCGGTTTCGCGTCAATACGCTTTAAGGTTGAAGGCGACCCTTTAGTTGAACAAATCGATGAACTATTACCACAAACCCAATGTGGTCAGTGTGGGTACCCGGGGTGCAAACCTTACGCCCAAGCCATTGCTGATGGTGATGATATCAATAAATGCCCCCCCGGAGGAGACGCCACCATAAAGCGTCTTGCCGATTTGATGGGAGTTGAAGCCACATCTCTTGATGCGGCTCATGGCAGTGAAGACATAAAAAAAGTCGCGTTTATTCGCGAAGATGAATGTATAGGGTGCACAAAATGCATTCAAGCTTGCCCCGTTGACGCGATTTTAGGCGCCGCCAAACAAATGCATACCGTAATAAGTGACGAATGTACCGGCTGCGACTTATGTGTCGACCCCTGCCCTGTTGATTGTATTGACATGATCCCTACGCAGACCACGCCATCATCATGGCGCTGGAACATTGAAAGTATCCCCGTTAAGCAGGTGAGCTAATGAATCGTGAACTAATTCCTGCCTACGAAGACATCGTGACGCGTGTACAAAACAACAAATTATGGGATTTCCCCGGAGGGGTTTTTCCTGCACAGCAAAAAGAATTATCTAATCAACAACCGATCGAAAGTATCTCACTGCCTGAACGACTGTATATTCCGCTTAAGCAGCACATCGGAGTCGAAGGACAATTAATCGTTGCGCCAGGCGAGCAAGTACTAAAAGGCCAACCACTGACGCGAAGTGCAAACCCATTTTCAGTGCCGGTGCATGCGCCTACTTCGGGCACGGTTGTGAGTATCGGTCCACATATTTCAGCGCATCCGTCTGCGTTACCCGAGCAAACCCTGATCATCGAGCCCGATAATCTAGACAAATGGGCAATCTTAAGCCCATTACAAGATTATCAATCACTGCCCAAAGTAACAGTGCTTGAAGCGATTTGTAATGCAGGCATATCAGGGATGGGCGGTGCGGGGTTTCCTACGCATATAAAAGCGGCACCGAAGAAAGATGTCGAGTTCATTATTATCAATGGTGTGGAGTGTGAGCCGTACATTACTTCTGATGACCGTTTAATGCGAGAGCACGCTTGGCAAATTCGTCAAGGTATCGATGTCTTATGCCATTTATTATCCCCTAAGCAAGTTTACATTGCGATTGAAGACAACAAACCTGAAGCTATAGAAGCGATGCGCGTCGCGTGCCAGCAAAGCGAACAATATAAAGTCGTTCCTATTGCGACCAAATACCCCGCGGGTGGCGAGAAGCAACTGATCCAAGTCATCACAAACAGAGAAGTCCCCAAACAAGGGTTGCCCATAGATGTAGGGGTGATCATGCATAATGTGGGAACTTGTTTTGCTATTGCTGATGCGATTTTTAGTGGCAAACCGCTAATACAACGCGTAGTCACAATTACGGGCAAGGCAGTTGAAACCCCAAAAAATGTTTGGGCGTTGATCGGCTCCCCTGTGGCGCATTTGCTTTCCTCTGCTGGTTATGTGGCCCACAGGCAGGCGCAAAAACACATTATCATGGGCGGGCCTATGATGGGCTTTACCGTGGCAAGCGATCAAGTGCCCGTGGTTAAGATAACGAATTGTTTGTTACTCCCCACATCTGATGAAATGGCTGAGCCTGAAGCGGAACAACCTTGTATTCGCTGCAGCGCGTGTGCTGATGCGTGCCCTGTATCCCTGTTACCACAACAGTTATTCTGGCACAGCAAAGCCAAAGAGTTAGACAAAGCCCAAGATTACAATTTGTTTGATTGCATAGAATGCGGCGCTTGTGCGTATGTATGCCCCAGCGAAATTCCATTAGTACATTATTACCGCGTAGCAAAAGCCGAAATTCGAGTAGAGCAAGAAGAGAAGCAAAAATCAGACAAAGCGAGAGAGCGCTTTGAAAGCCGAGCTGCACGTTTGGTGCGAGAACAAGAAGCCCGAGATGAAAAGCATCGCAAAGCAGCCGAAGCGCGCAAGTCAGCCATGCAAAATAAAGGCAATGACGCTCAAGATAAAATCGCCGCTGCGCTTGCGCGGGCCAAAGCTAAAAAGGCTGAGCAGGTACAAACAACGGCAAATAATCCAGATGTCAGTTCTGAACAGGCAACACTGCCCAAAGCAGCTGAGTCCGCGACAGTGACAAGCACAGAATCAGCAACTCAAAAATCTGGTACTTCAAAAGATGATCGCGTGGCAGCGGCTATTGCTAGAGCGAAAGCCAAGAAAGCACAGCGTTCGGCGCCGGTGGAGGCTGATATAAGCTCTGAGCATGAAACCCAGTCCGAAGCAGCTGAGCCCGCGACAGTGACAAGCACAGAATCAGCAACTCAAAAATCTGGTACGTCAAAAGATGATCGTGTGGCAGCGGCTATTGCTAGAGCGAAAGCCAAGAAAGCACAGCGTTCGGCGCCGCTGGAGGCTGATACAAGCTCTGAGCATGAAACGCAGCCCAAGACAGTGGAAAACTCACAAGCAACAGGCGCAGAGACCGCAAGCCAAAAATCTGGTACTGCCAAAGATGAGCGCGTGGCAGCGGCTATTGCTAGAGCGAAAGCTAAAAAAGCACAAAAATCTGCCGAAAATTTAGCTTCGAATCCCCCCAGTGAGTCAGACACCTCGCTTGATGCCCCCACTACTGCATCTGATAGCGCTTCGATTCGTTCGTTAAATAAACCGAACGCACAAACACAGAGTAATGACGCTGTTAAGTCGAAAGACGAGCGTGTTGCAGCCGCTATCGCCAAGGCCAAAGCTAAAAAAACGCTGAAGGAAACACAAAATGCTTCTGCCGAGAGCGGCTCGGCATCCGGGCCAATTTCTAACCACCAAAGTGAGCCTGCTCAAGAGCCGGTAGAGAAAACACCTGAACAGTATGACGTTCAGGAGCGTGATCCTGCTGAACAGAAAAAGGCACGAATTGCCGCTGCGGTAGCCAAAGCGAAAGCGAAAAAATTAGCTAAAGACCAAACGTCGGGTGAAACGCAAAGTCCGAGTGACAAACCTATTACGCCTTCACCGGAGGCTCAAGATGCTCAACAGACCCAAGAGCCCCAGGTAACTGATGCCGAACACGCATTAGACGAGAAGAAACGCCGCATCGCTGCTGCCGTAGCGAAAGCGAAAGCTAAAAAGGCGGCTCAAATGAAATCATCAGAAGAATAAAAGCGCCAATGAATTATAAACTAGCCAGTTCACCTCATCAGCATGTGCGACGCAACACCGGTCAGGTTATGCGCATGGTGATTTATGCATTAATACCAGGCATTTTACTGCAAACTTGGTTTTTCGGTTTCGGGGTGTTGGTGCAAATAGCACTCGCGGTAATAACGGCGGTTGTCACTGAAGCGACAATATTAGAAATGCGTAAGCGCAACTTCGAGCGCGCGATTAAAGATTACAGCGCGATATTAACCGCTATTCTGTTGGCTATCAGCATTCCACCTTTTGCTCCTTGGTGGGTGATTGTCATCGGCACGTTCTTCGCAATTGCCATGGTTAAGCAATTATACGGCGGGCTGGGTTTCAATGTCTTTAATCCGGCAATGGCGGCGTACGTCATGTTGTTGGTGTCATTTCCGGTACAAATGACCCAGTGGCTACCTGCGCAAAGTCTCACCGCGCATCAACCCGGCCTTATCGACGCTATCTATGCAGTCTTTACTGGCTTTAGTGCCGATGGTTTTAGCCTAGCTCAGCTGCAAGGCGCTGCAGATGGTCATACCATGGCAACGCCTCTTGATGCCATTAAAACAGGACTTGCCCAGGGCTTAACCTATGAAGAAGGACTCCAGTCGGCCATATTTGACGGCAGTTTAGGCATTGGGTGGTGGTGGGTTAGCACTGGATACCTGCTTGGTGGCTTATATCTGATACGCGCTAAGATCATCAATTGGCATATTCCAGGGGGCATGCTTGCAGGCGCGGCTCTATGTGCCGGTGTAATGTTTCTAGTGGATGCAGACCGATTTGCGTCTCCGTTATTCCATATTTTTAACGGTAGTTTGATCCTCGGTGCATTTTTTATCGCGACAGATCCTGTATCCGCGTCAACCACCAATAAAGGGCGTATTATTTTTGGCGCTGCCATTGGGTTTTGGGTGTATGTGATCCGCACATGGGGCGGTTATCCTGACGCAATTGCCTTTTCTGTTTTAATCATGAATATGGCAGTACCGCTCATTGATTACTACACCCGCCCACGCACTTATGGCCATACAAAACGCACTAAGGGAGAGCCAAAATGAAGCAGATTATTGCCAAAAATGGGCTGATCCTAAGTTTGTTTGCAATTATTACCAGCGGCTTGATTGCCCTCACCTATTTCGGAACACAAGAACAAATAGAGCTACAACGTCAACAAACGTTGTTGGCCATCCTAGATGAACTTGTTCCAAGGGGTAGTTACGATAACCTGATGCAGCATGACTGTGTGCTAGTCACCTCACAGGCATACCTTGGCAGCAACAGTCCGCAGCATATTTACCGGGCAACCAGAGCTGGCGAGCCAGTTGCAGCAGTCATCGAAGCCACTGCTCCCAATGGGTATAGCGGGCGTATTGAGCTCGTGGTGGGGTTGTCAGGGGATGCAACCGTATCTGGTGTAAGAGTGATAGACCACAAAGAGACACCAGGCCTAGGTGACAAAATTGACTTACGTATCAGTGATTGGGTTTTGGGCTTTAACAATCAGCAACTGACACAAGACAATGCATCTAACTGGGCCGTAAAAAAAGACGGTGGTCAGTTTGATCAGTTCACCGGTGCAACCATTACCCCGCGGGCAGTAGTAAGTGCCGTTAAAAATACCGCGCTGTATTATCAAGCTAACAAAGAGGCGATTTTTTCTGCCAGCAACGAATGTCGCAGCCAACTTGCATCACAAGGGTAAAATAGAATGAATGAATTCAAACAGTTAAGTTGGCAAGGCCTGTGGAAGAATAACCCGGCCCTAGTACAACTACTTGGTTTGTGCCCGCTACTTGCCGTTACTGCGACCGTTACCAACGGTCTAGGCCTAGGCTTAGCCACGACCTTGGTCTTGATTGGCTCAAATGCGACCGTATCGATTATTCGTAACCTAGTGCCAAATGAAATCCGAATTCCTATTTTCGTCATGATTATTGCCGCGTTTGTCACTGTCGTGCAGCTTTTAATGAATGCCTACACGTACGAGTTGTATCAGGCGCTTGGTATATTCATTCCCCTTATTGTGACCAACTGTGCAATTATCGGCCGAGCTGAAGCTTACGCTTCTAAAAACCCTATTGGCTATGCCGCATTCGACGGGTTGATGATGGGGCTCGGGTTTACCGTGGTGCTCGTGCTTTTGGGGGCAATGCGTGAACTGCTTGGCTACGGTACTTTATTTGCCGGAGCTAACCTGCTGTTAGGCGATTGGGCAACCAGTTTAAAAGTGACAATTTTCACTACAGATTCCCCCTTCTTACTTGCCATTTTACCTCCAGGGGCATTCTTAGGTATGGGCTTGCTGATCGCCGCTAAGAACATACTTGATAAGCGTTTTGAACGTATGTTTGCAGCCAAACAAGAAGCCAAAGTCGTTCAGCGTGCTCGTGTCACTGCCGAAACCTAAGCGAAATTTGACGAATACAGGACATTACTCGTAGATGAACCAACAGAAACGTGTAGAGATGTTAACGAGGTGGCGTGATGCTAACCCGCACCCTACAACTGAATTGAACTTCACAAGTCCCTTCGAGCTACTGATTGCCGTTTTGCTCTCAGCTCAGGCGACCGACGTGAGCGTTAATAAAGCCATGGCCAAGATGTTCCCTGTAGCCAATACACCTGAAGCTGTTTACGCCCTGGGCGTGGATGGCGTAAAAGAGTTCATTAAAACCATTGGGCTGTTTAATACCAAAGCCGTGAATGTGATCAAAACCTGCAAGATGCTTATCGAGCAACATAACAGCGTGGTTCCAGAGGATCGCGCAGCCCTAGAGGCATTACCTGGCGTTGGTCGCAAAACAGCAAATGTGGTGCTTAATACGGCCTTTGGCTGGCCGACAATCGCAGTAGATACGCATATATATCGTGTTTCTAACCGCACTAAGTTAGCAATGGGTAAAACTGTTGATGACGTTGAACAGAAACTGCTTAAGGTTGTTCCTACAGAATTTAAAGTCGACGTGCACCACTGGCTAATACTCCACGGACGTTACACCTGCATCGCTCGTAAACCACGTTGCGGTTCTTGCATTATCGAAGATTTGTGTGAATTTAAAGATAAAGTAGATTAGTTAATCGTTTGCTTTTAAAGCGCTAAACTGCCATTCAACTATAGAATTTTCGTCACCATGGTTATTAACCGTATTAGGCACATTGTGTTGTGCCTAATTCGACAAATTTAAAAAGAAAATACATTTTCTTTTTGCGTATAAAATACGTTTTGTAGGTTATACCGGATACCAAATCGCTTCTTTTTTACGAATAAAAATCGCGTAAACGGCCAAACCGATAAATATCACCGCTGGTATTGCTGAAGGTTCTTCATAGGCAATATGATAGTAAACAGCACCTATCATTACTGGAATTACTCCAGTCGCGGCCAGTGCAGTCCACTTGCGGACAAACATTGCAATACCAGCGAGCAACTCAGCTAGGCCAATAAAATACCCAAACCACTCGGGCAACCCCATTTTTGCAAAACTAGCGTGTACCTCCGGCAAACCAGCTAATTTAGCTCCACCAGCCAAAATCATTACCAATCCAAGCAGTACAAGCGGCACCCAAAGTAATATTTTTTTCATCATTTTCTCTCAAGATTATCAATTTCAGTGCGTAGACTATAAACAACCATTTAGTTAACATATATTGATATTAACTTATAAA
Source organism: Paraglaciecola sp. T6c (assembly GCF_000014225.1). Lineage (NCBI taxonomy): Bacteria > Pseudomonadati > Pseudomonadota > Gammaproteobacteria > Alteromonadales > Alteromonadaceae > Paraglaciecola > Paraglaciecola sp. T6c. Next base: position 3,599,157 of record NC_008228.1, read on the forward strand.
CTTGATGCATAATTTTTATCATGATTACAATCGAACAATTAAAAGTGTTGAAAGCAATTGCAGAAGAAAAGTCACTAAGGGCAGCAGCAAGTAAACTAAACAAAACACAACCCGCATTAAGCCATTCACTTAAGCAGCTAGAAACACAACTCGGATTGGAACTATTCACAAGAGATAGCTATAGGTTAAGCTTAACTAACGCAGGTAAAACTGCGCTTCAAATGGCCCTTAAAGCTCTTCGAGAGGTATCGTTGATTGAACAATATGCAAATCACTTAAATCTAGGAAATGAAGCAAAAGTCATTATTGCTATAGAAGCAGCATTCCCTATTGAACCGCTTTTTCCGGTATTTGAACAAATAAAAAACCAATTCCCTTCGACTCAACTTTCTTTAACTCAAGAATATGTAACCGGCGCTTTACAACTTGTGGCGGAGGGTAAAGCACAATTAGCCGTGACTGGTGCCCCAATTGATTACTTAGCCAAGTCTAGCGAACTTTTCTCAAAACAGATCGCAGAAGGTGAGTTGATTAACGTAGCAACACCACAAATGCTAGAAAGATATCAACCATTGGATTCAATAGAAGCGCTTGTCAATGAAAATCAGATCATAGTGAAAGACACAGGTAAAATAACGCAGGACAATTATTTCAACACACAAACAGGACAAAAGCGCTGGTACGTAAACAGCTTTGAAGCGAAGCATAAACTCATATCCCATAGTCTAGGTTGGGGAATGTTGCCTGAACATTTCATTTCTAATCAATTAGCTTCGGGAGCCTTACAGAAAATTAGGGTCGCAGATAAAAAATGTTCAAGTACGTTTCCATTTTATTTGATAAAAAATAAATCAAAAATCCTTGGTCCAGTAGCGACTGAAATTTGGAATGCCTTCTCAGAACTCAAGCTTTGAAACTAGTACATATCGCTACGTATCAGAATGAACCCATTCAAAATATTGTTTGCAAATACTCGAATGTAATCATATTAAACGCTTAGAAATAACCTCTACCTTCCTTGTGCTTTGCTGGGCCTACCATTGCGGTAGATGCACATATATTCAGTGTTTCCAACCGCATTAAGATCGCCATGGGCAAAAATGTCGATTTAGCTGAACAGAATCAGCTTAAAGTGGTACCGGCTGAATTTAAAGTGGACGTGCATGATTGGTTGATACTACATGACAGATACATTTGTATGGCCCGTCAACCGCGCTGTGGCGCATGTGTTATTGAAGACTTGTGTGAGTTTAAAGATAAAACAGAGTAAGTAATAAAATATCTCTAATAATATGTAAGTTGCTTTACCTAAACAAATGTAACTAATCCAATATGAAATATTATTAATATCACTCATCAATGCTTAAACATTCCTTTTTGCAAAAAGTGAATAGTTTGCTGGGCAACTTCTAGGTTATAACGCATCATAGAATGACTCACTTCAATGGTAATGAAATCACTCATGGTATCTACCTTGGTTGACGCCACCGATACTAATCCATCATTTGGGCCTGTAAAGTTTGCATTGGTTAGGCCAAATGATTTTGTACCTGCAATTACCCCAATATTCACATCTAAAGCATTCAAGTTGTTGCCTAAGCTGTGAGTCCCAGTAACCAATGCGCGACTTATGCCGCCGCCAATATCCATTAACCACGAGTCACTCAAGTGATCGGCCAACTCACTTCCTTTGTTGGGGGTGCCAATGAGTACAACTTCGCCAATTCTAGCTTTTTGTAACTTGTGAGTTTTATTTTGTAGGTAACCTCTAATAACCAATCCGCCAAGGGAGTGCCCCACAAAATGCACCTTTGGGGCGTTTAAAATACATGCGTCGATTTGGGTGCGTGTTTCTGTCAATACCTCAGCAACACTTACACCGATACTCTGATAATCCAAACTACAGACTTTATAGCCAGCATCCTCTAATCGTTGTGCAAAACGCCACATTGCCCAGTCGCTTCTCCCTAACCCATGAGCTATTACTACAAGCTCATCATCTGGTTTGTAGGTAGGTAAGCTTTCAGTAGAGTTGGCACAGCCAGCTATTTGCTGGCTTAGAAAAAATAGAATGCTGGTAACTATGCTCTTTGTCATTATTGGCTCTAATTTTTCACGCATCTTACAGAAAACATGTAATTCTTGTTTAGCTTTTCCCGGCGAATTTCTCCTTTGTGTGTATTCCACCAAGAATAAGCAAGGGTTCTGGCGTAGGCTTGTTTTTCAGTGGCAGAGCTGCCGGTCCAAAATTCTGTATACATACCTTGTGTAAGATACCAATTGCCAATTTTGACACCCGCTGGGCTAGCTGAGAATTGATATTTGTTTACCTGTGACTGATCAAAACCTTTAAAAATTGTGTCTTGTTGCTCGGCTTTAAGTGTAATGGCAATATCATTGTCACCTCTCCAGCCGAGTGTATCTAGTTCAGACTCAGATATACCAATACTTTTTTCCAAGGCTTTCCAATCATCATCTGATGCTATTCGCCAACCAACTGGGCAAATATTTCGCTCATCCACTACATCGTGCCAATCGTAGAGTCGGCCATGTTTTAATAGGTTTTCTTCTTTATCATCGGGAATAAAGCCAGTATTAATCTTAGTTCCGTCTTGATACTTAGTGACCCTTAAGTTTTCAGCTAACCAGATTTGCTCGCCAATTTTCACTGTGCGATAAGTGTTACCGTCAATGTCTTGAACTGTTTCTTGGTTAGCGTTTTGAATCGCGTCGCGTGCGCTGCTTTTCAGATTATTCTCGTCGTTAGCTGATGACGATATAGGAGTTAACATACCTATCCCCAAAATAAAGATTAATGCTTTCATAATTTTTGCCAAACATAATAGATTGAATTAAAAGGGCCAATAAATAGATGTTTCTCTTTCAGATAGCGTCCATAACTTTGTTAATACCTCTTTGTTTAATGCAAATGACTCAAGTTTGCCTTCTCCTACTGGGCCTCCGAAATTCATAAACCCAGTTGGGCCGTAATACGCACGCTCCTTTAAGCTATCTTCGGTCGCACACATCACTTCTGGGTAAGCGCCTTTTTCTGCGGTTTGCGCAATGCCTATCTTTACCATGAATGCCCAAGATATTCTGGTCATAAAGCTGGCGCTTTCTCTGATAAGGGAGGTGTTAGATGCGCCAGGGTGGCAAACGTAAACTTTGACATTTTTACCTGCTGCTTTGACCTTGTCTTGTAATTCGTATGCAAACATCATTTGGGCAAGTTTACTTTGGCTATACACTTTATTTGGATGATAATTTTTATCCCAATTCATATCGTCAAACTGAATGCTTCTTATCCCCATTTTATGGCCTTCACTCGACACCACCACAATTCTGCCCTGTGATGCTTCGATGCGACCAAAAAGTAAACCGCACAATAAGAAATGGCCGTAATGATTTACCCCTAGTTGGCTTTCAAATCCATCTACCGTTAATTGCTGGGTAGAGATCTGTGCAATAGCGCCGTTACACATAAGTGCATCAATTTTAGGGACTTCCGCTAATACTTGTTTCGATGCTTGTCTAATTGAGGCTAGCTCTGCTAAATCCATCCGTATATAGCTTACAGCGGTAGCATCACCAAATTCATTTTTAAGCTCTGCGATTGCAGCTTCTGATTTACTTGGGTTGCGGTTCAACATTACCACGTTAGCGCCCTTAGACAACAAGATACGTGTAGCTTGAAAACCTGCTCCAGTATTGGCTCCAGTAATAACAAAGGTTTTGCCCGCAAGTGAGCCGATACGCTCTGGGGTCCAACCATTCGGACCAAATCGATTTGTAGTAGTCATAAATCACCCTCAATTTTAATTAAACCAGTAACGGCTAAAGCAGTTACTGATTCAAAACTTAAATTATTTTATGAAGCTAATATAATCTCTTTGCCTAGAGCTAAATAGGCGGAATAGTCTCTAAAAATTGCCTATTTGTATCATCATGTTGATTTTTGATGCTCATCTGGTTAATTTGAAAATAATTTCATAGGAGTGAAGGCAATTCACATGAGTAAAGAGTTAATTAGACAGCTCATTGACGCAAAAGCAGGCCAAAGTGGCATGATAGAAACCAGAATTAGTGGCGTGCAATTGTTTAAAATAACGGAGCCAATTCGCTGTGCTCCTGCACTGTACGAACCATCTGTTACGGCAATAGTCAGTGGTGGAAAAGAAGCCATTTGGAATGGCAATAAACATTATTATGATAAAAATAAATATATTTGCTGCACTATGTCTATGCCAATAGAAGCTGGTACCCCAGAAGCTTCACCTGATAACCCTCTTATGGGTGTGTACATATCCTTAAATACTAGAGTGATGACAGAGTTAGCCATTGAATTGGAAAGTGCTACAGGCGTGACATACAAAGTCAAAGAGTCTGTGCATCCGCAAGGCATATCCACAGCTAATTGGGATGAGGCGTTCACTGACGCTCTATATCGGTTAATAATGTTAGAAAAAAGTACTACAGATATAGCAATACTTGGTAGTAGCCGTATACGAGAGCTTTACTATGCAATATTAAAAGGAGATTCAGGTTACGCGGTCAGACGCTCATTTGGGGTAGGAAACGAAATTGCTCGTTCGATTGAATTGCTGTCTTCTAATCTAAACGAGTCTGTAACAATCGAAAACCTAGCGCATCAAGTCGGTATGAGTCGCGCGGTGTTTCATCGTAAATTCAAACAAGCAACGAGTATGTCACCTATCCAATTCGTTAAATCTATGAGGCTGAACAACGCTGCCATGAAAATTGCTGAAGGGAGAAATGTTAATGTCGCCGCCATGGAAGTCGGCTATGTCAGTTCATCGCAATTCAGTCGAGATTTTAAAAGAATGTACGGTCAAGCTCCAAAGCAATGGAGCCAAACAATAGAAAGAAAAAACAACAGGGTTTGAGCGTCGAATAAAATAATTTCATTCCCACGGTTTACTCTGAACGATTCAACTATGTCAATAAACTGGAAAAATTGAAGAAAGTCTCAAAATAGTGCCAATATGTAGACCATTTTCCATCTATCTTTCTTTTCTTTTAGCTGCCCTACTATTACGGTAGATACCCACATTGACCGTGTCAGTAACCTGACTAAATTTGCGATAAGAAAAAATGTTGATTTGGTTGAGAAAAAGCTGCATAAAGTCGTACCCGCTGAATTTAAAGTCGACGTGCACCACTGGCTAATACTCCACGGACGTTACACTTGCATCGCTCGTAAACCACGTTGCGGAAGCTGTATAGTGGAAGATTTATGTGAGTTTAAAGATAAAACTTCAGACGAATGATCTCCTTAGTTTTAACGTGAGAAGGAACAAACAATGGACGGCACTAAACGTGCGAACGTAAAAATAGGGGCTGAGGTGTCAGTTGTGCTAAAAGAGCATCAGCGCTCTGGTGAATTAACACAGGGGACCGTTGCAAGGCTTCTGACTAACTCCCCTAACCACCCCCATGGTATTAAAGTGAGGCTCGAAGACGGTCAAGTGGGCCGGGTTAAGGTTATTCACAATTAAACTATCACTGCAAAGAAGTACCTCCTTAAAGGGCCTATCTTTTAGCTTACTTGAGGATGAATAGCGACTGCTAATGTTTGATTTATTCTCTTATTCATTGACCTACTCCACTGCGGGCATGCTACTGCTTACGGCTTTTCTAATAGGCATGTCAAAAACTGGTGTCGGTGGCGTCGCTTTATTTACTATTCCAATTATGGCTATCATTTTTGGCGGGAAAGACTCGTCAGGCTTGATGTTACCTTTGCTTGTCATGGCTGATTTATTTGCCGTTACCTATTACCGAAGGCATGTCAATTGGTCTTATTTGATGAAGTTGTTTCCCTCAGCGGCGGTGGGAGTTGTTTTAGCCACTTTAATAGGCAGTTATATAGACGATCAGCTATTTCGCGTCGCGATGGGGGTTATTATCTTTGTCAGCCTAGCCATCATGTTGTGGATGGAAACCGCCAACAAAGAGACTATCCCTGATTACATGTGGTTTGCCGTATTGATGGGGTTGCTAGGTGGGTTCACCAGTATGATTGGTAATTTGGCGGCCGCTGTCATGGCGCTTTACTTACTCAGCATGCGCTTACCGAAAAACGAGTACATTGGCACTGGAGCATGGTTCTTTCTTGCTGTGAACGTGTTTAAGGTGCCCTTCCATATTTTCAGCTGGCACACCATTTCTCTCAATTCATTTTCGTTGAACTTGGCCTTGCTGCCTTTTATTGCGATCGGGGCGTTCGTTGGCATCAAGATAGTGAGATACATACCAGAGAAGCAGTATCGTTGGTTAATATTGGCCGCTACAGGTGTTGCAGCCGTTATGATGGTCGTATAGCCTGGCGCTATAACATCGCCATCAAACTTACGTTTTGAAAACCTGTTGCGGGGAAGAGCTAGCCCCCTCTGGTTTGGGTCAAAATTCCTTCAAGAGTGAATCGTTATAGTCTTCTACATGCAGAATGAGTTGGTATTGTGAAATAAGTGCATCTAGCTTGGCTTGCTCAATCGTTAATTCTTCCATCACAATGGTATTGTCGTCTAATTCCCACAGTAAACGTGAGCCAGAGTAGCTATACTGCAATGCAATCATGGCATTAAGGTTACCTTTTGCCGCTGCAGCTTTAAGTTTGGGCAGCTTGCGATTAATTTTGTTGAGCGCTTTTTTCAGTTCCCAAACATAGGTAACTTCAGTCATAAAGTCGTGATGGCGATATTTGTTTAATAACCAACCAATGGTGACGCTAGATACGATGACACCGAGTAGATTCCAATGAAAGTGGCTGCCGCTTTGATCCGGAAATAGTGCAATCAATAGCTGTGAAATGTCCAAGCTACCAGCAGCTAATCCAGAAATACACATACCAATAACCCAGTTCAAGTGGCGACGGTAACGCTCTTTGTTAACGTTAATCAGTTGCATAACAGCTCTTTTTTGGAGATCAGTAGATACATCGACGAATTACGCTTCAACTTAATCTCTATCATGCAGTCAATTTAGCTGCTTGGATGGCTAACCCTTCGCACACTGAGTTAAACGCATCTCCCTGCATTAGAGGTAAGTGCGGTAACATAACCTCTCCTAATTCTTTTCTTACAATCGGAGATAAACTCATCCCCCCCGTAATAAAGAGCATCTCTGGCTCTTGTGCACTATTTTGCAGACACTCCTTAACCAATCCCTTTACGCGAGACAGCCAAGGCTGCATAGAGCTTTTTAGCGCCTCTATATCGATATTGACTTCGTAATCTTGCTCAACATAATGCAGAGGTAAGGTAATGCTGTCTTTTGATGAGAGCATTTCTTTTGCCAAGCGAGATGAATTAACCAGCCGCGCAGAAAGCTTATCCTCCTGAACCGTGAGTAATCGCGCTAGGAGCTTTGGCTCTTTCACATCTGATTTGGTTTGTGCGATAGCTAACCAGTATTCTTCAGAAAAGAAATGATTTAACTTTGGAATATCATCTACTGCGCACATATCAGAGTAATAGGTAGGCGGTACCGGTAACCCATTACGCATCAATAAGCCACGCCCCATTGTGGGTGCAATACTCTTTATTATGAGATTTTTATCACACTCCATTCCACCTAAGCGCGCCCCCGTCACTGATAATACGTCTTGCTGACGGTCAAGGTTTATCTGCTTATCGGGTGATAACGTGATACAACAGATATCGGTAGTACCTCCTCCAATATCGGCCACCAACACATTGGTTTGTTTATTGAGGGTACGCTCAATTTGATAAGCAGCAGCAATAGGCTCCTCTAAAAACTCAACATGTAAGAAGCCAGCCTGTTGAGCGGCCTGGGTCATAATCTCTATCGCTTGCTCATTTCCTTCTTGACCGCGAGTACCATGGAACTTTACTGGACGTCCTATTACAGCACTATCGACGGTCATGTTGAGCTGATCTTGAGCGCTTAAACGAAAGAATTCTAGCTGCTTGGCAATAAGACCGACAAAAGCGTGCTGCTGCCCTGCCACCAAATTTGCACCTAAGAAATTCTTAGGTGAGTAAATCAAACGCCCCTTATCAGGTGTTTGCAGATAACGTCTGAACCCCTCTTCGCCAAAGGCAAATTTACCCGTTTCAACGAGCTGTTTTAACGGCAGATCTTGAACCGTCATATCTTTAAGTAATATTTCTATTGCACGACGTTGCAGCTCAGGCAAGTTGTGAAATTCGACTCGAAGGGAATCAATTCGCTCGCTGTAACGCTGCTGTTCTTTTGGATCAGGGGCTTCGTAATAGCCGTCCTTCGCTTTGTCGATTTGCTCACTAATAGCACGTTTTATTTGCGCTACTTTCGCTTCAATCATCGAGACAGGAGGAGTAGGTAATTCATTCTCGTAATAGATAAAGACAGACGAACGGATTTTATGCGCACCTTCAAGCTCCGCATCCAGTTTTATGAAGTGATGTTGTTTTCCGTCAAAATAAGAGACCTCTGAATTTGAGGTTCCGTAATCAATACCTATCGCTGCCATATCTGCTGTACGTTATCCACTGTTAGTTATTCGAAGACAAAGCGCAGGAGTGTAAAGTAAAAATATTATTTCTTCATTAAATGTTTTGATTGCTGCCACAGCAAATAGGATAAATAGCCTTATGAATCCACATAATCACCTCTTTGCAGGGTAATAAGATGCACAGGCTGAATTAGTTAAGGCCAGATTATATGACCCTGTAACAGAGCAGTTTAATTGCTTAGTTGGCGTACACTAAACAATAATCAACTGCCCTGAGGGATAATGAGCAATCTAATTAAATAAGCCTTTGAGCTTATCACCCGCCTTATCTAGCAACTTCTCTTTTTGCTTTTCAAGTTCTTCATTTACTTTCTTTTTAGCTTCCTCTGCTAACCGCTTCTTTGCTTCAGACTTAGCAGCTGCCATGACATTATCGAGCATACTCTTTACTACGGCTGCACCGACTTGATCAGCAGGCATACCACTAGGTTCCCCAATAGGTCCCGCATTGAATGTCGGTAAAGTGACTTCGTAGGCTTTAGTTTTAAGCGCTAAGTCTCCTGTAGAAAGTTGCTCAAAATTTAACTTCAGGCGTACGTTACTCACAGTTACGTTTTCAACAATGACCAACGGATTAGCCCCGCCGGTCGTTTCAGGCTCAGCCTTACTTTCTGTCTTTGAAAGTTTACTTTCTACGTTATTTTTTAATACAAGTAGATTCCCCTTACCGCTTGCATCGACTTCATACAATACTTCTGGCGCATTCACACTAATAGTTTGTACCACGTAAGGCTCGCTGAGTACCTCACCTATATCAAGAGTGATATCTCCTAGGCTAAACGCATTTTCGTCACTAAAACCCTGGGGGTTTTTGACGTTTAAGCCACCAATGCTCATGCGGCCATCTGCAAGCGCTAATTCAACTTTCGCAACGGAAACTCTAGTACCAAGAAAGTCACTCCCATGCTCCTCTATTTGGGTACGAATGAAATCCCCCGCACCACTGAGTAGGTACCAAGCTACGCCTACGGCAAGCAATAATAATAAAACTAAAAATCCTAATCCTTTTTTCATAATGTCTTCTTTAAATTATTCATCTTCAATTCGTAGTCTATCAGAACTATTAAACTATCAGATATTCGCCTAATGTATAACGCACTGATCAAGTAGAGAAGTCTCGAGATAAAAGGCATTAATAGACAAATAAACGGGCTTTAGAAACGAAAAAGGCTCCACAAGGGAGCCTTTTTTAACGAACTACTATTTAGTATGACTAAAGCGTAATACCGCGATTCTTCGCTTTCTCTTTTATATAAGGTTCCCAACTTCTCGCACTGCGTGAAGTTGATTTGTCCTTTTTGGCTTCTAAGACGTGCTTGTAAGCACTTCTGTATTTGCCTGTATAAAAGTTCGCTTCCATCATGGCCATGTGAATACGACCGCGATCATCTGCGCCCTCATCCAATGCCTTTTGAAGGGCAGCAAGTGCATCACTGTACTTTTCAGCCGTTAGCAATAACGTACCTTGTTTGCGATAAAGGTCAGGGTCTGAATTCATCTTAGCAGCTTCGCCATAGTACTTGGCAGCTTTCAAATGATTCTTAGCCTGATGCCAAGAGTTCGCAAGATTAGTTAGTGCTTTATCATCACGTTTGATCAAACCACTTTCAACGTTCTTTTCGAATACCACAGCGGCTTTGTAAGGGATCTCATTAGTTGCGTACAACTGAGTCAATGCCTTAATTTCCGCTGCTTTCGTCAAGTAACCTTGGTCGTAAGCCATTTCGAACGTAGACAAACCTTTCTTATAGTCTTCAACTAACATGTAGAAGAAACCAAGTTGCGTCCAATTCGCCTTGTTGTCAGGAAAGATTTTCACCATTTCCTCAGCGACTTCCACAGTTTCTTTATACATCTTACGACTATAATAAGAGGTCAACTTCAATGCATATGCATTTTTGTTGGGCTTATCATCCAGTGCGATAGACTTATTCAGAGGCGAAATCATATCTGCATATGCTTTCGTCTCATACAGCGCTTGCCCCATACGAAGATACACATCAGCATCTTCTTTACAGGTAAAGTCCATCCACTCTTGATAACGCTTAACAGCTTGTTCATAACGCTTTTCTTGCATGTTCAGATCTGCAATTAAACGTAAGGTACCAGCTTGTTCAGTGTCATTGAGCGCTTTAGCGTTTACTGACTTTTCCAAATATTCTAAGGCCTTGGGGCCAGATTCAGATTTAGTCGCTAACAAGTTACCGATAAATCTGTCTGTAAAAGCGCGGTCAAAAGTCTGCGACGTATCAATGTCATACAAAATAGACAGGGCTTCATCAACCAAATCTTCGTTGTATGCTTCGAACGCTTTTTGAACTTTTTTACCGGTTCTCTCACTAGGAATATTTGTAGGGCCACGTTTGTAACCAGGACAAACAATCGCTGCGGACTGAGCACTAACGAAACTGGAACTTAATGTAGAAGCAGCAAACGTTGCGCCAACCAACAATGTTTTAAAATATTTATTCATTATGATTGATCCAACTTAAAGTCTAACTGAACTTTCATACCGAACTGCTTCATAGGCTTACCGTCTTCAACCTTAGGCTTATACTTCCACTTTCTCAGTGCACGTTTAGCTTCACGGTCAAATACACGCTTAGGATCAGCTTCGATAACGTCGACATCTTCAACACCACCAACTTCATTAATGGTGAAAGACAGTTTAACCCACCCTTCTTTGCCATCACGAGCAGCCTGTGCAGGATACTTAGGTTCAATTCGAACGATAGGTGTTGCATCGCCATCTCGTTGCATTGCACCAACACCACCGATGTCAACTGAAGCTCCGCCAATATCGACAGCTGGCATATTGAAACTCAAGCCATCAGTATTAGCATCTGCTGTATCCGGCTCAACTGGCTCCAATTTAGGAGGCTGCTGGGGCGGAGGCGGAGGCGGAGGCGGTACACGAGTTCTAGTTTGAGTAGAATCATCCGGTGTAGACATAACAATATCAATTACAGGCGCAGGTGGTACCTTATCTGCTGGACGTGACGAGTTAGCAATTAACTTGGCCATGACAACAAATAATACAAACGCGATTACCCCACCAAGGAGTACAGAAACAATTAAACGTCCCATATTAGTTCCCCTTCGCAGCAATAGAAATGCGATCTATACCTGCAGCTTTGATTTGATCCATTACGTCGATCACCACACCATGTTCTGCATTTTCGTCAGCTTGAACTATTACAACATCTGAAGGCTGTTCAGCCATCAGGCGCTCTAAATTAGCACGAACACTGTCAACATCAATTTCACGCTTATCCATCCAGACGTCACCGTCTTCAGTAATTGCGATAAAGATGTTGGCATTCTTGGGCATAATCGCTTGCGTAGCACCAGGTTTGTTAACCTCGATGCCCGCTTCTTTAACGAAAACAGTCGTTACAATAAAGAAGATCAGCATGATAAACACGATGTCCAACATCGGCGTCATGTCTATCGCAGCATCTTCTTCTTCAACACGTACTTTGCGAGCCATAAATTCCTCTCTCTAATGATGGGGCAAACTGTCAACTAACTTTTCTTTAGCCATTTTTACTTTCGCCTCAAGACGAGAACTAAAAAATACGCCAGATAAAGCAGCGACCATCCCAGCCATCGTTGGAATCGTAGCCATTGAAATACCAGCAGCCATCAGGCGCGGGTTGCTTGTGCCTTGTGTTGCCATTGTTTCGAAAACGCCGATCATTCCGGTAACCGTTCCTAAAAGACCGATTAGTGGACACATTGCAACAAGAGTTTTAATCAACAACATTCTTGCACTAAGTCCATCGGATGCTTGCGAAATCCATGCGTCACGGATTCTATGCGCATACCAAGAGGTAGTATCTTCTCGAGCATCCCAATTAGAGACAATTTCTTTTCTCATTTTAGGGAATACGGAAGCTAAGTACCAATAACGCTCTATCATCAAAACCCACATTAAGAAGAGCGCTAGGGCGACAACGTATAAAACGTCACCGCCGGCAGCGATAAAGTCCCTGACAGACTCCCATAGTTCTATCAGGTATAACATCTTAGGCTTTCTCCGACTCAGCGTGTGCCGCAATAATACCGGCAGTTTGCTCATCTAGAATATGAACGATTGACTTACTACGACCAGCAACGATGCTGTGCATAAGAATCAGTGGCAATGCCGCAATAATACCTTGAGCAGTTGTTACCAACGCCATTGATATACTACCAGCCATCAATCTTGGGGCGCCCGTACCGAACAAAGTAATTTGTTGGAACGTTGCAATCATACCTAGTACCGTACCTAACAAACCAAGTAACGGAGCGATTGCTGCGAAAATCTTGATGATGTTAATACCGCTTTCAATCTTAGGTAGTTCTTTAAGGATCGCTTCATCAAGTTTCAATTCAAGATTCTCAGCATCAGTTGCTTTGTTATCTTTGTAAACTTGAAGGATACGACCAAGAGGGTTGCCATTTGAAGGGTTACCAGTGTTGTTTAACTGAGAACGCATTTTGCCGCTGATAATAGTCAGAGTAATAATCTTATAAAGACCAATAAGAAGACCAAGAATCAACATTGCTGTAATAACGTAACCCACTACACCACCAGCATGGTAACGCTCAGACATAGTTGCTTTTTCTTTAAGCAAGCCAAGAATACCGCCACGTGATGGATCTGCGTAGAAAGGCACTAAGCCAGATGTAGCTGATAGCAAATCTTGCGCTGAGCTAACTAGGTAACCGTCAGGTTGACGACCTAGAGGCTGAACGATTTCGTTTTGATCATCATATACCAAGTAACCTTGGTCACCAATCAAGTTAAACGTACCTACACGTACAACTTCTTGTGTAGTAGAACCACCATCCAAGCTGATAACTTCAGTTTGAAAACGTGATACTTGACCTGATTCAGTCATCTCAGTTTGAAGTGCGAACCATAAGTCTTCTAATTCCTGAATATTCGGAAGACCTTTAGACTCTTCTGACATGCTCTTCAAGAACTCGCCACGACCTGGGAATTCAGCACTTACGATAGACGTTGAAATCTGACCGAATGCTTCAGAAGATGCTTGACGAACAACACCAAACATTTCACCAAGGGTACCGGTTGCTTGATTAAGCTCCTGCTCTTTCTCTGCAAGGGCTACTTCATTATCTGAATATTTCTTGGCAAGGTTATCACCACGAGTCTGTTCAGCTTTAAGAGCAGATTGCGCTTTTCTCAAAAGAGCTTGTTTATCGGCACGTGCAGATTGGAATTCTGCTTCACGTTCTTTATTGATACGAGCTTCAGAAACTCGATTTTTCTTAACTTCTTGCAGTAAGTCTTCTAGAGACGTAGCCGCATGCACTGAGGATGCGAATAAAGCTACCGATGCCGCAGCTAATACTGATTTATAGATTGTTTTCATCGATATTACTCCGCAGCTTTAATGGGTAGTTTGATTAGGTCAGCTGGCACGAGTTTGTTGGCCATACGAACAGCCGTTACAACAGAGCTTAGGTATTCATCACCTAATTTCTGCCAAGCTCTCGCGTCATTATCCCACACCCAAGCGTTTTTCTGATCCAAAGAAAGTGCTGCTAAAACAGTACGACCTAGGTTAAAGAAATCTACCGTAATTTCAGTTCCTTCGAAATCAAGTTTACCTTGATATGCACGAATGTTCTGACCATATTGGTTTTCGATTTGGTAAGCTTCAATTACCTGACGGAACTGTTCAGACGTAGTTACGTTTGAATTAGCCATAACGTCACGAAGACGCTCAACACGAGCACGACGTTCTTCAAGGTTAATTGGAATATCAAGTTCAATGAATTGCTCTAAACTATCGATCATTCTGAACATCAATGGAACAACACCACGTTTAACACCTTCAATACCGTCAATTTGACGTTGAAGAGAATCGATACCGCGCTGCTGGTCTGCAACCAAAGTTGCTAGATAGTCGTTATAAACTTTAAGGTTTTCTGTTTCATCAACAACTTGGCGATATTCAGAAAAGATGTCTAACGATTGCTCGTATAGTTTGTTAATTTTTTCTTGAGACTTCGCTGCATCCACGTGAATCTTTGACTCTTCTTTATGAAGATCATTCAACGGGTCTGCAGAGACAACAGCACTACTACCGAGTGCTAGTGCACCGATAACGGTAGAAGCAATAAGGTTTCTCTTGCTCATTTTGGACATAATTCCCAACCAATTTTCTTGTTTTGGATCCTCGCCGACGGGTAAAAAAACGTCGCAAGGGGCTTCTAAGCTTTATAAGTTATAGGGGCTTAGCATTAATGGAATTTAACACTAAGACTTCAAGATATTCACATGGAACCCTGCGAATTGTCAAGGTGACACATTCATATTAAGCGACAAAGTAGCTGAACTAAATGCATAGAGATTTCACTGTTTTTCATTGTTCTTACTCAAATTTCGAACAAAACTGGCTTTACATGACCGAACGAGATTATTTTTTATACAATGTAAGTACTAACAGTTATAAAAATAAGAAAACTTGATACTTAAATGAATACCCATGAATTTTCCGTATTGTAATATAAATAAAATTTTTAGACTTAAAAGAACCTACATTTTCTCCAAGACTTAATTAAATCATCAACCGCTAGAGGTGAGCGTCTGCCGTGATACTTTTGTGAATACTAATGTCTGCTATAACGCACTATTATCCCGTGGAGCATTCAATAATGGGATATATTATGGCTTCTGCTGTTCCCCTGAAATCACAACTGAACAACAATTCATGGAATAATCACTGGGGCAAAACGTCTGATGTCGCTGCTTATGATGCTAGTGCAACGCACGTAAAAACCCTAAACCATTTTTGGAAAAATAGGTTCAGTGCAATCTCGCTGGAGAGAAATAAGTTATTAGACATAGCCTCTGGTGGGGGAGCATTGCTTGAAACCTTGGTTAGACAAGACTGTATATTGCCTGAAAAACTGTCTGAATTTTACTCTGCAGACTTATCTTATTCTGCTTTACGCTCTGTTAAATCAAAATATCCACTTAGCAAAGTTTTGCAAACTAACTGTGCACAGCTCCCATTTAAAAATGAATCATTTAACTTCATCATAAGTCAATTTGGAATTGAGTACTGTGGACTCAGCGCATTTAAAGAATGCAGTCGTGTATTGCGTAAAGACGGTAGGTTTATTGCTATATGTCACTACCAAGATGGCGCTATTCAAGCTGAATGCGAGCGTAACTTAAAAGTCTTATATGCTTTAAGCGATATTGATTTTTTTGCACATGCTAGGCGTGCTTTTAACGCAAAAGATGACAAAATGTCTGGAGATTTTTCCATAAAAATTGATGCAACATTTAGGAATGCGCTTTATGACGTCTCTGATTTGGTAACGCGGCAACCATATGCAGCTGGGGGACAGTTACTTAGGCTATTTAACGACACGCGTTACATGTATGAAAATTTAACTCGGTTCGATACGTCTGCTGTGTTGCATTGGCTAACTAAAATGGAAGAAGAGTTAACCAATTATCAAGAAAGAATGATTTTGATGCTTCAAAGTTCACTCAATAATTTATCGTTGAACAAAGCAGTCGAAGCGTTTACAGCTAATGGGGTTAGAAACGTTAAAATCGATGTTTTGAGCGCTAATCGAAATTTTAAACCATTTGCTTGGGCAATTGAGGTCTTTTAGTAATCGTTGTTGTGTAATTAAACAAGATCTTACTACACAAGTTATGATGAGCTCTAAGAGACTACCTAGATGCTTAGCATGAGCTTGAGAGTTTAAGGCAATCAAACTCTAACAGAACGACCATTGATAGTTGCAAAGTATAAAGTTAATTTAGCTCGAACCTAACCAGAACTCCACGAAAATTACATGTAGTTACCTGTCAGATCAGGTCTGAGCTATTACTGTTAACTACCTTGTGCACCTACATTATTTCGAGCATCATTTAAGACTTTTTTCGCATCCTCTAGTTCTCTGGCTCTTTGAGCTGCAGTAGTACATCTCTTCACAGGAAAACGGCTTCCAGTCACCGTAACGTTTTTACAGCGTAAATCACCTGTGTTACTAGCTGCTGAAGCACTCTCTTGGTTTTCAGCCTCCACTTGGTCTGCGTTATTATTGGTACTGCAAGCTGAAACTAGTGCAATGCAACCAACAACAATAATTTTTTTGAAAATCATGAATATTCCCTTTTAACTGTGACTTATATACTTAAGTCTATTATATTTGAGTTTCAATCTTATAATTTCCACCATCAAACAACAATCTACTTTTCAAATTAGTCTCATTCTATTGGCCTGTAGAATTAAAACCCTCGAAAGCTTTAATATGATGTATTTCAGATTTGTAGTTTTGACTTCTCGAAACGCCCCTTTTTAGAGGTTTCCTAACTTGCCATATGCTAGCGGTCTTAACTAATCTATTACTGTTATAAAAGTCTAAGTAATCGTCATCCCAAACCAAATTGCAGTGTTCGAACACTTCATTACACACCTCCATAGGAAAGTCGACGAGACGCTCATAGTCAGCTACGTAAATATCATTTGGGAAAAGATTCTGCCAATGGCGTAAAAGCTTTTTATATTCTTGATAATAGTGTGCAATGTACTCAAGTTTAACAGCGTATCCCAATGATGAATCCAATTGTTGAAAGTACACAGATAAGCAAGTATCTATGGTATTCCTATCAGTACAGATGATTTTAGCGTTTGGAAAAATAGCTTTAATTAAGCCAATATATTTAAAGTTATCTGGACGTTTATCCACTACTAATCCATTCTGTATGTTTGCCTTTGAGACAAGATTTCGATAATTTTCTGAAATTATTTTGAGCTCTGGTTTGCCTAAATTTGTAATGTCAGCTTCCAAATTTCGAATTGATTGGTGTAAAAAGTTAAGCTCTCCGCCCGGTACTACATGGGGATGTTCTGATAATAAGCTTTCAATTAAAGTTGAACCGCTTCTAAACATGCCACATACAAATATTGGAGCGAAATCATTATCAAGTTGATTTTTTTCGCGCCAAAGCTCAGTGAAATGTGAAAGAATTTTTATTGTTTCGTTTTCAGTCCGAATTGGTAAATATTTATCTACACGCCTGCTTCCTAGATCATTTGCAAGCGTAAAATAATAGAAAGCTTTAGGGTAATCTCTACCTACATCATGGCTATGACCTAAAGCAAAATAAGAAGCTTCTAATTCAATATTTGAAATATTTGTACTTGACCTTCTTAGGACAGATTCGAGCCTCTGAAGCTCTTCGCTACCTAACGCTTGATCACCTTTTAGATATAATAATCTTGTAAGTGCTTTAATATTGTCAGGTTCAAGGCTACAAATTTTCAAATACTGTTCAGCAGCTTGATTTTTTTCTCCTAGCTCTTCGTATATCCCCCCCAAATTATACATAGCGGGTAGATAACTTTTGTTAGCTTTCAGAGCTTTGAAATAATGTTCAATCGCATTATCAGCATCGTTAATTCCTGCGTATATCACTCCCATATTTAAATAAACTTCGCTTGGATTATCGATATTTAACGATAGCGCCACACGATAACTTTCTAATGCTCGATTAGGCTCACCGCATCTCTTTAAATATATAGCGAAGTTATATCTTGCATTTGCATAGTCAGGCCTTCTAGCAATTAACTTCTCGTAGCAGGATATGCCTTCCTTTATCATTCCCCTCTTGTAACAAAGTTCCGCCTTCTCGTAATAGAAACACGTTTTCTTATTATTGAGTTCAATAAGAATCTCAAGGTATCGAAAAGTAAGTGCGTCATCTTTTCGCCTTTTTGATATCTCTAGGAGGATGATATATAACGATTCTTTTTCAACATTACTCTGCTCTAACAAGGCTAAACAACTTTCTTCCGCCTCGTCGAACTTAAGCAATTCAAATAAGCCAACTATTTTTTCCAATCCTACATTTTGCAAATCTATTCTCGTTTTAAAAACTCTAAATATTTAAAATGTCAAAAAAAAGGTCGGCATATAAGCCGACCTTTTAAACGGTAAATCAGTAATTAGAACGTTACTGTAACGCCACCGAATACATAACGACCTAAAGCATCGTAGAATCCAGGGAAAGTATTACCATTGCCCGTACCAGAAGGGGCGTTAACAATGATAGGTGGATCGCGGTCTAAAATGTTATTTACACCAACACGTAAATTAACATTCTCATGCGCTTGCCAGTTAGCACTCAAATCAAGATAGTTTTGAGCATCAATTTTACCTGGACCATCTTCTTGTCCAACACCTTCGTACTCATTGACTTCAGACATATGTCTCCAAGTAGCCGTCACATTCACGTCCCAAGGTGAAACCCAAGTCGCTTTCAAATTATGACGCCATTCTGGGGTCGGCTGTCCACATACCGTACGGTCCCAGTAACCAGCACACTCGTCGACGTCGCCACCAGGAATCGATTGTGTAGCCAACGAATCAAGTAAGGTTGCGATAAAGCCAAGTCTAAGCTCGCCACCTTCACCTAAGTCCATCTCGTAGTTAGCGTCAAAGTCAACGCCTTCAGTCTTAAGATAACCAATGTTAAGATCAGTTGCTGTAATTGATGAAGTACCAACCCATAAGTTTCCGTTAGGTCCACGATTAATCAAATCACAGTAAGCAGCATTGCCCGTATCACCACATAGTTGGAGTATTGTGGTCTCAGGAATTGAATCAATTGCGTCTTCAACTTCAATTTTGAAGTAATCGATATTAAGTGTGAAACCTGGTAAGAAATCAGGCGATAAAGCAACACCGAAAGAGAACGTATCTGATTCTTCTGGGTTCACTTCAGTATTACCACCAGTGATACTATTGTACTGGCCAGCAGGGCTTTCTAAAGCACTAGTCTGATACTGCGCCTCTGTGAGGCCAGTATTTAGACACTGGGCCAATGTAAAGTCTCCGCCTACTCCACATGGATCGATATCCATGTTGAACAAACCTAGGGAAGAAGGACGGAACAACTCACGTATGTTGCCGGCTCTAACAGCGCGTTGGAAGCTGGCCCGAACGCGTGCTTGCTCGTTAATACCCCAGTTCAATGCATACTTGTAAGTATTCGTTGTTTTGTCTGTTGAGTAATCAGAATAACGATAAGCAAGCTCTAACGTCAGCTCTTCAGCAAACTCTTTTCCTTCTAGTAAAGGAACGTTCAACTCGCCGAAGATTTCTTTAACACTGAAGTCACCACGTACACCCGCAGTTGGTCCACCTTGACCTGCACCGTCACCAGATGTGAAACCAAAATCAGGCTCAAGAATTAGTTGTTCTTTACGATATTCAACACCAGCGACAACACCAACACCCGTTGATGTACCCGGAACAACAATACCTGAGTCAGTCAAATCACCCGTTACATAACCACTCACTTGCGTTGATTTAGTATCACCGCGAGAGTAAAGCGGCTTAATTAAATAAGCTAATGCTTCGTCTGTGACTCCACCTTCGCTGAAAATATTCCACGTTACACAGCTAGGATCGCTTCCATCTAGGACTGATGCACACACAATGTCGCCTGAATCAGGATCAATTCGAGCGTCTAACGCTTTTTTCATATGATCAACAGATAGTTCATTACGGTACGTTTCGAGGTAAGAAACTGTTCCGTAATTAGCAAATACGTCATAGGACCAGTTGTCATCGATAATACCGCGAACACCTAGTACCCCACGTAATGAAGTATGGCGAAGATCATCTTGACGAGGGCCGCCTTCAACATTACGACGGCCAATATAAAAGCCTTCATAATAATCTTCATCAGTTAAACCTGCAGCGCCACATGTTAGATCGAATTGAGAATCTGAAAGATAAGGGTTACCACAGTATAAACGGTCAGTGCTAAAGAAGTTACCAGATGGAGCGATTTGCGCAACGCTGCGATCATCCATGTAACTTAACTCTGCGTACACTTCTACATGCTCATTAATCTCATAATGACTGGTCGCACCAAACGTTTTACGCTCATCTGGGCGTTGGAAGTAGTTTAAAGGACCATAGTTATACAGGTCAGTAAACGGCACAAACTCTTCGCCGCTTAATTGATAGTTAAATGTGTCAAAATCGGTAAAACGACCTAAAGGAGTAGTACTTGAACCACCACATCCCATTGCATCTGGTGAGCCGTTTATTGCACAAGAACTGTAATCACGTGATGACTGAACCACGGCTTGAATGTCACGGAAAGTACCATACATGGTAACGTTTCCTCGACCGTCATCAGTGTTTGCACCAAACAAGAATGAGAAGTCGTTCGCATTACCATCATCAACGCTGCCGCTGGCAACTGGGAAACCAGAGCCTGATACTAGGTCTTGAATACCAGAGTTATCATTATCGTGTTGGTAAAAACTGTGTTGATAATCAAAGGAGAAACCTTCGAAGTCATCTTTAAGAATAAAGTTAACTACGCCTGCAACCGCGTCTGAGCCATAAGTAGCAGAGGAACCACCTGTTAGTACTTCGATTCGCTCAATTAATGCAGCTGGAATTTGGTTAACATCCGCGCTGATACCACCAGCAGAAGGTGAACCAGATGGTAAACGGCGACCGTTTTGTAGAACTAGTGTACGCTCAGGACCAAGGTTACGTAAGTCAATAGTAGCAGTACCGGTAGCCCCGTTAGCTGTACCTGAAGTTTGTCCAGCAAACACTGCTGGCATATCATTTAATATATCTTCTACGCGAGTAATACCACTTACTTTGATATCAGCAGCTGAAATTTCAGTAACTGGGCTAGCGCTAACCATGTTAGCGCGTTGAATGCGTGAACCTGTAACTTGAATTTTTTCAACGGCTGCGTCTTCCGCAGCGCTTGCAGCCTCTTGTGCGTAAACATTACTAGATGAAATAGCTGCAACTGTACCAACAGCCATAGCAAGACGAATCGACTTCGTCAACTTTGAGTTTGTAAACATGTATGTCTCCCTGGACCACTATATGTGTTTAGTGTTTATTCGCTAATGCGATTTTTTATTAAATAAAGGTAGTGAACCTCATCTGAATAGTATCCAAACAAACTTGCCTAGGTCAATGCTTTAGAACATCTAATACTCAAAAGTTATGAACGAAATACCAATATAGGGCGGTAAAAGTAAATTTATATTTACAATACACAACGTTTGACCTGTTCTCCTGACACTTATATAACTGCGAATACACGTTCAAGACTAAATTTTATAAGCGATGTTAAAAATAATTAAAAGTTTAGCTAGAGAAAGGCATCAAAGGAAAAGTGACAACATTTATTCGTCTAGGCGATTAAACGTTTTATCAAAAGGTTAAAAGTGTAAAGCTCTGAAACAAAGACTTTCATATTTTTCGTGTTGGTTTATGCTGACTTTGTTCTGACACGCACCTGAGCTAAAAAGTGCGCGCGAGATCAATTATTTAAGCAACACAGGAACAATTAGGATGAAGCTTGATGATGACATACATAATTATTACGAGCACTTGGTGCTTGAACACATTGCAAAGTTAAAGTTGCCTTTGTCCCAGGACGAGGACTACATAGCAGATTTATGTTGTTTAGCACTGAACCAGCTGCCACCTAGGTATATACGTTACGAAGTAGACATGTCTTTTTATTTGGCGCAGAGCGAACGTCAGCAAATGGAGATGAATACACAGGACGCCGTGAATAAAGCCATTCAATTCTTAGATAAGAAAGACAATAAATAAGTTGATGCGGGGAATTGGGTGGCGGTTCTCCAGCCACATTCCGGCACATGAGTCGTCTGCTGCGGCTGCTCCCTTCCAGGCCTGACCGAGTTCACAGAGTATCATTGCGGAGGGACCAAAGAACCACCATAGAAACTTGCCTAAATGATATAAAGTTGCTCTACATCAGTTAGGCGGCGCATTATGACAAAACTAGATTTAGATGCAAGCCACATCCTTGATATAAGGACTTTTTTGCCACTATTTTTTGAATTTTTCTTCTGCAATAGTGTTAGCGACCCTATTAGTGGCTAAGTTTTGTTCATCGGCACGTGTATATACTTCCATTAGTGTTGCGCCAATTTTTTCCAAGTGCGTTTTTAATGCTTCATTAGAACTCAACATCTTTTGATGGTAAATATCGATGATCCCTCCAGCATTAATAACGTAGTCAGGGGCATACAAGATCCCCTTATCTTTAAGCAATTCACCTAAATCTTCCGACGCCAATTGATTATTTGCGGCTCCTGCAATGACCTTTGCTTTTAGCGTATTAATCGACTGACGGTTAATAGTAGCGCCCATTGCACAAGGGGCGACCACATCCACATCTAATGTAAGAATTTCATCGGGTGATACTATAGTCGCATTTAATTTTTCTTTCGCTCGATTTACCCCTTCAGGGTAAATATCAGCAACAAATAGTTCAGCCCCCTCCCGGTGCAAGTGTTCCGCAAGCCTGTACCCAACATGCCCTAGTCCCTGAATAGCGACTTTCTTACCCTGTAAATCAGAGCCAAAGTGATATTTAACAGACGCTTTAACACCTGTGAATACGCCATAAGCGGTTGAGGGCGCGGGGTTTCCGTCTGCTTCCTCTCCTGCAAAATGGTAGGTGGCTTTGGTACCTGAAACATGTGTGGTTTCCTCAGCCATGATTTGTAGATCAGCGACTGACATGCCCGAATCTTCTGCACTGATGTATTTACCACTTAAGCTTTCCACAAAGCGGCCCATAGCACGCATCATATCAGCTGTTTTATGCATGCGAGGGTCCCCAAGAATAACGGCTTTACCGCCACCCTGGTTTAGATTGGCCATCGCCGCTTTGTAGGTCATGCCTTTTGACAATCTAAGCACATCGTTCAGTGCCTCATCCGAATTAGCATATGGCCACATCCTACAGCCACCAAGAGCGGGACCTAAATGACTATTGTGCACGGCAATAATAGCTTTTAATCCGGTCTTTTTATCGTGGCAGAAAGCGACGTGCTCGTGTTCATCAAATTCGATATGGTCAAAAACAGACATTCTAATAATACTCTGAGTAAGGTTAACGAAACTTGTCGCTATACTAGCGCAAATCAAAGAGGACATGCCTTGCGATGTTAATGTGACAGAATTACTACCTTGCAACAGTGGTCATTATCCGGTAGTTAATATAGGATATATATCCTAATATTCGTGCTTGAAAATGATAGAAATATTCAGCATGCTAGCCGCGAATTTTACTTCGCTAAAAATTGAAAATTAATGATGAAATTGGACAAGTTCGACCGCGAAATTTTAAGAGTGATGCAAAAAGATGCCACCGTTTCTATGGCTGAGTTAAGTCAAAAAGTTGGACTTTCCCATACTCCATGTTGGCGCCGAGTTAAAAGAATGGAAGCTGACGGCATTATTTTGCAAAAAGTGACTTTACTCAACAGCAAAAAACTCAACCTGGGTGTATCTGTATTTATATACGTGACGCTGAAAAATCACGATGGGGAATCATTAAATGATTTCGAAAAAGCGGTACAAAATATAGATGAAATAGTTGAGTGTCACACCACCAGTGGTGATAAAGATTATTTATTAAAAGTGATTGTCGAGAGCATCGAAGAATACGAACACTTACTCAAGTCTACATTGACTCATCTACCTTTAGTGGATCACCTCAGTTCAACCTTTGCTTTAAAGCAAGTGAAAAACACCACAGAGTTACCGATCAAACAGCAGTAACATGGGAAGTATTTAAGCAGGTTAAGCCTGCTTCATTACTAGTTTAAACATTAGCTCACGCAGACATATCAACTTAAAATTAAACTGGCATATTGCGAACTGCGGCGCCAATGACTATTAGCCTTATTTGATTAACGATCTTGATCGATAACACCGCGACGTATCTGGTCTTGCTCAATCGATTCAAATAGCGCTTTGAAGTTCCCTTCCCCGAACCCCTCGTTCCCTTTTCTCTGAATTATCTCAAAAAAAACAGGTCCGATAACCGTATCAGTGAAAATCTGTAGCAAAATGCCGTCTCTCATTGGTGCGCCATCAATTAAGAGTTTTAAGCTTTGTAAGTCAGCCAAGTTCTCACCGTTTCCAGCAACGCGAGCGTCAACGCCTTCATAATAGGTGTCGGGAGTATCCATAAAGTTTACACCTACATTGCGTAAGGTTTTAACCGTCTGATAAATATCATTAGTACAGAGCGCGATATGCTGAATACCCTCTCCATTGTACTCACGAATAAACTCTTCAATTTGGGATTTATCGTCAGAAGATTCGTTTATTGGAATACGAATTTTTCCGCAAGGCGATGTCATAGCCCTGCTCACCAGACCGGTTAATTTCCCTTCGATATCAAAATGACGAACTTCTCTAAAATTACCTAACCGTTCATAGAAGTTTGCCCACACTACCATGTTGCCGCGTTTCACATTGTGCGTTAGGTGATCCAGAGTCAAAAGACCAGCGTCACACTCTTTCATCTTCTCACGCCAGTTGGGGTAAAAGCGAAAATCCACCTCATAAATAGAATCATCACCATAGCGATCAACAAAGTAAAGTGTACTCTCGCCTATGCCATAGACCGCAGGAATATTCAGCTCCATAGCTCCTAAGTTCCCAACAAATGCTTTTGCGCCGTTCTCAAGCGCGTGTTCGAACGCTACCTTGCCGTCTTTTACTCTAAATGCCATACCGCACACACTAGGACCGCGCAACCTAGCGAACTCCTGTGCTTGCGAAGCATGTTCAGCGTTAATAATGAAGTTAATGTCTCCCTGCTTATACAACCAAACACGCTTTGATCTGTGTTTTGCTACCTCAGCAAACCCTAAAGAGCTAAACAAATCAGCTAAATCCTTTATTCCTTTTTCATCGGCTGCGGTATATTCGACGAATTCGAAACCATCGGTATTTAATGGATTGTAGTGCGTATCTGGACACATAATTTTCTCGTTATTGTTTGTCGATAAGGCACTAATAGAGCGTAAAAACGAAGTGGTGAATAGAGGAAAAAAGTGATCAGTTAAAACAAACGAAACGAACAAAAAGTAACATAAACTTTACATTACATTTTTTGCTCGCTTCAAGCGGTCAGAATCGCCAATATTAAGTATGAGCTTGTCAACTTAACGCTACAGAGTTGTAGTTATATCTTTACGGACTTTTTATTTATTCCATAATCACGAAGCTTATTCGCAATAGCGGTATGACTAAGACCCAGTTTTTTTGCTAAAAGCCTTGAGCTGGGGTAACTCGGGTAAAGCCGCTGTAAAATACTTTTTTCAAAGCGTTTTACTTCTTCGTCTAAACTACCATCGAAGTCTTCGGTCACAAAACTCATGGCATTGGCACTCGAAGGGATTTGAATATGCTCCTTTCCAAGCTCATTGCCTTCCAGCAAAGAGACCGCCCGATAGAGCACATTCTCTAATTGACGCACATTGCCAAACCAAGGATAGGCTTGAATATAATCGACACAGGATTTGGTTAATTTAGGGACTTTACGACCCAGCGTCAGGCTGTGCTGCTTCAAAAAGGTTTCCGCTAAAGGAATGATGTCCATTTTACGTTCACGCAATGGCGGAATTCCCAAACTGAGCACATTTAAACGGTAATATAAGTCCTCTCGAAAACGTCCCTCTTGGACTAACTGAGCGAGGTCTTTTTGCGTTGTGCAAATAAACCTGACATCTACTTTTACTTCTTTAGTATCTCCAACGCGCCTAAACTTTCCATCTTGAAGCACGCGTAGTAACTTCGCTTGTAGTTGAGGCGACATATCCCCGACTTCATCAAGGAATAAACTTCCACCCTGTGCAAGTTCAAGTAACCCTTCTTTCCCTGTACTTTGCCCAAAGGCGCCGGCGGCATATCCAAATAGCTCAGTTTCAGCTACGTTGTCAGGCAGCGAAGCACAATTTAACACTAAAAAACTGGCGTCTTTTCTTCGACTTGCTTCGTGACAGGCATGGGCGATTAACTCTTTGCCTGTGCCTGTTTCGCCGTACAATATAATTGGGCCATCAAGCTCAGCCATCCGCTTAGCCTCACGAACCACTTTTTTCATCACCTTGCTCGAGGCTTGAATCGACATAAAACTGTCAAGTGACGCCTCGTGAAATACGGTTAATTGCTGTCCTAGGCGCTGTTCTGACTTAAGCATAAATACTGCTCCAGCTAAAATAGGGTCGCCTCCAGAATCAGGCACCATAACGGGTAAGATATCGGCTAAGTAATTTTGCTCAATGAAGCGTACCTTCTGCGTAAGGCTGGCAATCTTCTTACTTTCTAACCAGCGCAGTGTATTGAACCCTTTCACTAACTCATCGATATCAACACCGATCAGTGCTTCACGCTCGGTTTCTAAACTCGCTGTAACCGCATCATTAATAAGCAAAATCCGCCCTTTGGTATCAACGGAAAATACAGGGTCTGGTAAGGTTTGTAGAAGTGCGCGTAACTGATTTTGCTCCCGTTCGAGGGGCATAAAAGGAATAGTTTTCACATCATCGATACCTGCTATCTTTCTAATTTTTGGCATCAGATGTTGGAAGTGCTCGAAATCCATATTTGGGAAACTTAGGTAAATTTTACCCATTTCATTGATTTCAATACCGCGTAAGTCGACCTCATGACTGACCAAAATATCGAGGACATCTTGCGTGATCCCCAGACGGTCCTGACAGCTTATTTCCAGACGCATAGCAATTCTTAATTTTAATTAATGTAAAGATAATATTACACAAAGTCACGCAGCAACACACCACATAAAACTATCCAGATGTGCCTTTAGGTGAGTAAATTCTCTGCAGATTGTTACGAAATGTAAGTGTTGCTAGCTAGTCACGCTACTCTTTTGCTCAAACATAGCGGGATATAAACCTAATTGCCGTCCCTGCTCTACTAACGCCATAATATCTGTGTTAGCTAAATCAAATAGTGATGAAAGCGAGTCGATGACAAAATATATAGGTTGAATAATATCAATACGATAAGGCGTACGCATCACCACGAGTGGGTTCATTTCACGACGCTCCGCGCTGGCATTTTCTAGCGCGAAGCGAGTCTCTTTAGGTGAGGATAAAATTCCCCCACCATAGATACGCATTCCTTCATCAGTATTCACTAAACCAAATTCCACAGTAAACCAATAAAGGCGCGCTAGATATTGGCGCTCTTTTGGCGAGGCGGCATATCCGAGTTTGCCATAGGTATGGGTAAAATGAGCAAAATCAGGGTTGGTAAGTAACGGACAGTGACCAAATATTTCATGAAAAACATCTGGCTCTTGTAAGTAATCAAATTCCTCTTCATTGCGAATAAATGTCGCGACAGGGAATTGCTTATTGGCCAGTAATTTAAAAAACGAATCGAAATTAATTAAGGCTGAAACTTGAACGACCTGCCAGCCGGTAGTCTCTGCCAGTACGGCATTAACCTCTGCCAGTTGCGGCACGCGATCCTCAGGTAAATTAAGTAACGCTAAGCCTTGCAAGTATTCATCACAGGCACGTCCGTTTAGCAGGCCTTTTTGCTGATGAAACAGGCGCTGCCACCTTTTATTTTCAGAGTCACTCCAATGAACAACACCGTTTGCATCAGGATCATGTGAGATATATTGAGATTGCTTAGTCATAATAACAAAACTGCCATATTTGAGTCATTCTTCGCACGAAGTCTACCCAAAACTGACTAAATCAGAAGACACAAGCTAGCAACAATAAAATTACAAAATGTAAACATTAAGCTACAAAACAGTATTGTCCATACTCTAAAGAAAAGTAGATCTGTTTTAACTTATCCGTGCGAATTTCGGCTTATATGGAGGCTAGGTTAATCTCAAGACAAACCTGCAGATTTTATGGTTAGGGGGTATAAAAAAGAGTAAAGCACACCAATGGCGCCTTAGATAACACTAGTGCACAACTCATACTGCGCTGGATGCTTTTGAAGCAACGCCACTCACTTATACATACTCCATACAAACTCACCTTCCGTAAATGGCTTACGGGCTGCAGCGGTGCATCACAGTACAGGTCCACAATCCTTAAATAAAAAGCCCTTATTTCAGCTGCTTATGCAAATCTGTCAATATTTTCTTACTTAACTGATTCAAACCTGGTCGCTTCACTGACAGCCAAGGTAAAGGCCTACAACTATGGATTGCATTTAAACCAATTCTGGCGGTTAGTACCCCCGCCCCCATTCCTTGGGCGATACGAGTGGACAGCTTGCCAGTAATACTTGCCCCAAGGGCGTAATTGCCTGCGTCAGAGATGATTTCAGCAGCACCTGCGTAAAGCATATTTTTAAACACTTGCCGAATCAAAGCGATGCGTCCCCAATACCCTAAGTGTACACCGTACACTTCACTCACCTGTTGCATCATGCGAATATTCCGCCACAGCACAATTGCCATATCCACCAGCGCAAACGGACTCACTGCAATCATCACGCTTGATGCGCCTGCGTTACGCATCACCTTAGCCAGTGCAGCTTGATCCACCTTGGTGATGACTTGTTGTTCAAACAAGCTCAATACTTCAGTGTCGGTATGGTGCTCATCAATGCTCTTTTGCCACAACGCTACCTCGTTTTCGTAGCCTGCTGGCAGCGTGTTAGCAATGTCTAAACAATGTTGTTTAGCCAGCCCTATTGCGGGTGTCGCGTAAAGCTCCAAAGAGATTTGGCGGGAAGCGCTTTGTCTTTTAAGGCGCTTTAAGCCACGCCACTCACTGTACAAAGCAGCAAATACTAACGCTAATATGGACACACCAATGGCCAACCAGATGCCACTAAGCCAATCTTCGCTTAGATACATATCGCGTATAAAAAGGCCTATCTCTACAAAGCTTGCAAGCAGTACAACCACGCTCAGCATAGTGAAAAACGTTACCAACCATCGTTTACGTTTAGGCGTGTTTTCATCAACATCATTATCATGCGTAGTGTCAAATTCATACTCATCTTGAGCCAAAGCCTGCCAATTTGCAGCAGGATCGATAGTCGCGGCGCGTCGAATAGGTTCGAGTGGAACCTCTTCAGATTGGGAGGGTAAAAGTACCTTGGACTTGATATTCTCAGGGCCTTCCTTACCTTCAACCTCTGGTTTGTCAATATTGTTGTCAAGCGTACTCATCGTATTTTATCTCCAAGAATAAACTCTAGGACTCTGTCCATTCTGATATGCGGCAATGCATGATTTTCTTCTCTGACGGGCGGTGCGAAGCGGGGAAAATCAAACCCCTGCTGACGCCAAAATTGACCGTCGGGGCACTTTGCTGGTACATCCCCTGGAAACAAACGAATAGGTTTTCCGTCAGCATCTGCGCCTTGCAAAATCTGAATGTCTTGCCCCGCATGCTCAGCTCTGCCAGCACGAGACGCCCGAATAGCGGCTATTGCTGTAGATTCTGTGGATACACCATCAAATTGCATTTGTTTTCTTGCATTGTGTAGCATGGAGTCCAACAATTTCACCAAGTTACTTTGCTGATCAGGAGTGACATGATCAGCTTTGCTTGCGGCAAAAATGAGTTTATCAATTTTAGGTGTGAACAAACGTGATAATAAATTCGATTTTCCATAGGAAAAACTGGTTAGCAGCCAATTCAATGCGCGCTGCAAATCGTCAAAATGCGCTTTGCCATTATTTAACGCAGATAAACAATCTACCAATACAACTTGGCGATCGAAGCGTTTAAAATGCTCTACATAAAACGGTTTAACGACTTGCTCTTGATAGTGTTCATAGCGTCTGAAAAGTAAGTCTTGATTGCTGCCCTTTCGCTTACGATTTTGTGCGAGTCGTTCAATCTGTGTTGCTGATAATGGGAAAAAGTCCAACACTGGCGCACCGGCCAACTCACCTGGCAGAATAAAACGCCCAGGTTGCAGCAGTTGAAACCCAGCATTGCGACACTTATGCAGATAATCAGTATACAGTTTGGCAACGTGCTTTAGGCCGAGCTCATCTCCCTCCGCGTCTAAATCGAGTGCATCCCTGGCTATCAGAAAATCGCTGGCCAGTGCTTGACGCTCCAGTGACTGAAGCTCCGATTCACAATATTCTGACCATGCTAAAAAATCCATTTCCAATAAAGGTAAGTCGAGCAACCATTCGCCCGGATAATCAGTAATATCAAGTGTGAGCTTAGTATCTTCACTTATGTAACGGGATAGGCCAGAGTCTTTGCGATAACGAATGTGTAGCCTCACTTGACTGATGCCAGTCGTTGACTCAGGCCAAGTCGGCGGCGAAGCATTCAGCGCTTGCATCGCTTGCTCATAGGCAAAACGTTTTAAACTAAGATTGGGTTGCGCTTCACGCTTTACCCCAATCAAGCGCTCTTCTCTCACCACTGAGAAAAAGGCTAATTCAGCCGTTTCATTTGCTTCTAATAGCTGGTTAACAATCGAGGTTATGAACGCTGTTTTGCCACTGCCACTCAAACCGGTCACGGCAAGATTAAGATGCCTATCGGCGATACGTGCCCCAGTCACTTTCACGTTATGCTTCACTTTCTCGATTAAGTGGCTGGTATTTAACAGTTTTTTCATTGCGACATCCTATTAAACTAATGAACGGTCTTGAGCACAGAGCAATCACACAGAGTAAGTCATTCGATATGGAGGCAAGAGGTCAAATTGAAAGGGTATCGGCCTGCTCATGTTTACTAAGCGTAACCATGGCACAGGCCTAAAAATCAGGTACAGCAAGGTTTATAAATTATTAATTTCGCGATTTAATTGATATTGAGCAGAAGTTACATACGTTTCAATCTGTCTTAATCGCACTTCATTTTTCTCAAATCGCTGTTTTATATCCGCGAAGGCTTGCTTAGGGGGCTCACCTGATTGCCACACCTTAGATTTTACTTTTACCTTCTCTTCTTCATCTTCACTGGCGTTTTGCCACCCTTTACCGCCTGAGGTCGATTGACCTCCTTGATGGCGGGTACTTTTAGCAGTCGAAGAACTGTGACGCGTTGATTTTTTTTCTAAAATAAACCAAGCCGCCACATAACTTACCACCACAAACGTGCCTGCCGTTAAGAAGAAAGCAGATACCACTAAAATACGTACTAGCCATAACTCGATGCCAAAGTACTCTGCGACTCCAGCACACACCCCGGCAATTTTACCTTTGTCCGGATCACGTGTTAACTCGCCTCTGGTATTCATACCTTGTTTCTCCACTGCGGCGCCTCTGCGTCAAGAATAGATTCTAACGTGTGGATCCTATCTGCCATTTTCTCTGCTCGGTCAGCTAGCCCTTGAAGGGTAGCGTATTCTTCATCAGACAATCCTTGGCTAATCTGTTTCTTACTGCGGTAATGCAAAATTAACCAAATCGGGGCGACAATCACCATAAATATGATGATTGGCGCAATAATTATCCCAATGATATCTTCCACAACCTTTCTCCTTTAATCGATATTAGTCTTGATTTTTCGAATCAGCTGATTGCTTCTTCACTTTCTTCTTCAATGCCGCTAACGCATCATCTATGTCATCATCGGCGGCTAAATCAGCAAACTCATCCGCTAAGGTCTTTTTACCAAGATCATATGCATCCACTTGAGATTCTAGATCATCTATTTTACGCTCATATTGCTCAAAGCGTCCCATAGCGGCATCGACTTTGCCATCGTTCAAGGTACGCTTAATATCCAAACGAGAACTTACCGTTTTTTGACGCATGATAATGGTTTTCTGACGAGCTTTAGCATCTGCCAGTTTATCCTGTAATTGCGTCACTTCACTTTGTAATTTACTAATTTGCTCATCTACCGCTGATAGCTCAGCGTCAAGCGTTACCGCATATTCATCACACTTTTTCTTTTCTTGTAGGGCCGCACGAGCAAGATCTTCTCGGTCTTTATTGATCGCTAGCTCAGCTTTGCTCTGCCAGTCACGACCCTCGTTTTGCAATTTACTAATTTGCGCTGTAATTTCCTTTTTATTAGCGATTGTTTTCGCCGAGGCTGAACGTACTTCAACCAATGTGTCTTCCATTTCTTGTATAATTAAGCGCACCATTTTTTCAGGATCTTCCGCCTTATCTAAAATGGCGTTGATATTTGAGTTCACTATGTCTGTGAAACGCGAGAATATACCCATAGTCTTTACCTCTATATAATGTCAGCTAATGGTGAACAACTAGCATGTGCTGGAAGCTCGTCTTGGTGATTACTATTCAATTAGCAGGCCAACTTAGTGTAATGACTAAATATCTGATTTTAAACAAATATTAATTTACTCTCAGTCGACTGAGATCTACAATTATAATTACATACACCACAAGTTAGTCGATTAGACCACTTTTTGAGGATATTGATGAACCGCTTTCGCCAACAAGATAATTTGTTAGGACAATCCAATAGTTTCCTCGAAGTGTTAGAGCAAATATCGCAAATTGCGCCGCTGAATAAACCTGTATTGATTATCGGCGAACGAGGCACAGGTAAAGAAGGTGTAGCCGCCCGATTGCACTTTCTGTCTAAACGCTGGGACCAAACCTATTCAAAGCTCAACTGCGCAGCATTAAGTGAAAGTTTACTAGAGAGCGAACTTTTCGGTTACGAAGCAGGCGCATTTACTGGCGCAGCTAAAAGAAGAGAAGGTCGATTTGAGGCGGCAGATAACGGTACCCTTTTTTTAGACGAGTTGGCGAACACGTCAGGGTTAATTCAAGAGAAATTATTACGGGTTATCGAATACGGAGAATTTGAACGAGTAGGTGGTTCAAAGAGTGTAAAAGTAGATATACGCCTGATCGCAGCCACCAACGAAGACTTACCAGGGCTTGCCCAAACAGGGGAGTTTAGAGCTGACCTTCTCGACAGACTAGCGTTTGATGTTATTACCCTGCCCCCACTTCGCGAACGTAAAGACGACATTATGATGCTGGCTGAGCACTTTGCGATCAATATGGCGCGAGAGCTCGAAATGGAAGTATTCAGTGGTTTTACTGAAAAAGCTAAACGCACCTTGCTCGAATATCAATGGCCAGGCAACATTCGAGAACTTAAAAACGTTGTTGAGCGCGCAGTATATCGCGCTAATAACCCTGATATTCCAGTGCACAATATTATACTCGACCCATTTGAGTCCATATATCGCCCTGCCACAAGAATGCGTACCGCCGATAGAATAAAAACCCCAGATGCAACAATACCAGATATTGCACCTACAACAACGGCGCCCCAAGCGAATTCGGTTGATAACGAACTCAATTCTACCAGCTTGCACTCAAATAGCTTTCATTTCCCAGTTGATTTAAAAGAGCTTTCACAAGACTTTGAAATTGATTTAATCAAGCAAGCCCTTGCTGATAGCCAATACAATCAAAAGAAAACCGCGGAGCGATTGTCTCTAACGTACCATCAATTACGCGGCTATCTAAAGAAATACAATTTGCTTGATACGCCCCCAGAAGACAGAGAATAACAGTCATGAATTATGCTTGGCTGCCCTCTTCCACCGTTATGTTTGTCAGCATGTTCGTGACAATATCATTGACGTTAATTGGCTGTAGTCCTGAGTCCAGCGAATACCAGCACCCCAATGGCATCATCTATTGTTCAGAAGGTAACCCGGTCAGCTTTAACCCTCAACTTGACACGTCGGGCACTACGGTTGACGTATCGTCTCATCAAATTTATGACCGTCTGCTTGATTTCGACTTGGTCACTGGGGAAATCATTTCTGGCCTTGCCAGCAGCTGGATGACCAGCGTTGATGGCTTGACCTATACCTTCCAACTGCGAAAAGATATTGCTTTTCACAGTACCGGTTATTTCACCCCAACTCGTTCATTTGATGCTGATGATGTGGTATTTAGTTTTAATCGCTGGCGCGACAAGAACCACCCTTACCATGATGTATCAGGCGGGCGTTATCCGTATATCAATAGCGTTGGCTTGGGCGATCTTATCAGCGATATTAAACGCATAAACAGATACCGAGTCGAAATCACACTGGTGCGCCCTGAAAGCTCTTTTTTAGCCAATTTAGCCACCGATTTCTCAATTATATTATCCGCTGAATATGCTGAAAAACTTGCAGCTGCAGGCACACCAGATCTGATAGATACACATCCTGTAGGCACAGGACCATTTAAATTTAATAGCTTTAGACAAGACAGGTACGTACGTTTTGATGCTCATCCTAAATATTGGCGCGAGCGCAGCACAACGCAACAACTCATTTTCGACATTACTCCTTCAAGTTCATTACGCTTGGCGAAGCTCATGACTGGCGAATGCGACTCTATGGCGTTCCCAACACACAGCCAGCTGGATATCATCCGTAAGCGAAAGGAATTAACACTCGATGAAAAACCAGGGTTAAATGTAGGTTTTTGGGCATTTAACACCACAAGGCCACCGTTTGATAAACCAGAGGTACGCCGTGCACTGGCCATGGCGATTGATAAGAACGCGCTTATGGAAGCGATTTATTTTGGTAGTGCGATCCCTGCAACATCCATCATTCCTCCTTCTTCATGGGCCTTTCAACCGGATACCAGATCATCCACTTTTAATCCTTTAGCTGCAGCTAAATTATTACGTGAAAATGGTGTTGAGGAAGGCTTTAGTATGACTATTTGGGCAATGCCCGTTGAGCGTGCTTATAATCCTAACGCCATGAAAATGGCCGAAT
Source organism: Paraglaciecola sp. T6c (assembly GCF_000014225.1). Classification (NCBI taxonomy): domain Bacteria; kingdom Pseudomonadati; phylum Pseudomonadota; class Gammaproteobacteria; order Alteromonadales; family Alteromonadaceae; genus Paraglaciecola; species Paraglaciecola sp. T6c. The sequence goes on from NC_008228.1 coordinate 3,634,267, forward strand.
TAATGCAGCGCTACCTGCGAAATGTTGGTATTGATGCAAATATTGTCAGCTACGAATGGTCAACTTTCCGAGCGAGGTTAAATCAAGGTTTGCATGATTCCGTGTTAATTGGCTGGTCTGCTGATAACGGCGATCCCGATAATTTTTTCAGGCCGCTACTCACATGCTCAGCTATAGACTCAGGTACAAACCGCGCTCGTTGGTGCTCCAAGGAATACGACAAACTAATTGACCAGGCGCTCAATTACACCGCACAGGAAGACAGAGCATACTTTTATAGCAAAGCAATTGAACTGATTAATGAGCAAATGCCACTCATGCCTATTGCCCACGCATTTCGCTATCAAGCGTACCGGGACAATGTAACTGGCATTGAAATAAACCCGTATGGCGGCATTCAGTTTAGAAACGTGAGTAAGCAATAATGCTGAAGATTATATTGCGTCACGTGAGCTTACTGATATTGACCTTATTTATTTTAAGCTTTTTCTCATTCTCTTTAGCGTATTTATTTCCGGGCGATCCCTTGGTGAATTTAACCGGTATCCGCGATAGTTCTGAGCAAGGGTATGCTATTTTGGCTCAACAATACGCTATGCAAGACTCCTTCTTAAGCCAATATTGGCAGTACGTTAACCATCTATTTTCTGGAAACTGGGGGCTGAGTTTCAGCTCTGGCTTGCCGTTAGCAGAAGAAATCAGCCGCTCACTGGCAGCCAGCGTTGAACTTAGCGCATACGCACTGATTGTTTCTTTTGTTGTTGGATTACCCTTGGGCTTCCTTGCGGGCTTACGGCATCATAAATTGACCGACTTTGCCCTTTTGACCACCAGTGTAATCGGATACTCTATCCCCGTCTTTTGGGCAGCCTTAATTGCTATTTTAATTTTCTCGATTCAACTGGGCTGGTTCCCGCTTTCAGGCAGAATTAGTTTGCTTTACGATGTCCCCTACCAGACGGGATTCATTTTAATTGATATATTGTTAAGTGACTTACCCGACAAAGAATTTGCCTTTAAAGATGCACTTCGTCATTTAGTCTTACCAAGTGTTTCGATCGCCATTGTGACCTGTACTATTGTCATGCGTATTACACGGCGCTCAGTAGTTGAGGTGATGAGCAGTGAGTACATACAAGCGGCTTATGCTCGTGGCTTAAGCCCGAGACAAGTTTTTTTGCGCCACGGAGTGAAAAATGCACTTATTCCGATTTTACCCTTATTGGTTATGCAATTTACCACCTTGCTTACCAACGCTATGATTGTAGAAACCATATTCTCTTGGCCAGGTATTGGCAACGGACTCATTCAAGCTATTTACCAACGAGACTTTCCCGCTATCCGTGCTGGTATGTTAGCCGTATCTGCTTTGGTACTTACTTTTACCATTACGATAGATATGGTTATTCAAATATTTGACCCTGCGGGCAGAAGGCCAGAAAATGCCACGTCTTAATTTATACCAAGAAGAGTATTACCCTTCTCCCATACAAAATACGTGGAAAGAATTTAAAGAGAATCATGCAGCCGTATTGAGCCTGTATTGCGTTGTTTTCTTTATTTTTATTATGATTTTCGGTCCGTTCTTGGCCCCATATGATCCATTGCAACAAAATATTGATTTGCTATTAGTGCCTCCCGCTTGGGATAACAACGGCGATATCAGTTACTTATTTGGTACCGACGGTCTAGGCCGAGATATGCTATCGCGTATCATTTATGGCTGCAGAATGACGTTTGGTATTAGCTTAGTGTTGGTAATCATTTCAATGCTGATAGGCGTTGCGCTAGGCGCCATGGCTGGTATGAGTAAAGGATTGCGCTCCAGCGTGGTAAACCACCTACTTGATTCAATCATGGCTATCCCTACTTTACTCATTGCCATTATCATTATTGCCATTGTCGGCACGGGTCTTGTGAATAGCATGTGGGCTATCTCACTCGCGCTTATTCCACAGTTTATTCACCAAACCCGAGACATAGTGCGCCAAAAAATGAAGAAAGAATATGTACTGGCCGCCCAGCTCGATGGAGCGGGCAAGGTACACATATTTTTCAATTCAATATTGCCCAACATGGCTGAAATGCTAGTAGTGCAAGTGACCCTTTCATTGTCTGTTGCGATATTGGATATCAGCGCATTAGGCTTTTTAAATTTAGGTGCGCAAGCCCCTTCTCCCGAGCTTGGCGCGTTATTATCTGAAGGGTTAACCACAGCTTACGTTGCCCCATGGAACATTGCTATTCCAGGGGGAGCAATATTCTTTATGATGATGTCAATTAACTTAGTGGGTGACGGTTTACGCTCAGCTTTACGCTATAGGTTGTTACGCTAATGAGCCTATTGGATATTAAGAATCTCACCCTGGAAATTGACTCTCAAAGTGGCTGGATAAAAGCCCTCGACAAAATTAATCTTGTCATTAACGAAGGGCAGATCCACGCCTTAGTAGGCGAATCAGGCTCAGGGAAAAGCATCATTGTTAAAGCGATTGTGGGCGCCATTTCGGATCGTTGGCGTATTACTGCTGACAGAATGACGTGGCGCGGCCAGGACTTACTAAAAATGTCAGTACGCGAGCGGCGTAAAATTATCCGCTCGGATATTTCGGTTATTTTTCAGAACCCTAAAAGCTCGCTTGATCCCATAGTGACCTTAGGGGACCAGTTAAAAGAAGTTATATTAGCCACCCGTTTAGAAAAAGGCATGTTTTGGAACCGCGCAAAAGCCCGTAAGAAATATGCCTCTGAGCTACTCCATCGCGTGGGGATTAAAGATCATGAGGTGTATATGCGCAGCCTACCTCACCAAATCCCTAATGACGTTTGTCAGAAATTTATGATTGCCATGGCACTTGCTTCACAGCCTAAATTGGTGATTGCAGATGATCCTACCCGTGGCATGGAAATAACGGATAAAAGCCAAATCTTGAAGTTGCTAAGTCGGGTGAATAAGGTACGCAAACTAAGCATTCTCTTTGTGAGCCACGACTTATTGGCCATCTCCAGTATGGCTGACCATATGACGGTACTTTATTGTGGACAGACGGTGGAAAGCGGACGCATGTCGCAGTTACGTAAGCGTGCTTTGCACCCTTACACAAAAGCTCTGTTAGAAAGCGCCCCTAGTTTTCGCACGGACTTAGCGCCTAAGTCGCCCCTGAGCTCATTAGGAGGAACAATTCCCTCATTTCAACATTTACCTATTGGCTGTCGTTTAGGGCCGCGCTGTCCTAGGGCTCGCAGAGAATGCGTGAAAGTGCCAGAAGTGCGGCGCATTCATGAACATACTTACAGCTGTCATTTTCCTTTGCATCGAGACCAGAAGTGAACAACTTACTTTCAGTTGAAAATTTAACCTTTGAGAACTGTCACGGCAAACGATGGCAGAAAAAGGGAGCTAAATTTACGCTAGGCCCGGTTAATTTCAGCATTCAAGCGGGAGAGACCTTGGCTATTGTGGGGGCTAATGGCTCAGGCAAGTCCCTGCTTGCTAAATTATTAGTAGGCCTCGAGCAACCTGATAGCGGCTCTATCTATCTGAATGAGAAAAAATTAGAGCAATATGACAACAAGCATCGTGTGCTGAATATTCGCATGGTGTTTCAAAACAGCAATGAATCACTTAACCCAGGTATTACTTTAGGCTCCATCTTGGAAGAGCCTTTAAAGCTAAATACAAATCTAGGTGCGCAAGCGCGAGTCGCTAAAGTAGAACAAACATTAAGACAAGTAGGATTGCTGTCTGAACATCGATTTTTTTACCGCCATATGCTCTCTGATGGGCAGCGGCAGCGTGTTGCGTTAGCAAGGGCGATCATTCTCAATCCTCAAGTGATCGTGGCTGACGAGCCGTTTGCGGCACTTGATCCCTCGGTGCGCTCTCAAACTGTCAATCTGTTACTGGAGCTGCAACGAGAGCTGGGCCTTGGCTTTATTTTTATCTCTCATAATTTAGGCATAGTGCGCCACATAAGTGACAAAATGCTAGTAATGAAACAAGGTAAGGTCGTTGAGTCAGGTAAAACGGAAGTCATTTTTCATTGGCCTAAAGATGACTACACAAAAAAATTGGTTCACGCCCATCAAGCCCTTATTGATGGCCAAAGCTAATCCTCATTCCACCAAGGTCGAAAAACGATATCCAATAAAAAAGGGCTTAGCAGTGTATGTTGCTAAGCCCTTTTTAGTGGTGTGTGCAGTTTTGTAGCGGGGTTATCCCACCAGTGCTAATAAGATACCTGCAGCCACTGCCGAGCCAAGTACACCGGCCACGTTCGGGCCCATAGCATGCATCAGCAAGAAATTATGCGGGTTAGTTTCAAGACCTACTTTATTGACGACTCGCGCGGCCATGGGCACAGCAGATACGCCAGCAGCGCCAATCAATGGATTAATTTTCTCGCTGGAAAGTTTACCCAAGGCTTTAGCCATCAAAATACCTGCAGCAGTACCAATTGAAAATGCTATTGCTCCTAAGCCCAAAATACCCAAGGTTTCGATGGTCAAAAATTTATCTGCTGATAGTTTAGAGCCAACCGCTAAACCAAGAAATATCGTGACGATATTAATCAATTCGTTCTGAGCAGTATTGCTTAAACGGTCAACCACCCCCGACTCTTTCATCAAATTACCAAGGCAGAACATTCCAACTAATGGGGTTGCCGAAGGTAAGAACAAAATCGTCGCCAATAAAACCGCTAAAGGGAAGATGATTTTCTCACGCTTGGAGACCACTCTCAGTTGTGCCATCTTGATGTTACGTTCGTCTTCAGTGGTCAATAGGCGCATTATTGGTGGCTGAATAATAGGCACCAACGCCATGTATGAATATGCCGCAACGGCAATGGCACCTAATAATTCCGGCGCTAATTTCGAGGCTAAAAATATTGCAGTTGGTCCATCAGCTCCGCCGATGATGGCAATTGCCGAAGCATCTTTTAAAGTAAATTCAAACCCCGGAACCAAATTCAATGCAATCGCGCCAAACAAAGTACCAAAAATACCAAACTGAGCGGCTGCACCCAGCAGCAGCATTCTCGGGTTAGCGATTAAGGCGCTGAAATCGGTCATAGCGCCCACCCCCATAAATATGAGTAGTGGGAACACCCCAGTTTCGATCCCTACATAATAGATGTAGTAAAGCAGACCGCCCGGATCGCTAAACCCTGCCAATGGAATATTGGTTAAAATGGCACCAAAACCAATGGGCACGAGTAGTAAGGGCTCGAACTTCTTTACGATCGCCAAAAATAGCAACAAACACCCAACAGCCATCATGACAATCTGACCAATTTCGAAATGGGCTAACGACGTGCTTTGCCAAAGTAAGGTTAATTTATCCATAAATAATCCCTACGCCAACGTCAGCATCGTTTGGCCAGACTGCACTGCATCACCTTCTTTAACCAATATATCTTGGATGGTACCTGAAGCGGTGGAGCGAATTTCGGTTTCCATTTTCATCGCTTCCATGATGACAATTACATCGCCTTCGCTGATTGAATCACCTGAGCGCACGAGCAACTTGAAAACATTACCCGCTAGCGGTGCTACAACATCTTCACCTGCAGCGGATACCGGGGCAGATGTAGCTGGTGCACTATTTTGAGGGGCTGTGCCTGCTACCTGAATATCTGTCAGCTCCCCGCCTTGGGCCACTTCAACAGCGTAGACTTTTCCATCAACTCTTACAGAGTAGGATTCTGTGGCTTTACTTGGTGTCGCACTCACCGCTGCGCTAGCGTCAATATTGTCAGCGGTGGGCACGGGCTCAAATGCATCGGGATTATGGCGATTCTTCAAAAATTTCAAGCCAATCTGTGGGAATAGCGCATAAGTGAGTACATCGTCTATCGCATTCTCAGCGAGCGTAATCCCTTGCTCTTTCGCTTGATTGAGTAAATCTTGCTCTAAGGTGTCTAATTCATCATCCAATAAATCAGCTGGTCGGCAGTTTATTGCTTCTTTGCCATCCAATACACGTGCTTGTAGCTCAGCATTCACTGGTGCGGCGGTGGCGCCATACTCGCCTTTTAATACACCAGCCGTTTCTTTGGTAATACTTTTATAACGCTCGCCGGTTAGCACGTTAAGTACAGACTGAGTACCGACGATTTGAGAGGTGGGAGTGACAAGCGGAATAAAACCGAGGTCTTCACGCACCCGAGGAATTTCCTTAAGGACTTCATCTAATTTGTCCTGAGCGCCTTGCTCAACTAGCTGCGATTCCATGTTAGTCAACATGCCGCCGGGCACTTGAGCTAATAGGATACGTGCATCTACCCCTTTCAAACTGCCTTCGAATTTAGCGTACTTTTTACGAACGTCTCGAAAGTAAGCTGCTATTTCAGCCAGTAAGGGCAAATCAAGGCCTGTGTCTCTTGGTGTATCTTCAACAATCGCCACCATGGTTTCTGTCGCACTATGGCCATAGGTCATACTCATAGACGAGATTGACGTATCCAGCATGTCGATCCCTGCGTCAATCGCCTTCTGATAGGTTGCTGTGCTTAAACCGGTAGTAGCATGACACTGCATGGCGATAGGCACGCTCACGGTCTCTTTGAGGCGCGTAATAAGCTCTTCACATACATACGGCTTAAGCAAACCGGCCATATCTTTTATACAGATAGAATGTACACCCAAATCCTCTAACTGCTTTGCCATATCAAGCCACAGCGGCAATGAGTGCACGGGACTTACAGTGTATGAAATGGTGCCTTGGGCATGTGCCCCTACTTTGATTGCTGCACTAAGAGCCGTTTTGAGGTTACGAATGTCATTCATTGCGTCAAAAATACGAAAAACATCTACACCACTGGTGTGAGCTCGCTCAACGAACTTTTCGACCACATCATCAGCATAATGTCGATAACCTAACAAGTTTTGTCCGCGTAAAAGCATTTGTTGCTTGGTGTTTGGCATGGCCTTTTTAAGCAAACGAATACGCTCCCATGGATCCTCGCCCAAGTAACGAATGCAGGAATCAAATGTTGCGCCGCCCCATGTTTCTAAAGACCAGTATCCGACCTGATCAAGCTTTGCCGCAATGGGCAGCATATCTTCAATTCGCATTCGCGTAGCAAGTAATGATTGGTGTGCGTCACGCAGCACTACATCCGTGATGGCTAGAGGTTTTGACATCTTGGGTTCCTATTAAACAATAAGTAAAAATTAACGTTGGCGACGGTACTGATCAACAGCGGCGGTAATAGCCGCAACCACGGGCGCGGAAACGCCTGACTGATTAGCTGCGGGCGTTGCGCGGTTGCGAGTCTGGTTGAGGACGGACAATTCTTCTTCGGGAAATTTAGCACACACCCATGCAATCAAATTAACAGCGCCAATTAATAAGGTCAGAAATAGAAAAACCACTGACATCCCCACTAAGAGGAGCATTCCAGCTTCAAGTAATAACGACATTACATCAGGTTGCATAGTTAGTATTTCTCCGGTAACTGACAAAACGACCCGATAAGTACCATGTGCACTGAAATAACACAACTTTTAAGGCGGTTTAAAAAGGAATAAAAAATAAGGAATAATTCACTTTTCTTGCATGAATACCCAATAAATAGCTATTACACCTGCCTACTCTACATGTTGTAGAGAAAGATCAGGCTAACATTGTCTAGTAGTAGATGATAAGCAGCGCGTCAAAATCGTGAGGAAGCGCTAAAAACGAGTGTGATAAATGGGAGAGCGAAATTCTGAGCAAAAAAAAACCCACTGAAATCAGTGGGTTTTTAATGTGGTGCGCATGGAAGGATTCGAACCTCCGACCACCTGGTTCGTAGCCAGGTACTCTATCCAGCTGAGCTACATGCGCAAAAACAGGACAATTTAATATCAGACTATTTATATTAAACTTAATAATGGTGCGCATGGAAGGATTCGAACCTCCGACCGCCTGGTTCGTAGCCAGGTACTCTATCCAGCTGAGCTACATGCGCAAAATCGTTATCGAATAAAACATATTAGGCACTCTACCTTGTTTTACTCAAGCTTACTTCCTTTAGTCTAAGCTTCTTAGCAATCTAATGATTACCGTTTAAGTTATGGCGGAGAGGGAGGGATTCGAACCCTCGATACGAGTAATACGTATGGTTCCTTAGCAGGGAACTGGTTTCAGCCACTCACCCACCTCTCCGGAAAACCGCTAAATTGTTGCTACTGATTTAGTCTTAGTTTGAGTATTATGCCAAAGCATAAACCATCTTACAAAGGCCTTATTTACTTAACTTCCGTAGCGTTGGAAGCGCCTTTCACCGTTTGGTGTCTCTCCTAAATCTGGAGCCGAAGTTTACCGACACACAGGAGTAAGTCAAACACTTTTTATAAAGATTCTTACTGCTTGCTGGTATTTTAAGCTGTTCGTACAAAAAGCGTCTTAAACGTATGATAATTCATCGCTAAAATGCGTATATCATGAAATTAACCACGGTTCTTTCGCATAAAAAAAGCTGGGTAAACCAGCTTTTTTTTATCAGAAAAAATAAAATTAATTATCTTCATCCGATGATGATGAGTCATGTCCTGCAAGCTGACCATTTTTTTCAGCTTGAATTCGCATGTAAATCTCCTCTCTGTGCACAGATACTTCTTTAGGCGCGTTAACACCAATTCTTACCTGATTACCTTTTACCCCTAATACCGTTACTGTGACTTCGTCACCGACCATTAAGGTTTCACCAACACGACGGGTCAAAATTAGCATTTTTTAGCTCCTTATCCATTTACAAAAAATAATCCCTAATTTAAAACTAGCGTATCCCTTTGAAATAACCAAAGAATTACACACTCGACGCTTCCTTATTTTTGTTGTCACGGCAAAAATTCGTCGGTTTTACATTTACAGCCTTTCTTGCAACCACTCTGAAACAGAGGCAATCGCAGTGTCTAAGTTCTCAGGTTGAGAGCCACCAGCTTGCGCCATATCAGGACGTCCGCCACCTTTTCCACCTACTTGCTGAGCCACAAAATTGACTAACTCGCCGGCTTTCACCTTGTGGGTTAAATCCTTCGTAACGCCAGCAATTAAACTAACCTTATCGCCAGTTGCTAACCCTAAAAGGATAACGCCACTGCCGATTTGATTCTTTAGATCATCTATCATGGTGCGTAAAGCCCCACTTTCAATGCCTTGTACATGATAAGACAATACTTTTACCCCATTTATTTCGTTTATCTGGGATAAAAGATCACTCCCCGCGCTATTAGCTATTTCCTGCTTAAGTTTAGCGACTTCTTTTTCGAGCGTTTTAGTCTGCTCGATAAGTTGAACAACGCGCTCACCCGCAGAATTAACATCCGTTTTTAAGACTGCGCTAATAGAACTTAGTTCGAATGTCTGTTGCTGTACATGTTGGAGTGCAGTCAAACCTGTTACCGCTTCTATTCGTCGCACGCCTGACGCGATACCGCTTTCTGAGATGATTTTGAATAATCCAATATCACCAGTGCGTTCAACGTGCGTACCGCCGCACAGTTCCATCGAGAAACTCCCCATGGACACCACGCGCACATCATCATCGTATTTCTCACCGAACAAGGCCATCGCACCAGCTTCTTTTGCTTGCTCTAAGCCCATTAGTTGAGTTTGCAAAGGATGATTAGCGAGTATCTGCTCATTCACCATGGTTTCCACAGCCAGCACTTGCTCTTTACTCATCGCTTCAAAATGCGAGAAATCAAAGCGCAAGCGATCCGCTTGTACTAACGAACCTTTTTGGTTTACATGCTCACCAAGAATCGATTTCAGTGCTGCGTGCATTAAATGCGTCGCGCTGTGGTTTAGCTTAATTGCATGGCGACGAACACCATTAACCTTTGCTAATACGCTATCTCCCACGCTTAGCTTGCTAAGGGCAGCGCCTTTATGGGCGATTGCTTTCCCTAACTTAACCGTATCTTTTACGCTGAAACCACCCGCGTCAGTGACTAACGTACCTGTATCACCAGCTTGACCACCCGCTTCGGCATAAAATGGACTCTCATCTAAAATAACTGTGCCCTCAGCACCTGCTGCTAATTCGTTAACTGATTGCCCTTTGAAAAACAGCTCAGTGATTGTTGCAGTGTTATCTTCATGTTCATATCCCACAAAGATTGACTCTAAATCGCTGCGAAGTTGCTCGTTGTAATCCACGTCAAAGTTACTGGCTTTTTGGGCTCGTTTTCGCTGCTCAGCCATCGCCTGCTCAAACCCTTCCTCATCAATGCTCAAACCTTTCTCTCGGGCTACATCATTGGTCAAATCTGCTGGGAAGCCATAGGTATCATAGAGCTTGAAGACCACATCACCCGGTACCACTTTACCTTCAAGCTCGTTCAATGCATCGTTTAGAATTAGCATTCCGCGCTCAAGCGTACGGGAAAACTGCTCCTCTTCCACTCGAAGCACTTTTTCAATCACTGCACGTTGTTCGTTTAGCTCTGGATACGCGTCGCCCATCTCTGTGGCCAATGCTGCTACTAATTTATAGAAAAACACGCCGTTTGCACCCAGCTTATTACCGTGGCGCACCGCGCGGCGGATAATACGACGCAGTACATACCCTCGCCCCTCATTCGATGGCATGACGCCGTCTGAAATAAGGAAACTACAGGAGCGAATGTGATCCGCCACCACGCGCAACGATTTGTCTTCAAGGCTTGTTACCCCAACAATCTTTGCAGTGGCTTTTATCAAGTTTTGGAAAATATCAATTTCATAGTTGCTGTGCACATTTTGTATAATAGCCGAAATACGTTCTAACCCCATCCCGGTATCGATAGAGGGTTTAGGCAAAGGCAACATGTCACCATTGGCTTGACGATTGAACTGCATGAAGACCAAGTTCCAGATTTCGATAAAACGATCGCCATCTTCCTCCGGGGAGCCAGGAGGACCACCCCAGATGTGTTCACCGTGATCATAAAATATTTCAGAACAAGGCCCACAAGGCCCGGTGTCACCCATTGACCAGAAATTATCTGAGGTGGCAATACGAATAATTTTTTCTTTAGGAATGCCAATGTCGTTGTGCCAAATGTCAAACGCCTCGTCGTCCTCTGAATAAACAGTGACTAATAACTTGTCTTTCGGCAGTTTCAATACTTCGGTTAAAAAAGACCATGCATAACCAATGGCTTGGTGCTTGAAATAATCACCAAAACTGAAGTTACCTAGCATTTCAAAAAAGGTGTGATGACGCGCCGTGTAGCCTACATTTTCTAAATCATTATGTTTACCACCCGCTCTTACACACCGTTGAGATGAGGTTGCACGTGTGTACTTGCGTTGTTCAGTGCCTAAAAACACATCTTTGAATTGGTTCATACCCGCGTTGGTAAATAACAATGTGGGATCGTCGCTTGGAACCAGAGACGAACTAGAAACTTTTTGATGCCCTTTGTCTGCAAAAAAGTTTAAAAAGGCTTGTCGAATTTGCGCTGTGCTCTTACTCATGGATGATCCTGAAACAACATTTAATGATTTGAGGGTAAAAATGGCCTCAAACGGCCATTTTTAACTATTTATTAGTCGGCAAAGATAGCATGTTTTTTGCTAACTTGTTAAGGACTTCAAGGCACTTAGCGCACGCTTTTCATTGCCCGAATTTGTTCATGGCTAAAGCCTCTGTATTGCATAAAACGATTACGCTTTTGTTGCTCCTGCCAATCCTTCGCGGGCTTATGGCCAAACTTTTTTTCAGCTACTTGAATGGCGAGCGCATCCCAATCGATCTCTTGCTCGGTAATAGCAATGTCGATGAGCTCAGGCGCAATAGCGTGCTGACTCAGCTCACTACGTATGATTTTTTCACCTTTACCTTTTGCTACTCGGCTGCGCACAATCATCTCGGCATAACGTAGTTCGCTTTGAACGTCTGCTTTGTTAAATTGAGCAATACGCTCTTCGCATAACCCCTTGTCATACCCCTTAGCTGTCAATTTCTGCAACAATTCGTGACAACTATGCTCGCGCATCGATAAATATTTGGTAATACTATATTTAATGTTCTTACTGTCGTTATCTGTCATATCAGGTAATATATTCACCCATCAAAGGGATCCTGTAGAGTGTTATGCGCCAAATATTTGATTTTAAATTTCTAAGCAGCATAGAGCAAATAGACAGTGAGAGTTGGAATGCGATTGCTGAGCAAAGTGACCCATTTCATCAATATGCTTTTATTGAAGCACTGGAGCTTTCAAAATCTGTGGAAGCCAAAACAGGCTGGCACCCGCAACACCTCACAATTTATCACAATGACACTTTGGTAGGCATTCTACCTTTGTACACAAAGAATCATAGCTATGGGGAGTACGTTTTTGATTTCGCTTGGGCTAATACCTATCGCGAGTACGGTCTAAATTACTATCCCAAATTGATCTGTGCCATCCCCTTTACTCCGGTGCCAGGTTCAAGGTTAATGTTAAAAACCGGCACGGATAAATCACAATTGCTGCCCCAACTCTGCAAAGCCATTCAAACTTACATTTCGCAAAATAGACTTTCATCTATGCATTGGTTGTTTGTGCCTGAGGATTTAAGCGCAGCGCTAAATACACATCAGCACATGATGCGCAGGGCAGTTCAATTTCAATGGTTTAATCGAGACTACCAACATTATGACGATTTTTGCGCGGCGCTTACCTCTAGGCGACGAAAGTCGATTAGAAACGAAAGAAGAAAAGTACGGGACCAAGAGGTAAAACTCGAAAGAGTATTTGCTAAAAACCTGACCCCTGAACATATCGACTTTTTCTATCAGTGTTATCAGCAAACCTACTTGAAACGCAGTGGTCATCAGGGTTACCTTAATCGCGATTTTTTTAACCGATTGTATCACTCGATGCGTGACAATATTATGCTGGTGATGGCCACGCGTGACGATCAGCTTATCGCCAGTGCCCTTTACCTGTATGACGATAAGCAGCTCTATGGCCGATACTGGGGAGCGATGGAAGACATCAATAACCTGCATTATGAATGTTGTTACTATCAAGGCATCGAGTTTTGCATTGAGCAAAATATCGCTACATTTAATCCTGGCACTCAAGGTGAACATAAGATTTTACGCGGCTTTGAACCGATTTTCTGCTACTCAAACCATTGGTTAGCTGAGCCAGCGTTTCATGACGGTGTAAGACGCTTCCTTCAGCAAGAAGACGCGGGGATCCGATCATATAAGCAAAACGCCACAGAATTATTGCCTTTCAAAGCAACGCAAGACTAGGACGCTGGTGTCACAGAATTATCACGCTCGCCGATAGAGCGCGATGGATTTTACTAAGGTTTACGCCAAATGAGCATGAAATTATTAGCAGGCATAGGCTGTTGCTCTACAAGCTCTAGCTCCCCAGCCCACTGCGTTAACTCTGCTATATCGCGTATGCCACCACAGTCTTCATTCAACAAGTGTTGGTTGAAATCATGATTACTTTGGCTAGTGAACTCCCCGTTTATCGTAAACGGCCCGTACTGACAAAACACACCACCTGAGGGTAACTCTTTAGCTACTGTCTGCATCATGATCTCAGCTTCATGAGGTTGCATAATGTGAGTGGTGTTCGCGGTATATACGCAATCAACGCGGCTGACAGGCCAATTATCAGCCCCGACTTGAAACACCACAGGTTGGTATAGATTAGGTGCCGGCAAGTCATCGAGCCAGGCTTGAATACTAGGGTGGTTATAGGCTAAATCACTGGTTTGCCAGTTTAAGTGGGGTAACTCTGGGGCAAAATACACGGCATGCTGGCCTGTGCCAGAACCAATTTCGAGTAAATGACGACGATCTTTCAATGCGCTTTTTAACACCGCTAGGATCGGTAGGCGGTTATTTTCGCATGAGGGACTATAACGTTTTTCAGTCATCTTACTATGAATATCCTTGTGCAGGTTGTACTGCAATAGCATTGGCTAATGGCTAAAAGCACATCGAATACAGTACTAAGCATGTAGATTCGGGCCTAACCATTTCTCAGCTTCCAACTCAGTCCAACTTTTACGCGTCGCGTAGTCGAGCAACTGATCTTTTTGGATCTGTGCAACAGCGAAGTAACGCGCATCGGGATGAGAGAAGTACCAGCCCGAAACGGCAGCCCCTGGCCACATGGCGTAACTTTCGGTCAATTTCATACCTGTGTTCTTCTCGGCATCAAGTAAGTCCCAAATGGCTTGTTTTTCAGTATGCTCAGGACACGCCGCATAACCTGGTGCAGGGCGAATACCTTGGTATTTTTCACGAATGAGCTCTTCGTTACTCAGAGATTCATCCGGTGCAAAACCCCAGATTTCTTTGCGTACTTTCTCGTGTAAATACTCAGCAAAGCCTTCTGCAAGACGATCTGCAAGGGCTTTAACCATGATCCCGTTGTAGTCGTCACCATCGGCGATGTAGGCCTCAGCGAGTTCGTCTTCGCCTATACCTGCGGTCACTGCAAACGCACCAATGAAATCCGCTTTTTGCGATGACTTAGGTGCAATAAAGTCACTTAAACAGTTATTAAAGCCTTTGGCCTTTTCTGTTTGCTGACGAAGGTGATGACAGACTTCTCTAACATGAGTGCGCGTTTCGTCTGTATAAACTTCTATATCATCTTCAACCCTATTTGCAGGGAAAATCCCCATGACACCTTTCGCTTGCAGCTTTTTGTTTGCACACAAGTCATCAAGCATAGCGTTGGCATCATCGAATAACGACTGTGCTTCTTTACCGACTACGTCATCTTGTAAAATTCGAGGATACTTGCCAGCCAATGACCATGTTAGGAAAAACGGTGTCCAGTCTATGTAAGCGCGCAGCTCTGTCAGCTCTACAGACACGGTTTGAACACCTAATTGTTTAGGTACAGGCGGTGTGTACTGGCTCCAGTCGAAGTCAAAGGCGTTAGCTCGGGCTTGCTCTAAGGTGACGGGACGACTGCGAGGCTTCTTACGGGCATGTTGCTCTCGAACCACGTCATATTCTTTGGAAATTTGCTCGGCGTAAGCAGGCCGATGCTCTTTTGATATCAGCTTTTGGCAGACACCAACAGCACGACTGGCATTGGGCACGTAAACCACGGGTTGATCGTAATTCTGTTCAATTTTGACTGCGGTATGCGCTTTTGATGTGGTTGCACCGCCGATAAGCAAAGGTAAATCCAGACCGAGACGTTGCATTTCTTTTGCCACGTATACCATCTCATCAAGGGATGGGGTAATAAGCCCAGACAAACCAATCATGTCGACGTTTTCGTCTTTGGCTACTTGCAAGATCTTAGCGCAAGGCACCATCACGCCTAAGTCGATAATATCGAAGTTATTACACTGCAAAACCACCCCAACAATGTTTTTACCGATATCGTGAACGTCACCTTTTACCGTCGCCAACAAAATCTTACCGTTCGAGCTGCCAACTTCCTTGGTGGCTTCAATGAAAGGATTTAAATAAGCCACTGCTTTTTTCATGACTCGTGCAGATTTAACCACTTGAGGCAGGAACATTTTACCCTCACCGAATAAATCCCCTACTACATTCATGCCATCCATTAATGGCCCTTCAATTACGTGTAGCGGTTTTTCTGCTTGCTGACGCGCAAGCTCGGTATCTTCATCAATGTAATCAGTGATACCGCGCACAAGTGCATGCTCTAGGCGCTTATTCACTGGCAGGTCGCGCCATTCGAGGTTCTCTTTTACTTGCGCTTTACCATCGCCTTGATATTTGGGCGCAAGTTCTAAAAGCCGGTCAGTGGCATCAGGATGACGGTTGAGAATAACGTCTTCAACCGCGACTTTCAGCTCGGCTGGGATCTGGTCATACACTTCAAGCTGACCCGCGTTCACTATGCCCATATCCATTCCCGCTTTTATGGCATGAAATAAAAACACTGAGTGCATAGCTTCGCGTACTGGATTATTGCCGCGAAATGAAAACGACACATTTGATAACCCACCAGATATGTGGGCATGAGGTAAACCTTGTCTGATTCTGCGCGTGGCATTAATAAAGTCCACAGCATAATTATTGTGCTCTTCAATCCCCGTGGCAACCGCAAAAATATTCGGGTCGAAAATGATATCTTCTGGAGGAAAGCCTATTTTTTCTGTTAATAACAGATAACTACGCTGACAAATTTCAAATTTTCTATCTTCGGTATCCGCTTGCCCTGCCTCATCGAATGCCATTACAACGGTGGCTGCACCATAACGTTTCAGTAATTTAGCTTGATGTAAGAAGTTTTCCTCGCCTTCTTTTAAACTAATGGAGTTAACAATGGCCTTACCTTGAACACACTTTAAACCTGCTTCGATTACTGACCATTTTGATGAATCAATCATAATCGGTACGCGAGAGATGTCAGGCTCTGAGGCAATCAAATTCAAAAAGCGCGTCATTGCTGCTTCTGAGTCCAACATGGCTTCATCCATATTGATATCAATGATTTGTGCGCCGTTCTCCACTTGTTGACGAGCAACATCTAGTGCTTTTTCAAAATCACCTTCTAGAATAAGGCGTTTAAACATGGCGGATCCGGTGACGTTAGTACGTTCGCCAACATTGATAAAAGATGCACTTGCTTGGGTCATAGGTTACTCAATTTACTTAATTTCATTCACTTGCCATTTCACTAAGCCAAAACTCGTCATGGCTCAATACCACTACTTCAATCCGTATTTAGTGTACAAAGGGCTCAAGCCCAGAAAGACGTAGTTTAATTTCATGTTTTGGGATGACGCGCGGGGCAACGTCTTTAACCACGTTGGCGATAGCGGCGATGTGCTCTGGAGTAGAACCGCAACATCCTCCCACAATATTGACGAGGCCTGATTGCGCCCACTCGCGAATATGCTCAGCCATTTCATCACTCTCAAGGTCATACTCGCCAAATTCATTAGGTAAACCGGCGTTGGGGTGAGCGGATACCAAACATTCCGCCACAGTAGATACTTCATCAACATACTGACGCAACAAATCTGGCCCCAAAGCACAATTAAGACCGAACGAGAAAGGATTTGTATGGCGCATTGAATAATAGAAAGCTTCTGCGGTTTGCCCAGATAAAGTTCGACCTGAGGCGTCAGTGATCGTGCCTGAAATCATTATTGGTAACGTTTTGCCTAATGACTCAAAAACAGTGTCTACGGCGAATAAAGCTGCTTTTGCATTTAACGTATCAAAGATGGTTTCCACCATAATCAAATCAGCGCCCCCCTCTATTAAGCCATTCGTCGCTTCTACATATGCTTCAACGAGCTCGTCAAATGTAACATTTCGCTCCCCTGGGTCGTTCACATTAGGTGATATTGAAGCAGTGCGACTTGTTGGGCCTAACACTCCGGCCACAAAGCGCGGTTTGTCAGGTGTCAGCGCTGTGAATTTATCAGCGGCTTTGCGGGCCAATTTAGCCGATTCTATATTTATCTCTTTGGCCAATGACTGCATGTTGTAATCAGACATGGATATTGTGGTGGCGTTAAAGGTGTTTGTCTCGATGATATCCGCACCTGCGGCTAGGTATGCACAATGAATATCAAAAATAGCGTCAGGCTGGGTAATCGTTAATAAGTCATTATTGCCCTTAACATCACTATGCCAGTCGGCGAATCGTTCACCACGATAGTCATCTTCTTGAAAGTCATGCGCTTGGATCATAGTGCCCATTGCGCCATCTAAAACGAGGATCCGTGATCGTGCGGCGTCTAGTAATGCTTGTTCTGAGGTTACCATTGACACATTTTTTCCTTTAAAACTGATAATAAATAGGTCTAAGCTTTGTTCGACAATGATGCTAAATCATAAGGCGTATTCTGATACACGTAATAGTTTAACCAATTGGTAAACAGCAAACTACCGTGAGCACGCCAAGTAACTAAAGGCCCTTGTGCCGGGTCATCGTCAGGATAGTAATTTTCTGGCATGTTGGGGGTTAATCCCGCTTTTAGGTCACGCTTGTATTCTTGATCCAACGAATCAGGATCATATTCAGGGTGTCCCGTGACGAAGACCAATCGTTTGTCGTCTGAGGCAACTATATAAGCCCCCGTCTTTTCTGAACTAGCTAACACACTAAGTCCTTCAACCGACTCGTAGTCTGCTACGCTTATTTCACCATAACGCGAATGAGGGGCATGAAATACGGGGTCAAAGCCGCGCATTAGTTCGTTATGTTCATCCTTCACTTGATGAGCAAATATCCCACTGAGCTTTTCGTCACGCAACCTACGGTTTTTACCGTGGAAGTGATATAAGGCAGCGTGTGCAGCCCAGCATGAAAACAAAGTGGATTGCACATGGCGCTGAGCCCATTCCAACACCACTTTCATTTTTTGCCAATATTTTACGTCGTCATAATCCAACAATGCCAAAGGCGCACCAGTGACAATCAATCCGTCGTATTGCTTATCCGCCACATCGTCAAAGTTTTGATAGAACGCCTTCATATGAGATTCAGGGGTGTTCTTTGGCGCTTGATTGTCGATGCGTATCAAGTCCACATTGATTTGTAACGGCGTATTGGATAAAAGACGCAAGAACTGCACTTCTGTTTCCATCTTGTTGGGCATTAAATTCAAGATACCAACTTCCAACGGACGAATGTCCTGCATGGCAGCACGATCGGTATCCATCACAAAAATATTCTCACTATTTAGAATGCTTTGTGCAGGTAATTCTGTCGGAATTCGAATAGGCATAGTGGCTCCAAGATGTGTTTAGATAGGTTAAATCTGGAGCAAAACGCCGTAAATGTCAACATCTTTACGTCTAGACGTCTAAACGTAAAAACTGCTTAAGTTCAAAAGAGCATAACCAAGTGCTCCTGTGTTTATCATTTCAACATTTTATGGAGAGACACGCTGCGTTGCGAGATAATTAAATCGATGCACTAGGTGATTAAGAGGAGAATAACCGTGTAGAAAAGCAAGTTAACGCCAAGCAAAAACCGCAAACTTTACCTTAGGGATAATACGATATGGGCACCTGCAACGTAACTTGCTCAGTTGAATTTTAGCGTTTATGTAGATTGTAGATTAGTTCAGCTTCGGCTTTTGGCATATCACATTCGTGCATCAAATCTTCAACTGAGTAACCACTGGCCACCAATTTAGCCGCTTGTTGGTACAGGCGACTTTGGGGATCCTGACTGGCGAGTTGCTCTTGTTGGCTAGCGGTTTGTCTTACCGTAGCAACGAGTGCTTTTATCTTGTCTCCCATGCCAATGCTGCCCACGCGCACTTCCTGCAACTCTTGTTGGTTAGCAAGCAATTGCTCTTGTAATTCGCTCAACGATTCTTGTTGCCACTCATTCTGACGCTGCAATAAGGCAATACGTTTCGCCAAAACGGCGAAAGCACCGATAAATAATAAAATGGCGACCACAATAACCACGTAAATCAGATGGCTTATTTCCACAATTGCGTCCAAATCAGTTAATAACGAAACAGAGCATTAAATATTGGTTAACTCTTCCCACTCTTCATCACTTAAGAGTTTATTCAGATCGACTAAAATAAGTAACTCACCTTCTCGATTGCTTACACCTTGAATAAATTTGGCACTTTCTTCTGTACCTACATTAGGCGCGCTGTCTATTTCTGATGAGCGCAAATAAACAACCTCAGCAACACTGTCTACTAAAATGCCCACTACTTGCTCGTCAGACTCAATAATGACGATACGTGTGTTGTCCGTTAAATCTGTTGGCTCCAAGCCAAAGCGCGCACGAGTATCGATAACCGTTACCACATTACCTCGTAAGTTTATGATACCTAATACGTAATCTGGAGCGCCAGGAACAGGGGCAATCTCGGTGTGACGTAATACTTCTTGAACCTGCATAACATTGATGCCATAGGTTTCTTCCCCTAGCTTATATGTTACCCACTGCAAGACTTCATCGTTTCGATCAGATGGTACGTTATTTGATGTTTTGTCATCACTCATTTTTAATACTCCAGCAGCAATTGCTAGTTGTCTTTACTATTCATACCCTGCTGCAAAAGTGAAATTAATTGCTTCACGTTTACCAAGGCACACATCTTTTTCTTTACCATACCGCTAAGCCAAGTGCGCTTTCCGTCAAACTTGCGCCACTTAACATCTTCAGCTTGTAAGGTGATGGTGTCAATAATACGCTCACACGCCAAACCCCAACCGCTGCTATCTAGCATGATAAGATATTGATTTTTAGCTGAATCCGCCAGCTTTTCATTACATTTTTCAGGCATAACCCACATTGCAGTGTCGACAACTTTCATTTTTTCATCACGATGAAGCATCACACCTTTAAACCAGTTCGGTTTACCAAAAATAGGCGTAACATCAGCTAACTGGTGGATCCCGCCAAGCTCAGTAAGTGGCAGTGCCAGAGACAACCCGGCCACTTCGAATATAAGTACTTGAAATGCTTCATGATAAATACCTGTATCTTTAGCTACAGGGTTATCCGCGTTTTGGCTTTGCTTATTAACGGCACCGTCATTATCTACCGTGTTGACCGTCACGCTCTCGTGTTGTTCGTGGCTGGGAAGTTCGGCGTCCTTTAGACTGTGTTCAAATACTTCATCGCTAGCAGGTTGCTCGTCGATACGTTTAGCCAGCACGTTATCGCTATCAATTTTTGCAGGCTCAAGCACAACTTCACTGGAGACTGAACTAGTCAGTTCTGTATGCAACACTGAGGCAGAGTCGAGCAACTGACTGACATGCTGCAACGACGCGTTTTGCTCAATCTCTTCGGTGAGTGGCCCATCTTGCTCGACATCTTCGATAAGTAAGGAAGACAAATATTCTTCCATAACGCTTTTTTTGCCTGGCGGTTTAGCATTCATTTCGCAGCCCCTAACAAACGTAAATGACGCAACAAACTTGTGTACGCTACCACGCCTCGTGCTTTAGGCGCGTGAATTGAAGGTAACGCGTGGTTTGAACTGGCGTCTCTAAACTTAGTATCGATAGGAATTAATCCCTGCCAAACGTTATCACCATGGGTTTCTCGTAATGTGTGATAGGCGCCTATTGCCGCTTTTACGCGTTTATCAAACATGGTCGGCACTATGGTATAGCGAAACTCCTTACGTAATGACTGCTGCATAATGTGCAACGAGCCAAGCATTCGCTCTAACCCCTTGAGCGCTAAAAATTCGGTTTGAACTGGAATAATCACTCGGGTAGACGCAGCCAACGCATTGACCATGAGTACACCTAACACAGGCGGGCAATCAATTAACGCGTACTCGAACTCATCTTCGATCAACCCGAGCGCTTTTTTAAGGGTTAACCCCATGCCACTTTGATTCCCTAGCTTGCGATCTAATGTGGCTAGCGCCATGCTAGCAGGCAAGATGAACAGCGAGTCAAGTTTAGTTGGGCATAAGCAATCTAAAACAGCGCCTTTGTCTAAAGGCCCTTCGTGAATAAAGATATCGTATAAACTGCGTGATAATTCGTCAGAGTCAATACCAAAATAGTAACTTAAGGACGCATGGGGATCGGTATCGATTAGGACGACCTTTGCTCCACGCTGCGCAAGCAAACCACCTAGGGTGACTGTTGTCGTAGTTTTACCAACGCCCCCTTTTTGGTTTGCTACTGTCCATACTTTCACGATAAATACCTTTCAGTCGCCTGCTGTTTTTTTAACTCTCTATCGAAAGTGTCAAAATACGTCAGTTTCTACGCCATCTCTTTTAAAATATGGCTTTCAAACGCATCTATAGAAAACTCTTTTTCAGCGATACCTGCATTCATTACAGCTTGTGGCATGCCATATACTACTGAGCTTAGCTCATCCTGCACCCAAATTTTTGCACCTTTACTTTTTAGCTTGCTGGCGCCAAGTTTTCCGTCAGAGCCCATCCCTGTGAGTATGACCCCTAAGACATCACCGTGATATACATGCGCAATTGACGCAAACGTAATATCAACGCAGGGCTTATACAGTATATCGGCACTGTCTGGTGCATCATAAATTCGAAAAGAAACACGTTGACTATCGCCCTGAACGGTCATTTGACGGCCACCAGGTGCTAAATACGCGACGCCTGCTTTAACTTCTTCACCGTTCATCGCTTCTTTTACAGTCAATTGCGACAACTGATTCAGTCGCTCTGCAAATGCCTTAGTAAAGGAGCCCGGCATGTGTTGCACAATAAAGATAGGATAAGGAAAATTCTTTGGGACAGCTGTGAGCACTTTTTGTAGAGCAACCGGCCCGCCTGTGGACGTGCCAATCGCTAAGCAGCGATACTTTTTACCCGACGGAATACCACTGGACGAAGAATGATAAAGTGGGGCTCCCAACGGAATACTACTGGTCGCTTGCACTGAGCGTTTAGCAGGATTTCGACTAACCGGCTTATTGAACAAAATCGCTTTAGGAGGGGCCACACGCACAGAAGCGGGGCGCAGTCCGTGTTGCTTTCTACACAAGCTTTTGACCCGAGATTGCAAAAGCGCAACGGCATCTTGACGATTTGCCGCGATATCTTCGAACTTCTTGGGTAAGAAGTCCATTGCGCCTGAGTCCAGTGCGTCCAAGGTGGCTTTAGCACCTTGAAGTGTCAATGAAGAAAACATAATGATGGGGACGGGTTTACGGGCCATTATTTTTTTGACGGCAGTGATCCCATCCATGATAGGCATCTCCACGTCCATAGTGACTACATCAGGATTAAGCGTAGCGACCATCTCAATTGCTTCTTGACCATTTCTGGCCTCACCTATGACTTGTAAACTGGGGTCTTGCTCTAGAATTTCTTTTACACGGCGCCTAAAAAAAATCGAATCATCAACAACTAATATCTTGTATGCCATGTGTATTTTGTAAAAACCTCGTGTTTAACGCGCTTGTCGAATGGCATCGGCTTTTTTCTTAGCATAATGCTTTAGTAGGCCTGGAACATCTAGGATCAACGCAATCCCACCATCACTGGTAATCGTTGCGCCAGCCATGCCAGGAGTACCTTGTAGCAATTCATCTAATGGCTTAATCACCACTTCTTCTTGACCGATGAGCGCATCAACCACAAAACCGAGTTGCTGGGTACCAATTTGCACGACAACAACATGTCCCTTAGCGCGATCTAGCGGGATTGGCTTAGCATTTTTGCGTACTAACCACTCGCGTAAATAGAATAATGGGATCGCTTTGGAACGAACGATTTTTGTTAATTGGCCATCAACTGTATTGGTTTTACTCATATCCATGTTGATAATTTCGTTTACCGAGCCTAATGGTAATGCGAAGGTTTGATCGCCAACCACTATCATAAGAGTCGGTAATATTGCCAAAGTCAGTGGCACTTTAATTTCTAGCGTGGTGCCTTTGCCCAGCACAGAATCGATATTGACCGTACCATTTAGCTGGTTAATTTTGGTTTTCACCACGTCCATACCAACGCCGCGGCCTGACACTTCGGATATTTCAGTTTTGGTCGAGAAACCCGGAGCGAAAATTAAATTGAATGCTTCTTCATCTGTCATTCGAGCCGCGGCATCAGCATCTAATACGCCTCGAGAAATAGCTATTTCTTTAAGCTTATCAGGGTCCATGCCTTTACCGTCATCGACTATGCTCAGCAAAATATGATCACCTTCTTGAGAAGCTGATAGCTTTACCGTACCTAAAGATGGCTTGCCCGCTGCGACCCGATCCGCTGGCATTTCTATACCATGATCCACTGAATTTCGTACTAGATGCACCAAAGGATCAGCAAGGGCCTCGACTAAATTTTTGTCTAAATCTGTTTCTTCACCCTCTAGTTCAAGGGTAATTTCTTTCTTCAAGGTGCGCGCTAAGTCACGCACGACTCGAGGAAAACGCCCAAACACTTTTTTGATGGGCTGCATGCGCGTTTTCATCACGGCGCCTTGCAAATCGCCGGTGACCACGTCTAAATTAGCAATCGCTTTTGACATACTTTCGTCGTTGACGGATAAACCTAAACTAAGCAACCTGTTACGCACTAATACCAACTCACCTACCATATTCATGATTTGGTCTAAGCGCTTGGTATCCACCCTAACCGTCGTTTCCGGCTGTGGTGCTGCGGGACGCTTTTCCTCACGCTTAGAAACAGCCGACTTTTCCGCCGCCCCAGGGCTTTTAGCAGGTATATTGGCTTGGCTAGAGGCAATGCTGGGCGCACTCGACTTAGTGTCGTTACTTTTATCAGTGGCTTTTTCACTTGCGGATTGCGACGGCGTGTTATCAGATACTGCCGACGTTACTGGAGTGTTTGGCGCTTTACTTGTTTCTCCGTTAGCTTCTTTTTTGGTAACAGGCCCTTGCCCTTTACCATGGAGCTGATCGAGTAACGCTTCGAATTCATCATCACTGATATCTTCTGATTCAGAATTTGTGCTTGCTACGGGCGCGTCAGTCGATTCAGAGGGAGCGTCTTGAGAGCCGCCAAACTGCCCTTCTCCATGAAGCTGATCGAGTAACGCTTCAAACTCATCATCACTAATATCGTCACCATCACTACTCATATCAGCGCCACTGGAAGACTCTGTGGATTGTGGCGGCTTAATTGATGGTGATTGCGATGCTCCTCCAACGGGATTACCTTCACCGTGAAGTTCATCAAGCAAGGCCTCAAACTCGGATTCGTCAAAGTCATCCGAATTTGTTTTAGGCTGAGATGCCGCTTCACTGGGCGCCTCGATTACTGGCGTTTCGATAATTGGAGGCGCAGCAACTTGGTCTTGCGCCTCTGGCTTACTCAGGCGATGCAATGTATCTAATAACGATTGCTCTGCTGCTACCAAGGGTTTGTTCGATTTTACATCTTCAAACATGGCGACGACTTCGTCGGTTGCTTGAAGAATAATATCCATTAACTCTGGCGTTAATGAACGTTGGCCGTTACGCATGACATCGAATACGTTTTCAGCGCCGTGACAAATATCGACTAATTCGGTTAACGAAAGAAAGCCCGCGCCACCTTTAACCGTGTGGTAGCCTCTGAAAATCGCATTCAGTAAATCCGAATCTTGCGGATTATTTTCCAACTCAACCAGCTGTTCTTGAAGCTGCTCTAGTATTTCACCCGCTTCTACTAAAAAATCCTGAAGGATCTCCTCGTCAACATCAAACCCCATATTGTAACGCCTCTAAAATCCTAAACTTGACAGTAAATCATCAACATCATCTTGATTAGATGCGACGTCGTCACGGTTAGCTGCATCGAGAATTGGGCCTTCCGCTTTAACACTATCGGCTTGTTTATCAGATATATGAGGAATTTCCGCTGACTCTGATCCACCGAACATCGTTAACATATGCACTAGGCTGTCTTCTACTTCTTTAACTAGTTCAATGACCCGGCGAATAATTTGCCCTGTGATGTCCTGATAGCCTTGAGCTAGTAGCATCTCGGTTAATAATGCGTTTAATTTTCCAGACTCGTCCTTGCCCTCTTCTAAAAAGGTGTCGAGGCGTCTGCACAGGGCATTGAATTCGCCCAGCTCTAACTGACGATTAAAAAGCTTCTTCCACTCAGGAATGATTTCGTTCATTTCAGAATTGAGCTTTTCGGCAATGGGCATGCAATCATCGACTAAGTCCATCGTGCGATTCGCGGCTTGCTCAGTGGTTTCAATAACATACGTGAGCCGCGTTTTAGCGTCAGGGATCTCTTCATTCGCTAAATTAGCAATACGTTCATCGAGTTGAAAGTTATTCAAAGAATCATGAAGTTGGCGAGTTAATTTACCTACCTCTTCGAACAGTTCGACAGAATTGGTGTCATTGACACTATCGAGAAGCTGCTGAGCGCCTTGATTATTACCACTTTCAAGTAAAGCGACTAATTGCTTTGCATCTTCTAGCTTCATGGGGGCTGGATGTGAGGTCATAAGGCCTTCCTTATCGTTGAGAAAAGCCTGACTAACCTAAGCGTTCAAATATCTTGGCCAACTTCTCTTTAAGGGTCGCAGCAGTAAATGGTTTGATAACATACCCATTAACACCAGCCTGCGCCGCCGCTACAATTTGTTCTTTTTTGGCTTCTGCCGTTACCATTAACACTGGTGTGTGTTTAAGGTTTTCGTCGGCACGGATCGCCCGCAATAAATCAATTCCTTGCATGCCTGGCATGTTCCAGTCAGTCACTACAAAATCAAAATCACCTTGTTGAAGCATAGGCAATGCGGTACTGCCATCATCCGCTTCTTGAATATTAGTAAAACCTAGATCTTTCAATAGGTTCTTGATGATGCGACGCATTGTCGAGAAATCATCAACAACCAAAATTTTCATATTCTTATCCAAAACTTTCTCCGCTCGAGGCAAAATCAAAACATTTATATGTTATTTGTTTATTCTTCAATACGCCAAGTCTGCATTTTACTTTTTAGTTTTAGCATAGCTTGACTGTGTATTTGGCTAACACGTGATTCACTCACGTCTAGAACTTCACCTATTTCACGTAGATTCAATTCTTCGTCATAGTACAATGATAATACGATTGCTTCACGCTCAGGTAAGGTTGTAATGGCATGGGCTAAGGCTTTTTGAAAAGAGCCTTGGAGCAAATCTTCAAACGGAGTATCAGAGCCTTTAGTTTGCTCTGTTGTCACCACATCTTCCGATACCCCTAAATCTTCCATGCCAATAATTTTACCTGCATTCACTTCACCAAGCATTTGGTGATATTGCTCAATGCTGACTTCAAGTTTTTTGGCTATATCTACATCTCTGGCGTCACGGCCTGTCTCACGCTCAACTTTATTAATGGCATCCGTTATCGCACGGCCATTTTTATGCACAGAGCGTGGTGTCCAATCACCTTTTCGAATTTCGTCAAGCATAGAGCCGCGAATTCGAATACCTGCAAAGGTCTCAAAACTCGCACCTTTGGTGCCATCGAAGTTACGAGACGCTTCAAGTAAACCAATCATACCGGCTTGAATGAGATCGTCGACCAATACGCTGGCGGGTAAGCGGGCAATAAGATGATGAGCAATGCGCTTTACCAATGGAGCATGACGCTCCACCAGTGCATTTCTGTCATCTAACTGCTGATACGCAGCGGCTTTACTGTTCACCGAATATCGCCCACGGCTTTTTTGGCCACCAACTGCTCAAGGAAGAACTCTAAATGCCCTCCTGGCTGAGAAGGCACTGGCCAACCTGCTGCCTGTTGAGCTAGCTTTTTAATAGCGATAGCCGCTGGCGAAGTTGGATATGCTTCAACAATCGCTTTTTGCTTACGAACCGACTTACGAATATTTTCATCAAACGGTACAGTGGCGACTAGTTCTAAGGCCACGTCTAAAAAGCGGTCGGTGACTTTTGTTAACTTATTGAACAGCTCTTGTCCTTCTCGCATATTGCGCACCATATTGGCGACAATTTTAAAACGAAAAACACCGTGCTCTTTATTCAAAATTTTGATCAATGCATAGGCATCTGTGAGAGATGTAGGTTCATCACACACTACCACTAGGATATCTTGCGAGGCACGTGAGAAACTTAAAACCATATCTGAAATACCTGCCGCAGTATCAACAATTAATACGTCAATTTGCGAGCGCAGCTCACTGAATGCTCTAATTAAGCCTGCATGTTCGGTTGGAGTGAGTTCAGTCATTGACTGACTGCCAGAGGTTGCTGGCGCAATTTTAATCCCGTGGGGACCTTCAACAAGGACTTCGTCTAGAGTGCATTCCCCTGACAATACATGTGAAAGGTTTTTCACCACACGTAAGCCAAGTAACACATCCACGTTGGCTAAGCCTAAATCTGCGTCTAATACCATGACTCTCTTACCCTGCTGGGCCATAGAGATCGCGGTATTTAACGTGACGTTGGTTTTACCCACGCCGCCCTTACCACCGGTAACGGCGATCACTTTAATTAATCGAGATTGATTCATTCTTCTTAAGCTACTCGCTTGGTCCTCAATCATACTGCCACTGCTGCGTTATTTAGTGAGTTACCACTAGTATGAATTAATACGTGCTTTTTATAAAGCTTAGCGGCGCTGGTTATTAAAAATTTTGCATCTGCCACTTTCAAGTCTTCCGGAACCTTTTGGCCATCGGTAATAAAGCTCACGGACAATTTGTGCTCGATGGCCGCACTAATTGCCTCTCCAAGACTGTAGCATTCATCTATTTTGGTGAAAATACAACCCTGTAAAGAAATCTGTTTGTAAGCAGCAATGGTTTGCTGCATAACTTGATATTGACTGTTGGCTTGCATGACCAAATAACTGCTGATATTCGCCGTTGTACTCTGCTTCAACGTTTCTAACTGCTTGATCAGTCTAACATCTCTTTGCCCAAACCCTGCAGTATCAATAAGTATAAGGCGCTTATTCCTAAACTGGAATAACAGATCTGATAACTCTTCAGCGTTCTGCGCTTTTTTCACCGAGCAACCAATAATTCTGGCATAGGTAGAAATTTGCTCGTAAGCAGCGATTCGATAGCTGTCAATGGTGATCAAGCCGACATTTTGAGCACCGTATTTTTGCGCAGCTTGTGCGGCAAGTTTTGCCACAGTCGTTGTCTTTCCAGTCCCAGTAGGGCCCATTAAAACTGCGATGCCGCCTTTGGTCAGTAAGTTACTTTCTTCAGTTTGTATGCGATTAGCCAGCAGTTTTAATAAAAACAACCAAGCTTGACGCTCATCAGTATCTGCCGGGGTATAAGAAACCACTTCATTGGCCAGTGCTTCACTGATACCCATCTTTTGTAACTTGTTGGTTAAATAGCCGTGTAAAGGATGGTTTCGTCCTTTGTCTTGTTGCAAAAGACCAGCCACTTGGAACTGAAGCACATTACGTAAAGAGGCTAGCTCTTGACGCATTTCATTTAATGCGTCTTGCTGATGCGGTACGTTGGGTACCTCTGGTTGCGCCTGCGTTTGGCGTTGCGGCTGACTTGTTACATTTTGAGGCTTTGCAGGCTGAGCAACAGGCTGACTCGCTTGATGAGCTGACTCTTTTGCTTGAATTTGTTTTTCAAGCAATGCTCTAAGGCTATCCGGTCCGCTGTCACCGATGATTTCACTGAGGGTAGGAGTGGATTCTGCTCTGGGCTTCGGTGCAGACGTCAAACTGGACTCGGCGCGCTTAGGGCTTGCAGCTGGCTCTTTGTCATATGCAGCGACAATTTCCACACCATTGCTTAGCTTTTTATTAGACATGATGACTGCATCATCGCCCAACTCGTCTTTGACTTGTTTCAAAGCCTCGCGCATGTCTTTGCCATAAAAGCGTCTAATTTTCACAATTTACCCCTTGCTACTTGCATCTGGTGACGGACTATTGACCCACCGCACTGACTATTTTAATTTGTTTGTCATCTGGAATTTCTTGATATGACAACACATGCAAACCTTGTACTGCGTGCTTCAAGAACCTTGATAACACTGGGCGTAACATACCTGAGGTGAGTAACACCGCAGGTTCGCCCGCTAATTCTTGCTGTTGAGAAGCATCATTTAGTGACTTTTGTAAACGTTCAGCTAAACCAGGTTCTATTCCTGCGCCATCTCCTCCACCGGCTTGTAATGACTGGTGCAACATCTGTTCCAACTCTGGCGCCAAAGTTATGACTGGTAACTCGGCTTGTCCGCCATTGATCTCTTGAATGATGAGGCGCTTAAGAGAGATACGCAGCGCAGACACCAACACATCAGGATCTTGACTCTTAGGTCCATACTCACACAAGGTTTGTACAATGGTGCGTAAATCACGGATAGGCACGCCTTCGTACAATAGCGTTTGCAGTACTTTAACCACGGTACTAAGTGACAAAATATCAGGTACTAAACCTTCTACTAATTTAGGGCTTTGCTTGGCAAGCATATCCAACAACTGCTGAACCTCTTCGTGACCAAGTAATTGATACGCATTATTAGTCAGAAGTTGACTTAGGTGAGTCGCGACAACCGTGGCGCTATCGACCACGGTATAACCTAACGTTTGTGCGTGCTCACGTTGGTTCGAGCGGATCCATACGGCATCTAGGCCAAATGCTGGATCTTTTGTCACGGTTCCATCTAATTTGCCAAATACCTGACCTGGGTTAATCGCCAGCTCGTCGTCGTGGCTGATCTCCGCTTCGCCAACAGAGACTCCCAACATGGATATGGTGTAGTTGTTAGGACTTAAATCTAAATTATCGCGAATATGAACTGGAGGTATAAGAAAGCCAAGCTCTTGAGACAACTTCTTACGGACCCCTTTGATACGTGTCAATAACTCGCCGCCTTGTGATTTATCTACCAGCGGGATCAAGCGGTAACCTACTTCTAAACCAATGGTGTCAACGTGTTGCACGTCATCCCAACCTAGTTCTTTGATTTCAGCAGGTTTTGGTGTGCCACGTTCTTTTTCAGGCGCCAATACTTCCGGCTGTGAGGCCAATTTCTTTTCGCTCCAGTGCTGGTAATAAGCATATCCGCCCACTAACGCACTAAACCCCAAGAAAGCCACATGCGGCATGCCCGGCACTATACCCATGACAAACAAAATACCACTGGTGATGTATAACGCTTGGCGATTACCTAATTGACGAGTGAGTTCTTGTCCCATTTCTTGGGAGTCGTTTTCACGAGTGACGATTATCGCTGTCGCTACAGACAACAATAACGAAGGAATTTGTGCAACTAGGCCATCACCTATGGTTAGCAATGTATAAATCTCGACGGCCTGCCCGAAGGCTAAGTCGTGTTGAAAAATGCCAATGAATAAACCGCCCACTATGTTGATCAACATAATGAATAACCCTGCAACCGCATCCCCTTTTACGAATTTAGACGCACCGTCCATTGAGCCATAGAAGTCGGCTTCACTGGTCACTTCAAACCGGCGTTTACGGGCTTCATCTTGGTCGATAAAACCTGCGTTTAAATCTGCATCAATGGCCATTTGCTTACCTGGCATTGCATCTAACGTAAAGCGTGCGCTCACTTCTGAGATACGTCCAGCACCTGCGGTCACCACTTTAAAGTTAATAATCAACAGAATGGCAAATACCACAATACCCACAGCGTAGTTACCACCAATAACCACTTCGCCAAATGCTTGGATCACTTTCCCCGCCGCATCACCGCCTTCGTGCCCTTCCAGCAAAACAATCCGTGTTGATGCCACATTCAAGGCTAAGCGCAGTACAGTGGCAATTAGCAGAACGAGTGGGAAAATTCCGAAGTCGACGGGCTTCTTAGTGAAAACAGACACTAAGATAATGACCAGTGATAAAGCAATATTAAAGCTAAACAGCACGTCGAGAAGAAACGCTGGCATGGGTAAAATAACCATTCCCATGATGGCCAACAATACAAGAGGCGCACCAAGTCCAGACATAACAGACTGAAATTGATTTTTGTCGAAACGATTAAGATAAGCTGTTAGTTGCATAGCGCGTATTTTTTGACACCTGACGGACGTTTTACTTCATAAAGCAACTACCGCGCCAAATGAGGTAAAACACCCCTACGCCATGCATTAATCTTTAGTCTAACCGCAGGCTGGTGAGACTTTAGCGCCTCAATTCGTAAGGGATAGGAAGGTTTGTGGGTACTGACTTAGGACGTTTTCCCTTGCCATTTTTGTAGGCTTTTAGTTGAAAGACATAAGCCAAAATTTGCGCCACGGCCATGAATAGCTTAGCCGGGATCTCAGACTCCACTTCAGTAGAGTAATAAATTGCTCGAGCCAACATGGGCGATGCGACAATAGGCACTTCATGTGCGTCGGCTATTTTACGTATATGCATCGCCATTTCATCGACCCCTTTGGCAACGAGCACGGGTGCTCGGGTGCCTTGTTGATCATATTTCAAGGCGATGGAATAATGCGTCGGGTTCGTTACCACCACATCGGCCGTAGGTACTTCTTGCATCATACGGTTTGCAGCAGCTTGAAATTGTAATCGACGAATACGGTTTTTAACCTGTGGGTCACCTTCAGCGTTTTTGTTTTCGTCTTTCACTTCCTGTTTCGACATTTTCATTTCTTTGTTGTGCTTGTAACTTTGATACGGCACATCAAACGCCGCGATAGGAATAAGTGCACAGCACATCATGAGAAATGCCCATGATATTAAGTCCATTGCATGAAATAAGTTTTGTGGATACAGTTCTAAATCAAGGTGTAAAGCTTCATCCTTAAATACCAACATAGCGACATAAGCCATGCCCATCACCACTATCACTTTGGCTATCGCTTTAAGCAATTCAACTAAACCATTCATACCAAACATGCGCTTAAAGCCAGCGAGCGGATTGAGCTTATTGGCTTTAGGTGCCGCTCCCTGCCAGGTGAAATTGTAGCCACCAAGCGCAATATTGCCGTAAATGCCCGCTGCGGTAATGATGACCATGTACAGCATAACGGGCGTGGCGACTGTTTCGATCGCTGAGCCCCATGCTTGAAACATATGCGTAAAGTCATAGGTTTCATCACGCGATAGAGTAAATGTGCGCTGAGTAACTAGGTAAATCGCCTTGGCAATTTGCCCTCCCATCATGATGAACGCAGCAGCGCTAAAGACTAAAACAAGGGCCGTCGAGAGTTCTTTGGATCGCGCGACTTGGCCCTTTTTTCTGGAGTCGGTGATCTTTTTGGATGTGGGGTCTTCTGTTTTTTCATTAGCGTCAGACATAAACCGCCTCCTTTAAGGACAAACTCTAACGAGCTGACACATCATTTGCTGAGCTCTATCCCACTGTACTTCAAAGTGGTAAGTGAAATTATCCATGGTGATCCAGATAATCACCAAACCCATGATTTGCGCGATACTGAAACCCAAACTAAAAATGTTCAATTGCGGCGCCGCCTTGGTCATAACACCGAACGCCAAGTTAACAATCAATAAAGATACAATCGGCGCTAAAGACAAGGTCACGGCGGAAATAAACATCCAACCAGCCCAATGGGCGATTTCTCTAAATTGCTCTGGCTGAAGCCACGCTTCTCCTACTGGAAATGCAGTAAAGCTCATCACCACCATACGGATCATGGCTAAATGGCCATCTAGCGCCCAAAAGAGCAAAGTCGCTAGAATTAAGTAGAACTGACCTACCGCGGGTACATTGATGCCATTGACTGGGTCGACGATGGAAGCAAATCCAAGCCCTGTTTGCATCGCCACGACTTGCCCTGCCAATACAAAGGTATTCAGCACCATGGTTGAGATAAACCCCAGGGAAATACCGATAATAAGTTGCTGGATCACCAACACGAAGGTACTTACTGAGAGTATTTCTACAACCGGCACAGGCGGTATAACAGGCAAAATAATGAAAGTAATAAACAGCGTCAATAAAGCGCGTACAGTAGTGGGAACTGTTTTCGCACTCAAGCCAACCATGGTCGCCAACATGCCCGATATACGCATGAATGGCAGTAACATGTCACCCATGAACTGAGTGATAATGTCGGCGGAAAACGCCATGCTAACCCACCACTTCCGGGATACGCTCTACCATAGTGAAGGTGAAGTCCATTAACTGCTGTACTAGCCAATGTCCACCCCAGCTAAGGGCCAATAAAGTGACAATCAAGCGCGGTAGAAAGCTCATTGTCTGTTCGTTTATGGATGTGGCGGCTTGAAATACTGCGACGATTAACCCCACAAACAAGCTAGGTAAGATGATGGCTGACACCAACAAAATGACCATGTTCAAGGCTTCTTTCAATATGTCAACAAAGACCTCTGGTGCCATGACTAAGTCCCCATTCCAAAGCTGTTTGCTAGTGTGCCAAAAATAAGGTTCCAACCATCCACCAACACGAACAACATTAGCTTGAAGGGCAGCGAAACGATCATAGGCGATAACATCATCATCCCCATAGCCATGAGGATTGACGCTACCACCAAGTCCAAAATAAGAAATGGAATGAACAACATAAAACCGATTTGAAACGCGGTTTTCAATTCGCTAGTGACAAAAGCGGGTATCAGCACATTCATTGGCACATCGGCTGGCTCTTGAAACTGATCTTCATAGCCGCCTATTTCCACAAATGTTTCTAAATCTTTTATTCTCGTCTGTGCCAGCATAAAACCCCGCAACGGCTCTTTGGCTAGTTCGTAAGCTTGTATCGAGGTGATTTGTTCACTTAAGTATGGCTGCAGCGCTGTTTCATTAATTTTTTCAAACACTGGCGCCATGATAAACATAGACAGGAATAAGCTCACGCCTATCAATATTTGGTTGGAAGGGGATTGTTGCAAACCAATCGCTTGACGCAAAATAGAGAGTACGATGATGATACGAGTGAAAGACGTCATCATCATAATAAATGCAGGCAACAAGCTCAGCGCAGTCATGATCGCCACCACTTGCAATGTCATGGTGTAATCTTGCGAGCCATCCGCGTTTTCAGTCATGGTCAGCGCGGGGATACCGGGCTCGGCAAGAACCCAACTAGGAACCATTAATAGTCCCGTCGCCAATAGCAGTAAAAAAATCTTATTCATCGTGGACTCCCGCACTTTTTTTGCTGCCAGTGTTGGCGTTAGGCTGTAACTTATCTGCCATAAACATATTCAGTTTATCTTTGAAATTGTCACCAACAGGCGGTTTGTCATTTGAAATAGGCGTGTCGAGTTTTGCTAAGTGATTAATATTCTGCGCCGTCACACCAATGAGGTGCTGTTCTTCACCCACTTCTATGACGAGCACGCGCTCTTTAGTGCCTGCCGCTAAAGAAGCTATCACTTTTAATTGCCCCGTGCTGCCGCCAGTGACGTTAAACCGTCGCATTATGAACGCCAACATGAAAACCACCGCGATCACCAGCAGTAGGGATAGAAAAATTGACACTATGGATGAGGTATCAGAGAGGGTTTTAGCTTCAGCAAATGCTGTATTTGAAGCTAAAAACAGAGGGCTCAGTACATACCAAACCCTTGTTTTAAAAGAGGTTTGTTTAGCGGAGCTTTTTGATTCTTTCCAGTTGACTAATAACATCAGTTAAGCGAATACCAAATTTATCGTTGACGACTACTACCTCACCATGAGCAATCAACGTGCCATTTACTAACACATCAAGTGGCTCACCTGCGACACGGTCTAACTCAACGACAGAACCTTGGTTCAACTGCAATAAATTGCGAATACTGATATGGCTACGTCCTACTTCCATAGAAATAGTCACAGGAATATCCAAAATCGTATCTAACTTGCGCTTTTCCGCAGGGGATATCTCTTTGTCTTCTTCAAGCTCGTCATATTCGGCAACAGTAGCGTTACCGTCTTTGCTTTCTTCATCTGCTTGTTCAGCCATGGCCGCTGCCCAATCATCTAAACCTTCTTCTTCGCTCATAATCTTTGCCTCTTGATTGGTTACAAATCATCTTCAAGGGTTTGTAACTCGGCGTCGCTATCGATTCTGCGGCCGCCTTTGGTTAATAATTGTAATTCCGATTTGACAGACGTAGGTCGCGGAATTTTATCGGTAATCTTAAGTGCTAGGTTGTCTCGTGAACGGCCCAGCTTCGCTCTGAATGTGGGTAATTCCTCTATCATCACAGTGATGTGCTCGGGCATGTCGATAGGAATAATATCACCGGCTTTCATGTCCATGATCTTTTGTAAGCTAAGCGTCAAATCCATCATGTGAGTTGAAAGCTCGACTTTCACGTCCATAATTTCATCACGTAGTGCTTTGCTCCAACGCAGGTCCGTGTCTTCCTTATCACTTTGCACACCTGCATCGAGAAGTTCTCGAATTGGCTCTAACATTGAGTAGGGCAATGACACATGAAAGTCCCCACCACCACCATCGAGTTCAATATGAAAAGAGCTGATTACCACCACTTCCGTGGGGCTAACAATATTGGCCATCGCTGGGTTAACTTCTGAGTCCAAATATTCGAAAGACACGTCCATCACGGGGGCCCACGCCTCTTTATAATCCTCAAAAATCAGTTTAAGCAGCATCTGAATGATACGTCGCTCTGTCGGCGTGAACTCTCGGCCTTCGATTTTTGCATGATAGCGCCCATCACCACCGAAGAAGTTATCTACCAAGATAAACACTAAACGCGCTTCCATGGTGATTAACCCAGTGCCTTTGAGTGGACGGAAGCGAACCATATTCAAACTAGTAGGTACAAACAAGGTGTGGATATACTCGCCAAACTTAATCATTTGGATACCGTTAATAGACACTTCCGCAGAACGGCGCATCATATTAAATAGGCTGACCCGCATGTGTCTGGCAAATCGCTCGTTGACGATTTCCAGTGTCGGCATTCTTCCCCGGACGATCCGATCTTGCGAAGAAAAGTCATACTCCAGCGCAGTGCCATCGCCCTGCACTTCTTCGACGTCATCTTCTTCGACTTCGTCTACTCCGTGAAGCAGCGCATCGATTTCATCTTGGGATAATAAGTCGCTCAATCTCTTTCTCGCTTTTGCTTATTGCATCACAAAACCGGTGAACAATACTTGCTCTACCAATTCATTACCTGACACGTCTTTCAAGGTTTTCTGAACTTCCTTTAAAGCGTTATCACGAATGGCAGCTTTGCCCGCTTCTGTGATTAAATCATCAGCATTCGCTTGGCTAAATGCTCTGTTCAATGCCCCTTGAATCGACGGTATGTGCATTTTCACTTGCTCTTCAGCACTACTGCCGCGAACCATAAGCTGCACTTTAATTTCGACTAAACGGTCTCTATTTGCGCCAGGCACGTTAAACGTAATCGGATTAGGAATAGCTACATAAAGTGCTGTTCCCGTTTTTACAGCCTCTGACGTTTCACCACCATCCCCCTCCATTTGGGCTTGCTCTTCACCTTCCATTGTAGCGACCTCGTCTTCACCACCAAGCAAAAAATACGCTGCGCCACCACCACCTAGCAGTAAAACAATCACTATGATGATAATCATCATGAGTTTGCTTTTCTTGCCACCCTCTTCCATTTGTAATTCTTCTTCAGCCATGCCAACACCCTGTATAATATTTTGCTGGTATTATCGTTCTTACTCAGAAAATCGCAATCTATAAGCCATACCTAAGTGTCAAACAAAGTAATCAATACCCCCTAAAGAGCCATTGACAATAGGTTGTTGTAATATCCCGTCAGGCACCTCACCATCGGCACTCCCCTGCTCTGAACTGCGTCCCGGTGCATCACCTGAGCCGCCACCGGCCGTTTGCTGTTCTTGTTCTTGGGATTCTTGTTCAACCGATGATTGACCTAACTCAATGCCTTTTTCTGCCAGCATCTCTTTTAATCTCGGCGCGGCGTTATCAATCGCCTCTTTCGCATGTATCGATTGCACCACAAAGCTCACGTTCGCTGATTCACCGTTGACTGACACTTTTACATGCATCGAGCCCAATTCAGCTGGGTCGAGGCGAATATCGGCAACCAACTGATTGGCATTCACCATGAAGCGTACTTTTTCAGCCAATTGCTGATGGGCCTCTGGTTTGGCCAAATTCAAGGCTTTGTCGAATTGTCCTTGCTGCAATTGATTGGCTTTGTTGTGTTCGACCATGTTAATGCCTAGCTCTCGATAAGTCGCATTTGCCGTTTGCTGATGCGAGGCTTGCTCGAGTGCGGTGCTCATCAATTGCGCCACGTCCAATATTTGAGACACAGAGCGCGTCGCCAATTCTACCTGTTCTTGCTTATTAGGAAGCATATTGCTTGCCAACTCTGGTGACGCTTTTATGGCGTCATTCACCAAGGCTTTTAAATCAATGCCAGGCTCTCGCCCTTTTTCGAGCTGCGCTTTTACTTCAGCTAAACCGGTTTTAAGGGCAGCGACAAAGTCAGCCGTGCCGCTGGGGTTGCTATCAGCGTCAACTTTATTAATAAGGGTGTTCAAATTTACGTTAGCAGTTGAGCTTAATTCGGCGTCTGTTTGCAGCGCCCCTTTTAACATGGCATTACTTGTCGCGTCCCCTGCAGTGCTAGCGGTTCCTCCCTTTTGTAATTCTTTGGCAAGTAGCGCTAATGCACTTTCAAGCTTCTCGGGTGGTAACTGTAATAGCTTTTTCAATTCAGGCGCACTGTCTAACATTGCTAGTTGTTGCTGGGTTAAGTCATTTTCTAAGGCCAAGGGTTCGGTTTGACCAGTACTTTGCTCGCTTAATGCTGAGCCTTCAAGCAAATCAGCTGTGCTGACAGCCACAGCGTTCGCAGTCTCTGGAGCGCTATTCAGGGCATCCCCCTTAGCTGGCGTTGTAACGCTCATCAAGCTAACCACAGCTTCTGCAATACCTGCTAGCGTTTCATCGCTTATGACTTTATCTTGCTGGAATAATTGCTTTTGTGCCAAATCCAGCGCAGCAAGTTCATTTTCCAGTGAGTCACTATCTAGCGCGTCTTCGCCTTTAGCGTCGAAGGTGCTTAAATCGTTTAAACGTGAGCTGCCATCTACTTGTTGTTGACCCACAATCAGTGATTCTAATTCTTTAAGCAATTCTGGGTTATTCTGAAGTAGCGCCATCATTTTACCGACGTCATCATCAGTGGTGAGCTCCGTTCCTTCATCAGCCGCTTCGTGCTCAGGTACTAATGCCTTATCTGCATTCGCCTGAGTCTTTTCTCCGAAAATGTGATTTAACAAAGCCAGAAGCAATGCTTCCTCGTCGCCGTTCACGCTATCAGCCAGTTTATTATCATTTAACGTGTTGACAGGAACGTCAGTCCCGCTTGCACTGGCAAGAGCGCTGTGTTGCCCCTTGCTGCTAATAGCGTCTTCACTATTAAGTGCTAGTTGTTCAATAATCGAAAGCCAGTGATTAGCATCTGCTTCATTTTTGCTACCCGTCGTGATTCGTGAACTTTCAGTATTGCCCTTTGAGGTATCAATTTGCTGCTTATCATCTGCCGTTAACCCAGTTTCATCAGGTGCGGTATCGACTGGCGAGTCAGATTTTCTTGTCTCTTTATTGTCACTCACTTTGCCAGTGTTGGCACTGTCGGGAGGGTTCTTGTGAGAGTACTCTTCTTTAGTGCCCAGTTGTTTTTCCGGTGCCAGCTTATCTTTCGCCGTGGTTTTTGGCTCTGAGCTTAGTTTCGGTTGCGTAGTTTCTTTGGGCGAATGCTGAGTCTTATTTTCCTTGGCCAGCATATAGGCAAATTCATCCGCGTTTTGCAGCTTGGATAGGCTTTCGTCACTCACATCAACCGCATAAGCGGCAACGTCTGATTTTGCGGTGGCAATATGTTGCAGCATCTAAAATCCTCTACACTCAAAAACGAATAACAATTTACTTTATTAAAAACAATACCTTAAAATATGATTCTGCATTACTGAATAGTAAATGTGGCAATTTTCACGTCTTAAGTATGCATTGTTTTGTGTACTTGCTAAGGGACACAGCAATCTTCATTCCAAAGTAACTCTAGGCACTTCGCTAACCATAAAGATGCTGAGATATTTTCGTACGCTGGTAGGTGGTAGGTGGTAGGTAATACCTATTCCAGTAAATAATTGCTGACTGGTTAATTATTTGCTGGGGTTAGTATAGACAAAGAACTGAAATGATAGACATGCGAATGAAATGCGACGTTAATGGTCGCTTAGATACAGTTATTTGCTACGGATGAATTTTTGTAACGCGAGCTCGTCAAGCATCTGTTGCTCTGCTCGATCCTGTTTTTGTTGTATTTTAAGGGCCTGTTTATCAAGTAGCATCTCGACTGCTTTTCGCTTTCTTTGCTGGGCAAGCCACTGTGCTTTACGCTGCTCAGCCACCACCAGCGCATTACTGACTTGTTTTGTTTGTTGTTCACAGGCCGCGTCAATTTTGCCGACAAATGACTGGTGCTGCCCGTAATTTTTGGCGGCTAACCCTAGCTGACCTTTTCGGATCCCTTCTTTCAAATAATTTACCCGATATTGCTCAAGTCCACTAAGTTTGTTTTGATTATCAACCACATTTTGCTGCGCCAACTGATAATCGGTTGCCATCTTTTGTTCTTTTCGTCGCTCCCAATCAGCGACCATTTGCAATTGCTTACTTACCGGCATTTCGAGCTCCGTGACTATATGGGGAAAACCTTATTAAAAAAGTCATCAATGCTAAGCAACTTATATTCTTTAAATAAACAGGCATTATGCTGGCCCTAACCCGGTACCCAACTTAACCATCGTTTCTACACTTTCATCAAAGGGTAAGATTTGCTGCATGCCTTGTTGTAAAAAAGCATTGATCGCAGGCTCAGCCTTAATGGACAAATCAATGCGCGGATCGTTACCCCTGGTATAAGCACCAATACTGATGAGGTCACGATTTTGCTGGTAAGTTGAGTAGACTTGCCGAATACGCCGCGCCACTTGAACATGTTCAGGGCTTACGACCATGGGCATCACTCGACTTATGGAGGCTTCGATATCTATAGCAGGGTAGTGCCCAGAGTCAGCTAATTGACGAGAAAGCACAATATGCCCATCCAAAATAGCCCTAGCTGAATCGGCGATAGGATCTTGTAAATCATCTCCTTCGGTCAACACGGTATAAAACGCAGTAATCGAACCTTGGTGTTCACCGCCATTTCCTGCACGTTCCACTAATGCGGGTAAACGTGCAAATACTGACGGCGGATACCCTTTAGTCGCTGGCGGCTCACCAACAGCAAGGGCTATTTCTCGCTGCGCCATGGCGTAACGCGTCAGTGAGTCCACAAGCAACAACACATTCATACCTTTGTCGCGAAAATACTCCGCGATAGTCACCGCGGTTTCACACCCTTTTAAGCGCATCAGGGGCGAGGTATCAGCTGGCGCGGCAACCACAACGGATTTTTGGCGCTCTTCATCGCCTAATATATCTTGAATAAATTCTTTTACTTCTCGGCCCCGTTCACCGACCAAACCAACAACAACCACGTCGGCGCTTGTTCCTCGGGTCATCATACCCAATAATACGCTCTTACCCACGCCACTGCCGGCAAACAAGCCCATACGCTGACCACTGCCAACCGTGATCATACTATTTATGGCGCGCACGCCTACGTCCAGAGGCTCTCTGATAGGTTTCCTAGATAAGGGGTTCATGGGTGGGCGCGTTAATGGCACACGTTTCTCAGCTTTAATGGCACCTAAACCGTCCAAAGGTTGGCCGTTTCCATCAACCACTCTGCCTAATAGCGACATGCCAACAGGTAATCCTTGTTCGCGATTAAGGGGTTGAACGCGTGAGCCTGGTACTATGCCTTTCACTGCTTGAGTGGGCATTAAATAGGTAATGTGTTCGGCAAACCCCACTACTTCAGCTTCTATTTCACCGTCTACAGTTTGTATTAAACATTGGCTCCCCACTGGCATTTGACACCCAACCGCTTCGAGGGTTAACCCGATACCACGCACCAACTTGCCTGCTGCAACGACCGGAGCTTGAGGGACTTGTTGCTGCAGTGCTTTAATATTCCCTAAGATATCCAGAGGCATAGCTAACTACTCGTCTTCGCTAGCATTAATAGTATCTAAGCCCTGCTCTAGCAGAAACTTGTCGAGCACGTCTTTAACGCGACGCTCTATGCTTACATCTACCGCATTGCTTTGTGTCACGATGTCGCAGCCACCTTGAGATAAATTGGGCGCTTCAATTAACTGCCATCCGTGTTTCTCAATTTCTTGCTCACTAAAGTGCTCAGTCACCAACACTAAATCATCTGGATGAAGGTGAATTTGATACTGGCGCTCATTAATCGGTAGCGCTTTTAGCCCTTCACTAATCGCATTAAAAATAATATCTGAGTTAGTTTTAATTTCGGCCCTAATCACTGATTTCGCTAGGGATACGGCCAACGAAACAAGTTCTTTCTGCAGTGTCTCTTCTACCAACGCGACCGGGTTGTGCAAGGTGTCTAACAGGCTGCGCCAGCTCTCTAATTGTTGATTAACACTTTCTTGAGCCTCGGCTAATCCTTGGGTTTTACCTTCTTCAAGTCCCTGCGCCGAGCCTTGTTCTTTGCCTTGTTCAAACCCTTCTTGATGACCCTTTTCTAAGCCCTCTTTTTTGCCTTCTTCAAACCCTTCACTTTGAGCAGCCTCTCGAATGGATTCGATTTCTTGAGCGGTAGGGGGCGCGAACTCCTCCTCTTCTTCTACTTGATTTTCAGGGGGTTCGTATTT
This sequence comes from Paraglaciecola sp. T6c, assembly GCF_000014225.1. Lineage (NCBI taxonomy): Bacteria > Pseudomonadati > Pseudomonadota > Gammaproteobacteria > Alteromonadales > Alteromonadaceae > Paraglaciecola > Paraglaciecola sp. T6c. The sequence goes on from NC_008228.1 coordinate 3,676,318, forward strand.
CCAGTTCGAACGTCGATTTAACGCATTAGTCGTGGTTTCAACTGCCTTACGCTCATCTTCAACGAAAGGCAAATCCCAAGCGCTAATGTGTTTGTCTTGCTCACCATCGTAATCGTTCATTGCATGTCTTTGCTGTTAGCTAGCGTCTTATAAGAATTCATCACCGCCTCCGCCTCCAAGCATAATTTCACCCGCATCGGCCAAGCGACGAGCCACAGATAAGATTTCTTTTTGCGCTGCTTCGACTTCACTTAAACGCACTGGACCCAAGGCTTCTAAATCATCAAGCAACATGTCTGCGGCTCGCTTAGACATGTTGGCGGTAATTTTAGTTTTGAGGGCATCATCTGCCCCTTTAATCGCTTTGAGTAGAGCGTCTTGCTGAACCTCACGCAAGATAGCTTGAATGGCTCGGTCGTCTACTTCTGCTAAGTTGTCGAATACAAACATAAGATCTTGAATTTGCTGACTCATTTCTTCGTCTTGTTCACGGATTGCATCCATCAACTGGCCTTCAATGTTGGTATCAAGGTAGTTCATGATATCCGCCGCAGATTTCAAGCCGCCCATTTTTGCCGCCTGGGTGCCCGCTTGTCCAGCAAACTGCTTCTCCATGATTTCGTTTAATTCTTGTAACGCTGCAGGCTGGACTTCTTCTAGATTGGCTACGCGCATCATTAAATCCAAGCGCACTTTCTCTGGGAATTGGGCAAGAATTTCAGCTGATTGTTCAGCATCCAAATAAGACATAACAATCGTTTGAATTTGTGGGTGCTCATTGCGAATAATACTGGCAACCTGTTTTGAATCCATCCACTTGAGAGAATCAAGGCCTTTGGCACCGGTACCCATCAAAATTTGATCGATAAGGTTCGCCGCTTTGTCTTCACCAAGGGCAGAGGTCAAAGCGCGTTTTACGAAGTCTTGGCTTTGGAAGCCGATGGTGCTGTATTTTTGAATTTCATCAATGAAGTGTTTATGTACAGCTGTGATTTTGGGCTGAGTCATATCATCAATTTGCGCCATCGCTTGACCCAACCTTTGTACCTGCTTGGGCTCAAGATGCTTAAGAATTTGGGCCGCATCTTCTTCCGTCAAACTGAGCAGTAAGATAGCTGCTTTTTCAACGCCTTCTAATTTTCCAACGTCATAACCGCTTTCTGCAGTTCCGGTTGTTGCTGGTGCTGTATTTTCATCTGGCATGATGTTTATCTCTTACTCGTAACTTAGATGCGCGCTGCTTAGATTATTCGTCTTGTAACAACCAGTTTTTAACCACTTGCGAAGACAACTCTGGCTCGTTAGCCACCAATGCGCGAACAGCCTTCAGTACATCTTCGTCTTTGTGCAAATCAGGTAACATAAAGCTACCGTCAGCGGCAAAACCAACCTGTGAGTCATCAAACTCTTGCGACAACATACTGATGGTTTCATCACCTAAGTCTAACCCCTCATCTGCATCGAACTCATCTTTTGAGGTGGTCTCTTCAGGGTAAATAAGTTTACGTAGCATCGGACGAACCACGGCCAAAAGCAACACGATTATCACCAACCCTCCAATCACTAACTTCAGGATAGGCATAAATTTAGGGTCTTCCCAAATGGGCAGTTCTTCTAACGCGACCTCACCTTCCCGGCTAAAAGGAATGCTCACAACTTCCAGTGAATCACCGCGGGTAACATCGAAACCTATTCCCCCTTGCAACAAACGGCGGATATCAAGTAACTCAGCCTGCGAACGAGGAACAAGTGTACTTGTGCCGTCTTCACCTACTGTCGATACATGATCAAGCGCAACCGACACACTCAAGCGACGAATGACACCAGTTTGCTGCTTAGTGTGGCTGATGGTGGTATCTAGCTCGTAATTTCTCGTTTCTTCTTTGTGATTACGCCCCGGCACGGTTGTTTGTGTGTTACTTGCGCTAGCTTCTTCGGGTATATTCGAATCAAGCGGGGGTTGATTAGTCAAGGCGCCAGGTATACCACCTAGCATGCCGCCGACACTGTTTTCTTCTACTGTCATTTCACTGCGCACAGCAGGTAAGTCAGGATTGTAACTGCGTTTGGTTTGCTCAACAGCGGTAAAGTCCATGGTCACATCAGCTTGAGCGGTATAGTTACCCAGACCAAGAACGGGGATCAAAATAGAATCAATTTTCTGCAAGTACTCAGTCTCGCGCTTACGCTCCATTTCAAACTCTTTTTTACTTCTCGCCGCTTCACTGTCTTGTGAACCAGAATTGAGAAGCCGCCCATTGCTATCGGTTACTGTGACACGCTCAGGCTCTAAGCCCTGCACCGCAGATGCAACAATGTCCACGATAGAGCTCACCTCTTCATTGCCCATTATCGCACCGCGTCTTGAGGTTACGACGACGGTAGCGCTGGCTTTTTTCTCACGGCGGGCAAATACATTCTCTTTCGGCAAAGCCAGTAATACTTTCGCACGCGTAACCGCGCTCATTTCTTCCAATGTGCGCGCTAATTGTTGTTCACGCGCATGCTTTAAACGTACCTTTTCAACACGTTGGCTCACACCGAATCCCATATCTTGCATGATGATGTCGGTGCCTTCAGACACGCCTTGGCTTAAGCCTTGGCGAGCCATACCTAATTTAATATTTTGATATTGATCAGCGCTGACATAAACAGTATTACCTTCAAGGCGGTAATCCACTTGGTTCTGGTCAAAATAATCTAACGCTTCAATCAACTCTTGGGTTTGCATCTTCGCTAGCGGACGATAATCAGGCTCCTGTGCCCAAATCATAATAAATACCGCTATCGCCACACATATGACTAAAGCCACAACGAGTGTCAGTTGACGAACCATGTCGGTGGAGCCAAGTGAATCCATAAAACCAGATTTTTGCTCTGCTTCTGAACCACTTGAATATGGATCCGCGCCGGCATTGCTCATTGCCAATTCTGTACCTGTTGCTTCTGCCACGAGTTAGCTCCTAAACCGGCATGTTCATAATGGTTTTGTAGGCTTCGAGTACTTTGTTACGTACTTGAATAGTGGCCTCAAACGCTATACTAGACTTTTCTTTCGCTACCATGACATCCGCTAAACTGAGACTTTTATCTCCCATTTCAAAGCGCTCTGCTTGGCTTTTAGCGTCTAACTGCATAGAGTTGACTGACTCAATCGCTTGGCCAAGCATATCGGCAAAGTTTTCCCCTGATGGATTGACCTGGATACCATTCAAGCTGGCAGGATTGATTTCACCTAATCCTGCTTTGCTTTGCAAAGCCATGCTTTGCATGTCTTGATAAAGAGATTGTGCCTTGATATCCATGATGTGCTCCTGGCGAATTGATGAGATGACGGTATTCAGTCTCAACCAGTTAAAAGCAAAGTTAATGCCAACAAAAATAAACCATGTATTTCAAGGCTTTACATTGATTTTAGCACGATGTAAAAACATGACGGTTTATTGACATAAAACTAAAGTTTACTGATTTATGTGAGTAACAATCGTAGCGAACTAGTAAACGGGTGTAAAAGAATGAGAAGTCTACTTTAGGGGTAAAAAAACCGCCTATCGTTTAGGCGGTCAATGGTGGTATTACGTTAGCCGTAGTGCAGTGCCAACACTTACATTTTGATTATTTGTAAGACGGTTTAGGCTGGTAACTCAATACCTACTTCGCGCATTTTAGCTAATTTATAACGCAGTGTGCGTGGGCTAATCCCCAATCGTTCTGCTACGTCTTTCCTGCGTCCTTGGCAAGACTGTAAGGTGTCCAAGATAATTTGATGCTCTTGCTGACGAAGCTCCGAACCTAATTTACTTTCATCTTCTTCAATAATTTGTTCGTGGTTATTGTTTAACTCACTTTCGATCGATTCAAGCATAAGATCATCAGCTTCGATTTTTTCGCCATCGCATAAAATGAGCGCTCGCTGCACAACATTTTCTAATTCTCGTACGTTGCCAGGCCAGCTATGCTGTAACATTTTACTGCGCGCTGAAGAAGAAAAGCCGAGGGCGCTCGCACCTTGTTTACTACGATGACGAGCCACTAAATGCTCCGCTAATGGCACTATGTCCCCTGGGCGTTTATCAAGGGGCGCCCACGTTAGCGGAAATACGTTAAGACGATAATACAAATCTTCACGGAATAAACCCTCGTCCACCGTTTGGCGAATATTCCGGTTACTAGTAGCCACGACACGCACATCCAGTGGGATCATTTTACGGCTACCGAGGCGCTCTACTTCTTTTTCTTGGAGTACGCGCAGTAATTTAGCTTGCAAACCTAAATCCATCTCACTTATTTCATCAAGCAAAATGGTGCCACCTTGGGCTTGTTCGAACTTGCCTGGGCACGCCTGAATAGCGCCAGTAAAGGCACCTTTATCGTAACCAAACAACGTTGCTTCAAGCATATTTTCAGGAATAGCGGCGCAATTTATTGCCACAAATGGCTGATCCGCCCGAGAAGACTGATCGTGAATGTACCGGGCTAACACCTCTTTGCCTGAACCACTTGGCCCAAGCACCATGACGGTTGCATCAGATTGCGCGACTCGTTGGGCGAGTTGCAGTAACTTAACACTACTTGGGTCAGCAACAATGGGGTCGTATGAGAGAACTTTTTGAGCAGGCGCATAACGCCCTACTAGATTCAGCAATACTTCTGGCGCGAAGGGCTTTGATAAGTAATCCGTTGCGCCATCGCGCATAGCCGTAACTGCATCGTCGATGGTGGCATAGGCTGTCATCAATAGCACAGGAACATTTGGATATTTGTTTTTTAAGCTGCGTAATAGCGATAATCCACTCATTTCGCCCATTTGAATGTCGCTCACGACCAGATCGATAGCTTCTTCATTCATCATCATCATACCGCGCTCTGCGCAGTCTGCAGCTAATACGTTATATCCGCCAAGTAATAGCGTGTCGACTAAAGCTTCACGCAAACCTGCATCATCTTCGACAATAAGGATCGTTGTTTTAGACATAAAATTAACTCCTCGCCTGTTGGGCGTGAATGTTTGTTGCTCCAGCGGATAAGCCGTCATCTGCGGTTCGCGTTAATATGGGCAGCACGATAGTGAAACATGCGCCACCAGAGGCTAAGTTTGAAACACTGACTTCGCCCTGATGAGACTGCACGACGGTTTTAACGACAGCTAACCCCAGCCCTGTACCTTGGCTGCGAGTGGTAAAAAATGGTTCAAATATATGATCAATCTTGTCTTTGGGGATACCGGGACCATTGTCAGTCACTGTTAAGCGCATACAATCTGGCTTTAGATCGTCTCTTTGAGCACTAAAAACAATACGTGCACCGTTTGATTTAGCAATTAGTGCGTTGTGAATTAAGTTTTGCAACGCACCACTCAAAGCAGTCTTGTTGCCTATAAAATGAATGTTTGGCTCGGGTAATATGATATCTAAGATACCGCCACTCTTATTGAGCATGGCTTCACTGCCAGCTTTCACTTCACGCATCATGTCCTCAAGAGAGATATCCACGAGTACTTGTTCATTGCCACTTTTGGCGAACAGTAGCATGTCGTTTACTTGGCCTTCTAAATCACGTAAACGAGAGAGCAATTTATCACTGAAACGCTGACGAGACTCCTTTGCCAAATCTCCGCTAGATAAGTTAGCGGCATATAACATAGCTGCAGATAACGGCGTGCGAATTTGATGAGCCAATGAGGCGACCATTTTGCCTAAAGAAGACAATTTTTGCAGGTGGCCGATGCGTTGTTGAAGTTGGCGCGTTTCGGTCAAATCCGTCAATACAATGAGCTGACCTGGTTCGTTTACCAAGGGAGTGATAGACAATTTGACTTTGCGACCGTCAAACAAGGACACTTCATGCCCATCGTCAGCTTGAGGTTTAAAAGAGCGCTTGATGATATTACGCCACACTTGCCCTTCCAACGGCTCACCCAACAGTGATTTAGCTAAATGATTGGCCTGCTTCACATGGCCTTTACCATCAATAACTACCACACCTGCGGGCATGACTTGTAATAAGTGTTCCAACCTAGTGGCTTGTTGACGCAGAGCCTGAATGTCTTGCGTGGTGTCAATTGGACCAAGCGAGGAAGTGCTATTTACATCAACAGAATGTGAGAACGATATAACAGCCCCTTTTGAAGAAGGTGCCTGAGTCGTGTTTTGGGTCTGTAAATTACTTAATGCCATATGTTCCTCACGTCAAAACTTAGACAGATTGAATACAGCTGTTAGGTAAGCACATCTTATGCCAAAAAAATACTAGCGTAATATCAATTAGTTACTGAAAAAGATGTGTCATTTTTTTGTCGAAGGTGGGTTTGCGAATATTCGAAAAGAGAAGCTAGGCTTTGCTAATATCGTATTTCCGCATCTTTTCTACTAAGGTGGTACGGCGCATTCCTAGCACTTCGGCTGAGCGAGCAACGACCCAGTCCTGCTGCTCCAATGCTTGGGAGATTAAGCTGACTTCCATTTCTGAAATATACTCTTTGAGGTTAATCCCCTCTGGAGGTAATTCAGTAGAATTATTGCTCTCGTCGTAGTTTTCGTCACTGTCACTTTCTGCGTCAGCTGAAAACAAGGCGTTAAGCGCTTCGCGCTCGAGTAACTCTTCTGGGTAGTCAGGCTCATAATCATCAGCATCTAAATGCTGGTATTTATGTGGTAAATCCCCCACATCAATTAATTGGTTGGGGTATAAAATCATCAGGCGCTCAACAAGGTTAGATAGCTCTCTAACGTTACCTGCCCAACTATGCTCCATGAGCGATTTCATCGCATTTTCGGTAAATTTGATCTGAGCGTTTTCTCGCTCCATGCGTGAAACGAGTTCCTGTAAAAGAAGAGGAATATCTTCGTGCCGCTCGCGCAATGCTGGGCTATCGATAGGAAAAACGTTCAAGCGATAATATAAATCCTCTCGAAAGCGCCCTTGCTCAATCATTTCTTCGAGATTTCTGTGTGTTGCAGCAACGACCCGAACGTCACAACGAATAGGCTTCATTCCCCCTACCCGTTCATAAGTGCGTTCTTGCAGCACACGTAACAATTTCACTTGCATTTGCAAAGGCATGTCGCCGATTTCATCTAAAAATAGGGTGCCGCCTTCGGCTAATTCAAAACGGCCTTTGCGAGAACTCACGGCGCCAGTAAATGCTCCTTTCTCATGACCGAACAGTTCACTTTCAAGCAACTCGCCAGGTATGGCCCCACAATTAACTGGAATGAAAGGGCTTGTACCACGCTTCGACAAATAATGTACGTTACGAGCAATGACTTCCTTGCCGGTTCCTGATTCACCGAGAATAAGTACGTTTGCGTCAGTCGGTGCGACTTGCTCAATAAGGTGCCTTACACTTTGAATTTGATTGCTTTTGCCCACTAAACTGCGAAACAGTTTTGTTTTATTTTGCGGTGTGGTGTTGCGGTTGGGTTGCATCCGACGATGCTCTTGGCAACGATGTAACATTTGCGTAAGTAACGGGTAAGTCACTGCCCCATCAACAGTGCCTACTCGGTTGGCACCGGACTTAAAATTTGGATCTTTACTATCAACTAGAATAAAAGGTTGCTGGGGAAATTTATCACACAGCTCACCCGCTAAATCAATATTCAGAGCATCAATCAATACAGCATCAAAAACAGGATGAGATTTGAGAGTACTGACAGCTTGCTCGAATGCGATAGCGGTACTGCTTTCACCGAGAAAGGTCAATATGGTGTTCAGATTATGCCCGAGCGTGGGTCGCCCACTGATAATCAGAATATTACTCATGCATCCCTCAATATTTTCGTGTTAATTAACTGTTTTACTTCTGGTTTTAATTTTAACCATTCATTGGTGATTAGCAATAGAGGAATGAGGGCTAAATTTAAAGGTTATAAAAATTAAAAATAAATCCCATGTATAACAAAGAGTTAAAAAAATCATCTATGACTAAAAGCTAGGTGGAACAGGATTCAAAACGCACAAAAAAACAGCATAAAAAAAGGCCTGAATGGCCTTTAGTTTATCGCAGCTTGTTTATTAACCGTTTAATAAACTAAGTACTTGTCCTTGCTGTTGATTTGCTTGAGCCTGCACAGAAATGCTCGCTTGGCCAAGCATATTGGCTGCAGCGCTATCCGCCGTTGCTTGCGCGTAGTCGGTGTCTTGAATACGACTGCGAGCTGCAGCAACATTCACATTTGACTGAGTTAAGTTACGCGCTGCACTCTCAAATTGGTTTTGCGTAGCCCCCAAATCGGCTCTAGCGGCGCCAACAAACTCGGCCGCTTCATCTGCAACCGCTAATGCTTCTTCGGCACCTTGCGCTGTGCTTAGGTCTACATTTAGCACATCAGTTAAACTTGCGGCAACATCTTGAGTAGCCACACCGATTTTCTGCCCAGCATTGGCACCAATTTGAAAATCAATATTGCCGGCATCACTTAGTAGTGACTTGCCGCCGAATTCAGTTTGCCCAATCGTTTGGGATATATTCTCTTGTAACTGAGACACTTCAGCTTGAATGGCTTGGCGATCTGAGTCGCTCAAAATCCCATTACCGGCCTGTACCGACAATTCACGAATTCGGCTTACATCATCATTAATACCAGATAAGCCACTCTCTGCGACTTGCGTTAACGACACGCCATCATAAGCGTTAGTTACCGACTGACGGTTGCCTTCAACTTGTGAGGTCAACCTGTCAATAATCTGCTGAGCAGCGGCTCCATCTGCGGCACTGTTGACCTTTTTTCCAGAAGCTAGCTTCTCAAAGATCGACTCCTGTCTTTGTTGAACTTGTTGCAACAAAGATGCATTAGACTCTGTATTTAGATTAATCATATTTTTCTCCTAGAAATTGTACCTCTACAACTTCTTAAAACCTGAATTAAGATTAGCAAAATATGGGTTAAAAAGTAAGCAGCGAAAAAGTATGTTTTACGATACCTCTCTATTGGGATCAATACTTAGGTGAAATTCAGTCTATTTGTTAGTCCAATTCTGGCGTGAAAATGTAGCGTTTGATGATGCGGCTCTAGATTTCTGTATTTTCATCAAATGCTTATGTAGACTTTGTGTCAAATAATTAGCAGTAAAACGGCCCAGTTATTGCAGATTTTGCCATTGACCTTGTGTCAATGACGTTTCGACGAGTATCCCAGCGCTATGGGTTGAAACGCTTAGTACTGAGTAATTGAACCGTCGCTACTGATAATCATAACAACCGTGACTATAAGTGAACCATGTTAAAAAATATTCGCCTGCACTTAGAGAAAGATGAAGAAAAACAAGCCGCATTGGATGATGCTCTAGCTAAAAGCATTGTTGAAACACGCAGCAATAGCTTTAATGCATTTCAGCGCAATATTCCTTCACTTCTTCCCTTGATCAAAGATTCTAAGCTTTCAAACCTATCTTTATTTATTAATAAGTGGGGCGAGACCAATATCGTTGATTATGGAATAGGCAGAACATTTTATGGTTTTTACCCTCAAGAAGAAATAAATCAGCAGGTAGCGCAGTCACTTGAACATTGCCCTAGTGTTGAGTTTCACAAAACAAAAATACAATCAAAGCATACTGATACGCTCACAGACCCATTAGATTTTACCCAACTGGAAAGCTTTACGACCGAGCAAGCCATGGGTCCTATGCCAGATGAAGTGGAATGTTTAGTGGTACTGGGCTGTGGCCTCGGTTTGCACATAAAGCAATTACTTGAAGCGAGAACGATTAAAAACCTCATTATTTATGAACCTGAAGTGCAGTACTTTCAATGCTCAACAATGGCGACGCCTTGGGCTGATATTTTTGCTTTAGCCAAAGCAAAAGGGACTTCACTGTTCATTCAAATAGAGAAAGATGGCAGAGACTTACTGTCGGATATAAACGAACTTAGGGAACACATTTCCTTAACCCGTTTTTATGTTTATAAGCACTATAACCAGCAGGTGTTCGATTCGATTCATCAGGATATCTGCACGCGTAGCTGGGAAGAAATTAGCAATAATGGCTTTACCATCGCGCGCGAGAAAAGTCATTTAGAATACGTACCATTCTGGACTCCTAAACTAGACTTAAATACGCACCACCAAGTGTCACCCCAGAGCGCGTTATTCAAACAGAACCTAGGCGCATTTAAAAAATACTTCCCAAATATTTATCAGCAATATAAAGATTACAAACCCAAGATTTGGTTGCCAATTAAAAACCAGTCTGAAGAGGTTAACGTATTAAAGTCCGAGGGGTTGTATCCCTGGTACGGAAACTCACCAAAGCAAGACTGCATCTTAAATTTTGAAAATTTTAACGAACAACCGAATAAAGATGGGCTCGTGCTTGGTTATAAAGGCACCAAACTCGCGCACTATATCCACTATCAGTTTGTAAATGAGACCCAAGATCTTTTAAAAGAAGCAGAAGAAGAAGTGGGTGAATTGCCCGAAACAATTGCTTCTATCATCATGTTCGGGCTGGGTATTGGTTACCAATTAGAAAAATTGCTGGAAGAACACACGGTGGAAAAACTGTTTGTTTGCGAGCCAAACCCTGATTTTTTTTACGCGTCTTTGTTCGCAATAGATTGGCAAGCCATCTTTGAAAAAGTAGAAGCCAGTGATGCACGCATATATCTGAATGTAGGTGATGATGGCACTCACTTATTCAATGACCTGCTAAACCAATTCCACTCGATTGGCCCCTATATTTTAAATAATACCTATTTTTACCAAAGCTATTATAACGCTTCACTCAATAGCGCCATTGCCCAGCTCAGGGAGCAGCTTCAGGTGGTTATCTCCATGGGAGAATACTTCGATCATGCCTATTACGGCATCGAGCACATGAAAGAAGGGTTCCGGCGCGATTATCCAGTACTCATGAATACCCCATCGCAATTCCTAAGTTATGAAGATAAGGAAGTCCCGGTTTTTATAGTAGGTAATGGGCCCTCTTTAGATATGTCGATTGAGGCAATCAAAGAATGGCGTGACCAGGCTATCGTCATTAGCTGTGGTACCGCCCTCCAGGCGCTTTATAAGAATGGCATCACGCCTGATTTTCACGCTGAGATAGAACAAAACCGCAGCACCTTCGATTGGCCGGTGTTGATAGGTGATTTAGACTATTTAAAAGAAATAACGCTTATTTCCTGCAATGGTATTCACCCAGACACATGCGAGTTATACAAAGATGTACTGATCGCGTTTAAAGAGGGGGAATCATCAACAGTTTCTGCATTAAGTGTACTAGGAAAGCAGCACTTCGAAGTACTTCAGCAATCCTTCCCTACTGTTAGTAATTTTGTAACTAACATTATTAGTGTACTGGGCTTCAACCATATTTATTTAATGGGTGTAGATTTAGGTTTTGTTGATGTAAACCATCATCACTCGAAGTCTTCTGGCTATTACCAAGAAGATGGTAAAGAAACCTACGACTACTCGACCGCTAATATCACCTCACTTGTTGTACCAGGTAATTTTAGGCCTAAGGTAAATACTAAACATGAGTTTAAAGTATCACGGCAGATCATCGAGCAAGTCACCCACCGAAAGCCAAAAGAACAAACCTTCTACAATTGTAGCGACGGAGCAAGAATCAAAGGAACGACCCCACTTGAGATCGATAATCTACTCATCATGGCGAGCAATGATGAGCGTGACCATGCTTTGGAAAAACTGCATAAAAAGGTTTTCTCAACCAAGCACAGTACCCACTTTATCGAAAAATATGAAAAGCAATTCTCACATAAATTAATGCTTGAAGAAGTGCAGCAACTGCAAGAGTTGGTTGAGGAATACTTATCAACACCTGACGATATAAATAAGCTGATTAATGCTCAAAAAGAGTTACTGTTTGATTCTTATCAGACGGGCCGCTCTCTGCTGTTTTATTATATGTATGGGACGGTAAATTATGCGAATGCTGTGTTATTAAAGCTAGGGGCTAGTACTATATTAAATGAATTTAGTAACCTTAGCATAACTAAGAAAAAATGGTTCACAACCCTAACAATTATAAAAGAGTTAATAACAGTAAGTGAATACAATGATTTCGACATTTCAGCTTTTAACTCCAATAAAAGAGAACTAATGAGTTTGCAACATAGCTGTTCCGATAGCTCTCTCTTAGTTGTTACTGATTCAGCCGAATTTAAAGAGTCTTTAAGACTACTTTTAAAAATAGAATTTGCGTGGATTAATAAATTGAATGTCATAAATTCTGAACAACTAAATAGATACTCAGATGTGCCTGACTATGTTATTTACCATTTAAATGACCCGTTAACCGTATCTTTGTACGGAAGAAAAAATACCATTATCAGTTTGTGTAAAGATGCCAATTTCCCTACTGAGTATAAGGGCGTAACTTATCTTAAACGCCAAACCTCTGACAACGAATTGATATTTAATAATCCAGTGTTTTATACCAGAGCGGCACTTATTGCATGTTTTAGTAACCCAAAATGTGACCTTATCATTCCTAAATATATTGCAGCAAATGAAGCAAACTTAGATACCCCCATACAAAAATTTTCAGAAGTATATATGGCCTACAATAATCTTTTTTACATTTGTTTGTTTTCAAAAGACAATTCTCACCAAGAGACAAGAATCTCTAATAACGGTACTAGAATGAAAAGAATTGTTCAGCCCCTCACGATTAGAGAGTTAGTGTACAAATTAATGCCTATGGATGAATATCGCAAACATAAACAGAGTATTCTAGATTTGATGCATTCTAAACTGCAATCGAGTATAGAGGCTCCGCTACAACTTTAAGATGAAAGAATAAGATTGAACCCCTGAAGGATATTTTTTAGCAATCACTCACTAATGAGCATAAAAGAAACATAATGAACTTAAAAAATGTTAAACACTGCGCTAAGGCTGAGAATTTTTTAGAAGAATTAACTGCAATGGTAGTTAATCGTTCTATAGAAGTTAGTGTCAAAAACAACAACCCATTACCAAAAGTGTTTTACATTGGCATTGGAAAAACAGGTTCGAGCTCGATAAAAAAATATATAAATGAAACTGTGGCTCATTGGCATGACGAGAGCTATTTTGAAGAAATTTATCAAACTGACTTGTTGACAAAAAATAACCTTTGTTTGTACGACTTGATCTTATACATGGGCAAACAATATAAGTTTAAACCTTTAATTATTGAAACATATAGAGAGCCGGTAGCTAGATCTATTTCTGGGTTAGCCCACAGAAACCGTATTTCAGAACTCTCAACAACAAACTATGAAGAATTTAAAAATAGGATAACGGTTGATTTCATCACATTAACCAGCCAACCATATAGCTTAAAATGGAAGTCTTATTTTTCTGTCGATTTAATTGCCGAATTTAGTAAAACCACAAATTACTTTTACAAAGAATTAACTGACATTAAATTATTATTTCTAAAGCTCGAAGATGTGAAAAACTGGCCACTCATTATTAAAGTCGCCGGCTATCATTATGAAAACATCATTTCTAATGATGCAACTAAATCAAAGTTTCGTGATTTATATTCAGAAGTGATGGCTAAATTTAGGTTGTCTGAAAAAGACCTCAATAAGATTTACCACAATAATTTGATTAAATCTTTTTATACCCAAAACGAAATTAATTCATTTAAAAAAAAGTGGGGAAAAAACTGAAATCCCCCCCCTTTTTGCTTATCGCCAATGATATTTATTTGGTGCGTTTTAAGAAACCGTCGGGCGCAACAGTGATCAATAACTTATCGTGAATACTCTTATCAATCTCAAACTCAGGGTGTGATTTCAGGTACTCCCATACCGCTGTTTTAGGATTGTTTCCCGGACCCCAAGGACGGTTTGGAAACATATTTTCAGGCATATCATCAATTACAGTATCAAAAACAACACAATAACTGCCCACACTGGTTAGATTTGCATAGGCTTCTAACTCAGCAAGCACATGCTCATGAGTATGATTGGAATCGAGGCAGACCATTATTCGTGAATATTGTTTAGCGAATGTTTTGACTGTATTAACAATATCCGGGTCAATACTCGACCCTTGGATCATTTCAATTCGTGATGCCATAGGGTGGCACTCAATAGCATCACGATTATGCTCACGGATGTCTATATCAATGGCTAACACTTTACGTTTGGATTTTTTTGGATCAATTGTCTGCCCAGATTGAATAGCTTCACACATATCGAGTTGGGCTAACATTGAGGCGCTGAATATGATTGATCCACCATGAGCTATGCCTGTTTCAATAATTAAGTCTGGTTTTATTTCCCAAATGAGCTCCTGCATCGCAACGATATCTTGAGGAACCTGTATAATGGGCCTACCAAGCCAACTAAAGTTATAGGTATAATTATCCGCAGCCGTGTCTTTTATCCACTCATATGACTGAGTTTTAAGAGTCGGTTTTTCACCTAAAGAACGAATGTTTTTTGCGACTTCTTGCTTAAATTTTTGATGTTTATCCATTAATAAATTCTCTCCAATGTATTGTGTTGGATTTTATATATTCAATTCCACTAACCCCTTTGTATGCAATAAGATCCAATATCGACATATGGCTGATAAATGTATTGTCCCACTGTTGGTAAGCTTTATTTTCGTATTTCATGTATTCAACGGAAATTCCATTTTTTTCAAACTGTTCATGTTGCAAATAGTTTTTGGCTCCGTGTCCGGTGATGTAATGACTTCCTCCGGTCGCTTTGACTATATTTATCAGTTTATCTGAACTTGAACCTAGTACAGCCATAGTGGATGAACGTAAAGTTTGGGTCTGTATTGAAAAGTATTTTGCTACCGCTTCTACTGCTCGTATATTCAAACTGGCTAAGTCAGCGTCGTTAAAGCGAAAGACATCCTCAACTAACTGTAAAACGTCTTCTTTAAAAGGTGCCTTAGCATAAAAGTGAGCTAAGGATTTTAAATGTTTCCCTTGCCAAGATTGTGAGTAATCGATTGCTGTTTGGTTAATATTGACCTTATCTTGTTTTTTTATAGGGACTGTTAGCCACATGGTATCGGGGGATTTTGCGATTTTTACTCTACTGATAAAACTTCTACCTTGAGGGTATTGCACATCATCATAGTGAACAAATACGTCTGCTAATAACATTTGCTCGAATATTCCAATCCAAGGGAAATACATGGGCTGAGAGACGACTACCTTCACTCAAATCACCTCCAAATTTTCAACATTTTGAACGCACACTACTTGCTCATAGTAAGCTTGCGTCAAATGATAAGGCGGAATAGCGCGAGGCTCATCTAATTTTGATATCAATAATTGAGCTAATTTCTCCTTACCTATACTGATTTCTACACCTTCTAATTTATCTATTAGTAGCAGCATAAGATAAACTTTTTGAACGTAGGATGCCGTATGCGCTTTGCTTGGCTGATTTTTCATTTGAAGTGTAATAGGAGTAGTCAGTTGCCCGAGTATTGGTCCGCCATCTATAGACTCATCTACTACATGCAGTGTGGCCCCTAATTGAGAATAACCATCGTGTATTGCCTGTTCAATTGCCTCGAACCCTTTATAGTGCGGCAACAGAGAAGGATGGAAATTGACGGTGAGAATATTCGAAAATAGCGCTTCAGTTACCAACCGACTATAAAACAAGCAAACCACTGCTACATCCCATTGGTGCCTAAATAGTTTAAATGCGTTTTGCGAAAAACGCGCGTTATCAGACTCAATAATTAACTGCGCCTCAATATTGTTTTCAATGCAAAAGTCATAGATAGAGCACCGGCGATCAACAATCACGTAAAATTGATGTTGCTGCTTAGAACATTTATCCAATATCTGTTTGACTGTTTTAAAAACTGCTCCACCACTAGAAGCAATGAGTCCAATGCGCATATTTAAACACCTTCCTTGTAGAGGTATACAGTGTATTCATACATTGGATAGGCATGATCAATTTTTATATGCCGAGTGATATTATCCAAACAAAATGCGATTAACGCTTCTGGGCTTTTATAAAATAGGTTATCAACCTTAAAGTTGACTCTGTCAGTCATAATATTAAATGCAATGCCAATATTACTGATCTCAAACATGGTTTTGATTAACTTTTCCATGTATGCCGTCATTGACGACTGGCTAGCGGTTAATTTTTGCGTGAGAATTCCATTGCATACTACATAGTCATATTTGCAGTCAAACTGATGAGACAGAATATCGGCCTCTATAAACTGGTTATCTGGAAATGTTTTCCTCGAATGGCTAAGCATATTTTGTGCTACATCAATGCCGGAATAATCGATATTCAGACTTTGCTCCTTGAGATAACTTAATAGCCCCGCAAAACCACACCCCACATCTAACATGCTAGCTTTGGTGGTAGCATCTACAATGACCTTGAGCATCTGTTGGTAACGCATATTAGCGGTTTGGGTGTCTCGCCAATCTGCACCTTTTGCCGTTGCGCCATGTGTATCGAAACAATGCTCATAGTGATTTTTAAAACGTCTAGTGACTTCATCCATATGCTGTAACTAACTCTACTTTGGTTAACAAAAAGAAAAAAGTACAACGCTACAAACGTTAGTTAAATACGCTGGTATCGTGCACTCTGAGCGACATAAATGTGATTCAACCAACCTAATCATATGCCCTAGCTTAGCTCACTCGTTTCTAACGTTTTGATTCTCACACCATTCGAGCAAGGACTTTTTTATCTAAAAACTGCGATCTGCTCTTTAAGATGACTTACTACATATTCAATATCTAGTTCATCCATATCAAAATAACTTGGTAGATTGATGCCCCTTTGATAAAGCGTCAAACTAATGGTGTTGTCCAATACAGGAGTAAACATTGGGAAACTCGACACTGGATAAAAAAACGGCCTGACTTGGATGTTTTTTTTGAGCATCGCTTGGATAAGCGCATCACGTTTTTCTAGAGTAAAGGAAGCAGGCAATATTATCGTTGGCATCCAATAGCTATTTTTGCAGCCTTCTATCTCGGGGTTCATTATGATATCGGCATGGACAAGACATGCTTCGTATTGTTCAAATATCCAGCGCTTGTTATCAACAAGTTCGCCTACTCTTTCTAATTGCGCTACGCCAATTGCAGCCTGCAAGTTAGACATTTTATATTTTAGGCCAATTTGCTCACACCAAAATAGCTTTGGCACAGCCGGATCTCGACCATGGTTGGCAATGATGCTTGCTTGCGCAAATAACCCCGGATTATTACTGACTAACATGCCACCTTCGCCAGTGGTCATTGTTTTAGTACCATGAAATGAGAACACACCATAATCGCCAATTGAACCGGCTTTTTTTCCTTTATATTCAGAGCCTAATGCTTCAGCCGCATCTTCTATTACTGGCAAATTATACTTTTTGGCAATCCGCATAATTTCGTCCATGTTGACCAAATTTCCATAAACATGCACCACCAAAATGGCTTTAGTTAATGGTGTAATCGCTGCTTCTACGGATTTGGGATCTATACACCAAGACTCTTCTTCAACATCCACAAAAACTGGTGTAGCGCCCAATTGCACTATGGGCGAGATTGACGCAATCCAAGTAATATCAGGTACAATCACTTCATCTCTTGCCTTTAACCCTAGACTTGCAAATGCAATATGTAATGCCCCAGTGCAACTTGAGGTTGCTAATCCAAATGGTGAATCTTGGTAAGCTTTAAACTCGTTCTCAAATCGAATTAAATAATCGTAACAATGCTCCCCCCACCCATTACAAATAGCATCATTAACGTAGTCTATTTCACGTTGGGTAATGGATGGTTTAGCTGCCAGTACATTTCTCATTTAAGCAGGTCCAAATTTGGGATGGCTGTAACAAAGGTAGTATGGGTTAACCATGCTAATTGGCTCTTAACTTCAGTTTTAATGTTCCATGGCAAGATAAGCACATAATCGACAGAGGCTTCTTCTAGGATAGTGGGGGACAATATAGGGATATGACTGCCCGGCATAAACTTCCCTTGTTTAGAAAGCGCTGCATCACATACAAATGGCAAAAGGTCGGGTTTCACACCAGCATAATTTAGTAAGGTATTTCCTTTGGCTGCAGCACCATAAGCAACTACTTTTTTACCTAGGCGTTTTTGCTCCACCAAAAACGCCAATAAATCATTTTTAACCTTATTAGCGCCTTGCTGAAATTCTTGATAAGGAGACAAGGTTTGTAACCCATTTTGTTTTTCTAGGTCTAACATTTGTTTAACAGCGACAGAATTTGTCCGCTTGTCCTGAGCATGACAGGCGTAAATGCGTAAACTTCCACCATGAGTCGGTAATGTTTCAACATCCCAAATGCGCAAGCCTGCTGCTGCAAAAATCTGGGTCACCGTAAACAAGGACAAGTATGAAAAGTGTTCGTGGTAAATAGTGTCGAACTGCACCTGTTGGATTAATTGCATTAGGTGTGGAAATTCCAATGTAATAGTTCCCTCAGGTTTTAATAGGGCTTTTAGTCCACAGGTAAAGTCATTGATATCTGGCACATGAGCATAAACATTATTACCAATAATTAAATCGGCTTGTTGCTGGGCTTTGGCCAATTGAGCAGCTAATGCTTCGCCAAAAAACTCCCGTAACACAGGGATGCCCAATTTTTCAGCCGCGGCGGCTGTGCTTGCGGTGGGCTCAATACCCAGACAAGGAATGTCCGCAGCAACAAAGTTTTTCAGTAGATACCCATCATTTGAAGCTATTTCTATTACGTGACTGTGCTTATCCAAATTTAGACGCTGAATAATGGCCTCTGAATAACGCTGAGCATGGGTTGTCCAGCCACTTGAGGTGCTCGAAAAATACGCATAATCGGCATTAAAAAGATCATTCGCTTGAGCATAGTCTTCCGTTTGCACCAGCCAACACTGCTCACACACTTTTACCTTGAGCGGATAATACACTTCAGGTTGCTTTAGTTGCTCAGCAGTTAAATAAGCGTTAGATGGAGGGGCAAAACCCAGATCTATAAAGGTGTTTTCTAACGCGGTTTGGCAATGTCTGCATTTCATTTTAGATCCACTCCTGCATACTCAGCATCTAGAAGGGAAAATGCTTGATCTCGCTCTGAACACTGACTAATAGGCAATGGCCAATTAATAGACAAACGTGGATCTAATAGGTTAAGGCCAGCCTCTGCTTTGGGTTGGTAAGCCTGTGAATGGCAATACAGTAATTCAACATCGTCGCACAAGGTTTGAAAACCATGGGCAAAACCTTCTGGGATTAATAGCCCGATGCCGTTATCACTGGTTAATTTTTCTGCATGCCAATGCAAAAAAGTCGCCGAATCAGCTCTAAGATCCACTACTACATCCCACACCTGCCCCTTTAAACAACTGACCAATTTTATTTCACTAAAGGGAGGAAGTTGAAAATGTAAGCCCCGAACGCTGCCTTTTTTAGCTGTATAAGTATGATTGATTTGTGCAATCGGCCCCTGCCAACCGCATATCGATAACTCAGCGGCACAAAACACCCGAGCGAAGAAACCTCTTTCATCACCAAGCTTTTGCCTTTTTACTTTTTTAAGCCCTGCTAGTGGCAAATCGGTCAGGCTAAATCGACTCACAACAACGCCTCGTAAGCGTCAATGTCCGCCGTGCTTGCATCTAATGCAGCTTTGCCCTGATTGACTTCTCGATACCAATCAAAGGTTTTTTGTATGCTTTGATTTAGCGACCAAACCGGCAGATTTTTTAACACATTGATACTCTTACTGGTATCTAACATCAGCAAGCCAGCTTCATGCATGTCATCTACAATGTGTGGGTAAAGAACCTTTCCAGCGCCATAAATCTTGCGTGCCTTATCTATCACATCTCGGACAGTTGCGGCTTCGTTGGCGTTAGGACCAAAATTATATGCGCCAGCTAATTCAGGTTGTGCGTATAACCTTTTTGCTAGTTGCATGTAGCCCCAAAGTGGCTCCAATACATGTTGCCATGGGCGTATCGCATCGGGACTGCGAATGTCTATAGCCTGGTGATTTTGCCAAGCGCGGATTGCATCGGGAATTAAACGTTCTTGTGACCAATCCCCTCCCCCAATGACATTTCCTGCTCTTGCCGTTGCTATGGCTACGCCTTGGTCTGCTAAATATCCATCTCTGTAGCTGGCTATCACCAACTCACTTGCTGCTTTGCTGGCGCTATAAGGATCGTGACCACCTAGGCGATCATTTTCACGGTAGGGGTATAGCCATTCGTTATTGTGATAGACCTTGTCTGTAGTTACCATAACTACAGACTTAACCGAATCAACTTTGCGTAAAGCTTCTAATAGATTGGCAGTGCCCATGATATTGGTCGAAAAGGTCTCTAAAGGTTGACGATAACTAACCCGCACCAGAGGTTGAGCTGCAAGATGAAAAACAATTTCAGGCTTTGCCTTTTGTACTAATGCGCTTAGCGCAACTGGATTTGTAATATCACAAATATGATGTTCACACAGTGACTCAATATTTAGCAGTGATGCCAAATTTGGTTCAGTATTTGGAGCAAGACTGATACCTGTAATATCAGCGCCTAAACGATTTAACCATAAGGTTAGCCAGCTGCCTTTAAAGCCAGTGTGGCCTGTTATTAAAATACGCCGACCTTGAAAAAAAATCTCAGATAATGGCATTACCACAGTTTCCAAGGCGCAGTTTTAGATTGCCATAAGGCATCCAGGTGATTTTTATCCCGTAAAGTATCCATGGCCTGCCAAAAACCATGATGTTGATATGCCGTCAATTGCCCTTGTTCGGCCAAACTAACTAACGGTTCGCCTTCAAAGCTGGTCTTATCATCTGCCAAATAATCAAATATAGTGGGCTCTAATACAAAAAAACCACCGTTAATGGATGAACCATCACCCGCTGGTTTTTCTTGGAAATTTTTAACAATATTTTGTTGGATATTTAACGCACCGTAACGCCCTGGAGGTTTAATAGCTGTAACTGTGGCAATTTTTGCTTGGCCTTTATGATGAGCTATCAAAGCCTTAATATTAATATCAGCGACACCATCGCCATAAGTAAAACAAAAGGTTTCATCACCAATATAATCTTGGATGCGTTTCAAACGACCGCCGGTCATACTAAATTCGCCGGTATTAACTAAGGTTACTCGCCAAGGCTCTGAGTGTTCTTGATGCACTTGCATAGCATTTGTACGCATGTCAAAAGTGACGTCAGACATATGTAAAAAGTAATTAGCGAAATACTCTTTAATGATATATCCCTTGTAACCAAGGCAGATGACAAAATCATTGATCCCGTAAAACGAATAAATTTTCATGATATGCCAAAGAATAGGCATACCACCAATTTCAATCATAGGTTTGGGTTTTAAATGTGACTCTTCACTTATTCGAGTGCCTAACCCGCCTGCTAGAATAACCGCTTTCATTTTATTCCTAAAAATTGACGAGAATACTGATTATAATCATATAGATAATCAACCGCTTGCTCTAGCGAAACTCGTTCAGAAAAAATTGATTTGTGTTGGGGTGGCATGACTTTTTCACACCAATGTTTTGTCGCTAACTCTTTAGCGGATAAATCCAATAAAACTTGATGATTTTTTCGAACGCCTAAGTGTTTGAAATTAGAGGCATAGAGATATTCAGGCCATTTATTCTGTTGCTTATCTTGCGCGAGTTTTGGCATTTTTTGGAAGACCGATTTTTGCTTTTGGCTAAAGTTAACAATGGTAAGATCTAATATCGCCTGCTGCTCTTCACGCTCTCCTGGCTCTAACCCAGTCATCTCGGCAAGCTCTTTGTTGGCGTAAAAACATAGAACTGGAATATTTAACTGTTGTTCTTTAATCGGGCCTTTAGTAACGATTTTTTTCAATGAATACAAGTCTCTGGCAATAGAATAAGTAGAACCTATACAAAAACCTGGAAGTGGCTTGTCATTTTTATAGGAGCCAAAATCTAGCTTTGAATCTTTAAGAAACGCTTTAACTTTTTCAAAATTGCTTGTGGTATTCATACCATTAGAAATAGCCGCAAATACCACATGTAACATTAGAGACTGGCCAATATGCACCCCAGATTTGGCTTCATTTAGGAATAAAAATTGTGACGTATAATCAGGCGACAAGGGATGAAAAACTTGTTTATATTTACTAAACACAGCTTTAATCACTGTTTTGCTGACACACCCCCCATATATTCTGCCATAACGACTTTCCAAAAAGTCACGGACATTATTACCTGATAATGGATATTTAATATTAAAGTAATGAGACAACGACTCGCTGGGCGAAAAAATGGCAGTGGCAACGGGTGCATTGGTTGGATGATAGTCACCGGTAATTTCACCGTTTAACATTTTTGGTTCGCCCAACCATTCATAATTCCAGGAAATTAGATCAGGCTGATACTTTACATAAGTCTCATAAATAACTTGTAGTGCGTCTTTTCTCAGAAAAAACTTTTCATTAAAAATAGAGATATATTCGCCACGAGCGCCCTCAATAGCAAAATTCCAATGGTCGGTCATATTTAGCGGTTTGCTTGGACGTTTATAGGTGAAGCGGCTATCTTTAAGAAAAGCCTTGATGTTTTCTTGGCAAAACTCATCAACCCCATTGTCAGATATGATCACTTCAAAATTAGTAAAGCTTTGTTTTTGCAAAAACGTCAGCACAATTGGGACAAAATCTGCTCTGTCTCGGGTCGGTAAAACAATGGATATAAATGGGTTATTCATGGGTTAGCCACGTTAATCCAAGGGTGAGATGTCTGAATATCAACAACATCTTATTTAACCTAGCTGATCATCTATTTGTTTTAAGCATCTAGCACAATTTGCCAACGTCATACGCATAACGCGGTTGATTATTGTTTTTATTTCTGCATCCTCGGTCTGATTAAACACCTCTGCCATACGTTTTAACACACCAAGATGGCCATTAACGTTTTGCATGGTTTTGGGGGCGGTCATGATTGAATTTTTTCTAATACGTCTACGATATAAAGAACTAGGTATTGCCATGACCCGGCCATCATTCACCAATAGTTCCATGCTAAAGGCATTATCTTCATGGATGATATTGGGTACAAATCGAATATTTTTAAACTTTTCCAGTTTGTATAAATACAAAACTGGCGACGCAATAAATTTATTATTGTTCATTTGCTGAACTAGAAACTCACCACCACTAAACACATCTTCAGGCGCATTTCTCACGTAAGTGTCTGGCTTGAAACCTTGGATTAAATAAGTATTAAGGCATTCTCTGGTGTGCTCATCGGTAACTTTATCATCTACAAAAGACTCCCCATCAAACAGTACCATATCTAATTGCTTTTGCTCTGCCAATGCGACTGTGACTTCCAAGGTATTATTTTCCCAGCAATCATCGCTATCTATGAAAATTAGATATTTCCCTGTGGCCTGTTCAATACCCAAGTTCCTTGCCACTGATTGTCCAGAATTTTCAATTTGCAAAAGCTTGATTTTTTGTTTTTTTTGATAGGATTTAAGAATGTCTAAACTGCTATCTGTAGATCCATCGTCAATCACAATTATTTCAAAATCTTGATAAGTTTGCGCCAGAACCGAATCAATACAGTCTGCAATATAACTTTGTGAATTATAAACCGGTATTACAACTGAAACTAAAGTAGACATCTATGCCTCATAAAGAACAATACGAATTAAATTTTAAATTAAATCTATTAACCAAGCACGTTAACTTTTGTGAGTGTTGTCGGTTAGACAACAGTGTTTATTTAAATTTAAAACAGCAAAATTATGCAAGTCAGAATAGTTAAAACTCTATTACTTTTTCTATAAGCCTAGGGGCAAAACCTAATATGTCTTGCTTCATCGAATTTTGATGTCTATTAGTTGCCAAAATTATTCCCTGTACCATGGCTAATTCTTCCTTACTTATGGACTGAAGTGTCGTTACAGCAATACCTTGTAGTTTTGCCTGACTGTGCATAACCTTGGAATCAATTACCCTTAATACCTTAAAGCGCTTATTTAGATTTAAAATAAGGGATCTAGCATAATCATTCCCGCCCCAAATCATCAAGTGGGTCACACTTCGATTTTTGCAGGTTAATTCTACCTGCCGGATTCTTTTTTGTAATTGCCGAACCTGCGTAACAAATGAAATCAAAACCTTTATCGTTGCCCGTGGACTACTAAGCAAAATTCTTAGCATTAATTTATTCTTAAGAACAGGCATAAGTTCTAGGAAAAAAACCGCCTTTCTTAACACCACCCGTTGGAAAAAATACAAGGCAGATTGTGTATCAAAGTAACTTGCTCGTTGCACATAAAACCACAAGGAATATTCCCAGCTAAGGTTATCCGCCACACTATCATCAGAATCTTTATTGCGAATTGTTAAAGGCTCAGGGATAAAGTAAAAGTGTTGAGTCATTGCTCCTACCTGTAATGCAAAATCCCAATCTTGATGACCTGAGAACCTTTCATCAAATAAACAATTTTTAGCCACCATTGTTGGTACACAAATGGTACTTGATTGTATGCCACCAACATTGTTCGTAACAAAAGAATAATGCGCTACAGATTCACTGCTAGCTTTCGCAGCTTTTGGTAAAGACTCAGTGAGTTTACCGTTTTCACTATTGCTATATTGATGATGGATTAAAAAGGTATCACTACAGGTTTTTGTGTTGATGTATTCTAAGGCTCGTTCCAGTTTATTTGGGAGCCAAAAATCGTCTGAGTCTAAAAAGCAGATGTACTTGCCTGAAGCAGCATTAATACCTGTGTTCCTTGCAGCGGCCCCGTTTTTATTAATGGCATGGCGTAAAAGCTTTAGTTTTGGTTCTTGAAAACTCAACACTAGCTGCTCAATTCCCTCTGCAATAGAGGGCGTCGAACCATCATCAACAATCAATACCTCATAGTTTTGAATGGATTGCGACAACACCGATTCGAGTGCTTTTTTAAGTGATTTTGTGCGATTAAAAACCGGAATGATAATACTAAATAACAACATGCTACTTAACAGCAACAGCGATAGTAAAACAGCCATCTGAGCCAGCAACAACTGCTCCTGCTACTGGATCGTGTTGCGCAAAAAGCGTCACGTTTTGAAAGCCTGACCTATGCAACATATCCGTTAACTCTGTATTGCTATAATGCTTTAAATGGAATTCAAATTTCACCGGGTCAAAGGGCATGACATCTTGATTTGGTGTGGAGCATATAAGTTGTCCTCCGGGCTTGAGCACCTTAAAAAACACATCTAATAACTGTTGATCAAAATCCACATGTTCTATGGTTTCAAACGACACCACCGCATCTTGAGTATTAGCTGCAATATCCAGTAACTTGGCATCTTGGCAACAAAAAATCGTATTTTCATTGCTAAAATGCTGTTTAGCATGCGCTATAGCCGCTTGTTCAATGTCTACGCCTGTTAATTTAGCGCCCGTGTGTTTAGCCAACATTAAGGTGCCGTAGCCTATACCACAGGCCAAATCTAAAACTTGAGCATTACTGGGTAACGTGACTAATTGCTCACAAGCAAACTCGTACCTATTTAAATGGTCTGGGCGAATTTGATCGTAGTGTGTTGATATTTGTCTTTCACCACGGTGCATGGTTTTAGTGGCACTGGCGTTGATTTGAGCCCCTTCAACATGTATCTGTATTTCACAAAACCCTGCACGCTCCAGTAACAACTTTAACCTCGCTTGGTTATAACCAGACTTAAAGATATCTTGTTGATTAGATTCATAGTTGTCATTTCTAGGGTTACCGTTGTGTTGCCTACCCCATATCCCTGCAAACGCTTTACGCGCGTTGGAGTCGGCATTGAGTAAATCTTGATTATCCCAAGTAGCGCTTTGCCATAACTGTATAAAATAATCGGTATTTGGCACACTGAGCTTTATTTCACCATTTATAACTAAGCTGTCAAACCAGGTCAGCATCGCTAAATCCGCTTCCATACTGGTTAAATACGGTAAAATATTACTGGCAGTTAAGAGCTCGATGCGATTTTTTTCACTGAACCTTTCCCACACATTCGTTAGTGGTGTTTGGCTATTTGCTTGCTTCAGCCAATATTGCTGGTCTTTGCGCACTAGCTGGCATTTGTTCACACTACTTTCTCCTGCTGTCGCACGTGGTCATTTCGCTCACTGACCGAACCTTGCTTTTTATTATTTTTGCTCAAAAGTGAAGGCGAGATAAAACTGAAGGTTTGTAATTTACCTAAATCAAAATAAGTATCAGTCACTGTGAATTGGCGGTAGCACATAGCCGCCAACAGCCGA
The DNA here is from genome assembly GCF_000014225.1 of Paraglaciecola sp. T6c. NCBI lineage: Bacteria > Pseudomonadati > Pseudomonadota > Gammaproteobacteria > Alteromonadales > Alteromonadaceae > Paraglaciecola > Paraglaciecola sp. T6c. Next base: position 3,702,563 of record NC_008228.1, read on the forward strand.
TCAACTTGGCTAATATGTTTTTTAAGTAAACAGTCACCTTCAAGGACTACTTTTTTACCCAGCAAGGCCGCCTCATACAAAACCGAAGAGTTGATGCCATGGACTATGTCTGCATGAGCACAAAGTTGTATTGTATCTTCGCTGCTTACCCTTCCATGTGAATATAGGTAAGTGTGACTCAATCTATCTTTAGGGTGGGGTTTAAATACTAAGTTTTGCTTTGGGTATTGCTCTTCAATAAAATCAATAAACGGTTGCATGCCCTTGGTAAATTTTGAATGATTAAGCACATTAGAATCACTAGGCACTTGGAGTGGGATAAAAACATAACGCTCTTGGCTATGCTTAACATCTTGCGAGGCCAATAAAAACTGCTGACGTAACAGCTTTAAGTCTTGCAACATTTGCTCATTCACCCAGCTAAGATCATCAAAGTAGAGTTGACTATTGTTATTGACCCCAAGGCGGTCAAAATAAAAGTATTGATGCTGCGGAAAAAAACCACATTCAGCAAAGGTTACTTCTACTTTTAACGCCTTTAATTTTTCAATAATGGGTAAAAATGCTGATGTAGAGCCATTCCAAACAATGACACTTTTAGCTGATTGAAGATAATCATCGTTAAAACGCTGCAACGGATGGCGAACATCAACTCGCGTGCCGGCGCCTTCTAGCGCGGCAAAAAAACATTGTAAATAGGCAGGGCGGTTGATGCTGGCATATAAATCGATATAGAGAAGTGTGTTATCGCTAATGCCTAATTCGGCTTGTGTTGAATGTGCTGGGGCGCACAACATCATATCCCAAAACTCTGCACTTACCTCTGTTTTAGTGGCTAACCTGTGAATCATCTCAAGTTGAAAGTGCCCAGTACCCAGCACAATTATCGACAGCTCTAAACGACTTTGTTCGTCTTCAATTTGTTGCTCTATATGCGGGTAATCTGCTTGAATATTGCTTACCCACCAAATAGTTGGGAGGCTGAGGTTTAATTTGGAAAGTTGTGCCAACAAACCTTTAGCGTAAGCACCATCACCAACCAGACAATATTCCTGCTTATCCAGCTCGGAAATTTTTCGTATTATACGCTTTTGGTTTGCAGCAATAGCTTCACTGGCCAACATCTTAAGCAAATCCTTGCCCAGTGAACCGATTAAAAATATTCAGCGCATTACCTACCGCATCATCCATATTGTAATACTTATAATCAGCTAACCTACCAGCCGTGATCACGTTCTCAAACGCTTGCAACCTTTGTTTGTATTGCTCGAATCGCTCTTGGTTAGCTTGATTAAAAATCGGGTAATACGGGACGTTTTTATTTGGATTGTGGCGGTCATAGTCTTGTGGGTATTCTTTTACAATGACGGTTTGGTCTGATTGTTGTCTTAGGATATGCTTGAATTCGGTTATGCGAGTATACGCATGTTCGTTGGGGTAATTAACCGTTGTATTTGGTTGAAACTCTCTAATATTAAGGGTTTGAAAATCAAATTGCAGTGACCGATAAGGTAACTCCCCGTCTGAATAGTCAAATAATTGGTCAAGCATACCAGTAAAAACCAATTTACCGTCAAACGCTTGCCCCTTAAATTCCACTGACTTAGTTGCGTCATTTAAGCGAATTAGACTACTTGCGTCGCTACTGAGTTGTACCTCTATATTGTCGTGGTTTAATAAATTGGCGATAAGCTGAGTATAACCTTGGCTTGGAATTGCTTGATATTTATCATGAAAATACCGGTCGTCTCTAGAGACGATTATGGGCACTCTAGCGGTAACCTCAGGTGAAATGTCTTCAGGTGAACAACCCCATTGTTTAGTCGTATAATTTACAAAAAACTTTTCGTAAACCAATTCAGCTAATTGTTGCAGTGTAGCGAATTGACTTTTTCTCAGTTCCAGAATGGGCACTTTGCCCCCTGCCCCATATTGCTGCACTAATAAAGCTTCGATTTCCTGTGCTTGCTCATCAGGGTAGAGTTGATACAAAGTATTCAGATTAAAAGGGATGGGCACTAATTTACCATCAATAAACCCCAGTACTTTATGTTCGTAGCGCGTCCACTGGGTAAACTGACTCAGATATTGCCACACATGCTCTTTATCGGTGTGAAACAAATGAGGCCCATACTGATGCACCGTAATACCCGAATCATCGGTGTAGTCATAACAATTACCTGCAATATGAGACCGTTGTTCTAACACTAAAACCTTTTTATTTTGCTGACTGGCAAAACGTTCAGCCATCACGGCCCCAGAAAAACCAGCACCAACGACTATAACATCAAAACTAGACATTTAAGCAGCTTCACTTAACAGTTTGTTTAGTTGCTCAGCGTCGTGTCTGCTTTCAAACACCGCACGATGTTTTTCACTAAAAAAGTAATCTTTTTTAGAAGCCAATTCGATGTACTTGATAAAAAGGTCATTCGCACCTCTGATCAGAAAATATAAGGCGGCAGCAAACCTATGATGAGCGATACCTGCATCGATGATTGTTTGATTAACACCAAACTGTACAGCTTGTTGGCAGGCCAATTCAATATCCATCAATGACTGTTCGCGTCTGGCATAAGAGCGGCTGGTTTGCTGGCCAAAACTATTTTCATGAATACGATAGCGGCCTAACACTTGTGGAATAAAATCAATATTTGCAGATAAATAACCTGCATTATTAATATAAAAGGCATAATCAAAAATGATCTTACATTTAGCTGAAATCGTCATTTGCAGATTTTGATGATTTCTAAACATTACACTACTGGCTTGCATGTAGGTACCATATTTAATCATATGTTCAATTGTGGAACGCGCTGGGATATATGACCAGTTATAAAAATCTTCCGAATATAGCTTAATAGTTTTGTCCGTGACCGAATCAAACATGTCGGATTCGTGATAGACCATGTGGCAATCTTCGTGTGTATCTAAATAATCTACTTGACGCTGTAACTTTGAAGGCAACGCAATATCGTCCCCATCAAGATAGGCTATATATTCGCCTTTAGCCGCTGCAAGCAAGGTGCCCATGTTAGCCGCTAAGCCTTGGTTTTGAGTCTTGTATATGGCGTTTAACTTGTTTGGAAACAAAGTCTCAAGGGTTGCTATAACCGCTTGAGTATTATCTGTTGATGCGTCATCACAAACAATGACTTCAAAGTCAAAATCAGTCTCTTGTTCAAGTACTGAAAGTAAACATTCAGCAATAAAATTTTGTAAATTACATGCAGGAACAAGAACTGAAAGTTTCATAACAGGTTATACCTCAAACGACTATTCACTGAATTAGCTTTTAATTTTTATACTTATCTTATCGGCCTTTTTAAGCGAAACTTAACTAAGCCGTACTACCCGCATCAACCGTCATTACAGTGCCAGTGATAGCAGAGCCTTTGTCACTTAATAAAAAGCTAACCATGGCAGCGGCATCCTCAACACTGGCTAATCTACCTAAAGGGCTTCTGCGTTTAATTGATGCTAGCTTTTCACCTTGTAAATCGCCTGTCATGTCAGTTTGCATATAACCGGGCGCAACACAATTTACGGTAATTCCCGCCTTACCTACTTCCCTAGCAAGTGATTTACTAAAGCCTTCTAACGCTGCCTTGCTAGCAGCATAAACGCTCAATCCGTTAAATCCTGTTTTTGCGATGATTGAAGAAATATTAATAATTCGCCCCCTTCTATTAAGTAGCATTGAGCGTAGCAAGTACTTACTCAACAACATGGGAGACTGCACATTCAAACGCATTAAATTATCGATTTCACCGTTTGGCATAGTCGCCAGTACGCCGTCATGCCCCACAGCAGCATTATTCACCAATCCGTAAGGACGCCCGAAGCGCTTGACTATTGACTTACATAGCGCCGGCAAAGCATCTAAATCAGCTAAATCTGCTTCAATAAAATGACAACAATCAGGATACGCGTCGCTCAAACTATGCAGTTCAGGGCTGTAGGTACGCGCAAGTGCAACCACTGACACTCCAGAGTCGAGAAGATCTCGGCAAATGGCTAGGCCTAAGCCTCTACTCGCGCCCGTTACTATCACGTACTCAGACATGATCATCGCTCCTGCTTAATTTGCCCGTTGGGCACATCACTAAACTGTCAATTTGACGTAATTTTACAGGAATTTCAAAGCGTTGTAGCATCAATTTACACTGTGCGCGAACAGTTCGGCTAATATTCCCCCAGTCTTGATTGGGCTCAATAAGAATATCAGCCACGACAAGGTTGCCCAGTACACTATTGGGCTGCCCATACACTTTTGCCTGAGACACTCCTTTAACCGACAAAATGACTGATTCGACTTTTTCTGGTGGTACTTTATTTCCGCCAACATTAATAACGCCAGACGCACGCCCGAGAAAATGTACTCTATCGCCGTCTGCTTGCACGATGTCCTGCGTATCTAGATACCCCTCGTCATCGATAAGTGTATCAAGTTGCGCATCTAGTTCATGCTTGGGTTTTATGCGTAAATGTTGTTTTTCATCGATTGCTAATTGCGCGTTGCTCATCCCTTGCTGTAACCAACTAACAGGAAATCCGGCTAGTTTATCTTTCACTACAAACCCGACTCCTGCTTCTGTAGAGGCATATATGTGCCGAATACTAGCCTGGGGATAAAGTTCAGAGAGCTTATCGAGCAATGGTTGGTCCGCAATTTCTCCGCCTAATGTGATGCGCTTTAGTGGCACGCGTTGTAACTGGTTTGTCATCAGCATTTGACGCCACATACTTGGAGTGGCAGATATGGCATTGACCTTGGCCTTTGCATATTGCTGCAGTCTTGCTATTAAGTCATGCGTGGTGTCGTCCACCAATGTTGCCCCGCTGATGAGCACCTGTAATAGTACTTGTAACCCGGCGTACCGATAGGCTTGATAGCAATTTGCCCATTTCAATTCTGACAGCGTGTTTGAATATTTGGTATTCAAGGTTAAGGAAGTGAGTGTATGCGCAAACCATTTAGGTTGGCCTGATGTACCCGACGAGGCTAACCACCAGCGAGTAACCGTTTCGCGTGTATCAGGTGGCGCTTTCAACTTGCCTGATGTAGCAGAGGCATCTGCTGCGCTCCTAGTCTGGCTATAAGCTTGCTTGGGCGGCGAGTTAATATCTATCGTGAGCCGCGAGCAGCTATTCTCAATACTTTCAGCTAGCTCGGTTGAACATAAAAACAGGTCGCTACACAAGCCATCAAACGCGAGTAACCCCACACAGAAAGCAGCGCTGTCGGTATAAATAAGCGCCAGAGGTTTATTTTCTAGGTACTGATATTCAGCTCGCCAGAGCTTGGCTAGCGCCAATAACTGCTCTAATGAAAACGACTGGCTTGTATTCGCAATCACAGGAGTGACTGCCTTTGTCAGTAAAAGAGACGCTAAGCTACTCATTAGTCGCGTGTTTGCTCTAACCCCTGGGCGTAAATCGCAACAAACTCGGCGAAAGTCGCAGGGTACACTTTTATAGCTAACTCAGTGAAAGGATCGATGCCTAACTCTTCTTCTAATTGAGCTACTAACATTGCGTAGCCTAATGAATCGAGCCCTGACTTCAGCAACAACGTATCAGGCTCTATAGGGTCAATTAATCTGCAGTCGCTTAACTCAGCAACATCACGCATAGCGCGCATAACGATCTGTTCAATATTCACTTTTATTCCTTACTCAAGAATGTCACTTGCTGACACCCTCTTTGAATGGGTTTGGGTAGTTTAACTAATACAGCGTCTCGGTGTTGCCGCCACTTTTGCATCGCATAATAGAAATAATGGATATCGTAATGGGTAATATCTGACTGACCGTTGCTTCGGCGCATGCCGCCACTTTCAATTTTTACTCGTTCGTAATCAAATAGCGTATGTAGTTTTAAAGCCGCAGTATTAAAAGATAATACTTGTGCCTCAAGACCAGTGCAGTTTATCTTTTGTTGAGCATACTCAAGTGCAGCCCACTCGAGTATTAATCCACTACCTGGTGCGCAATTTACCTCACCCAGATAACATCCCCACTGCATCACGGAATGTTGAGTATCACTAACGTTCAACACACCAATAGGGCGAGAGTGTTGGCAGTAAATCCAGCATTCACGGTTGGTATCTTGCATTAAAGCTTCAAACCAATGCTGATGTTCATCCCACGCAATAAGTTTATCGCAATGCATATTTTCTCGCACTCTTTCACTATTGCGCCAATGCCAAACCGTTGATAAATGGGATGCGTTAATCGGTACAAAACAATGCTCACTGGTAACGTCATTCATAGCAAGTTAGTCTCGTGTGGTTCATTAGGCAGCTTTGAATAAAGTGCAGTAAAAATACGATTAAATCCCGCTTGCTGACGAGCAGATAATGCATTGCTATGCATTTGGTTTAATAATTCTGGTTGATGCCACAGTGCCATCGATTTTTGTACTATTTGCTCAAGCAATAATGCTTTGGCGTTCATTTCAAATGTTGGCTGCTCTTGCAGAGCATTTTTAATACTCACAAAGCACCAGCCCTGCCCTCTCGCCTGCTCACTAGCGAACAATTGATTCTTAGCCGTGACCACAAAAATTGAAGGCGTGGCACAATGTAACAGTTCAAACTGGCTAGCACCGGCAGCCGAAATAGCTAAACGCCCCTGGTGAAATACTTCTGCTACTTGCTGGCAGTCATGAAAGTGTTCTATCGATAGGTGGCTGTGTTTTATAAACTTTTCTAGCTCATCAGTATGCTGATAACCACTCCCTGTAATGATAGTGATCGGAAGTCGAATGGAAGATTCTGAAAAAAGTTTCAGCAAGGGCAAAGTAAGCTGACTTGGATCGCTACCGCCGAACATCAAGATCAAGCGATTACGCTTATTAAAGGGGAGTGTTTGCACCTGATAAAATTCTTGCCTAAGAACACGGTAGCTATCACCCGCACAGCACCATGCATTTGGAGCAAGGTCGTTATAGTTTAGTTTATCTGCCCCGCTCGCCCAGTTGATGATCATGGATAAATGCTCATCTTTAATACCTGCGTCCAATAACTGGCCATCATCAAACATAGCCAGTTTACAGGTATTTAAATCCAGTAATTTTCGATAATCTGAATCAAATTGGTATCCATCTAAGATAAGCCAGTCAGCTTGCTCTTTAATACACAGTTGCTGTAATTCGTGATGTTCATCATAACGTGAGCTAGCAGTAATAACGTACAACTCCCCCATCCAGTCGCTGCGGTTTTGGCAATGCTGTAAACTATTCTGACTCACTGCAAATACCGCTCTTACATTGCGACTATGTAAACCTTGCGCTAATGCAAGGCAACGCATCACGTGCCCTAAACCGATATCCGCTCCCGCGTCTACTCGAAAAATAATACATTGCTGTTTGTGCGTATTATCTAACATGGGACCAATTAAGTGCTGTGCCTTTCATTATGTCTTGTGTCGCCTGCTTACCTTGCAAGTCTTCCCAGTGTTTGGGCGCTAAACCAAAAGCCGGACGGACTACGCGCAGATTCATCTCAGTAAATGCCTCGCCTGCTTTAATATTTTCACTAGCATAAATTGAGCGGCGATACTGTTTGGACTTTTGTTCAACATCACTGCCCCCGTATTTTACCTCGCCGAGCGCTTGCCAAGCCCGCTGTGTTTCATCCACCAGCATTTTAAATTCACTTGGCTCTAATGAAAAAGCGGCATCAACCCCCCCTGCTCCCCTATCAAGTACGAAGTGTTTTTCAATAACAGCTGCGCCTAACGCAATCGAAGCAACTGACACGCCAACGCCAGCGGTATGATCGGATAGCCCGACCTGACAACTAAACGCATCACGCAGATGAGGAATGGTGTGCAAGTTTGTATTTGACGCCTGTGCTGGATAAGTACTGGTGCATTTAAGCAGTATGATATCGTCGCAGCCCGCAGCTTTAGCTGCAACTACCGCAGCCTCAATTTCACTTAATGATGCCATGCCAGTTGACATAATAATCGGCTTCCCCATAGACGCCGTTTTGCTAATAAGCGGAATATCTGTTAGCTCAAAAGACGCAATTTTGTAACACGGCACTGCTAAGTCATCCAGATAATCGACGGCGTTAGCATCAAAGGGAGAACTGAAAGCCAGCATACCGAGCTCTTTAGCTCTATTAAACAGCACACTGTGCCACTCATACGGCGTGGCAGCTTTTGCATATAAACCGTGTAAAGAAGCACCATGCCATAAACTGTCCTTTTCTTGGATAACAAAATCGGCAGTATTCACATCCAGCGTCATGCTATCGGCTGTAAATGTTTGCAATTTGATAGCGTGGGCGCCTGCCTTAGCAGCGGCTTCAACCATATTCAGAGCTAACGACAATTGTTGATTATGGTTACCGCTCAGCTCGGCAATGATAAATGGCGGATGCTGGGGGCCAATAGGCCTGTCACCAATGAAAATCGTTGACTGTTTATTTATCGACATAGATACGTTCTTAGCATGTATACGTGTTAACTTTTAGGTTATCGACTTTGTTCGGCAAAAATTGACTCTATGCCATCTGCCAACTCTTCAGGTGCATCACAACAGCACTTAGATTGCTCACTTTGAGTAAAAGGGCAATGTACCGGGCAACGAGCAGTTTGGTCGGTGGCGTAATCGGGCATACTGAACAAAGGAGATTCGCTGGCGCTGATTAACAGTGTTAAGCAACCCACTGCCTTGCCATACCATTGTGATTCCCCCGGCTTGGTGACAACCAAATCTGCATGAGCCACATCATTCAATGTTTCTATTAAAGGTCTTTTTTTACCTCCATTAGTCCAAACCTGAAACCCTTTGCGTTCAAGCATCTCTTTCAGTTCAAAAATATATGGATAAGCATATCCATCATGAGCATCAGCTAGACACAACGCGACTTTTTTCGCTGTCGTTTGTTCAGACCTTGACTCAGAATAAACATTCTCAGAAGTAAGTGAAATGTTGCGGTGTATGCGCTCAATCGGCAAACTCACATCAATATCAATGTCTGTGAAACCGCAACATTCACGCAAGTAAAACTCAGTGTACCCCGCATCAAACTGTTGAGTGTTCCACCATTGACTATGCAAACGTGTCATGCCGTGAAAAGTACTTTGCATATAGCGCTCAGTCGATTGAACAAAATCGGGTTGCAACGTTTGGTCTTGGAATTGGTTGAGTAATGTTTGGACTGAGATGTTTAACATATTGCCAGCGACATTCTCACCTGCATCATGAAGAAACCGCGCCAAAAAACAAGGCATGAAAGCAGTATCGAAGTTGACTATTTGTGTGTATTCATTGGGAATTATTGTTTCGGCTAAGCTCAAAAAAGCTTCAATTGCGACTAATAAATCATTAGGCCACGCGTGGGCCGGCAAGGTTATCGTTTCCACGTTCGGGTCGACTAGATGAATAATATCGGCGCCAGCACTAAAAGTCAGAAAATCAATCTGACTGTCAGGGAATTTAGTTTGAAAATGCCGCAATGCTGCAACCCCTATTGTTGCTGTGTCTTTAACACTCAACATTCGGATTAGCAGAATTCGCTCAGCATTCAGCGAAGTGGATTGCTGCATATTATTCCCCCTTTTGTGATTGCATGTACGCTTTATACATTAACTCAGCGCGCTCCCAATCCTCAAGTGTATCAATGTCTTGCACTAAATGGCGAGGTAGTACAATAGGAATACTCGTTTCGCTAAATGTAGGTATCCCTTTTAAAAAAGCTTCGCTTTTGCCCCAATAGAACTGCCCCGCGTCATGATAAGCTTCTTCTAAGTCTTGTGAGCGCTTGGGGATGTCTTGTGGACTAAAAGGACACACGCCCCCTTTTTGCATCTTTAATGCCCGCTGAATGGGGAATGGAAAACTGGTAACAGAAAACGCAAAGTGCTTAGAAACATCCGCTTTTAACCTTTTAAACCCGTCTTTTAACGCAGTCACTTGGAGGAAGGGAGCTGTAGCGTATATGCAGCAAGTATGACTTGGCGCTTCGCCCTGCTCTTGAACAAATTTTATTGCGTGCTTAACAACGGGCACGGTACCAGTGAAATCATCAGAGAGGTTTTCTGGCCTCATAAATGGAACGTCAGCGCCACACTTTATCGCAATATCCGCTATGTGCTGACTGTCAGTAGAAACAATAACCTTGTCAAACAAACCAGAATTTTTGGCCGCTTCGATGGAGTAAGCGATTAGCGGTTTACCACAGAACATTTTACTGTTCTTACCAGGGATACGTTTGCTTCCTCCTCTGGCAGGAATAATAGCGAGGTTCATTTATTAGACTTCACTGTAAAACATCAATGAGTGTATCAATCACATGCTGCTGCTGTGAAGCTGACATTGTCGGAAACAACGGTAATGTAATAGCATGTTTATAAAAGGCCTCAGACAAAGGAAAATCACCTTTTTGGAAACCAAGCTTTTGATAATAAGGCTGAAGATGAATGGGAATGTAGTGTACGTTAACACCAATCCCCCGACTTCTAAGCGCGTCAAACACTGCCTTTCGGTCATGCGTTGTAAGCTCAATCATAAAAAGGTGCCATGCACTGGTGGCAAGCGTTTCCTCACTTGGCAACTTAATAGGTAACGGACGTAGTGCTGTTAAATACACAGCCGCTTTTTCACGTCTGTGTTGAATAAACGCATCTAACTTATTTAACTGGGATAAACCCAATGCACCATGAATGTCACTCATACGGTAATTGTAACCAAGCGCTTGCTGCTCGTAATACCAAGCGCCTTGATCTTGAGTTTCAAAAGTGGATAGCTCCCGAGTGATACCATGCTTTGCGAACAGCGTAAGTCGCTTTAGCAGTTCCTCGTCGTTAGTGGTTATTGCTCCGCCTTCAGCCGAGGTAATAGACTTAACAGGGTGAAAGCTCAAAACAGTCATATCACTGTATTGGCAACAGCCGACCGGCTTATCTTGATATGTCGCACCTAATGCGTGTGCCGCATCTTCAATAAGCGTAATATTGTGAATGCTTGTTAGTGCGGAGATCGCTTGCATATCACAAGACTCCCCCGCAAAGTGCACCACGATCAATACCTTAGGGAACTTGCTACAGTTAGCCAGTTTATTTTTGAGGCCTTCAATAGAGATGTTCCGTGTTAGCGGGTCAATGTCTACAAAATCAACGTCGGCCCCGCAGTAGCGAGCACAGTTGGCTGAAGCAACAAAGGAGTTGGGCACCGTCCAAACGACGTCTGACGAGTCAACCCCTGCCGCTAAACAAGCCACATGTAAACCCGATGTACCACTGTTTACCGCTAAGGCATAGCTTGCCTGAGTATATTGACAAAGGGCACGTTCGAAAGCTGGGACCGTTGACCCTTGCGTTAAAAATTGATTTTGAAGTACATCGACGACAGCATCTATATCGTCCTGATCAATAGTATGACAACCATATGGCAACATGTTCAATGCTAATCCGTCGTACTATCTAGGGTCCGTAGCTCTTCCACAGATAAGAAATGAGGGTTAGTGCCGGAATGATACTCAAATTTATCTTCTACCGCTTTACCTGTCTCACCGAGCTTGTTGCGCTTATAGTCAATATTTTTTTCGAAAAAAACGATGGCAGGTGTTATTACATAATGATCATCGAACTCCAATGAATGATGCGCCATCTCTTCCGGCACCATCACCTCATGCAGTTTTTCACCAGGGCGAATACCAACAAGCTCATGTTCACGGGTGCCGCTCATAGATTCTACCAAGTCGAGAATAGCGACAGATGGAATTTTAGGAACAAAAATTTCGCCACCTTGCATTCGCTGAAAGTTCTTTACCACGAACTCAACGCCTTCATCTAATGTGATCCAAAAGCGTGTCATTTCTGCATGGGTAACTGGTAAATTAGATTTACCTTGCTCCATCAAAGAGCGATAAAACGGTACTACCGAGCCACGAGATCCAACCACATTGCCATAACGAACCACAGAGAACCTTGGGCCCTTAGCCCCAGAAATATTATTTGCCGCCACAAACAACTTGTCCGACGCTAACTTAGTTGCTCCATACAAATTAACTGGATTGGCTGCTTTGTCGGTGGACAAAGCGATGACGCGACTTACGTTAGCTGCTATTGCTGCATCAATCACGTTTTGTGCGCCGTTTATATTCGTTTTGATACATTCATTGGGATTATACTCAGCCGCTGGCACTTGCTTTAGGGCTGCGGCATGGACCACGAGGTCCACATCCCGCATGGCGGAAATCATACGCTCTTTGTCACGTACATCACCGATAAAATAGCGCATGCAGGGCGCATCAAAAACTTGCTGCATTTCAAACTGCTTTAATTCATCTCGAGAATAAATAATGAGCTTTTGCGGTTGGTAATTTTTTAAAATAAAGGAAACGAAACGCTTACCAAATGAGCCGGTACCGCCAGTAATAAGGATTGATTTATTATTAAACATTGTTGTTCATCACCAAGGGTTAGGCTTTCTTTGGTTTTATTCTAGTGTATATGACTATGAATCTTAAGGATATTCGCAAAATAGAGATAATTGAACACTCCTTTACATACACAACACCCTCTCAGCTAACCTTAGTAGTATTTTTTAACCGCCTTTCGTCCACGAATTAAACCACTTAACTGCTTTAAAGACGCATCAAAAAGCTGCTGCGCAAGCGCTACTAGCGCATCATTGACCTTGATCTCCGCTTCACAAAATTCTGTTTTTTGCGCAGGCGCCAAGGAATCTAAATATTCTTTAATACATCTATCTCGCTGAACTGATATCGTATGAAAAGATTTTTCATCAAGCGCTTCATCTTCTAATAAAGACGAAAGTTTCTGATTAATGCTCACCAATTCACTGGGTGTGAAAGGGTGATTTAGTTCGATTTTTCTCACACTACAGCTTGTCGCTTTTGGCGCTGCGCTTCATAAGCATCTTGCTTAGCGTCGTCTGGAATTTGTGACCAGGCCGTTTTAATAGGCAACATTAAGCCAATGACCTCATCCATGATCTGCAGATTGTTCTGCACTGTCGCATCCGTTAACCTTTGAACCATATAGTCGTAAAGTGAGAATAAATTTTCCGCCACTTCGGCATTATTAGTCAAATCAAGCGTATCACGCAGATTGATTAAAATAGCTGTGCATCGACCGATATGCTGAGCTTTTTCAGCATATTCTTTACGCTCCATACAGCCTTTTGCATACGCCATTCTATCAAGGGCCCCTTGCATTAACATCAAGGTCAATTTATGTGGATCTGCTTGGGCAATCTCTTGTTTTAAGTTGCCTTTCTTATAGGCATTGATACCTTTTAAAGCCATCTGTATTCTCCTATCCTACCTATGCAGAACCTAGTGATGCCAGAAGTGCTGACCCCGTTTGGTTAAGCTGTGCAACAGTCTGATCTAAATTTAAATATTTATCACGTAGGATTTGTTCAGTCGAGGCCATCCGCAATTCGAATTGTTCTCTCTCATCCGCTAACTGATCTTTCTGGTCTTGTACTGATTTCTCTCTCGATGTCAGTAAGCCACTGTAATTTGTATACTGCTCTATATAATCGTGCATTCTAACAGCCACACCGTTTTCGCTATCCGCAAACAGTGCCGCTATATCGTCAAAACTATCTTCTAGAGCGTCTTTTAGTCTATCTTCACCACTACCAAAACCAAACTTATCCGATGAACCTATCTCCAAGTCACCGTCTTCATTAAATTCAATACCCAACTGGAACAACGTCCCCAACCCTGACGACGAAACATTAGCACTGATCATATTTGAAAGACCTTGCTGAATCCCTCGTATCATAGAGTCACCAGCAAGAGCGCCATCCTCTTCCAAATCTGACGCGCCATAACGAGTTAGTGTGGTAATCTGGGTATTTAACGCATTAAAGTTATCAACGAAGTCGCGTATTTTGCCTTCTAGGCCCTCTGCATCAAAGCCTATTTTCAAATTCGATGTCTTGGGCGTTATGCCATCCTCATCTAATTCTGACAACTGAGACACGGTAAAGGAAACGTTCTCAATAACATTTTCAAATTCCGTGGTACTGCTCTCAACCGCTATACCGTCGATTGTGGCTTTTGAGTTCTGGGCGCTTTTGACTGGATCTAAATAGGCAGCGGTTTCCGTTGAGTCAGTCGTCGCGACTCTGTTTAAGTCGGCAATGTTGTTATCATTAACGATCATTAAATCGTTACCTTCACCTTGAACTGATGAGGTAAATACTAACTTTGCACCACCGGAGGCAGTGCCAGTATCAATAATGCTCGAACGAACACCGAAGTTGTCGTCAGAGCTGTTAATAGCAGAACTCAATTGCTGGAGCGTCATGCCAGCTGTCACATTGATAGAAAAGGTATCAGTGGTCGCGCCGATTTTAAATGTCAAACTACCAGCTTGAGCACTAACGGAGTCAGACGTGCTTGAAAAGCCTCCATCGACCGCATTATCCGTTTCTATTCGACTACCATTGGCTAGTTGCGTAACGGCGATTGCGTAGTCTGCCTCCACTGCGCTGTTTGATGCTTCAGCCGTAAACGGTTCGATGTTCTCGCTCGGGTTTTTAATCGTCGGCTCTCGGCCTTTTAGGTTGGCATCGCTTCGCAGTTCATCTACGCTGTCTAAAAATTCCTTCATTTTAGACTTCAGCGTACCAATACTGGATATTTCAGCATCATAAGATTCTTCTTGAGAATCAAGACGAGCCTGCTTAGGCGTGCGCTCAGCTTCCAATAACTGGCTAACTAAAGCCTCTAGATCAAGGCCCGAACCTACTCCTAGCGATTGAATTGACATAACTACCTCTCACCTAAAATTAAGTTAGGCCTGCTTGTTAAAAAACATACCTACCGCCGAACCTACATCCATTTGTAAATCCTGTATCCGCCGCGATAAACTGAGCACCTCTTCTGTGGGGATTTGTCTAATAACGTCCCCACTTTCGGAGTCTGTTACCTTAACCACTTGTTTACCACTATCTTCGTCCACCGAAAAATTTAATTGCTTGTTTCTGGTCTGAACAAATTCATTCACTTCCAAAAGCGCTTCATCCAGCTCTTGCGTTGAAAGCTCACGATCTTCTTGTACTTGTTTATCGGCTGTCGCAGTAAACCCTTTAGTATCCTTATTGTTTATATCACTGGCAGATTTAACATCGGGTAAGGGAACATTCGTTTGTGTCTTAACATCCGTATTGAGAACATTTTCATTGTTAGTTAATTCAGCAAAATTCCTGCCAACTTGTGAAAGATTAACTTCCATAACTCACCTCTCAAACAAAGAAAGGAGCAAAGGCTTAATAATGTCCAATGCTCCCTATCGAGTTTCTAACCAACCGAATTATACAGTTCAGTATAATCCACTTTTTAAACCATTAAATATAACCTAGCCCAATAAACTCAATGCAGTTTGGGGGGCTTGATTTGCCTGACTTAACACCGACAGAGATGCTTGTTGAATGATTTGATTACGAGTCAGTTCTGCCGTTTCAGCCGCAAAATCTGTGTCGCGAATACGTGAACGTGCACTAGAAATATTTTCAGAAATATTGCTTAAGTTTCTAATGGTAGATTGAAAGCGATTTTGCACAGCACCAAGATCAGCACGAACTCCTCCAACCACCGAAATTGCTTCAGAAATAGCGGTTAATGCCGCAGATGCCCCATCAACGGTGGCCACATCGACGCTATCAATGCTCAGACCTGTTGCCCCGAAACCATCATTACGAGATAAATTAACGGATATATTCTGATTACCATTTGCACCTACTAAAAAGCTCGCTGAAAATGTGCCATCAAGGATGTCAGTTGTACCAAATTGCGTGTCAGTCGATATTCTGGTTATTTCAGACTTTAATGCCGAAACTTCTTTTTGCAATGCTCCGCGATCTGCATCTGAGTTAATTCCGTTTTGCGACTGTACCGCTAATTGACGAATGCGCTGCAATGACGATGTAACTTCTCCTAAGGCACCTTCTGCGGTTTGCGCTAATGAGATTGCATCGTTTGCATTTCTGGCAGCTTGGTCTAAACCCTGTATCTGTGTCGTTAAACGATCAGAAATCTGTAGCCCAGCCGCATCATCCGCCGCGCGATTGATACGAAAGCCCGATGATAAACGTTCGAATGATGTATTAAGTGATGCGCCTGAATTGAACAACTGACGCTGAGCATTCAACGATGCCACGTTGGTATTAACGAATAATGCCATGATAAAACCTCCTGGAAACCCACCAATAGCGCGTTGCGCATGGTAAGCCCGCCTCAAAATTCAGTAGCAATGAGCCTCCTCATTGTTACCGCCTCACTACATTATTGCTCAGCACCTCTACTTCGCAATAACTCTATAAATGACCGATTAGATCACCCCTCAACTAATGTTATCGACCGTGACTTCAACAACTTTAGTTTTTTATTTCATTTTTTTATTTTGAACGTATTTAGGATGACAGCAAAAGTAACTTTCAGAAACGAAAAGTTGGCACGCGAGGTGCTTATTAAAAATGGTGAAGCAATAAGAATTGAGAAACGCCAAGAAGTTGGCGAGAAAATAAAAAAGGCCGGGCCAAATGACCCGACCGAATTGCTCACGTTAGGAGAACGAGCAAAAGAGTTTCTGTCCGATTAGCAGATCAGAGAATGAATACTGGCCTCTCAACCAAACTTCTACACTCTCAGTTCTGTTGGTCGGCGTTTTGCGCAAGTCAAACTACGCATCATCCCTGAATAATGCCAACAACTTTCCTTAGTTGCCTACCGGGCGGCCTCTCATTTCCTACCCTCTGAGTAATATCTTAGTCATGAAACAATGCCCCAACATTTTTTCACGTGCATATTTGTTACTGAACAGCAATGAGAGTTGCTTTGTTCACCTCTTGTAACTGCGCCTCTTGCAACGGACTTTTTCTGCCGTTGTAATGGCAATTCCTGTAAATTGATAACCTTTCGTTGCCGCTATCTGCCGATAAACTATAGTCGTTATCGGCTAATTCAAGTTTGGCTCCCCAGGGATATCCGTCAACCCAGAGCACATGTAAACTCGGTAACGCTTATCTTATCCCTAAAAGCAACCATGCTTTACAGCATACAGATACTTTAAATATCCTCTCACCTGCAGCGTAAATACACTCATTCGCGACTTACGTTATTTTCCTTCCTCATACAGAAGAGGTAATGTCTCAATAAATACCACTTGGTGCACTTTAACGGTATGACTCATCGGCTCAGTCGATACACTAACTTTCAGCACTAGGCCCTATCAGTCTGGGTCACTTTCATCATTTATTAATGCCTTTGTCTAGCTACCTTGCCTTTAGTTAGAAGCCCGTTTTATTAATAGCCAATGTTCAACAGCCTTAATTTCAAAACTTAGTAGTGCTATTTTGGCACATAAAGTGCTTCATATAGCTTGCCAACTGGTACCCTGGTTGGCCTATTTTGTTTGTGTTACCACACGACAAAATGTATCGAGCGAAAGCTCTAGCTGACAGGCAGGTTTGATGGCCTAAACCTCAAAACCTCACTACCTCCTGGCGTCTTCCTTGTCTGTCAGCCATTTTACTTTCTTTGAAATCCCTCTGATCATCCGAGTTGCCACTCATCTAGGCACTATTATTAACCTTGCAGTAGTTGCAGAGCTGATTGTGGACGCTGATTAGCTTGACCTAAAACAGTAATACTCGCCTGTTGAATAATCTGCCACCGAGTCAATTCTGCCGTTTCAACTGCAAAGTCAGTATCTCGAATACGACTGCGGGCTGCTGACACGTTTTCAGATATGTTGCTCAGATTGCGTATAGTTGACTGAAATCTATTTTGAATAGCACCGAGATCAGCACGCTTAGCATCAATAACCGATATTGCTTCTAATACAGCGACCATCGCTCTAGATGCTTGGGCTTCTGTGGCAACGGAGATAATTTCTCCTTCGAACAAACCCTCTGGCCCATATCCATTTGCTCTAGATATATTGACGCTGATTGTCTGACCCGGGTTTGCTCCCACAAGAAATGCAGATGAGAACCCACCACTTAGGATATTTACACCACCGAATTGGGAAGTAGCAGCGATTCGGCTCATTTCAAATTTGAGCGCATCGACTTCTTTTTGCAATGCCAGTCTATCTGCTGATGCATTAATCCCGTTTTGAGCCTGAACGGCTAGAACCCTAATACGTTGGAGTGCGGTGGTTACTTCCCCTAGCGCTCCTTCTGCGGTTTGCGCTAAAGAAATGCCATCATTGGCGTTTCGCACGGCCATGTTAAGGCCTAAAACCTGGGTCGTAAGTCGGTTAGATATTTGCAATCCAGCCGCATCATCTTTGGCACTATTAATGCGAAATCCAGATGATAATCTTTCAAATGCCGTGTTTAAATTATTGTTCGACGTGAATAACTGACGAGTAGCATTCAACGACGACACATTCGTATTAACGAATAAGCTCATTTTCTTTCTCCTAACGATTTTTTAAACTTTCACCCGACTATTATTTTTTTGTATCGTGGTGAATACAGGACCTTGCTTTAATTATTATTGGTCTCTGTTTCTAGTGCTGGCTTATTATTTTTTTGAGTTACCTAGCGACTATGTTTAAGTTATCGAACGGATACAGAAAATCCTTTAGCATTAAAATTGACTAAATATTTTTCTAATTCAAATTCAAACACTTACAGATAAAAATAAACGCAAAAAAAGCCGAGGGATCCCCCTCGGCTTTACGCTCTTACTTTAGGAGAGAGTGAGCAGACTCTCAACTGATTGGTTCTTTTTAACCTGGTGCACTACCTCCTGGCTTCAAAGCCCCAAACAGTAGGGTCTCGAAACCTAGGTTAACTAACCAATTAACCTAGTAAAGATAAAGCTGACTGAGGACGCTGATTCGCCTGACTCAGTACGGTTAAACTCGCTTGCTGAATGATTTGGTTACGCGTCAATTCTGCAGTTTCAGATGCGAAGTCAGTATCACGAATACGTGAACGAGCACCTGATACGTTTTCAGAGATATTAGACAAGTTACGGATAGTTGATTGGAAACGGTTTTGAAGCGCACCCAAGTCCGCTCTCACGCCACCCACAGAAGAGATAGCTTCAGAGATGGCCGTTAGCGCTGCAGATGCACCCTCAACGGTATCTACGTTAACATCATCAATGCTCAGACCTGCTGCACCGAACCCATCAGGACGGGACAAGTTTACAGAGATATTCTGTCCACCATTGGCACCTACCAAGAACTTAGCCGAAAAATCTCCTTTTAGGATATCAGTCGTACCAAACTGAGAATCAGTTGAAATACGCGTGATTTCAGATTTAAGGGCTGAAACTTCTTTCTGCAAAGCTACACGGTCTGCTTCTGAGTTAATGCCGTTTTGTGATTGAACAGCAAGCTGACGGATACGCTGTAATGAAGATGTTACTTCACCTAATGCGCCTTCAGCTGTTTGCGTCAATGAAATCGCGTCGTTCGCGTTTCTAGCGGCTTGATCAAGACCTTGTACTTGAGTGGTCAAGCGGTCAGTAATTTGAAGACCTGCGGCATCATCTGCTGCACGGTTGATTCGAAAGCCTGATGAAAGACGTTCGAAAGAAGTATTCAAGCTGTTAGCTGAATTAAATAATTGGCGTTGTGCGTTCAAAGACGACACGTTGGTATTTACGTATAAACCCATGGTTTTCTCCTACACTCTCAGTCCAGTTTTCACTGGCAACCGAAAATCTTAATCGGTGGTTAAATAACACTAATTAGTATGATGATTCGTTAAATAAATCATCACTACTGGCTCTCTCAGAAATGTTATCGACGGTAGGATAATTCTCTTTAACTAAAATTTGCCGTTTTTTCGTTAAACGGCAACGAATTGCCGCTTTGCAATTGCTAAACAATTGAGTTTCAATGGTTTTATTAAAAGCGCCACGGTCAAAAATAATGCAAATAAAACGTATCAAACGCGTGACTCACGCACATAAACATCACGCATTTAGCGATTTATGTGAATTTGAAGGGTCGCTTTACTGTTGTTTCAGAGTAGCAAGCAACCATGTGAGTGACGATGGTGTCATTAACGTGTTAACCCTCACCGATGATGGCAAAGTAACGTATAAACAGCACATTAGCCTGCCTTCTAGTGATTTGCGTGACCCTAAGCTGAGTATTACCCCCTCGGGGGAGCTCATGTTATTGGCGTACTCTCGCCGAATAAATTCGTCTGACTCTGCTAGCATATTGGGGGCACATAGCCCGGTCGTGTGGACTTCGCAGGATGGACTAAGTTGGTCCAGCGCCAAGAATATAGGTGATAAACATTGGTGGCTATGGCGACTGCGTTGGCACAAACAAAAAGCATATGGGCTTGCATATAATCGTTCAGCCAATGCGGTACATTTGTACGGGGGTAACCCAAAGCGTAGCTTTCACCTCGACAAAACCAATGCCTTTAGTTTGCAAACCCATGACAAAGGCTACCCGAACGAAAGCGATATGTGTTTTGCAGAAGATGGCACTGCTTATGTGGTTTTACGTAGAGACAGCGATACTTATAGTGCCCAGTTTGGAATAAGTAAGTCACCTTACACACATTGGCATTGGATTGATTTAGGCTTCTATTTAGGTGGACCTAACATGCTAAAGCTCGATGGCCACGATGCGCTACTAGCAGGCAGGATAATATATAAAGGCAAATTCGTGACAGCGATACTAAATCTAGAGCTTAAAAGCGCAAAAATCACACTGCTCAAGGTTTTGCCATCAAGTGGGGATAATAGCTATCCCGGCATGGTTAGACGCAAAGATACCGTGTTTGTTAGTTATTATTCATCACACCAAGACCAACAGGCTCACATATATCTAGCTCACTTAGCCCTCTAAGGGGTTAGAGCGTTGATTGAAGCTTTAAAAGGCTGCACCCAAATGAGGATGCTACGCGGTTAACTGATGTAATCGAAAAGAGATAACCCAGTCACTTTTGCAAATGTGGCTTGGGCCGCTTGCAATGCCGCCTCTTGTTTACTCAATTCTGAGACTGCCTCGGCATAATCAACTTCTTCTATATTTGCTCTGGCCGTTTTATTGGATATTTCTAGATCTAAGTTTGACGCAAATACCGATTGCGCCACATTCAGCTTTCCACCGAGCAACGATATTGAATCAGCGATACTGGTTAAGCTGTTATCTACACCTATCAAGGCATCGCTAATTGCCTGTTCATAATCTCCGTCGGAAATATTTTCATCTCTGAGACTGTTGTAAAAGTCATTGAGAGTTTCAGCAATATTTTTCTTTTCAGGTTTTTGTAGCGTGTAATTAACGGTATCGCCTACAGCGCCTTCGATCGTAAACTCTTGCCCTTGAAACTCGAAAGGCTCACCACTGGTATAGGGTTGCGTGCCCACCACAGTGCCAGTACCAACATTGGTAATAGTCACTTCATCGACACCAGTAATACTTATCTGATATTCATTATTCGCTGGGGTAACAGGGTCGTAATTTTGTTTGTGAAACTGATCAAATTCGCTTTGAGCACTTATTCTGGTTGATGCCGATGCAACACCACTTGTGGAAGTAATTTGGCTGTCCAATCTTGCGTACACATCTTCGAATACCGTTTGACCAGAGTTATTCATCGCTAAAGAAAAGGTATTTGAAATGCGAATATCGTTTAACCCTTCGTCACCCTCAAAGACGTACTTATTACCAGCTGCGCCGGCGGTATAACTGAATGCAGGGGTAGAAGATTGGTAACCAGCAAAAATATATTCACCATTTGCACTTTGGCTATTCATAGCATCAAATATTTGATCTCGAATTTGTCCAATCTCTATGCTTATTGCATTACGGTCATTAACATCCAATATGCCGTTACCCGCTTGAATCATGAGCTGCCTTGCTCTTTGAATGTTGTCGGTTACGTTTCCGAGTATAGTTTCTTCTTGTTCAATACTGTTGGTCAGCAAGTTATTGTTCTTGTTGTATTGCGCAATTAAATCAATTTCTTCTGTTAAACGTATCACCTGAGCAGATCCTACGGGGTCATCCGATGGTCGAAGTAATTTTTTACCCGTAGATAGCTGCTGCTGAACATCCGACAAATCATCTTGATTGTCTAGTACAGCACGAATGCTTCTATCATATAACTGACCAGTGGAAATTCGCATTATAAACCCCTCACGTGTTTCATTATCTCACCATACTCAAAATGGTATCGAACATCTCTTGCGCAGTGTTTAATAAGCGAGCTGAAGCCGCATAAGATTGCTGAAAGCGCACTAAATTGGCCGCCTCTTCATCTAAACTCACACCTGACACTGAGTCATACCAATCTTTTGATTGTAGCTTTAGCGCCTCGCCTGCTTTGACCGCAATATCCGCATTGGCTGCTTTTTGACCTATATCCCCAACAATATTGGCATACGCTTCGTGGAAACTAACCGGATCACCAGATCCCGCATTATTGAGTTGCATGCCGTTCTCGTTCTGCAGGTTAGCCATGATCAAGCCATTGCGGTTATCATTAAGTCCATTTTGGTTGAAACTGATAGAGAATGTATCTCCCGCTTTCGGCTCCCCTTGCAACGTAAAATCGTAACCAGGGTAATTATCAAGTGCACTAAATGCTGCGGGCCACCCTGGCGTGCCAGAAGCTTGCTCTAAAAGGTTATCCATCGATGAAATACCACTTACCGTGGTGATAACAGTGCCTGCGCTATCAAGCACTTCATATTCAGTGGCAGAGTTAAACCGCACCGCTGCCGGTGCACCGACTCCACCACCGGGCGCAGCGCCAGGCGCATGAATACCTCCGGCCCCGTCAAAACCCGATGAGCGTGAATCAAAAGGTGCGGTGTCCACAAAGGTGTTTGTCACTGTTGTTGAAACGAGCTCTGAGCCGCCTAAATTATCTTCGCCGGCTTCAATTCTAATCGGGCTTGCTAACGCTAAGTCTTCTGGGCGTGTGGTGAACACTTCGATTTTGTCTGCCACATCTTTGGTCGGTTGCAATAAGAACTGATCGCCTACCGTGTAACCAGTGCCTTTTGAAAACTCTAACTCGATACCCCCAAAGATTTCATTATACTCGCCACTTTGCGCGGTTAACCCTGTATAATTCTGGGTAATGGCCGCACCATTCACATCGGTAACAGCTGAGCCATCTAGGTTCAGTAATTCAACGGTGACATCCACAGTTGGCGGCACACCCGCAGTGACTCCGTCAATAGTAACTCGGTAGTCAGCGCTAGTAATTTCACTGGCACCGCCTTTTGAAATGCGACCATTAACGATAGAAGTGCTATCAGCATTGCCTGGATAGTTCAGCGCCGTGGTGATGGGACGTGTAAAAATCTCGCCTCCTAATTGCTGGTCATAATCCATACCCGCCCGGTTTTGCGTATTCACAGCTTCAGTGACCGCCAAAGCAATTTGCCCTAGCTCTCGGCGACTAGGCTCCAATACCTCGTCACGATAACGGAATAACCCGCCAATTGTCCCCCCCAGCTCAGTTTCGGCTAGATTTAAAGAGGTCGGCTTGCCATTACTCGTCAGCTGTAACGATTTATAATTTAAGTCTGCGCTGTTATTCACTTCAAAGACGCTAAACGTACCGTCTTGCATCACAAGTGACTCACCGGACGTGAGGTTTATCATGATGGAGCCATCATTGTTTGAACTATTTCGGGTTTCAATCGACACTAGACTGCTTAATTCCAGCACCGCATTATCTCTTTGATTCATGAGCGCGCCTGGCTCATCGTGACGATTATTAGCTTGAGCGATTCGAATAGACTCATTAAATGAAGCAATAGACTCAACCAATGAGTTCACTTTGTTCAACGATGCTTCAAACTCAAAATTAACTTCACGCTCTTTCTCAGCTAAAAAGGTCGATAACGTGCCCATCTGGCCAAGCATTGACTCGGCATCGCCCAGCACTAATTGTCGTGCAGACATATTTGTCGGATCATCATTAGCCGTTTGCAAAGATGCAAAAAAACGGCTCATACTACTTGAAATGCTATTTGCTTCGCTGGCGAAAACATTATCTAAAACAGCCGTTTTGCTCCAATAAGCTTCATGCTCAGCAAGATTAGTGGTGTCTCGGCGCAACTGGTTTTGCGCAAACGTGTTCATCACTCGCTCAGTGGTGAATTGGCCAACACCTCCGGTTAACTCAGCTACGAAGTTGGTTCGCTCACGAACATATCCTTCGGTGTTCACATTGGCAATATTATTACCTGTGGTACTGAGTAATTGATTACTTGCCTCCACACCGGAGCGAGCGATAGAGAGCAAATCTGCCGTTCTAATCATAATTTATACTCCGTGAACTGATGTTATTCATGGTTGATAATTACTCAGTGAGCCGCTGTTTAGAACGGAAATAACTTTCTGCGCATACGTTGGGTCTGTGGCATAACCCGCTTGCTGCAACTCGGCGAAGTAGCGTTTAGGATCGCCAGTATTTTGCAGCGCTTGCTTGTATCTCGGATTGTCTTTTACAAATGATGCATAGTCTTGCATCGCATCATCGAAGGAATTGTAAGCTCTAAATTGTGCTTTTTTTGGCGCTGCAAGCCCTTGTTCAAACTCAATAGTGTTCACCTTTGCAGTGTCACCTTGCCAGCCATTGCCGGCTTTAATACCAAACAAATTATGTGTATTGCCTTTTTCAGTGTGCATCATGTACTGTCCCCAACCTGTTTCCACGGCTGCTTGGGCCAATAATGCTTTGGGTTCGATGCCTAGTTCCTGCGCCACTTGCTGAGCAACAGGATAGAGCGCATCCAAAAATTCTTTTTGATCACTAAAAGCGGCATCTTTGTAACCTGCATTCGATGCTGCGGTCTCAGGCAGGCGTTGTTCGGGTAGTATTATTTGTTGGGCCTGATGGATGCTTTGTGCACTATGGCGATTAATATCGGACAGGTTGCCATCATTTCGAATAACGCTTGAGGGGGTGAACCCGTTCCCACCTTTGCTTAACTGTTTTACGATAATGTCAGCCAAGCCGATACTGCCGTTATTCGACATATCTGTCGCTAACTGCTGATCGTGCATATCGCGATAAAACTTAACTTGTTCAGAGTTAAATGGGCTGTCTTTGTCTGCCATAACATCTTGAGCTTTTCGCATAGACTTGAGCATCATTTGCACAAAAATAGCCTCGAACTACTTCGCGGCCTCTTGCAGTGCCGCATCATCGCCGCTTTGTGCTGCTCTGCGCAGTTTGTCTAAGCCTTGAATGTCATTCGCATTGCGCGACATATCAAATTGACCTTGAAACTTTATGCTGTTGTCTATGTTATCCATCGACTATGCCTCGGCCCGGTTAATCACGCTAAATTACGACCAGCTCGCCTTGTAAGGCACCTGCCTCACTGAGTGCTTCAAGTATTGCCATCAAATCACCAGGCGCAGCACCTACTTCATTTACTGCGCGCACTAGTTGGTCCAACGTCACGCCTGGATCAAACTTAAACATGCGAGTGTCGTCTAGATTCACATCAATAATGGACTGGTCTGTAACGACTGTATCTCCCTGCCCTAATGGGTTGGGTTGTGTTACCTGCTGATTTTCACTGATTGTCACGGTTAACCCACCGTGTGTAATGGCCGCGGGTAGCAGACGTACATCTTGACCAATCACTATGGTCCCTGTGCGACTGTTAATAACGATGCGTGCGGGTGCTTTAGCTGGCATAAATTCAAAGTTTTCTAGCGTCGCTAAAAAGCCCACTCGCTGACCTACATCTCGGGGGGCTGACACGCGAACCGATGCTGCATCAATAGGGGTTGCAATCACATATCCTTTATCGGGATCCGCCCCTAAACGCTGATTAATGGTATCGGCTAGGATCTTGGCTGTTGAAAAATCCGGATAATTTAAATTGAGCGTTAAAAAGTCATTTTGCATGAAGCCGCTAGGCACAGCGCGCTCTATCAGAGCACCGTTTGCGATACGACCAACCGTGGGCGTGTTGGCGACAATTTTAGAACCGTCTGCTCCCTCAGCGCCAAAACCGCTGACTACCATGCTTCCCTGGGCAACGGCATACACTTTGCCATCAAGACCTTTTAGAAAAGTTTGCAGTAATGTACCCCCGCGCAAACTTGCCGCTTCACCAACAGAGCTCACCGTTACGTCAATCGTTTGCCCTGGCTTTAAAAAAGGCGGCAATTCGGCGTGAACTGCCACAGCAGCCACGTTCTTTATTTTAGGCTTTAAAGAGCTATCTAGGCTGATGCCGAAGTTCGACAACATGGTACGAAAACTTTGTTCAGTAAACGGACTTTGCTCACCGGTACCAGGTAGACCCACCACCAAACCGTATCCAACCAGTTGGTTACTTCTTACGCCCTGCACACTTGCTAGGTCTTTTATGCGTTGAGCCTGGCCGACCGGAACAATAATAATGCTCGATATCATGAGAATGAATAGAAGTAATTTCATATACCGCTCCTGCCTAAAAAGGCCAGTACTCAGAAGAAAAGAACTTGGTCAGCCAACCTTCTTTTTGTGCTGACGCAAACGTGCCTGTGCCGCTGTACTGAATACGAGCGTTGGCAATTTTAGTCGATACTATTTCATTCGTCGGACTAATATCAGCTGGGCGTACGACGCCTGTTAGACGGATATATTCGTTACCGTTATTTAACGTTAACCATTTTTCACCGCGCACTAATAAGTTTTGATTGGGGAAAACTTTCATCACGGTGACCGAAATATCGCCGCTTAGGTTATTACTTTGGTTCGCTGACGCATCGCCAGTAAATTCATTTGAGCTGTCTACACCAAGTTGAATTGACTGAGAGCCAATATTAACGGCGTTCCCGCCTAAACCAACAATAGGGTTTACATCCAGAGCCGACTCTTTAGAGGTGGTTGTTCCTGCTGATTTAGTTGCGCTGGTATTCTCTTCTAGGCTTACCGTTATAATGTCGCCTACGCGACGAGCTTTTACGTCAGAGTACAAACTATTGGCCATGTCAGCCTGAAAAATTGAGCCGTCTTCGGCAATTTTCTGCCGCGGCAAATCAGCCGTAATAGGTGCATAGTAAGGGTCGTTCGGCATGATATCCGGCTCGGGCGTGCTCTGGCATGCGCCGAGTAATCCACTTAATCCAATGACATATAAGGCTTTCATAATATTAACCATTAAAGTTGTTGAATGACCTGACCTAACATCGAATCCACGGCCGAAATCACTTTAGAGTTCATCTCGTAAAGGCGCTGGCTTTCAATCAAATTCACCAGCTCTTCTGTCACGTTAACGTTAGATGTTTCCAGTGCTCCCTGAACAACCGTGCCTAACCCTTCAAGGCCAGGCACGCCTTGAATTGGCGCGCCGCTGGTTGCCGTTTCTACATACAAGTTCTGACCGATAGGCTGTAAGCCCGTCATATTAACGAAATCAGAAAGACTGATTTGCCCTAGCACTTGTGGGTCAGCCTGACCACGAATAGAAGCGGATACCTCCCCGTCTTGAGAAATCGTAATTTGCTGAGCATCTTCGGGCACAGTGATATTAGGCTGGAGTAAAAAACCGGCCCCTGGGGTGACGATTTGCCCCTCATCATTAAGTGTAAACTGACCGTTTCGGGTATAAGCAATACTGCCATCTGGCTGCTGTATCTCGAAAAAGCCGCGCCCTTGAATCGACATATCCAGTGCATTTTCTGTGGTCAGCATGTTTCCCTGAGTATGGGCTTTTTGCGTGGCAACCACTTTGCTACCTGCGCCAAGCATCAAACCCGAAGGCAGTTCAGTATCAGCTGATGAGCGACCGCCAGGCTGGTTAATATTTTGATAAAGCAAATCTTCGAAAATCGCCCTGTCTTTCTTAAAACCAACGGTACTGGCGTTGGCCAAGTTGTTCGAAATAACAGCCACATCAGTTTGTGCTGCGTCGAGTCCGGTTTTGCTGATCCATAATGCTGGGTGCATAGGTCACCTCCTCTTTAAAATTAGCTTAAGCTCGCTAGCGCTAAGTCGTTTTCAATAATGATTAGATAATACGCAGCAATTGATTCGCTCTTGAATCAAGATCACTGGCTTCTTTCATGAATTTAATTTGCATCTCGTAATGGCGCTGCAGGCTGATCATGTCGACCATTTCTTCTACAGGGTTCACATTACTGCCTTCTAACATGCCGTTGCGTATACTGACCGTTGGATCAAACTGCGCCAATTCACCGTCTTTCTGGCGAAACAAGCCATCATTTCCCCTATCAATATTGTCTAAAGCTGGGTTTACCAATTTCAATCGCCCTACTTCTTCAAGCACGGTTTCTGGCGCCCCTTGAGGTCGTACAGAGATGGTTCCGTCACCAGCAATGTTAATATTCGACAAAGGGATAGGTAAAAAAACGGGGCCAAACTCTCCCAAAATAGAATTACCAGAAGAATCTTGAAGTTGACCATCAGCACTGATCTGTAAGCTACCGTTGCGACTGTATGCTTCGGCTCCATTAGCATCGAGGACCGATAGCCAGCCCTCTCCTTGGATCGCTACATCCAACTCACGCTCTGTTTGGATCATCGCCCCGCCTTCAAAATTATTGGCAGGGTTCTCTGTCATGGAAAATACTCGAGTTGGTAGCCCTTCACCAAATGCCGGCATGCTGCGCGCCTGCTCTAACTGGGCGCGGAAACCAGTGGTCTGCGTATTAGCAAGGTTATTTGCACGAACAGCGGTACCAAGAAGATCTTGTTTAGCACCACTGGCTGCAATATAAAGCAATTTATCCATGACAACTTCTTGACGAAAAGTGAACTTAATAAGAACGCTGCAAATAAGATGCCATTCATCGACGCACAAGTTTTAAATAGACAAAAGTTTAAGCTGTGAAGAAGTGTATAGCAGGCTTTACTTTGATATGAAAAAGGCCGCAAATTGCGGCCTTTTAGTATTAATATATTGAATTTATTAACGAATATTCAAGATAGTCTGGTTAAGCTGATTGTTAACTTCGAGCGCTCGAGAGTTCGCTTGGAAGTTCCGTTGAGCGATAATCAAGTCAATTAGCTCAGTGGTTAGGTTCACGTTTGCCTGCTCTAATGCGGATGAGTTGATGTCACCAAAAGTACCAGTTGTTGCCTCACCGGCAAGTGCTTCACCGGATAGGATACTTTCTTGCCACTGGGTATTACTTTGCTGCGTCAAACCTTGGTCATTAGCAAAACGCACTAGCGCAACACGAATGATTGGCTCAGATGTACCGTTTGAATAGGTTGCACGAACAAGACCGTCCGCACCGATATCGATACCAGTCAACCGGCCTACTGCCAATCCATCCTGCTCGAGTGAAGTCACTTCAAACGCGGAAGCAAACTGGGTTGGTTCATCAGGGGTAGCATTACCTGGGTCGAAAGCAAAATTAGTGGTGATGGTTTGCGAAGGGTCAGAACCATTAGCTAAAATTGTTCCGCCTAATGCGACAGAGGTGATATCGCCCGTAGCACTACTCGTGCCATCGGCATTGGCAATACTGGTAAAATCACCACCAGCGCTAAAGGTCATTCTATATCCAGCGACCGGGGAGCCAGTGGTTTCTCCGACTACATTTGGCCCAGTAATAGGTGGAACGCCTGGCGTATCGCCTTCGGTATTTAATGCAATATCATCCATATAAGTAGTAACCACCCACTCATTGGTGGCAGCTTGATCCTTCATGAAGTAGTAAGTCATAACATGACTATCACCCAATGAGTCGAACACAGTCACTGAAGTTGCCGCGTTATAAGTCAGTGGATCGTCAGGATTAAATAAATCTAAATCGACAGCATCATCCCCTGCGGGTAAATTCATCTTTAATGATACTTCGGAGGTGGGCTGCGGAGAGCCTGATGAGTCAGGGATACGAACAGCTTGGGTTGTACTTAATGCTACTGAAGATGATGTCCCATCAGGGTTCACAGGGAAACCAAGCAAGTTATCACCATTGGAGTTGACTACAAAGTTTTCAGCATCCAGCTTGAACATACCAGCTCGCGTAAATGAAAACTCTCGAGAGTCAATTTCTGGGATGGTGGCAAAGAAGCCATTGCCTGTCACCGCTAAATCAAGTGAGTTATTAGTAAACTGCAGACTACCTTGGGAAAATTGCTGAGCGACTTCCTGGGTAATTACGCCGTCACCTACCTTAGTTTTACCACCCGCTAACAGTGATGATGCATATACATCGCCAAACTCTGCTCGGGATTCTTTAAAACCAACCGTATTCACGTTAGCAATGTTGTTTGCCGTTGTATCTAAGTCTCTTTGCGCAGCGGAAACGCCACTCAATGCAATATTAAAAGACATGTTAAGTTCTCCTGTTAACCACCAAGTTGAATGACGTCGTCGAGCTTGACGCTGACATCACCATCTAGATTTAATATGACACCTTGACTACTGCCAGCTAAGCTGACGCTATCAACGTGTCGATTGACTGCTGTAACGAGTTGCTGGGGCTCGCCCGACACATTACCTTGCGCTTTGACCACATAATTGCCAGGAGGCATAAAATTGCCAGCAGCATCTTTTCCGTCCCAGTTGAATTGAATATTGCCAACAGGCTGCGTGCCGATATCAAGAGTCTTGACGATACTACCCGATTCGTTCTCAATCGTAATTTTGGTATTAAGTGTAGTGGAATCGTTAATCACAACCCCGGATACCCCCTGACCTTCGCTGGCCATGTGTGCCACGTCACCCTGCAATAGTACTTGTTGACCAATCAGGCTAGACGCTTGCAATGCTTGGTTTGAAGTCATGGACGTGGCGAAGGTTTCGAATTTCTCGTTGAGCTGGCTGATACCATCGGCCATAGTGAAGCTTGTCATCTGCGCCACCATCTGATCGTTGTCAACCGGCTTACTAGGGTCTTGGTTAGCCAATTGTTCAGTCAGCAAGGAGAAAAAATCTTCTTGTGACAAATTTTGATTGCTTTCATCAGCGACGGGAACCGTTTCAGGTTGCCAATAAAGGTCACTGTTTAAGCCGTTCTTAATTAATGTATCCACGTCAATTCCTCGAAATTATTCGGTCCGCGAACGATTAGCTGCCTTGCCCTAAGCGCAGCACATTCCTAAACAAACGCTTAGTGGTGTCTGCTACTTGAACATTTGTTTCATAAGCTTTAGACGCTGACATCATGTCTGCCATTTCTTCCACTATGTTCACATTTGGCTTATATATGTAGCCATTTTCATCAGCCATCGGGTGACCTGGGCTGTATTCGATTTGAAGGGGAGCATCGCTCTCTACAATTCCCATAACTTGCACACCTGTACCCGCATTCTGATCTTGAGATGCACGTTGTAATTCAGCAGCAAATACAGGGTGACGCGCCTTATAGGTTTGGTCATAGCTGCTACTAACGGAATTCGCATTTGCCACATTACTTGCCGTCGTGTTTAAACGAACGCTTTGAGCACTCATGCCTGTGCTGGCAATATCCATTACGTTAAATAAACTCATTAATTTTGACCTCCGCCGATGGCTTTCTTCATGCCTTTAATTTTACCGTTGAGAAACTCGACACTCGCCTGATAACGTAAACCATTATCTAGAAACGCATTCCGTTCTACTTGTACATCAACGTTATTGCCATCGCCGGTATCAGGTTGGTTGTTGATACGAAACTGCACCTCACCTGAGCCTTGCATATGACCTTTTATATGATTTTCGTGAGTGCGGGTAAGGTTTTGATTACGACTATTTTGGGCGCTGCGCATAGCGTCTTGAAAGTTAATGTCTCGCGCTTTATAACCGGGTGTATTGGCATTGGCCAAATTGCCAGCCAGCACTTCCATACGTTCAGTACGTACTTGAACCGCCTTATGGGTGAATCCCATTAACTTATCTAAACTGATTGCCATTCGCTTTACTCCTCATTCGTCAGGAGTAAAGCAATAGCTATGCCATAAAAGAATTGACAGTTAGAGGGAGGATAGCTAACAAATTGAAATTGTTAGCTTTTTTTAACGTAATACAAACCGCTACCGCTACGATTCATAACGAAATCATTGGAAATACCCGACATTGACTCCGATGCGCCAACAAAAAGAACACCTTGTGGTTGCAGGCAAGCGGCAATTTTTTGCAGTATCGACGCCTTGGCATTTGCCGAGAAGTAAATCAGTACATTGCGGCAAAATACAACGTCGTAACGTGTGACACTTGAGAAGGGAGTCAGTAAATTGATGGGTTTAAACGTGACTAAACTG
Source organism: Paraglaciecola sp. T6c (assembly GCF_000014225.1). Classification (NCBI taxonomy): domain Bacteria; kingdom Pseudomonadati; phylum Pseudomonadota; class Gammaproteobacteria; order Alteromonadales; family Alteromonadaceae; genus Paraglaciecola; species Paraglaciecola sp. T6c. Next base: position 3,734,732 of record NC_008228.1, read on the forward strand.
CGCACACTTTGCTTTAAAACACTGCTGTTACCACCGACGCATGCGTCAAAAAACCGCCCTCGACGTTCATCTGACAAACCTCGAGATAGTGATAAATTATCGTATTGTGCTGCTTTTGCTAACGTTAACATATCACTTGAAATATCGGTTGCGACGATATCTATACCCGCCGAAAACGCGTTTGAATACCTAGCTTGATATTCACGTACAGCCATAGCGATTGAATAAGCCTCTTGTCCAGAGGAGCAAGCTGCACTCCAAATTTTAATCGGTTTACCGGTCTTTGATAGTGAGGGAAATAGGGTATTTTGCAGCGTTTCAAAGGGGTAACCATCGCGGAACCACAGTGTTTCATTTGTGGTCATGGCATTGATCACTGCATTTATTAATGCCACATCGTGATTGGCGATGGTCCGCTTGATCAGTTCCGACAGGGATTTTTGCTTAAATTTTGCAACTAGTGGTGACAACCGACTGTTTACCAGATATTGCTTGTTATCCCCCAGCACGATGCCACATCGATTCTCCAAATAACGGCAAAATAAACTGTATTCTTGTGCATCAAGTGTATTACTGGTCAATCGCTTTCCTAGACAGTTATTTGTTATCAAACCATTTTTGCACAGAGGTCACTAGTTCGTCGGGATGAAACTTAGCGATAAAATCATCGGCTCCAACCTTTTGCACCATCGCCTGGTTAAACACTCCGCTTAAAGATGTATGCAATACAACGTGCAAATCTTGTAAAGCTGGATTGTTTTTGATCTCAGCAGTTAGGGTATAGCCGTCCATTTCAGGCATTTCAATATCAGAGACTAAAATACCCACCTTGTCTGTGATGTTGCCTGTTTCCTCTGCCAGCTCTTTTAAACGATTCAAAGCTTCTAAACCATTTTTAGCCATTTCTATTTCTAGTCCTAATGTGGATAGAGCTTTTTTGACCTGGTTTCTCGCTACAGAAGAATCATCAGCAATAAAAATAATCTTCTCACGTTTGTTTTCAACCGAAATACTCGATACGTCATCGCTCACGTCAGTACTGATAGGTGAAATTTCATTTAGAATTTTCTCAACGTCCAAGATCTCAATTAACTCTTCTTCGAACTCTGTCACCGCAGTCAAGTAACTCGCGCGGCCGCTACCTTTTGGCGGCGGCATGATCGCCTCCCAATTGGTATTAATGATGCGCTCTACTGCGCCGACCAAAAAGCCCTGCACCGAGCTATTGTATTCAGCGATAACGACAAAAGCAGAATTTAGGTCAATGATTGGCTTGCCACCAGTGGCCATGCTCATATCAATGACTGATATTGTTTGCCCGCGGATGTGCGCTATACCGCGCACATAGGAATTTAATTTTGGAATAGAGGTTAATTTGGGGCATTGCAGTACTTCTCGTACTTTAAACACATTAATACCAAATTTCTGCCGCCCATTTAATCTGAATAGCAATAACTCTAAGCGATTTTGCCCAACCAATTGGGTTCGCTGGTTAACTGAATTCATTATTTCAGACATGTAAAACTCCATAAAAAATAAAAATCGGCGTAATAGTTGCTTTAAACCCTATATCGCGGCAAGTACTTCGCTTATTGTGCTAAATCGTCTATTTTTTGACGCTGCGCACAGTCTGTATTTGCCTAAGCATAGACAAATTGGTCTCAAGTGAAAATGAATAATAACGTTATTTATAAGGTGTTTGCCGCCATTACCATACTGCCGTTCATTCATACTGCAGGCTTTGCGAGTACAAATACCCATAAAGCACGTTCAGCACAACTGATTGAAGGCGCTGAACAGTATGTATCGTCCCAAATCAGTTCATCGGCTAATACCCAGCTTAACATTAGCACTGCCGACATTGATCAAAGAGTAAACTTGCCATCGTGCCCCACTCCAATTGTATACAGTGCCAGTTTGGAATCACTCCAACAGAGCAATGTAGCGGTGAAAGCGCTGTGCAGTTCAACCAATTGGTACATGTATTTGATGGTCAATGTGAAACAAATGCAGCCGGTTGTGGTTATTTCTAACGCTGTCAGCCCTGGCACTATATTGAATCAAAGTAACATCGAGCTAATCAACATGAACCGTGCGCTTCTTAGACGCACTACTTTTTCAAATGTGGATGATGTGATGGGTGCACGCATCAAACGTCGCGTTAGACCCGGGCAACCCATTACACCTAATAATTTATGTTTCGTGTGTAAGGGTGATACAATTATCATCAATGCTTCAAATTCAATGATGCAAGTTAAAGCAACGGGCGTAGCGATGCAAGATGGCAATATTGGTGACACCATAAGCGTGACGAATAGCCGTTCGAAAAAGCAAATCAATGCACGCGTTGCGAGTACCAGTGAAGTCGTTGTCGGCATATAAACCAAAGCAGCGATGCAGCAAGTTTTAAGAGCGTAAATAATGCAAAAATTGTGTAAGTCATCCTAAAGATATGCCCTAGGCTGCCGATACAATATTTGAGGAAAGTTTAAAAAGGTCAGGTAGTCATTATGTCTATTAACAACATTAACAACAATGGTCAAAAGCAAGTTATTGATAACCAAAAAGTTAATCAACAACAAACGCAAAACCAACAAGCGAATGAAGCTGCTGTAAAGAGCACGTCTTCGCAACCTGTGCGTCAAGATTCTGTTTCGTTAACTCAATCTGCACAGCAATTAGCCCAAGTGCAGAAGAAAAGCGCCGAAGCGCCAGTGAATCAGGAAAAAGTTGATCGTTTAAAGAAAGCGATTCAAAGTGGCGAGTACAGTGTAAATCCTGATAGTTTAGCGAAAAATATTGCATTGCAAGAATCAGAAATATTTGGCAGAAACTAGTATCGGCAGCATAATGATTGCCTACTAAAAAAGGGCAAAAAGAATGTCAGAGTTAATAAAAGCAATAACGAAACAGTTCGACCATCTAGAAAACCTCATTCAAGTGCTTGACTCTGAGCTACACCTCATTAGCACCAGAGACGCTGAAGCCCTCATCAATCTACTCAAGAAAAAAGAAGACTTGCTCACTTATATTCAAGAGCAGGACGACGCTATCAGTCGATCTTTTGACGTTACCTCTGACGAAGAACGAACAGGCGAAGAAATTACAGCCATGTTTGAGCGCGCAAAACAGCTAGTGTCGGAATGTGAATATCGCACAAAAATAAATCAGACAGCGGTTGAACAAGGTCAACTCCGACTAGAACATTTACGCACATTGCTACTTGAGTCTCGCGCCAAAGAATCTATGACCTACGATAAAAGCGGCAAAGCACGAGGCGGCAAAAGTGGTAGAGGGATAAGCGCTTAAATTGCGCGTCATTTAGTTAAGTGCTGTTATTAACTTCGTTAGCGCTGCTTTTTATAGAATTACTCTAGACAAGGTTTATTAATAGCTCCTTCAATAACGATATTAACACGCTCTTTTCTTCTACACCGTTTTATAACAGTGTAAAAACGAAAAGAGTCAGACTCTGATACAACTAATTTGTCATCAAACAATTTACCTTAAAAAAGTGCGCATCAAACATTCATTCACGGCAACCTATTGCCGCCTAGCCGATTTAAGTAGCTCGTCGCCCCCGTACCTTAGTGCTAACCTTACTTCTAATAGTAATGTACATCCTTTACTCGTTTTGGCCGCGCCGTTGAAAGGTAAATGTCATAAACACGTTTAAAGTCTAACTCTAGTTCTGTTGCATACAGATCGTCACCCACCGGGTAGCTTTTAATAACGCGAGCACCGCGAATAACTCCTTGAACTGAGCTCGACAAGCGCTCATCTGACAACAAAAAATTGGATAACGTTTGGCTGCCGTCAACTTTTTGGCCATACACTTGCTCTGTGAGCTCGCGGTACGCATCAAGTTTCGAGGCCTTGATCGCCATTAACATTTTTGTGGAGTCTGAATTGCCACGTTGTCCTTTAATTGGCGCATAACCAATGGCTGATAGCACTGGGTAATCTTGCGGCTCCACCACTTCCCATTCAACTTGTTTATCAAAGACTGATGAGCAGCCACCAAGCATTAGGCTCAAGCCCAATAAAGTCATACTTAATATCTTCATAATCATTCCAGTGATGACGGACCTGCACCTCTAGGTAAGTGCTTTTATAGTCATTCATAGTTGTAACCTGATAAGTAGTAGCAAAAGCAAGCAAGAACCACACCTTTATTTACTAATGTATGACTAAAGAGAGATAACCAATGACACTTTTCAAAACTGCTTAATTTAGGTACGAAAAATGCTTTATTCAAATATATTGGGAAAATTGACAGTTCTATATTCTATTTCGTCATTTTTCAAAGAGTAGAAGCACACCCTTAGCCATCATCACAAGCGAGCCACACTATGCCAAAGCTAGGCGACATGCTAACCGTCTTATTAATCTGGGTTTTATGGGTACTCATCTTTGTGCCAATACCAACCAATGCAGCGTGGTTCGAGGCGACGGGTCAAGCAGTTATCAATAACGGCAATAAGGCCTTAGCCAAAAAACAGGCCACTCAAGAGGCCGTTAAACAGGCATTAATGTTTGCGGGCGCATCCATTACCAGTGTACAGGCGATGTCAAATGGCTTACTAGAAAATGACCGGTTCGAAATCCGCAGTGGCGGTGAGGTCAATGACTTAGCTTTGATCAGTGAAACTTACCACGATGATTATGTGACCATCGTCATTCGCGCAGACATCTTTGCCCAAAGAACACAATGTGATGCAGCGCAGTATAAAAAGCGCTTGGTCAGCACTTGGTTCCCTATTCGAGACCGCCAGCAAGGAATCACTGGCGGGTTAACAGAATTTGGCCAAACGGTCAGTGAGCTCTTTGAACAACAGTTTAACCAGACCAGTCGTTTCGCCCGTATGACTCAGCGCCAACCTTACTATTTATCACCACAAAGCCCTGACATACAAAGCGATATCATCACGCTTGCTCGTCAAACTGATAATCAATATGTATTGATTGGGGAAATCACCGAGTTATCCGTAGAGCGCTCGTCCCGTAACGCGCTGCTATTTTGGCAGGACGCGCCATTGTCTCGGAATTTTCGTTTAGAGCTATCTCTATACGACGGCAACAACGCTTCTTTACTCAAGCAAGAACGCATGGCTATTAACACGCCGTGGGAATTCGAACTACACCAACAGGTCAGCCCATCTAGTCGGCAGTTATGGCAGTCGCAATTTGGCCAAGCCGTGACAGCAACCATCACCGAACAAGCGTCATTGATAGATGAAGCCTTAGACTGCCTACCTACTTACGCTCGTGTTTTACAGGTCAGTAACGAGCAACTCACCATTAACATTGGCAAACAAGATGGTGTACAGATTGGTGACGAGTTAACCCTTTTCAAACATGCCCAATTTGTGGATGCCATCGGTAACCTTCATCAACAATTACAGCTTCATCCAAATCAAGTAAAAGTGATGCAAGTATACAATGAAACCGCAGTGTTAACGTCGACCTCAAGTGCCCCACTGGCTAACATTCAGCCAAACGATTTCGTTGCACGTCAGTAGCCCTTTCATTATGAGTGGTGCTGGGCAATAATAGCTGCACTTGAACGGCGTCCCCGTAGTTTAATGGATAAAACGAGCCCCTCCTAAGGGCTAGATCTTGGTTCGATTCCAGGTGGGGATACCAAATTAATTTGAGATTGAATCACTTTTGCCGCCAAAATTTCTCACGACAATTCGCTTCCTAAATAGCAACCCATTTATCTTACAACTGGCTTTATCTACCTAGAAACCTTCTTTTTACTGGATGTATGCCCATAAGCATGTTTTGGGAAGCATAACTGGCGATGTGTTAATTGAATTAGATGGGTGAATAGCGAACAGACCACTTTGTTCAAATATGCCCAGGGGCTTGTGCCCCTAAGCATGACGTTTATGCGTCTTGTTCTCTAGCGTGACGCACGAGATTTGTCATCCAAGAACCTCCCGAGCACCAGTTTTCATCAGATGCTTCCGCTGATGCAACGGCAACGACATATGGCCCATCGTTCCAAAATGCAAACATAGGCCCACCCGAGTTACCAGGTGTTAAATCCGCGTGGGTGCTCATCGATCTACCTGGGCCGAGATCATACCAAGGCTCATCAAGTTTCTTATCCCTTTGATAAGTTGGGCGCAATGCACCGCCTATACTTCCAGGATAACCGATGTTGAACCAATAGGGTTCGCCATCCCATGAACTGTTGTATGTCCGAGTTCCCATCCAACCAAATAAATCACCGATCCTATCACTCGTCACTAACACGGCATAATCTTCATCAACCTCAAACCAACTGACAGTACGTCCAGTAATTTTGGTGTAAAACCAAACTCTTGATATAGATGTGCTTGCTCTAAGAGAGCCGGCAGACCTATGTACTTCAACCGTGCCAGCCCCATTTGAACTCCAATCAACTACGTGACTTGCCGTTAACACATGGCGAGGACCTACAATAACGCCAGACCCACTCCCAGATGAAGTGACGACTTTACAAATGGTTCCCCATGGATAGCTCGTGTCATTGTATATTCTGCGGTCTTCTGCGTTAAAAACCGTTAATGGCGATAAGTCTTTGCCATTGAGAGATACCCGCGTGGGCTTAGCTAGCTTTGCTTTGCAAGGCTTTGGGCTGGTGCCGAACCACTTAGGTATCATTGGGATGGTTGGTTTATTGTCAGCATCTTGGATACTTTTATGCTCGACGCTCTTCAGTTTGTAACTCTTTAACTCAGGCAGGAGCATCGACTGCAGCTCCTTGGGAATTTTACCTTTCGAACTTCTAGCAAAAAATTTAGCCACTTGATCGTAGGCTAAGGGGGATTCAACATCTTTTTCATTTCCATTAGTCATTAGAATTTCCTTTTAAAAATAATTAATGTTTATCAGTAACCTTCACTAAATGATTACTACGATAAGCATAGTCGCTGCTCAGTATTGACGCGAACCGCATAGAATTTTCTTACCCAAATGGGAGGGAAACAAACAAGAGATTAAGCTCCTAATCAGCTAATTTAATATCAAAATAGACAATTCAAACCTAGGCACGCCCGGACAAAATCTCGCAATATAGCTAAAAACAACATAAGTGGAAGCGGCTCTGGCCTTCTTATTTGGAAAGAAATAACTGCGATTGATGTAAAGCGTAGATGCGTGTCCGGCAGAGCAATTATTTCAACGACTGAACTTGAAGCAAGAAAACTGAGTGTGCTGGATGATAATCTTAATCGTCACAAAATTATCACGAAATATAGTTAATTCACTTCATTTGAACATTTAAACAACACGTCTCTTTAGCAGTAAAGTTTCTGCGATATATATCACTATTCGCTCATACCGAATGCTGCTCATCCCGCTTGCAAGTTATTGATAATAGTTTGCATTACCCTTTCTCTTTACATATTATCTTCGCGCCTTTTAACATGCTTGACACACAATCAACACAAAAGTAACGGATACCTAAACTAAAATGAAAAGAACGCTACTCGCTACCGCTGTCGCAACCACAATGTTTACCTCAGTTGCACAAGAAACACAGAACAATAATGCAATTGACACCGTTACTATTTACGGCAATCAACTTAAGGTCCAGGAAGCCACAGGTGCGGCTCAGTACATTGGTGAGCAAGACTTAGAGAAGTTCGCCTACACAGATATTCAACGCATTATTAGGCAAGCGCCGGGTGTGTCTTTGCAAGTAGAAGACGGTTACGGCTTACGCCCAAACATCAGTATCCGCGGTGTAGCGACTGAGCGAAGTGGTCGTATTACGTTATTAGAAGACAACGTTTTGATTGCTCCTGCACCCTACTCAGCCCCTTCAGCGTATTACTTCCCTACTGCTGGGAGAATGAGCGCTTTTGAAGTTGTTAAAGGCCCTGCGGCGATTACCCAAGGGCCCTATACTATAGGCGGGGCAATCAATATGATTTCAACACCTATCCCTAGCACTCAAAGCGGACAAGTCACATTGGAGGCAGGTCAAGATGCGACCTATCGTGCCCATGCCACAATAGGCGGTCAGAATGACAGTGGCTTCGGTTATTTACTTGAAGCGCACCAATGGCAATCTGATGGTTTTCAAGATATTGACCGCAGCAGCAACGACACAGGTTTAGATGTGACCGATGTCACCATGAAACTTGCCTATTCACCAAGAGATTCACGCCATAGTGTAGAGCTTAAACTGCAATACACAGATCAAGATTCAGAGCAAAGCTACTTAGGTTTGACGGATGCTGATTTTGCCAACAATGCACAGCGTCGCTACGGCTTATCGGCCCTAGACAACATCAGCACAGAACATACACAAGTGATGTTGAATTATGCGTTTGAAATCAATAAACACTTACACTTCACGGCAGTTGCCTACAATAATACCCACGAACGTGATTGGTTTAAAACCGAAGGCATTGACTTAGACGGTAGCGAAAACGCTCAAGACTTCTCGCGTACCAGTTGGTCAGATGTCGTCAACGCTATCAATAACAATGAATCAATTGGTGATACCAGTGTCGCTATGCTTCAAGGTATTTTAGATGGCAGCATAGACACCGAAGTCGGGAGTATTCAATTGCGCTCTAACAGCCGAGAGTATTTTTCACGTGGTATCCAGTTTGGTTTGAACTGGAATAAGCAATTTGGTGAAGCCAAGCACCATATTGAGATGGGTCTGCGCCTGCACGAAGATGAAGAGGACCGCCTACAGCGTAACAGTACGTATCAGCAAGTAGACGGCCAATTGTTATTAAGTGATTTAGGTGAGCTTGGCAACGCGGGCAATCGAGTACAGGATGCAGATGCATTAGCGCTGCACGTTTACGATCGGATTGAGCTCGGTGATTGGATTTTCACGCCAGGTCTACGCTTCGAAGATATCAGCCAAAGCCGCACTCGTTACACGAATGGCGCTGAACGAGTATTTCGTGACGACAGAGAAAATGACACCACAGTCTTATTACCTGGCTTAGGCGTGCTGTACAAAGTAGATGGCAACTTAAACTTGATTGCCGGTGCTCATAAAGGATTCACTGCACCAAGTAACTCCCCAGGTGCGAAAGAAGAAGAAGCGGTTAACTACGAATTAGGCTTTCGTTACAACAATAACGCTTTGAACGCAGAGCTAGTCTACTTTTTAAGTGACTACGACAACATCGTAGGTGTGTGTACTGCATCTTCTGGCAGTAATTGTGAAATAGGTGACGCGTTCAATGGGGATGCAGCTACCGTACAAGGCATTGAATTCTTACTGAAAACTGAATTAGGCCAATTCAACGGCGTGCGCATTCCATTCAATATAACCTACAGCTACATCGACAGTGAATTTGATACGGACATTTCAGGCACTGACTTTTTTGGTGACGTTAGTGCGGGCGACAGTATTCCTTATATTCCAGAAAACCAAGGGCAAATAACCATAGGGTTAGAAGGCGATAAATGGACGACTTACCTAAATGCCGTGTATGTAGACGGTGTTTGTACTCGTGCTTCGTGTGGCGGTTTCGAGGTGACAGACAGTTCATTCATTCTTGACCTATCTGGCTCGTACAACGTAAGTAACGACTTACGTGTTTTCGCTCGTATCGAAAACCTAACCGACCAAGAAGACATTGTCAGCCGTCAACCTTACGGTGCTCGCCCTAACAAATCGCGTACGGCTTCTGTAGGCGTTACTTACAGCTTTTAATCGGAATTTGCAGTAACGTATTTAATCAACATAAGCTATATCGCACATCGCCTTACATTTGAAGTCAACCAAATCTAAGGCGGTGTTTTATTCTTTACGACCAGTATTTTTCTGTCGTCAACGTTCTTACCAACACTCCAAATAGCCACACCCTTTCCTTTTGAGCGTGCAAATGCATCAACTGCATCGTTCTTTGCCTCAAGAATTTGTTGCTAACCATGTCATCGAGCCTAAATTTTCGTTAAATCAAGCTCATAATCAATACTGACTTGGTAATTTATCTTGAATCAACGTTATAATCGAGCCAGTTGTAATTCGCTAGAGGATGTATACGAGTTTATGTCGAACGATAATAGTAAAGATGAAATGCCCTCCATGGTTTTGGATAAAGACGATGTGGAATCTTATCGTCGTAATCGTGGCCCTGCTCCATCGAAAAAGGAAAAATCATCTCCCACGAGTACACCCAGTAAAGCGCCAAAAGCGAAAGGCTCTGGCCCTTCTTGGTTAGCGTTAACTTTTATTATTATTATTTTAGGTGCGGGAATCGGTTATACGGCCTACACCATTGAGCAACAAAAGCTAGTGATCATCGAAGCGCAAAAGCGCATCGGCGATTTGGAAAACCGGCTTTCCGCCACTGGTGAAGAGATGGACCAATCAGCGGTCGCTCTGCAAGTTAAAGTGGGTGAGCTGAGCAAAAAAACGCAAGATTTGTGGGAACAAATGGATAAGCTTTGGGCTTCCGCTTGGCGCAGAAACCAGTCTGAAATTAAAGATCTCGAAGCGAGTATGAAATCTCAAAAATCAGCCATTGAACAGAGCATCAGTGCCGTAAAAGGTGAAACTGACGTGAACGCCACAACGGTAGGCCTATTGCAAGAACAGTTAGACAGCACTAACAATACGGCTAATCGCTTAGCACAGCTGTTAAACCAAGTAGAGCAAACCGGCATAGATACTGAACAGCAAGTAACCAGTTTGCGTGAAAAATTAATGTCCACTGCATTAGCCAGTAATGGTTTAACTGGTCGTATCGCTGAGCTAGAAAAATGGCGCAAAAACGCTGAGCAGCAATTGAAGGCCAGTAATCAACCTGCTGCTGCAACTCCCTAACACTTAACAATTGCTCTGAAATAACGCCTGACATGGATTCATGTTTACTTATATTAAAAAAGGAGACCTAGGTCTCCTTTTTTAATTGGATCGTTATCTTATCTACTCAACGAAATAACTATTCAACAAAACCCTCATTGGCTTTTACCGTTAACGGATGATAACCAGGTTTAGCTTCTGCGAAGGCTTTTTTCGCCAACACTTTACCTTTAGGCGTTTGCGACAGTGCCTTATAAATCGGTTTCACCAGCTTGTTACGGCCAATACTCACTAAATAACTATGCACCCGAGGCAGTGCTGGTTCATACCAATTTTCCACGGCCATTAACAACCAGCTATGGGCAATCTCATTGTTCTTACTTTGGGTTAAATCAAATGCCGCATCTAATTCAGCTAATTTATTTTGGCTAAGCGTGTCAGGCATGTTGTTCAAAAAATACAGCCACTGATGAACAACCCAATTCTTTGCGTCAATATCTTTGGCTTTTAACTCGCCACTGAGCCACTGATTGCGGGCATCATCGACAATTTTAAACGCATTTGAATGTGGCACAGGTGCGCCTTGCGGGATCCCCGGTTCGAATATCCATTGATGAATACGTTCCGGTGACAATTTATCAGCGTAGTCTTTTAACAACGTATCGTTCAAATAGGCCATGAACTGATCTGTGGTGATACTTTGAAACGCGAAATGTTCGAAATAATTTAGTAAAAATTGATCAAAATTATCGCGTCCGACTTTTTGCTCTAACTCCCTTAAAAACAACGCGCCTTTTTCATAAGGAATATTGCTAAACACCGCATCGGGATCTCGTCCTCGAAGATCGATAGCAAGTATTTGATCATCTGCAGGTAAGCTATCAATATCGGCTTGTAAATCTTGGCGGCCTAATACTGCTTCCATGTTGTATCTATCATCGCCATACACCATTTGCATGATGCGGTAAGTTAAATACGTAGTGAATCCTTCGTTCAACCATAGGTCACGCCACGTCGCATTTGTGACTGTGTTGCCAGACCATGAATGTGCTAATTCATGCGCAATCAATGACACTAGGCTTTTATCACCTGCAATCACCGTTGGCGTTATGAACGACAAGCGGGGATTTTCCATGCCACCAAACGGGAAAGAAGGCGGCAATATTAATAAGTCGTAACGATCCCAGCGGTAAGGCCCGTACGTCTTTTCGGTCACCTCAAGCATGGATTCCGTGTCAGCAAATTCGTCAGCTGCTGCATCAAGTAACGCCGGCTCCGCATATACACCGGTGCGCTTACCCATAGGTTTAAATTTTAAATCCCCCACTGCCAACGCAATCAAATAGGCTGGGATTGGCTGGGGCATATCAAACTCGTATACACCGTCACGAACAGTATCTGGGTCATTCGAAGCGCTCATCACCGCTAGCAGCTCTTTTGGTGTATGCACAGTTGCGCTGTAAGTAACACGCACCTGAGGTGAGTCTTGTAATGGCATAAAGCTACGCGCATGAATCGCTTGAGACTGAGTAAACAAGAACGGATGCTGCTTACCTGCTGTTTGCGCAGGTGTTAGCCATTGTACACCTGATGCTTGTGGTGAGGTTTGATATGAAACTGTGACTTTATCGACGCCTTCAGGCACGGTGATAGACAGAGGAGCGCCTAAAAAAGAATCTTCTTTCCCTAAAAAGTAAGGCACCGGCATGCCGTTTGCTGTTACCCCTTTAATGGTTAAATCTCGCGTATCTAAGACCAGCGTGTTGTTGCCTTCTTGCATACGTTTTACCGTTAACTCCACATCGCCTGTGATAACTTTTTTATCAAAGTTAACATCCAAGTCTAATGCTAAGTGGGTCACACTGATTTGCTCTGGGTTTGAAAATGAATGGTAGTCTTTACCTGATTCAATATTCACTGCGGCGTTGGTCAAAGTATCCGACGATGCAGGATGACTGGTTTGGTTAGTGTTGCCTTGTCCGGCACATCCGCCTAATGCAAAAATGGCAGATATGGTTGTCGCTAAAATGGCTGACTTCATTGTTGTTCCTGATGGTGAGTCCACCATAAATTGTGGCATATACCGACACCAAACAGAACCGTTAACCCACAGCTGAACAGTCAATATTTTGTAAATTGAAATTTCTTTGTTAACCCTTATATTAGTACGTGCAAGTGCGCGAAGTGCCCAACGCATAATCGAATGGAGAGCAGTATGTCATTTGACGAAGAATGCTTAGAAGATGATTTTTTATCGGCGATGAGTGGCGTCATACCATTAGGCCCAGATGATAGAGTCAGCACAACCCAAAATGAGAAAACCCTCGCCCAACAATTGAGGCGCAAAGCATTAGAGCAGCAACTGAATCGCGCGAACAATTTTTTATCCTCTGAAATTACCCAGGTAGTAGCGCCAGATGACATGCTCAGCTTTAAGCAGGATGGTGTGCAAGAGGGAGTGTATAAAAATTTACGCTTGGGTAAATACCCGATTGATGATGTGTTGAACCTGCACACTGGCAGTTTCGAAAAGTCTCGCCAGTTGTTGTTCGATGCCATCACGGCAAACCACGCTAAAGGCGTGCGGTGCATGCTCATCAAGCATGGCCGTGGTGAAAAAAGCAAACCCATAGCAGGTTACTTAAAGAGTGCCGTTAACCATTGGTTGTTACAATTGCCCCAAGTGATTGCCTTTCACAGCGCACAAATTCACCATGGGGGAAGCGCCTCTGTCTATGCATTGCTGAAGAAAAGCGAACAGCAAAAAGACCTCAACAGGGAATTACATCGTAAAAAATAGCCGCTGTGAAAGAATATATTCAAGCGTAAGATGCATGCATGAAAGAGGTACGTTATCTGGTTGCTTCGTAACGTTCAACACAGTTGATCAAGCACATCAAAACGGCAGTCCGTTTATTTTTCTGCTTGTTTTTCCGCTTTTTTTACCGCAAATATTGGGGCGCTTACATCATGCGGTATTGCATTCGTCGACACAGGTTGTGATTTTGCTGAAGCGCTAAATATAGCGGCTACAATGAGAAATACGACAGTTGCTAACACACCTGCCAAACCAAAACCTTTAGATGAACGATTCATATCAGTCTCTTATTATTTTATGGGGTACTTGCATCCTGCCCTAATATCTTAACATCCTTTTTACAAGCAGAATTGCAAAGTTCTGTCAAGAAACGAACGAATAATAATCAGCTTTGACTTAGGTTACAAGTTTTTATTAAGTAAAATCAGTAAATTGAAAGAATAAAAAAAATTTCTCTTTCGAAAACGTTTTGTTTGTTTTTTAAACATTGATTGTTTTTTGCGACATAGAAACTAAACGAAAGTCGTAAACCTCTAATACCATAAAAGAAAATCAAAAAAGCCCCAAATCTGGGGCTCTCTTTATCGGGTGTAATATTTACCTAAGGACGCCTTCCCTTGGCTTATCCCAAATAAACACGGGCGTTTCTAAACATTCGCATCCACGGGCTATCTTCTTGCCAATCGTCCGGATGCCAAGAGTTTGCCACCGTTCTAAACACACGTTCAGGATGCGGCATCATGATGGTTGCGCGCCCATCCTTTGAAGTTAAACCTGAAATTCCCGCAGGAGAGCCATTCGGGTTTGCTGGATATTGCTCAGTAACCTTGCCGTAGTTATCAACATATTGCAGGGCAATAGTATTGCTATCTAGCGCAGCTTCTAAGCCAGTAGTTTGAGCAAATTCAGCACGCCCTTCGCCATGGGATACCGCAATTGGCATTTTTGAACCTTGCATGCCTTTAAAGAATATCGACGGGGAGTCTTTCACCTCGAGCATGGCAACACGGGCTTCAAAACGCTCGGATTGGTTAGTCACGAAATGCGGCCAATGTTCAGCCCCAGGGATTAGCGACTTAAGATTTGATAACATCTGACAGCCATTACACACACCAAGGCTAAAGGTTTCGTTACGCTCGAAGAACGCTGAGAATTCATCACGCGCCATGGCGTTGAACAAAATTGACTTAGCCCAACCTTCACCAGCACCTAGTACATCACCATAAGAAAATCCACCACAGGCCACTAAACCTTGGAATTCACTAAGCGACACCCTACCGGCGAGTATGTCACTCATGTGCACATCCACTGAAGCAAAGCCTGCGCGGTCAAATGCAGCAGCCATCTCAACATGTGAGTTCACGCCCTGTTCACGCAATATCGCCATTTTAGGGGCGATACCTTTTGCGATATACGGCGCCGCAACATCTTCAGTGACATCGAAAGAAAGTGCAGCATGCAAACCAGGGTTATTCAGATCGTTTTTGCTCGCCAGTTCTTGCTCTGCGCATTCTGGGTTGTCACGCAAACGCTGCATATGATGCGTAGTTTGCGCCCATGCGTTGCGATACACCCCGCGACTATTTTGTAGCACAGGCTCACCTTCGCGAGAAAAACGGATTTGATCATCATCGGATAACGTTCCAATCACATGACTCACGCCCGATAGGCCATTGGCAGCTAATATTGCGTCGACTTGATTCAGTTTATCTGCATCAAACTGAATAACCGCACCTAATTCTTCGTTAAACAAGGCGCTAGCATTGTCACCGGTTAATGCGTCTAGCTTAATATCTAAGCCTGTATTACCGGCAAACGCCATTTCCACTAAGGTCGTAAACAAACCACCGTCAGAGCGGTCATGATAAGCATGTAATGCTTTTTCATTCACCAACTGTTGAATCGCTAAAAAGAAACCTTTGAGCAACTCAGGGGAATCGACATCTGGTGTTTTATCGCCCAACTGTTGATAAACCTGCGCTAAACAGGATGCCCCCATACGATTTTGACCTGCCCCTAAATCGATTAACATCAGGCACGTATCGCCTTTTGTTGTCAATTCTGGGGTCAAGGTTTTACGCACATCCTTCACCGCACCAAAAGCGGTGATCACCAATGACATGGGCGAAGTAACTGCCTTATCACCTTGCGCATCTTGCCACTGGGTTTTCATAGACATAGAGTCTTTACCCACTGGAATAGTTAATCCTAGGGCTGGGCATAACTCTTCACCAACCGCTTTGACCGCTTCGTAAAGGCCCGCATCTTCCCCTGGATGACCGGCTGCAGCCATCCAGTTAGCTGATAATTTAATCCGTTTTAGGTCGCCAATATCGGCAGCGGCAATGTTGGTCAAGGCTTCGCCCACCGCTAATCGCGCAGATGCACCATAGTTTAATAATGCAGCCGGTGTGCGCTCGCCTAAAGACATCGCCTCACCTTGATATGTATCAAAAGCAGCAGCAGTGACGGCGACATCGGCCACAGGGATTTGCCAAGGGCCGACCATTTGGTCACGATTGACCAAGCCCGTTACCGAACGATCGCCTATGGTGATCAAAAAGGTTTTCTCTGCCACCGCGGGCAAATGTAACAGGCGCAGTGCGGCTTCATCTAAATCGATATTGCTAACATCAAATGCGTTGCCCGTCAGCGCTTTTGATTGTACATCACGATGCATTTTAGGCGCTTTACCAAGCAAGACATCAAGGGGCATATCAATCGGTTTGTTATTGAAATGGCTGTCATCCAAGGTCAAGTGGCGGGCTTGTGTCGCCTCACCGACCACTGCAAACGGCGCACGTTCGCGGGCACAAATATCGGTAAAGGTGGCTAAATTTTCAGGGGCCACTGACATCACATAACGTTCTTGCGACTCGTTACACCATACCTCTAGCGGGGTCATACCGGGTTCATCGTTAGGTACGTTTCGCAATGAAAAGACTGCACCACGCCCACCGTCGTTAACCAATTCAGGGAAAGCATTGGATAAACCACCGGCGCCCACATCGTGAATAAACTGAATTGGATTGTTTTCGCCTAGTTGCCAACATTTGTCGATTACTTCCTGACAACGTCGCTCCATTTCAGGGTTGTCACGTTGTACCGAGGCAAAGTCTAAATCTTCATTAGACTCACCCGATGCCATTGACGATGCTGCCCCGCCGCCTAGACCAATGTTCATGGCCGGGCCACCCAGAGCGATAAGCTTGGCCCCAACGGTGATTTCACCTTTTTGAGTATGTTGCTTACGAATATTGCCTAACCCACCCGCCAACATGATGGGTTTGTGATAACCGCGCACTTCTTCCCCATTAAAGCTGGTCACTTTTTGCTCGTAGGTACGGAAATAGCCAAGAATATTCGGGCGACCAAACTCGTTGTTGAAAGCTGCGCCGCCCAGTGGGCCATTTAGCATAATATCGAAGGCCGTCACGATGCGCTCTGGCTTGCCATAATCGTTCTCCCAAGGTTGCTCAAACCCTGGAATACGCAAGTTAGATACAGAAAACCCGACTAAACCTGCTTTCGGTTTAGAGCCGCGACCTGTAGCACCTTCATCTCGAATTTCACCACCAGAGCCTGTTGCCGCACCACTGAAAGGGGCAATAGCAGTTGGGTGGTTATGGGTCTCGACTTTCATCAGAATATCGATGTCTTCATGGTGATAGCGATACTGGTTGTTGTCTGCTTGCGGGAAGAAACGCCCTGCGAAACTGCCTTCCATTACTGCGGCATTATCCGCGTAAGCAGAATGCACATAGTCTGGACACTTTTCGTAGGTATTCTTAATCATTTTGAACAATGATTTAGGCTGCGTCTGCCCATCGATCGTCCAATCAGCGTTAAAAATTTTATGGCGGCAATGTTCTGAGTTTGCCTGAGCAAACATGTAGAGTTCGATGTCGTTAGGGTTACGCCCCAACTTTTCGAAACTGCTAACCAAATAATCCACTTCATCTTCGGCTAAAGCCAAGCCCAATCGCACATTGGCACTGACTAACTCTTCACGCCCTCCGCCTAACACATCGATAGACGTTAACGGCTTCGGTGCTTCGTGCTTAAACAAGATACTCGCGTCTTGTAAATCGCTGACCACGCTTTGGGTCATGCGATCATGCAGTACATTCTTTAGCTGAATAAGTTGAGTGTCATTTAGTGGGTCAGCATCTATGTAAAATGCGCAGCCTCGTTCTAAACGCTCAACGTTATTAAGGCCACAATTGTGCGCGATATCGGTGGCTTTTGATGACCAAGGGGAAATCGTTCCTGCTCGCGGTATGACCAATAACAGCAGCCCTTTATGCTGTTTCTCTTGAATTTTGGGGCCGTAGGTCAGAAGTTTATCCAATACCTGCTGGTCGTTCGCTTCTAGCTGCGCACTGACTTGAGCAAAATGCACAAATTCAGCAAACAAAGCGTGAACAGGTAAGTTGAGGGCCTCAATTGACTGCATGAGTTTTTTAGTACGAAATTCAGAAAGGGCTGGAGCGCCGCGAAGGACAAGCATAAAGGTAATCACCAAGTTGCAGGGCTCACCCACTTTCGTGATGGCAAACCGATTTTCGGGAAAATTTTAAGCGCAGGATTATATACTGATTTTCGTGTAATTGATAAGCGATTAACCCCTTGAATAAAGACTTTTATTAAATGATAAATATCTGGATGAATTCATCACTTTTGGTCACAATATCAATCGATGTTTTTTTAAGGGGTGTCGTATTTCTTTTCGTTGTTCTTTTCATCATTTTTTTTATCAACCTTTTCGTTATGGTTTCCTGCTTGCTGTTTCACTGATACTCAGCGCGTGCGATGAACCCAAAAAGCAAGATAGCTTACAACACGTGCTCGACACGGGCGTGTTACGCGTGGGTACGATTTACGGCTTAACGACCTATTACAATGGCCCTAATGGCCCTGAAGGGTTTGAATATGAGTTAGCAGCCGGTTTCGCTGAGTACCTCGGGGTAAAACTAGAAATATTTCCTTATTACACAGTCAATGAGCTTTTCCCTCAACTCGATAACGCCCATTTAGATGTGATTGCAGCAGGCATTAACGTTAGCCCAGAACGTTACGCTCAATATCGTTTTGGCCCTGCTTATCAGAATGTCAGCCAGAAATTAGTTTTCAAGCAAGGGGACGTGCGCCCTCGCGAATTAGACGATCTAACCGGTGATTTCATGGTCGTTGCTGGTAGTGGCCACAGTGAAACCTTGCGCAATTTTAAAGGGCAATACCCAGATTTAAGCTGGCAAGAAACCAACGATAAAGATTCAGAGGAACTACTTGAAGCAGTATTGGCGGACGAGCTGGACTACACAGTGGTCGATTCTAACATTTTGGCTTTGATGCGTCGTCGGTACCCTGAGCTAAGTATTGGGTTTTCTTTGAGCCAATCACAAGGGATTGCTTGGGCCACCAGCCAAAAAAGTGACGATGCGTTGCGTGCAGCTTTGATTGAATATTTTGGGAAAATTCATCAAAACGGTACCCTCGCCGCATTGGAAGACAAACATTTCGGCCATGTTCGCCAGTTCAACTACGTAGACACCCGTGATTTCATTCGCTCAGCCTCGAAGAAACTACCGAAATATCAGCCCTTATTTGAGCGATATGCCGATGATTTAGACTGGCGTTTGTTAGCCGCTTTGAGCTACCAGGAGAGCCACTGGAACCCCAAAGCAAAATCAGTCACAGGTGTTAGGGGCTTGATGATGCTCACCTTGAATACAGCGAAAGATTTGGGAGTAACGTCACGCCTCGATCCAGAACAAAGTATTCGCGGTGGCTCAGAATATTTATCAACCTTACTTACCCGCATTCCGGACCGCATTCCACACCCTGATAGATTATGGTTTGCGCTGGCCGCCTACAATGTCGGCTTGGGGCACTTAGAAGATGCTCGCGTGTTAACCGAACGCCAAGGGGGCAACCCGGATATGTGGGTTGATGTGAAAAAGCGCCTTCCCCAATTAAGACAAAAGCGCTATTACAAGACCACGCGCTACGGATACGCTAGAGGTAATGAAGCCGTTATTTATGTAGATAATATTCGTCGCTACTATGACACCCTCGTTTGGCTCAATGAGCAACAACCGGAGCTTCTACCTACGGAGCTTGATGAGACAGTTCTTGATGAGAAAGAGCTTGATGACACAGAACTAGACGGCGATACAGTCGATGAAACGGCAATAGAAGCCCTGCTAGACGATGACTCAACGTCAGAAAGAGGGTCGAGTGAGCGAGGCGAGGTAGGACAGACTGAAGCAAAAATCATAGAAACAACTGACGAAGCAAAAAATGTAAACGCTGATACAGAAGGCGCAGAGGACGTTGATGATACTGAAGATATTAACAGCGCTGAGGGCGCTATTAATGCTGAAGGCTCCGGCAACACAGAAAATGACCTATAATGTTTACTTTCTCGCTTGCCACGTTTAGCACTCGAGACGCTTTTATCGACTAAAACTCGAGGCTCAGCTCTTTCTAAGTTCACTTTATTTTACAACCTTACATCCCCTATTTTTACCTGTCATTTTTCATTCACAATCAACTGTTAGATTATGTTTTAGTGAACATTAATACTCTTTCCCGTGTCTATCATTAGTTAGGGAAGATCCAATCGGGTACTTTGACAGTAGAATCACAGTGTAAAACGCAAATTCACTGAAACATAAACGTTTAACCTTACTACCTTATAAACAAAGAGTGTTAAACAGCATTAGTGACAGAAATATTGCATGATGAAACGCAAGAACACTGTCAATCTTGGTTTAAATGAAGAGAAGATAAAAGAAAAGACGAAAGGAAAAAAGAATGAAAAAAAGAGCCACTATCAACAATCGCAGTCGCGTTGCAAATACCAGCCGACGTCGTCAATTATTAAAGCGTGTACACAGCAAAGTCATCAGCCGCCGACAGCAGTACCAAATGACAGAGTTGACTGAAGAATGGGCAACTGCGATAGCCAACTAAGCCTTTTTTTGTTTGTTGGCTTTGATTTGCGCACGGCGCTGACGAAAAAAAGCCGATATTGTTTCACCGCACTCCTCACCTAAAACACCACCTACTACCTCTACTTGATGGTTTAAACGCGTATCGTTAAGCACATCCATGATACTACCCGCGGCACCCGTCTTAGCATCATAAGCACCAAACACTAAACGCTTAATGCGACTGTGCACTAATAAACCCGCACACATAGTGCATGGTTCTAGCGTCACATATAGGGTGGTATCTATTAATCGATAGTTTTTAACATTGATGCCAGCTTGCCGTATCGCCAGCATCTCTGCATGAGCTGATGGGTCGTTGAGCGTGATGGACTGATTCCAACCTTCCCCAACGATTTTCTGATCTTTAACCAACACGGCCCCTACGGGGATCTCTCCTGCCTGTGCTGCTTTACTTGCAAGACTTAGCGCGTGTCGCATCCAAAGTTGATCTTGTTCTAAACTCATCTTACTCTTAAATTTATTGTATGCAGGGACATGAAGTTGGTTAAATAGATTAAATATTTCGTCAAATTAACCAATCAAGACACTAATGATGCTCGCTATAAATCGCTAACCAATTGATAAAACTAGTTTTTTAATTTTGGTCAGCGAATTGCTTGGTACCATATAAATATGGATACTATTTTAACACATAGATTTGAGGAATAGACATGAACATCACTGCCGTTGCGATCGTTGCTATAGTTTGTTGGGCCATTGTTGAACTAACCAATGGAACAAAAACCAAGAAAAAAAATAAAGCCGCACTCGAACAAGATGCTGAATTAGCGAAGCAAGTGTCCAGTTTAAAAGAGCGCATCGAAACATTAGAAAAAATTGTAACCGATGAAAAATACGACTTACATCGTCAGTTCGATGCTCTAAAGAAAGATAGAGTTGCCTGAGACCTAAAAAATCCGCTCAACGAAAAAGGGCCACCTCATATTGAGTTGGCCCTTTTTTTGTTGAGTCGTTATCCTGAACCTATTTGTGCGTAATAGGCACGGCATACATAGACAAGACTTTGCGTTTAATTTCTGCGGACTCTTCACTTAAACGAGAGGTTAAATGTAATTTGGCTTCATCGACTTCGGCCTGAGTAAACGAACCGTCATTCTCACTGTCACCTTGTCCCAACAATTCAACAGCCGCATCAGCGCTCGCAAAACGTTGGTAATTTTGTTTTATCTGACTATCAATTTGCTCTGCTACGGCTTTAGCACTTTCAAATTCAGCATCTAAAATCTTACCAAATGCCACATGCACATTACCTTTAAAACCCACTATTCCATCGACTATGCTGCGAATATCTTCGCTATCGGCTTTGTCGTAACTTCCTTCTACTTCTGTGGTGAGTAATTCTTTGGCTTTACTTAGATCACAAGGATCGAATTCATAAGAGATGGAGACAGGTACAATCCGAATGCTTCGAACATAATCTGCTAAAGATTGCCCTTTAGGTTTATTCAAACTAAGCATAGAAACTATAGCGGGATTCGTTGCATCCACACCATCCTTTGCTCGTCCTTCCCTTTGGGCAATCCAAATATGTTGGGCATCACTTTTTAAGGTATGAAAAATATATTCGCTGAGCAACTTAGCATCAGCCAGCTTTTGTCGTCTGTCTTTAGCGCTGCGATGTACGATAAAGCACTTATTCAAGCGGATTAGATCTGCTACCCAATCTTGCTTAAGGAGATTATCCCCCACGGCAATTCGAACCGTGTCTTGACCGCTTAAATGTAGTGACCAATTGACAAAGGCAGGATCTAAAGCGATATCACGGTGGTTACTAACAAAAATACACGGTTGGCTTAAATCCAACGCTTCAAGACCAGATATGCTGAAACTGTCCGTCGTTTGCTCGATCATGCGCTCCATATAGGGTTCGACCAAGACTTGAAAGTCGCGAAGACTTTTAATGTTGTTACGCCGCTTAGACAAATACCACCGAGTCACCGCTCTTAATAGCGGATAACAAAAGCGCGGCCAGGTAGAAAACCGAAAGGCAACTAAACTGTCCATGAGTTGTCGATTACGGATTAGCCGCTCCAGTACCTGGGGCAAATCGCAATCGTTAAATGGACGAATTGAGTCAAACTTTTCATTCATGAAGGAAAACTACTTACGGATAATAAACGGGCCAGCATTTTGCCTGCGAACAAGCAAATCAGCAAACCTAATTTGGTTAATATCGGCAGCAACGCCGCTGCTCCTACCTGTTGTTATGCCCTAAAAATGACAGTGTATTACGCCTGAAGTTCGCGACAAATAATGTCCACTTCACCATTTTGGGTAGTGATGTATGTCGAGTCACCTGTAATCGTGAACGACATATCACTGGTACGTGAAACCAGTTTAGCCAGCGCTTGAATATCCTCCCAAGGAAATTGATATACTTGCACAGGTAACGCCGAAAAGCTCGATTGACTCTGTTGCCACCAAGTATCAGATTTACTATTGAAACTATACACTTTGGTATTTTTGGCCATGCGACTGGCTTTTTTGATCCGCTCTTTGGCAGGCTCGCCCACGTCAATCCATAAATGTAATTGATCGTCTAGACCCCGCAACCAAATGTCCGGCTCTTCGACGGAGCTAAGTCCCTTGGTAAAGCTCAACAACTCATCGGCGTTTAGACAATACGCAAGTACTCTGGCCATCATGCGTTCCACCGTTTCTGATGGATGTTGAGCCACAGTCAAATTAAGTGCGGTGTAATAATCGCGATTAAGATCAGACAAAGAAATTTTGAATTTATAGATCGTTGGCTTTAACGCCATAATGGTTACTCAAAGGAAGATATTGAATACAAAATAAATAAGGCCAGCGATACTGGCCTTATTCACAACAAAAGCTATTCCCACTCAATAGTGGCGGGTGGCTTACCTGAAATGTCGTATACCACTCGCGAGATACCATCTATTTCGTTGATAATGCGGTTGGAAACTTTACCCAAAAATTCGTAAGGTAAATGGGCCCAATGCGCGGTCATAAAATCAATCGTCTCTACTGCACGCAATGATACGACCCAATCGTATTTACGTGCATCGCCCATGACGCCTACTGACTTCACAGGTAGGAAAACCGTAAAGGCTTGGCTTACCTTATTATACAAATCATGCTTATGTAGCTCATCGATAAAGATGGCATCAGCGCGGCGCAACAAGTCACAGTATTCTTTTTTCACTTCACCTAACACCCGAACACCTAACCCCGGCCCCGGGAATGGGTGGCGATACAACATGTCATAAGGCAAACCCAGCTCTAAGCCGATTTTGCGTACTTCGTCTTTAAACAATTCACGCAATGGCTCAACCAAGCCCATCGCCATATCGTCTGGTAAACCACCAACGTTATGGTGTGATTTAATCACGTGAGCTTTACCGGTAGCAGAGCCAGCTGACTCGATTACATCAGGATAAATCGTACCTTGTGCCAACCACTTAGCATTTTTCAGCTTTTTCGATTCTTCATCGAACACTTCAACAAACACACGGCCTATTATCTTACGTTTTGCTTCAGGCTCATCCGTACCGGCCAATGCAGATAAGAAGCGCTCTTCTGCATCAATTTTGATAATATTAAGTCCAAAATGATCGCCGAACATGTCCATGACTTGTTGGCCTTCGTTTAAACGTAACAAGCCGTTATCCACAAATACACAGGTGAGGTTTTTGCCAATCGCGCGGTGTAGCAACATCGCCACAACTGATGAGTCAACACCACCCGACAACCCTAAGATAACTTCGTCATCACCGATTTGCTTCTTCATGCGCGCAACCGCATCCTCGATGATTGCGTCAGGCGTCCAGAGTTTTTCGCACTGACAAATATCTAACACGAAATGCGACAACATGCGCTGCCCCTGACGAGTGTGCGTCACTTCTGGGTGAAACTGCACACCGTAGAATTGCTTTTCGGGGTGTACGATCGCGGCAAATGGGCAACTATCGGTTTTCGCTGCTGTGATAAACCCGTCCGGTACCGCCGCCACTTTATCACCGTGACTCATCCATACATCAAGCAATGCGTTACCATTAGGGCTAACATGATCTTCGATGTTATTGAGTAATGCCATTTGCTCAACCACTTCCACTTGAGCATAACCAAACTCTCGCATATCTGAGCCTAACACGGCACCGCCTAACTGTTCGGCCATGGTTTGCATGCCGTAGCAAATACCAAATACGGGGACCCCCGCATCAAAGACATATTGCGGCGCACGCGGCGAGTCTTTTGCATGAACAGATTCGGGTCCACCTGATAAAATAATACCGTTTGGATTAAATTCACGAATTTGCTCTTCGGTTACATCCCATGCCCATAATTCACAGTACACGCCTATTTCGCGCACTCTACGAGCGATAAGTTGAGTGTACTGAGAGCCGAAGTCGAGAATGAGTATGCGTTGGTCGTGAATGTTTGTTGTCATCTTGGTACTCGTGTTATTAGCGCAGTGGCGATAAAAAAAGGCTGGTTAAAAACCAGCCCAGTAGTCAGTTTAAATCATTAACCTAAGCGGTAGTTTGGCGCTTCTTTGGTAATGCTTACATCGTGTACATGAGACTCACCCATGCCGGCAGCCGTCACTTTAACGAACATAGCTTTGGTACGCATGTCGTCAATGGTGGCTGACCCTGTTAACCCCATTGCTGAGCGCAATCCGCCCATTTGTTGGTGAATTATAGTTGAGATAGGGCCTTTATATGCGACGCGACCTTCAATCCCTTCTGGTACCAATTTTTCAGCGCTGTTGCTGTCTTGGAAGTAACGATCTGACGAACCATTATTTTGATCCATCGCTCCAAGTGAGCCCATGCCGCGGTACGACTTGTAATAACGGCCTTGATATAATTCTACTTCCCCAGGCGCTTCTTCAGTCCCAGCTAGCATACTCCCTACCATTACCGAGCTGGCACCTGCGGCAATTGCCTTAGCAATGTCACCAGAGAAACGAATACCACCATCAGCGATAACCGGAACATCAGTGTCTTTGAGCGCTTCAACGGCGTCAGAAACCGCAGTAATTTGCGGTACACCGCAACCAGTAACAATACGCGTAGTACAAATAGAGCCTGGGCCGATACCGACTTTCACCGCATCAACACCTGCATCTGCTAGGGCTTTCGCACCTGCACCTGTGGCTACATTACCTGCGATTAATTGTACATCAGGGAAGTCAGAACGGACTTTTTTCACGCGATCAATAACGCCTTGAGAATGACCATGTGAAGTATCAATCAGCAATACGTCAACGCCAGCTTCAACCAATAACTTAATACGCTCATCAGTACCTGCACCAACGCTCACGGCAGCACCAACGCGTAAACGGCCTAATTCATCTTTACAGGCGTTAGGCTTGCTTTCCGCTTTTTGGAAATCTTTAACCGTAATCAACCCGGTTAAACGAAATGCGTCATCAACCACTAAGATTTTCTCGATACGGTGTTCATGCATTAGCTCAAGCACTTGGTCTGAATCAGCCCCCTCTTTTACCGTCACCAAATCGTCTTTGCGAGTCATCACTGATGAAATGGGTTGATCTAAACGATTTTCAAAACGTAGATCGCGGCCGGTAACGATACCTACCAAGGCATTGTCTTTATCCACAACAGGGAAACCAGAGAAGCCATGGTGCTTACTTAACGCGTTAATTTCACCTATGGTGGCATTTGGCGAGACGGTAACAGGGTCTGATACCACACCACTTTCGTATTTTTTCACCATACGAACATGATCGGCTTGGGTTTCAGCTGGCATATTTTTATGAATAAAGCCGATGCCGCCTTCTTGCGCTAAGGCAATAGCAAGCCGTGCTTCGGATACAGTATCCATAGCAGCTGAAATAAGTGGGATATTTAGCGTCACACCGCGGGTTAATTTGGTTTTCAAATCAGCGGTATGGGGGAGAACGGTTGAGTGCCCGGGCACTAACAACACATCATCAAACGTAAGAGCTTCTTTAGCGATCCGTAACATGCAACAACACCTGTTAAATGGGTTTTTATTGCGGCGCAATTGTAGCGGCTTTACCTTATCAGGTAAACTCCAATCCTGTTATTTATTTAAGATTTTATGCCTTATGTTTAGTGCGTCACCCGCAAACCGAAATATCTTCACCGTGAGTAAGCTAAATCATCTCGCTCGCTCGGTTTTAGAATCTGAAATCGGCCAAGTTTGGCTCAGTGCTGAAATATCAAATTTCGTTGCTGCCAGCTCAGGACATTGGTATTTCACCCTCAAAGACAACCGCGCTCAAATCAAAAGTGCGATGTTCAAAGGTGCTAATCGCAAAGTCATGACTCGCCCGAAAGAAGGCGACAAAGTATTGGTACAGGCCAATTTGAGCATTTATGAGCCAAGAGGAGATTATCAGCTGATAGTTGAGCATCTTGAACCTGAAGGTGAAGGTCAACTTAAGCGACAGTTCGAAGCGCTAAAACTCGCTCTTTCTGCACAAGGCTTATTTGCTAATGAGAACAAGCAACCATTACCTGACAGCATTAGCCGAATTGGTGTAGTCACATCTGCGACAGGTGCGGCGCTACACGATATTCTCACGGTATTAAAACGTCGCAACCCTGCTGTCGAAGTTATTATTTATCCTACCCAAGTACAAGGTGCTAACGCCAGTAGGCAAATTTGCCGATCGATTGAAATCGCTAATCAGCGTAATGAAGTAGACATACTTATTGTCGGGCGCGGCGGCGGCTCGTTAGAAGATCTATGGTGTTTTAATGAAGAGAATGTAGCTTGGGCTATCCATTACAGTGTACTGCCCATTGTGAGCGCTGTGGGCCACGAAGTGGATATTACTATTGCTGACTTTGTGGCTGATTTACGCGCCCCTACCCCATCGGCAGCAGCGGAATTAGTCAGTCAGTCACAAATTGAGATGCTAAGCGCATTGACGGCTAAACGTGACAGGTTATACAAGAACACCCGTACATTGCTCAAGGAGCTGCACTATCAGCAGCAGTCGTTGACACAAGAACTCAATACTTATCACCCTAAAAATCAACTTCGCCAACACATGCAGCGGGTGGATAACCAACTAACCGCTATCACCCATAATATGACAACTCGATTAATGCGCGCCAAGCAAACCTGCGATAGCCGTATCAGCAAATTGTCACAGTTATCGCCCAAGGCATTATTGAAAGAACAACAGAACACCCACAACTTGTTGTCACAGCGTTTAACTCAAGCGTGGCGCCGCGGCGTAGAGCAACGTCATTTAAAGCTCGCTAATGCCAGCCACCTTCTTGATACCGTCAGCCCACTATCAACATTGGCTAGAGGGTATAGCATCACGTTTAAAAATGACAAAGTAGTGAAAAGCCAAAAAGATTTAGCAAAGGGCGATGTGATCACCAATCGCTTTGCTGACGGTGAAACCAAAAGTACTGTGAATTAGCGCGTGTTGACAGTGAGCCCCTAGAAACGAAAAAGCCCCCTTAATCTTTGTTAATCGATTAAGGGGGCTTTTTTTGCAAAGCAACTTAGTTACCTTGTTACTTTATTCGCTATGGGTTGCCATCACTTATTGTTTTTATGCATCCGCATCAGCATTTTACGTTTACGGCGCTGGGAATCCGTCATGGTATTGGTGTTACTTTCGAATGGGTTAGCGCCTTCGCGGAATTCCACTTTAATTGGCGTACCCATGACTTTTAATGATTTACGGAAGTAGTTCATCATATAACGCTTGTATGAATCAGGTAAGTCTTTCACCTGATTTCCGTGAATAACAATAATCGGTGGGTTATATCCCCCTGCATGGGCATACTTCATTTTCACGCGACGACCGCGCACAACAGGCGGCTGGTGATCAGCCTGAGCCATGTCCATGATACGTGTCAGCATTGAGGTATTAATACGCTTCGTGGCGCTATTATACGCTTCTTGAACCGATTCAAATAAATGCCCAACATTGGTACCGTGCAGAGCTGAAATATAATGCAAACGGGCAAAGTCGATAAAGCCTAAACGTCTATCGAGTTCACGTTTAATTTCATCTTTCACGTCTTTTGCTAGGCCATCCCACTTGTTCACTGCAACCACCAGTGACCGCCCAGAATTAAGCACAAAGCCTAACAAACTCAAATCTTGATCTGTCACTCCCTCTTGGGCATCTATCACTAAAAGCACAACGTTTGCTTCTTCAATCGCTTGTAATGTTTTAACAATTGAGAACTTCTCAACGGCCTCTGAGATACTGCGGCGACGGCGCACACCTGCCGTGTCGATCAGTACATATTCGCGATCGTCGCGCTCCATAGGGATGAAAATACTGTCACGGGTTGTGCCTGGTTGGTCATACACCACAACGCGCTCTTCACCTAAGATACGATTGGTCAGTGTGGACTTACCTACGTTTGGTTTCCCCACAATGGCCAACTTAATTGGGGATGCCAGTAACTTTTCCAGTTGCTTTTCAGCGTCGATTTCTTCATCGGCTTCTTCATCTTCTGGCACTTGCATATCAGGGAATTGTTCTGATAACGGCATTAAAGTATGGGTTAATAACTGCGTGACACCGCGACCGTGGGCTGCAGCTATCTGATTAACATCTCCTAAGCCTAACGCAAAGAAGTCAGCACTTTCACTGTCACCATCGATTCCATCAACTTTATTGGCCACGACGTAAACAGATTTATTCTGTTTACGTAGATGCTCAGCAATGCCTTGATCTGCCGCCGTTAAGCCAGCACGGGCATCGACTAAAAATAAGACAACGTCAGCTTCATCAATGGCCATTAATGATTGGTTGGCCATTGCCATATCAATGCCTTGCTCATCACCGCTGATACCACCGGTATCTACTACGATGAACTGTAAGCCTTCATAGTTCGCCTGACCGTACTTACGATCTCGGGTTAATCCAGGAAAATCCGCAACTAACGCATCGCGAGTACGCGTTAAGCGGTTAAACAACGTGGATTTACCCACATTAGGGCGGCCAACTAAGGCGACAACGGGTAACATATTTCACAATCCTTAAAACGCAAACGGCTCAGGAACATCCCAAGCCGATTAATATTATCAACGTGACACAAGCCACTTTGGGTCAAATTAGGGCACTTGAATAGCCACTAACTTGCCATCACGAGTTTGAGTATACAGCATATTGCCATCAACCACTGGGGCGCTATAAATACTCTCATCTTCGTCATCTCCCCCTACATCAACCCGAGAGACAATTTTGCCGTCAGTTTGATTAAAGAAATGTAAGAAGCCCCACTTGTCGCCCGAAACCAAATATTCACCAATGGGTTCAGCAGCGGTAAGCAAGCGCTTTTTAAGAGCGCTTTGACTCCACTTCTCAATACCATTTCTAGCATCGAGTGCATACACGTTGCTGTCTGAATCAACTACAAACAAGGTATTGCCGGCTTGGGTTAAACGGCGGTAAGATTTGTATTCACGCTTCCATATCGTACGGCCACTTCTAAGCTCTACTGACGCTAAGCTACCATCGAAAGAAATAACATAAATAACGCCGCCAGCCACTAATGGTTTGCTGTCGATATCTACAATGCGGTCAAGCTCAGTCGCACCTGTTGCAGAGCCTATGGGTTGCTCCCATGCGGTTTGCCCTGTACCTAAAATGTTCACCGCTAATTTACCAGACGCTGTCCCTACAATGGCGCCACCATTTGCCGCCACTGGCGCTGCAATACCACGTAAAGATAGAGGAGGAACGTCAGACTCATAAGACCATATCTGTTCGCCTGACTCGGCGTCTAAACCAAACATGGTGCCGGAGCCAGTATTAATAACAACAACACCTTCATCAATCGCGGGAGCCGCTAATACTTCGCCTTTGACCGTAACAGACCATTTTTCTTCGCCTGTATGCACATCAAGGGCTTTCACATCGCCGTTCTCTGTACCAAAAAACAGGGTTTCATAGGCAACCGCTAAGCCACCTGCGATTTTTGCAGAAGCGCCACTTGACCACAAATTGGTAATACTAGACGTAAAACCTTCATGATTGTAGACGGCGTAGTTTTTCGTCCAGATCTCGTTACCGGTTTCCTTGTTATACGCAGCCACTTTGCCTTGGCGATTTGCAGCGAATACCATGTCATAGGCAACAGCAGGCTTTAGACGAGAAAAGTAATGGTCTATGCCATCACCCAACTCGGTATCCCATAATGTTGTAGGGGTGAACTCAGAATCAATCGGCTTAAGGATACGGATTTCTAACTCTTCATCATCGGTAAACCATCCTGAAATTGTGCTACAAGCTGATAAACCAAAGGTACTAATCAAAATTAAGGGCAGTAATGCTTTTTTCACGTTTAAATCCTTACCCATTCGCCGCAAGAGCCAAATTATCAAGCTTCATTTTAACCACGCTGTTCGCACTATTAGCCGCCACTGCTGCACTGTACGCACTGCGTGCTTTATCAAACATTCCTTGCTTAACGTAAATGTCGCCTTTAATTTCCTGTTGCTGAGCGTTAAACGCCGTTGTGGTTACTTTATCCACACTAGCAAGCGCTTTTTCAGGTTGCTCTAAAGCCAATTGCACACGCGCTAAACGTAAATTTGCTAACGCGTTCACCGCGTCGCTTTCACTATTAGCGGCGGCAAATGAAAGTTGTTTTTCTGCTTCGTTCAGATCTTTGCGATCAATTGCTTGTTGCGCAAGTTGAAACGCCATTAGCACTGCGTAACCTGTGTCGCTGTTTTCATCAATATAGGCTTTAGCTTGGCCAAAATTGGTATCCTGTGCCTGTAAAGCAGCGGTTTGCGTTTCAAATGCCGCTGATGCTTGTTCTTTTGCAGCGATTTGTTCATCGTTGTAATAACGCCATCCCCACAGGCCGCCTAAACCAAGAACTGCACCAACGATAATGGCGGTACCGTTCTCTTTCCAAAACCGTTTAATCGCTTCAACTTGTTGTTCTTCTGTTTCGTAATGTTCCATCGCAACTTCCTCTTACTGCACCACCGCTTCAACTATGAGCAGCGACTAATTATCTATTTTAATCGTATTAAAGCGAAAACAACTCAACCAATGTCGACTCAAGTTCTGAGCGAGCAATGCGACTTTGAGGTTTGTCTTCTCGTAAAAACTTAATGCTGACTTGTTCTTCTTGTTGCTCGGTTTCACCTAACACCAAGGCGACTCGGGCGGCACTTTTATCTGCACGTTTCATTTGCTTCTTAAAGTTTCCACCACCAAAATGGGTCTGTACTCTAAGGGTTGGCATAACATCACGCAAACTTTCTGCAATTTGAAGCGCATATAACTCGACCTCATCTCCCATAGCCGTCACGTATACATCCACTGGGGACGCGACAAACTCTTCTGCGCCGCTTGCTTGCAGCATTAACACTAAACGCTCCATGCCGATAGCAAACCCAACGCCTTGAGTGGACTTACCGCCGAGCTGTTCAACAAGACCATCGTAGCGGCCACCTGCACACACAGTACCTTGGGCCCCTAAACTATCAGTCACCCATTCAAAAACCGTACGGTTGTAGTAGTCAAGCCCTCGCACCAAACGCGGATTAACTCGGTATTGGATACCTAAGGCGTCTAAACGTTCACATAAAGCGTGAAAATGTTCTTTAGATTCAGCATCTAAGTAGTCGATCAGGCTTGGCGCATCTGTAATAGCCGCTTGTACTTGTGGGTTTTTACTGTCTAACACTCGCAAGGGGTTACTTTCTAAGCGGCGTAGGCTGTCTTCATCTAAGTGTTCTTTTCTCGCGAGCAAGAACTCAACTAGGGCTTTGCGGTAGGTTTCACGCGCTTCATTTGAACCGAGCGAGTTAAGCTCCAGGGTTACCTGCTCAGAGATTCCAAATTTTTTCCATAATCGAGCGCTAAGCGCAATCACTTCAGCGTCAATATCTGGACCGGCTAGGCCGAATACTTCTACACCGAACTGATGAAACTGTCGATAACGACCCTTTTGTGGGCGCTCGTGACGAAACATAGGCCCTAAATACCACAATCGCTGCTGTTGGTTGTACAACAAACCATGTTCGTTTCCAGCGCGGACAACACTGGCCGTGCCTTCTGGACGCAACGTTAAGCTGTCGTCGTTGCGGTCTGCAAAGGTATACATTTCTTTTTCGACAATATCCGTCACTTCGCCAATTGAGCGCTTAAATAAATCGGTGCTTTCGACGATGGGCGTGCGTACTTCTTGGTAACCATAACTGGCAACGACTTCACGGATCGCTTTTTCAGCCCATTGCCATAAGCCTGACTGTTCAGGAAGGCAATCATTCATGCCTCGTATTGCCTGTATTTGTTTAGACACTAAGGAGATTCTCTTTGACTAGATAGTATTAAAAAGCCCCGTATTATAGGGGCGTTGTAGGTAAACGTAAATGAAGACTCCGCTTTATCACGCTTTTTTGCCTAAGTCGGCAATTATCCTAGATGCTTTATGTCGATTTTCTTACTGCTATCAAGCAATGCAGCCTTCGCTCTAATGCGCTTTTCCAATTGGTCAACCAGATCATCGTTCGACAAACGCTCTTTTTGACGTTTGCCATCCACGTAATAGCCGCTCATATTGCGCGCGCCTGTTAAGCCCAAATCTGAGACTTCAGCCTCACCAGGTCCATTGACCACGCACCCAATAATCGACACATCCATAGGGGTCAATAAATCTTCTAAGCGTGTTTCCAATGCATTTACTGTGCTTATTACATCGAACTCTTGGCGAGAGCAGCTTGGGCAGGCTATAAAATTGATACCACGTGAGCGAATACGAAGCGATTTTAGAATATCAAAACCCACTTTGATTTCTTCAACTGGATCAGCCGCCAGCGAGATACGGATGGTATCGCCTATCCCTTCGGCAAGTAACATTCCAAGGCCAACGGCACTTTTCACTGCACCAGCACGAAAGCCGCCCGCTTCGGTGATACCAAGATGTAACGGTTGATCAATTTTTTTGGCTAATTCACGATAGGCACCTACAGCTAAAAATACGTCTGAGGCTTTAACGCTGACTTTAAACTGATCGAAATTGAGTTTATCGAGAATATCAACATGACGCATGGCTGACTCAACCAATGCATCTGGTGTGGGCTCACCGTACTTCTCTTGAAGGTCCTTCTCTAATGAACCGCCGTTGACACCTATACGAATAGGAATGCCTTTATCGCGGGCACAATCTACAACTGAACGCACGCGCTCCATACTGCCGATATTTCCTGGGTTGATACGTAGACAATCAACACCGTATTCAGCGACTTTTAAAGCAATTCGATAATCGAAATGGATATCTGCAATAAGTGGAACATTAACTTGCTGCTTAATTAATTTGAACGCCTCAGCTGCATCCATGGTGGGTACGGATACACGCACGATCTCCCCGCCCACGGCCACAATGCGTTTAATCTGCGCTACGGTCGCCTCAACATCTGTGGTCAGCGTATTGGTCATAGATTGCACCGCAATAGGTGCTCCCCCGCCAATAGGAACGCTACCTACATTGATCCTAGTTGATTCTCTGCGCTTTATTGGTGACTCTGCAAACATGCTGTTTCCTAACTCAATTTGATAAGGTCAAACGTGTGCTCAGGGCTTACGCCCGGCACATATTACTTAATGGCTTTATTACGACCGAGGTAAAGTAAATTTTGCGGTACTGTTTGGTGCTAAAAATGACATATCTAGATCTTCATCCGCGTACCGTATTTGCACCACACTTGGTGCCCCTAAAATGACTTCAAAGGGGGCGACTCCAGAAATACTCATAACCCGGCCCGCAACTTTAACTCCAACAGCAATGGTTTCTCCGGTCGCATCAATAACGCTCACCCAACAATCGTCGTTGAAGGTGAAAACTACATCAACTAATTCACCCGTTTGCTCTGTTTGTGCGCTAGCGGACACTTGGGGGTTGAGTTGGGCAGAAGCACTTTCACTGTTTACGGTTACCGCTGGGGCAACACCGTCTTGAGGGGACGCATTATCAGGGGTCAAAATACTGTTACTATCCTCAAGGCTGCCACTTACCTCAGGCTGAATCTCGTTGCTTTGGTTTACTTCATCGCGTGGGAATTCGGTCGTTTCTTGGGCCATATCGGTAGAACGTAAACCTGACTCGTTAACAT
This sequence comes from Paraglaciecola sp. T6c, assembly GCF_000014225.1. NCBI lineage: Bacteria > Pseudomonadati > Pseudomonadota > Gammaproteobacteria > Alteromonadales > Alteromonadaceae > Paraglaciecola > Paraglaciecola sp. T6c. The sequence continues at coordinate 3,769,425 of NC_008228.1, forward strand.
CCCCAGTGGCGATAACGGCAGTGTCGTTTTCAACATCACTTTGGATATCGACAGGCTTTTCACTTTTTACGTTATTTTGTGCTTCACTTTGTACAGTGGGGGTATCTAACGTACTTGCAGTCTCGTTGTCACCCTGTTGAAACCACCAGACAACCACAAGCGCAACAACTATCGCCAAAATCAGGTAAGTAACTAACATGAGCTTGTCGTCGTTAGCTTGATGAGCTACGCGACGGGAGAAACTCTGTAATTTTGCGGGTTCTTTTTTATGGGTATCCAGATTATCTAACCCGTCGAGGACTTGAGCTTCCGACACGTCAACCTGGCGAGCATACAATTTAAGATAGCCCTTGATGAAAGTCATCGAGATACTAGGGTCGTATTCATCGTTTTCTAACGCGATAATTAAGCTCGGCTTTAAATGGATAAGGCCAGCAATTTGCTCTACCGTTAAGCCTTTTTCTAATCGCGCAGCCTTCAATACAGGTCCTGGACCGAATACTTGAGACTCTTCCATATGTTGTACTTCTTCACTCATTTAACTAACGCTACTCTTAATAATGATTGGGGACGGCTATTTGGGTTCAACAACGATCAATTTTTGCCCGATATAGATGGATGCAGGATCAGAAATGTTGTTCCATTCCATAAGTTTGCTCATCTTAACGTTATATTGCAAAGAAAGGCGATAAAGATTCTCCTTCGCCGTAACAACGTGATATTGAGTTGCTTTTAAATCTGGCTGCGCATATCCCTTTGTAGGCTTTACCGCTGGCACACTAACAGACTGTACAGGCGAATCTATAGCTTCAATACCATTGATGTAATCCCGGGCTGGCTGAAAGTCTGGATAAAGACTCAACAGCATATTTGCATAATCACTCGCTCGATTTGGTGAACCAGCGCCCTGCTCTATTTTTACCGCCAACCACAAACTATCAGCAGAAACGGATGCCACTTTTTCATAGCGACGCAGGCTATCTCTCGCTGCAGCAAAACGATTGGCCTGTAATTGCATTTGCGCTAACAAGAATAAACTTTTGGCTCGGCCTGGTTGATGATTTAGCGCGTCTTCGAGAAATCCAATCGCATCATCTAACGCATTTTGACTTTGGCTACACAGCGCTAGGTTCTCGTAGGTTTCTGCAGATGAATTATAAATATCACTATTCAATGCTTTGAAGAAATAGACTTTGGCTTGTTCGTAATCGCCTTGGGCGCACAAAAACGCGCCGTAGCTATTGGCGATATCGGCATTTTTAGGCGCCAACGCCATGGCTTTTTTATATGACGTTGAAGCAGATCCATACTCTTCGACGTTCTGAAAATAATATGCCATACCGTAATGCACATCTGCCATTTCTGGAGCAAAGGACAGTGCTTTATCCAGATTAAATTTAGCTTGGCTGAAATTACCGTTTTCTAGATAGGTTAGCCCTAGAGATAAGCGCGTCTTTGCGGCCTTTTGCTTATCGAAATCATCTGAGCCTGTCCCAGCATTTTGGCTAGCACAAGCGCTCAAGGCGAGAATAAAAATGACACTCATTGCACGGAAAAAATTCATCGGGATCATTCGGTTAGTACTCAATGTTCCATTTTTACCGAAATTTCATCACCCTTCATCTGTTTTTTCAACATTCGTTTAGTTCTATCAACCACGTCGCCCACAAGTTGACCACAGGCTGCATCAATATCATCCCCTCGAGTCTTACGCACGACTACCATCAAGCCGTAACTCGAAAGCACTTTCGCGAAGCGATCAATGCGTGAGTTACTCGAGCGACTATAAGGAGAGCCCGGATAAGGATTAAACGGAATCAAGTTAATTTTACATGGCGTATCGGCCAATACTTTCGCCAGTTCATGGGCTTGGTCGGTACTGTCATTGATACCGTTGAGCATGACATACTCTACTGTCACTTTACCTTGGTTAGCATTCGATTTAGCTAGATAACGGCGCACCCCAGCTAAAAATTCTTGAATAGGATATTTTTTGTTAATTGGCACAATTTCATCACGCAACTTGTCGTCCGGGGCATGAAGCGAAATAGCCAGCGCTACATCTATCTGATCGCCTAACATATCAAGTGCAGGCACCACTCCTGAAGTACTCAAGGTCACACGGCGTTTTGATAAACCAAATGCGAGATCGTCAAGCATTAAATCCATCGCCGGCACCACATTCTTCAAGTTTAACAGCGGCTCGCCCATCCCCATCATGACCACATTAGTAATGGGACGTTTGGCACTATCATTAGATAAACCGATGGTCGTTGCTACGCGCCACACCTGACCGATAATTTCAGACACACTTAAATTGCGGTTAAAACCTTGCTGAGCGGTCGAGCAAAAAGTGCATTCTAGGGCGCAGCCAACTTGTGACGACACGCATAAGGTCGCGCGGTCTTCATCAGGGATCCACACAGTTTCAACTTCTTGTCCGCCTTCTAGGCGTAACGCAAATTTAATCGTGCCATCACTTGCGCCTTGCTGATAAGCGATTTCTGGCGCTTTGACTTCACATTGCGCTTTTAGCTTTTCACGTAACGCTTTGTTCAAATTAGTCATTTGATCAAAGTCTGACACCCCAGCTTGATAAATCCATTTCATCATTTGGTCGGCACGAAATGGCTTTTCGCCAATCGAACTAAAATACTCTCTTAAACCCGCTCGGTTAAAGTTGAGTAAATTGATTTTAGTCGGTTTTGCTGACATCACTTCTGACATGGAACGGGGTACCTCAAATAAAAGAAACTAGTGTACATTTTTTATGCGAAAACTACCATTTTGTTGGTCGTTCTAGCGCGTTTAGATCGCAAAAGGGAGCCTAAGCTCCCTTACTTACAAACATTAAAAAAATTAACGAGTGCGTGGGCAGATTTCTTCGTCAGAGAAGAAGTATGCAATCTCACGTGCTGCTGACTCAGGCGCATCTGAACCGTGACACGCATTTTCGTCGATTGATGCAGCGTAGTCTGCACGCAATGTACCAGCAAGTGCTTCTGCAGGGTTAGTTGCACCCATGATTTCACGGTTCTTAAGAACAGCGTTTTCGCCTTCTAAAACCTGAACCATTACTGGACCTGAAGTCATGAATTCAACCAAAGCGCCGAAGAAAGGACGTTCGCTATGCTCGGCATAGAAACCTTCAGCTTGTTCTTTACTAAGGTGAAGCATTTTAGAGGCAACAATGCGTAGACCTGCGCTTTCGAAACGGTTGTAGATTGCGCCGATTACATTTTTAGCAACTGCGTCTGGTTTGATAATTGAAAAAGTACGTTCTAAGGCCATGATTGGTCTCCGATTACAAAATAAAAAAAGGGCGATTAAAAATTCGCGCGGATTATATGCGTTTCCTTGGCAAAAGCCCAACAAATCACGAAATTAATCTGCCGAGGAATTAAAACTTCGTCGTTCAATGCCCGAGGGACTTTAGATTGACGTATATTCGAAGCGACAAACTGTTTATGATAGCACTACAGGAAAACCAATAATAAGGAGAAACGGTGCTTCGCCTACTTTTTTTACTGCCACTTATTTTATGTTTGTTATGGTTTGCTTACCTCAGACTACGAGGATTTTCATTGCGCCAGGGAAAACAAGGCTTCATCTATATCTTGGTTTTCTCCGCTATTATCGCGGCCTTCTATACGGTAATGCTGTGGTTAACAGCCGCATAAAAAATATTAAAAAAACGAAAAAGAAGACAACAAAAAAGGAGCCGAAGCTCCTTTTTTATCTTTCAGATAACGCTTAGTAAATTTCTACATCTGCTTGTTCGCGCAGTGCATTAACAAACTCACCATAGGTGAACTGTGCTCGCATTGTAGATAATCTATTTTGCAACGCTGCTACGTCAGTGCTTGGTAACTCAGCGCCGTCATTAACTTTCATTAGCTGAACTAAACCGACATCGCCATTGAACAGCTCAACCACTTGCGCGTTTGATTCTTTGTCCTCAGTCAATTTGAACAAAGCAGTCACTAAGGCTGGAGAAATCTGAGAGCCACTTCTTGCAACCGCTTCCTGCTCCTGCCACTCAACGGCTTTAGCTTGCAAGCTTTCGCTGACGTCCTGCTCAGCTTTAATATCAACTAATAAAGTTTCGGCCCACTCTTTAGCTGCTTGCTGTGCTTGCTCAGCCAATAAAATATCATTAATTTCAGGTGATACTTCTTCAAGGGCTTTAGTACGCTGAGCTTCGTAATTAGCAACGCGCACGAACATAACGTGATTGTCGCCTAGCTCTATTACATCGCTGTTTACTTGATCGTTAATCAGCTCATCAGAGAATGCTTGAGCAACAACGTTAGGATAATTAACCGCTGCTGGAACACTGTCTTGGCTAAACATCACGGTTGTGTTGACATCAACCTCAGCGATAGCTGCCACTTCATCAAGTGTATCAGGCGTTTCAAAAGCGACTTCAGCCATGCGTAATTGCTTGGCATAGAACTCTTCTTCAGCGCGTTCAGATTTAAGCTTGGCGATCACGTCTTCTTTCACGTCGGTGAATGGGCTTGTCTCTTCAGGCTTTATGTCTGTTAGTTTGATGATGTGGTAACCAAATTCACTTTCTACCACACTAGATACATCACCAACATTGGCCAGTGCGTAAGTCGCTTCTTCAAATGCTGGATCCATCATACCTGCACTAAACCAATCCAAATCGCCGCCATTCTCAGCACTAAATGTATCACTAGAATACTCTTTGGCGAGTTCGGCAAAGTCACCACCGTCGTTAATTTTAGACAAGACATCTTCGGCTTGCTGACGAGCGCCTTGCTCATCATCGCCGAATTCTATAAGAATGTGTGAAGCGCGGCGTTCTTCTTGGGTTCTAAAATCTTGTATATTTTGTTCGTAGTATTGCAGTGCTTCATCATCTGAAACAACAATGTCGGTTAATAAGTCGTCTACTGACAATTCCACATAGGCCAAGCTCACTTTTTGCTCGGTATCAAATTGAGTGATGTTGGCTTGATAATAGTTCTCAACGTCATCGTCAGATACGTTAATACCATCTTTGAAGGATTCGGCAGGTATGGTTAAGTAGCGCGCATCTCGCGTTTGCTGTTGAAGCTTATAAGCCTGTGTGGTTTCAGCGGCTAGCGTGAACTCTGAGCCTAATAATGCATTTGAAAGTTGACGACGAGTCATGTCAACCCGCATATAATCGCGAAATTCGTTTGGCTGAAAGCCAGCTTGACGTAAAACGGCGGTGTAACGCTCATTATCGAATTTGCCGTCAAATTGAAACTCTGGCATTGCGACAATAGCTTGCTTGATTTGTGCATCGCTGACGCGTAAGCCCATATCAATGGCTGCTTGCTCAAGAAGTTTGTCGCCGATTAAACGGTCTAAAACACCCTGCCTAAATTGTTGCAAATAAGCACTATCGGCGGTCAATGCAGCAAATGCTTCACCGTATTGTGACTCCATGCGTCCGCGTTCGTTTTGATAGGCGCGTTCTAAGTCGGCTTGAGAAATAGTGTCATCGTTAACTTTAGCTGCCGCAGTTTCGGCAGAAGAATTGATATAGCTACCGACACCGGCAAATACAAAACTTAAAATCACCAATCCTAGGATAGCCATGGCCCAAGTGCCCTGGGTTCCCTCTCTGATTCTTTCCAACATGTTCGTTTCTAACTCCAAATGAGTTGCTTTAGATAAGCTGAATTTTTTACTAGTTATTAGGGCGTGTTGACCTAAAGAGGCAGGATTATATATTAAACGTAATCATAATTAACAGCAGATAAACAAAAGGCGATGATAAATCATCGCCTTTTTTTTGGAAAAGCTTTGCTTAGTTACAAGCGTCTTTAAGGGCTTTACCCGCTTTGAAAGACGGAACTTTAGCTGCTGAGATTTGAATAGTTTCGCCAGTTTGTGGATTACGACCACTACGAGCTGCACGCTCACGTACTGAGAATGTACCGAAACCTACAAGAGCAACTTGATCACCTTCCTTAAGTGCTGCAGTAATAGCATCAGTCAATGCATCTAGTGCACGTCCTGAAGCTGCTTTAGAAATGTCTGCACTTGCAGCGATTTGGTCGATAAGTTGAGACTTATTCACAATATGATCCCCTTCAATTGTTATTATTTGAGTTTCCGCAAAACAAAAATGCGGCAAACGTTATACCAAGCTTAAATTCGAACTTCAAGCATATATTCACAAAATTTTAACTTTATAGATATCGCCGCAATCCCTTTTGTGACAAGGCCTAAAGCGAAACTGGGATAAAGGCTACCACAACTTATTGCTCTGTGAAGCCCTATTTTCCAAAAAAAACAAAAAAATTCGCCGTAAGTGGCTATTTTTTACCCTTGCTTGGCTTTTCAAGGCTAAAACGCTCGGGATTTTCTTGTAATGCCAGCTCTAAAACATCATCAATCCAGCGCACAGGATGAATTGACAGGTCTTGTTTTACATTATCTGGGATCTCTTGTAAATCGCGTTCGTTCTCTTTCGGAATGATAACCGTTTTTATTCCGCCTCTGTGTGCTGCCAGCAGTTTCTCTTTCAAACCGCCAATTGCAAGCACTTCGCCCCGTAAAGTAATTTCACCTGTCATGGCCACATCACAGCGCACAGGATTGCCCGTAAGTGCAGAAATCAATGCCGTGCACATGCCAATACCAGCACTCGGCCCATCTTTAGGGGTTGCCCCTTCAGGTACGTGCACGTGAATGTCACGCTTCTCATGAAAATCACTGTTGATACGCAGCTTTTCAGCTCGACTACGCACCACCGTCATCGCCGTTTGTATCGACTCTTGCATGACATCACCCAACGAGCCCGTTGAGGTCATCTTGCCTTTGCCCACGACCGATGTCGCCTCAATGGTCAACAGCTCCCCACCGACCTGAGTCCAAGCCAACCCTGTTACTTGGCCAATCTGGTTATTGTTTTCTGCCTTTCCGTAATCAAAGCGTTGCACACCTAGATATTCAGACAGATTATCTTGAGAGACAGTGACGGACTTTATGTCTTTGTTGAGCAAAATATTTTTCACCGCTTTGCGGCACACTTTGGATATTTCCCGCTCTAAGCTACGCACACCCGCTTCACGCGTGTAGTGACGGATCATACCAATGATCGCGGACTCTTCGATCACTAACTCTTTGCTCTTCAAACCATTACGACTGATTTGTTTCTCAAGTAAGTGGCGTGTGGCGATGTTTAGTTTTTCATCTTCTGTGTAGCCAGATAAACGAATCACTTCCATTCTGTCCAACAACGGTCCGGGAATGTCCATACTGTTCGACGTAGCAACAAACATGACGTCAGACAGATCATAATCAACTTCTAAGTAGTGATCACTAAACGTGCTGTTTTGCTCAGGGTCAAGCACTTCTAATAACGCTGAAGATGGATCTCCACGCATGTCAGAAGACATTTTGTCGATTTCATCAAGTAAAAACAGTGGATTTTTCACCCCCACTTTTGCCATTTTCTGGATCAACTTACCCGGCATAGAGCCGATGTAAGTACGTCTGTGGCCGCGTATTTCTGCTTCATCACGAACACCGCCTAACGCCATGCGCACGTATTTGCGACCTGTTGCTTTGGCAATAGACTGGCCCAGTGAGGTTTTACCCACCCCTGGAGGGCCCACTAAGCATAATATTGGTCCTTTGAGCTTTCTAACGCGTTGTTGAACTGCTAGATACTCAATAATACGTTCTTTGACCTTTTCAAGCCCGTAGTGCTCCGTATCAAGCAACTTATCAGCGGCAGCTAAATCTTTCTTCACTGCACTGCGTTTAGTCCAAGGCACATTGGTTAGCCAATCGATGTAGCTACGCACCACGGTGGCTTCGGCAGACATAGGTGACATCATTTTTAATTTGCTAAGTTCGGTCGTTGCTTTTTTCTTAGCTTCTTCTGGCATCTTAGCGTCGTCGATTTTTTTGCTTAGCGCTTCAAATTCGTCAGGCGCTTCGTCTAGTTCACCGAGTTCTTTTTGGATGGCTTTCATTTGCTCATTCAAATAATACTCGCGCTGACTCTTCTCCATCTGTTTTTTAACGCGGGTACGAATTTTTTTCTCGACCTGCAGCAAATCTATTTCACTTTCCATCAATGCCATCAAGTATTCAAGACGATCGTTAACTTGATCCATTTCTAATACTTTTTGCTTTTCAGCTAATTTAAGGGGCATATGCGCTGCCATGGTATCGGCTAGGCGAGCAGCTTGCTCAATCCCGCTTAACGAAGTCAGTACTTCAGGTGGGATCTTTTTATTAAGTTTTACATACCCTTCAAACTGAGAAATCGCTGAGCGAATAATGACTTCTTGCTCATTCTCTTCGACTTCAAGGTCGTCTTTATTCGAAATATTTGCGATGAAAAAATCATCGGTGCTAACAAATTCAGCAATTTGAGCACGCTGATTACCTTCAACCAACACTTTCACTGTGCCGTCTGGTAACTTTAACAGCTGCAAAATGGTCGCTATGGTGCCGACAGTAAAAATATCATCAGGCTGTGGCTCATCGGTACTGGCGTCTTTTTGCGCGACTAAAAATATTTGTTTGTCTTTATCCATCGCAGCTTCTAAGCAACGTATCGACTTCTCGCGACCGACAAATAAGGGAATAACCATATGCGGATAAACCACCACATCACGCAATGCCAAGACCGGCATTTCTGTGTAATCAACATTCTCTTTGGTCATATATTGTCTCGTGTAATAAAAAGGAAAATCTTCGCAATGAAATTGTATATGGGGCTTAGCACGAAAAGTTCAAACGAAAAACTGAAACTAACCTCATTAGCTGTTCATTCTATACCACTAATAGAGCATAAAAAGTGAAGCGAAAAAAGTGTATCCGTGAAGATGAGGGGGAGGATCGGAGATAAATCTGATAACAGAAATAGTAAAGGCTCCCTTAGGAGCCTTTACTATTTAAAACGCATTGGTTATTCCGAAATGGATTTTTTATCCGCTGCACTATCGTAAATTAGAATCGGTTTTGATTCCCCACGAATGACAGTTTCATCGACTACCACTTTGCTTACGTTCGACATAGAAGGTAACTCGTACATCGTGTCGAGTAACACTGCCTCAACAATTGAACGCAGACCACGAGCACCTGTTTTACGTGACATCGCTTTCTTAGCTATCGCTTGCAAAGCATCTTCTCTAAACTCTAACTCAGTATCTTCTAAAGAGAATAAAGCCGCATATTGTTTCGTAAGAGAGTTTTTCGGCTCACGCAAAATTTGAATAAGTGCTTCTTCACTCAACTCTTCAAGACTGGTCAGAACAGGCAAACGCCCGATAAACTCAGGAATTAGACCGTATTTGACCAAATCCTCCGGCTCAACTTTTTTCAACAACTCGCCTTCTTTCGACTTGTTGCTGCTGTCTTTAATTGCTGTACCAAAACCAATACCGGTGCCTGTATGCGCGCGTTGTTCGATGACTTTATCAAGCCCCGCAAATGCCCCACCACAGATAAACAGAATTTTAGAGGTATCGACTTGCAAAAACTCTTGTTGAGGATGTTTACGTCCACCTTGCGGCGGAACAGACGCAATGGTGCCTTCAATCAGCTTAAGCAAAGCCTGCTGCACGCCCTCACCGGATACATCCCGTGTAATCGATGGGTTATCTGACTTACGAGAGATCTTGTCGATTTCATCGATATAAACGATTCCGCGCTGCGCCTTTTCAACATCGTAGTCGCATTTTTGCAATAACTTCTGAATGATATTCTCTACATCTTCACCAACATAACCCGCTTCGGTCAGAGTAGTCGCATCGGCCATCGTAAATGGAACATCTAATAAACGAGCTAGTGTTTCAGCGAGCAAGGTTTTACCACTACCAGTTGGGCCCATTAGCAAAATATTACTTTTACCTAGTTCAACACCGTCATGCACGTCACCATTACGTAATCGTTTATAGTGGTTATACACTGCGACGGAAAGCACCTTCTTGGCGTGTTCTTGACCGATGACATAATCATCCAGATGACTGTGGATCTCTTTCGGTGTAGGAAGCTCGTCTTGCTTTTGCTTCGGAGCGATTTCTTTGATCTCTTCGCGAATAATGTCATTACATAATTCAACGCATTCATCGCATACAAAAACTGACGGGCCAGCGATGAGCTTTCTCACTTCATGCTGGCTTTTCCCACAAAAAGAACAATAAAGTAGCTTGTTATCGCCATCTCCGCTTTGCTTATCACTCATCTATTATCTCTTCTTTATTTGGTTGACCTAGTGCGCTTTATTGCCCTTTCCTTGCAAATGGGCGCACTAAACAAAATCAACAATAACTAATTACTTCTTAGCGTCGCTATTGCTAGCATCCGGTCTGTTAGCGAGTACTTGATCCACTAAACCGTAATCCACAGATTCCTGCGCGCTTAAGAAATTATCTCTGTCGGTATCACGAGCTACTTTATCGTAGTCTTGACCCGTATGAGCTGCCATCAAGCGATTCATTTTCTCTTTAATTGACAGGATTTCTTTGGCATGAATTTCAAAATCAGACGCCTGACCTTGGAATCCGCCCAACGGCTGATGGATCATAACGCGGGCATTCGGTAGACAGTAGCGCTTACCTTTCGCACCACCAGACAACAAAAATGCGCCCATACTAGCCGCCTGACCGATACACACTGTGCTGACGTCAGGTTTAATAAAGTTCATGGTGTCGTAAATCGCCATACCGGCTGTCACTGAACCGCCAGGAGAATTAATGTAAAGGAAAATATCCTTTTCTGGATTTTCAGCTTCTAAAAATAACATCTGTGCGACGATAAGGTTAGCCATATGGTCTTCGACTTGGCCAACCATGAAAATGACGTTCTCTTTTAGCAAGCGTGAATAAATATCATAAGAGCGCTCGCCTTTAGCGGTTTGTTCAACCACCATAGGTACTAATGCATTTGTAGGATCAAACGGTGTATTCATCATATATATTTCTTCACAAATAAAAATGCTCGGTATTTACCGAGCATTTAAGCAGTTGCAGACTAGATAAGTCAATTAACAAAGGGCAAATTACGCCTGTTTGTTCATGATCTCATCAAAAGCTTTGTTTACTTCTTTCACATTTGCTTTGCTAAGAAGCACTTCAACAGCTTGCTCTTCTAACGCGACATTTTGCATTTGCTGCATCAATTCGTCATTAGTTTTGTAGTACTCGATCACTTCTTGAGGATCTTCGTACGCTGAAGCAGCTGTTTCGATCAATGCATCAACCTTAGCAGAGTCTACTTTCAACTCTTCAGTTTTGATGATTTCGCCAAGCAACAAGCCAATTGAAACACGCTTACGTGCGTTTTCTTGGAACAAGTCAGCTGGAAGCTCAGGAAGATTATCAACATTACCACCTTGTTGCTGGCTGAAGCGCTGCTTAGCTTGCTCACGTAGGGCGTTAATTTCTTGATCAACCAATGCTTTAGGCAAGTCAATTTCGTTGTTTGCCAACAAACCTTCGATAACTTGCTCTTTTACGTTAGCTTTCAACGTTTGCTCAAGCTCACGTTGCATGTTTTTACGTACTTCAGCATTAAGTGCTTCAACGTCGCCGTCTTCTACACCAAACAATTTAGCAAACTCTTCGTCAACTTTAGGAAGGCTCAGACCTTCTACTTTGTTAACAGTAATTTTGAATTGGGCTTCTTTACCCTTAAGTGCTTCTGCATGGTAATCTTCAGGGAAGGTCACGTCAGCAACAACTTCTTCGCCAGCTTTAGCGCCAACGATTGGCTTTTCAAAACCAGGGATCATACGATCTTTGCCCATTTCGAGCTCAAAGTTTTCAGCTTTACCGCCTTCAAACTCTTCACCGTCAATAGTACCAACGAAATCCACCGTCACGCGGTCATCTTTCTTAGACTTACGCTTTACTTCTTTCCAAGTAGCGTGCTGTTTACGCAACGTTTCCATCATCGTTTCAAGATCAGCATCAGTAATTTCTACCACTGGCTTCTCTACTTCGATTTTCTCAACGTCTTTCACTTCCACTTCAGGATAAACTTCAAACGCAGCAACAAACTCTAAGTCTTGTCCGTCAACGTCTGTCTTCATTTCGAAGTTAGGCATGCCTGCTGGCGTAATTTTTTCTTGAACGATTGCTTCATAGAAGTTGCGCTGCATAGCTTCGCCAGCAATCTCTTGACGTACGGCTTGACCATAACGTTTTTTAATAACGCTTACTGGAACTTTACCTGGGCGAAAACCATTAATACGTTGGGTCTTAGCTAACTGTTGTAAGCGAGACTTAACCTGTGAATCAATTGATTCTGCAGGAACAGTGATGGTAAGACGGCGTTCTAAACCTTGAGTCGTCTCAACGGAAACTTGCATTCTTCTACCTCAACTTTGCGCTCGTCTGCGCATTTATAAAATTTTTGATGGGTTTTTTTATCGGTGGGATTCGACCAAGGTAAACTTAATCCACCCATGCAATCGCGAGTTGACCTATTTATCTTCTCGCCTATCCGGATAAAAAAGACGCAGCAGTATAGCGATACAGCTACTTTAAGTCGAGCCGAAATGCGAAATAGTTTAATTCAAAAAATTAACGAAGAAGTATAGTCAGAAATAGAGGATATAAAGAGAGTAAAACGAAATGTAACTGAGATATAAATAAGAAAGATGGTGCGGAAGGAGAGACTTGAACTCTCACGCCCTAAGGCACTGGAACCTAAATCCAGCGTGTATACCAATTTCACCACTTCCGCAAGTGGGGTGGACGATGGGGCTCGAACCCACGACAACCGGAATCACAATCCGGGGCTCTACCAACTGAGCTACGCCCACCAAAGCTAACATTGTTGCCAGGTTCGCGTGGTGCGCCCGGCAGGATTCGAACCTGCGACCACCCGCTTAGAAGGCGGGTGCTCTATCCAGCTGAGCTACGGGCGCTCTACGAATCTGTTACAATTTTAGAGAAAGTGGTCGGTGAGACAGGATTCGAACCTGCGACCCCTTGGACCCAAACCAAGTGCGCTACCAAGCTGCGCTACTCACCGACTTAACAACCCGAAGAGTTATTCTCTGTCTCTCAACGGGGAGCGCATAGTAAACAGATGTATTTCTGGCGTCAAACACTTTTTTAAAAGAAATTTACTGACTGCTGCTTTTTTTAGCAATATGACTGCGAATCAAACAAAATGAGCATTAATCACACTGATACGCCGTCAATTCTTTCGTATCGAATGATAGCTAATCATCACTCATTTCTTCAAATTCCATGCTAACAATCCTAGAACAAGCTTATTTTTCGCCATCAAATGTCCACCTGCCGTTCTTTTTTGGACTAAACCCAATGCGATTTAAGTAATTTTCATGTTCATAACTGTCAGCCAGTGCCACTATTTCTGTATATCCAAACTGTTTTGCGAGTTGCTGCCCCTTACCAATTACGTATTCACCGAGGTGACAATCACGATAAGCGGGGATCACGAAATCAAAATCAACCACAAACTGACCACCTTCTTCGCTAAAGCCTGACAACATACCTACGACCTCGGTTCGCTCAGTAAGAAAAAAATAAGCGCGACGCGGGTCGGCTGAGACTTTCATAAAGCGCGGAAACAGGTGTTTGATTTCTTGTTTGTGGTAATCCAGAAAGAAATCCACGTAATTTGATGGGCGACTCACAGCAAGGACTGAAAATTGACGCTCAACATCAAACAGTAGCCTGCGCAGAAAAAACAAATTCGTCAGGGTGATAAAGCCATTTAATATCGCCACTGGGTAAGCCTGGATAATAATACCGTATAAGCAAAATGACGATGCTCCCGCTAAATTGAACCAACGCAGACGTACAATCGAACTGCGCGTTAAAGAATAAGCAATTACCGCTGACGCACAATAACCAAAAATTTCTACTGGAGAGAGTTCCAAACCACACACCTTTATAAAGAGATTAAATTACGTAGACGCATATCTTTGTTTAGAAGCCGCAAAGGGGCAAGCAGATTCGATACTATTTACTAATTAGCACAAGTCCGATTGTTGAATCTGGTACAGTATGTGACAATACAGCCCCCTAGTCTTTCAGTTACTTTATACTATGCCTGCTCAAAAAATTGATGGTAAATTAATCGCTCAACAGGTGCGTCAGCACGTAAAATCTCATGTTGAATCTATTGTTTCTTCGGGTAAACGCCCCCCTGGCTTAGCTGTCGTTTTAGTAGGTAGCGATGCGGCATCCCATGTCTATGTGACCAACAAGCGCAGAGCCTGCGAAGAAGTAGGCTTTGTTTCTAAATCCTACGACTTACCTTCAACGACGTCACAACAGAAGCTGCTCGAACTTATCGATACTTTAAATGCAGATGAGGAAATTGACGGCATATTAGTGCAACTACCTTTACCCGCAGGCTTAGACAAGGAACAAGTTCTTGAACGGATATTACCGCATAAAGATGTAGACGGTTTCCACCCTTACAATATTGGCCGCTTGGCTCAGCGTATCCCAGCACTGCGCCCTTGTACCCCTAAAGGCATTATGACTCTCATCGAGTCGACTAAACGTCCAATAAAAGGTTTAGATGCGGTTATCGTAGGTGCCTCAAATATTGTTGGCCGACCTATGTTTATGGAATTATTACTTGCGGGCTGCACAGTCACTAGCTGCCACAAATTCACTAAAGATTTACAGTCTCATGTTGAGCGGGCTGACTTAATAGTGGTGGCCGTGGGTATTTCTGCGTTTATACCAGGTGAATGGATTAAACCGGGCGCAATTGTGATCGATGTAGGTATTAATCGTCAAACAGACGGCACACTCATTGGCGATGTGGATTACGCGACTGCGGAGAAACGAGCAGGCTGGATAACACCGGTTCCTGGTGGCGTAGGCCCTATGACGGTCGCGAGCCTTATCGAAAATACGTTAGAAGCTTACGTTAAGTACCACTCAAACTAAGGTATACCTGCGTCACGTGAATATCTGTGCACACCACCCTGATGTCATTCAATCCATTCGCACTTGGTTAAGTGACATCATCATTGGCCATAACTTTTGCCCTTTCGCGAAACGTGAATTTGAGCGCAATAGCATTAAGTATACGGTAAGCGACGCGTATTCATTAGCAGATGCTACGGAACAATTTCTGGCTGAGCTTCAAACACTGGAAGAAAATAATACCTTTGAGACCAGCTTGATTATTTTCAGCTCAGGTTTCAAATCCTTCGATGATTACCTAAATTTGGTTGAAATGAGTCAAGCGCTCATCGACAAAGGGGGATACGCAGGTGAGTTTCAGCTTGCCAGCTTTCATCCGGATTATTGTTTTGAGGGCGAGCCTCTAGAGGATTTGTCTCACTATACGAATCGAGCTCCCTATCCTATTTTACATGTGCTGCGAGAGAGTAGCCTTGAGCGGGTGTTAAAAACCTTTCCTGATCCTGAAAATATTCCAACACGAAATATCGCCAAAGCACGCCAGTTAGGCAGCGAATATTGGCAACAAGTCATGCAGCGCCTGAGCCCTGTTAAATAAGGCAGAGTACACTGCCTTATTTGGCTAACGCTGTTAAGTTCTATCGACTTACTTAGGTGATTCACCTTCATCAATAGGATAAGAGCGTATAGGTTCTTGTGCTTCTTCTTGCGCTTGTTCAAGTAAAAAGTCATCTAGGTTTTTATTCAATTGTTCAGCATTGAATTTCGGTATTTGATAAATCCAATCAGCCCAATAATCAGTCGGAGTCGCATTGGCAACACGTAAATACGCGTTGTCTTGCGTTTGCGCAAGTTCAACTCGAAACGCGTGTCCATAGGCCGTGTTTACATCTAACGTTAACATTGGCGTTAACGTTTCCCATTGAAGTGTTGATAAAGGCAAAAGCTGCTCGAAGTGCAAGCCGGCAAGATTAAGAGCGACGGCATCTAATACCCCAGCGTACTTAAGCGCTTGATTCTGCCCTCGACCAGTTAACAAAAATGACTCATCTGGGCCGGCTCTCACAATCTGCCACGTATCGCCATCGACGCGAGAAATACTGGATAAATCCGTTTCATCAAACGGTAAGATAGGCTGCTGTAACCATTCACTATTCGTCATGGGCAAGTTTATCCCGCGGTCGCTTAGCCACGCTTGCGACTGCTTGGGTATACGCATGTAACTTTTATTGCCTACTGAAGATTGATTGCCTACTAATACTTGCCAAGATTTACCGTTACCGCCAAGCGAAACTAAGGTGGCTAAGCTGTCTTCGGCTGAAATATCTTGTAAGCCTAAATGATGATAATTACTCGCTTTGGCTGTTTTTGGTTCGATTAACTCAGCTTGGGAAAGCGCATTCACTAATGTAGCCAGCTTCTCTCGGTCTACTGGAAACATCCCCACTTGTACACCATTGTCAGCATAGACTTCTGTCTGCCAACGATCACCCTCGCGCCGAGCATTAAGTAAAACACCTGTGGCATTTGTCAAAGTGATACGATCTACAAAAGCTGCATTTTCATTCAGTGATGGAAGTGCCATATCTGCTGCATCTTGAGAGCTAAGGTCGTGATGCAAAAGCCAATAACCTGTCCCACACGCCAATACAGTAAGTACGCCTAATACTATTAGAGAACGATTCATGATGGCTCCCCAGCACCTGCGACGGGCGACGTATTTTTAGCCTTGTAGCGACTACGTGACAAACGCCTAACCCCCATCAGTAATAGCACTAACACTAATGGAGCAATAACAATGTTGGTGAACTTAATAAGGTTGCCCAAGGTTTCAATATCCTTATCTAACTGGTGACGCACTTCTCTCAGAGATTTGCGTATTTCAATTTTCTGAGTCATAAAATCGTCAATGGCTTTTTGCTGCTGCGAAGAAATGACTAACGCCCCCCCCTCACCTTGCTGCTCTTGCAATTGCGCCAACTGCAACTCGGCCTCTTCCAACTGTTGTTGAAGTATTTTTTCCTGCTCTCGGAATTTTTGCTCCGCGACCAATTTGAGCTGCTCAACCTTATCAAAAGGCCGTGCAAAAGTGCCTCGACTTCGAATGCTAATGAGTGCATCACTGCCTGCAAGATTCTCAACCGCGTTGGTGACGAAATCACCGTTGTTGGCAAATGGCGTGGTAATGGTTTGACCAAAAAATGATGATTGCTGCACCCAAAATCTGTCTGATAGTAAATCGGTATCACCCACTAACATTACGTTTAAGTCTCTTGTGCTGGATAAAGCTCCTTCGCTTTCAATGCCCTCTGGCGGCAACTCGAAAGCCGACTTTGCATTTCCTGTGATCCTCGTGGCCAACACATACTCTTGATTACTGCTTGTATATTCCTGACTTAACGCTAAAGGCTCTCTTGTCTGTGCGTATAATGCACTATCGATCAGATCTGAGTTTTGAGTTGAATGAATAAGCGTAGCCCAGCGCTGGCCTGTACTAGCGCCTTTTTTGAAAACCCCAAAAGACGCCCCATTAATCAAATCTAAATTTGAAGTGGTTACATCTTTATCGTTCAATTCATTGGCGCTAAAGCCCACAAAACCGAAGTGCCTAGCAACATCACCGCTTTGGGTGCGCACATCTAAGCCTGCATAAGCATCGAGCAAGACGTGCTGCTCGTCGTAGTTAACGCCCCAAGCTTTAAACAAACGAGAAAGGTTCGAACTGTTCGCTCCCATGCCTGACCCCACAAGCATACTCATTTGATCTGATTCATTATGCGGATCAACAAAAATCAGGGCTCTTCCACCTTTCATCGTGTATTGGTCGATGGCGTATAATAACTCGTCACTTAAATTTTTTGGGTGAGCGACAATTAACACATCGGTACCTTTAGGTAACTCTGTCGCATCGCTGCCGATTTTATCGACGACATATAGTTGCTGTAACTGTGTATAAAAGGTCCACGGTTGTTCGAACTCACCCGTCATCGGATTTTGTCCGCCTGCCACTGGCAAATCAGTTAATAACGTCACTTTAACTTGCTTAGGATTAACCAGTTGATAAATCAATTTACTGATTTCGTACTCTAAAAATCGCTCCTGCTGAGGATCAAAGAACGCAATCACTTGCTGGTCATCTAGCGCATTTGTTGCGCCCAACCCTAAATAAATCGCTTCACCGGCGGTACCGATGTTTGCGCCTGTGAGTCCAAACTGATCTGCCCTATCCTCTTTTTCAGAAAAAGGTTCGGGGTCAAGAATATGCAGTTTAATTTTACCGTTGGAACGCCCAGCATATTCTTCAAGTAAACTTTGTACCCGCACCGCGTAATTACGCAAAGTCGTCATATTCTTTGATGCTTTGTCGGAGAAGAAAAAGTACAGATTCAACGGCTCATCAATTTCCGTTAAAATTTGCTGACTACCTTGCGACAAAGAATAAACATTGTTCTCAGTTAAATCGACACGATATACGCTAAGCAACTGATTATTCAGTAAAACTAAGGCGCAAAACAGTATTGCGATAAAGAGCATGCTTAACCAAGTAATAAATCGAGTAGACATGGTTAATCCGCCTTCTTTTGTTCAATAATAAGTAAACCTGCGTACAGCCAAGCCATTGTCACGAGCAAGAAGTACCCCAAATCATTTAGTGCTATCACGCCTTTTGCCATCGCTTCAAAATGGGTCAAGAAGCTAAATGACGCCACAGTATCGAGTAATAGCGAAGGTGCCCAGCCTTTAAATGAATCCAATACGATCGAACTGCCACTGACGACGAACAAAAAACACACCACAATAGCCAGAATAAAGGCGATAATTTGATTCTTGGACAAGGCAGACATACACATGCCGATAGCCAAAAAAGCGCCCGCCATCAACCAACTCCCTAAGTATGCCGCGACAATGATGCCATTATCAGGCTGTCCGAGATAATTAACCGTTAGCCACAATGGAAAAGTCAAAATTAAGGCTAATCCTAAAACGCTCCAGGCTGCTAAAAATTTACCTAATGTTACCTGCCAAGTGCTCACGGGCAAGGTCATTAATAATTCTATACTGCCACTTTTGCGCTCTTCGGCCCAACTACGCATGGCGATGGCGGGTACTAAGAACAAATATAACCAAGGATGAAAATTGAAGAAGGCCAATAAATCAGCTTGGCCTCGCTCATAAAAACCGCCGATAAAGAAAGCAAAGACCGAAGATAGCACTAAGAAAATGCCGATAAAGACGTAGGCGACAGGTGAGGCAAAGTAACCTGCAAACTCCCGTTTAAACAAAATAAAAATATGTGCCACAGCTAAGCAACCTCCGTTGTCAGATCTCTAAAGACTTGGTCTAAACGACCTTGCTCAATAAACAAAGTATCCACGGGTAATTTCGCACGCTGCACATGAGCAGTGACCTCATGCAATATGTGTTGTCCCGGTTCAGGAAAAAGCGTGACGTGACCTGTTTTTTGCTCGACCTCCATTTCAGCTACCCCTTCTAACTCCGCTAAACCAGAGATGTCAGCTAGATAACTTAAATGGATCGTAACCGCTTGATAATAACGCGACCGCTGCTGCAATCTTAAAGGCGTATCATCAAACAACAGCTTTCCTTTAGCGATGATCATCACGCGGTTACACACAGCCGTGACTTCTTCTAAAATGTGAGTGGAAATGATGACTATTTTGTCTTGGGCAAGTTGTGTGATTAACTCGCGTACTTGATGTTTCTGATTCGGGTCGAGACCGTCAGTAGGCTCGTCTAGGATTAATATATCCGGGTCATGAATCAATGCCTGAGCAAGACCAACGCGTCGTTTAAAGCCCTTTGATAAGTTCTCAATAGGTCGATTGACGACGTCTTGTAACTCAATTTTTTCGATGACGTTTCGAATGCGTTGTTCCTTTTCTTTACCCCTAAATCCTCGGACCTCGGCAATAAATTTTAGAAACTGATAAGTCGTCATATCGCTGTAGGCTGGTGCACCTTCCGGTAAATAACCAATTCGTTCCTGAATGTCCTTCGTATGCTGCGAGATAGACATATCAAAAATATCAATACTACCGTGAGTCGGCTGCAAGAAACCCGTGAGCATTTTCATAGTGGTAGACTTACCGGCGCCGTTTGGCCCCAAAAAACCGACTATGTCTCCAGGTTTGACGTCAAAGTTGAGATCCTCGACCGCAGAAAAATGACCGAACGATTTCGACAAATTCTTAACAGATATCATTGTGTTCCTAATTATGATCTAAAGACAGCGTGATTAAGATATAGCCTTCCTAGGTCTCTTTCAACGCTTGCACCTAAGAGAAAGAAGGATCAATTACGCTTAATTAATCATTCTGTAAATTTCACCAAGTTTAACGGTTAATGATCCCCAAAGGGAGTCGAATTTTGTGCTTTACGCGCGAAATTTCTTGGCAAAGAGACGCGCTTCCCTTATTGTCTCGCAATATGAGCATGGCAAAATCACTTCTACATACAGCCGACTTACACATTCATAGTCGCTACTCAATATTCAAGCGTATCATTAATCTGATCATTGTTATCGTGATGGTATTACTGTTCGTGAACCTGTGGTTCGTGGATAACGATAATGCGCAGAATTGGCAGAGTAAACAAAGTACTCAATTAGGTAATAGCTTAGGGTTAATCAGTAGCCAAATTATTGCCCAACCTCTAATCGATAGAGATGAAGCGCGGATTGATCAAGTGCTAAAAATATTACTCAACGATCCCCACGTAGACGCGGTTGCTGTTTATGATCAATACGGCCAACAGGTGGCGCAACAAGGTGTTGAAAGTTCTATCGTCGCTCAATACCAATCTAATGAACAGAATACGCCCTTAGTATTTGTTAGAGATATTCGAGTAGAAAAGCAGATTTATGGATATGTTCGCTTATTGTTAAACGAACAGACTGTCATGGCACTGCACAGTGAATATCAAAGCCAACTGCGTCAGCAGACTCAAGTACTCGGTATATTAGCTGCCTTAGCAGCCCTGCTAATGACGCGAATTTTCTATAAAGTACGTTACCGGCGTTATATTCATCCCAGCGACGCTGAAAAAGTTACTCATTAGTTTAATATATTGGGCAAGATATCAAGGGTGTTTTGCCAACATGCCTGCTTAACGTCGTTTTCAGGTTCCGTCCTCAAAGCTTGAAGTGCATTCAAGATAATCGGTAAATAGCTCGGGCTGTTACGTTCACCTTGTTTACTATTAATAGGCATATCAGGAGCGTCGGTTTCTAACACCAAGCTCGAAAGGGGAACTTGAGCGATCACTGCGCGTGTTTTCTTCGCTCTAGGGTAGGTAATGGTGCCGCCAATGCCTAACTTAAAGCCTAGGTCAATATACGTCCGTGCTTCTTGAAGGCTACCCGAAAAAGCATGAATAATGCCGCCATTACAAAACTTACTTTTTTTTAGCAGCCTAATCAACGCATTATGAGATTGCCTATGGTGCACAATGACAGGTAGCTGATGCTGGTGAGCCAAATTGAGCTGTTCACTAAACACTCGCTCCTGCAGCACTTCGTCAGTGGGCAGACTGAAATCCAAACCAATTTCTCCAACGGCAACGACCTTATCTTGGTGCAAGGATAGCTGTTGGTCCAACATTTGTAATTGCTCACTGCGGTAATTGTGCAAAAAGTAGGGGTGCAAACCTAACGCGAACTTAAGCTGCGAGTACGACTCGCACAGTGAAACTTGCCGTGGCCACAGCCTTGCTTGAGTGCCTGGAATGACAATTGAATTAACCCCGAGCTGAGCACATTTTTGCAACACTTGGTCGCGATCGAGATCAAAAGCGGGGAAATCTAAGTGACAGTGACTATCGATCACAGTCTTAACTCGTTAGGGCATCAAACGTTGGATTGACCAATTCGAGCTGTTTTCTCTGCTAAACAAGAAGCGATCGTGCAATCTATGCTCCCCACCCTGCCAGAACTCAATCTCTTGAGGTATGATTTTAAAGCCTCCCCAGAATTCTGGAGCAGGAATGTCCTTGTCAGAGAACTTTATTTTGGTGTCTTCAAAGCGAGAAAGTAATGCATCGCGGCTTTCAATTGGTTGGCTTTGTTTGGATGTCCAAGCAGCAAGCTGACTCGATAGTGGGCGAGACGAGAAATAGTGTTGTACATCTTGGCGAGGTAATAGCGAAGCGCTTCCTCTAACTAACACTTGGCGCTCTAAAATATGCCAAGGAAAGTGCAGGGAGATTTTGCTATTAGTGAGTAGGTCTTGTGCTTTGCGACTCCCCAAATTAGTGTAAAAGACAAAGCAACCGTCCATAACATCTTTCAATAAAACGATACGTTGTGACGGCTGGCCCTGACTATTAACCGTTGCTACCGTCATGGCAGTTGGATCAGGTAAGCCGGCCTCGACTGCGTCCGCCATCCACTTATCAAACTGTGCGTAGGGATCTGCCAGCAATGACGCTTCAGTGAGATGCCCTTGGCTATATTCCCGTCTTATTTGACTTAAAGGTTGCATGCTTTACTCCCTCAAAAACGCCATTCAATAAATGTTGGTTATAACACGCAAATCTAGGTGCTTACACGAACTTTAGATTAATTATCCTGCCCGTACCCCAGACTGCGCAGCGCACGTTCGTCATCGGCCCAACCTGATTTTACTTTTACCCAAAGTTCTAAAAATACCTTGGTATCAAACAGGCTTTCCATGTCTTTTCGGGCTTCTGCACCAATTGTTTTTAAGCGTTGTCCGCCTTTGCCAATGACCATGCTTTTTTGACTATCGCGCTCAACCAATATCAAGCCATTGATACGATAAACACCGTTTTCAGCCATCATGAATTGCTCGATTTCGACAGTAATTGAATAAGGTAATTCATCACCTGTGAAGCGCATCAATTTCTCACGGATGATCTCAGCCGCCATAAAACGGCTAGAGCGGTCGGTGATGTAATCATCAGGGAAATAAAACTCACTTTCAGGAAGTGTTTCATTCACCATATCGCGTAATTCATTCACGTTTTTGCCGTTTCTGGCTGAAATAGGCATGATTTTATCAAAGGCGTGTTGTTCACCTAACCACTTTAAATGTGGCAGCAATATTTCTTTGTCTTTTACGTTGTCTGACTTGTTGACGATCAACCAGCAAGGCACATTACTTTGCATGATTTTGGTTAATACCATTTGATCGTCTTCATTCCATTTTGTGCCCTCGACAACGAATAGCACCAAACCAACATCAGAAATAGAACTTGATGCGGCACGGTTCATAAAACGGTTAATCGCACGTTTCTCCTCAATATGTAAACCTGGGGTATCTACATATATGGCTTGGCGATTTTCATGCGTGTCGATGCCCATAATACGATGGCGGGTAGTTTGCGGTTTTCGTGAGGTAATGCTCACTTTTTGGCCTAGAAGCGCATTGAGTAGGGTTGATTTACCTACATTAGGACGGCCGACGATGGCAATCATTCCACAATAAGTGATATCAGACATTTTTTAAATTCTCGAGTGCTTGCTTTGCTGTGCGCTGTTCGGCGCGACGTCTACTTTTTCCACGACCAATAATAGGTTTGCTCAACCCTGATACGGTGCATTGCACCGTAAAAGTCTGGTCATGGGACTTGCCGCTAATATCAATGACTTCGTATTCGGGTAAAGGCAGCTGCCGACCTTGTAAATATTCCTGTAACCGCGTCTTATCATCCTTGGGTGTTGCATCTGGGTTGAGTGCATCGATGCGCTTTGCAAACCAAGCTAAAATTAATGGCTCGCAGCCCTGCATGCCCACTTCTTGATAAATAGCACCTATAATAGCTTCGACAGCATCAGCCAATATTGAATCTCGACGATGGCCGCCGCTCTTAAGCTCACCTGGGCCAAGTAACAGCAAGTCACCTAAGGAAAACTCTCTGGCCACTTCTGCCAAAGTATCACCTTTGACTAAACTGGAACGCATTCGCGTTAAATTGCCCTCAGGCTGTTTAGGAAAACGCTCAAAAAGTGCTTTTGCGATAACAAGGCCCAGTACGGCATCACCTAAAAATTCTAAGCGCTCGTTATGATTCGCACCCACGCTTCTATGGGTGAGAGCAACCGTTAGGTTTTTTGGGTCCTGAAACTCATAACCGAGTTTGGTGTATAAAGGTTTGTAAGGGTCAATCAACTGCATCTAAATAATGCTACCTACTCGATTAAAACGTACGTCGGTTGGGATCCAGCTTGGTACCCAGCTACTAGGGGCACGGTCGAACTCGAAACTGATCCAAATCGCCACGGCTTTGCCAACTAGGTTTGCATCCGGAACGAATCCCCAGAAACGACCGTCTAAGCTGTTATCACGATTATCACCCATCATGAAATACTGGCCTTCAGGGACTATCCACTCATCGGCTTGTGTGCCGGGTTGCTGATAATAATCCTGCGTACGATTCAAATTACTGGGTAAACGGAAGATATCATGTGTTACTTCACCTAGTTTTTCTTGGTACTTTTCCAGAGGCACAAAGTTTTGATAAGCCTCACCGCGATCAACAAAGTTTAATTCTACCGGTTCAATTGCGGAGCAGTCTTTACCTGAGTTACACGCTGGCTTAACAAATAGCTGCTTGTTTCGGTAAATAACCGTGTCACCTGGTAAGCCAATCACTCGCTTAATGTAATCTTGGCTAGGATTTTTGGGGTACTTAAATACCGCAACATCTCCGCGCTCTGGCACACCTGTGTCCCAAAATTTACTTCTGAAGACAGGGTCTTTTACTCCGTAGGCGTATTTTTCAACCAGAATAAAGTCACCCACTAACAAGGTAGGCATCATCGAACCTGATGGAATTTGAAACGGTTCATATAGAAACGAACGTAACACCAATACAAACGCTATGACGGGAAAAATTTGTTGAGACGTATCCACCAGCCAAGGTAATGTTTGCTCTTCTGGGTCGCCGGTCACACTGGAGCCGTCTTCCCCTGTCACCGCTCGTTCTTTACGTTTTGGTGCGAACATTAAAGAGTCAGCAAGCCAAATGAGGCCTGATGCTAGGGTAAGTACCACTAAAAACAATGAAAAATAATTTGCCATTTACTTACCTACCTTAAGTAGAGCAAGGAACGCTTCTTGAGGAAGTTCAACGTTACCCACTGACTTCATACGTTTCTTACCGTCTTTTTGTTTCTGAAGAAGTTTCTTCTTACGACTCACATCACCACCGTAACATTTGGCGATTACGTTTTTACGCAATTGCTTGATCGTGCTACGCGCTACTATCTGGTTGCCGATAGCAGCTTGAATAGCAATATCGAACATTTGACGCGGGATCAGCTCACGCAACTTTTCAACCAAATCACGCCCACGAGATTGAGCATTGTCCTTATGGGTGATCATCGCAAGCGCATCCACTCGTTCGCCATTGATAAGAATATCCAGTCTAGACATTTCAGCTGTTTGGAAGTGTTTGAAATTGTAATCAAGTGATGCAAAACCACGGCTTGTGGATTTGAGCTTATCGAAAAAGTCCATAACGACTTCGGCCATAGGCAGTTCATAAGTCACCGCCACTTGCTTGCCATGATAAGTCATGCTGGTTTGTACACCACGCTTATCTACACACAAGGTAATAACGCTGCCTAAATACTCTTGCGGCACAAGTATGTGGGCTTCTACGATAGGTTCGTGGATTTCATCGATGGAGTTAACGGGTGGTAACTTTGAAGGATTATCTACGTAAAGCGTTTCACCATCAGTGGTCACAACTTCGTAAACTACCGTTGGCGCAGTGGTGATCAAATCTAAATCGTACTCGCGCTCTAAGCGCTCTTGAATAATTTCCATGTGCAACATGCCAAGGAAACCAATGCGGAAACCAAAACCCAGAGCTGATGAGCTTTCAGGTTCAAAGAACAAAGACGCATCATTCAAACTAAGTTTAGCCAGTGCATCCCGAAAATCTTCATAGTCATCTGAGCTAATAGGGAAAAGCCCTGCGTAAACCTGAGGCTTCACTTTTTTGAAACCCGGTAGCGCCGCATCCGCAGGTGCGCGAGCAAGAGTAATCGTATCGCCCACGGGTGCACCGTGAATTTCTTTGATGCCCGCAACGATAAAACCTACTTCGCCTGCACGTAATATACCGGTGTCTGTGGCTTTAGGCGTGAAAATACCGACTTTATCGGCTTGATGCACCACACCCGTCGACATAATTTTAATCTTATCATTCTTGCGTAACTCGCCCTGGACGATACGCACCAACGACACGACACCTTGGTAGTTATCGAACCAAGAATCTACAATAAGGGCTTTTAGTGGGGCGTCAATATCACCTTCTGGTGGCGGAATTTGGCGTACAATCACTTCAAGTACATCTTCAATACCAATACCGGTTTTAGCAGAGCAACGTACGGCATCGATTGCGTCAATACCCACAATGTCTTCGATCTCTTCAGCTACGCGGTCAGGCTCCGCTTGAGGTAAATCGATTTTATTTAAAATCGGCACCACTTCCATATTCAAATCGATGGCTGTGTAACAGTTAGCGAGTGTTTGCGCCTCAACACCTTGGCCTGCATCTACGACCAAAAGCGCACCTTCACAGGCAGCTAAAGAACGCGACACCTCGTAGGAGAAATCCACGTGCCCCGGCGTATCAATGAAGTTTAGTTGGTAAGTTTCACCATCTCTCGCTTTGTAGTTGAGCGTGACACTCTGAGCCTTAATGGTAATACCGCGTTCGCGCTCAATATCCATTGAATCGAGAACTTGCGCTGACATTTCGCGTTCGGATAGACCACCACAATGCTGGATTAAACGATCCGAAAGTGTGGATTTACCATGGTCAATATGGGCGATGATCGAGAAGTTACGTATGTGCTTGTGTTGCATAGACTTTTGAAATGTACCTAGTACGTTTTGCCTGCCCTAAGCGTAATTTTGCAAGCAGCAGATATGTGCTCAAGGAAATTAGGGGAACAAATTAAATTAAATAGACGCGGATTTTACAATTTTATCAGCCAATTTGCGATAAAGAACTCAACGGATATGCATAATTAATGCTCGAAATAGCGTTTAAGGCTCAATGATGTTTACATCAATACAGTCAACTCGGGTTTTCAGGCTAGGTAAGACGGCTAAAAGATGGGGTTCAAACTGCGTTTTAGTGCTGCCTGAAATATAGCGTTTCACGCCTAAAAAACTGACAACGGCAGCGACCATGGAAGATAAAATCACCCAACCTTCGCCCTCAATTGAGTAGCTTGATAGCAATAAAGTACTAGTGGTTGCCACGACAATCATGGTCAAAAGCGGCAGCATATAAACGAGCAACGAAGCACTTAGCAGCATAGATTCAGGAATGCCTAGTTTAACATCTTGCCCTACAGCGACTGATTCCTCACACGGTAACCATAGCGCGTCACGTTTATTGGCTAGCGCTCGGGCAATCACACCCGTGCCGCAATTGTCTTTTGCATGACAACTGCCACAGGTAGATTTTACCTGAGTAGCGATTTTAATAAATTGATGTTCATGACGCATTTGGACGTCAATGACAGTGCCAACTTCTTCAATCATCTCAATTAGTGGCTAAGTGGATGGAACTGGCAATATGATTAGCTGTTTCAGGGGGAAGCTTACCCACTACAGTCACATTCAGCCTCCCCTGGTTTAGGGTGAGTAAGGTATCTGATTCGTGGCGCAGCAAAATATCTTGGTTTATTCCATCGTTTTGGCTTTCACGCATGTATATAGATACATCTACAAGGCCATCGCTCAACATAACATATTCAACAGATTGCCCTGTAATTGGCAAACGATGAATATCACGTTTAACCTCAACCATGCCAACAGGCACATAGGCAATATCCCAAATCGCTTTAGTATGCGTTTGCGGCCTTAACTTTAATACCTCTGGTAACATAGCAGGTTCAATTTTTTCAAAAAAATCATCAGGCTGCTCTGTGACGTGACATGCTGTCACTTGTATTTGTTCTAGTAACTGGCCGTTTAAATCCACTAAGTTCATTTTAAGCATCAGGCCGGTTTCTTGGTCAAGCCAGACATTCATGCCAAATCTAGATTTATCTTTACTAACAATGCGAATTTGCTGGGCGGCTCGTCCAGATACTCTGCTACGACCCACCATAACAAAATCGTAGCTGTCTTTGATTTCATCAGGCTGTTGGAAAAACTCACTGGGAAATGGCCCATTGATAACCCTTGATTGCAAACTATATGGTGGAACATTTGGCTCAAAGTAACTTACTTTATCGTCGATTCGCACGACTTCCCTACCCGGGCCATTGAGTAAATTCAGTTGCTCCATTTTGACACCGCTAGCACTTACACCGTGACGCCATAAGTAGGGTTGAGAGTCAACGCCGGGCTTGAGCAGTACAAATGAAATACTGTAGTTCAGGTTACTGTGGGCATGAGACATCTTTTCGAGCCAGCCATGGGCGCTATCAGACGGAAAAGCTTTAGCAGGTTCACTGTGGGATGACGCTGGAAGGTCTACAGACACTGTATTTTGGTCGTCTTCGACTGACTGACCAATGCTAGAAAAAGATAAAGACACTAGGCAGGCAAGCGTAACCTGCCTAATGCATTGGAAAGATTTATTTTTGTGAGATGCTTTCAACGTTGTTTGACTGTTCAGTATCATATAACTCTACTTCAGATTCGCCTTCGGCCGGTGCGGCTTTAAAACGTAATTGCTGCTTATGGTCATTCAAGTAGGCGTTAATGACTCTGCGCTGCTCTGATGCATCAGCTCTAGGTAGAGTACGCGTCTGCTCTAAGCTGACCGGTGATAAACCACCTTGGATACCCAACAATGCAGGCGCAGAATTAAATGGTTGCTCTACATCAGTCTGGTTGTACTGCTGTACACCGATTATCATCGCTACTGCAACTGATGCTGCAATGGCCATTTGCCCACCTTGTTTAGCAAAGGGTACCACAGAACCAACCAAAGGTAGATCACGCCATGTTTTCTTCGGTGCAAGAATGGCAGGTTCTGATGCCAATGCGGCGGCTACATTTGCAGCAATATCAACATTGATTTGTGCTGTCATCTCTTTACGCAAACTGTCGCGTATTAAGTGATAGTTTTGCCATTTGTCGGCAAGCTCAGCATCATTTTTAATTGCATCTAGTAATTGTTCGTCGTGTAACTCACCATCAACCAGAGCAGACAAATTTTCAATCTTTTGCGTCATATAACAAGCTTCCTGAATATACGCTTAAATAAACTGTCACTTGAAATAAAAATCTATCTCAAATTAACTTGCAACTGCAACATGTCAACATGTCAACATGACATTGTTACAACAGTTACCGTTCTTAATCCCCTCGCTAACGTTGCAGCAAAGGTTGAATAACCTTATCCAGTGCTTCACGAGCTCTGAATATCCGTGATCGAACAGTCCCAACAGGACAATCCATCACATTAGCAATCTCTTCATAACTTAGCCCTTCTAATTCCCGCAGGCTAATGGCCATGCGTAAATCTTCGGGTAATTTATCCATCGTATCAAACAGCAATTTTTCCATTTGATCCGACATTAAACTTTTTTCTGGCGAATTATTCTCTTTCAAGGCATCACTGCCGTCATAGAAATCCGCGTCTTCTGCGTCCACATCGCTCGCAGGGGGCTTTCTACCTTGCGAAACTAAATAATTTTTAGCGCTGTTTACGGCTATACGGTATAACCAAGTGTAAAATGCGCTATCGCCCCTAAAATTAGGTAATGCACGGTAAGCTTTAATAAAGGCTTCTTGTGCTACGTCAGCAACGTCACCGGAGTTCTTCACATATCGTGATACCAAATAAGACACCTTGTGTTGGTACTTAACCACCAACAATCCGAATGCGTCTTTGTCTCCTCGTTGCACTTTTTCAACTATTTGTTGATCTGTTAACTGCTCGCTCATTCGAGCCGATACTCCTGCTACAAATATTATTTTGGCTCATGCAAGCACTATAATTGACCATGCCTTTTGCAATAAGTTCGTTTTGTAAGAATTTTTTTCGAAATAAGGTCGAAATAAATTCGAAATATAGTTTTGTTATCATGGGCTAATAAGGGCTGATCCAACTGAATATCATTGTATTTTTTACAACATTAATTAGTATTGCCACCCTCTATTGGCATTATTGGTGTAGTTTACCCTATGCACTCCACTGTTGAACATCGTTGTGACGTACTAATTATAGGCAGCGGCGCTGCCGGACTTAGCCTAGCATTGAAATTGGCTGAGCATTGCCAAATTATCGTTTTAAGTAAAAGTAGTTTAGCGGAAGGGTCGACACGATATGCCCAAGGCGGTATCGCCGCTGTATTCGACGAAGACGATTCAATCGAATCCCACGTAAAAGATACGCTTAATGCAGGTGCAGGCTTATGCGATGAACAAGCGGTTCACTTTACTGCTTCTCGAGCAAAAACCTGCATGCAGTGGTTGATTGACTTCGGTATGCCGTTCGATCAAATGACCGACACCAACGATGGTGAACAGCGTTATCATCTTACACGTGAAGGTGGGCACAGCCACAGGCGTATCTTGCACGCAGCCGATGCGACCGGGGAAGCCGTTCAAGTCACTTTAATCGAAGCGGTCAAACAGCATCCGAATATTCATATATTTGAACGTTATAATGCGGTTGATCTAATCAAAAGCAAGGATGAGCAAAATCAGTTGTTAGGCGCCTATGTGTGGAACCGAAAACATGAACATGTTGAAGTGATCCGCAGCAAATTCACCGCACTTGCCACTGGTGGCGCCAGCAAAGTTTATCAATATACTTCCAACCCAGATGTTTCCAGTGGTGATGGAATAGCCATGGCGTGGCGTGCTGGTTGCAGCGTTGCTAATATGGAGTTTAATCAATTCCACCCAACCTGTTTATTTCATCCTGAAGCACGCAACTTTTTGATCAGTGAAGCTCTGCGCGGTGAAGGCGCCTTTTTATGCCACGCAGATGGCACGCCTTTCATGCAAAAATTCGATGAGCGTGGTGACTTGGCTCCAAGAGATATAGTCGCACGGGCCATTGATTTCGAAATGAAACGCCTTGGTGCCGATTGCATGTATTTAGATATCAGTCATAAACCCGCTGATTTTATTAAAAAGCATTTCCCTAACATCTATCGTAAGTGTCGCGCGTTGGGCATCGATATCACCAGACAGCCCATCCCTGTCGTACCAGCAGCACATTATAGCTGTGGCGGTGTGGTGACTGACTTTAATGCAAAAACCGACTTAGATAACCTGTACGCGCTAGGTGAGGTAGCATATACCGGTTTGCATGGTGCAAATCGCATGGCCAGTAACTCGTTGCTTGAATGCATAGTGTTTGCTCACTCAGCCGCTGATCACATTATCAAGCGCTTGACTGACGGGGACTCAAATGAGGGTATTCAGCCTTGGGATGAGTCACAAGTGGGCGACTCAGACGAGGAAGTTATTATTCAGCATAATTGGCATGAGTTACGTCTTTTCATGTGGGATTACGTGGGGATCGTGCGCACTGACAAGCGCTTAGCAAGAGCGCAGCATAGAATCGAACTGTTAAAACAAGAAGTGGATGAGTACTACTCTTACTTCAGAGTGAGCAATAATTTATTGGAACTGCGTAATCTACTGACCGTTGCTGAGCTTATCGTTAAGTGTGCGCAGCAACGCAAGGAAAGCCGTGGCTTACACTACAACTTAGACTACCCTGGCTTGCTCGAAAACCCGAGCCCGTCGGTTATCCCAGGGAAAATCACCAAATAGTGTCACAGTGACTGCACCTTTCCGCTCAGGTGGGGTGCGCCTGTATCTTGGTTTTTAAGTGAAAACTTCATCGCCCTCTCCTGGGTATTCTCTGAAACCTCTTTACTATTCACTTCATCAATAGCCCCAATATCACCAGCTTTACTGTGCGTAGCCTCGTACTGTGAAAATACGACACGACCTGGCAACATTGCTGGCTTAATGAATTGAACCTGAGTGTTAAACGGCTGAATGAATAAATCCTGATCTATCTGCTCTAGTGCAGAAAGACAACGAGACTTAGACCACATACCATGAGCGATGGCGTGTTTAAAACCGAACAATCTGGCGCTTAGCTTAGATAAATGAATGGGGTTAAAATCCCCTGACGCTCTTGCATAATCACGCCCTAGGCCAGGATGCAATTGCCACATCTGCTTACTCTGTGCGCTCCCTTCAAGCCCAGTTGTGGCCTCATTCGCTGGGGTACTTTCTTTATTCATTGCACTAAATCGAGTACTTCGATACAAATTACTGCTGACGGATGACCAGCACAGCTCCCCATCGACGTGCACATCTGTAACGATTGAAAATACAATCCCTTTAGCATGGGACTTCATATCTTTGAAGTGGCAACGAAACACACAGGCTTCACTCGCTTGCACTGGGCGATATTGAATAATTTCATTATTAATGTGCACCAAGCCCAACAAAGCGAAGGGAAAATCTTTTTGCAGCATCAACATCAAATGCATTGGAAAACTTACCACGTGCAAATAACACGGATGAAGATGCTTCGCTCGCCATCCTGTCACTGCATGAAACTGCTCGATACTTGAATCTAATAAACGTGCCGGAGCAAAAGACAAGGGCTGCTTGGGAAAATCGTCGAACGTAGGCGGCAATTGGGTAATATTGTCTCGTTTAAGAGCAGCCCTAAACATCAGGTTAGCAAAACGAGGTAACGTCGTTAATGGAGTCTTCATAATTTTTTGATTTTTGGCTTTTTTAGCAGGCTCTTGCGCGTTGCTGACTTGCTATAATACAGCGACACAATCGACGATAGTCTTTCTCACTAACGCTGTCCTTGAATATCCAACTCCAACGAATAGAAGCTTTCTGGGGTTGATGTCGCTGTAACAGGGGTATGCGTTGCACCCATAGTAGACTGCCGAGCATTTTAGATTGCTCACCGATCCACCAATTAGCATCTTGCCTGGCATCGAGATAATTCCACTCACCTTCGTAGCTCACCTGCACCACAAACTTAGAATGCTCTCTTTTTCGCCACATGCTTATGCAATATACCGTAATCAAACTGCCTAATATGAACTGCAGCAAGAGCTGATAACGCAGGCTATGAGGCTGCCAAGCAAAAACACTTGTCAATAAAACAACGTAAGCCAAACAGGCGATATACGCTTGCATTCGCGACGGTTTTACTTCAACTCTATACTTTGACACGACTTAATATGTGATCTATCAGGCGCTTGTAATCGGGATTATTACACGCTTGATGGCCCATTAGCCAAGCGTATAAATCGGGATCATCACATGTAAGCAGGCTCTCAAAAATAACTTTATCCGCTTCAGATAAATCGTTGAATCCCTCTTCAACAAACGGCATAAAGATAACATCTAATTCTAACATTCCGCGCCGGCATGCCCATTTCAGGCGCGCATATCTTTGTTTGGTAAACATGGATCATCCTATTGTGATTATTCGAGCGCAGTTTAGCATAATTTACCGTGTATATTCCTCATCTGAAACGCTATTGCTTTCTCAATATTTCCCCTTGCTAAATAGCATTTTAACCTCATATCAATTACCCATTACGAATTAAGCTGAGATAACACTTGTGATAAACACCATTGATACCGCGGACACCATCCCTGCAGATTTTATTTGTCGCTTAGACGACTTGCATGTATTGAACATCAGTGGTGAAGAGCGTATCAAATACTTGCAAGGCCAAGTCACCGCTGACATGACAAAACTTAGCGCCCATGAAGCTCTGTTTGGCAGCCACTGTGACTTTAAAGGCAAGACTTGGAACATTTTTTACGCCCTAGAGCACAATGACTCTGTGCTTTTCGTAAGCCATAAAGAAAGTGCCGCGGCGTCATTGCCCGAACTTAAAAAATACGGTGTGTTTGCTAAAGTCGATTTCGTCGATGAGCCAACCCAGTGGGCATGTTTTGGTGGACAAGGGCAGCAGCTCGAGGCTGTTATCAGTCAATTATTCGGTAGTACACCGGCTGAACACTTGCAATCGCTTAGCAATGCTAACGGTGTGGTGTTAGCGCTAGGCTCAGAAAACAAACGCTTCATGCTTGTACTTACGCCTGAAGGCCAAGCTCATTTAGCTGCACATGAAACGCTAACGTATGCTGATAAGACCCTATGGGAAGTGCTTGATATAAAAGCGGGGGTTGCTGAATTGCGCACTGCCACCAGTAATGAATTTGTGCCGCAAATGATGAACTTACAAGCACTAGATGGCATCAGTTTTAGCAAAGGTTGTTACATGGGCCAAGAAGTGGTGGCTCGAACTAAGTTTTTGGGCAAAAACAAACGAGCGGCTTTCATCCTTAAAGCTGACGAATCAGTAAATCTGCTGCCCGGCGATAACCTTGAAATTCCGGTCGGCGAAAACTGGCGAAAGGGGGGGACAGTATTACGCAGTGCAACCCTAAACAAAGAAACTTGGTTATTAGCCGTTGTGGCAAACGACACTGAAATTAATTCGATAATGCGGTTGAAAGATCGACCTAATGCGGTATTTACCGTGCAATCTCTGCCATATTCATTAGAATAAAAGGCGAATACTTAATTTTTAATCGGTGAATATTTCATGTATTCACCACCAATTTTTATGGGTACCCAATGAATATAACCACCAACACAGTCGTTACCATGCACTTCACTGTAAGTGCGCCAGATGGCACACAAATCGACTCGTCAAAAGAATCAGAACCAATGGTTTTCTTGCAAGGTAGTCATTACCTGATCCAAGGTTTAGAAGATCATTTGGAAGGTAAAGAGGTTGGTGAGAAATTCGTTATCGATATCGAGCCTGAACAAGCCTATGGCGAGCGCCACGACACCCTAGTTCAAGAAGTGCCACGTTCAATGTTCGAAGGTATGGAAATTGAGCCTGGCATGACATTCAGAGCAACCACAGATGAAGGTGAGCAGTCTGTGATGATCCTTGATGTTGATGACGAAACGGTTGTAGTTGATGGCAATCATCCGTTGTCTGGCTTGACGCTTACATTTGATGTAGAGGTATTAGAAGTCCGCGCAGCAACTGAAGAAGAAATAGCTCACGGCCATCCTCATACTGCTGAAGGATGTGGTCACACTCATTAGTAGATGTTTCTAATTCTAATATTAATCGGGTAAGACTAACCGGTAATAAACACAAACGAGGCCAAATGGCCTCGTTTTTTATAGCATGTGCTCAAGCACTTAAATTAAACGGCGTCTTCATTTTCCTCCCCTGTACGGATACGAATAACGCGCTCAACTTCGTAAACGAAAATTTTCCCGTCACCGATTTTGCCGGTTTGCGCTGTTTTCATAATCGCTTCGATAGCCAGTTCTACTTGCCCGTCTGGGATAACGACCTCTAGCTTCATTTTAGGTAAAAAGTCTACATTGTATTCGGCACCACGATATAACTCCGTGTGTCCTTTTTGACGTCCAAAGCCTTTAACTTCGGTTACCGTCATGCCACTTACGCCAACTTCAGCAAGTGCTTCTCGCACATCATCCATTTTAAACGGCTTAATAATCGCTTCGACTTTCTTCACTTTTCTTCTCTCCAGATGGTGTGCTTAATCATAAATTGTGGGAATAGGTACACGTTTATGTTGCGTCTTTTTATAAATTTCCAATAGGCGCTCTGTCACTTGTTGTGGCACAGGCTTCCCTTCAAGAAAATCGTCAATGTCATCATAACTCATTCCCAATGCTTGCTCGTCAGCTTTTTGCGGGCTTAAGCTCTCTAGATCAGCTGTCGGCGCTTTATGCACAAGATTATCGGGTGCGCCCAAATAACTTGCCACCTGCCTAACCTGACGTTTATTCAGGCCAAACATTGGCGCCAAATCACAAGCGCCATCACCGTACTTAGTATAGAACCCAGTGATATTCTCAGCAGAATGATCCGTGCCTAACACTAAACCGTCAAGCATGCCTGCAATTTCGTATTGCACGACCATGCGTGTTCTCGCTTTGACATTGCCTTTAACAAAATCACGTTTGGTATCACTAGCAGGCAATATCCCTGCATCACTTAATGCTTTGCTCGTTTGCTCATCAATCGCATCTGCGCCTGGCTGCACATTCACCGATATTGACTGGCTCGGTTGGATGAAATCAATCGACAATTGGGCGTCGTCTTCATCGGCTTGAACTTTGTAAGGCAACCGCACAGCGACAAATTGGTAATCAGAGCTTGATGGTGAATTCAATTGATTCACCGCAATTTGTGCTAATCGACCTAAAGTGCAAGAGTCGATCCCACCACTGATCCCCAATACGAGGGTTTTTAACCCCGAAGCAACCAAATGGGATTTAATAAAATTAACACGGGTCTGTACTTCGCTTTCAACATCAATTTGCGGTTTCACACGCATTTCGTCAATCACCGCTTGCTTGTGCATTTTTCTCTCACTCTGCTGGTAAAACTGATTATTAGAATGGCCCACTGATAGCTGACATCTGCGCTATAAATTCAGTCAGAAGCCATTAGGCTGAAAAATCAGGGCTGAATAACAACCTCTAGCCCATCTCCTTCTTTTACATTCAATGCTTCATAGGGTGATAAAGGTGCATGCCCAACTAATCCACTGTTAGAGCCATTCATCGATGCATATATTCTGCTTTGGCCCAACAATAGGTTTTCTATGACACCTCTTTGGTAGCTAGCATAATAATCTTGTCCAACATTCTCAACAGTTTGTATCGCTTGTTGCAGTATATTTACGCTTAGCGTATCGGATGAGCGCCAATCTGCGAGTAATGTCACATTAACATCATAAAAAGGCGCTAGGGCAATCCAGCGGTCATCATTGCTGGCAATAAGTGTGTTCAAGTACGCTAAATCTTCGGCATACAAGCGCTCTATATAGACACCATAGGCTGCTAGTTGAAATTGCCCTAGGGGCAATGTGATATCCCGTCCTATCATCGGTGGCGGTAGCGCCGTATTTTGAATATACGCAGCCAACACTTGTTTTATATAAGCGGTATAGGCGTCACGGTTATTTTGCTGCGCTAAATGCTGAGCAGCGAATTCGGTGATCGCTAACTGCACAAGATCACTCGCCACATGATAAAAGCCATCTACTCGCTTGAATCGACAAACGTCCTGATATTCATCCCCTTCAGCGAGAGCTTCTTCAAATACATTGTCACCTATACGATTGTAGTGCTTATGCGCATCACCTGATTCGAGTCGATAATAGTTTTGAGTATTGACCATCGCACTTGTATCGTGATGGTCGTTACAGCACTGCTCACAACGGGCGTGTTGTCCTGGCTCTGCAACGCCTCTAGCTTTGAACACCTCTTGCCCTTGGGTTGTGCTCAATCTATCCCCTTGAATGACCGTCATTGCAGGCGTTTTTCCTAAGCCATTTTGCGCTACTCGGCAATCACATCCAACTACAAGCTGGCTTTCTAACCGTGTTTTCTCATACTCATTGGCAAATAATTCAACTCGATTTTGCTCAATTTTTATCGCGACATTATCCCCCACAACATCAATAATCGGCGCCCCGCCCTGTATCGCTAAATCACTATCGATATGATGCAAAACGTCAATATTATCCCTCGTAGGCATGTACGTCACCGGTAAAGGCTGGTTGTTCCCTATATTGGCACTCACCACATGCTGACTCCGGGTAAAAGGTACTGGCGTTAATTGACTGTGCAAAGAGACAGTTAGTGCCTCCCCAAATTGGTCTTGCCAACCAACGGTGATCTGCAACATCTTTTTAGGTGCAACAACAGGCAAAGTTTGCGGCAAATTAACATTGCCTTCAGGTAGCCAAGTATCAGGCAGTAAATCGTTATCGGTATCGACGAAGTACATGTTTTTCACTTGCCAGTGTAATTCAAAGGGGATTGTCTGGGTTTGCGATTGCCAAAGCTTTACTGCAACCTCCCCTGCGGCGATATCCCCTCCTGTGTCAGAATGTATATCTTGATAACTTTTTTGCCCAGCACTGCTATGCACAACACTGAAACTGTGCAGGTCACTTAACTTTTTCTTTGCCAGTGTGAGTGCCTGCTGGCGCAAATTTAACGTATAGTCGAGTTTTATATAATGGGATTGTAACTGCACATAACCAGCGACACCGAACAGCATAATGGCGGTAGCAATCAACACTTCTAATAAGCTAAATCCAGAATGTGTCTTCATCTAAAAATCACGCCAACTTCCGCTGATTTTTCCGATACGTTGCATGTCAGCATCTTGATGCAGTTGCGTTAATACATTTAACTGGTATCGAATTGCCAATTGACTCAAAGCTGCATCAATTGGGGAGAGCAGCACTAATGCGCCATTCAGCTGTGCACTCGCTGCCATGGCTATTCTTTTCGCGTTAGGTGGGTTTTGCGTGCTCAGATAAATAACTAGACCAAAAATTTGACTATCTTCAGGCATCAGCAAAGCTGAGTCCGCTAGAATTAACATAATTGGGGTATCAATACTGCCAATCTGTTGGCCTATTTCTAAACGGCATTCACCTTGTATCCATATGACACGTGTATCCGCAATCGTTAATGGCTCGCAATCCGCGGCGATAAGCGACACTTCACTCTTTAAAATGTGCCAGTCAGGCACAGGTATATTGAACAGGTATTCCAATACATCCGCCGGGAACCCCTCGTGCTCTTGCAGCGTATCAATGCCTAAGTTGGTATTGTTCGAATACATATCTAAAGCACATCTGTTTTCATCAAATATCTGCAATGCACAGGTTCGACTGTCTACATCAATAGCGGAAAGGGTCTTATCCGTCCATATAGAGACCGGCACCCCATTACCACCAGCATTCGGGTTCGCCCCTAGGACAAAACGTAAGTCACTAGGTATGTCAACGGCGCTGATCAAAGGTACTGGCGGGATAATGTGAAGAAAAGGATAACGAAGTACCTGCTCGCTCACCTGATGTCTACTCTGCCCATCAGCAGATAAGCCAGCTGATTCGATGGTAGCCCACTGTGTATTCAAGCCGTTACGTTGGAATGGATTAAATTGAGCACTCACAATCGCACGCGCATTATTGCTGAACGTTATATTGTGCTCTTCGCCTTGCCAGATAACATCAGATTGCATAAGGCTCATACCATGCGCTAACCCGCCTTGCGCTGCAGCCGATGACAATGCTTGGTTTTGGCTGTTGAGCAGTATTTTATGTTCAAGGGACTTCACGCGCCCAGTATGGACGGTGACTAAACTAGCAATCACTAACAACAGTGATACCGACACAAGCATCATAGCGCCTTTGCTTTCGCGCCTTGGGTGATGCCCATAGTCATACTTATTGAGCATCATTGTTCACTAAAAAGCGTATTGTGCCTTGGCGTGACACATCTGGCTGAGCCTTCAAGTTAGCCACCAGATTCATCTCTACTTGCGTCAATACCCTCTGTCCAACGATAAACTCCGTTAACGTAAAATGTAGACGCGTGACCTGCACAACATTGGGGTCTGTTACATCATGCCAGCCATTGCTGTTACATTGCGCTCCAGTTGTGCGCATCTCTATTGCTTTACCCCGCAGGCGATAGCCATAATTTTCATTGCCATCTTGGGTATCCAGAACCCCATTAGCATTGCGATCGTAAGCAAATAAAATACAGCTATCTTCGATTTCATTAGTAAACTGGCTAAGGGTTAACGAATCTGCGAAAGGATTTAACGCATTAATAGGGTCGATAATTTGTGCTGATGCACCTGCGTGAAAGCCCGCTCTGGCGATATCTCGGGCTAACATCTGAGAGACTAAGGTAAACTCTTCATTCAGACGAGAGGAGGTCAACAAATTAGCATTTACCCCGACCCCAAACCCGATAAAAGCGGTAAATGCAGACAACGCTGATACGCCCAAAGACATGGCAATCATCAGCTCTATCAATGAACTGCCTTTGCTAAGAAATCGCGAATTCAACATTGTCTGTATGCCACAATATCACCTTCGTTCACGCACAGACGAACCCGCCCCATATTACTCACAATAAGTTTGAGTTCATCCGTCGTATCACCAAAAATCAACGAGCCTGAATCCCCCATGGCCATGCCTCTTGCGCCGTCAAATACCGCACTATCATTCTGCCCAAAGCGCAATTGCGTCAGTTGTACAGAGGAAAAATCACTATGTTGAATGCGCGACTGCACTCCCAACACTGAGCAACTGTCTTCGATTCGACAATTACATACTTCGGATAGGTTCATACCTAGGCACCATGCTTGGCCGTCTTGAATAGTAACGAATATATTCTGCCCAGACGCGATAGCACTTGCGCGAGCGTGTTGCATAAAGAAATAGCTCTCTTGTGCCGCTTGCTTAATATGTAGCTGCTGTTTTGAATCTAATAATGAGGGGACGCCAAGCGTCATTAATATCATGGTAATAGATATCACCAACATAAGTTCTAATAGAGACATTCCTTTGCACATGTTCATCAGTATGCGTGATCCGAAAATGGGGCTACAACATGAAAGTAACGCGCGAACTTAAGCGAGGAGCAGTGTAATCAATCAGAGGGCAACAAACCCGAGTACACAAAGCTTTGACTGCATTTTGCGTGGCGAAAAATAATAATTGAGCATATAAATATAGACTAAATCGAGAAAAATTTTAGGCTGAAGGTAAGGCCTATGTCGAAAAGAAAAATAACAAGGACAAACTGTGCACCAACACCTCGCGTATAATCGCTATATTGGATTTAGTTTGATTGAACTGATGATTGTGGTGACCATCATCGGGATACTCGCCATGGTCGCCCTGCCCAGTTATCAAAATCACATTGTACAGACTCGTCGTGTTGATGCGCAAAACGCCTTATTGAAATGGCATTTACAACAAGAGCGTTACCGGATTTCCCACACCACGTATGCTGACGAGGTCGCCTTGCCGGTACCGACAAATGACTTATATGAATTTAGTGTTTCGAACATATCTGCAACTCGTTTTATATTGCAGGCCGAAGCGTTGTCAACGCAACTGGCAGATACTGGCTGTACAACTCTAGCTATCAATCAATCTATGACACAGTCTCCGGCAAATTGCTGGCCCCGATAATTCTGATATTAAAAGCTTAATCATCACTACGCTTTTAATACCATAGCCACTTGGCTCATACGTTACCTTGCCAGTATTAACGTTACACTTTGAGCATGAGAAAAGTCTATCGTTACCAAAATGAAAACCCCGCAGCGCAACGCGGTGTGACGCTTATCGAATTGATGATAAGCGTCAGTATTGCCGTTATTCTCGCCGCGAGCGTAGCACCTAGTTTACAGGCGACCATTTCCCACAACACAATTGCAGCGCAGATGAATAAGATCAGTGCTTTAGCCCAGTATGCCAGAGGCCACTCGATAGATAATCAAATTGAAACAACCTTTTGTGCTACATCAGATTACGCAACTTGTTCTAATAATTGGGCGCTAGCCAAAATGGTCTTTGTTGATACCAACGGGGATGGTGAACGCAACGCAAACGAATCATTGCTTGCATCCTTAAGTGTTGAGAGGAACAACATTGCTGTTCAAGGTCCTCAAAACCCCGTTGTTTTTACTATGAACGGCGGAGCTAATAATAATGCAGACATCCTATTTTGCGGCGAAGAAACGTCATCTCACCGGGCATTGTTCATCAGTTTACAAGGTAGAGTAAAAACTAGTCGAGACAGTGACAACAACGGGGTTTATGAGGGCAGAAACGGAGAGACTTTAAGCTGTTCTTAAACTGCCATTGAGTGCCAAACTCAATTAGCATCGCCAACAGAACTCAGAAGCAGAAATGGCTCCGTCTGCATTTTGATCCCACGCTTTACGCCCGTCACTATAATAGTAAAGTGCGCCTTGGCTAGCGACCAAAGGCTGCGCCTTAATTCGATAGGCAGAACCACCACCCGACAGGCTATCAATCGTCAAGTTGTACGCTTTATTATCCGCTGATTCACTGGCGGGTGAATGATGGGCGAAAATAGCTGGTTCTCCTGTATCTGCTCCCTCATTTGCCGCGCCTGCATAACTAAAGTTAGCTAACTTATGACGCTCCATTTGCGCCGCAAACGTCATTAGGTCAGCTTGGGCGACATTGCGTTTGCTGTCTACCATGTAGCTTTGATAACTTGGATAGGCAACCGTACTAACGATCCCCACAATAGCAACAGCGATCATCAACTCCATCAAAGAGAAGCCGCCATTAGCCGCCATTCTCGAGGGGGTGTTCATACGCCTTTTATTCATCTTCTTGTCTTTCAATTTCCGTTTTCCAACTGCTCTTTTGGATCCGCTCGAAGCGACCATAAATGTTTTGTGCTAAACAGCCAAAGGCCGAAGTACAGACGACTTCATCACCTTGCTCATCTACTTCAATCACCGCTGACGCACACTCAGTTCCTAAACACACGACAGGCTGTAAAATATCCTCAATAAGGATTTTGGTGTCTGGCGCGATACCCGTTTGCTTGAGATCAGCAAATCGATCTTGATGGGTCGTTTGATTATCATTGTTCAGATCCACCACCGCATTACCGTTAATTAATTCCACTAAATATGCGCGGCTGTTACCACTAGGAGGGGCGCATAGGCTGTCGTTTGCTGTGGCAGGCAAATAGGTAGTGAAGAACACTTGATAATTTAATATTAACGGCGAGGCTAATACTTTCTCGCCTCCAGTGCTAAGGTCCACCAGCCAACCCGCCCTACTGGCGAATAGTGCAGTTTGCTCCTCTACCACGGTTTCATCTGATGAGGTCAGTAGATGGGCCGTCGCATCATATAAGTCATCACGGGTAAATGCATTTTCAGGTAAGCCATAATGACCTTGTTCATCGGTTGAGAAGATGCCAAAGTCTTTTAACATATAAAAACTGTCTTGAATCTGCGCATTCAAT
Organism: Paraglaciecola sp. T6c; assembly: GCF_000014225.1. Classification (NCBI taxonomy): domain Bacteria; kingdom Pseudomonadati; phylum Pseudomonadota; class Gammaproteobacteria; order Alteromonadales; family Alteromonadaceae; genus Paraglaciecola; species Paraglaciecola sp. T6c. The sequence goes on from NC_008228.1 coordinate 3,812,189, forward strand.
GGATGTGCTCGATAACCAGAACCGATTGCCACAGCATAAAAGTTTTCATCAACGGCACTTATTTGAGCAACATCAGGCGCATAGTAAAAGCGTCGATTGTCTTCTGCCAAATCCCCCCCTAAATCAGCGAGTAAACCGCCGCTGACTAAGTTGCTACGTCCCGAACCATTATGTATGTCTAGGCGAAACAGTTGTCCTCCTGAATCGGCCACATACATATGATCTGCTAAGCCATCATTGTCCCGGTCAATCACCGATATACGAGCAGGAATACTGTATTGCATGTCGCTTAATAATAAGTCCGCAGCGCTGTTGCTGGCTGACCAAATTAACTCCCCGCTGTCAGCATCTACAATAAACACCGCGTTACCGACATTGTCAGCGCTGCGAGCTATTTTGTTGTCTTGCTCTGCGTCATAACCGCCACCAAAAATAAGTACATTGCGTATAGTTTCGCCCACTTTGATTTTGGTGACGGTTGGCCTTGACCATGATTGCCCAAGCTTTTCAAACCCCGTGCTTCCCCCGATAACCTGATGCACTAAGGTAGGATTTGATTTACTGGAAATATCAAAAGTGTAGTAATTTCGACCGCCGCGGCGCATGCCCACATAAAGATAAACCTTGTCATCAAAATGACGTAGAACCAGATCGCCGTCTAAACCATAGATATGATTCGACGTAGTGTTTTCACGGTAAAATTCATATAAATTGCCGAGTAGCTCTTGAGGAATGACAGCAAAATTTTCACTACCCGTTTGGGCGTCAAATGAATGCAAGAATCCCTGATTAGTCGCGACAAAAATAGCGCTGTCGGTAGCTGAATAATTGACAATGACAGGCTGAGAATGAATAGGATCTCCCATTTGTAGGCGCACGTCAGATGTATCACCATCACCATCGTCATCTTTTAAGTCAACGCCTCTTACCCACTTCAGTAAGTTGCTACGTATGGTGCTCGCATCATCAAGCATATCAATGGATAAGGCTTGCTCAGTGATATTACTGTTACTTTCATGCATACGGTTATCAGTGGTAGCGAACGCCCCTGGTGCTGAAAACGTAAATAAATTACGCGCCAAACTCATTTTACTCGCCGCCCCGCCTTGGCGAACATCATTACCATCAGTTAACACTGACCAATAGCTATGGGCTTGCTCAGAGAAAAAGCCATTGCCGTCATCCACAGCAGGCAAACCATTTTTATCTAAAATAGTATCTCCATCGATTTTGTATTTCTTCAGGTTTCCAGGCCAGTTGCTACCCTCAGACGGTTTAAATAACGCAAAGTACAACTCGTCTTTATGGGTTAAGCGATTTAATTGATTCACCGCAACCCCTGGGGAGACAAACGTCGCGTTCACATCTTTAACGGTTTTCAAAATCGATTGAAATGCACCTAATAATTCTTGGCTGTTATCCGCTTGATAAAAACCACCGCCCCCTTGTAAGGCTATTTGATTCAAGAAACTATTGGCTTCGGTATTCGCTGCAAAACCTATGGTGTGCGTAATAATGCGGCTGTCTATCACGGATCCCTCAGAATCTGCTACGTTTCGAACTAAACTTAAGCCGCATTTTTCACCGCCACTGCCTGTGCACGACGCGCTAAGTAAGCTCTCAATCTCATCAACACTGTGGTTATTGTTCGCTTCGCCGTCCGAGAGTAAAACGATATGATTATTCACTTGGCATTGGCGATCTGAAATGGGCGAAATATAGCGAGCCCCTTGAGGAATTTGTTGAGTGATGCAGTTAGATGAACTTAAATTGTCTTCTTCGCAGCCAGAGGGAAGCGTGGCATCTTGTCCTGAATATGAAAGTCGGTGGCTGACACGTGTGTTACGCCTAACAGTATTCGATACACTATTATTGCCCCGCGCCAGGCCATAGTTCACATCAAGCCCGCCGTAATACATCACCCCTTCATATAGAGTATCCACGATTGGGGTATAACCACTGGCACTGAGCTCATCCACCTTGCTGACTAAGTGCTCGCGCACGGTTGAGGTTTGGCCCGGTGTCGCTTGACCTTGAAATTCGATGACTAATTTAGCGGCTCCCGAAGGGCGCTCGGCATACGTATAGGCCCCCCGCGTATTGCTAAAGTCAGACAAGATAAATACCATGTCATTGCCCAACTGCCAATCATTGCGCTCTACCAACTGATTAATAATACTCGCAACTGACGGGCTCTGATAATCTCGATTTCGATACCATCGCTCAATGCCACTCCAGTTGACCGATGCGGTTTTGGCTTTATTTCTCAACAAATATCGGGGGTAGTTATTAAAGCTGTTTGGATCCGCTTCATTCGCCGCTCGAATTGTCATTGATGCGCTGTTATTGCTGCTGTTTTGATAAGCAGTGAATTCAAGGTAGGCATTGCTTACCACGGCGCCTTGAGGTAAAGCGATATTACGAAAGCGCAAACCAATGTAATCGTTACTGCTGGCATTGAAGGTCAATTCGCTACCCGTTGACTGATATCCATTGCCGCGCTCTTCAGCATTGTTAGATTGACTGTCAATTTGATACGTCAAGTCTCCAGTAACACACCCTGTAGCGGTAGTTTCATCGTACACCACCACTAGTTGCGGTGAGAGGCCTCCTCCTTGTTCGACGCTTTCAGCCAGCCGGTTGCTGGCAGCACTTAGGCCTTGGGTCGTCAGAATAATATTAAGATCATTGCCCCCACACCACTCGCTTTGATCAACAACTTCTTGTACCACTGTACTAAAATCAATGCTCGCAACTGTGTCGCCAACTGAGGGCCAATCGTTATTTTGCTCCCAAAGCACGTAATTCGATGTTTTGGTGCGTTGGCTGATGTCTTGCTGGTTACTGGTGTAAGTCAATGCATTGGGGGTAAGTTCCGCATTAATCTGGATTTGGGCTGCTGAAGCATCAAAACCCCGGGAGGTAAAGCGCAAGTACGCACTTGTGATGGTTGCTCCTTGAGGAATGTTTAAGCTCTGGTAGCGAAGCCCCGTAAACACAGTGTCGGTTCCTGCAGATAGGGTTAAACTACTACTGTTAAGATTAACCACACCGCTGCGCTCAGTAGCATCGTCAGTCCCAACAACGATAGGCACAATCAGTTCCGGTGAAACCGTGTCATCTATGGGGCGCACAGGGTAAAGTATGGGACCGCCATAATCCGAAAAGCGCATTAAACCGGCATTTACGTTGGTCACCGAACGCAAGGTCTCTTTAAGGGCATTCTGTACTCTAAGCATACGCGACTCATTGGTGTCGTCATCGGCTGTCATACTCCCCGAAGTATCCATGATAAAGAGCACATTAGGGTCGTATTTGACCTGCTCAGTGCTCGCGCCAAAGTAGATTTCCAGATCGTCAGCTACTGCTTCCAGCGATGGGCACAAGCCTAATAATAGTATTAGCATGTTGAAACGGGACATCATACCTCCGGTCATTGTGACGCTGGCGCCAGTACAGCAGCCGTTAAGCTATTGGCAACAATCGAACGACTCCCTTGCATTTGGCCGCACCCCTTAATAATAAACACATGACAAGTAATATGACTGCCACTGATAACGTTACTCGAGCCCAAACAAGCCTGCTCTCGCACGTAGGCCGTACGCGACCAACTGTCAATAGCAGGGCTAGTGTCATAGTGCCCCTGTGCTTGATGCAAAGCTCCCTTAGAAAGCCCAGCACTGGTGACCTGCCTGTTAGTCCACGTGTCAGGATCTTGGCAGCGAAGTGCCTCATTCTGTATGTCCAGCTCCGTGTTTTGTCGTGCTTGGGTTAATGGGTCTATCATGTTCACATCACTGATAACCGCGCTGTCTTCGGATTCAAACACCACACCCGCAATCGCCGCCTCTGCGGCGTCAAACGCAAGTGTTTGCGTTTGTAGCGATACCGCCATTTTATTTTGCAATAACCCGCTCGAGACAGACGCAATTCCCAGTACGGTTAAGCTCACCAGTACCAGCAATGCGAAAACCATCACTAAGCCTTTCTGCTTATGTCCTCGCGCCAAATTGCCACTACAAAGTGTCTGTTTCATAGCTTTCTACTGCGCATGTAATTTTTGACATTACGCAGCGTGACCGTGGTTTCAAAGGGTTTAAATAAACCAGTACCACTTTGTGTGGTGGGCGCTTCATTGAGTAATTTAAACGCTTTTTGAGCGCTGACCTTCACTTCACCCTCCCCCCGTAAAAGCACGCCTAAGCGCAGTGCTACCACCTGACTGCCGCTCGCTAATACTAATGGGAGCTCCCCCGCTGTAACATAACGTATAGGACGCCCCGAGTTATCCCCTGACAAAATAGTATTCGTGATCCCATAAAGCGCTTGAAAGCTGAACACATCATCAAGAATGATTTCAGCGCTGTTATCAACCTCATCATTGTTCGCCAGCATTGCCCTTAACACCCGCCCATCAAAGCCTCGGCAACGTAACGTATTGTTCTGTACAAAATAATGATTCACTACGAAGAATTCTTCCCCGTTCGCATAGCCCAAACGATTACCACGACAGTCAATACTCCCTTGCAAACCAATAACCACCTGATCATTTGCCCCTGCATTTCCATCGGTTGCGCCAAGCGCAGGCATAGCAACAAAATCGCCTGGCAAAATAACGGGATGATTTTGTACAAAGCTAGCTTCTTCTATCACATCTACCGCTGTGTTAAGGCTTGAGGCGAGCAGATCTGAACGCCCAGCCATGAGCATTTCTGTGCGCAGACGACTAATCACAAATCGGCCATTCTCTTGAACTGACGTCACGGCTTGATTCACGCCTTGCGTCACCCGCGAACTCACCATGACTTGAATAATGGCACCAGAGATAATCAAGCCTAATGCTAAAGCAATCATTAACTCTATTAGGCTAAAGCCCGTTTGCATTTGACCATGAGGCACACTTTTAGTCCTCACAGCGTTAAATCCAGCGTGACACAATCATGGGCATCACTTCGATTGAGGTTGCACTCAGTGTTTAAAATACGCTCTTGTTTTTGCCAGCTCTCTACCGGCCAAGCGATCATAATCTGATGACGGGAGCCCGCGCTGCAGCTATGTGCATCTAATGTATTGTTGTCATCACAGGTTAATGAAATCGATAAGCTTGGCGCAGCAGATGTAACCGCGCAGGACATTTCGTATGCATCAAACTGGGCGAATTGTGGGCTTGTACATTGGTTTTGTAGGCAATTTGGAATACTCGCTGGCAATGCCAAGCAATAGCACTCATAAGGTAAAGCAGATGAGTCACAAGACAGGCTGGCAAAATTATAGGCATTATTCACGAAATATTGATTATCTACCGTCAGCCCTTCACCAGAAGGGGCAGCAGCAGCGCGCAAACGCTCACTGAATTGCTGAGCAACTAATACAGCTTGGCTGCGACGAAGTGCATCTGCGTTAGAAAAAGCACTAACAAACTGTAACGATGCCACACCTAACAACCCCACCGTTAGAATAAATAACGTCACCAGGATTTCAACCATACCGACCCCCTTCATAGTAAGGAATGAAGCTGGGTGCAGAGTGTGCTTGGCGATGAAACTTGAACCTTTAATAACGGATAACCACAGGCGTAATAGTGATATTGAAGCTTAGCGCACTAACGCGCTACGTTAGTTATCGACTTTAGACCATAGGTATAATTGATGTGTAGGCTTATGACTAACCTATTTCAGGATGGGACAGCAGATATAAAAAAGTCGCTAAAGAGAAATAAAGCTCTTTTAGCGACTTGTTTTTCGTGACGTGCCGGCATCTTGGATACGACCAAACCCAGTGCTTTTAGCTTACTTGTTTTACTCTTAACTCTTTAGGCACTGCAAACTCGATGTTTTCTAGGCGACCAGGGCGCTCAGTAGCACTGCTTGCACCCCACTCTTTTAACCTGTCGACCACACCTTGTACTAATACCTCTGGGGCCGATGCACCTGCGGTCACACCAATATGTTTAGCGTTCGCCAACCATTCTTTTTGAATACAATTAGCATCTGCTATCAAATGCGCTTTTGCCCCAATCTTTTCAGCCAACTCTCGTAAGCGATTTGAATTAGAGCTATTTTGCGCGCCGACCACTAGCAATATATCGCAATCCGCTGACAATTCACGTACCGAATCTTGGCGATTTTGCGTGGCGTAACAAATATCGTCTTTACGTGGCCCTTCAATTGCTGGGAACTTGGCGCGCAACGCGTCAATCACGTCAGCGGTATCATCCACAGATAAAGTGGTTTGACTACAGTAGTACAACGCGGATGGATTTTTTACCTCGAGGCGGGCAACGTCATCGACCGACTCAACTAAGTAAATACCGCCGTCTTGATTGTCGTACTGACCCATGGTGCCTTCCACTTCGGGGTGGCCCTGATGGCCAATAAGTACACATTCTGTGCCTTTTGAGCTAGCGCGCATCACTTCCATATGCACTTTAGTGACAAGTGGACAAGTTGCATCAAACACCTTCAAGCCACGAGAGCTCGCTTCGTTGCGTACAGCTTGAGACACACCGTGGGCCGAGAAAATCACTATGCTGTCATCAGGTACTTCCACCAGCTCATCAACAAAGACCGCCCCGCGCTCTTTAAGACCATCCACCACGAATTTGTTATGTACCACTTCGTGGCGCACGTAAATAGGCGGTGAGAAAATTTCTAACGCGCGTTCAACGATGGTGATGGCTCGGTCAACACCGGCGCAGAAGCCTCGTGGGTTAGCCAAATGAATTTGCATAATGTTTCCTAGTGTTAACTCTTGCTTTGAGCTCAGTGGCGTAAGTTACGCTACTGAGATAATTTCGACATCAAAGGTAATCGTTTGCCCAGCCAAAGGATGATTAAAATCAACCGTGACTGACGCCCCCGCGACTGAGCGCACAATACCAGGCAGCTCACTTCCATCAGGTTGAGAAAAGGTCATGATCATGCCTTCTTCTGCTGGCGTTTCGCCACTGAATTTGTTGCGATCAAGATGGTAGATATTGTCTGGGTTTGGAAAACCGAACGCGTCTTGAGGCTCAAGGGTAAATGACTTTTTATCGCCTGCGCTTAATCCCAAAAGACAGGCTTCGAAGCCTGGGGTCAAATTACCATCGCCAATAACAAGCTTAGCAGGCTTATTATTGACTCGGGTGCTGTCCGCCGCTGAGCCATCAGATAATTTCAAGTCAAAGTGCAATACCACTTCACTGTTGTCTGTTATGACTACAGATGAATCACTCATTTACATTGTCCTTATTTTTAAACATATCTATGACTAGTAAAAACGCGCCTAAGCAGATTGCGCTATCAGCTACGTTAAACGCAGGCCAATACCAATCTTGGTAATAAAGCACTAAGAAATCGATAACAAAACCGTGTAATAAACGGTCAAACACATTGCCGAGCGCGCCACCAATAATCAAACAAAACGCCACAGGCAACATAACCTGTTGGCGGGTGGTTTCTTTTAACCACCAGGTGACTAAACCACATACGGCGATAGCAATACCTGTGAATAACCAACGTTGCCAACCACCAGCATCACTTAAAAAGCTAAATGCTGCCCCGTAGTTGTACACGTGAGTTAAGTTAAAAAAAGAGGTGTACTGAATCGCTTGGTACGGCTCTAAATTCGCCACGATCCAGTGCTTAGTAACCTGATCGATGACAAACACCACCACGGCTAACCACAAAAAGCGCAGACCGCTTTGTCTAAATAAATTAAGCATAGGCGCGCGTTTCACCTTCGCCATCAACGTTAGTGACACAGCGCTGACACAACTCAGGATGCGACTCATTTGTACCCACATCTTCACGGTGATGCCAGCAACGAGCACATTTTTTGCCTTCTGATGCGCTGATATGTAACCACAATCCAGGCACTTCGGTTTCTGTGGCATCAGCAGGCTTGCTCTCAACCGCTTCCACTGTTGCAGACGAGGTAATAAACACAAAGCGCGCTTCATCTTGTAATTTGCTAAGCAACTCAGCAAGCTCTGCGGTAGCGTAAATTTTCACCTCTGCTTCTAAAGAGCCACCAATAGTGCCTTCTTTACGAGCCAGCTCAATTGTACGATTAACTTCATCTTTAACCGCTAACACCTGCTGCCAGAATGCATCGTTAAATTCGGTATTGTCCGCTTGAGCAGTCAACCCTGTATACCATGTACCGGTGAAAACGAATTCGTCTTCTTGCCATGGCATTTCTTGCCAGATTTCCTGAGCAGTAAAGCTAGTGATCGGTGCCATCCAGCGCACAAGCGCCTCAACTATATGATACAAAGCTGACTGGCATGAGCGACGTGCGTGGCTGTCACTCTTCGCGGTGTACTGACGATCTTTGATGATATCCAGATAGAAACTGCCCATTTCAATCGAACAGAACTGCATCAATTTCTGTGTCACCACCAGCAAATCATAAGCTTCATAGGCTTTTACGATCTCGCGTTGCATGGTGTGGGCACGGCTTACGGCCCACTTGTCCAATTCAACCATTTCTTCAAACGGAACCAAATCAGTTTTTGGGTTAAAACCGGTTAAATTGGCAAGCAAGAAGCGTGAGGTATTACGAATACGGCGATAGGCATCAGCCGAACGTTTAAGGATTTCATCTGACACCGCGATTTCACTGCGATAATCAGTCGATGCCACCCACAAGCGCAGTATATCTGCACCCAGTTTATTGGTAACTTGTTGAGGAGCAACCGTGTTACCCAAAGACTTTGACATCTTTTTGCCTTTACCATCAACGGTAAAACCGTGAGTAAGCACTTGCTTATAAGGTGCATGGCCTTTAGTAGCAACAGAGGTCATCAGTGATGACATAAACCAACCTCGGTGCTGGTCAGAGCCCTCTAAGTACAAGTCAGCTGACGCAGGAATATCATCACGCTTATCGACCACAAAGTAGTGACTCACACCTGAATCAAACCAAACGTCTAATGTGTCTAATACCTTAACGAACGTATCTGCATCATCCCCTAGCATTTCTTGGGGGTCAATATCCCACCACGCTTGTATGCCTTCGCTTTCAACACGTTGAGCCACCTGTTCAATTAAGGCGTCGGTATTTGGGTGCAAATCACCTGTGTCTTTGTGCACGAATAACGCGATAGGAACGCCCCACGTACGCTGACGTGATATACACCAATCTGGGCGACCCGCTACCATGCTTTCGATGCGGCTTTCGCCCCACTCAGGGATCCACTGAGTTTTATGAATTTCTTTAATGGACGCTGCGCGTAGGCCATTCTTGTCCATGCTAATAAACCACTGAGGTGTCGCACGGAAAATTAACGGCGTTTTATGACGCCAACAATGTGGGTAACTATGGGTGTATTTAACGTGATGCACTAGCGCGCCGCGCTCTGCTAATACTTCAACCACATGTTCATTCGCCTTAAAGACATGCTCTCCGGCAAATATCGGTGTGTTTTCAAGATAAACACCGTTAGCACCGACGGGGTTAGCAACTTCAAGGTTATATTGGCGACCGACGTTGAAATCTTCCACACCATGACCTGGCGCAGTATGTACGCAGCCAGTACCTGAATCTGTCGTTACATGCTCACCTAAAATAAGTGGCACAGTGAAGTCGTAAAACGGATGCTGTACCTGCATGTTTTCTAGGGCTTGGCCTAAGGCAGTACCCAACACGTGAGTATTCTCAAAGCCGAAACGTTTAACGCACTCATCAAGTAGGTCTGTTGCCACAACTAAGCGCTCGTTACCATTTTCTGATTGTACTTGAACCAGGCTATATTCTAATTCTGGGTGCAATGAAACTGCGCGGTTTGCAGGCAACGTCCAAGGCGTGGTGGTCCAGATAACCACTGAGATTGTGCCTTCACCTAAACCTTCACCTATTGCGGTAAATTGTTTGGTGAAGCTGGCTTCATCGGCAATATTGAAACGCACATCGATAGACGGCGACACTTTGTCTTGGTATTCCACTTCGGCTTCAGCCAAGGCAGAGCCACAGTCTGTACACCAATGAACAGGCTTAAAGCCCTTTTCAAGGTGACCAGAGCGTACAACGTTACCCAACTCGCGGATAATGTTCGCTTCAGAGCTGAAGTCCATTGTTCTGTAGGGCTTGTCCCATTCGCCAAGCACGCCTAAACGAATAAAGTCAGCTTTTTGCCCATTAATTTGCTTTTCGGCATAGTCTCGGCACTTTTGTCTAAACTCTGCTGCAGTGACTTTCTTACCAGGTTTTCCGACTTTTTTCTCAACCATGAGTTCGATTGGCAAGCCGTGACAATCCCAACCGGGTACGTAAGGCGAATCAAAATCTGATAAGGTTTTTGATTTAACAATCACATCTTTAAGAATTTTATTCACTGCGTGGCCAATGTGAATATCACCATTGGCGTACGGAGGGCCATCATGCAAGATAAAAGGCGTTTTGCCTTTTTTAGCAGCGCGAATTTTGTGATACAGCGCTTTATTCGTCCAGTCTTGCAGCATTTTAGGCTCGCGCTGAGCAAGATTCCCACGCATTGGGAACTCAGTCTCAGGCAAATTCAAAGTATGTTTGTAGTCACTCATTGATTGCTAAATCCAAAATCGTCGTTGTTCGTCATTAAATTTCAGTTAACCCCAAGCAATTGTTTTGCTTGCTCGGCGTCACGTTGTATTTGTTGGTGCAACTGTTCGAACGAATCGAACTTAATTTCGTTGCGTAATTTTGCTTTTATGGCCACAGAAATAAAGTGACCATATAGGTTGCCGGTAAAATGAAAAATATGCACTTCTAACTGAGAACGTTGGCCATTTACCGTTGGGCGCGTGCCAATGTTCGCCACGCCACTATATGCCTTACCTGCTATGTCAACTTGAACCGCAAACACACCATTAATGGGGGCATTACAGCGTTTCAGCAATAGGTTGGCAGTAGGAAAGCCAATCGTGCGGCCTTTTTTATCACCATGCAGTACCTTGCCCGAAATCGTAAACGGTCTGCCAAGCATCTTTTCAGCAAGCGAAAAGTTGTTTTCACTCAGTGCATTGCGGACTTCGGTCGAGCTAATACGGCAATCTTCTAAGCGAAAGCTTTGCGTACTCACCACACTAAAACCGCATTTTCGCCCTTCAACTTGCAGCATAGCGAAATTACCTACTCGCCCTTTGCCAAAGCGAAAGTCATCGCCCACGACTAAAAATTGCACACCTAAGTCTTTAACTAATAGCTGCTCAACAAACTGCTCTGCGGTAAAAGAGGCAAAACGTTTATCAAACTTCAAACACAATAAACGGTCTACACCTAGTGCTTTAAGTTGTACATATTTATCACGTAATAAACTGAGTCGCGCGGGTGCGTTATCCGGTGTAAATAATTCCTCAGGCTGAGGTTCAAACACCATAACGGTAGCAGGCAAGCCCAGTTCCCTTGCCTTCACAACGACTTGACTTAACACGGCTTGATGCCCCAGATGAACGCCGTCAAACTTTCCAATTGTCAGTACGCATCCTCGATGTTTATCTCGAAGATTATGTAAACCGCGGACTAATTCCACTTCGTTCCTCTTATATTAAGTACGTCATCTATTAAGTACGTCATCAAGCCAAGCCACTACATCAGCTTTTAAGCTACTCCAAGCACGTAAGTTGCCCGAGCATGTATCTCATGTTTAATACTGTTTGGCTAAAATCAAAGCGACGGATTATAGCGAACTACGCGCAGAGATACAGCCCGTTATAGCGCAGTTCGTTCAATTAACGTGAATTGCTTTTGATAGTAACTGTTTTGGGCGTATCCCGAGGGCAAATCCACTCAATAAAAACACCGCCCCAGCTCCCGCTATCATGATGGCCAATTGTGTCATTTGCATCATCGGCTCCCACATCAGCCAATTAGCAATCGTCGGTCGGTAATAGATAAGCCCAGCAGCCATGATTAAGGTCGAAATTAAGACTTTTGTTAAGAACAACAGGGTACTCGCAGAGAGTTTGTAGACCCCTAAACGATGCAACTTGCTGTATAACAAGCCCGCGTTCATGGTGGCTGACAAACTAGTGGCTATCGCCAATCCGAGGTACCCGAATGGAATAGCGAAAATTAAGTTAAACACCATATTCGACGCCATGCACCAAATACCGTACTTCACCGGTGTTTTAGTATCTTGACGAGAGAAAAATCCCGGAGCAAGTACCTTAATTAACATAAAGCTAAGTAATCCAGTGGCATAGGCGATTAAGCTGTACGAGGCGAGAGTGGCGTCTAATGCGGTAAATTCACCGCGTTTAAACAATACGATCAACATAGGCTCCGCTAAGATCATTAAACCAGCCGCAGCGGGAATTCCTAATAAACTTACCATCCGCAGCGCCCAGTCGATGTTGGCACTAAACGCCTTGGCATCGTTTGTCACATGATTACGCGATAAGGTCGGCAGTATGACAGTAGCAATAGCAATACCAAATAATCCTAAAGGAAATTCCAGTAAGCGGTCAGAGTAGTAAAGCCAACTAATGGAGCCTGTGACTAAGAAGCTTGCGATAAAGGTATCAAACAACAAATTAAGCTGGCCAACCGATACCCCGAACAATGCCGGTATCATCAATTTACGCACTTTAGTTACTTGTGGGTCTGACCATCCCCATTGCGGTTTTACCAGTAATCCAGCTCGGTACAAGAAAGGTAGCTGAAATGAGAATTGCACTATGCCACCAATAAATACTCCCCACGCTAATGCAAAACCTGGCTCTTCAAAGGTATCCGCCATAAAAATAGCACAGCTAATAATGGCTACATTTAACAGCACTGGGGTGAATGCGGACACAGCAAATTGGTTTAAGGTATTTAAAATGGCGCCGGTTAAGCCTGCTAACGAAATAAACATTAAATAAGGAAACGTGATCTTCAACATCAAGGCTGCCAGCTCGAATTTCGCTCCTTGGGGCTCATCATTGAGATACTCCATAAACCAGCCGGCGCCAAACAGCGCAGTGACCACCGGAGAACCGATGACGCCGAGAAACGTTACTACGGTCACTATTACTCCAAGCGTACCGGACACTTTGGCAATAAATTGCTTCATGGCATCTTTGTCATTTTCATTGCTAACTTCTGTCAGCACAGGGATAAACGCTTGAGCAAATGCGCCCTCAGCAAATAAACGACGAAGAAAATTGGGAATTTTATTAGCAAAGAAAAACACATCAGCTGCCGCCCCAGCACCCATTAAATTCGCCACCACAACATCTCTGACCAAACCCAAGACTCGTGATAAAAACGTCATACAACTGACAATCAATCCGGATTTCAACAAACGATTCGACACACGACTTCCTTTAAAAATTAGATAACCCGAATAACACTGCGCTTAAACACAGTGCCTATTATGCGCCAAGGGTAATTTAGTTAGAAGCATTCATCTGAAAAACAATCACCTACAGGTATAAGCACACTCTCACTCGGTGTAACCGAGTTGCACCCCTGATTAGGCGAACAGGTATGGGGTGAGCGAGTATGAGGTGAGCGGGAATGAGGTGAAGAATGTGGCGTTAATTTAACTTCTTAGTGCATTGCCTCTTCGCTCAATCACGGAACTCAGGTAAACTACTATCTGGCAGGTGCGAATGCCTATTAACATCGCTCATTTAGCTGCTTGTGAACACGATTCAAATCCAGCATTACGATACCCTGAGAATTAACTGCAGTTTTGCACAATAAATACGCAAAAGCATTTGACAAACACAGGTCTGATAGGCACAATCCGCACCCTTGAATTTTGACTAGAATTTTTTGGGAGTTCCACTTGGCTAACATTAAGTCTGCTAAGAAACGTGCACTACAATCAGAAAGACGCCGCCAGCACAACGCTAGCCGTCGTTCGATGACACGTACATCTTTGAAGAAAGTACTTGCTGCAATCGCTTCTGGCGACAAAGCATCTGCTCAAGCTGCATTTGCAGCTGCTACACCTTTGATTGACCGCATGGCAACTAAAGGTCTTATCCATAAAAACAAAGCTGCTCGTCATAAGAGCCGTTTGTCTGCACAGATTAAAGCATTAGCTTAATATCGGTTCAGAATTTTTATTGTCAAAAAAGCGCTTAGGCGCTTTTTTTGTGCCTATAATTTACGTTTCTCACTGCCCCTCTCCTTTTTGAGCCAGATTAAAGTAACTTGAATTAAGTTAAATTAAGTTATTCATCCAAACTTGCATTAAATTGAGCTAGGGGCTGCTGATCTTTGGTGTGTGTTTTTGCAGCGAGTTGTGCGGTATTTATACTATAAAGCGCGAGAGTGATGTAGTTGTTCTACTTGAGTGAGTGCTGAAGCACTAGAAATACTGCACAAACGCAGTCGGAAGGATTCTGCCTAAACACTTTTTACTCTTTATTGCTATTTTTTGAATTAGCCCACTAGGCCAGCAAATGAGCGCCGCGATTAAAAAGCGTTTAGATTGAACAAAATTTATACCACAAAGATCTACAGCCCCTAATACCATTCCAGTAAATAATTGCTCAGTGGTTAATTATTTTTACTGGGATTGATATAAATAAACAATAATATTCATTTAAGGAAATCACATGAGAAGCATACATTTGTATCGTTCGCTTGCACTAACCGGCACCTTGCTGGTCAGTGCTTGTGCATCAACTGAACCAACGCACACAGCGACTACTCAACTTGCTGAACTAAGTTCGAAAGCGATGAATAGCGATACCGCTTACGAAATAGTGAAATCACTCACAGTAGAAGTTGGACCACGAATAGCGGGCAGTGAAGGTGATAAGCGCGCGGTTGAATGGGCGGAAAATAAATTTAAAGAACTGGGATTTGATAACGTCTACAAAGAGCCTGTTCGCGTAAGAAATTGGTCTCGCGGTATTGCAGATGCAAAAATCATCGCCCCTTATCAGCAGAAATTATTTATCACCGCATTAGGTGGATCAGTGGCCACTCCTGAAGGCGGCCTTACCACTCAAGTGACTATGTTCGACTCTTTGGCTTCATTAAAACAAGCTGACGCAGCGCAAGTAGATGGAAAAATCGTTTTCATTAATCAACGCATGCAACGTGATCGCGCTGGTAAAGGCTACGGCCCTGTCGTTATTGGGCGCTCACAAGGTGCTATTGAGGCGGCAAAATTAGGCGCCAAAGCGGTCCTTATTCGCTCCGTCGGTACCGATAATTCGCGTTTTGCGCATACCGGTGTTATGCAATATTCCGACGATGTACAGAAAATACCCGCAGGCGCGTTATCAAACGCTGACGCTGACAACTTACAAGCTATGATCGACGCAGGTAATGATGTGACATTAGCAGTGGACATGCGTGCTAAAGAACACGGCTGGCAGACGTCTTATAATGTTATTGGGGAATTTACCGGTACAGAGTCTCCTGAAGAGGTTGTGCTGATAGGTGCTCACTTAGATTCATGGGACGAAGGCACAGGTGCGTTGGATGATGGCGCAGGTGTCGGGATTGTTACCGGCGCAGCTACCTTGATAAAAACCCTAACTGGCCAACCCAAACGGACGATCAGGGTAGTACTTTATGCGTCTGAAGAATTCGGCTTAACTGGCGCGCAGGAATATACCCGTAAGCACAAAGAGGAATTAGGCAATATTATTGTTGCAGCAGAGTCTGACTTTGGTGCGGGGGAAATTTATCAAATGGATACCCTTTTTGCGCCGGACGCTGTTGAGGCAGCTACCCCCTTATTTGCCGCCCTTGCCAAAATAGGCATTAAACAAGGCCATAACCAAGCTGGCGGCGGCCCTGATGTGTCAATGCTCCCCAAGCACGGGGTGCCCGTGGTTTCTCTGTTACAAGATGGCACCTATTATTTTGACTACCATCACACGGCGAATGACACATTAGACAAGGTTGATCCAAAAGCATTAGCACAAAACCAGGCCGCTTATGCGTTGCTTGCTTATTTTATGGCAAATAGCGATATTGAGACGCGCCCAGCACCTAAAGAACTGGCACAATCACATTAGTGAAGTCAACGCAGTATCGTATTTCACACAAAAAAGGCGAGGTGTCGACATGACATCTCGCCTTTTTAATGGCTTAAGTTAGGGCAACTTACGTCACAACTTTACGCAAATTCAGCGGCCAATGGCTCTATAAAAGCCAACGCTTCTTTTTCAGGCTCAAGAGTTTCACAAGCATCAATCTTAAGCATACCTGCAACTGGCTTGCCTTGTAACTCAAGTAATAGCGCTTGTATTTGCTCGCCCGCCCCGCAGTACGAATCACAGTAACTACTATCACCTAAGCCAATGACAGCAAACGGCTTCTGATCCATCAAAGGGAACATGTCCTTTAAATCTGCAACAAAAAACTCGAGATTCGGCGGAATATCCCCCTGCCCCGTAGTGGAAGAAACAAAAATGTACCCATCACAGCGTTTAAAATCATCAATGCTTGGGTCGTCATATATTTCGCTAACCACTTGTTTACTGGTGAGCAGCTCTTGTACTTGCTCTGCAACATGTTGGGCGTTACCGTAAACTGAACCAACGAAAATACCTACTTTACTCATTTTTTACTCTTCCTTTGATAAAACAAAATTAGTTTACCGACTATTTGAAAGCAGATCTAACCTATCTAACGATGGTAATTCCCAGCCCCATTGCACCATCAATGTAGACATCCTTTGATCGAAATCATTCACTATCGCCAATTTTTCGTTACTTACTGGATGTGTCATGCACATTTGTTGGCAGGTCAATGCCAAACCATTAAATGAAAACTGATCACGCATAAATTTATTGTGTTTTCCATCACCATGAGTGGTATCACCCACGATGGGATGATTAATATGGCACATGTGCCTACGCAATTGATGTTTGCGACCCGTCTTTGGGTGCAGCCGCACGAGCGTGTATCGAGCCGAGGGATAACGACTGACAGCAAAAGGCAACTCGAATTGCTGTAGCGGCACGTATTCTGTTTGTGCTTCTTGGGCGTCTTTATCTTGTTTAGCACGCTTATCTGCTATTTTATCGAGCTTTTCTTTAAGGGCATAATCAATCAAACCCGCTTCTTTTACATGGCCGCGCACGATGGCGAAGTACGTTTTTGCAATTGTATTACCAGCAAATTGCTCCCCCAGCAGGCGCGCAATATCTGCAGATAAAGCGAACACTAGTACTCCGGAGGTTGGGCGATCTAAACGATGAACCGGAAACACATGCTGACCGATTTGGTCTCTGAGCATCTGCATCGCAAACTGGGTTTCGTGACGGTCAATCATACTTCTGTGTACTAATAAACCAGCGGGTTTGTGAATAGCGACTAAGCATTCGTCTTGATACAAAATAGTTAATGTCATTATTCTGCTCCACAAAACGCGAGGTCAATTTGCGCTAACACGTCAAGTACAGGTTCCCGCGTTGGCTGTCCTGTCGTGTATTCTTTAGCCCACTCTTGTGCCATCGGCATAAGTGCCATTCGTGTGGGCAGTGGCTTTTCTTCTTGTAACAATTCATTCATCTTGGGAATAAAGATAAATTGCAGCCACTGAGCAAATCCCATACGATCACAAGCAAAAGGCAATTCACTTTGCATTGCCCACTGTGATGGCGGGGAATAAGTCCACTGTTCAGCTGTTTTTAGTGCCTCGGCCAATTGCGATAACAGCTTCTCTACTTGGACTTCTGAGGCGCTACATGGCATGCTTCCGCTCATATTTAATCATCTCAAAATTAGGTTGTTTCCGCGTAATGCGCGGCAGTTTATAGGTAAACATGAATCAAATCAGCTCCATCAGTGAATTTCTTCTTCACGCTCAAACTGAATACCATGTATTTGATATGGGTCGGTCTATTCGCAGCATTGATAGCCAGACTTTTTTAAACATAGAAAACGCCAGTGAAGCTGCCCCCTATCCTCGCCAGCAACACGCATGGTTTGGTATTATTTTCTTTAGTCGGCAATTGAGTCGAGAGCATTACATTTGGTTTGTAAAACTTCCTTTAGATGAAAAAGGTTTAGTTATCAGTGCTACGCGCAATCATTTTTTACAAATAATCACTGATGCTTTAGGCGCCCAGTTAGAACACAACAAAGCGGCCCAAGGGCGGTTACCAGAAAATCCGTATACGTTCGTTCCAAACCAACAGCAACTGGCCGATTTTAATAGCATGAGCCGCAATGTATTACAGCTACCGCCCAGTGAGTATTATTCACCTGCTGTGCGTTACTTAGCTCAGCCTCAAGCCCATGACTGGCAGAATGTCGCATTGCAAGGTATTGCCGATATTGCCGCGAGCGTGCGCCGTAAAGAAGGCGCGCTGTTGATTACTGAAAATATTACTAAGGTAGCCCCTCAAGTGCAGCAAGCGTTAATGTCATCACTTGAGAATTACACTTTAGATAAAGACACTAGCCAGTGTTTAATTGACCATGCGCACCAGCGTTTTGATGAGCCTCTGCAGATCCAGTGGACCTTACGCGCGTTAAGCCAAAGTGTTGCTAATACTGTCGTTAACACATTTATCCAGCGCGTACTGGATTCGCAGCACAGTAAAACGCCAGAGATCATGTTGTTGATTGCAGCAAGACATTGGCGCTGTTTACAAAACGAAAAAATCTTGCGCCAGTATATTAGTCAACTCGCCGACATTGATATCGAACTGTGCGCCGATTTATACAGTGACTTAGTGCAGATCCCAGGTATTCGCCCTACTATGCTCGGTGTCATCAGATGGCAAGATAAAACTCCAGCAGTAACGCAAATGATCGGCCATTTGTTCAGTGGACAACAAAAATGAATTTGTTTGATTTGACCTTATTTCTGGTGATCTTATTGGTGGTATTTCAGTTTTGGCGCATGCGAGCCATTACTGAAAAGGCTAACCAATATCTCGCTCAGTATTGTGATAAGCATGGCTTGCAACTAATCAGCAATGCACGGCATAAAACCCGCTTGGGTAGTTACAGAGGAAAGCTCGATTGGCAAAGTTGCTTCGTATTTGAATTTTCAGGTAATGGTGAAAACAGTTATCAAGGCACGCTTACTATGGCCGGAAAGCACATTCTAAACGTTGATACTCCTGCTTATCGAGTAGATTAATCGTTTAGAAAAGTAAATGTAAGCTGAGTTAGACACGGCCTCTTTATTGAGCCCAGAAACTGCAAAGGCGCGGCCTGAATCATTTCAAGCCACGCCTTTACATAAAAATTGAAGGTCCCTCTGTGCGCTCCTTCGCAACAACTACGTCACACCATCCTTGTCTTGTCCTTCTGTCATTCATCCTGAATGCGGCACTTATCCCAAGTGTGTCCTTTTCCTTTTATCACCTTCCTAGGTGAGTGCTGTCTTCCCAACAGCGATCCTGTTTGCGTCCAATGCGCTTACATCCCTATAAGCAACTCATCCTGAGTTAGTCCATATCCTTTTAGCTCTGTCGAGCAACTTCGTCCTGAAGCATTCATTTCATCCCTGTTCCATTCATCCCGAATGAACGCTCGTCCTGAGCGGGTCCTTGTCCATAGCGCTGTCGCGCGACTTCGTCCTGAAGTATCCTTGACATCCTTTCCATTCATCCAGAATGGGCACTCGTCCTGAGTGTGTCCTTTTCCTTATTACCATTTCCAAATGGGGTGCTCATACTGAGCCTTTCCTGATAATCCTTATAACAGTTTATCCTTTAAACTGTATTGCTCGTCCTGAGCTTGTCCTAGGTCATCCTTGTGTCTTCCTGACTCGTCGTGTTTCCCTGTGACGAAACAAACTATATAACAAACAAAAACATTTTCGACATAGATCCGTGACACTTGTGTGACACCTCTTAGCCTAAAGTCTAAATTTTGGATTAAATTACATAAATTTCAATAAGTTAAAAATATAACACAGAGAAATACTGGCGTTTAAAATGACTTTATCCTACACCCTTGTACGAAATCTCTTACAAGGGGTGGAGTTTATATCCTAACGCTAAACGGTGGGGCGGGTAATTAAATTAGGCTTGGTTTACAGAAGTTCCACTTTTATTCGGCAAATTTGTAAAAAAAAGTACAAAAATTGACAATTACTGGCGCTCACAAAACATTAAATGGCCTGTGATATGTCCTGTTTCTAATGCTTCGAGCATTTTATATTGCCCATCTTCAAAAAAAGATAAACATTTAGGTAAGGTGACGTATACACCAATCCCTTCACTGGCAGCATCTTCTTTCATCACACTATCAATGGCACTCATCAAAATATGCCCTAAGCCGTAGTGTTGGTAGTCAGGGTGCACACCTATAAACGACAACATATGGTAGCGCTGAGCCGGAATATGCTCTCGCACCTTCTGCTCTTTATCTACCATCTGCTTGGTGCCAAAGTAACCAGCAGTCAATAGCATTTTAAGACGCCAGTGCCAAAATCGGCTTGGCCCAAATTCAGCATCCGGCCCAATCAAACAGGCCACGGCGAGTAAACGCGTACCGTCAAATAGCCCTATCATAGGTTGCCTAGCTTGCCAAAAAGCATTGAGCTCTTCTCGGATGGCTGAACGCAACCGAGACTCATATCCTTCTTTGTTGTGTTGGAATATGTCCATGAACAAAGGATCATCATGATATGCCTGATATAAAATTGACGCGGCAATCTTTAAATCTTCCGCGGCTAAATATATCGCTTTGATGTTATCCATATCTGGGGCGACAACGGTTTGAGATAATGGCATGCTGCTCTCTCCTAGGAGGTTTTAATTCTCATTACATTTCCATAATACATGTTAATATTTTGTAAAACGACAATTAAGTCAAACATAAACCATTAAAATATCAGGAGTATTCAATGGAAAATTATCACACGACGATGGGTGACCTCTTTCAGCAGTTGGGTTTAGGGGATCAGGAAGGTGATGTTGAGGCTTTCATTGAGGAACATAAAGGGTTGCGCCAAGGTGTGCACATAGAAGACGCAGAGTTTTGGTCAAAAACGCAAGCGGAGTTTATTCGAAATGCATTGCTAGAAGATGCGGAGTGGGCAGAGTTAATTGACCAATTGAACACGCGATTGCGTTAAATCATTCTTATAATTTATATCATGCTCGTACAATAATTTACATCATGCTCATAGCGAGCATGATGTGTTTGATATCTACTGATTCAACATATTTAAAGCAGAATCCCCCCACCCCACAAGCTGATCATTTTTTATCACCAAAGGCGTGCATTCGTCTTTTGTCGTTACACCATCGTCATCTTTGCGCTGTGTGCGATAATATAAAACGTGATATTGATCATCACCTTTCTTTACGAACTCGCTAAAATCAGCGACGCCCATACGATCCATCACCTCCCCCGTACTTAAGTTCGGCTGAAGTCGCGCCACTTCTTTGCGATTGCTTCTTTCTTTTTTCTGCCAATCAGATTGATAACCGTCATGGCCATCACCGTCCACAGATATCACGCAGCCCGACAATAATAATGATAACCCCAATGTACCCGCCAGAATGAATGGCTTCATAAACAACTCCTGTTTTTAGTTTTATTCAATAACAATTTATGTGCGTCGTGATATTCACTTGATGATGAATATACAAAAACAACGCCAATATTTATCTATTTGATTTAAAAGACTATTTTAAATTTACAAAATACCTTAGCTCAGGTTAAATAGTCGTTACCGCTAAAATTTCGCTGAATTGACCAAACTCATGACAAAACCTTTATCCC
Source organism: Paraglaciecola sp. T6c (assembly GCF_000014225.1). Lineage (NCBI taxonomy): Bacteria > Pseudomonadati > Pseudomonadota > Gammaproteobacteria > Alteromonadales > Alteromonadaceae > Paraglaciecola > Paraglaciecola sp. T6c. The sequence goes on from NC_008228.1 coordinate 3,833,807, forward strand.
AAATTGTGGCACTGTGCCAAACGCTAGCTACAGAGGGGAAAAAACCAAGTGTAGGATTAGTGCGCAGCCGCGCAGTGGGAAAATTATCAGTACCTGATGCCATAAAAGGCATTCAAAGCTGGCAAGCGCAACCCGATCAGTTAGTGGAGTCTAATAAAGAAGAAAACACAACAAGTGCTGAGCCTGCCACGCTAGAAGATAGAGTGGCTAAGCTTGAAAAGCAGCTGCTCCATTTAACTCAGCAACTGGAAAATTTGCTAGCGAAGGTGTAAATAATTAGTCAGTCGTCGTGGGCTCTATTTCATCTAAAAAAGTCGCTAAGTCGGGGGATATTTGCTCTTTAGGCTGCAAACCAACTTGCTCTAGCATCACCGCCCCCGTTTGGTTGTCCACACTTAATACAAAATCATCTTCATCTGTGAGTGCAATAAAGATAGTCTCGGGTTGGCGTAAGCGGCGTTTCATGAGTATGTGCCCCACGATATTTTGCTGAAGTCGTTCAAAATCTTCTTCATTCCACGCCTGTAATATCTGCAACTTACCACTAGGGTGCTGCGCCACTATGTTGTCGCTCCAGTAGCGAGAATAAAATTGCGCTACATCGGGATGCAGTGTTAATTCTAACGCCTCTGATAGGTCTTTAAATTCAGATGTTTGCTCACGCAATACCGGTTTCCAAGGAATTGATGTGCCTGATTCAGGGGTCACGTCTGTAGCGTAACAAGGGGATGGCCAATCCTCGTCATACTCAATGGCCCCTGCTTCAGCATGCTCCTTAACAAAGGCTGCGAAACGTCCCATAAAATCATCTAATGATTGATTTACTGTTGAAGTCATATTGTGAGTCCGTACTTCGTTTCAAATACGGGATAATGTAGCATTAAATTGGCTTCATCTTCTGGTAAAATAAGGCATAACCTAATGTAATATATCGTTAACCTGTCATCAGCTAGAGGCTCTTACATGCAAGATAAATCACTTCCTTCGGATATCTTAAGCTCCTTAACATTAGGCAAAGCGACACAATATAAAGAACACTACAGCCCAGAGTTACTGCAAGGCGTTCCTCGCAGCCTAAACCGTGATGAACTCAATTTAGGTGACACATTGCCATTTAAAGGGGTTGATCGCTGGAACGGTTACGAATTGTCGTGGCTAAACTTAAAAGGTAAGCCAGAAGTGGCTATTTTGCGCTGTGAAATACCTTGCGAGTCAGTTAATTTAATCGAGTCTAAATCGTTTAAACTTTATTTAAATAGCTTCAACCAAAGCAAAATCGAATCTATTCTTCATGTACAAAAGATGATCAGCAAAGATCTATCTGCCTGTGCAGGCTTGCCTGTAAACGTACAGCTTTTTGCGCGAGAAACGTTTCCTGGCTTACAACTTGGAACACTTGAGGCTCAGTGCATCGACGATTTAGATATTAGTGTCGACAACTACGACTTAGCGCCATCAATTTTGCAGGTTGAAGAAGAGCAGGTGCAAGAAACTCTGTGTAGTCACTTACTCAAATCTAATTGTTTGATCACCAATCAACCCGATTGGGGCAGTGTGTTGATCCGGTATCACGGCCGTAAAATTGACCAAGAAAGCGTATTGCGTTATTTAATATCTTTTAGACAGCATAATGAGTTTCATGAACAGTGCGTAGAACGTATTTTCAGCGACATCATGCGATATTGTGAACCACAGAAACTGACTGTGTATGCACGTTATACCCGTCGCGGCGGATTAGACATTAATCCATTTAGAAGTAATTTCGAGAGTATTTACCCAGAGCTGAGATTAGCTCGCCAATAAAACAGCATTAGTCACATGTGAGCCACTTATTTTTCTTTCACATGTCCATGCTGTTTTCATTTAAGGAAATCAATGAGAAGTATTCAGTTAAACCCCGTTGGCGCTATGAGCCAATTGTCTAAATTAGAAGTCGACAAGCTAAACCAATCTGCTGACAGTCAGCTTTACCACTTGTTTCGAAGTTGTTGCTTAGCCGTATTAAATAGCGGTGCTGAAACAGATAACTGTGAAGACCTATTTGAAGAGAACGCCAAGTTCGATATCCGTTTAATCAGTCGTGAGCGCGGGGTAAAAATTGAGTTAATTAACCCACCTGCTATCGCCTTTGTAGATGACAAATTAATTAAAGGTGTGCACGAGCACTTGTTCTCTGTGCTGCGTGATTTGCTCCATATGAGGGATAGCTTTGATGCGTCAGAGTTCCCTGGGGTGGCGGAATCGGCGTATATCACGCATAAAGTATTCGATATGATGCGTAATGCGCAAACCATTAAAAATACCGCTGAATTGAACTTAGTGGTTTGTTGGGGCGGGCACTCAATTGGCGAAACGGAATACCAATACACCAAAGAGGTAGGGTATCAATTGGGCTTACGCGAGCTGAACAGTTGTACCGGTTGTGGCCCAGGCGCAATGAAAGGCCCAATGAAAGGTGCGACGATTGGCCACGCGAAACAACGTTACGAAAATCGCCGCTATTTAGGCATTACCGAACCCAGTATTATTGCGGCTGAGCCACCGAATGCGATCGTGAACGAGCTCGTCATCATGCCCGATATAGAGAAACGTTTAGAAGCATTTGTGCGCATGTCCCATGCGATTATCGTTTTTCCTGGCGGAGCGGGAACCGCAGAAGAGCTTCTTTATTTACTTGGGCTCATGCTGAATGAAGAAAATAAAGAGCAAGTGTTACCCATCATTCTTACCGGCCCCAAAATCTGTGAAGGATACTTTCACGCCATAGACAAATTCATTGGGGCAACCCTAGGTAAAGAAGCGCAGTCTCTTTACCAGATCATCGTTGATGATCCCACATTGGTCGCTCAGACCATAAATCAAAAAAGAGCAGATGTACGCGCCTATCGTAAAGCCCGCGGTGACTCGTTTGACTTTAACTGGTCATTGAAAATCGAAGAGGAGTTTCAAGTACCTTTCATTCCCAGCCATGCCAGTATGACAGCATTAAATCTGCATTTTGATCAACCCAAAGCTGAGCTGGCAGCAAATTTACGTAAGGCATTTTCCGGTATAGTCGCCGGCAACGTAAAAGCAGAAGGCGTCAAACTGATCCGCGAGCAAGGTCCATTTAAACTCAATGGCGACCGAGCACTCATGACCTTAATGGATGAATTACTGCAATCGTTTGTTGTTCAGCAGCGAATGAAATTACCAGGCAGTGAATACGTGCCTTGTTACGAAATTATGTAATAAAATAAAACTGGGCGTGGTATTTTTAAACATTATGAGAGATTACCCGCTCAGTTATTAAATTTTAATCATGATAGAACGACAAAAATGAATAAGAAAATAGTCACTCGTATTGGCATTGGCGTAGCTTTGTATGCTGTTTTCGTAGCAGCTGTATTGCTGTTTTACCCTGACAATGCTCAAGATATGGACTGGAAAGATCGTGAAGAGTACAACAAGGTTCAAGTTGCTAAACTTGAATTAGGGCAAACCAAACAACAAATATTAGCCTTGCTCGGCGGCCCTGATATCAGTGAAGCCAAAAAAACCGACGGTGGGATGTATCAAGTCATGTTCTTTCGGACGCAACATGTAAAATCCGACGGCATCACAACTCAGGATGAGTGCACAGCACTTCTTTTGCAGAATGACGAGTTAATTGCTTGGGGTGACAGTGCCTACCAAGATTATTTAACTTTATAAGGGTTACCCGCTCTGTGCCTGATAGTTTAATTAAACAGCAGTATCAGAGCTTACATAAGTTGCTGGCGTTCTATCGCCGCCCTGCCCCGGAACCAGACTTGGTTCAAAAAACGCTTGATTTCAATAACGCGTTATTAGGATTAGCCAAACAGTACCCAGATCTTACCTTCGCACAAATACATCTTTATAAAGCGTCGCTACCGCGTCATTACAATTTAGCCTTCAGCGCTAGTTTGATGACAGCGCTGTTGTGCGTGCGCAATCGATTTAACGAAACAACCACGATTCAACTCATGAGCGCAGCCTTAAGTATTTTTGGGTTAGCTGAAGAAGCATCTAATGTTGACCAAAGTGAGCAGTCCGGCTTAGCAAAAGTGACACATCATGAACCACTGGCCAAAATATCCCCTGATACAGCATTCTGTCGCATATTAACCCAGTACCAACAAGGCGTGTGGTTACAAGGATATCGCCACGGTTTGTGGCTCAATAAAACCTTCAGAGAACACCTTAACTGGTTACAGCACGAGAGCATCGACACATCTGCCTTGGCCTTGGCAATCCGACTAACTTTGATGATGCACAATCCACAAAATAAGACGAAACAGAGCTTTCAAAGCGCCCTTGCATTAGTTGTTCAAAATTCGCCAAGTGCGCAAGCACAGTTATTAGAGCCGCTGATGGCATACCCAAGTGCTACACCGCCTGGCACTTATGTCATGTTAGATGATGACTCACTGGCTTTAGTTATCGGCATCGCAGGTGATAAATTGCTTTGTTATCCACAAAGCACATCCCGACATACATCGATGCACTCCTCTCACTTTACTGTTGACAGGGTTCGCGTCAAACACGCTTACCCAGCGCAAGCAATAAAGAAACTCAGTAATCTCACAACTTGGTGGGGAAATAATTGGCAGTTATTTGAGCAAGAGTCGAGCACGAAAGCAGAGTCGCCATTTATGCAAAGTTTTAAAATGAGCCGCCCCCCTGCAACCTTAACAGCAATACAAAGCCAGCTAAATAAACCGATTCAAGATATCAACAAATTGAGCTTAGCCATTGCACGGGAGCCTTCATTTGCCCAGCACTTACGTAAGACCGCATCCCAAAGTAGTCGACAAAAACTTCCTATTAAAGACATTCAGCACGGCTTGATGATGCATGGATTCGAGCGCTCTGGCAGCATTATTATGCAACAGGCGCTGCTAAGTAGATTAAACCAACACCATTTCCCTTTGCAACGAGCGTTTATTAGCTTCGTACAGTTACGCGGCCACATTGCAGCGAGCTTAGCGAAAATAGGAAATATTGGCATTCCCGAACAAGCGTGCACCTTGGCATATTTTGCCTGCGTCGGCTTATTTACCCATGTTCAACTAAAAATTCAAACCCAATGGCAAAAAAGTAACCGTACTAGCTATGATATGACGACATTAGTGCGCTGCATAAAGCCGGAACAGCTACGCAGTCATGCAGTGTCCATGGCTGAAGCTTGGCAGCAGCGGCGTCACGAGATTGTCGCATTGAATAATTACCACGATGCGAATTACCTAACCGAGAATAAGCGAAGCCCTCAGGTCGAATTGGCTGCTATTTTGGGGATCAGCTTGATGCTGGCGAGAGAACTTTATTTTAGTGATGCCAAACGATGTGTGCAAAGCCAACAATATTGTAATAGCGCCTGTAAAGCCTTACGTATAAATGTGCAAGAATTAGCGCTTATCAAATCTGAAGCCTATGCCATCTGTCATAGTTTTTCACCGTTGTAATTCCGCGTTACAGCTTATCACAACTGGTTTTAATAGCGGTTTTGTGGTATAAATCGCGCCCTAAAAATAACGACTTGTGTGTTGATAAACATAGCACATATCGCTGTATTCATAGCAGCGCTCGACAGACGACAATTGACGGCCCCCCGTCAGAATTAACTTTAAGGATTAGTTTATGACTAAGCAACGCATTACTGTCATTCGTGGAGATGGTATCGGCCCAGATATTATTGACTCTGCACTACAAATTTTAGACAAAGTAGGCTGTGATTTTGATTATGACTTTGCCGATGCAGGCTTAGTTGCCCTAGAAAACCACGGGGAACTGTTACCACAAGAAACGCTTGATTTAATCGCTAAAAATAAAGTCACCCTAAAAGGGCCACTAACCACACCCGTTGGTGAAGGCTTCACGTCAATCAACGTTAGTTTACGTAAAAAATTCCAGTTATACGCCAACCTGCGCCCTGTATTATCGTTTAAAGGTACGAAAGCGCGATATGAAGATATCGACATAGTAACCGTACGTGAAAACACAGAGGGAATGTACTCAGGTCTTGGTCAAGTCGTGTCTGAGGACGGAAACGAAGCCGAAGCCATGAGCAAAATTACGCGCACAGGTGCTGAACGTATTTTGACCTACGCCTATGAAATGGCAATTCGTGATGGTCGCAAAAAAGTAACAGCGGTACACAAAGCGAATATTTTGAAGTCAACATCTGGTTTATTCTTAAAAGTGGCTCGTGAGGTGGCACAACGTTATCCGCAAATCGAATCGACTGAAATGATTGTCGATAACTGCTGCATGCAATTAGTAATGAACCCACATCAGTTTGATGTCATTGTTACCACAAACTTATTCGGTGATATTTTATCTGACCTTTGTGCTGGTTTAGTTGGCGGCTTGGGTATGGCGCCAGGCGCAAACATCGGGCAAGACTGTGCGATTTTTGAAGCCGTGCATGGCTCAGCGCCTGATATTGCAGGCAAAAACCTTGCGAACCCAACGTCGGTTATCCTTGCTTCCATACAAATGCTTGAATACTTAAATATGGGCGAGCAAGCTGAAAAAATCCGCTATGCACTAAAACAAGTCATTGAAACGGGCGACCGCACCACAAGAGATTTAGGTGGAGAGCACGGAACAAGTGACTTCACTCAAGCAATGTTAGAACGCTTATAAATCCCAAGTCTATTTATTACAAAGGGGACTCTACTGAGTCCCTTTTTTTCGCTTAGCACTATATATAAGCCCCTTTTCTTTACCTTATTTAAAAGCGCGACTAGTCTTACTGCTGTGCAATTGCACCGAAATGGATCAATTAAACAAGGAGTTTCACTATGAAGAAGTTTATCGCTACCCTATTTTTTGCAGGTGTTTTATTGTCTGGTTATGTTGGCAACGTTGTTGCTGAGGCCAAAGTAGACAAAAGCAGTGTCACACAGAAGAAGTCGCAGAAGATCAATTTGAATACGGCAACAGCCGAGCAGTTAGTCACATTGCCAGGTATTGGTAAGAAAAAAGCAGCGGCGATCATCGCCTATCGAGACAAAAGTGGTAAGTTCGCTAAAATCAGCGATCTTACTAACGTCAAAGGTATTGGTAAAAAAATGGTGGCTAAACTCGCTGCTCACGTACAGGTCAACTAACGATTAACGTAAGATTAAGGCATAAAAAAAGCCCCGTGATAGAAAACATCACGGGGCTTTTCATTTAATTAAGTATGTAGTTATTTCACAAGCGTCTGTAAAAACTCATTAAACTCAGCACCTAATTCGGGGTGGCGCATCGCATATTCAACGTTCGCCTTCATGTAGCCTAACTTGCTGCCACAATCATGGCTTTTGCCTTTCATGTAATAAGCATCAACTTGCTCGGTTTGCATCAAAGAATCGATAGCATCTGTTAGCTGAATTTCATCACCTGCACCAGGCGTGGTTTTAGCGAGAAGATCCCAGATTTTTTCAGACAATACATAACGTCCAACAACAGCTAAATCTGATGGCGCATCTGATAGGTTAGGTTTTTCTACCATACCGTGCATCTTCGCTGATTCACCAGGTGACAGTTCTGCACCGTCTAAATCAACGATACCGTACTTGCTAACATCTTCTTGAGGAACACTTTCCACCATGATTTGGCTGACTTGACTGGTATTAAATTTAGCCGTCATGTCTGCCAAGTTATCCTTCTTAGGATTACATGTACCTTCATCAACAATAACGTCAGGTAGAACCACTGCGAAAGGCGCATCACCAACCATAGGGCGAGCACACAATACTGCGTGACCCAAGCCTTTAGCGACACCTTGGCGTACGTGCATGATGGTAACGTCTTTGGGGCAGATTGCTTGAACCGCTTCCAATAGTTGACGTTTAACACGCTTTTCTAGCGTGGCTTCAAGCTCAAAACTGGTATCAAAATGGTTCTCGATGCTGTTTTTACTCGCATGAGTCACTAAGATAATCTCTTTTATGCCTGCATTCACACATTCGGATACAACGTATTGGATAAGTGGCTTATCAACAACTGGTAGCATTTCCTTTGGGATCGCCTTGGTTGCTGGCAACATACGCGTTCCAAGACCTGCTACTGGAATAACGGCTTTCTTTACTTGACTCATTTTACTGTCCTTTTACTGATAATCCACGACCTATTGCATAGTAATGCAAGCCGTATTCCAACATCATGTTGGGTTCAAATAAATTCCGTCCGTCAAAAATTAGCGGAGAAGAAAGTTTTTCTTTAATTAGTTCAAAATCTGGTGCGCGGAATGCTTGCCACTCAGTACAAATAACCAAGAAGTCAGCACCGTTGAGAGCTGATTCTTTGGTGCCTACTAGGTCTAAATCATCACGGCTACCGTAAATACGCTGGGTTTCTTCCATCGCTTCAGGGTCGTACGCTTTAACTTTAGCGCCAGCTTTCCATAAATTTTCCATTAATACGCGGCTTGACGCTTCACGCATATCGTCGGTATTTGGTTTGAAAGACAAGCCCCAAATCGCGACTGTTTTACCTTTCACATCACCACCGAAGTGACGCATGATGTATTCGAACAATTTCTCTTTTTGTGCGTAGTTAACTTCTTCAACTGCTTCTAGCACTTTCGCACTGTAGCCAACACCAGTGGCACTGCGTACAAGCGCTTGAACATCTTTAGGGAAGCATGAACCGCCATAACCACAGCCAGGGTAAATGAATTGATAACCGATACGTGGATCAGAGCCGATACCACGACGTACATTCTCAATGTCAGCGCCCATTAACTCGGCGATATTAGACATTTCATTCATAAAGCTGATTTTTGTTGCTAACATACAGTTGGCAGCATACTTGGTTAGCTCAGCACTGCGAATATCCATCACGATGATTTTGTCGTGATTACGGTTGAACGGTGAGTAAAGCTCGCGCAGTTTCTTCTCAGAAGATTCACTCTTAGTACCGATGATAATACGATCAGGGCGCATACAATCATTTACCGCAGCACCTTCTTTCAAAAACTCAGGGTTAGACACCACATCAAATGTAACGCTCTTACCAAGTGATTCCAGCGTCTCTGAAACTTTTGCGATCACTTTGTCGGCAGTCCCAACTGGCACAGTTGATTTATTAATAATGATTTTGTGTGAGTCCATGTGCTCAGCAATTGTTTTTGCCACAGACAACACGTATTTCAAATCAGCAGAGCCATCTTCATCCGGCGGTGTGCCTACCGCAATAAAAACAACTTCGCCGTGAGCAATGCCGCGAGCAGCATCGGTTGTGAAATCAACTCGCCCTGCTTCGTAGTTACTTTTCACCAATGGGGTCAAACCAGGTTCATAAATTGGTATATGGCCTTGCTTTAATTTGTCGACTTTCTTCTGGTCTACATCAACACAAACAACATCATGACCTACTTCTGCCATTACTGCTGCTTGCACCAAACCGACATACCCAATTCCAAATACTGTAACTTTCATCGAAGTAATATTCCTTAAATGTAAATTCAGGCGAATCATACCGCCCAATTATGACAAACTTTTGATCCTATCAGCTAAAGCAAAAACAATGCCTAGACGCCACATAAGGCTTTCATAGCATTCATTACTCTCAACTGTCTTTTTTTCGCGACTAACTTTGTATTTTACCCTTTAATGTACGCATTTGGGAATGCCTAAAAAATAAATGAAACCATTTAACCAAAGAACATCTATTAAAACGTTAAATTAGTTGGCACACACCCAGTAAAATATGGGTTGTTGATATCTTTCGAAATCGCTAGATATCATTGCGCTATGTTACTAACTAAAGAATTTAATGATTGTTTTATCTACGCCTATTGAGGTCAGTAAATTATTCCATTAGAATCGGGACAGTCTTGATTTTTACTTAACATGAAGGGAATGTATTATGAAAAAGATTCTTATGGCTGCAAGCGCAGCATTAGCACTTGCTGGTAACCCAGTAATCGCTCAAGAAGTTGCTGGAGGTCAAGATTCGTCTGATTCAGCATTTGGTAATGTTTCTACTGGCACTATCGCGGCTGGTGTAGCAGGCCTAGCTATCGCAGCGGCAATAGTATCAAATAACCGTGGTTCTTCTTCTGTCGATGATGGTGGTGACCCAGATCCAACTTGTAATGGTGATGATGCTTTGGTTGACGGTGTATGTGTTGGCACAACAACAACTGTTACCGTAACAGGTACTGGTTCTATGACTAGCACAACTACTGTGCCGGTAACGTTTACCTACTCTCCAACTATTTAAGTTTTATTAAAAGTTTTAAAAGCCGCCAATAAAGGCGGCTTTTTTATTGGTTATAAACAATTACCTCAAGCGGAAACGCCGTTCATCATGCATTTTAAACCTTTGATTATTATTTTTATTTCCGTCATCGCTCTTTGTAGTTGTGGTGGGACATATCATGCCTATTACGAAACCTTAAAAATTGCTTTGAAAGAACCTAAAAATGCAAGTCTGAGTTTAGATGATGTCAAAGTATCCAAAACTGATATCATGTCAGTGATACGTGGTGATCGACCTACCGCAGTTATGGCGCTAGCATACCTCGAAAACGGTAAACATAAGTGGCTATCTAGTGATAATGCACTGTTAGTTTTAGAAAAAGGACGGATAGTCAGGACAATTGGATTTGAACGAGACCTGTTACACGTTTCAAACTCCTTTGCAGATCCCCTTAAACGTTCTCATCATCACTTGGCAAATCAGCAGTGGAAAATGGCGCTAGATTGGGAAAATGACGAATATGGTTACCCAGTTACATCTACATTCGGTCAGCCGAAATCAGAAGCGCTAACCATATTGACCAAATCAATCGATTCGATACGTTTTACCGAAACGTTGCGCTTTGAAGCCCCATCAGAATATATCCAAACAAAGCACGAATGGCATAATTACTACTGGTATGAGAAAACCACCGGCACGCTTATCAAATCTAAGCAGACTCTCTCACCTTTGTCAGAACCAATTGAAATGACGTACTTAAGCCGCATTGCGCGTTTAGATTAATTATTTGAGCTTTAAACAATGATCAAGAAATATAAATCGATATTGTTCGCAGCGATTACCAGTTTTAGCTGTGTAACGAGTGCGAACGTCACCATAAAATGGAATGAAGTTGACTACACTTTCGACTCCACCGTCCGTTTAACTGATGTCCTTTCTAAATTAGATTTGAACACTAATATTTATTGGCCATCAGCTGCTTTATTTATCCCTAATGATGTCACTCTTGAGCGAGCGCGGCGGTCCTCGTTAAGTAATCTTAATATTCTTGCTAGTCATTTGCCAAGTGATACTCACGAACAAAAAAGCGTCTTCACAAATTTAATCAATGAACTTGAACATTGGCATTTGGCCAATCGCCTATCCGTTAAGATTGATTATGACTTAGCCCGTATCTCTGAGGCTCACAACCCGCAGTTTGATAACGGCTATTATGTTGTAAGTCTACATGAGCGCCAAGAATCAGTAGAAATAATTGGCGCTGTAACTAATACCGTAGAGACAAAGCACTTACCTCATACTGATGTGAGTGAATATCTGAACAGTGCGAATATTGCATCTTTTGCCAATAGAGACACCGTTATAATCATACAAGCAGATGGACGAATAATAGAAGCCCCGACAGCTTACTGGAACCGACAACACCAAGAAGTCATGCCCGGCAGCATCATTTATGTTCCATTTAAAGAATCATTGTTTACACCTCAATACAAAGAATTGAATCAATTAATTGTGACGTTAGCCAAAAACAGGCTACACAAATGAGTCGTATGAAAAGAATAAATAGCAAACGCTTTTGTATTGCCTATGTCAGCGCCGCTTTGTGCTTTACCTCAAATGTAAACGCACAGTCTAACAACGAGAATTGGAATGTCGCTCCTGTCGGCAGCTCATTAATGGTTCATGGTGGAACAGGCTTAATTCAAACTCCAACATCTCGAATGTTAACCGATGGCGACTTACGAGTGAGCTATACCGACAACAATGAGTATCGTTTTTGGTCGGGAACACTGCAGTTGTTCCCCTGGATGCAAACAACGGTAAGATACACTGACGTGCGAACCCGCCTCTACAGTCCTGTGCCAGAGTTTAGCGGGAATCAGACTTTAAAAGACAAGGGGATAGACGTTAAGTTTCGCGTATTAAACGAGAGCTACTATCTACCTGAACTATCAGTTGGCTTCAGAGATTTTGGTGGAACTGGTTTTTTTGAAAGTGAGTTCATCGGCTTAAGTAAACGAGCAGGGAACTTCGATTTTCACCTTAATATTGGATGGGGATATCTTGGCACCTCGGGTAATGTATCAAATCCATTTTGCGATGTGTCCGACAACTTTTGTGAACGCCCAGGCGGTTTCACTGGTAACGGCGGGAAAATCGACTATCAACGTTTCTTTAAAGGACCAGCTTCAATCTTTGGCGGTATTGAATACCAGACGCCATGGGAGCCGCTGCGCTTCAAGGTAGAGTATGAAGGCAACAACTACGTCAATGATCGTGCAGGCTCACTTGAGCAGGACAGCAACTGGAACTTTGGTGCTAATTATCGCTGGAATAATTTTGATTTTAGTGTGAACTATCAGCGCGGTAATACTCTCGGTTTTGGTGTAAGTTATAACTTTAATTTACACTCTATCTCCCAAATCAAAATCGATAGGCCTCCTCGCCCGCTCACTGATGAAAAAAATGACTTTTCAATCAGTAAGATCAATGGTCAACGAATGACGCAGGATTTGTACTATCAAGCTGGCTTCGCACTGAGCACTTCCCACATAACAGATGACGAAGTCACTATCTATGGTCAGCAAATCAGTTACAGGCACGAAGATGAAGCAACCGAACGTGTAGGGCGGGTCCTCGCTTCAGAACTGCCAGAAACGGTAGATACGTACAAGATCGTTAATACCTCAGGTTCAGTTCCTATGGTTGAAACGGTCGTTGACGCAGCAGAGTTCAAACGCCAAGCGCGATATGAAACATTGGAGCCAGACTTACAACGTAGTTACCAGCGCATGGACGTCAGCGATGAAAGTGTCAGTAATTTTAATCCTAAAAATACTAGTGGTTTCTTTACTGGGATAGAAACGTTTTGGATCCAAACATTCGGGAACCCAGAGGAATTTTACCTTTATCAAGGCGGCATTATGGTAAACGGCGGATACAGTTTCGATGGCAAAACCAGTGTCGTGGGCACAATAAAAGCTAACTTGTTGCAGAATTTTGATAAGTTTAACTTCACTCGCGATCGTGCCCCTAGCTCGCTGCCTAGAGTAAGAACAAATGTTCGCGAATATGTTTCAGGTCGGGATATAAGCCTAGAAAATTTATACTTACATTGGAATAACAGAATTGCAGATAACTTATATGCTCAATTCTATGGTGGGTATTTAGAAACAATGTATGGTGGCGTGGGCGGTGAACTACTTTACCGTCCAGTTGATAGCAACCTAGCTTTTGGATTCGACATAAACTACGTTCAACAACGGTCTTGGGAGAACGACATAGACTTCTATGACTATAAGGTACTTACTGGCCACGCTAATGTCTTTTGGCAACCCGAATTTTTACCTGACACCCTTTTAACGATTAAAGTGGGCCAATACCTGGCTAAAGATAAAGGGGTTACTATTGACTTTGCCAAACGCTTCGACAGTGGGATTGTTGTAGGGGCATACGCAGCGATAACCGATGTAAGCTCTGAAGAATACGGCGAAGGTAGCTTTACTAAAGGATTCTACCTTTCCATCCCCTTCGATTTGTTCTCACTTAAGCCAGCCAAAGGAAGTGGTAAAATACCGTGGATCCCGATTTCACGAGATGGTGGTCAAGCCCTTAATCGCCCAATCGAGCTATTTGGTGTTACAAACGAACGCTCTCCTTTCGCTCGATAGAAATTCAGAGCAAAACAAAATACATCTGGCGAACTCCCGCCGCCAGATGTGCCATTTTTTCTGACGGATCTATTTGTGCTTCAAGTGAAGTAGGGAAAGGATTACAGTTTTGTTAGGTAGACATCAGCTCTTGGATGATAAAAACATAGGTTTACAAAAAAGCGCTAACTATTGCAAATTAGGAGTGTTTACCAGTGCTGACTAAAAGAACCATCTCGTTTTAATAATCCGTCAATTATCCCACAACACATAAATTTTACCCGTTGCCAGCGATCTGTTTGCAAAAATGCATTCGCGAAAAAGCGGATTGGCATGCATAACAGATTGCGCATCTTCCAATACCAGGGCACATAACCTCTGCGGCTTAAAATAAGAATATTTCGGAATTGGTAGTACAAACGAACCGGCGAACCCACTTTATAAGTAACACCAGCAAATTTGTGACGGGCATCTCCGAGTTGATGAACCATTTCTACCTTTTCGGCGATCGCAACCATCTGGTTCTGCTGCTTAGCACGCCAGCACCATTCGTGATCGACACCATCGATAAACAAAGCTTCGTCTTTAAAACCAATTGTTTCAAGCTTAGATAAATCTATCATCATGCCAGAAGAGATAATCTGCGTGACACAGACTAAATCATCATAAACCGATATCTCTCTTTGCACTCTAGGCTTAACCGTTTTCTCGGTAAAAGAACAAATAATGCGGGGACCTATAGCCACTAGAGGTCTGTTTTCAACGCGTGACGCAACCATCAAAGAAGACAAACGAAAAGCAAAGTCACTATCGATAGAGCTGTCTTGATCGAGCAAAATACCATATTCGCAATTGGCTGCTTTCAAATCGCGTAAACCAATATTATGCGCTGCCGCAATACCTATGTTGTTCGGGAAATGATGATAGTGTAAGTTGTCATGATCGAGCGATAATTCAGTGGGCGTAGGGGAATTATCGACAATACTCAATACATCTACCTGCTCCACCACACTTAATAAAAGTGGTAGTGTCTGAGACAACTTAGGCTTGTAAAGAATTATTGTCGCGCCAATCACTCGTGTTTAACTCGCTTGTTTAAAAGGTAACGGTCTATTTTATACGCTAGCTTAACAAGTTTCGCTGGCATTAACCGTAATACTAATACGCTACATGCATAAACGATATTGCCAACACCATAGCGCTTCAATACCTTCATTGTGTAAAAGCGCGCTTTAAACTCGTTTAACGATTTGCTATAGCCTCTGCGCTTGTAGAAATCGTTAACCCGCCTAAACTGTAAAAGCCTATCTGGCAAGTTTGCGAACTTGTAACCAGCAGCAGCAAGGTCTGCCCAAAAGAAATAATCCTGCGTGTTCTGCAGCCCATCTCGATACCGGAACCCCTGCTCAAAGACACTAAAACGAATTGCTACTGTCGGGTGATTAATAGAACAACGCTTAGGTAAAAAACGCATAATTTCATGGTGTTTTAGAGGGAGCTTGCGTTGGCCAACTTTTTCACCGTTCTCGTTTATTTCTGTCAGGCCACTGCCCAAAATAGAAATATTTGGGTTCGCTTTCAAGAACATGACTTGTTTTGCCAACCGATCCACAATAGAGATATCATCAGCATCCATTCTAAAAAAAAACTTAGCTTGAGGAGTATGTTCTAATGCCCAATCGACTACGAAATTCATACAATTGCTTAACCCAACATTATTTTGGGATTGAATTAGGAATACATTGTCATGTTCTTCACCTTTCCTAACTAGGAGTGCTCGTAGACACAACGGGATATCCCCATCAATAATAATGACGAAGAGAGAGTTTGTATATGTCTGGTTAACCATACTTTGAATAGAATGCTCTACCCACTCAGTTCTGTCGCCAGCATAGACTCCCATACCAATTATCGACTCAAATGAGGATTTAATAGGTAATTTGGAGATGATTTTGAATGTATTACTCAACTTGTAAAATGACCCATCTAGTATTATTTTTTCAACCACAAGCCGCTAATAATAAGATTTGTGCAGGGGCCAGAATTACGACGGCGAAGTATAACAAAGTTTTGAGTTAAAGTGCTAAGTACAACGTTCAATTAAAGCCCGTATGTTAATAGGTATTTGTGCCTGCATAATTTATCCGGATAAGTCCTCAAATAAATTATCCTCTTTACGTAGTACTCATTCTCTAATAGAAAAATTTTCAAACCTAAGCGTTAGATTCGGATTATAAGCAGGATCATTCTTAATTAACTCAGGCCATTTACGCTGTAAATAATCCAACTCATTCTCAAAACGTTGTCTCTTCTCTAGTGTGTCATCAGCCCCTCTTGATATAGACTCGTGATGAAAAAGTTCAGCCTCAGCACAATAGAGATTTTGACGTCCAAGCTCCCTGATCCTTAGGCAGAAATCAACATCGTTGAAGGCAACTGTAAGGTCGTCTTGGTTTAGCCCCCCAACAGCATCGAAGTCTGACTTTTTGACTAAAAGACAGGCAGCTGTCACTGCACTAAAATTATTAGTCACGGCAAGGCGATTTAAATAACCAGGGTGATAGCGGGGGAAGTATTTATGTGCATGGCCTGCCCCCCCCCCATAACCCATTACTACACCCGCGTGCTGAATACGCATATCAGGATATAACAGTTTTGCCCCCACACAGCCAATATCAGCTCTAAGAGTGTGGCCAACCATATCTGTAAGCCAATTTGCACTAATGACTTCAATATCATTATTAATCAACCCCACTATTTCACCTTTGGCGTGAGCCACGGCAAAATTGTTAATGGCTGAATAATTAAACTCATGTGGATAACGGAGTAATCTAACCTTATCTTCTGAATCAACCAGTTTATCAAAATAAGCTAAAGCCTCTGGATCATCTGAATTATTATCTATCAATAAAATTTCGAAGTTCTGATAGCTGGTTTTTGACAATATTGATGAAATACACATCTGCACTAAGTTCTTTGCATTTTTGGTCGGAATGACCAAACTGACTAAAGGTTGTGTTTCTTTGTACCACTCGACCTTGGCAAGACCAATCACCTCAGCTTTGGTCACAATAAACTGTTCATTATTCAGCTTGCGTAGCTCCCTATCCCATTGCAAAGAATATTTAAAAGTTTGATGCACCAGACACAGTGGTATGTGCTCAATACTGAGTTTAACTTCTCTAAGATAATAATCTGCAAGCCAAAGTGCTAAAGCACTTGCATCTTGATTATCAATGACGAAGTGCAAAAAATTATGGATATCGGTCGATTTTTGAATCAGCACTCCAGTTCTAATGTAACCAGTAGTAAGTTGTAGATCTGGGTTCCAAGCAGGGAAAAACTCTGCGAGATGTCGCTCGCCTTTACAATCTATCGAATCAATATCACAGTAGAATATTCGTTTGTCATCGTTTCGCTTTGCATAAAATGCAAAAACTTTAGTAGCAGCACAGTGAAGAATGTCTCCTCCTCTTAGAACGAACAATCCATCTCTGTTTTCTGACTTTATTAAATCGTCCAATGCACCAAGTTCTTTCGTGGAGGAATGAGAAAACTCTTCTAAAAGACGACTAACATCAGCACTCTGCCCCTGGAGGTAAATAGCACTAACCGCTGAGTTCGTTATAAGTGAAGATAAGGTATTGCGATCGGCGTCAACCTGACCACTAAGGGTCACGAGAGTACTCAGCTTTTCATCTGCAAACTTATTTTCACATATGTCAGCCATTTCAATAGCTTGTTTTACAATTGCTTTGCAATAGAGTTTTTGCAATTTCAGAGGGGAAGGAAAACCGTAAAACAAGCCAGACTTTTGTAGACTTCGACTGTATAGGTTGAACAACCAAAGCTGCTGCCGCATGTGCTTCCGAGTTTTTTCTGGAAATAGGCCTACGACATATTTTACCAACCACATTAGATACTTTTTTGATGCTTTAATCACTGCACAACTCTAAATGTAAAATTACAAATTCCGCTAAAGTCATTAGCGCCTCAAAATACTTATTGACGAAGAGACATATTTTTTTATCCCATTTCGTATCTTCAATAGCCAGAACCGGAGTTTGTAGCGCTTATCATAGGAATTACAAAATAGTTCATGAAAACGTTCGTTATCTTTGTGCCTTATACTATTCACTTCATGAGTCAATAGATAAAAGCTCGCTCCCAACTCTCTCTGCAAATAGCTACAAACTGAAAGAAAGTCGCTTTCTGACAACACTTGTTTTAGATATGGCTTAGATGATGGATTTTGCATCTCTTTAATTAATGGCGCTAAGACATCTCCACCGAGTTCTTTAGCATAGTTCGCGAGTACCTTAGAATAGTAAATACTGTCTTCAAAATATTGTTTACGAGTAATGAGGGAGTAATCACCTGTCCCTTCTTTATACCCTTGCAGCGCTCTATCTACTAAAACTTGATAATCTTCTAATTCGAACTGATTAAACCACCTTTTAAACTCTAACGCTTCAAACTGATAAGAACTATTTACAATGGGTAAGACAACCTGCTGTTCTACGCCTAATACAAATAATAAATCCGATACAATATTACCTCCTTTAAAATACCGACTACCATATAGTCGAACCTTGAGGCTATCTCTCCCGTGCTGCTGAACGAACTCCACCAGTCGAGACATATAAGGTAAGCGCTTGCCCCGTGTCGCATTAATAGGAGCTAACTGAAAGTGACGTTTAACGGATTGATTATAACTAGACTCTTTAACTTCTAACGGGTTACGTAGGTATGCTATGAACTTAACATTAGGTAATCTCAGTTTTAACTCATCCATACGTCTGAAGAAAAATTCAGACGAAAGCAGTAATATTGAACACGCGCTTGCTTCAAATTCCGTTAATATTTGTTCAAGCCCCTCTGTGTTCAAACATAATTGCTTATCTTCATTCAAGTCATACAAATTCCGAACATTTCCGGAACTCACACCATTCACATCAACATTATGAGGAGGATAATAAATACTATTGGTTTCAAGAAAAGTGCGGTTATTACTCAACCATTGTTGCAGCGCTGAAGTGCCCGTTTTAGGCGGGCCAACATGAATATATATCTCTTTTTTCAATTCGCCTTCCCGATTTTGCGATTTTTACAAACAGTTGTTACATTAAAATTCGGTAAGAACAACGAGCTATAGCTATAATAGAGAGCATCGTGAGACAGTTTTAAATGATAACGTTAAACTAGCTCTTCAACGGCGCTGAAGAGCCGGACGCATTTTAGCGTGTAATAGGAGGGGAATAAAGCAAGAATACTTTAAATGGCTTTCAGCAGATCTCCATGAGCTGTGGCCGGACGTTCCGTAAGTTTCAGTAACCCGTCACCCGGCATCAAACCAGTTTTTTCTATCAGCGCTTGATATCGTTGAGCTAACTTCTTACGAGATGAATCATAGAATCTCCCATCAAACCGAACACCACTTAGAACTTTTTCAATCGTACTGGCCCTGGTAATATCTTCAAGCGGGTAGGTCGGCAACGCCATGACGTCGGCTAATTCTTGCGTTCGAGAGTCATGGGGCAAAAATATACTTGGTGTTCCCGCTTGTAACGCCAACATATTTCCGTGCAGCCTAGTACCGACAGACAAATCAAATTGGTGTAGCTGATACATCCACTCGTTAACATCAAAATACGACACGAACTGATTATTGACCATTTTTTCAAAGTAAGATAAGGACACTGAAGGGGCAAATATATTGTGCACTCTGCGTAGAAGCTCGTTGTCTATTTGCCTTGTGTCTCTATGGGATAGTTTCAACAAGTCTAGCGGTGCTTGATTGATTACATCAGTATTACGACCAATAGCCCAGTTAAACATAATTCGAACTTTCTCAGCTAGTTTCGGAGTAATATCTATATTGAGAGCCAGTTTTTCGATGTTTTTCAGCTGCGAGAACTTGTTAGCTATTTGCAGTCCTAAATCCGGTGAAGGGTTAGTAAAATTTGACGGGCAACCAAGCACCTCTATATTATTCACTCCATTTTCAGCTAACACCTGAGCAGTATAGTTACCCCTTACTCCGACCTTCACAGCTCGTTCTGATATAACCTTTAAAAACCGCTTAGTCCCAGCATTGAATTGCAACTTTTTCGACATATTTGCTGCTTGAGCACCAAGTCCACATATAAGTAATGGCGTGTCGGCTTTATCGATTAAGTCTGCCAATCCGCCCATATCCCAATCAGGATTCAGTTGGTTGGCAGCCGGAAATACAAGAAAATCATAGTTATTTTTCACATTCTGAGGATCGAAGCTCCACCCAAAATAATCTTTTGGATTAGCCACTTGTTGGCTCATCGCATACCAAAAAGCAAGGTTACCGGTGTTCAGACCAACTTCTTTAAAAAGCTTTTCGATGGGTTTATTAAAGCTATTTTCTATAAACCCAGGGCGTCCAATGAAAGCGACTCTTTTCATGATCATCTCCTGAAATCTCCGATATTGATTAATTAATCAAATTTAATCGTATTTGATGACCTTAAGATTGCAGTTAGATGACGTTTAAATGAATCTGAGTCTAAGCGTGACCATTACTCTTTAAAAAAATCTTCTTGATTTTTAACCACAAAGACTGAGATTTCACATGTCTTTTTAAAACATACGAAATCCTTTCACTATGATTAATTGAGGCAGTACTTGATTGCGATATTTTAACGCAAATATCGGTGTAAAGTTTTGGATACGAGTCCATTAAGTAATTACAAATTTGCCCCAGTTGCTGATGACCGAGCAATTGTTCAGCACACTTAGGCATGGCACGAACTTTGAGATAATTAATTAAACGTCGACCATTGTGAACTTTATAGGTCTGCACAAAATCGCGGACCTTATTTAACGCTTGTTTTTGGTAACGTTGCGACAGCTCGTCCGGTAATAAAGTGAATGACTTCGTACCATCGTTATAAGCTTGAAGTGCTTGGTCTATAGAAGGATCCAGCTCTGTCAATTTGAATTGATTTAACCAACGCTTAAACTCTAAAGCTTCCAGAGTATAGGATCGGTTCGTAATTTCCTTAACTGACAAAGGTGCAGGTAACGAAAGGTCCAAGCAAGAAGAAAAGTCCGACACAAGATCAAACCCACCATCATTCTTAGGTAAATACGCTCGAAGTAAAAAACGAGCTCTTCCGACAGTATTAATTAGTTCTGTCAAAATATTGATTGTCGTAGTGTGTAAATTTTTATTGAATTTAGCTTCAGAAGTTCGGTTGTGCCGTTTAACGGATTGATTGTAAGATGACTCAAATGTCTCCAGAGGGCACCTTATATAAGCAATAAACTTTGCCGAAGGTATTTTTTCGGCTATATCTTCAACCAAATAGAAGAAATACTCAGAACTCAATAATAAAGTATGTGCAGAACTGCGCTCAAATGAGGCGAGTAATTGAGTTATTTTGTCAAGACTCACGCCCCACTTACCATCGTTATCCATTGACAGAATTGATGTCAAATTACCTGAGCTAATACCATTTGGTCCAATTTCATGCTCTGGATAATACACACCACTATCACTCAAAAATGCTCTGCTTCTCTGCAAGGCATATTGAATAGCAGAGGTGCCACTTTTAGGTGGCCCTATGTGAATAAAAATTCGTTTACCCATGTCTTTCAACTTACTCAGCGGAAGAGCTGATCACCTCAATCAATTCAGTAGTTGAAATAGAGGGTGTTCTAGGAAGGTAAACAACCTCACATAAGTCTTTCAAAAAATCGAATTTACCTTCCCAATCATTTCCCATTACTAAGACATCAGCCTTATAGTATCGAATATATTCAGCCTTCAATTCTAATGACTCTTCAGGAAAGCAAAGATTTACATAGCGCAAGCTATTGATGATCTTCATCCTATCATCCTGATGGTACACAGGGTTCCGCCCTTTTTTCGAAAAATTCAACTTGTCAGTTGAAACGCCGACTATCAACTGGTCTCCATGCATAGAGGCACGTTGAAGTAGGTTGATATGCCCAACATGAAATACATCAAAAGTGCCAAATGTTATTACTGTTTTCATTGTTTCTCTTACAAATTAGAAATATAGGAATGCAAAATCTTTCTTCGCTTTGCCCCAGTTAAAAGTCCATAGTGGATCAGGGCTACGCCATTGCTCACCATAGTTCAATACTAACAGGGGCTCTGGGTTTCGCGGGAAATATAGCACTTGTCCACCAACGTCACGCTGAGTAAGTGGCAGCACATCATTTACTGGAATTTCATTGCGCCCAATTGGATTCATACTACAGTTACCGCCTTCCACGAAACCAGTAAATATATCTAGGCTTAAACCACCTGGTGTTGTACACCAATAATGAGCAATCCCAGATGGCGCAAGTCTACAGCCTTTGGTAGCTAAGAATTCGATAAGGCGTTGTCGTTCGGCTAAAATTGCCGATTCAGTCTCTTCATTACTGATGTAACATATATCCACATCATCGTCGTGACCAATTAATGCTCCATCTCTTACCAAGCCTAGTAATGTGCCTGAAGACACAAACGCTGGGACTTTGAACTCTTCATTAATCCAAAATAACAATTTTGATAATTCTTTGAAAACTTTACTTTTCTCTGCAGCGCTTTTAAGGTCAAATGTTTGCATAAAACCGTGAGGCCCAAATGCGACGCCCTTGCTAGCAACCAATTCATTAATCATTTGATGATAAACAAGTGCTTTATCTCCATCGCCTTGATTTTTTAGTTTCTTGAGATATGCAGAAGGGGGCCCCGCATTTAAAATACCTGCGTGCAACAGAGCATGCTCAAATTCACTCAAATTTCCTTCTTTGTAGCTTTTAATGAACCCCCAGTTGTCATGAACTAGTTGCCAATGCCTTAAATCACGGGACGTTTCAACTTTCAAACTAAGTGCACGCGTGTAATGCTGTCCCTCACGATTAAATACGATAATCTTCGCAAGATTGCGAATAGTACCTAAATCTATAACCAGCCAAGGATTGTGCTCTCTTTTAGTATGGAATCCAGCCCCACCATTTTTTTTACCGTTTATCGCACCCTGCCCGTTATATTTTTGTTCATCATTGTACGTAGAACTAATAATGGTTTGCTTATTAGGAGCAACATTACGACCTGCTTGGTTGTATATTTCTATTGCGTCAAGATGGAAGGACGATTCGGCTTGCAGACTAAGACGAATAAAGCGCGCCTTATTTGCGGTTTCGATGATAAGAGGATCATCACTTTTCACCCCTTTGAATTCTCTCAAAGGGTGAGACTTTAGATACCTTTCAATGGATTTTAAAGTATCCGATTCGTCTTCTATTGAAGAAGATTTTTTTCTAAAAGAAAACATAAATTCCCTAGGTTTGAAGTACTTGCTTTATAATTCGAATGTTGGATCTGGTGTTGTCCAGCCTTTACCGTAACGGTCTTCCAAAAATGCCTCAATTTGTGCTGGGGCATAAAATTCATATCCACGAAACTCCATCTTACCCAAAGGCTCTAATAGGCTCTTAGACACTTCCCTTACTCGATAACCTTGCATGTGAGTCCAGACTTTTTTAGGTTGCTCTGGCATTCGATAAATGAAAAACAAATCCATGTCAAAGTCTTCAAAGTAGCAATGCAAATTTAAACTGGTTGGTGTTGGTGGCTTACAAGACACCCCTAGGCCACGAAGCACGTCCGCCCAAGCTAAAGTCGCGTCTAGATATGTGACATTTTCAGGTAAATCGACCACCACCGCTAAGTCAATATCATCATCATGAGGTAAGAAATCACCGTCTCGATGTATGCCAAGTAACGTTCCGTAACAGGGAAACGCCTTCAGGTTAAGTTTGAGTTCGAGGAAATCGGTAAAGCGCTTCATCCTCGTAGCAAGAAATTGTGAATCGATATGCTCGAACGGCACCGTTAAGCCATGACGAGTGTATATTACAGGAGGCAAATACGTGGCTGTGTTTCCTCCACTTTCCACACCATCATAGAACGCAGTTAGTAAATTTTTATTACCACGAAACAATGGTTTGACTGTTCGTGCCTGGCTCATCCTATAAGTAGCCAGAAATTGTCCAAGGTGATCCGCAAACCTCTCGTCCCAATCATCGCCTAATACCCACTCTTGCATGGATATCAATGCTAAATGAGCCGCCAGCTTGTCAATTGTTGAATCTAGAGTTTTCCACTCAACTCCGTCATCTGATGCTTGGACTATTCTTTGAACAAACGCATCCCCACTGTAAAAATCTTCACACCACAAAGAAACACTTTTACAACTAGCTAAGTCTGCACTCGAAAAATTAAATACATGTGGGTGTTGTAACGTCCATAGATGTTCTTTCAAAGGGAGATAATTAAGTGAAAAATCTGTGCTCGACTCTTCATCCAAGGTTATCAATTTATTCTTGACTGAAATATTCAATTTCACTGGGCGTTCCAACTTTCTTCTAAACCCTACGATCCGTATGAATTTTGTCGTACGTGGAATAACGATTTTGACTGCGTCTTTTTGCACATTAGGCAGATCTGGTGTGGAATAACCAATAGTCGAATTTATTTTTCTGATTAAATCAAGCAACGCCGATTTGTCTGTTGTGTCGCAAACGCTTTTTGTCACATATTTGCTGAAAGAGGACTCGAGCTGGGTCGCGAGCTTAGTATGTCCTTGAGATTTAAGATAACTATCACAGCGTTTTATCAACGGAAGCGCTTGACGACTAAATAGATCTTCAGCTCCCTTCTTTAATATGCGCCCTCCTCTAAAAACTCTCTTACTGTCCTCATCATACCCAGTAAAAATAATGCTTCTTGCCCGAATCCCCCATTTGTCTTTGCGATTATAGAACTCCACAAACTCAACAAAATGGGGTTCACTAAAAACGATACTCCACCATGGCTTTACTTCACGCCGAGAATGGGCTGAAACTGAATTTTCAACTCCCCCCGACATCACAGCATTAGCATCAGGTAAGGCATCAATTAGGGTGCTCATGGAGCATTCGTAGCCCTTTTCTATTTTGTACAAAGAGCCGTTGCCATCTCTAGCCCAAATAGCAATGTAATTGAAGTTTAATACTTCTGGGAATTCAGCGATTAACTCCAGTTTGAGAAACTTGATAGGTTTAGCTATATGAATTTGAGTAGCAGCCACGTTGCGAAACGCCCCAAAAATAAACCCTGGGAGACGTTTTTTTAGCAATAGTGCTTTAGCTGAATCACCATTAAATTCAGGCCCTGCATAAGCATTAAAATACTGCTCTTCAGGGCTTACAGATTTACATTTTGATTGTCTAAAGAAGGGAAAACGTGAAATTTCCTTTTTCAAATAAGATAACATATAGGTGTAATTTTTTTAGCATTCCAGTAAACCGGAGATTATACCCGAATGTCACATTAGTGTCATAAATTAGTTCGCGTATTGCCAGATACGCGAGCAATATATTCTAGAGTGACTGCAGAGTTAGGGGAAGATCAATCGATTTTCATCTTAGGTAGTAATCCTCAGTATAGGAATAGCCTTGTCTCGTCATTTCTTTATCACAATGTCGCTTGAAAATTGAGATATCTTCTTCCGACCAACCTGTTTTCTCAAGCGAGATGGCACTTTTTTCATAACTTTGTTGTGGACTCTCTCGCCGAAGAAAATCTGACATATCATCCTTCTGCTTCTGAGTTAGGCCTAGATGTGCAGCAATTTTTTCAACGACGGGGGCAGGCTCGTTAGCTAATTCAAATTGCTCAACCTCCAACTTCCACTGTGAATGCCCAAGCATAACACTGATAACTTTTTGAGCATTACGCCATTGTATGAGTGTCCTTGTCCATTGCTGACAGTGATTTTCAAACTTGGTATCGCCGAATTTTTTCAGGCGAGACCTGACGTTCTCAATCCCTCGACGTTTGCAAAAAATCACCTTAGCGTGAGGATATGCTCTCAACAACACGGGTAAAGCTTCAATCATCGGAATACCCGGCGTCTTATCTATAACAAATTTATCACCGTAGAACACGCGATGAATTCTTCTTAAGACGTTAAGTAATTCTGCTTCTATGTGCGTAGGTGTAACATCGTATGCGAGTGTTCCTGCATTTTTCGATGCAGGTGAATCGGTAAAATACTGATCACAAGAGCTTATCAAATGTTGAAAAAGAGGCGCGACATGAGATTCTTCGTGCCCGCTATACTCTGTCGATGTTCTGAGACTCCCCCCAAGCGCAGTCGTACCGCTTCGGGGAGCTCCTACAATGAGTGTAACGTCGGGAACATTTTGCGTGTGTGAGAAAGTAATTGACGCTACTTTCGTCTTTTTTCCATCCAATTGCACACCAAAGATCACATAAGACAAAGTATCCTTGAGCAATTCCTGCTCCGTAAATGAGATGCTAATCTCTCTATCTTCAAGCTGTAAGTTCGTAGATAAGTGGTTCGTTTTATCTGCTACATTCTCCAACGTAAATAAAGAAAAGAGTATACCGTCAGAGGAAACATCGAACGAAAAAGTGAAATCATTTAAATTATGCACATATCCCACTGTTGCCAAACCTTGTTTTACTGACAAAGCGCTATTCGGGAAAATTCCAACCAAATAATGAATGATAAAAGCTCCTCCTTTGAAAGCTGTGGAAAAATATTAAGGCACCACAGCGAACTCTATTAAAATTCGATGTGATGTCAGATGTTCGCAACTAAATATAAACTTAAAAATAGTAGCTTACACGGATGAAATAGTCGGTGTCTTGAGAGCCAAACGGCGCTCTAACGTCTGGGGATTATCCTCATAAAACGTTCCACCGACTGACCGATAACTAAATCTGGTTTGAAAGTTTCAATTATTGTGAAGTCAAACTCTGCAGCCCAAACGAAATAACACTCTTCGAAACAATAAGATAGCCAAAAAGTAAGATGATGCTGTTTTTTGCCTATATCTGCAAATGAATTGCCAAAAATCAGCACTTTCTGTTTTATGGGCGCATCAAAGTTTACCCAATGAATTTTTTGCCCCATATGAGCCTTGATATTTGGCACACACTGATACTCAACAGTTCTTTTATGCGTCGGTAAATTAGATAATGCTTTAGTCCTCTCCAATATTTTTAGAGGATAGAATTTACTCCCTAAGTCCCCCGCATACTTGCATAGTAGGTCGAAATTAGGTGAGAAACCATGATCTACATTGAGATGTTTCATTAAGCTATCAAATAAAAGAAAATTGCCAAGCGCGTTGAAGTGACTATCTGTTTTATAAAATATGTCGCCATTAACGTGGCTAGAAAATGCGTCGTATACTGACACGTAACTCTCCACCTTCGCATTTTCAACCATCTGCAGCAATCGAGATGGGCCTTGGATATTTCTATAGTAGCGCCCCGGCAGTAACGTTTGCTTTTCCGGTATGATTATCTGCAAATATCGATAGCCAGAGTTACTTGCTATCCTTTGACGCTCCTGTATGAGAGAACACCAACCTTCGGCTTTTTCACAATGAATATCCGTGCCTCTAAATAAATCATCAACATGATTTGAGCCACCATGTAAAAAGAGATGACCAGATTTTCCAGTTATTGCAACCCCACGTTTTGAACGCACACCTGCGTGAAGATAAAATTCAGAAATATCTTTGGTTATCAACTCAGCCATCACAAAGTCAACATTACCCTCTGGGACCACTTTCGATTCTTGTTCTGTCGTTATAGCTTTTAGAGAGGGCAAAGGTTCTTTGTTATATTTCGCCTGAGAAGCCATTAGATTAAGAAAATACATGGATGTTGATGACTCTAACAAATTTGCTTGAACGTTAGGCAACACAGAGGGCTCAACGCGTCCATTTTTGTCTAGGTAAAATATAGACACATGGCTTAAATCACTGATTTTTTGTTTAAAACGTAATCTAAAACCATATAGGTTATTAGATTTGTTGACCTGCAGAGTTTCTCTATGAAAAAAAAAGGCTTTAAAATCAACGTTAGAGCCACTTTCAATAACATGAAAATGGATGCCTACGGGATTGTTTCCATCCTGTGGGATAATCCAACCCGATGCTTGCTCTTCATCGAATCTCTCAAGTAAAAAACCTTTATATTTTTGTACTTTACCCCAGCCGATTAGCTTTTTTTTGAGACTACTCAACATTGATCTTAAGCTTCCTAGCGCTTGCCGTGTTGGGCGCCGATACAGTTACTCTTCATATATAGACATATGCATTTCTACACACTGTGCGATGCTCAGTGGCGCAATCATATTTTTAATCATGGAATCTTTTAGGTCTCGTTGCTTCACGCAAAGCGTCATTTTATCGGCCAGATCAAACGCACTACCATGACGAAAATGCAATCCATTAACTCCATCTTCAACTTTCTCCGCCATTCCACCGATATCACTCACAAGGAGTGGAACCTTGTTGTTGAACGCCTCTTGAATCACCATTGGCGAATTTTCCCACCAGATAGAAGGAACCACAGCCCAATCAACAGCACTAAGAATATTTGGCATTTCTTGAGGTTCATAAGCACCGTGAAAATGAACTCTTGCCCCATGCTTATTAAGAAGCTCTCGTATTGATTGCTGATAAGAGCCTGTTTGGTGCTCCATATTCGCGCCGTGAATTTCAATTAGCACATGTTTCTTTACATCTCTTGCCAAGCCAGCCAATGCGCCGATCAACACATCAACTCCCTTGTAGGGATTAATCTGGCCAAAGAATGCAAATTTCACCGTATCGGTACGAGCTACTTGATGAAGCTCTCCAACTGTATTAGCGGGCGCTACTTGTCCATTTTCGATGACGGAAATTAATTCGGGGGATAATCCCCAATCCACATACCTATCTTTAAGAAAAGATGAGGGAGAAATAAAATGATCGACATTATCGAACATTCTCTTGATGTAATTCTCCCGCAAGAAAAAATCCCCAGGTTGTTTCTCAGGAAAACAACTATAGCAATCTCTTGTACTTGCCTTGTAACAAAGTTTACCCGATGTCTTTACCATCAAGCCTTTGTTGTGGCAGATAGCAAGATACTCATGCAAGGTCAAAACGATTTTTGCGTTAGGCAAAGAACGTCTTAGCTCTTCTAAAATTTCAATTCCCAATAAGAAATAATGGTGTAGATGAATAACGTCAGGTTTTAATAGCGTGATTAGATCTCTAAATTCTTGCCACATATGCCTCGTTTTAATATTCGAAAAAAGAAAACCATCATCCATAGTGGTGTGAAATAGAATTTCTCGAGAAGTATTGCGTTGTGAAAATGCTGCACCACCATGAGGAATCTGATCAGTGCGAGCAAGAAAATAGGCGTCTTCGCCATTTTTTAGTAACTGGTTAAACATGTTGTAAGCGGCCATTTCTGCACCGCCTTTATTAAGCTCTGGGTGCCCATGAGATATAATTAATATTCGTTTCGAAGTAGACTGCGTCACACTGCGACTCCTTGGATAAGGCTGCGCCATTTATTGGCTTGATAAACACCATTCGCCAACGTTAGTTTGAATTTCCAGTCACCACTATCTACTAAATCTTGCGATAGTCGCTCCAAGTGGTATAACCGAGTAGACCCCGAAACGTAAATCTTCAAGCCATGATTTATCACTTTCAAACACAAGTCTGAATCTTCAAAATCTCCCAGTACATACATAGAATCAAAGCCATTAAGTTCTCTATAAAGCGCGGTGTTCATCAACATACAAGCCCCAGTTGTATTACTACTCTCGAAAACAGCTTCAAGTGGAACAAGATCAACAGGAATACCTTTATAGGGGTGATGGTTCATCCATATGCCTGGATAATGAGAGTCTTCTCTAAATTCCATGCCCGCATGCTGTATCGTATTATCCTCATATACTAGTGTGGCGCCCAAAATCCCCACATCACTAAGGGCTTCAAATTGAGCTAGGTACTCTCCCAACCATTCATTTTTGTCAGGTAAAATATCAGAGTTAAGTAATAGTAAACGTTCAGCTGTGACAAACTCTACTCCTAGATTATTTGCGCCAGCAAACCCCCTATTACGCTCAGACAAAACTAATTTAAAAGGGTACCTAAAGGTTTCAAATAAGCCGTGAGCGGTGATAACCACCTCTCGAATTAGCGCAGGGTCGTCCAATACGTAGATCACTTCAACACTTTGCATAAATGGGTCTGAAGAGAAATTGGATAATTGGAACTGCATAAAGTCATAGCGACCGTATAATGGAATAACCACACTAACCTTAGGCTCACCTATCAGACCGCCATAAGTTTTTAACTCACTACCATTATTTTTTGATTGCTTAGCTTTCCATATACGATGGATGTCAGGCAGTGATTCACTGGATAAATATTCAAGCGCACCAGATTTGGTGAGATCAACGCGCTGTAGAATACTCTTAATTTTTTCTACGTCTTTGTCTCTGTGACGAATGATCATCTGGCTAGAGCCAGTTGTTGTGCCGATTGACAAACCATGCTTTTCGATAAAGGTAATCGCATCGTCCTGACGTTCGGAAACGTGGCTAAGTATCTCAGCAATGTTTTGTGCGCGTTTAAAGCGTTGCTTAGACATTGGAAAATCTATTTTCGAATGCTTAAATAATACATTATCTAGATCTCCTTTGACTCCTGACATCACGGCCACGAAACCAAAGCAGCAACCATCATGGGGTAGTTGAAACCGCTGGACGACATCATTTCGAGCAAAGGTAAAAAGATCTATTTCAGTCTCCTGACCCAACTGGCTCGCTGTTAGTTGCCGCTCGTTCAAATCATTTGTTTTGTGCGCTGCCCAGCCTAAACAGATGACGGTGTCATCTTGAGTGGCGATAAAATCAATATTTAGCAATGCCTCTTTAGCCATTTGATTTTTGATAGCGTTTTTAATGCGAGCTAGCAAATTCTACACTCCCTATCGGTATGCACTGGTTTTCCTAAGTAGGTAATTCGCGGGAAAATTTCCGGTTAGTTCTTCTGAACGTTTCGGCGAGATGATACATTACAGCGGTTTTTAATTCATTAGTTAAGTAGGTAAAGGATGTCTGAAACAGCGCAATTTGTAATCGAGCAATACACTGCAGGTTTTTTGTCCGGCTGGTACTACGAAAACTCTTCGCTTCCAACAGCAAAATGCTTTCAAATTGAAGTCAATGGTCTCGTGGTGGGAGTGGGTGAAACGAGCATTTTTCGTCAAGATTTAAAAAATGCAGGTTACGGCGACGGTGTTCAGGCATTCAGAATATTTATTGATGACAAACTAGTTGAGTACGGAAAGTTAGCCCTAAGGCTTCGAAATCAAAGTGGAAGCTATGCAGCGGGGAACACCTTTGAGTTTACTCGAGAAGAACCAAATATCACCTTGGCTCTACGAAACCGAGACCCGCTTAATTTACATTTTGATGTTTTAGGCGATAAAGAAAAACTTAGTTCAAGGATCCAAATAAATGCCGGCAATAAAGTTTTGCACTTACAAAGTACTCAATCGAGTGTAAAAACAGGCAAAATCAATATTCCTGCACCAATTGAATTAATGGATGGCGTCGAACGGCTGATCACAATAGGATTAGAGGGCAGCTCTCGTGCACTGTGGCAAGGGCATATCACTTTCTATCCAGTCGTATCCTCACGTGAAAAACTAACAAGCGCTCACCCCGCCCACCGACAAATCGGTATTAATGCGCAATCTTCTTATCGTTACGAATCCCTTCAATTACAACTAGCACAATCATCAAGTTTAGAAGCGATAAAGAATATTCAATTAGCACACAAAGTTGTCAACGAAGGTTGGGAAAATCGCTGCGAATTTCCCCAATTGGCTCTACCAAAAGCAGATTCCCCTCTAGTCAGTGTTGTAATCCCTGCGTATAACCAATTTGCAATAACCTATCATTGCATTGCTTCATTAATTCTGGCTTACAATCACGTTTCATTTGAGGTCATATTGGCAGACGATTGCTCAAATGATCGCACCAATGAGGCTGAACAATACATAGAACATCTACAAATTTGTCGTAACGATTCAAATCTTATGTTCTTAAAAAACTGTAATAAAGCCTCTCAGATGTGTAAAGGCGAATATATCGTCTTGCTAAATAATGACACGGAAGTGACCTCTCATTGGTTAGACGAGTTAGTATCAACAATGACCTTACATAGCCAATGTGGACTCACAGGAAGCAAGTTACTTAATCAAAACGGTAGTTTGCAAGAAGCTGGTGGAATAGTATGGTCGTCGGGTAAACCATGGAATGTCGGGCATGGCGATAACCCAAACAAACCAGAGTACAACTATGTTCGTCACGTCGATTATGTAAGTGGCGCATCATT
Source organism: Paraglaciecola sp. T6c (assembly GCF_000014225.1). Lineage (NCBI taxonomy): Bacteria > Pseudomonadati > Pseudomonadota > Gammaproteobacteria > Alteromonadales > Alteromonadaceae > Paraglaciecola > Paraglaciecola sp. T6c. The sequence goes on from NC_008228.1 coordinate 3,865,921, forward strand.
ATGCATTAGACGTGATGTATGGACACAAGTATCAGGATTTAATGAAGACTACGCCCCTGCCTATTTTGAAGACACAGACATCGCATTTAGAGTAAGAGAAGCGGGCTATTCAACCCTTTACACACCAAGCTCAGAGGTGTTTCATTTTGAAGGACTTACCCACGGCAGAGACATAAACGTGGGCGTAAAGCAGAATCAGGTCATAAACCAAACTAAATTTGCTAGGCGTTGGGTTGATGCAGTTCAACACAATGGACATGAATCAATTGAAAACTTGCAACAAGAGAAAGACCGAAATATTCAAAAACGTGTTTTGGTTCTGGACTTCACTGTACCCTCGCCAAATGAAGAAGCTGGCGCTTACGCCGCAGTGCAAGAAATTAAGCTTATGCAGTCACTTGGGTGCAAAGTAACCTTTGCTGATTACCGTTTTTTGCATATGGGTGAGCTAACCACCGATCTACAAAAAATGGGGGTAGAGGTACTGCATGCACCATTCTATACCTCAGTGGAACAAATGCTGACTCAACGCCTACCTGAAATGGATGCGGTTTACATTACTCGCTATTATGTTGCGCAAAAGTTTGTTGATAGGATCAAGTCGATTAATCCAGCCTTACCTATCTTGTTCAACAATGCGGATCTGCATTTTTTAAGAGAGCTCAGAGCCGCCCAAACCGAGCAACAAAAGACGAAAGCACGTGACCAAGAATTAGAGATCTGTCAAAAAGTTGATGCGGTTCTGTGTTACAACGCGGTGGAACATGCAGTTATCAGTTCACATATTACGGAAAAACTGAATTATCACATCACTCCGTGGGTACTTAACGAGAAAACAAAAGGACCAGAATTCAGCCTACGACACGGTATCTCATTTTTAGGTGGCTTTGGTCATAAACCTAATATCGACTCAGTAATATATCTAGCTGAAAAAGTGATGCCATTATTGCTAAGTGAAAGACCCGATATAAAACTCAATGTGTATGGCAGTAAGATGCCCCCCGAGCTTAAAAAGCTTGATTGTGAAAACATTAATATCGTGGGCTTTGCAGCGAACCTAGACGATGTTTTCCATCAGCATAAGGTGTTCGTTGCCCCATTGCTTTCTGGCGCAGGGATAAAAGGTAAGGTTCTCGAGGCCATGGCATACAATTTACCTTGCGTATTGACTGATATCGCCGCTGAAGCGACTGGGCTGAGCGATCAAATATCTTGCTCAATTGCTAACACGCCCGAAACAACTGTAGAAAAAATCATCGAGCTATACGATAACGAAAAGCTCTGGAATCAATATGCCGCAGCCGAGCGAAAAATTGTCACAACCCATTATTCTGCCAGCAACGCGCGCGAAAGATTTGCCGATATTTTTGCCAGCGTAGGTGTCTTCGTCGACGTGAAAAACATGCACAGCAGTAACTAATAGGCCCAAGACACGTTAATAAAGGGAAAAGATGAAACGTAAGTTATATATACATGTTGGGCCCCATAAAACCGCAACCAGTGCAATACAGGGTTATTTCGTAGCGCAAGGTACTTCTAGCCTTTTGTACCCTAAAACAGGCAGGTGGACTGACGGCGCCCATCACAAACTCTCATTCGCCGCACGTGGCATCGACGACTACGGTACTATTGCTGTGCCTGCTTGGAGTGAGTTGCTTGAAGCGCTTGATAAAGAAATTGCCGCTAGCACAACAGACATATTATTAAGTTCAGAAGAAGCAACGCCTGCACTTATCGACGCTTTGGCCCCCACCATCGCCAAGCATGATTTAATGGTTATTTTTATTCTAGTGTTACGCAATCCAATTGAAAGGGCTGCATCACTATATAATCAATGGGTGAAAGATCCTGCTACAGGGGTTGACGAGGATCCTGATACCTATTTGGAAAACCACATTCAGGAATTTGAGTTCAAGCGTGTATATGAAAAGTGGAAATCGTTAAACAGGCCGTTGATAGTCGTCCCCTTCAAAAGCAAATTGCCTTTAGTGCAACGTTTTTGTGCAGCTATCAACGAGCCATATCACAAACCTTCAACGGAAGAGCTCCTAAACCCCTCAATGGGTGGCGCAGCATTACTGGCCATGTTACTTGCGAATAAATTATCCAATGACGAAAACCAGAGGCGCAGTTTTTTTGATCAATTGGTTGATGATGCGCAATTCCATATCTGGCGGGGTGAGTCATTTCCTTTTAGCCATATAGCCTGCGAGAAATTTTTCAACGCCATACAGCCCGATATTGAATGGGTGGTGAAAACTTTTTCCTTCGAGCGAACACCACTTAAAAATCCACATAAGCAACGCTTTTCATTAACTATCGAAGAGCAACAAAGTATTTACCAACATTTAGAAAAGGCCAACTTAACCCCCACAGATAAGCAGGTCATCGCACAAACAATTAAGCCCTTTGCATTAACATCACAGACAATCGAAAGTTGACACACTCCATATTATACGTAGATTATTCCCCATCTAATGTATATTGCTGACTAAGTACTGCACTATTTAAAATCTGGTGGCAACGCTTTCGCGCAGCGTTAGCAATCTGTTTTCGAGCCTCAGCTGAGGTCGCTAACGTATTAATATGCGCTGCCCAGTCGCCTTCATTATCTGCCAACAAACCAACACATGTATCAGCTGCACTAAATATCCGTCGATAGGTTGGGTTGTCCGCGACAATTGAGGGGGTGCCGCATAGTGCGGCTTCAAACCACTTCAGTGGACTTTTAGCATCACAGAATGGGTTACGTTGCAGCGGAACCAAGTTTATGTTTAAACGCGATAACTCGTACGGTAAGTTACAATGTTGCACTAATGGCCGCGACTCAATTTGTTTTTCAGGTACCATTTCACGCAACGCATCCAGCTGCAAATAACCAATGGCAGTGAAGGTCCAGTCCGGATTTTCCCGCAACCACATCCCTAAAGGGCGCACTATAGTAGCAAAATCCGCATTATGCGTCGGTGTACCACTGGCATATCCAATACGTTTTTCAGGCTGCAAACATTGCTCTTCATATTGTCGCCAATGCTCACTAATTAGCTGGGTCTCGGGGGAAAAACCATTCGGCACAACTTTACAGGAGTGGCCCATACCTTGAATGTGTCGTGCTAGGGCTGGGGTGCTGCAAAGAACCTCGTCACACGAGGCTAAAGCGCGATAATAGCTATCAGCTTTGGTTAACCACGCTTGTTTCTCTTGCAGGCTTTGTCTGGTAATAAAATCAATGTAACCTGCTTCGATAACGCTTCGATCAATAATTAGATCATCAATGTCATAGCTAACCAATACATCATTTTCTCTGCACACTTGCGTAATATTTGCTAACGCTTGGCTCCACTCACAGCGATGAATAATCACCCTTTTTGCTGTACTGAGTAAATTCACATGAGGCAACATACCTTCTGGTGTGCTCCAAAAAGCCTGTTGTCCATCTTTAATTAACGCATCTACTGGATTTTTAACACGGTAAATGTGACTGCGGGTAGCGGGCGTTGCACTAATAAATACATAAGCATTCTTTGCCTTCTCACTGTTACCAAGTAGAGTCACATCGACCGCGCTTTGAGCGGTTAACAGTTTAATATAAGCAGCGAGTTTCACCGAAAATGGCGGAGCGTGATTAACCACTTCGCATTGCTGTGGTATCGCGGTTCTAGAAACCGCATAAAGCGTATCAAACCAGTTATTGATATCGTCAATAGAAGCGCGGCCAGCAAGCGCAGCATAAATGGAACTATTGACTCGAGTTAAATCAGTTAACAGCTTACCGGACAGTGCATAATGCCGCGGTTTTTTGACTGATACTGGCGGGCTTAACACGTTCGCATTGGGTAAAGTATCTTGCAAAAAGTGCCGTATTTTTGTGTTTATCGTCTGTGTATCATTTAACCAATCTTCATAACTAAAGCAAAAGCGGTTAACGCCTCTGGTATGTTGCTCAGCCTCTAGGTTATGCCGCAGCCATAAAAGCTCTACATGCTGCGTGTCGGTAATCGCAGCTGGAGCAATTTCAGGGGTATGCTGACGCTTTGCCAAAGATTGATAAACCGCATCTACATCGCGCACAATGAACACGACAGAAACCTGCGAGCCTAACGCTTTTAACACGGGCAAAAGCAGGGGGAAAAGGCGACATAATCGAGGATCTTTTAGCACCAATTGTGGCTTTTGTTCAAAGGCAAAGCCCAATAAAGCTGATAATTCTGCTTTGGCCTGCTTGGCGCTTTCCCCATCGAATACATGCAATGGCATGGGCTCAATGGCATTCCACTTTAAGCCCACGCTGTCCAAGAAACGGTTATGGATTTGAACCAGTTCTTTCGCTTCAAAATAACCGTTTGGGTTATCCACATGATGAGCAGGCATCGAGTCAGATGGCAGCTCGAATCCCATATCACAAATCGTCTTGGCCAAGGCTGACGTGCCAGAGCGGTGCATGCCCAAAACGACGACACACGAACGCGGTGTATTAATAGCCATTACACCACCAAGAACGGCTGGCAATTAGCCGGCAACTTACCAAAGTAGGTAGGCGAAATAGAGGTATCCATTACCCAAGGTTTGCCATAAATGCGCTGATATTCTTCCTCAAAGATAGGCATTGGATGCTCTTCTTGTTTCACATTCGTTGCGACCCCACCATGGATTTGATGAAATGAGCCCTCCCCTAATAGCAAAATGGGGGTGCTTGAGGGTGCGTGACACGCCTGTTGGAAGAAATCAAGATTGACCAAACCGCCGCCGGGGGTTTGAAAAGCGGTGTTCATCCCGCCGAGCCCCCGAAAACTAGCCAAAGGCATAATAAAACAGTTACTTTCTGCTATCGGGCCACTGAACCCTTTCGCACTCGACCCTGCCAAAGCGGCAATATCAAATAAACGGTAACCATTGTTCTGCCAGTCAATGTTGGTAAGCAAGTCATCTTCAACCGACTGACAATAACCTTCAACAATCGAGCGATTCTGAATGTCAGGCCCAAGATGCAAGCCTAATGTGTAAATAAAGGGGTCATCGTAAACTTGCGCGATACGCATCGCTGAGGCTATGACACCAGGGCTCAAAATACGCGCACCGTCTATTAACACCATTAAGTACTTGCCTTTGGCTAAACTGGCACCGTAATTAATTGCATCAACTGGTGACACTGAATCGGTTTTAAAGTAGTGATAAGAGTAGTGTTCACCCAGCGCTTCGACTTCGACTTTATCGAGTGGCTCACTAGAGGCATTATCGATTGCAATCACCTCATAGTTTACATCAGTGATACCTTGTTGATATTCAGCGCTAAAGGAGAAAAGCGTGCGCTTGGCTTCACGTTGCATATTGTGAAAAATGGAAACGATAGATAGAGTCGGTTGCATAATGGAGCTTGTTTGATGAATATGCACCGATTATGTCAAATAAGTAGCCTTTAATCCAAGCGATGCACAGGTTAAAAACCGCCTTTCTACCAAATATGATTTAGTTGCTGCAAAATTCGCCCATAGTCACGCTCTTCGCTTGGTAAACAGTAACTTGCCGCGCGTTTTCTGCCTCGCCACTTATTTACCCTAGCCGTCCAAGACATAGTGCTTTTTAATGCCTTTAAAATAGCGATTTGACACGACACAAGACTCAACTCACAGGCACTAATATTCGCTGTAGGTAAACTATATTCACGGCTCGCTATACAATCAGGTACCACAACCCAATCCGCTAACGCCATGGCTTCAATGCCCGGCAAATAAAAGCCTTCTGTTTTATTTGGTAAGGTAATCACCACCTGACTCTCAGCCATTGCATGATAAATATCTAGCCGCTGGGTAAAGGAATCGTGAATGAGTACCCGCAAGCCCATGCCCCGAGCCCAGTCATGCAGTTGTCTACCCAAGGCGGGTTGTTTACTGGCTAATACATACAAATCGTAGCGCTTGGGCAGTCGTATATTGGGGATATCGTGACCCATGTTAACCGTAAAGCATGGGCCATTAGCGAACGGCTCTATTGCCCGTTTTACCGCATCTGACACACACAATCGAATCGCTCTGTGGCGTAAAAACTGGAATAAAGAATGGGCCTTATCACCGTGGCGAACATGTTGCACCAAATTGATCTTTATTTGCTCTGACGCAAAAAAAGGCTGATATGCCTGCCAATCCATACCGGCCAAAAAAACCACATCTGCGTGGTCAGGCCGGTATTGTTCTACATAATCAATATCAGCTAAATTGTTGAAAATAGAGCTTTGGTCATCTGTATCATTTTTCAGATACAAGGTCGGTGTGTATAATCCGCATGCAAGCGTATGCTTCAAGTAGTCACATACTTTTTGATGCCCACCAGTGTATCCTTGGTAGTGACGGTGAAAGGCGATGGTCTTGCGCGGCAAACTATAACGCTCCTTATTGGTAATATTGTTTTGTACTGTGTCTTTGTAACGCTTATTCCAGTGCGACTCTCAGTATCAGCACCACTGTTTGATCGCAGATAATACAGATTATAAGACGATGAATTTCACTATTTTAAGCAGCTGGATGATAAATGGATACAAGTAGCCACCTAAATTTGTTTAATCTACATATTATTGGTGTGCAAAAGGCAGGAACCACCGCATTAGCACATTTTTTGAATCAACACCCTGATGTCTATGTGGCAGACCATAAAGAGGCTCACGTATTCGATCACCCAGATTTTAGCGACAGCAAAGATAAAACAGCTTTCGCACATCACCGCTATAACGCAAAGCTAACAAATTACCAAGACCAAGCTATCCGCTGTGACGCTACGCCCATCACCGCATTTCGGACTGAATACTTGCAGGCCTGCTATCAATACAACCCAGAGGCCAAGTTTATTATTCTGTTGCGTGACCCAATCGAAAGAGCCGCGTCTCACTATCGAATGTCACTCAGTCGTGGGCAAGAGCACCGCACGATGTTGGGCGCATTTTTACTTGAGCCATTTCGGCTTATGGGTATCAAAAAATCAGGCCCTTGGGGGTTCGATGATCCCTACCGCCACCATTCTTATCTGAGGCGAGGCTGTTATGCAGCGCAACTAAAAAGAGTACTGGCCATTATTCCTAGGCAGCAATTATTAGTGCTACATCAAGAAGACTTACAACAAAATCATGAACACGTGCTGCATCAAATATTCGAGTTTATCGGGGTGACACCTGTAAACGTGCCCGCCCAGCAAGTCTATGTGGGCAACAAGCTCAAGCCGCGTATGTCAGATGCTCTCGCGAAATTTTACGCAAAGTGCTATTTCTCACTACGAAAAGAAAACATCACACGCTGGCAACGTATCTTAGATAAGCGTTAACTCAATTGTATTGGTTGCGTCCTTTGTACCTTGAGGTTTTGTCACCTTAAAGGCTTATGCTCGCGAACACTTTTTCGCATACATTCTGACGACATCCTTCCCCACTTACGCCAGTCACCCTTTATATCTTTATCCCTTTGCGCTCTAAAGCAGTGGCTATAGCGTCTTTATTATAATACTTTCCACAGTCTAACGTCAGTAGGTGAGGTACTGCCTCTTTTAGTGTGTCCAAGGTCGCTGCGCTGAATGTTCGTGACTGTTCAGATAACGTCTCGCGGGCTTGTATAGGTAAAGCAAGCGCTTCATCTAACACAGCGCCGTTAGTTGCCACAACATCTTCGTAGCGAATACAGGTTAAACCGCTTTGCATAAAGCGCGATATAAACCACTGATAAATACTCAGCTGACGCCCTAAGCAATCTTTGTCCTGCAAGCTAAGTCTAAGGGCTTCATCGAAACGCTCACCGGCGGGTATGTGCCCGCGATTCACCGGTAAATCAACAGTAAACCAAGACAGTAAGACATCCACTGGGTTACGCACAATACACAGTATTGAAAACTGCTGAATCAGCTGAGGTATAAGCGCAGTAAACAAGGCATTTTGCTTTACAATCAAGTGATAGCTGATTTTATCCCTAGGAGGTAATTGCACTTCCCCGCGCTTAGCGACCACTTGGCGCACGCCAGCAATAGCATGCTTACCAACAGGGTTATCAATATCCAAGCCGCCCTTATCACCGTGGCTAAAAGGCTGTCCTTTTTCAATCGCCAAATCAAACTGATATATCTGCTTGGCAATTAAATGGCTGGCCTCAAAGGGCGTGCATTTATCTGGGAAGAGACTCGGATTAATTGGTTCATGTAGCGCCACCATGTCATTACGCTGATTGAGTAAGTTACAGCACAATGTGGTGCCGGAGCGAGGAATACCGCTAATGAGTTTTACAGAAGATGACACATCAAATCCTTGTTGAATCCATAAGAACAAACAACATTCTGCGACCATCATTTGTAGATAAAGGTTTCATATATCAAATTTTGGGCACAAAAAAGCCCTCATGTGAGGGCTTTTAAATTAAGTTAATTAAAACTTAGTTTAATACAACAGTATCAGTAGACTTGTCTGCAACGTTTACAGTCTGAGTCGTAGCTGAAACGTTCTCGTCTTCTGCTTCTACTTCTAGAGTTGCAGCAGTACGAGTTCTACCAGTTAAAGTAACGATGTCAGTTGCTTTAATAGCGATCATCTCACCTTTAGGAACAATACCAGTTGCTTTGTCGCCAGCTACTGCTTCTACACCGTCTTCAGATGTGAAAGAAATAGTGTATGCAGCATCAATTGAACCGTAGTTAGTGATGTATAAACGTTGGTTGTAGTCACTAAATGTAGTCAAGTAAGGTACTTCAATAGTAGTTGTATCATATACAATTTTACCTACTACGTCAGAAACTTCATCGTCTACAAGTTCAAGGCTGTAAGAACCTTTGTTGATTACTTCAGTAGTATCAACAGTTACACATAGGTACTGTTTAGTAGCAACAGTAACAGCAGATGCAGTTGCAGCGTCTTCATCAGCATTAACAGTCAAATCGATATCAGATACGCCATCACAAGCAGGTGTTATATCTAAAGTCCAAGCACCGAAGCTGAAATCACCAGTAACTGTTACGTCTTGTGAAGCGGTAAGTAGAGTAGCAGCAGTTACTGCAACACCTGCAGGGTTGTAAGCTGTGCCATCAACGTAACCAGTAACGTCAAGCGCACCAAGGTTACCTAGTACAGCAGAAACTGCATCACCATCAGCGCCAGCGCCAAATTCAAACGCTTTAAAGTCACTCGCTACAGTAGCTGTAGAGAAGCTAGCGTCAGCGATTTCGCCAGTTACGATTGAAGCAACTGATGAAAGAGGAGCGGTGTCAGTGTATAGACCGTTTACTTCGTTCACTGCATCAGCAGCAGTCTCATAAGTTGAAACAGTTACAGACGTTGTACCAGAAGCATTTAGCAAGTAGTTAGCAGAGGCAACTACGTAAGCTTGAGCAGCTGGGATATCAGCTGAAGCAGCAACTTCGAAAATAACGTAAGTTGCTTCGTCACCGCCTTGAGCAACTGAAGCAGTACCATTAGCAGTAGTAAGAGTAGGTACTGCATCGAATTTAGCACCGTTACCTAGAGCTACGCGAACGTATTTTGACGTACCGTTACCGATAGTGAAACCAACACTAGCTGATACGTCTAAAATGTTTGTATTATTAACCGCTTCCAAAAGGCCATCTGTCAAATCAGTTGATTCAATTGCTTCAGAGGCGAAAACTGCTGTTCCGTATGGGTCAGCAGTTGTACCTGCCGCGTCTAAATCTACAGCTGCGTATGTGTTTGCTGAAAAGGCTGTAGCAACGGCTACGGCTAATATTTTTTTGTTTATCATGTAAAAAACTCCTGCAAGAGTGAATAACTATAGTTTATTAAAAATCGTCGTGGCTAATCGCCACCAAGTCCTTGGTGAACATTCACCCGACTAAGTTCGTAAATTACAACACTAGGTAGTGGTAATCAACTTATTATTCTAATTTTGTCTGTACTTACCAATACTTAGCCAAAAATTCGACTAATTGCGGCCTAACATACTAAAAATATTGTTGTAACGAAAGGTTCTTTTTTTACTCTCGAATGACACAACGCAGCAATACTCAAACATTTACTTCTAAAAGTCAAAGAATTGACTTAAAAAAATGACTTTGAATTAACATACCTACGTATATCTAAACATACCTTACAAGTCACAAGAACACATTTAGTGACTCCAGAGAAGGCTGATACAAAGCGATCAAGGTTTCTCTGCATAACGTCTGATTGTGTAAGGCGCAACTGAGCCCCGGCCACGTTCTACTTTGAGGTTGGAGCTTACAGCTCCCTTTTTAACCAATACTATGAATTGGCTGCCCCCTAACCTGGAAAAATAATCGTCAATCTCTACTGATAAAGAAGGCTCTACTGCAAACATGTCGGATACACTGGTTAGCCACCGTCCTTGGTCACGTAACGATTCAACTTTCTTGGCGCTGTTTGGCCAAAAAAGCTCCCACAGTGCGATAGGCATCGCATTTAGATTGATTGTTTCACTGCGACTGAGGCTACAAAAGGTCAAAAATTGAGGAGCGCGCTGCAATAATTCATCCCAACGCATTAGTTTTCTTAACTCCGTGCAGCTTTGAAGCAAAAAATTAGCAGGCTCCTGAAATAGCCTACCTTTATAACTGCTGCGCTCTGCGCCTGCCGGGCGACGCCAATTATCAGCATCAGCGTAATCCGCTAGTATATCTCCTAAATATGATTGCTGTACTGCGTCATACCCAGTATCTCTTAAATATCGCTTTAACCAGTATTGAGTCGACGAGTTAATTGGGATAAGCCCAGCCTCGTTTTGCAACGAAAAACTCAACCCATCTTCTTGTTTGATAGTTTCACCATCGGCTCTGATTTCGTCGCCTATCACTCGATATAACCAATGACCTTCATCATCACTTAATAAACCTTGTGGCTCTGTCCCTTGACTCAGCCCAGCCTCTGTTACCCTTTGCGTGGCAATAAGGTATGTTAGCTGATTTTCTTTTGCGTAGACTTGAGCCAAATCATGTAGCATTTGCTTAGATTGATCAGCTAACGCTAGGCGACTGTTCAAGGTAGTGGTCGCTACGCCCAATAATATCACCATAACCACAGAAACTATCAACACTGCTAACAATGCAGCGCCACTATTTTTCCTGTATTTGCTATGTTTAATCAAAATTCATACCTCCCAAACAAGGGAAGTTCCGGCGGAATATCAGCCCTCACCGGTCGCTCTGGCTTAGCAACGCTCCAAACACGACTGCCACTCATAACACGGATTGCGACCGGCAACTGACCGTCATCCGGCTGAAAATCGTTGAGCCATGCTTTGCCGTTCCAATACTCAAAACGGGGGGCCTCTGAAAAAGTTGCTATTTCAATGAATTCTTGAGAGGTTTCAGATTTGAAAGACAGCGCCCAGCCAGCAGTTTTGTAAGTGTCAATATCACTTCTAGTCTCAGATAGCATAGATTTAGGCGCTAATCGCCATTTTAACTTTTGAGGTATATGTAGGTCGTCATCAGGGCTCGCATAAGACACAAATGAATATGCATCAGGCTCACCACGCACCAATACGTTCGCGGGGTGATATAGTAAGGCCCCTGAAACACTTTGGGCAAACCAATTAATAGGTAATTGTGCCGACGAATTCATTAGATCTCTCGCGGATAATCGCTCAAAATTCCGCCAAGTAGTTGACAAGCCTTGAGTCAACAAACTGGTAGTGAGGGCTAAAATCACCATTACCACCAGCATCTCAACCAATGTAAAGCCTGTATGAGTCAGCCTCGGCTGAGCTTTGCCAAAAGGCTCACGAGATGACATTATGCGTTACCCATTAAATTCAATATAATCAGGGTCACGCCACTGTTGCACCAATTGAGTGGTAAAGGTGTCAATGGTTTTACCGCCCCGTGAAATTTGCCCTTCAACCTCATACAAAGACACAACCCAAGCGGGTTGACGCCGATAGGTTTCTTGTTTGGAATTTCGGTTTTCTTTTGCCTGCCACCTTACTTGATATTGACCTATCTGGTATTCACCATTGCTAGTATCACGTAACGTTTCTAGTTCCAACCTCACCCTAAATTGTGAAAAAACTTCAGGGAGCCCCAAGGCTCGCTCTATGCTTGACGTTGAGGTAGCTGCAGTGCCAAACCAGCCCCATACCGCACTAAAAACCAGAGACAATACCACTAAAGCCACGATTGCCTCGACCAGCGAAAAGCCTTTATCAGTCTTGAGCATGACGGCGTATCTCGCAATAAGGAGCTAAAACATCGAACTTTACGCGTTTATCATTCTGCTCTTTTTCGCTCTGAATTATGGCAATTTGGCCTCCTTTGCAATAGCCGTTAGCCAGAACCACTACGGGTTCCAAAAATTCAAGTTGCAAGTCTTGTGCTTGTAATTGACTCGCATCGCTGATGGTTATTGCGCTGCCCTGACGATTAGCCTGCATGGGCAGTAGAGCAAGCTCGCTGCTTAGGGCTGAACGCAGCGCATTGGCCTGTCGGCTGCGCAGCCAAGAATCTAGGCTGGGGGCGGCCACTGATGCAATTAACCCCAGTAATACTAGGGTCACCAGGAGTTCAACCATGGTGAAGCCGAAATTATTTGCAAAACCGTGCTTTTTCTCTTTTTTGTGCTTGCACTGGTTCATATTAAACGCTGGGTACGTAACCTATATCGGCATTGAGTTCTTCACCACCTTCAACTCCGTCAGCTCCTAAACTGTATAGGTAAAAACCCTGGGCTGCTTTGCTGTCAACCCGGTATTCGTAGTTTTTATTCCAAGGGTCTAAGGGTAAGGTTTCGTCTAAATAAGGGCCATCCCAATAATTTTTAACGTCATTAGGCGCGCTGTGCAAATCACCTAAAGATGAGGGATATGTGCCTACATCTAGACGATAGGTTTGTATTGCCATCTTTAACATTTTCACTTGGGTTTCGGCTGTACGTACTTTGGCGCTGTCCACTTTGCCAAAAAACTGTGGCCCGACTAGTCCCGCAAGCAAGCCTAAGATAACCAGCACCACAAGCAATTCGATCATGGTAAAGCCTTGCTGACTACATTTTTTCATTACACACCTTTTCATTCTCACTGCACCTCAAAACTCAAAAATAAAACTCAAAAAATAAGGGGACTAGTACATAAACTTTTAAACGTAGCAGCGTAAAACATACGTGACTAAAGTCATATGCCTTTATATATCAATATCTGTCGACGCTGTGATCGCTAAGACAATCCCTAAAATCATCACACCGATAATGACCCCGACAATTAAAATAGCGATAGGTTCCATCAGTGTGAGCACTTGCTTCATACGTCTTTTACAGGCGGTATCATGTAGTGTCGCCACCGCCGTTAGCATTTTACCTAATTGACCCGTTCTATCCCCTACTGAGACTAGATTAAGTGAAGTTGAAGGCACCAAGCGAGAGCGCTCAAGAGCATCCGTAAATGCCACCCCTGATTCAACATCACTAACCATGGCCAAGGCACGGCTTTTACGCCGAGTAAAGTCACAGCTTTCTGCCGCAAGTCTTAGGGCCACCACAAGATTCACCCGCGCTTGTAGCATAGCAGCACACAACGACGCCCAGCGCGCCGCGTCTTGCTCTGCCAGCCATGGACCAATCACAGGCAGCTCTAGCGCGGTGTCCATTAGCCAGCGCTGTACCGATGGGTTCATGAATATCGACGCTATCAGTATTACGATGCCAACGATAAAAGCTAACACTGTATAGGGTGAGTCATTTACTGCTTGACCGGCAGTTAAGACTAAATAAGCCAGCGCAGGGAGCTCTTTTTCACCGTCCAATAAATGGCTAAACTTAGGTACCACAGCAAAAAAGATAATCAGCATGGCGGCAAGGCCTGAGCCAATAAGCACTAACGGGTACGTCAATGCACCGCGAACGTCGTTTTTAATCGCTTGCTCATAATTCAATTGCTCAGATGCATTTGTGAGAGCAATGGGTAGCTGCCCGCCTAATTCACCTGCGCTAACAAGATGAGCAACATATTGAGGAAAAGGTAAACCAGAAGCCATGAGCGCCGCCGATAAGCTTTCGCCGCCTTCTATTCGACTGGCCATGAGCATAAAGCCTTTGGCCAAATTGGGGTGTTCTTTATTTTGTCCAAGGGCTTTGATAGCATCGATTAACGCCACCCCAGAAGAAGTCAGCGTGGCCAACTCTTGTAGCGGTATGACTAGATCAGTAACTTTTACCCGGCGACTGCTTTTGACCAGCGGTTGCGCCGCTTCAACGGAAAACACCTCGATGCGTTGTTCTGCGAGTTTACGCACAGCGTCTTGCTGACTTACCGCGTCAATCTCGCCTGAGATTGGCTGCTTAGACGCGATTTCTAACCCAGAATAGTTAAATTTCACAACTCGCTCTCTTCCACACTGCACACGCGCAACACTTCTTCAACGCTGGTCACCCCGCGAGACGCTTTTAATAAACCATCATCCAACAAGGAGCGACTACCTGAACGTCGCGCTAATGCCCGTATTTCAGATAATGGTGCACTGTGAGTAATTAAATCGCGCATGGCTGAGCTCACAGGCACCAACTCGTATACCCCCATTCGACCACGATAGCCGCGCCCTTGACACAGCTTACAACCAACGGGTTTGCGCCAGTCGCCCTGGTTTAATTTTTCATCGAGAAAGGTAGGCGCTTCGGTGGGCTCGCTGCAATGGGAGCACAGTTTACGCACTAGGCGCTGGGCTTGTACTCCTTGTATAGTGGCCGCCACCATGAAAGGCTCAACGCCAATGTCCGTCAAGCGTGGAAATACTGAACAAGCATCATTGGTATGCAAAGTAGACAACACCAAATGGCCAGTCAGTGAAGATTGCACCGCGATATCGGCGGTTTCTTTATCACGAATTTCCCCTACCATGATCACATCAGGATCTTGACGTAAAAACGTCCGCAACGCTCGAGCAAATGTATAGCCAATGTCTGGCCTTGCTTGTACCTGCGTGATGCCATCAAGTTGATATTCTACCGGGTCCTCAACGGTGACAATTTTCTCGGCGCCTGTTTTAATGTCTGATAGCAACCCATACAAGGTGGTAGATTTACCCGAGCCTGTTGGTCCGGTCACTAAAACAATACCGTTGTTAAGCTCACCCCACTCACGTATCAACGCCAAGTGGTCAGATTCAAATCCTAAGATGTCGAGAGACAGTTCATCGCGTTTCTTAGGCAATAAACGCATTACAATAGACTCGCCATGTACATCTGGTGCGGTGGACACCCTCACATCAAACTCTTTGTTGCTGGCACGCACTGTAAAGCGGCCATCCTGCGGTAAACGTCGCTCGGCAATGTCTAATTGTGCTAAAAGCTTAATCCGTGATGCAATGGCTGGAAATCGCGCCATGGGTTGTTGCATAAATTCCACCATACGTCCATCAACCCGAAAGCGCACAAGCATATTTTTTGAACTTGCCTCAATATGAATGTCTGACGATTCTGCCTGCACTGCCCGCTCAACGATACTATTGACAAGGTTAATCACTGGGGCTTCTTCGGCTAAGGCGGCAATGTCAGTGGAGGCGTTGCCAAATAATTCCGAAACAGCTCTTTCTCGAGAGGCATCATCGGTAATAGCGGCAGCCATAGCAGGCGTCAGTAACTTACACGTCACAGTGCTCTGGCCTGCAACGTCTTTAATCACTGATAATGGGAATTGGGCCACGGGATCATCAGTATAGACATCTATTATCGACTCGTTCACTACTGGAAATATTGAATGGTCTAAACACCAGTCAATACTCAACCCTAAGCTAACACTTGCAGCAAGCACTTGTTCTGCGTGTGGGCATTCAGAAACTTGACTGACTAATGGCCACTGAATAATCTCGCTTATTGCACTGAAAACGGTGTCTTCACCACACAAGCCAAGTCTAGATGTGGCTGATGCTAAAGAGCAATTTAACTCTTTTGCCGTAGAATGTGCTAAACGCACATCGGCTTCGCTTAATGGCACCGATTGGGCAAGATACTGCATTAAGTTATCACCCAAAGAGGTAGGGTCGATATGAAGTTTACTGATCAAATGAATGCCTTGTACTTGTTGTATAACGCGCTTTCGAGGGTTTATACATTTCTGAACGCTGTAAAGTGATATTCGAGCTAAAAAACCGAAGTAGTCATTAACCTATTGACACCAATAGGTTATATTACACCACAAAAATAGTATTAATGAAGTTCTTTTATGTTGGTATTCAACCACTCAAGTAAGCAAATACAAAAACAATTCGAAAACATGCTAGCTAGGGTTGATCAATTCATTTGGCCAGCCACAAAAACGTCAGATGCTGAAACTAAAGCGTTCTTTGTGTTTAAACCCTACCCTAAGCAACTAAAACGCAATCAAATAGAGCAATGGGCATTGCTGCAATCTGCCGCACTTTCCCCTTTCGTCAATGGGGACAGCTATCAATATTTAAGCAAAGCCGGTTTACACCTTTGGGTTTGTCAAAATCGTTTCCACGGTATACCTGAGACTGCGATGCAAACGGTGCTCGCCGATGGAGAGCACGTCATTGTTGGTAAAAATATGCATTACCAACAAACTTGGCATAGTGGTTTATTAATCGCTTGTGATACCGTTCCTAATGGCGCGATAGAGAATACGTTGAATGCAAAAGAGCCTCTTAGGATAGATAAACGAAAACCTTGGGCAGTAAACAGGCAAATAGAACAACAGTTAAAAAAGCCGACTGTTTGGCTTGCCATTGCCTGTTTTATGAGTTTATGCGTGGCGGTGTGGCAAGGAGCGGCTTATGTGACCTTGAATGTACAGCAAATGAATGCAGAGAAAGACATCAGTGAGCTGCAAGACAGGTTAGGCGAGCAACTCGCACAAAAAAGCCAGTTACAGAGTCAACAAGAAGGGCTGTTATTATTGCAAAGGTGGCACAGCAAATTCGGTTTTTTACCGGAAACATTGGCTGCACTTGCCAGTAAAATAAACCAACAAGGCGAATGGGAAGCAAACGTTATAACATGGCAAAACCGCACCATGACACTTGAAATTTCCGCCAGTAATTTAGATATAGCCTCTTTGGTCAATGAGCTAGAACAGTCTGAATCTCTGACCCAAATTAATATTCGCCCCCATGCCAAAGAAAATACTTGGGTGTTAGAGGCCAGCGTAAAATGACACAAATACAAAAATTAGCGAAAAGTCAGTTGATTACTGAATACCAACAAAATAAACGTTTGCAGTGGATGGTGCTACTCATTATTTGTATTCTTGCCATATCGCTGTTGAAGCAATTTTCCGACAAGATAGGCCTACAAAGCAATCAAACCCAAAGTCAACTCGACTTACTGGCTAGATTAGAGAAAACAGCGCAGCATACTATTGATGGAAACATCATTACGTCTATCAATCGTCGTTACTCAGAATGGTTGGAGTCTCTGCCTAGTGCAGCATCTGCAAGTGTTGCTGAAGCACAAGCGCTAACGGAAATAGAACAAAACATCGGAAAATTACTGAAACGTAAACGCCTTAATCTGTTGGGTTCTGAACAATTGGCTGGCAGCAAACAGGTTATTTGGCAAGTAAGAGTTGAAATAGCAGGGCAGCTCGATGAACTAAACCTGATAGAACTGTTAACACACTTTGACAACACAGATAAACATGCCAGAATCGCCTCTTTTCAATACAGTCCTAAAACCTCTAACAGCATAAATTTGGTGATCGACGTGATTTATAAAAGGGCAAACAATGCCTAAGCAGCTTTTATTACTATCAGTGCTGGTACTGTGCTTTTGCGCGATTATCTCGCCGCTGATGAATTTCCAATCTGCTGGCTCAACGAAAGGCCCTCGAGAGTTTACTCTGTCTGATAGTGAAACCTTTAATCAAATAGATTGGGTTGATGTCTTATCCCAGATACCGCAGTACCAAAAAAAAGTCTCTTTTGATGCTGACTCAGTTACAACGACTTCTTCCCCAGAGGTAAAAATATCAGATGGCATCGTGGTTGGTATCGTCGTCGGTGAGCCTGCTTCCATTTTACTTTATGCAAATAGTATGGAGTCATTGGAGCCACTTCAGCTCCGGGTCGGAGAAGGCTGGTTGAAGGGCTGGATCATAGAAGCGATTAATGCGGATACCGTAGAGTGGGTGAATACTGACACTCAACAGACTTATACCCAGATGTTATTCAATTATTCAGATTCTTGATAACAATACCGAATAATAGCAAAGCGTAGGATCAAATAATTCATGTTTTTCAAATACCCCATTACTTTTCACGGCTGTAATAGGCAGTTGAGTCTCGCACTCATCACGGCTTGCCTAGCAAGTTGCGCTAACTTGAAAGGAGCAGGATATGAGGCAGCCCAACAAGATGACGTTATATTCAGCCAACCCATGCGCCCTCCGAAGACGCTACCAGATTCAGATGTATATGTGCCATTAGACAAGACGATCGAAGCTCAAGAAACAATAGACGTTTTAACGGCCCCAAATATCAATTCGAACGTAGCTGCAGTAAAAGCACGTGAAGCTGTTATGCCAGAATTGAGCAGTGAGCTGGTAAATCGTCTCACCTTCAATAACATGCCAATCCCTGTATACATTAATGAAATTTTTGGTAATCAATTAGGACTCAATTTTGTTATAGAGCCCAGTTTGAAGAATGCTGAAGACCTTGTCACCATGCGCCTCAATCAAGCGGTAGACCAAAAGAACTTATACGAGCTCGCTACTCAAACATTAAAGTCTTACGGCGTCACAACATCAATTAAAAACAACGCAATTTTATTCTCATTTTCTGAAAATGCTGGTAATGAAACCCCATTATTAATAAGTGGTCGCACTCTACCAGAAGTTCCGTCTAATAGTCGCCCACTTTTTTATGTATATCCTCTTCAGTCTGTTACCACGCCCATGATCCGAAGCTGGCTTTCTCAGATGTTTCCAAAAAAAGAGCTTGAGATAAAAGAAGATATTTATCAAAACGCTTTGATATTTATTGGCCCGAATCGGGCGATAGAACAAGCCGTAGCCGCAGCAAAATTGCTCGACAAACCCGCTATGCAAGACATGTTTAGCCGTATTATTCGACCTACGCTAAGCGACGTAAATGATTTAGCAAATAACCTAGAAAATGTATTGAAAGCGGAAGGCTATGCAGTTAGGCAATCCGATGGGGCGTCAGCAATTCGTCTATTAGCCTTGAGTTCAGTTAATCAATTAGTGGTATTCGCAAAATCTGAAAACGTTTTAAACCACGTTATAGATTGGGCTAAAACGTTAGAAACCGAGCAGCATAAAAAAGTTGATAAAGGTTTATTCAGTTACCCTGTGCAGAGTACCCAAGCTACACATATTGTAGATATATTAAATAGCTTGGGTGTTGCAGACTATAAAAGTAATAATTCAGATAAAAGCAACACAACAAACTCAAATAACTCAGCTCCTCGCACCTCCAACTATCCCGATGCACTCGAAGAAGATGTAAAAGGACGTTACGCCGTAGATGAGCAATTAAATACAATATTGTACAGTGGTAGTGGCAAAGATTGGCTGCAGATATTGCCCGTAATAAAGAAACTCGATAAGCCCGCTGCCTCTGTTATGGTTGAAGTAATACTTGCTGAAGTTCAATTAAACGATAGTGAAGACACTGGTGTGGAGTGGCTAGCAAACTCATCATTAGGACGTTTTGGGATTACAAGCAGCACCATAGGTGGTCTAGGGCTTGGCGCCAGCGGCTTTAATATGACGTTAGACAGTGCGGGACAGACTCGAGCCATGTTGAATCTGTTTTATAAAAACGAGAAGGCCAATATACGTTCCAGGCCAAGGTTAATGGTAAAAAGTGGTGGTGAAGCGTCGATCGATGTGGGGAATGAAATTCCGGTCATTACCTCCAACAGCCAAAGCACCACAGATTCAGATGCCGTAGTATTACAGACCATTTCTTATCGTAAAACGGGCGTATTGTTAGAGGTAAAGCCAACTGTACACGCTTCAGGCTTTGTAGACATTGAAATTACTCAAGAGTTGAGTGAAGCCACTGAAACCTCATCGAGTGATATCGATTCCCCTACTATCTTGAACAGAAAAATCAGTACCACGGTTACTTTAAGGGATGGAGGTTCAGTGCTACTTGGTGGTCTTATTTCCTCCACGACAAGTACAGGTACTCAAGGGGTACCAATATTAGGTAGATTACCAATGATTGGTAAGTTGTTCAGTACAGATTCAAATGCCCAGGATAGAACTGAGCTGATGATTATGATTATTCCGTATATTCTAAATTCACCTGATGAAGCAGAACAGTTAACAGATGAGCTACAAAAAGCCAGAATTGATAAGTTGTCTGATGGCATGGTAGGTAAAAAGCGGCCTTAAATTAAGGTGGCTTGTAAATTAGCGCTTATTACTAATTAACCCTGACAATATAAATAATTAAAAAAGCCCTAGTGCATGATGATCTATGTGCTAAGGCTTTTAGGACGTATAAAGCTTCTATGAGTTAACACTTTTACATTAGTTGCTGCTTTTTACGATGAAATTTTGCGTCACGGTAGGTAGGTTTCCTGTATCCAAATTTTCCACTAAGTAATTTTGTTCTATATCTAATGATGTCGTATTTTTTACACCTTCGCGGTTTTGAACTTCAAGGTGCAATGGAAATGACACAGACAAGGCTGATAAAACCGATTGCCCACTGTTATTCTGTGAGTCAGCGACATTTCTCGCCATTAATTCTGGCTTTCCAACACAAGAAATACTGACGAGGTGTGCGCCTTTGTTCTGCCTGTTAAGCTCAATCTCAACATCTTTAATTAAAAACTCAGGAAATTTTGGACCTCGGCCTAATACATCCATTACATGCAGAGCCTCTTCTGCACATTCAAATCCGCTGGCTTCGACTGTTTTGCTTTCATGTATGGAAGTGTAAACATCTGCATCGGCTACACTGGCCAAAAGGGACAATGCCCCAATACACATTTTATTTCTGATTGGGCTTTTTATCATAGGGCTATAAGACTCCGTAACATAAGTATTAAATTAATGTGAAGGCATTAAGTAGACGATATAAATAAGTCTGTATTTATCTGTTTCAATGGTGTTGGCTAACATATTTGTCAATTATCACCAGGACAATACACACGTAATTTTACATCACTAGATGGGTTAGCTAGTGACAAGCGCACACACCATAAACACGACGAATTATCAAAACCTTGAGCTAGGCAAAAACCCTCCTATCGCAGTTTCAAGAGCTGACAAGGGCCAAGCCAAAATGTTTCCATACGTCCTTGAGGCTCTGTTGCGGCCCTTTTTTAGACAAAGAGCCTGCAAGACTACAGTACGATTAAAGTTCTGGCATATAAATTAAACTTCAATAAGCAAAAACAAGCCGCGCAAATAGTTAACGTTGTCGATACAAAATGCCGCAAATGAGTGGTACTTTTAACGCTAGCATTTTGCTTGGTACAACCTAACTACAACGCTGCTTAGCGTAATTCATCTACTGTCGCTAGAATTATCCGACCGATACCAAATAACATCAGCAGTACCGCTAAAAAGAGGCTCATGTTATAAAACACTTCAGGGTATTTTGCTTCTTCTGGTAAGGTTGGGGTTTCCACTGTTACTAAGTATTTTAATTGCCGATACGCTTCGATTCGAGACTTTTCCAAAGACACTTGAGAGGATGTATAAGCCTGCAACGCTAACTCCATGTCGATTTTATGGTCCGCGAACTTAGCTAGCACCTGACTCACACTTAGGTTCTTTTCACTTTCTGGAAGCGAGTCATCAGTTTTCGATTGGTCGGTCAAGCGCGAACGCTCTTTCTCAAGTTGCTGTTGCATACTATCTAATTGAGATCTAGCTTGAATAACCTGTGAAGCATTGTCACTCATACTGCTCTTTAATGCTCTCAGTTCAGTACGTTTTGCAGCTATTTCCCCCTCTAGGCGATAAGTAATTTGCTGTAATGCCATCCCTTCAGCTTGAGGATCGAGTAGATCATGACGGCGCTGGAACGACAGCAACTCAGTTTTTGCTTTTTGTAATCTTTGCTCGACCTTGAGGTGTTCTAGTTTAACAAATTCAAGTTGCTTTTTGGCTAGGTTATGCCCAATTTCGTTAATATACCACTCAGCATGTTCAACGATAGTCTTGCTCATCAAGTGGGCAAATTCAGGGTTAAATGCTTGTACAAAGACACTGACAACTTGTGATTCAGCATCGAGCTCGACAACGACTTTATCTTCGTAATATTCAAAAAGAGCTTCACGACTGGCTTCATCGTCTAATCGACTAAAAAGATCATTATTACTGTCGCTGTAATGCGCTTTGATGGCCAATGTATCTTCTAAATACCTCAGCATATCGTTTGAGTAAATAAAAGCCTTCACCAGCTCTGTGTCTAAATTACCACTACCTACACCGAACCCGGTCATCAGAGCCATTGCAGGGTCTAGCGTCGTCATGCCATCAGGTTCGCGCACGATTAACCTAGCTTGGCTTTCAAATCTCGGGCTGGCTACGACAAGCTGATAAAAGGAAAATAACAAGAAAGGTAACAACACAAATAGCGCGAAGGGACGTTTGAACTTCGCCATTTGTGGATGTGAGAATACTCCCGCTATTTGATCACCCAAACTTTGAGCATTATTGAGTAATCTGCCGCCCTTAGATTCCCGGGAAGAGGAAATCGCTAGTGCAGGCTCCTCACGAAGTGCCTGCTTCCTAAGTGCGGTCAACTTTTGTTGGTGCTGCTCTGTTGGGTGAATATTTTTAACCCTTTGCATTAATCTAAAGGCAAGTGCTATATCAACCAGAGCAAGCTCATCTACCTTAGCGGACAAATATTGCCAGTCAGACCATTGTTCGGTCGACAATGATGATCGTAATGTGCGAAATCGCTCTTCTAATGCCAATTGAGCTTGCTGAGTCATGTTTATAACGCCTGATATTGTTTGATCCCTTCCTCGAGATCATTGTAAAAAGTTAGTTCACCCTTGTGTAACACAATAGCGCTGTCGCAAAATTGTCTGATTTCGTTCATTTCATGGCTGACCATAACAACGTTTGCAGTTTCGCTGCGCTCTAACAGTGCTTTTCTGGCTTTTTTACGGAATTTGGCATCCCCTACCGAGGTCACTTCATCAATGAGGTAGACGTCAAAATCAATTGCAATTGAACAGGCGAATGCAAGACGTGGTTTCATGCCACTGGAGTAACTTCTTACCGGAAGATCGAACTTATCCCCTAGCTCCGCAAATTCTCTGACTCTGCGTTCGTAAGTATCTAAGTCTGCGATACCATTTACCTTGCCAATAAAACGGGTATTTTCGCGCCCGGTCATTTGTTGATGTATTCCTGTGGTTAACGCCACAGGCCAAGATAAACTAAGATCGGTTAAAACTTTTCCTTTGTTGGGGTATTCGCTTCCTGCCAATAATCTGAATAAGGTTGATTTGCCCGCCCCATTTGAACCCAGTATGCCAATGTTATGGCCTGAGGGAATATCAAAACTGAGATCCTTAAAAATATACTGCTTACCCAAATGTGAGGGGTAGTATTTAGTTAGGTTTTCCAGCCTTATCATCGACTGATTGCCTGCTTCCAAGATACTTGATAAAGCGCCAGAGCAAGGAAGCTAAAACTTAACACACACCCTGCTAGAAACGACATACTCACCCCTTCAATTCCATAGGTGGAATAAGCAGAATAGCGGGCTAATTCGATAGCATGCAGAATGGGATTCCAATCGAGGTAATGCCAGTATTCTTGCGGAAAATCCTGCAATGAAAAGAAGACGCCCGAAATGAAAAACATCGGTCGGGTAAGTAACTCCCTGACTTTTCCCAACTCAGAAATGAACATCTCTGCAATACCAAATATCAAACCGACCGCCACAGCGAAAATCCATAGCAAAATGAAACACGCTAAAAATAATAAAGGATCAGAAACCTGAATATCCATACCCATGAAGTACATGATGACTAGGATACCAGCGATAACGAATATTTTTACCAGCATCTGGAATAAGGCACCGGCGATAACAGCACTTATAGGTTGAACTTGCCTGAATGCAAATAAGGCTTTATTTTTGCTAATTGCCCTTGCTGAACCACCCATGGTCTGCAAAAAACATTGAATAAATAGGATCCCGATAGCCATAAACGTGAACGTTGGCATCGTATGAGTTTCACCTCCACCGAGACGCCCTCGAATGAATGACAAAACAAATATGAACACGACAGGATTAATAACAGCCCAACTCAAGCCAAATTTATCATTAAACCCAGTACGTATTTCACGGGTGAAGAGCGCAAAGATTACATCACGCCATATTTCCCACTTATTTCTTTTTATTACAGCTGTCATACTAGTGAGCTTT